>NZ_JBECOU010000001.1:0-1190269 GCF_040104475.1 Vibrio sp. SSH13-20
CTAAAGGGTTGTTCGAGACTAGAACGTTGATAGGCAGGGTGTGTAAGCGTTGTGAGGCGTTGAGCTAACCTGTACTAATTGCCCGTGAGGCTTAACCATACAACACCCAAGGGGTTTTGATGGACTCGATGTAAGAACATTGAATGTGTGTAAGTAGAACTTAAAATCAGTTTTCCAAGTTTTTTGCCTTCAGTTTTTAGAAAAAGCTGAAAGTAAAAGCAAGAATTTGCTTGGCGACCATAGCGATTTGGACCCACCTGACTTCCATTCCGAACTCAGAAGTGAAACGAATTAGCGCCGATGGTAGTGTGGGGCTTCCCCATGTGAGAGTAGGACATCGCCAGGCTTACTTACTGTTTTTAGATTTTAAAAAATCTAAAGGCAAAACTGAGATTTAGCATTATTTAAGTAAGACTAAATTTTAGTAACAATTTGTGGAGAGATGGCTGAGTGGTTGAAAGCACCGGTCTTGAAAACCGGCATACGTTAATAGCGTATCTAGGGTTCAAATCCCTATCTCTCCGCCACTACATAGGAAGCCCGTTGAGAAATCAACGGGCTTTCGTCATTTCTGACGTTTGAGAATGAGACGGGATTTGTATCAAATTCCTAGTCAGTCGAGCCCTCGGTCTCAGAACGATTAAGAAGTCTCGCTAGAAATAGTGGGGCTTTTGTCGTTTTTAGTATTTGGAAATTAGCTAAAGCTTTGCCATTACGAGAATTTGAAAACGAACAGGTTGCAGTGTCACTCAATATCTATAATGGTGATTTTTCTAAGCTTAACTTTATGAATTTTGCGCACAAAAAAGCCCAAGCTAAGCAGCTTGGGCTTTTTAATATCTGTTGTTTAAAAAGAGTGATTAGAACTCTTTCGGAGCAAAACCTGTCATTACATCTAGGCGCAATTCTTTACCCACTTTTGTTAATGGGTGAACGATAACTAGACCACGAACACGCTTCTTAAGCTTACCAATGTCTGCTTGCTCGGCTTTTGTGATTTCACGAGAAAATGGCATATCAAGCAGGCTCTTACGCTCTTTGTTCAGTTCGTATGTTTGCTTGTGCTTAAGTTGGTTAAGTTTCTTCGTTAGGTCGTCAACTTCATTCGTGAACTTAGTAATCATTTCATGATCACCACGAGAACGTGCCGCATCCAGTTTGCGTTGGCAAGTATCTAAACGGTTGTGCAGCTTTTGAATATCGGTTTTTATGCTCATGGTAATTGGACTCAAATTTTTAATGGTCGAGGAGTATAGCATAGCTGAAATTCAACGCTCTACTATACTGTTCGATCTATTGATTTAGTTGATCAGTTCATTACCTGATGCGTTGCCAGCAAAGAAAGCATCCACGTTATTTAAAGTCACTGAGGCAATGTTGTTTAGTGCTTCGTGAGTCAGGAAGGCTTGGTGTCCAGTGAACAACACGTTGTGACACGCGGATAGACGACGGAACACGTCATCAACAATGACATCGTTTGACTTGTCTTGGAAGAATAGGTCTTTTTCGTTGTCGTAAACATCTAAACCTAGTGCGCCAATTTTGCCTTGTTTCAGTGCTTCAATTGCGGCGACAGAATCAAGCAGTTCACCACGGCTGGTATTAATGATCATCACACCATCTTTCATCTGCGAGAATGCCTTCTCATTCAATAAATGATAGTTCTCTTCGCTCATTGGACAGTGTAGCGAAATGACATCTGCGTTCGCATAGATCTCTTCAAGAGAGCAGTAGCGAGCGCCCATTTCCAATGCTAGAGGGTTTTCATATGGGTCGTAGCAGAGCAGCTCCATGCCTAAACCTTTAAAGATACGCATGGTTGCAATGCCAATCTTGCCTGTACCCACAATGCCAACGGTTTTGCCATGGAAGTTGAAGCCAACCAAGCCTTCCAGGTTGAAGTTTGCATCACGCGTGCGCTGGTAGGCTTTGTGTAGGCGTCGATTTAAACACATCATCATACCGACAGTATGCTCAGCGACAGCTTCTGGGGAATATGCAGGGACGCGCACTACTTGAAGTCCAAGCTCCTTTGCTGCTTCTAAATCGACTTTGTCGAAGCCTGCGCATCGCATCGCGATTAATCTGGTCCCACCAAGAGAAAGCTGTTTAAGTACTGGTGCGGATAAATCATCATTTACAAACGCACATACGACTTCACAGCCCTGAGCCATTTTTGCGGTTTTTGTAGTTAATCTAAAATCATGGTAGTGAAATTCGAAGTCTCGATGGTTTTTAATTTTATTGAAAGACGCTTCGTCGTAGGATTTCGCACTGAAAAAAGCAATGTTGAGCATAATACCCTCTCTATTTGTGCTGAATTTATAAAGTAATCTCCTTATAAAGTAATCCAAGTTAGTCATAATGAGTAGTGAAATTTGCACATATTAAGTTTGCTTTAGTATTACCTTGTGACTAGCATAGTTGCTCTTTTTTATGTTCCCTTAGAATGGGTGAGTTAGGCGTTCTGGCGATGTCAGTAAAATGGTTGTCTTTAATCTTGTGTTGTTCTTTTGTTCCTTTTACACAGGCTGCTGTGGACTTGGTCAAAGTAGACAAATCAAAACGCAGAATGTACCTAATGGACAATGGCGAAGTGGTTAAAGAATATCGGATTGCGTTAGGGGCTAATCCGAAAGGGCACAAGCAGGAAGAAGGGGATAACAGGACTCCAGAAGGTGACTACACTCTAGATTATGTGATTAACGATTCTGCTTTCTATCGCTCTGTCCACATCAGTTATCCAGATGTAATTGATCGCTTGGAAGCGCACCGAAGAGGTGTCTCTCCGGGCGGAGAGATCAAGATTCATGGCCTCAAAAATGGCGAGACACAGTCCCCTCAGTTTATCCAGAGCTTTGATTGGACCAATGGGTGTATCGCCATCACCAATGAAGAGATGGATGAGTTTATAAAGCTAGTTAAAATGGGAACGCCAATCACCATTGAGTGGTAATGGAGCGCCTAGTTTCAACCCTATTCTTGAGACATAAAGCGGCTTGGATGGTCGCTGAAGATGCCATCTAGCGCCGGCAAGTGTTTCAACTTGTTTGGGTTATTCACTGTATAGCACATTACCTTATATCCGGCTTGCTGCAGCTTCTTAATTTGACGGGAACGAACCCAGTTAATATTGAGGTTGCAACTGTATGCGTTGACTTCTTCTAACAGTAGCCCGTCTTTACGGGTAAAGAACTCACTTAGCACACCCAATCTGTAGCCTTCACAGTGCTTGTATAGCGCTCTTATCACGTCGTGACTAAAGCTCGACAAAAGGATAAATTCTTTGGTCAATGGTCCTTCAGAAAGGGTTTTAGCGACTATCTTCGCGACATCCTCTGCTGAATGGTGGTCAACTTTCACTTCGATATTAAGATTTAGGTTGTTTTTCGCAGCGAGCCCCAGCAACTCTGACAGCGTCATGATCGATTCATTGCTGAACTCTGTACTGAGCCAACCACCAAAATCTAACGTTTTTAGCTCAGCTAAAGTCATTTGATCAACACGACCTTTGCCGTTGCTGCAGCGGTTTACTGTGTGATCATGACATACCACTAGTACATTGTCTTTGGTGGGTTGTACATCAACTTCAACCCAATCAAGACCCAAATCTATAGCGGCTTGAATACTGACTTTGGTGTTTTCTGGGTACTTGCCTGCCACGCCTCGGTGACCAATCAATAGCGTTGTCATATACGTCTATTCTCAATTAGAAACTGCAAAGAATTGTACTCCTTTTTTGTACCTGCAATAGAGTTTAAATGTATGAAGTGATTAAATGTGGTTATTGATGCATATATAAAGAAGAAATTTCCATCATTTAAACGTCATTAAGTCGAGAAAGGCTAGCTTAGGTAGGTATTCTGGGTAACATAAAGTGATTGGACTTTTATGCTCTTACTGCCCAAGTTTTTAGTGGGAACGCAAAGTGAGGGCATAACTTTTATTATCAGGGAGAGAAGTATGAAAATTGGTGTAATTGGCGCAGGTGCCGTTGGTGTTGGAGTATGTAATTACTTACTGACCATGGGCAGTGTAAGTGAGTTGGTTCTATTGGACCAAAACTTAGAGCGTGCTGAAGGGGAAGTCTTCGATTTCCGTCATACCACTGCACTGACCTTCTCGAAAAACACTCACATCATTCCTACTGACGACTATCTCGATCTTCTCGGCGCTGATATTGTCGTAATCACTGCGGGAGCACAGATTAAGCAAGGTCAGACGCGAATTGATATTGCAGAAATCAATGCCAAGATAGGTGTTGAGATTGCACGTAAAGTCGAACGAGTAGCCCCAAATGCAACCCTCATTGTTGTATCTAACCCTTGTGATATTGTCGCGCACTTTATTGCAACCAATACAGGCTTTGAGAATAGCAAAGTGATCAGTAGTGGCTGCGTGATCGATACTGCGCGCTTGATGAGCATTGTTGCCAATCGCGTGGATTTGGACCCGAAGAACATCTTTGGTTATGTTCTCGGTGAGCATGGTAGCAATTGTTTTACGCCAAAGAGTTTGATTTCAATTGCAGGACAACCTGCAGATTTCTATTGCGATGCCAATAATGTAGAGCGTATCGATGCAGACGAATTGCTCGAAGCCGTTAAGCAAGCTGGGTATGAGATTTTCCGTCGTAAACAAAATACCGTTCATGGGATCGCTGCAAGTGTGTTTCGTATTATTCAGGCAATCAAGATCAATGAACGATCAGTTTTGCCTGTGGGGACCATGATGACGGGTCAATATGGTGTTAATGGCGTGGTATTGAGTTTGCCTACTGTTGTTGGCAAGAAAGGTGCAGAGTCAGTACTCACTCATCCATTTACACAAGAAGAGCTAGATACACTTCATTCGATTAGTATCAACTTACGAGGCATCGTTGAAGATGTCGCCAAAGTAACAGGTTTAAAGTGTTGATTTAAATAATTAAAAAATCAGTATTTCTTGCGATAAAAGCCGACTGAAAAGTGGGCTTTTTTTATGTCCAGTTTTCGTACAGAAACCTTAGAATCTATGGTTGTTTAATCTGCAAATGAGTAATAGAATGCGAACCATTTTTATTTGAGTTGGTATTGGTAATGTCCCGAGTTCTTATCGTAGATGACGATGTTCCGTTGTGTGAATTATTGGAGGCGGTGTTACAAGAAGAGGGTTACACCGTTTCATCTGTCCATTGTGGGGAAAGCGCTTTGCAATACATGGAGAAGACGCCAGTTGACCTTGTTCTTCTCGATGTCATGCTACCAAATCTAAATGGTATGCAAGTTGCGCGTCGTATCTGTCAACGTTTCGCGACGCCGATCCTCATGCTAACGGCATTAAATGATGAGAACTCGATGCTAGATGGCTACCAAGCGGGCGCAGATCAGTACATCGGCAAGCCCTTTAATGTACCTGAATTGTTGATGCGTATTAAAGCAATTCTTCGTCGCGTAGGATTAGAACGTCAAAGACAAGCTATGTGCTGCACAGTACAAAGTATCAGTGATCAGCTGAACAGTTTGCCGCTGACAGGTACTGAAGCAGAGTTACTTTGCTATTTGGTAAAAAACCAAGGCGTTGTGATTTCTAAAGCCGAATTGCAAACCGAGGTTTTGAAGAAAGAGCTAAGTCCGTTTGATCGCAACTTAGACATGCACATCAGTAATATTCGTCGTAAATTGGTGGAAGCGGGATTGTCCAAACAGCACATTAAAACGTTTCGTGGAAAAGGTTATAGCTACCTAGAGGCTGTGACGAATTAATGAAATTTGTGTGCCCATCCTATATAGCCAAGCGTCGAGATAGTCTGGCTTTTAAGCTATTTACTTACATGACGGCGATCGTCATCAGTATCCTTGCTGTACAAGCTGTCGCTGAGCAAGCCTTAGTAAAAGCAATGCTAAAAGTACCAGCGAGCGTAAAAGCAGAAATGTTGGACTTAGCGCATCAAGCCAATGTTTTGATCGAAGACGGAGATATGGATGAGCTTGCGGATTGGGCGAATGCGCAACACTTTTACTTATTCGTGTTAGACGAAAATCAACACCCACTTACCCATCGCTTGATGCACCCTCATTTTGAGTTCAAACTGAAGTTTAAAAGACGTTTAGATGAACAACTAGAAGGCAGAGTTAGTCGCCCAATTTTCAGTATTCCTCTTGTGGGCAACAACAGTTTGGTCATCCAACTGCCTCATCGTTTACACCCAGCTCATGACTTTATTCTCTACTTTTCGATACTGAAAGTTGTGATTGCAGCGGTCATTCTGGCGCTGTTTTCTCTATTAATGGCAAGGAACTTACAGCAACCTTTAGACCGACTTCGTGAGGCGAGTAAGAGGCTATCAAATGGTGATTTTACTGTCAGTGTGGTTGATGAACTGAAATCAAACACACGAGAATTTAATGAACTGGCGCAAGACTTCGATTATATGACCAAGGAGATCCACTCTTTGGCTGAGAAACAGCGTCGATTAATACGTGATGTTTCACATGAACTTCGTACACCATTGGCGCGACAGAACTTGGTGTTACATCTGTTGCGAAAGCGTGTGGGTGAGAGTGAGCAAAGCCTTGTCACTCGCATGGAAGAAGAAGCAAATGAACTTAATCACTTGATTGGTGAGATACTCGAAATCAGCCGATTGGAGAACGCTCGCTACGATACTGAGATGAAACGTAGCGACTTAGAAGTTCTGCTTGCTCCTCAGGTTGAGCGTTGCAAGATCGACCTAAAAGCTCAACAATCTCTTACTTTTAAATCGGACGCGACAAGGACAAAAGCCCAGTGTGACGACACTTTAGTCGTGCGCTGTTTGAACAACTTGATTGGTAACGCGATCAAGTATGCGGGCGACTCTGCGCAGATTAATGTGTGCTTAACAAATAAATCCACCGATAAGCACCACTACTTAGCTGTGACCATTGCTGATAATGGTCTGGGTATTCCACAGGATAAATTGTCCGACATCTTTGACCCATTTACTCGATTGGATGCTTCCAGAGACAAAAAGCTTGGTGGCTATGGTCTTGGGCTCGCAATAGTAAAAGAATCGATGCGAATGATGGGAGGAAAAGCCATCGCCACAAACCGAGTGGATGGTGGGTTGAGTGTAACATTGTTGTTTAGGCAATAGATCGCTCGCGGCTATTCGTGATTTAGATCACGTTCGAACAAAGTATTACTCTCATGCCCTTTACAAAAGTTTACGAATGCAAAGAATGTAAATTTAATGCAAATGGTAATGGTTATCACTTATATTCTCTCGCAAAATAAGTAGAAGGGAATCACATAGCACCTATGTGTAACCCAACATTTTGGAGTGAATGTGCATGTTTTCTAAAAGCCAACTGGCGTTAGTGATTGGAGCGGTGTTAGCAGCACCTGCCGTGGCGGAAGTTCAAAAAGCGGATGAGCACCTTGTTGTTGAAGGTCGCGAGTTTGGTTACAAAGCAGATACCAATACAACAGCAATGCGTATGGAAATGACGCAACTGGAGACCCCAGGACAAGTTGCTGTGATTGATGAAGCGGTTATTGATGAGCAGCGTGCAAGCACGTTAGGTGAAGTGCTTAAAAATGACGCGAGTGTTAGTGCCGGTGGTACGAGTCGTAACCGTGAGCGTTTCTCATTGCGCGGTTTTGAACTTAGCAGTTCTGACGGCTTTTTACGTGATGGTCGTCAGCACTGGTCACACTACCGTCAGCCAATTGAGCTTTTAGAGCGTGTAGAGATACTTAAAGGTCCATCAGGTCTACTTTACGGCAAATCTGAGCCAGGTGGTCTTGTGAACATGGTTTCTAAGAAGCCAACAACAGAAACACAAGTTAGCTTGAGCCAAGATATTGGTTCAAACGATCACTCACGCACTGTTTTAGATGTGAGTGGTGCACTGAATGAAGAAGAGACATTGCGTGCGCGCGCAATTCTTGCAAAAGAGAGTTACGGCTCTTGGCGTAAGTATGGTGATGGCACAGAGCCACAAACTGACCGAGTTGTCGGTGGTCTGGTTGTTGAATACGACATTACCGAAAACGTGATGGTTTCTGCTCATTATGACAGGACTAAAGATGAAGGCAGTGTGGATTCTGGTGCTTACATTGTAGACGGTAAGCCTGTGCTTGGAGACAAGTATATTTGGGATGCGCAATGGTCGAAGATTGATAACGATGTAGAAAACTACGGTATCGATATTAATGCGCAAGTCGCGGATAACGTAAACGTCAAAGCAGGATACAACCGTCAAGATTTCAAGCGTTTTGATGTGGAGTCTTACCCTAAGTTTGACGACTATGAAGAAAAAAATGTGATTAAGCACAAAGGGAATGATCGTTCAGACAATTGGGTGTTTGATACTGCGTATGTAGACGTTACGACTGACTTCTCTTTGCTTGATACTGATAACACACTTTTAATTGGTGCAAACTACCTAGATTACAGTTATGACCGCTTTATGGCATTCCACCAAGAGTCTAGTGTCCAGCCGGGTCAAACGGTGCCAAAGCCAGGGTATCGTAGCTCGAAAAAATGGCCGACTAGCGAGCATGATACATG
Source organism: Vibrio sp. SSH13-20 (assembly GCF_040104475.1). Lineage (NCBI taxonomy): Bacteria > Pseudomonadati > Pseudomonadota > Gammaproteobacteria > Vibrionales > Vibrionaceae > Vibrio > Vibrio sp. SSH13-20. Next base: position 8,537 of record NZ_JBECOU010000001.1, read on the forward strand.
GGGTATCTATGCGCAAAATATGATGACAATTAACGATTACTGGCAGGTACTTGCAGGTGTTCGCTACGATGAAAAGCGCAGCGATACATTAACTGAGAGCCAAGTATCACCAAAGCTAGGCGTTATCTTTCATCCTGCGAGTAATGGTTCAATCTATGTTCAGTACTCTGAGAGCTTTATGCCTTTAAGTGTCGTGAGTGACCCAAACTTTACCAACGATGGTGAAGAGCTTGAGGCTGAGCGTGGTATTTCTTATGAAGTGGGTACTAAGTGGGAATTGTTTGATGAGCGTTTATTCTTAACCGGTGCGCTGTTTGACATCACATTAGAAAATGTACGATTAGATATCGTCGATCCTAACGACTCAAAAAAACAGATTGCTACTCAAGATGGTGAGCAAGTGCACCGAGGCGCTGAAATCTTAGCGCAAGGGTTTGTTACAGATAAGCTTTCGTTAACTGCTTCTGCAATGTATCTAGATGCAGAGATTACAGAAAGTGCAAAACTAAAAGGCAATCGCCCAGCTGATGTGCCTGAGCTTTCTGCAAGCGTCTGGTCTAGCTACAAGGTCCAAGACAATACAAATGTAAACTTGGGCGTGATTTATGAGGGTGAGCGCTACGGTGACGCAGCGAACACGTTTAAGAAAGATGGGTATGCGCGTGTTGATATGGGCGTGGCGTACACACACAAGTATGATGAGAACTTAGATATTGTGGCCCGATTCAATGTTGAAAACGTGTTTGATACTGACTACCTAGCAGGTGGCGGTAGTACGAACCCGGACAACTATGATGGTGCAACAAATGTAGTGATAGGCGAAGGTCGAAACTACATGGCAACAATTCAGTTCAAGTACTGATAACAATATGATTTTTAAAGGGGAAGATTGGTCTTCCCCTTTAGTCGTTTTTAGAAAACAGAAAATATAACTCGTATGAATCTAATGAAATCAAGTATCGCTCTGTTGATCTCATCGGTTTTGATTCCCGTTCAAGCGGAAAATCTTAACGATGCACAAGCAGTGCAGAGTAAAACCAATCAAGCATCGGCTGTTAGCCAGAAGCGTATTGATGTAAGTGCAGAGAAATCTTTGACTCTTGAGGCTGAAATAGAGCAGTTACAAGAAGAAGTTGGCAACTTGAAGATTTATCGTGATCACCTATCTAGTTTGGTAGACAGTCAAAACGAAGAAGTGGCTAGTCTGAATGAGCAAATCGAACAAATCGCTCAGACTCGCCAAGGTGTCGTGCCACTGATGTACCACATGCTTGATGGTCTTAAGAGTATCGTCGCTAATGATAAACCGATCCGCAAGGCACAACGTGAAGAGCGTATTGCAAAGCTGGATGCAATGATGACTCGCGCAGACGTCGCAGATGCTGAGAAGTTCCGCCGTATTCTTGAGGCGTACCAAATTGAGATGGACTATGGCTCTAAGATTGGTGTTTACCAAGGCAAGGTAGCATTAGATGGTAATGATCAAGTCGAAGCCGATATCCTTTACCTAGGTCGTGTTTCATTGGTTGCACGTAGCTTATCAGGTGAGCACTTCTGGAGCTGGTCACAGCAACAAAAAGAATGGCAAGCAGTGGGCACTGAGCAAAAAGCGGAACTAGACAAAGCGTTTGCGATGGCGAACAAACAGATTGCACCGAGTATGCTTACTCTGCCAGTGTCTCTTAACGTAGCGGAGGGCAAATAAATGATGAAAAAATGGCTATCGGTTGCGCTGATTTCTTCTGCTGCTCTTCTACCTCACACAACATTCGCTAGTGACGCATTATTGCAGAAAGCACAACAAGAAAATCGTCAACAGCAGTCGCACAATGTGGCTCGTGAATCTGGTTTTAAGAAAACGCAGCAAGAGTTGCAAGCGATGAAAAACCAGCTTGTTGCCGAGCGTGCAGCGTTGCAAGCTGAAGCGGACACCCTGAGTGTTACGTTCAGCGAAAACGAATCGCAGCTTGCCCAACTTGAAGAGAAACTTCGCCTAGAAACAGGCAGCTTAGGTGAGCTTTTTGGCGTAGTTCGTCAAAATGCAAAAGAATTGGAGTCGGAGCTTAAGTACTCTGTAACAGGTGTCGACGCTAACTCATACCAAAAAAACATTGATGATATCGTTGCAGCGAAATCACTGCCGACATTACCTCAACTGCGTGCAATGTGGCGCAGTATGGAAGAGCAAGTCAAAGCAAGTGGTGAGATGGCGAATGTGTCATTCACCTTGTTGGATGGTGAGGGTCGTGAGCAAAATGTTGATGGTGTCCGTCTAGGCTCAATGGCGTTGTTGGACAACGCAGGCTATGTGAAGTGGAATGGTCAGCGTGGTGATGCGGTGAATTATCTGCGTCAGCCTGAAAACGGTCCTACGGCAAGCACATTAAGCTCAGGAGACATTGACTCACTCGTGATTGACCCATCGCGTGGCATTCTCCTTGACCAGTTAGCAAATTCTCCAACCATGGCAGATCGCCTAAACGCAGGTGGCGTGGTGGGTAAGATCATCCTTGGTTTACTCGCTATTGGCTTGATCATCGCGCTGGTTCGTGGTGTGTCATTGATCATCGCTCGTCAAAAGATCGCGAAACAACTTAAGAGCCCAACTCAACCAGAGGATAACCCTCTAGGTCGAATTCTAGCGGTATACCAAAAGGATAAGCACCGTAGTGTTGAAGCGTTAGAGTTGCGTCTATTGGAAGCGGTAGTTGATGAACAAACTCACCTTGAGAAAGGCTTATCGATGCTTAAGCTGCTTGCCGCGCTAGCACCTATGCTGGGTCTGCTTGGTACGGTAACGGGTATGATCGAAACTTTCCAAGTTATTACTCAGTTTGGTAATGGCGATCCAAAAGTCATGGCGGGTGGTATCTCAATGGCACTTGTGACAACTGTCCTTGGTCTTGTGGCTGCGATGCCATTGCTTCTTGCTCATAACGTATTGAGCTCTCAAGCAGAGAACATTCGCAATATTTTAGAAAAACAAGGTATTGGTCTTGTGGCAGAGCAAGCTGAACGTGATATGCCAAAGGGTAAAAATGCCTCTAACACGGTAGCGGAGAACGCAGCGTAATGGAGCAGATCCTACTCAACACATTGGGTTTGATCAGTGAGGATTGGGTCTCGACCTTGGCGAGCTTTATGCAGCAAGGTGGGCAGATCCTATGGTGGCTGGCTGCCGTTGTAGCGGTATGCTGGCTGCTGGTTATGGAGCGTGTTCTTTATCTGACAACGGAATTTCCGAAGGTGAAGAGACAGCTTTGTGAACAGTGGCTAGCAAGAGCAGACCACCACTCTTGGTACGCGCATCAAATCCGCGAAGGATGGATTGCAAAGGCACAAATTGAACTGCGCCAAAACCTATCAACCATCAAAGTATTGGTTGCAATTTGCCCAATGCTAGGTTTGTTAGGCACGGTAACGGGCATGATCACGGTTTTTGACGTGATGGCGACACAAGGCAGTAGCAATCCGAAATTGATGGCTTCCGGTATTTCACTTGCAACACTACCTACAATGGCAGGTATGGTTGCAGCACTTGCAGGTATGTTTGTACATGCTCGTTTAAGCAAAGTGTGTGAACGCAAAGCCCTCCAGTTAGAACAATCTTTAAGGAGTCAGAAGTGAGACTCGGACGTAGACCAAATCAACAAGATGAAGCCCAGATCGATTTAACCTCGATGCTGGATATCGTATTCATCATGTTGATCTTCTTCATTGTGACTAGCTCATTTGTACGTGAGTCAGGTGTAGAAGTTAATCGCCCACAAGCTTCCAATGTGGTCAGTCAAAAAGACGCAGGCATCTTTATCGCCGTGACGGCAGCAAATGATGTCTACATCGATAAACGTTTAGTGGATATTGAGCGTGTTGAAGCCACCATTGAGCACTTACTGCTGGAGCAACCAGACGCAGCGCTTGTAATTCAAGCGGATGAGCATGCTTACAATGGCACGGTTGTGAAAGTCATGGATGCCGCGAAAGGCGCTGGTGTGAAGAACATTGCTTTGGCGGCGGAGAAACCTTAATGAAAAGGCTATTACTCGCGCTACCCGTGTCAGTTTTGATTGCGGTGAGCTTGTTTAGCTTTATGGCGTGGATGGTCGATAAAGGCAATCAGCGAGCACCAAAGCCCTCTGAAGCGGTGCGCTTTGATATGGTTATGATCGAGAATGATGCGGATGTTCAGCGTCGTCAACGCTCGGTTCCTGAACAACCAGAGCCACCAAAAGCGCCAGAGCCGATGGATTTGTCTCAGGCTCAAACGCAAGTTGAGCCGATGAGTCAAGTGACGCCAATCAGTGCATTGGGCTTGAACACTTCTCTTGATGGTATTGCTATTAGTGCCCCAAACTTGAAAGGCACTATGGGTAATCAGCAAGCGATCCCTTTGTATAGCCCAGAGCCACGCTATCCAAGTAAGGCACTGAAACGCAAAATCGAAGGTTACGTGATGCTACGTTTTACTATTGATGCTGCGGGGCGTCCAAAGGATATCGAAGTGCTTGATGCCAAGCCAAAACGTATGTTTGAGAAAGAAGCGATTCGAGCATTGAAGAAGTCGAAGTATCAGCCGAAGGTTGAAAACGGTGTCTCAATTGAGCAGTACGGGCAAACCCGAAAAGTGGAGTTCAATTTAGCCAAATGATGAAGAAATTCTTAATCGGTGCAGTATTGAGCCTATGCGCTTTTACGACGACTGCCAATGAACTGAGTCAATACACCGCGACTCGTGTTCAACGTGCGCATAATTTGGTTCAAGACGAAAAGTTGCAAGAAGCCATTTCAACGCTTGAAGCATTAGAGTTATCGCGCGGTTATGATCGTGCATTTGTCGCGCGTATGCTTGGGATTTTGTACTGGCAAAATGAGCAAGTGAAGTCGGCTATCAAGCAGCTAGAGATTGCGGTTAATAGCGGTCTCTTAGACGATGATCAAGCTTGGCAAACGCGCAAGATGTTAGCGGATATGTTGCTTAACGAGCAGCAATTTTCAAAGGCATTACCTCACTACTACGACTTAAGTAAATCTGTTCCTGAAACTCAGAAGGCATATGAGATTTGGTTGCGTATCGCTCAGTCTCACTACCAGTTGAGTCAATGGAACAAAGTCTTGTCTGCGATGGGGCGCTATGAAAAGTTTGGTCAGCCAGACGAAATTGGTCCTTTGTCTATCAAGTTGTCAGCCGAACTTGAGCTGCAAAAATGGAAGCCAGCCATCGTTACGATTAAGCGTTTGATTGCGATTGAACCTGAGCGTGTGGAGTGGTGGCGTCAGCTAGCTGCGCTCTATCTTCGTGTTGATGATAACAAACGCGCTCTTGATGCATTGGCGCTTGCAAAACTAAAGGGTGTCGCGCTTAGTCAAGACGATTTACGACTTCTTGCTCAGTTATATGGTGCGCGTGGTATTCCAGAGCGAGCAGCTTTGGTGCTAGAAGAGGTGAAAGACATCAACTCAGACAGCAAGTTAAAAGCGCAGCAAGCGACATATTGGCAAATAGCAAAAGAGTGGGACAAATCGATTGAGAGTTGGCATGTCGCGGCTCAATTGGACAGAAAATATAACTGGAACTTGTCCCAGTTATTAGTGCAAGAAGGTCATTACAAAGAAGCGTTAGCGACGTTGGATAAAGTGACTGGTCGTAAGGCTGATGTGGCACTGGTGAAAGCCCGAGCTTACTACAAGTTGAAACGCTTTGAGGATGCGCTTGCAAATGCGAAACGTGCCAATGAAATTAAGCCTTCAACTCAAGCTGAGAGTTGGGTGAAGTACCTAACGCAATTGCGCAAAGCCAAAGCAAGCCAGAATAGTTAATGCGTATTTCATAGCATCGAAAGACCCGAGTTAGATCTCGGGTCTTTTTGTTTTTATAGAAGTGAGCAGGTTCGATTTCTTTTAATCGCTGCTGCGTCTACAAACTAAGTCATTCTCGTTGCAGCAAATATCTCGAGGTTACTTGGGGACAAGGTTATATTACAACTACCCAGCACTAAGACTGGACCGTCAGTTTTTATAAGGATAAATACATGATTCTTGATTCTGCCATTTTGATTTGGCTACCGCTTGTATTAGCAATTGGCGCGGCATTTGCTCGGCAACAAAGGGCAGCCTTCGCATTGCTTGGACTTACACTGCTAGGTGCATTTGTTTTTGATCGAATTGAGCTCATCGCGCTGATCAGTTCGTTGGTTGTTCTTGGAGTCTCATACCGGTTGCCGATGCTGGCATTGAATCCAAAGATGAAACCTATTTACTACCTAGGGTGGGGGATTGTCGTCCTTTGGTGTGTGATGCTTTTTGTCCATTTGATCCCTGGCTTTAATAATCTGCAAGTTCTCGACAAGGTATCCGCGGGACCACAGAGTGCGCCATTCTCAATGTATCTTAATCTGGACAAGCCACTTGCCTTCTTTGCTCTCCTTCTTGCCCATCCTATGCTGCTTGGCGGTGAGTCAAAAATAAGAATAAAGCCTGCGCTGCTGGTGATGATACCCCTGCTTTCACTATTGCCAGTTGCCGTTATGCTTGGTGCTCTAAAACCGGAGTTTAATTTGCCGTCATGGTGGTGGCTGTTTGCTTTGAATAACCTCGTATTAACTTGTGTTGCAGAAGAGGCTTTATTCCGCGGGTTTATCCAGCAGTCATTATCTCGTCGTTTTGATTGGCGATTGGGTTTGGTGGTGGCAAGCATTTTGTTTGGTTTAGCTCATTTTGCAGGCGGTCCACTGTTGATGGTATTTGCTGGACTTGCGGGGATAGGGTACGGTCTTGCTTTCCACTTCACTGGGCGCCTATGGTGTGCTGTGTTAGCCCATTTTGTGTTCAACTTCTGTCACTTGGTTTTCTTTACTTACCCAACCTTAGCTCGATAAGATTTTCCTATAGGCTCTTGCCTCCATGTGCGGGAGCCTTTCTATTCTATCAAACGTAAACAATGTAAATTAAATGCCAATAAGAATGATTATCACCTAAATTAAGCCCTCATTTATTGGTGATGATTGTTTTTTTATGTTGCTCAAAAGCAAAGGCGTCCAAACTTGGGCTCGCCGTCTGCACATTTACGTTTCCATGGCTCTTTTATTGGTGACCTTGTTCTTTGCCTTAACGGGCATCACCTTGAACAGACCAACATTGTTTGAGCGCAGTGAGCCAATCATTCAACAACACACACTCACGATCCCTTCAAAGCAACTTTTTGCAACTGAAGGCAGCTTCCAACCCAATCGTTCGGCTCTATTGAACTTCCTAACTCAAGAAACCCATTTGCGCGGCACTCCTTCGGCTTTGGATGTTTATACCGAAATCGAAGATGGAGAGTTAGTGATTGGCGAGCTTTCTTTGGATTTTAAAGGTCCGGGTTATAACGCTACCGTTTTTGTCGATATGACCACGGGAGAGGCTGAAGTTGAAACAACGAATTACGGCATTGTCGCGCTACTGAATGATCTGCACAAAGGTCGCAATAGTGGCGATGCTTGGAAGTGGTTCATTGATATCACTGCATTATTGATGGTGTTCTTTGTTCTAACCGGAGTGTGTTTGCTACTACCAAAGAAAAAGACTTTAAGAACGTCGATGCAGTGGATGGCTTTTGGCACCTTGCTGTCGCTCGTTATTTATTTTGTTGCTGTGCCATAACAGCCTCTATTCAGAGAATTCCCCTATGTTAAACACAGACCGATTTTTGCGTCGCAACTCATTAAGCAAACTAACACTTATTGCTGCGCTGATGCCTCTTTCGCTTTTTGCTGCCCCCTTGCCTGATCGTGCCAAAGTCGATTTTGAATTCGAGTTGCCAAAAATTGATACATCAATGTACGCCCGTCCTTATGTAGCAGTATGGATTGAAGATGATAAGCGCAAGCCAGTGAAAACCATCCAGTTATGGGTTGGTAAAGATGAATGGCTAAAAGATCTTCGAAGCTGGTGGCGAAAGGTGGGTCGTTATGACCGCGAATTAGTGGACGCCGTTACGTCTGCTACTCGTCCCGCTGGTCAATACCGTTTTATTTGGGATGGCACCAATGATGAAGGTCTGCGACTCGAACAAGGTACTTACACGTTGCATGTTGAAGTGGTACGCGAGCACGGTGGACGGAACTATTTGCGACAAAAGATGCAACTAGCGGACAGCGAAGTTCGTTATCAAATCAAATCAACCCAAGAGACGGGCATGATTACCGTCAACTACCAAGTTAAGTAATAGAGAAGGAATAACGATGAAAACCAAAATGAAAGCGGTGGCACTAGCAAGTGTAATGGCGATGGGGCTAGCAGCTGCAACAACAGCACAAGCGCACCCTCGTTGGGTTTTGCCTTCTCACTTTACAGTATCAAAAGAAGGTGGTGATTGGCTGACGTTTGATGTGACTGCCTCTCACGGTACGTTTGTTTTTGATAAACCAGCGGGCAGCGATCAAGCATTTGTGATCATGCCGGATGGTCGTTCGGAGCGTCCGAACTTTGTTGTTCGTGGTAAACGTCGTTCGATGTTTGATTTCTACTTTGAAGAAGAAGGCACACACAAGGTCGCGATCAACAACCAACCAAGCTACTACACCCAATACAAAGCGGGTCGCCGCGACACAGTTAAGTGGGCGCGAGCAAGTAAAGCTGATCGCGCAAGTGTTATTCCAGAAAAAGCACGTGATGTTGTTACGCAACTGAGCTATACCCGAGCGGAAAGTTACGTGACGGTGGGGATGCCGACAGAAAAAGCGCTGGAAATTGAAGGCAAGCTGCTAGAGATGAAACCGATCACTCACCCATCAGACATCATTGAAGGCGAAGCGGTGACTTTCCAATTCTTCTTTAATGGTGAGCCTCAACAAGGTGTCACAGCCGAAATTACTCGTGAAGGTACCCTTTACCGAAACCACCAAGAACAAATGGATGTCGTGAGTGATAAAGAAGGCAAAATTACGTTTACTCCAGAGGTGGCTGGTCGCTATTTGATGAAAGCCAACTACAAAGGTGAGCTGAAAAACGATCCTCTCGCAGATAAAGCCAGTGTGAATGTTCATCTAACGTTCGAAACGCAATTAAATTAATCAAGTTTAGGCTCAGTGCTCCACTGAGCCATTTTGGATACACCATGAAAAACAGCTCTATTCTTATCGCTTCCGCTCTTTCGGGCGGCTTACTGTCCTTTCAAGCTGCGGCGCACTTTCCATTAATGAGCTGCCATTTAGAACAAGACAAAGTCATCTGTGAAGCAGGTTACTCCGATGGTTCTACCGCAGTGGACTATGACGTTGAAATGTACGATTACGATGACAACTTGATTGCCAAAGTAACCACAGACAAGCGCTCTATCGCTGAGTTCGCTCATCCTCAAATGGATTTTTATCTTGTTTTCGACGCAGGGCATGAAAACCCAGTAGAAGTTGATGTGGTTGAGTTGAAAGAGAAATGATCACTCAGAAAATTCGACCGGATAATGGCAGTCGCGAAGGTAAATGGGTGGCATTAACCATCGCCGGCATTCTTGCTGTGTCTGCCGCCTTATTGCCCTATCATCAGACCGAAGTTGAGCACGCAGAAGCACTCGAGCATCAAGTGTTGATGACTGACCTGGAGCAAGAAGAATTGGCAATGGTTGCAGAGCTTAAACTTGCCCATGAGGAAATTCGTGATCTCCACATTGATGAGGGTGAGTGGCCTGAAGTCAGTGAACTTGAAACGTTTTGGCTCGCTCCATTTGTTAAAGACCAAAGTTGGCAGCGCAAAGGTTCTCATCAATGGCAGATGTTGGATGCAGGACTTTATCTTGGCTTGAGACAGGACGATGAAGGTTCAGCTTCGATGCTACTTGATAGCCGTCACGAACATGCTGATATCTGGTTTTCCACGGCTGTTTCTATCGATATCGAGGGTTTAACTCAGCAAAGTCAACGAAAGCTAAGTGGTTGGCAACAAATCGTGTTAACGCCTTCTTCTCCTGCAAGCCCTCATAAGCATTAAGCAATAACCAACATGATAACAACTATGAAGACACGCTCTCTCTTACGTCGAATTCTAACGGCTAGTGCTTTACTGGTCGCTTCCGCTTCAAGTTTTGCCGAAACGCTCAACATTGGTATCACTTTGCAACCTTACTACAGCTATGTAAAAGCGGTGGTCGGTGATAAAGCCGAGATCATTCCTTTGGTCGATGCAGGGTTCAATCCTCATAACTATTTGCCCCAACCCAATGATCTTAAAAGATTGAATCAGATGGATGTGATTGTCGTCAATGGTATTGGGCATGATGATTTTGCTCTGAAAGTTATTCAAGCTGCGCAGCGCGACGATCTGGTGGTGATTGAGGCAAATAAGGAAGTTCCACTATTGCCTGCTATGGGGCAATCCGTTGGTAAAGGCGCAGTGAATCCACATACCTTTGTTGGACTATCCACCACGATTCAAAAGGTTTACACCATTGCCAGTGAGTTGAGCGAACTTGACCCAGAAAACGCAGCTTTTTATCGAAAAAATGCGCGAAAGTACGCAAAAACGTTTCGCCTTTTAAAGCGTGATGCGATGTTGTCTCTAGGGCAGCTAGATACAGCAGGTATGAAGGTCGCAACAACGCACAATGCTTATGGATACATTCTGCAAGAGTTTGGCGTCGATGTAGCCGCGGTAATCGAACCTGCTCATGGCGTAGAGCCAAGCGCTAGTCAGCTACAGGAAACCATCGAGAAGATCCGCCAATCTGGTATTGATGTTCTATTTTACGAGCTAAATATGCCAAATCGTTTTGTTGATACGATCGAAGAAGCGACGGGCGTGAAGCTATATCGCTTTTCTCACATGACGCACGGCGAATACGAAGCCGACAAAGTCGAGGTGGAGATGCGCGACAACGTAGCAACCTTAATAGAGGCGATGAAGTTTGTTGCAAGCAAGCATGAGCAGGAGAAAGCCTAATGCGAGGTCCTTCGATTTCTCTTGATAAAGTCTGCTTGCAGTACGGGGACAACCTTATTCTGCAAGACATTCAGACTTGTTTTGAAGCAGGTCAATGCCATGTGATTATGGGACCAAACGGCGGTGGCAAAACGTCATTATTACGTTCGGTTTTAGGACTTACGCCATTTTCGGGTGACATCTCGGTGCATTGGGTGGAGGCTGAGCAAGCCGGAAAAATTGGTTACGTACCACAAAAAGCCATGTTTGAAGCTAGCTTACCTTTGACGGTCATGGATTTTGTACTGCTTAACCAAACGCGTGTGCCTCTGTTTTGGCGCCGTAAAACCAAGCAAGCTCAACAGGCGTTAGCTCAATTAGAGCGTGTTGGTATGGCAACAAGAAGTGATCGTCGTATGGGACAACTATCTGGCGGTGAGCAACAGCGTGTTCTCTTCGCCCAAGCTCTACTCGATAATCCAAGCTTACTTGTTCTAGATGAACCGACAACGGGTATGGATGAGCAAGGGGTACGTTATCTAGAAGGTTTGATTCATGAAGTGGTAGCAGAAGGTAAAACCGTTCTTGCTGTCCATCATGACGTAACAGCGGTGCGCCGTTTGGATGCGCAGGTGCATGTTGTCAATCGTCAAATCGTCGCTTCGGGGCATCACTCTGAAGTATTGAGTCCTGAGCGTATTGAGTCTCTGTTTAAGCACTACACGGCAAAAGTGGAGGCGGCGTAATGGATTGGTTAAGACAATTTGCCCTCAACGGAGTAGAAGCCGGGTGGCTCAGTGACAGCTTCGCTTATGCGTTTATGGTTAACGCAATTGTTGCAGCGCTAATTCTTGGTCCGTTACTGGGCGGTTTGGGCACCTTGGTCATCGCGAAGCGTTTGGCGTTCTTTTCTGAAGCCGTTGGTCACGCAGCGCTGACTGGTATAGCGATCGGTGTGCTACTTGGTGAACCACCGGAAAATCCATTTATCGGGTTATTCAGCTTCTGCATGATTTTCGCGCTATTGCTGCATTTCGTGCGAAATCGAACCAACGTTCCCTACGATACACTCGTGGGTGTGTTCCTCGCTCTTGCTTTGGCAGTCGGTGCTGCCCTGCTGATGTATGTGGCACGAAAGATCAATATTCATATGTTAGAGAACGTTTTGTTTGGCTCGATCCTGACGGTGACAGACAGAGACATAACGATTCTTGCGGTGAGCTGTTTGATCATTCTATTGTTACTGATTCCGACCTTTAACCGAATCTTACTGACTTGCATTAGCCCTGACATCACGCGTGTTCGTGGATTCAACACCAGCTTTTATGACTACCTGTTCGTCATGATGATTACGCTCGTGACAATCGCAGCAGTGAAGATTATCGGTGCGGTTTTGGTTGGAGCGTTACTGCTTATTCCGGGGGCAACGGCACGCTTGCTCACTAAGCGAATGGGCAGTTTTGTTTTGCTTTCATCCTTATTGGCTACCGTTGCCTGCTTGGTTGGAACCGTTTTGCCAATGGAACTTGAATTGCCGGTACCGTCTGGCGCCTCAATTATTATTGTCTCTGCTGCGTTTTTCCTAACGGCAACGATCTACCGCATTGTGCGAAAAGCTTAAATCTGGATAACCAATGATGAAGATGAAAAAACAAATCATAACAATGGGCTTGGTTGTGACGAGTACATTTGCACCGTTCTCTTATGGCAAAGATATTATTACCAGCACGCCTGTGACTTACATGTTGTCTGAGCAACTGATGCAAGGCACAGGCATTGAAACCAGTTACTTGCCACCTAAGCGATATGGCGTTGAACGTTTGGTGAACTGGTTTGCAAGTAAAGGTCAACAACAAGCCATTAAAGCCGGGCAGGAGGCGACCGTTGCGATTACGTTGGGTGCTATTTGGCATCAAGACCCAACTTTTGTTTATGCTCGTCAGGGGAACATTCGCTTGATTGAGATTGACGCGTCTCAGGCGATATCTCCAAGAGCACCGGGCGTTGCGGCACTGACGTTAGACAATGGTGATACATCTAAGTATGCGTGGATGAATCCTACTAACTTAATTCGAATGGCTGCGATCGTGGGTGAGGATCTACAAAAGGTTTATCCTCAATATCAAGCTCAAATAGAAAAGAACCAGCAAGCGTTGATGTTAGAAGTACGTGAGCTGATTAATCAACAACAGGACGTTATCTTTGCGAAAGAGATTGATTCAGTGGTCTTGCTAGGGGAATCATTAGAGGATTTTGCGTCTGGAAACCAACTGTTCGTTGTTGATCGTCAATTCAAGCCTGAACTGGAATGGTCAGAAGCAGAGAAACTGTCTTTAAAAGCTCAGTTTGAAGAAGATAAAACTCTGTGGCTAATTACAGATAAAAGACCCTCAAAACAGCTACAATCGATTATTTCACCAGAACGCATACTGCAAATTGACGTCATTGATCGTTGGGGGAGTAAAGGAATAAAAACTGAGAAACCACTCGCGCGCTGGCAGTTGTAACACGAAAAACACCACAAAAATTATGAAGGGGACTGAAAAGTTCCCTTTTTTTATGTGGTTTTGATCAAATTTTGAGCGATTGACTGGGTTGGTTGCATATAATTTATTTGTTTCATTTATGTTTCATTACTACGTTGTATGTGTTCGTTGTGTTGAAAATTTTTGTCTTGCTGTCGTAACGAACCGGTATAAACAACTATATGGATGTTAAAAATGAAAATGAAAACTCTAGCCGTTGCAGTGGCGGCACTAGCATGTGGTTCTCAAGCTTTCGCAGCTGAAGTTTACAACAGCGATGGCACATCTCTTTCTATCGGCGGCCACGTTTCTGTGGGCGTGGGTGAGTACTTTGAAGAAGACGTTAAGGTTCACCAAGTATCTCCTCGTATTAACATCGGCGGTAAAAAAGACATCGGTAACGGCGTAACTATCGATGCTAAAGGTGAATGGTCACTGAACTACCTTAATGGTGGTGACAACTCTTTCTCAACTCGTTTGGGTTACATTGGTGCAACACATGAGCAATATGGACGTTTAGTCGTTGGTACACAGTGGTCACCATACTACGATGTTGCTGGTGTAGCGGATTTGCCAATCGCGTTTGCCAATGACTTCTTATATGCCCCTGGTTACTACGAGCTTGGTTCTTCTCGTGCAGAGCGCATGGTAAGTTACCGTAAAGGTTTTGAATTTGGTGAAGGCTTTGGCTTAAACCTAGGTCTAGGTTGGCAAGGTCAAAATGGTGACTTTGATGATCGTGGACAAATTGCTTTAAGCACTGAGCTAGCAGGCTTTGGTTTAGGCTATGTATACAGCGGTGGTGATGTTGATTTTGGTGGCAAATCTGAATCAGCAACATCGCATGTATTCTCAGCAAACTACGGTAAATATGGATCGGGTCTATACGCAGCACTTGTATACGGCATGAATGAATACTTTTACCGCGGCCTAGAAGAGACTAGCCAACTTGAAGGTCTTTTAGCTTACGGCGTTAACGATTGGACGTTCAGCATTAACTACGAAGGCGTAGAGAATGATAAAGACAGCAAAACAATCACTAGTGAGACTGCTCTACAGGCGGAATACGCTGTAACTCCTGCTTTCGTTACGTTTGCTGCTTACCAGTTTGACCTAGGTAACGACTACAACAACGAAGAGAACGACTACTGGACTCTAGGTGCTCGTTACTACTTCTAATAAATAGGACAGTTTCTACTGCCTAAACACATTTATTGTGTTAACGCCTACTCGCTGTGAGTAGGCGTTTTTCTTTCTGTTTAGCTCATCTGAGTCATGTCACCGAGTATCTAGATTGAAAAATGCCCGCGTAAAAGCGGGCATTGTTTTCGGTGACTCATAATGAATGACGGCTAAAGCTTATTTGGTCTCCAACAGATCTAGAAAGAAAGCGTACTCAAGCGCGTCTTCTTTTAATCGTTTGAATCGACCAGAAGCGCCACCGTGGCCTGCTTCCATATCGGTTTTGAACAACAAGACATTATCATCGGTTTTCATTTCACGAAGTTTGGCTACCCACTTCATTGGCTCAAAGTACTGAACTTGTGAGTCATGCAAACCCGTTGTCACTAACATGTTCGGATAATTCTGAGCTTTCACGTTGTCGTACGGTGAGTAGCTCAGCATGTAGTCGTAGTAGGTTTTGTCGTTTGGATTACCCCACTCATCGTATTCGTTGGTCGTGAGAGGAATTGACTCATCCAACATGGTCGTAACGACATCAACAAACGGAACGTGCGCGCCAATACCACGGTAGAGCTCTGGTGCTTGGTTGATAATAGCGCCCATCAATAGGCCGCCCGCAGAGCCACCAACAGCAAACACTTTATCTTTGGCACCGTAGCCTTCTTCAACAAGTCCTTTGGTTACGTCGATGAAGTCATTGAAGGTATTTTGCTTAGTGAGCTTTTTGCCATCTTCATACCAAGGACGCCCAAGCATTTCTGAACCACGAATATGCGCGATTGCGTACACGAATCCGCGATCAAGTAAGCTCAAACGAGTTGAACGGAATGTTGGTTCGATGGTGGAGCCGTATGAGCCGTAGCCGTACTGATAGATTGGGTTAGTGCCGTCTTTCTTGAAGAGATCTTTGCGGTAAACCAATGAAACTGGCACTTGTTTTCCGTCACGAGCGGTTACCATGATGCGTTCTGATTGATAGTTATCCGCATCGAAATCACCTAGCACCGGTGTTTGCTTCATTATTTCAGATTCACCCGTATTCAGGTCGAAATCATAGTAAGTACCAGGTGTGGTTAGGCTGCTGTAGTAGATACGAACTTTAGAATTATCGAGTTCATAGTTGCCTGTTAGATAAGCAGCAAACGCGCTGTCGTTAAATTCAAGTGGGAACTCTTTGCCCGTTGATAGCTGGCGGATTTTAACTGTTGATAGACCATTCGCACGTTGCTCGTACACAAGGTGGTCATCAAATAAGTCGAAATCGACAAGTTGAGTATTGTCGTCTGCTGGGACGACATCGACCCATTTAGAACGATCATGCATCTCTTCTGCTTTGACTTTCATTAAACGGAAGTTTACTGCTTGATAGTTTGTGTAGATGTAGTACCAATCACCTAATTTTGCGATGCTGTACTCAATGCCTGTTTCTCGTGGGTAGAAAGCTTCAGCTTTTGCGTTTGGATTGTTGGCGTCAATGACTGATACACCACTCGTTTCGGTGCTTGAGTGCCAAATGTACACTTGCTCGTCATCTTTACTTTTACTCAAGTAAGTGTAGTAAGCACTGTCGGTTTCTTCGTAAATCAGTTCATCGCTCTTTTGCGGAGTGCCTAGTACGTGGCGGTATACTTGATAACCAAGCAGTGTTTGTGGATCTTTCTTGATGTAATAGAAAGCCTTGTTGTCGTTTTGCCATGCGATAGCACTCGACGCACCTTCAATTTCATCTTGTAGATATTCGCCGGTATTAAGATCTTTGATTTTGATGGTATAAACACGACGGCTTAACGTATCTTCACCGTAAGCCAGCAAGTTCTCATTTGGGCTCACATATAAGCCTCCAGTGCTAAAGAACTCGTGCTCTTTCGCCAGTTCATTTACATCTAGGATGACTTGCTTGTCTTTGCCTGCAAAGTCTTTCGCACGCATGTGCACTTCGTATTCGTTATCGCCTGTTACTTCATTTGAATAGAAGTAGTTACCTCGACGTACTGGTACTGAGTTATCGTCTTTCGCAATACGACCTTTGATCTCTTCGAATAATTGCTCTTGTAGTGCTTCAGTATGTTTTAGAACGGTTTCTGCATACTGATTTTCTTGCTCAAGATGTTGCAAAATCTCTGGGTCTTGGCGCTCATCATCGCGCATCCAATAGTAGTTATCGATTCGGGTGTCACCATGAATCGTCATTGCATGTGGCACTTTTTTAGCAACAGGTGCTTGAGTTTGTTGAGCAACGAGTTGAGATTGAGAGTAATGGTTCATGGTTGGTATTCCTTGATTGCTGCATCCGGCGACAAGCGCGACCGATACGGCCAACGTAGTTAAAGTGAAACGCATCTGTGTGTCCTTATTGTGTACCTTACTCTTGTTGTATCGCCATTCTTTTATTTAAGAGTTAAAGCACAGGTTTCTTCCAATGAATGTTGAATGGCAAATCTATAAATGTGTGTAAGCAACTGTTCTTTTTAGCAAAGATTTACAGGGATGTTAAATGTAAATGCTGGTGGATGAGAACTGGAGGGCAAGATGCGTGCAACAAAAAAGGGACACACTTTTCAGCATGTCCCTTTTGAGTGATGAGAGGCAGGTTTTAAATTGCCAATGGCATTTCGTTTGAATGGTCGTGCTTGCGATTAACCCAACGTAGACCAAGCATGGCGATGATCGACATTGCCATCATCAGGCAGCCAAGTGGCATTTGGTCTTGCGCTGGGAAGAAGGAAGCCAATAGCGTTGCGATGCCTGCGCCTAGGTTTTGCATACCACCCAAAATGGCACCGCCAGTACCTGCGTGGTATGGGAACGGTGAAAGTGCGCCGGTAGTTGCCGCTGGGAACAAAATGCCTGCACCCAAGAAGTAAATGGTTGCACCGCCAATCAGAGTCAACGCCGTTGTTAGACCAAACAGACCCGGAATCAATACCACTGCTGAGCCAACTAAGATAGCCACTAGACCAACATTCAAAGCACGGCGTTCAGAACGGCGTTGTGCAATATAGCTCGATAGACCAGCGCCGACTAAGTAACCCGGTATCGGCAAGACAAATAGCAAGCTGACCGTGGTTGCTGGCAAGCCAAGTACACCACCCAACAACACACCTGCTGCTGCTTCAAATACTGCAACGCCTGCAAACGTGGCAACCAATACCAATAAGAAGCCTTGGAAGCGTTTGTCTGATAGTACGAACTTGTAGCTCTTCGCAACAGATTCATGTTTGCGGCGCTCTTTAGGCAAGGTTTCCATCATGCTTGTCATCATGGTGATCACAACGGCAATACCGAATAACGCAAGGAATAGGTAGCTAGATCGCCAGCCGAATGCTTCGGTTAGATAACCGCCCAATACTGGCGCGATCAATGGCGAAAAAATCACACACATACTGATCAAGCTGTTTGCGCGGTGCAGTTCAGCGCCCTCAAAGCAGTCACGAGTCAGTGTACGAGACATAGCTCCGCCACAGCCAATCCCCAAACCTTGGATGAAGCTGCCTGCTAGAAACCATTCGTACTCATGAGCAAACAGCGCTACCAAAGTTCCAAGAATGTAGATGATCAAACCCGCAATGATGATTGGCTTACGACCAAGGCGATCGGACAGCGTGCCGTATACAAACTGCGATAGACCGTAAGGGATCAGGTAACACGCCATCACAGCTTGAAGTGAAGACGCTGATACCAAGAACTCACCCGCCATATGACCGATAGAAGGCACGTACATCGTTTGAGTCATTTGACCTACGGCAGTCAGAATTGCGATTAAAAAGGTAAGTTTCGCTAATGGAAACGAGGCGGACATTTGCGTATCTCTCCAGAAATTTAAGACGTAAAAAGCCTTAGCGCTCCATATAGGAGAGCCAAACAAACAAAGTAATTAGGGAATCTAGGCGCGAGATATTAGAGCTTGAGTGCGGACTTAGCAATCAAAAAGTGTGAAGTTGAGCAAGATAAAAATCTATGATTTGGATTAGAAAATCTAATCCATTTTTGTTGAGTGATGAAAACGAAAAAGGGAGCCGAAGCTCCCCTTGAAATACTGCGCTCATTTAGAACAACTTTCGTTATTCGCGACCAGAAGCGTAGGCGTAAAGCAACTCAAGTGCGATAGTCGCGCCAGCCAAGGCCGTTACATCACTGTGGTCGTAAGGAGGTGAGACTTCTACCACGTCCATACCTACGATGTTCATGCCAGCGAAACCACGGATGATCTTCAGAATTTTATCTGAGTTCAGACCGCCACAAACTGGTGTACCTGTACCCGGTGCAAACGCCGGATCCAGACAGTCGATGTCAAAAGTGACATACACTGGCTTATCCGCAACCGTGCGACGAATCTCTGCCAGTATCTCTTCTACCGACATGTCGTTTGCTTGCATCGCGTTGATGACATTGAAGCCATGATCTTGTTGGTCATATTCAGTACGAATACCAATTTGAACTGAGTTCTTCGCAGAAATCAGACCTTCTTTTGGCGCATGGTAGAACATAGTTCCGTGGTCGTAAGAACTGCCATTTGCGTAAGTGTCAGTGTGCGCATCGAAGTGAATCAATGCCATTTGACCATGGTGTTTTGCGTAAGCACGTAGGATCGGTAGCGTGATGAAGTGGTCACCACCCAAGCCTAGCATTGTCTTACCGCTCTTTAGAATCTCACTTGTTGCCGCTTCTAGACGGTAAGTGAAATCTTCCGCGTCACCACAATCGAATACAAGGTCACCTGCGTCGATCACTTTCAATTTATCAAATACGTTGAAGTCCCAAGGGAACTTCTTGCCTTCCCAAGCAAGGTTTACTGACGCACGACGGATCGCATCTGGTCCCATACGCGCACCAGGACGACCAGAAGTCGCCATGTCCAGAGGAACCCCTAGCACCACAACGTCTGCGTCTGCCGATACTGGATTTTTGATGTACGGTCGACGTAGAAACGACATAGAGTTGGAGTAAAGCGAATAATCGGTTTTCGTAAACAAATCATTCATATCAGAAGTCCTCTAAATAGGTGTAGCCTGCCAAACCTTGTTCCAGTTCAGCTAGGATTTGTTCTTGTTCACTGGTTTCAACTCGTTCTGAAACCAATTGTTTGTAATTGTCACGAATCGCATCTACGTCGATGTGAACGTAGCGCATCATGTCTTCTACGCTATCACCTTCGTTGATGTAGCTGATCTCGAATTGACCGTCTTCATCAACATTGACTACTGCACTGTGGGTATCACCAAATAGGTTGTGCATGTCACCAAGGATCTCTTGGTATGCGCCTACTAGGAAGAAGCCCATTAGGTACGGTTTGTCGTTGCTCCATGCTGGTACTGGTAGCGTGCTCTCAATGCCTTGACCGTCAACATAGTGATCAATCGCGCCATCGGAGTCACAAGTGATGTCCAACATCACCGCACGACGCTCTTCCACATCCCCAAGACCAGAAAGCGGTAAAACAGGGAATACCTGATCAATACCCCATGCGTCTGGTAGGGATTGGAAAAGAGAGAAGTTCACGAAGAACTTGTCCGCAAGACGTTCGCTCAACTCATCCAAAATAGGACGGTGGAAACGGTTCTTGGTACTCATTTGACGACTTAGCTCGAAGTAAATACGCAGAGACAGTTGTTCTGCCCACGCACGTTGCTCAAGGTTCAGTACGCCAGTAGCGAATTGCGAGTGAACCTCGGCCAAATCGCTTTGGGTATCATTGTAAATTTCAATTAATGCACGTGCATCGGTACCATCCTGCAGGTTTTCCCAACTACGCCACATGTTTTGTAGCAAGATTGGTGCATCTTCTGCAGGTTCGAATACTTCTTCCGGCTGGTATGTTTCAGTACCAATGACGTTAGAAATCAACACAGCGTGATGAGCGGTTAGAGAACGACCCGATTCAGAGATGATCACTGGCATCGGTTGGTCGTAGTGCTGACAGACATCGCCGACCGTATTCACGATGTTACGCGCATATTCTGCAAGACCGTAGTTCATCGAGTTCGAAGATTGGCTGCGTGTGCCGTCGTAGTCTACTGCTAAACCGCCGCCAACATCGAAGTAATCAATGTTTGCACCCATGGCACGTAATTCACAGTAGAAACGTGCGGATTCATTCACACCATTGCGTACGTCACGGATGTTTGCCATCTGTGAGCCAAGGTGAAAGTGAACCAATTGCATGGTATCTAGCTTGTCTTCGTGTTTTAGACGATCAATCACGCTCAATACTTGTGATGCCGATAGACCAAACTTCGATTTCTCACCGCCGCTTGCTTGCCACTTACCTGCACCTTGAGATGCAAGGCGGATACGCAAGCCAAGACGTGGAGTTACACCCAAGCTTTTCGCTTCTTCAAGTACTAGATCAAGCTCAGATAGCTTCTCTAGTACGATAAATACTTTGTGACCTAGCTTTTCACCGATCAGTGCTAGACGCACATATTCACGGTCTTTGTAGCCATTACACACGATCACGGAGCTGCCTTGTTGAGCCAATGCCAGTACCGCCAATAGTTCTGGCTTGCTGCCTGCCTCTAGACCCAGCTGTTTATTTTCTAGCTGCGCTTGGCTCGCTAAGATTTCATCAACCACTTCACGCTGTTGGTTTACTTTAATTGGGTACACCAACAGGTATTTGTTTGGATATTGGTATTCTTCAATTGCTTGGTTGAAAGCTTGGCAAATGCCATGCACGCGTTGGTGCACGATTTGCGGGAAGCGCACTAGCACAGGCAGGTTCAACTGCTTAGCTTCTAGCTCTTTTACAATCGCACTGAAAGGGATTTGGTGTGCACGGTCACTACGAGGAGATACGTAAACCTCGCCTTGGTCATCAATTCCGTAGAAGCCTTGGCTCCAGTAGTGAACGTTGTAGTCCGCGCGGATGCGGTCTAATTTAGTTGCTTTTTCCAACTCGATTCTCACAAAAATGTATTTAAACCCTCGCTGAAATAGGAGGAGGAAATACAAAAAAGCAAATCATGAGGCGCTAACCTCATACCCTGACACGAACTCCGTGTGCGCGCATTAACGGATAAAACCCAATCAGAGTCTAATGATTAAAATTTGTTCTTTCGATTAACAACTGTTGTCGAGTCGCGGTGTAAACATTTATTTAACAGAGTGTCCATTCTGCTGTTATAGTTGGTCTGACCAGTAAGGATTTGGTCGCAGAAAAACAAGAATAAAGACCCAACAAAACAAGGATATGTTTTGCAGCTGCATAGAATTCAGGGATACATCCAAACCATGTATCTCGCCGAGTATCCAGATAAGTTAATGTTGCTTGATGGCGCCAGTCGAGCCGATATTCCACACCTCAAAGATTTTATTGAGCATCAGCTTAATCGTTCGTTCACCGACTTAAAAATGGTGGTGGTCACGCATATGCATCCTGACCATGCGGGGGCTGCGCACAAGTTGCGAGAGCTTACGGGGTGCCAGATCTTAGCTGCGAAACGAGACACTCATTGGTATGGCGGCTTTGATGGTTGGTTGATGCATTTGACCGATTTGATTTTGGCGCGTTGGATGGCGAATCGAATGCGTAAACCAAAGCGGAATCTATGGTATTCGCGAAAACTAAGACCAGATATTGAGCTGGTGGATGGTGACGCCGTGCCTGGATTTTCTGATTGGCAAGTATTGGAAACCCCCGGACATACTGATAGAGACTTATCGGTTTTTCATGCTGAGCAGGATGTGCTTTATGTCGCGGATTTAATGGTGCAGGTAAAAAGCCATTTGATTGCGCCGTTTCCTATTTTTCATCCCAACCAATATCGCCGGTCGTTAAAGCGAGTTTTTGAGATGAATCCGAGTTGTTTATTGGCCGCACATGGTGGTGAAGTTGAGTTTGATGAAGATGCTTATCAACACATCATCAATACCGCGCCGGTTAGACCCATTACGCATTGGCGAGTGACGAAGATAAAACTTAAAGGGTTAATGCGCTCTGTACTGAGAAGTAAGAATATGAAAGAGGAGAATGGCGAAAAGGACAGCTAGAAAAGTACAGAAGAGCCAGATGAGCGACCACGGAGTTCGCTCATCTGAAGCTACGGGGATTATGGAGCCAATAAGTGAGATTGGCTCGGGTCTACCAGAACTTTGTCTGCCATACCCTGACGACCTAGCAACATCATGTAGGTCATCTTTTCACGGTTAGTCAGCGTGATGTCGATAGGCCACTCTTGGTCGCCCATGCGTAGCATCGTTGTGATCACGCAGCGGTGTTCGAACGTTCCGTTTGATGATTTCACCTTGCGGTTCGCCTTCAGTGGAGCTTTACAGCGAACCACTTGTTCTAAGTGGTAAACATCTGGGTGTAGATCGAATTCTACGTATGACTGACCGTCTTGCTCAGTGCACTCTAGATTATCTACGTGCAGAGAAGAAGTCTGTGCGCCTGTATCAATACGCGCTTCAAGGTGAGTAATCCCTAACTCAGGTAAGCAAATTGCTTCGGCGTTCCCAATGATCATTTTCTGATTCATAGTGTCATCCTAGCGATGAGTGATAAAGAGAGCCTAGTCTATAGGCTCCCACTCAAACAATTATCAGCCTTTACCGCGAGTACGGTTAGCGTTTGGTTTTGCGTTCTTCTCGATGAAGTCGAAGATCATACCTGCAACGTCTTTATCTGTTGCAGTTTCGATACCTTCAAGACCTGGAGAAGAGTTCACTTCCATCACAACAGGACCGTTCTTCGATTGAAGAATATCAACACCACATAGGTTTAGACCCATCACTTTCGCTGCGTTGATTGCAGTTGCGCGCTCTTCTTTGCTTAGTTTTACAAGCTGAGCAGAACCACCACGGTGAAGGTTAGAGCGGAACTCGCCTTCTTTTGCTTGGCGTTTCATTGCTGCGATAACTTTGTTACCCACTACGAAACAACGGATGTCTGCGCCGTTTGCTTCTTCAATGAACTCTTGCACCATGATGTTTGCTTTTAGGCCCATGAATGCTTCGATAACACTTTCTGCTGCTTTCGTTGTCTCAGCAAGAACAACACCGATACCTTGAGTACCTTCAAGTAGCTTGATAACCAATGGTGCGCCGCCAACGTTTTTGATCACGTCCTGAATGTTGTCAGGGTGGTGAGCAAAACCTGTGCGAGGTAGACCAATGCCTTTGCGTGATAGCAGCTGCATAGAGCG
Source organism: Vibrio sp. SSH13-20 (assembly GCF_040104475.1). Classification (NCBI taxonomy): domain Bacteria; kingdom Pseudomonadati; phylum Pseudomonadota; class Gammaproteobacteria; order Vibrionales; family Vibrionaceae; genus Vibrio; species Vibrio sp. SSH13-20. The sequence continues at coordinate 32,283 of NZ_JBECOU010000001.1, forward strand.
TAGCTTGTCACGAGAGCGGCTGATTGCTACTGACTCGTTCACACAGAATGTGCCCATCATTTCAAACTGACGTACAACCGCTGTACCGTAGAAAGTGATAGAAGCACCGATGCGTGGAATAACCGCGTCGTACTTTGGCAATTCTTCACCCATGTAACGGATCTTAGGGTTGTTACTCGTAATATCCATATAACAGTGCAGAGTATCGATAACATCAACTTGATGTCCGCGCTCTTCACCCGCCTGCTTTAGGCGCATGGTTGAATATAGATTCTCATTACGAGAAAGAATAGCAATACGCATGGCAATTCCTTAGTAAGTCAGTACCAAATTAAAAATGTAAGTATAGAGTATAGTGAGTGGGTGTAATTGATGTGACAGAATCCACTCTCTTCAGCGACTTAGAATTGTGGTTGGACAACCACGTCGTCAGAGGTGCGAACCTTAGGGCGTTTTCTCAGTAGATGAAAACGAAAAAATATCGTCGATACGACAAAAATAATTTATCGAACTCTCACGCCTTGCTGCATGCGACTGTCAAGGGAATGAAAAAGAAAAATGAGTCAAAATTTCATCAATTTACTATGGTACAAATCACAAAAAAGCGGCCATTCAGCCGCTTTTTTGTTATTGAACTAAGTAATGACTTAAGAAGAGTTCAGCCGTTTGGGTGGCTAAAACCCTAGATTCTTCCAAGGTTAGCGAAGCTCGCATTCCCATCAATTGTGGCCAGAATGCGCTGCCTTTAATTAAGTTGTGCAATTGAATGCTTGCCACGTCCACATCATCAACCTTCAATGTGTTTTTTTCTGATTGCTGAGTGAGCCAACGGTACAAGGCCGTTTCTTGCTTTGACATGTGTTCTGCTTGTTCTTTGAGATCTTCCGGCTTAAACAAGAAGTGTCCGAAAGCCACTTTCGCCAGTTCAATATAATCAGGTGCGGTTACAACGATAATTTCGCTGTACAACAATTCGACCAGTTGATCTTTTAGCGGGAGTGTTGGTAAACGTTCAATGTCGCTATCCATCATTGAAGAACGCCATAGTTCCGTTAGTAACTCTGTCACGATCGCTTCTTTAGAAGGGAAGTGGTTGTAGACCGTGCGCTTAGAGACTTGCGCGATAGCAGAGAGCTTATCCATGCTGGTGTTTTGCACCCCAAACTCTTGGAACGCTTGCTTTGCTGCGCACAGGATGGCTTCTCTTTTGGTCTCACTGCGACCTTTTCTTTTTACATTCATAAACTTGCCGAGTTAAGAAGATCATTTCTGGATCTATTTTACACTAAGTAGTTTACTTTTGATAATTAGAATGTAAACTGCACCGTGTAGTTTACTTTTGTTCGGGTTAACTTTTTATGAAAAAAACTTTGCTAGCCACAGTAGGAGCGTTCGCGATGGGTACATCAATGATTTCTTGTTCTAATGTTGATACTGAAAAAGCGCCAACATACCCGGACAAATTTGCAAACACAGAGTTGGAATACAAAAGCAGCTTGGGTGACATGTTCGGCATCATGAAAGCCTACTTTACGACTGAGCGCCTCAATCCAACGCCAACGATTGAAATTCCGGTTCATGCAATGACTGCGAATCAACTGTTAGAAGAGCAAGATGACGTTATCTACCGCTTAGGTCATTCAAGCGTATTAATGAAGCTTGATGGTAAGTTGGTGATGACCGATCCTGTCTTTAGTGACCGAGCATCTCCTGTCCAATGGGCAGGACCAAAGCGTTTCCACCAAACACCAATCACTTTGCAAGATTTGCCAAGTATCGATGTCGTGGTGATCAGCCATGACCATTACGACCATCTAGATAAAGCCTCGATTAAAGAGCTTGGTGACAAGGTTGGAACTTTCTTGGTGCCTTTGAAAGTGGGGCAATTACTGGTGAACTGGGGCGTGCCTAAGGAAAGAGTGGTCGAGCTAGATTGGTGGGAGTCACATTCTGTCGACGGTATTGAATATACACTGACTCCGACTCAGCATTTCTCTGGTCGAGGTTTGACAGACCGCGATACGACGCTGTGGGGCAGTTGGGTTATCAACGCACAGCAAAATAAAGTGTTCTTTAGCGGTGATTCAGGTTACTTCAATGGCTTTAAAGAGATTGGTGAAAGGTACGGTCCATTCGATTTCACAATGATTGAAACGGGCGCATACAATGACCTTTGGTCAGATATTCACATGTTCCCGGAGCAGAGTGTCCAGGCACACATTGATGTGCAGGGTAAAGTGATGATGCCAATTCATAACAGTACATTTGATTTGTCAATGCACGATTGGAATGAACCAATGCAACGTGCGTTAGACATCAGTGAAGAACGTGGTGTGACTTTAGTTAGCCCTGAGATTGGGCAACGTTTGGCGCTTGCTGAGCCTCAGCCAGTTAAGGCGTGGTGGCAATAATTGCCGAGCTAAACAGCCAAACAGTTGAATAGTTAAGCCACTTATTAGTAGTTACTTGGTAGTAGTTACGTGGTCAGGGATAAGGATAAAGCTATGATGAAAGCAAAGTGGTCGTTGCTACTTACATTAAGTATTCTGCCTACCTTTGCATTAGCAGAGGTAGAGGAAGATATCTCGACGTTGATAAAACGAGTTGAGCAATCCTCTTGCACCTTTATCCGTAACGGCAAGGCGTATACCAATCGCGAGGCGGCAGAACACATGCGCAACAAATGGGATTATGCCAAAGATGACGTTGATTCTGTGGATGTGTTTATAAAAGAGGTGGCGTCAAAGAGTTGGTTATCTGGCAAGCCATATTGGGTGGATTGCCAAGATAAGCGTATTACTAGTGAAGAATGGCTGACATCATTGATGAACAGCAGTACCGATCACATTCAATAAGACCTGCTTGATGGTTTGGTAGCGCAGTGGCAATGTGCGGCTGCGTTTTCTAACCAAAAATAAATCTTCATATACCGGTTGCTTTAATTCGGCGACATATAACTCTTCTCTTAATGCAAAGCTCTCCACCGCACTGCGCGGTAAAACGGTAAAGCCGAGTCCTTTACTCACTGGCAGTAAGATCTGGCTTAACTGGTTGACGTACCCGGATAACGGCATGTCGCTGACTTTGATCTCTTTTAGTAAGGGTTCGGCACATTGATCGAAAAATAGCGTCATGTAATGTTCAGCATCTGGGTGACCAATCACGCCACAGCTTTTCAGTAACTCCGGTGTGAGCGTTTTTCCTCGGTAGGATTTAGGTAAGATCAAACATAAAGTCTCTCGACCAATTTGTTCGCTTTGGAACACGCTTTTATTTGGTGAGTAGGTTACGATGCCCATATCAATTCGACCCTCAGCAACGCCATTAAGAATAGATTGGTTGGGCGCAGCTTCTAGGTGAATCGATAAGCCTTTATGTTGTTTCTGTTTTTCAAGGAGCGGATCAAACAGCATCAAGGCAAGCGCACCAGAGCATGCGAGTTTGCAGTATCCAGCATGTGGATCATCAAAGCTCAAATCTTCTAGTAGGCTTTTTTCTTTTTCTTCAAGTTCTAGCGCGTAGGCATACACCATGCGTCCTTGCTCCGTAAGTTCAAAGCTTTTGTTCTCGCGCTTAATCAATGGATGCTGACAAGCTCGCTCCAGCTTTTTAATGTGCTGGCTGACACCGGGTTGAGTCATATAAAGCTTTTCTGCCGTCTGCGTAAAGTGACCGACTTCAACTAGTGTTTTGAATGTGTGTAACCAAACTGGATTCAGCATAGGGCGTCGTTTGCTCGATGTTTATTAAAGAAAGCGTCTATCAGAGAATGAATCTGCTAAAGAAATTGCTGAAATAATAGCATGATGCAAGACCGAACGTAGAGAGGAGCATAAATGACGGGCAAAATAAAACCCCGCCTGGTTTCCCAGACGGGGCTTATTCTTTTTCGCAGCAATCCGGCTACTAATAGGTGCTCCCTGCATCTATCCTTGATTGTGGCTAAGTCCTTTAACCGAGTTCCTTGTTCATCGCCTTCCTAGCGGTGTCCATTCTTGCCTATCATCCTGACGGGCGAACTCTATCCTAGAGCTTAACTACATCCTTGCTGATAACTCATCCTAAGCTACCAAATCTTCATCCTGAAGATACCCAATCCTTTAGGCTTTTTTCCTGTTCCCGCCAACATCCTGTCGACATGTTTAGTATTGTTGTTTTGCTGATTACTCTCAATCAGCTAGGTAAAAAAACTTTGGCAGCGAATATTGCTTAAAAAAGGATAATTAATAATTTTCAATTAGTTAGGTTTATTGGTTGATTTGTTCTTAGTCAAAAATGGTCTTTTTACTTACATCGCTTGTGAGAGATCTCGCACAAGGTGTCGAGCGAATGTACGAATCGGTGTCTTTTTCGTCTTGTTTAAGAGTTTGCTCAAGATCACAACTCGAGTTGTAGCCATAAGATTTAGCGACAGTGTCGGATGAAATTCCCATCTCTTTTACTGCAAATATTGCCCATTCATCACGAGTTTTCTGCATGATCTGACGCAGCTTAGTTTTGAAGTTACTCATAACAGCTCCTTGGTTAGTCTTCTTTTCAACGCAAGGATAAGGAGCGTGACGGAGCTAAGTTGATAGTATACCGCTCAATATCAATACTATTGAGGCGTAGTAAAGAATGTGTCGGTAATACTGATATTATTTGCGCGTATAACAATACTATCTTGTGGAGTGACAAATGGCGCACATCGAAAAAGTACCGCAGAGACCTGGCTTTTCTTGGCGCTATCGTCGTATTGATGAGCCTAAAAAGGAGTATGACTTCCATTTTCATGATGATGTGTACGAGTTGGTCATTCATCGACACTTTTCTGGAACTCTGCACATTGGTCATCACGAGTTGGAAGTGACCCACAATCAAATGTTATTGATTGCGCCGGGTGTTCCTCATTCTATTCATTCCACGTTGGTAGAAAATAACTGTGAAACCCATGTAATTTGGTTTAAGCGTGAGTGGATTGCCAATCTGATGTTTTATTGCACGGAACTGCGCAAACTCGATCCGTTGCTCAAGGCAGCAAATAAAGGAGTAGTGTTCTCTGAGCGAACTGCTCAACAAGTTGTGGAGCTTCTTCATGAGTTGATGAAAGTACCTGCGATGGAGCAACTAGCTCGCTTTATTCATGTACTTTCGTTACTTGCGCATGATGAAGCAGCCAAAACACTGATGACGCATTCTTATCTCTCGATGAGCGAACATGAGCAACAAGAAAGAGAGCGTGTTGCTAAGGTGAGCGCGTATCTAGAACAACACTTCGCTCGCAAGATAACACTTGCCGATCTCGCTAATGATTTATCGCTGAGTGAAAGTGCGGTGACTCGTCTGTTTAAAAAGCACTTTAAAGAGCCCTTTAGCCAACGCTTGATGAAACTGCGTATTAACCATGCCGCCGACTTGCTGCAATCAACTGAGTTGCCCATTGGCATTGTGTTTGAGCGAGTAGGGTATCGCAATCAAGCTTTGTTTAATCGCCATTTTAAAACCTACAAGGGGCTGACTCCGCGAGACTACCGACAACATTACCAGCAGCGAATCCAACCTTAGCTTTAGCACATGTGTGGTATCGTTATGCGCAACTGGTATATTAATTGCTAGGCTATTCGAGAATCATTATTAAGATTCAATGACAGATGGAATAGGGAACTTGATTGCCATTAATCTGTCATATTCAGTGGATAGGTTAACCCTTGCCATACGATAAAACACAGTCGAACTGTTCAAAAATTGACTGCAACATGGCGTGTTTTGTCATTATGTTGTGAAATCAATCACGGTTAATTTATTCGTTCCCCGATAGATTGGAGGGGAAAACAACCTTAGACAATAAGCTCATGATGAGCGCTACCTATATAGATGAGGGAGATTGCTATGAAAAAGATGAGAAAAGCACAGTTGCATCGTGTACGTATTCAATACTGGAAAGACACAAAAACTGACGCTAGCAAAAAAGCATAGTTAACCACACTCGTGACACTGAGCTGGCAATGGACGGATAACCTTCCATAAAATGCCAGCTCTAAAATTATCTAAAACTGCCATTATTTCTCGCTCACCACATTTTCCAGATATCTACGTAATCCCAAATACCAAGATACTCCCAAAGACTAACGGTTCCAAGCCATCAAAGCGGTTCGCGCTTCCGGTTCTCAGTACTTCAGAAATTCACGGCTTCTAAACGCAAAAAAGCCAGTCCGAGGACCAGCTTTCTCATTACTTGCTCAACTCTGTTTATTACAGAGTGACTCTGCAATTACAGGTAGTTTGCGTCAACCAGTTCGCCCGCTTTCGCGCTGCTTACTTCTGGGCGAGCTTCTAGCCAAGCGACAACTTGTGCTTTTTGCTCTTCTGTCGCGCTGCCGTAGCGCTCAGTTGAACATAGGAAACCTTCAAACAGTTCTAGACCGCCGCCGCCGAAGCACAGATCTAGACCATCAATGTAGTCGATAAACTCATCTACGAATGCATCGTAACGGTCGAAGTCGTTGATGTCTGTTTCACAGCTGATTTCAAAACCTAGGATTGCGAATTCACCTAGGAATAGCTTTTTACGCAGACGACGATTTTTGTTATCGATTTTATCTAGTTTCATGATTATCTCTCGTGGATGATTTGAGTACACCTTATACCCCCAAATCTGGCTTAGCCCAAGCAAAATCGGGAGTACATAGAATAGATGTGTGTTTTATAACATTTTCTAAACACAAAGTTCATAAAGATAGACTAGTTCTGTCACTTTTCTCTTCCAAACTTCCTCTCGCTCAATGACAACGCTCTGAATCCTGCATCTTGAAGTCACTTGGGTATACAAACCTATAATTCAACCTAACACTGGGAAAGCAACACCATGAGTAAGGAAACCTTCGACGCGACGCGTTACAACCAGAGTAATAACAAGCCTTTTGAAGAAGTACTGGAAGCGAGCCTATCTCGACGCAGTATCCTGAAAGGTGGTTTGGGGGTCGGTGCAATGACCGCTTTTGGTGCATTTGGTCTCTCTGGGTGCAACTCCTCTAGCTCGGGCACTTCGGCGGGGAATGGCTCTGGCGTTTCAAGTGCAGTCCTCAATTTTGATTCGATTCCTGGCTCACTGACAGATGCTGTTTCGATTCCGCAAGGTTACGTCGCACAAGTGTTGGTGCCTTGGGGGACGCCTTTAAATGCACAAGGTAATGCTTGGAAAGACGATGGCAGCAACACGAGTGCCGATCAGCTTAATGCGCTTGGTATGCACCATGACGGCATGCATTTCTTCTCACTAAACGACAGTGACACCGATGGATTACTGTGTATTAACCATGAATACATTGATACCTCAGCATTGCACCCAAGTGGTCCTACTGTTGTGGGTGGTGTGCGCACTATCGTCGATGAAGTACGTAAAGAAATTAACGCCCACGGTGTCTCTGTGGTTCGCGTCCAGCTTGAAGACAACATGTGGAAACTGGTTGATACCGATCCACTAAACCGCCGTTATACTGGTGCGACAGTGATGGATCTCTCGGGCCCCGTGGCAAATACAGACCTGACTGTTACGCGCTTTTCGCAAGATGGTAGCCAAGCACGTGGCACATTAAACAACTGCGGTAATGGTTTTACGCCTTGGGGCACTTACCTAACGTGTGAAGAAAACTGGCCGGGCTATTTCGTTAATGCTGGTGTTCGTACTGAAGAACAAGATCGTATTGGTGTTGATGATGAGCGAACTCGTTATCTTTGGGAAACGTTGGCTGGTAATGCTGAAGAGCGTTTGGATGAGTTTACACGATTTAACGTTGAACCAACCGGAGCAAGCGCATTGGACGATTACCGTAACGAAGCGAATGGTCATGGTTACATTGTTGAAATCGACCCATACACGCAAAACTCGCGTGCGAAGAAGCGTACTGCACTAGGTCGTTTCCGCCATGAAGGCTGTACGTTCGGTAAACTTGAAGAAGGCAAACCTGTGGTGTTTTACTCAGGTCATGATTCTCGCTTCGAGTACTTATACAAATTTGAGTCGGCGGCAGCATGGGACCCAGCAGATGCAAATCCGACAAACCGTTTGGTCACTGGCGATAAGTACATGGATGAAGGCACACTGTATGTGGCGCGCTTTAATGAAGACAGTTCTGGTACTTGGTTACCACTGACACTAGACAGCGCGACAGTCTCTGGTGGCACATTGGCAGACAACTTTAACTCGTTGGCTGAAATTATTCTTAACACAGCAGGTGCGGCGGATCTTGTCGGTGCGACGCCAATGGACCGCCCTGAGTGGTGTACTGTTGACCCATTCACAGGCTCGGTTTATCTAACGTTGACGAATAACACCAAACGTACGGATGAGACCAACCCTGCGAACCCACGTTTGAACAACAAGTTTGGTCACGTAATCCGTTGGGATGAAGGGGAAGCGGCGACAGACTTTACTTGGGATATCTTCGTGTTTGGAGCTCCTGCTAACGGCGATGCGGACACTAACCGTTCCAGCCTGACAGAACTGAATCAATTTGCGAGCCCAGATGGATTGGCGTTTGATCCTCGTGGCATCCTGTGGATTCAAACGGATAACGGCGCAGATGAAGTGACGTCTTACACCAATGACCAAATGCTTGCTGTCGTGCCTTCAAAACTGACGGATGAAAACGGTACGCAAGAGGTGATTGGTGCAGAAAACCAAGCTGAGCTGAAGCGTTTCTTTGTTGGTCCTAACGGCTGTGAAGTGACGGGCTTTACCATTAGCCCAGATTACAAGTCCTTGTTCGTGAACATTCAGCATCCAGGTAACTGGCCTTACAGCGACAATGCTGCGGAAGAAACACCTGCGGGTATGAAACTGCGCCCACGTGCCGCAACGGTGGTTATTCGCCGTGAAGACGGTGGTGAAATTGGCGTTTAGTCATGTGACTGAATTGAAATCGGGAATAAGAAAAGCCCTGCGTTTGCAGGGCTTTGCTGTTTTATATCTAAATAAACATGCACTTTGTATCTAGGCTTGTATCTAGATAATAAGCTTAGTTTTTCAGTGAGCCGCCCGCAGTGCGAATCACATCTTGATACCAGAAGAAGCTCTTCTTACGTTTACGTTCTAATGTACCTTGACCATCGTTGTGGCGATCAACGTAGATGTAACCGTAACGTTTGCTCATTTCAGCGGTTGAGTTCGCGACCAAATCGATGGGTCCCCAACTGGTGAAGCCCATCAGCTCAACGCCATCCAGAATCGCTTCATGTGCTTGTACAAGGTGATCGTTCAAGTAAGCGATGCGGTAATCATCTTGAATCTCACCGTTTTCATCGATTTCATCACGTGCACCTAATCCGTTTTCTACGACGAACAGTGGCTTTTGGTAGCGATCGTGAAGGAAGTTCAGCAGAACGCGCAGGCCTTTTGGATCGATCAACCAACCCCATTGGCTCTTCTCCAGATATGGGTTTGGTACGCTATCGACGATGTTACCCACTTCTTTTTGTTTCGGATCCGCGCTCGCACAACCACTTGCGTAGTAGCTGAATGAGATGAAATCGACACTTGCTGATGCGATCTCTTCTAAGTCGCCTGCTTCCATCTGAATTTCAATGCCATTTTCACGGAAGTAACGCTTCATGTAGCCAGGGTATTGGCCACGTGTTTGTACATCACCGAAGAACAACCACTTGTTGTTTTCATGCATTGCAGCAAGCACGTCATCAGGATTACAGGTATATGGGTAATTGATTGCGCCAAGCAGCATGTTACCAATCTTGCCGTTTGGTACGATTTGCTGACACAGTTTTACCGCTTTTGCGTTTGCGACTAGCTGGTGATGAATCGCTTGGTAAATCTCTTGTTCACTGGCGTCTTCTTGCAAACCAACACCAGTAAATGGTGCGTGCAGTGACATGTTGATTTCGTTGAATGTTAACCACAGCTTCACTTTGTCTTTGTAGCGTTCCAGCACGGTGCTAGCATAACGTTCGAAGAATTCGATGACGTGGCGATCACCCCAACCGCCATAATTTTCAACCAGCGCGTAAGGCATTTCGTAGTGAGATAAGGTCACGAAAGGCTGGATGTCGTGCTCGGCAAGTTCGTCAAAAATTTTATCATAGAACGCCAAACCTTCTTCGTTAGGTTCTAGCTCGTCACCGTTCGGAAAGATTCGGCTCCATGCCAAAGACAGACGCAGACAGTTAAAGCCCATCTCTTTAAATAGCGCAATGTCTTCTGGGTAGCGATTGTAGAAGTCGATCGCCACGTCTTTGATACCCTGCGTACGTTCTTCACGGGTTTGATGCGGACTCAAAATACCGTTTGGCAACATGTCTGATGTCGATAACCCTTTACCCCCAAGGTTGTACGACCCTTCTACTTGGTTTGCAGCAATAGCACCGCCCCAAAGAAAATGTTCAGGAAACTTAATCATGTTTCTCACTCTTTATCGTTTTGAAGTGTATGTTTTCTGTGTTCGAGAATAGTGTAGGTCAAGGAGGGATTCTTGTATCGAGATCGTGTTTTTCTCAAACGACGGGGATGCCTAGTTCTAACGGTGACTTTGTAATCGATACAAAATCACGCTGACTTGAACAATAAAGTGAAAATCAGCCCATTTTGTTCATTTTTATTCACGATAATTTGCCCATTCATATCGCGCATATTATTGGCGGTGATCGCTAATCCCAGCCCTAATCCCTTACCAATTTTCTTTGAGGTTTGGAATGGTTCGAACATGGATTCAAGCATTTTATCCGAGACGCCACAGCCATTATCACTTACCGTGAGCTCTACTTGATTGTCGGCTGGGGTGACGATCAAACTCAGCTGTGGATTGGCGGTTTGGTCCATTGCATCCAATGCATTCGACACAAGGTTGCCAAGGACCTGCAGAAGCCGTTGTTCTTCACCCATGATGTTAGGTAAGTCATGAGGAACGCGCACACGTACGTCCACGTTCTCTAATTGGGATTGGTACACCCGCAAAGTATCTTCGAGTGCAGAGGTGAGAGAAATTGCCTGTAAGCTTTCTGGTTTGTTGTAGGCGAACGTCTTTAGCTGACTGGTCATGCTTGCCATGCGATCAATCAGCTTCTGTACCAAAACATTGTTGGCTTTCATCATCTCCGTTTCGCCACGTTCTGCCAACAGTTCGTTTGTGGTGAGCAGGGTACGCAAGCCTGTCAGTGGCTGATTGAGTTCATGAGTGATCGCGCTCGACATGCGACCCAAAGCGGCCATTTTGCTCGATTCAATCAACTGGCTTTGCGCTTCTTTTAGCGCTTGAGTACGCTCTTCTACCCGCTGCGCCAGCTCTTGGTTTACTTGTTGCAGCGATTGCTCAGCTTTTTTCCGCTTAGTGATGTCGATGATTGTTGCAAGGAAATACTGATCACCATGCCAAGGGAAACTGGTCAGCGAGAACAGGACAGGGAAGACGCTACCGTCACTGCGTCTGGCAATGGTTTCAACCGTGCTGATCTCTGCGAGCTCTTTATGTTTAGGCAAGTCCTTTAGTAACTTAAGTGTGGTGGAATTGGGATTACCTGCGTCGAATAATTCCCAAGCAAAAGCGTGTCGATTGACGCTTTCTGGCAAGCAGAACAAGCGCTTTGCCATTGGGTTGAGATCGAACAATTGTCCTTGTTCATCAATCAATAGCAAACCTACGTGGGTCTTATTGATCATCTGTTTCAAGCGGCGTTGGGACTCTTCCAACAGGGCTTGAATTCGCTGTTGGTTGATGTGCTTTTGGCGACGTTGTAGACCAATGATGACGAGTAATACAACCAATAAGAGCAGCGCAGCTACGCTCCAACCAATCACGTTTATGGTTTGTTGAATCGGCTTAGAAGGGGTGAGGTAGCTTACGTACCAATTCAAATCATCCAATTTAACGGTGTGCGCAAAATAACGTTGTTGGTTGAGTGTCCACACACTGATATTGGTGTTGTCGTACAAGCGTTGCGTTTCTAACTGAACGGTGTTGCTCGGTTCGTTAAACCAGTCAGCGTTATAAAGCGAGCTACTCGATAGGAAAAAGCGTTGCTGGCGATTTTGCAACGTAATGATGTCTTGGCTAGTAATGGTCTGTTCGGTCAACAGGCTGAGGTTGATTTGCACCACCACAATGCCTGCGATATCCAGACCGTCGTAGATAGGGGCAGCAAGATAATACAACGGGCTCGAACCTTTGGTTTTGTTCACCAAGGAAACACCGCCGCCTTGATTGTGAATTTGTTCCACAATGGCTTTTCGGTCAGACAGGCTAAAGCGCTCTTCGATCAAACTCGATACCAATACTTCGCCAGAGTTAGACAGGATTAACCAGCCTTCTGTATTGGCGGCTTTATCTAGTTGAGTCAGCTGGGTTTGCAATGGCTCGTAATAAGTTCGATTTCCTTTCACAAACGCGATGGTTTCTGGATTGTTGGTAACAAGGTAAGGCAGATGGTAGAAGCGTTTAAGTGCACGGCGAACTTCACCAATATAGTCGAGCAGCTTTTGTTGAGCTTCGGTTTGAGTTTGCACACTTAACCATTGACGGGCGACCTCTCTACTGGCGCTATAGCAAGACAACATCAGCACTGCCGCAATTGCGACCACAAGCCATGTTTTGCCATTCCTTTTGCGCTGCATACTGACTCCATTCAGCTAGTGAGTTCTCACCGAGAGTCATTAAAGAGTGCGCCTAACTGGTTGGATGTTAAAGACTTGTAAGCAAGAAGTGAGATCTAGCTCCTTTTCTCCTCAGTGGTTTTTGCTACCGTTAACAAAGAGCGATTTCTTTCCCACCCCATAAAGCAGGCAGTAACTCATGGCTTTTGACGACATCCCTAAAATTGCACTTATCGAAGACGATGACATTGTTCGTCAGGCTACCAGTCAGTGGTTGCAACTCGCGGGGTTCGACGTGACCGCGTTTAGTTTGGGGGAGGAGGGCAAAGCCGCCATTCTTAGCCAAGAATTTGATGCGATTGTCAGTGATGTTCGCCTGCCGGACACCGACGGCTTGTCGATACTAGAAAGCCTGATTGCCAATCACATTCCAACGCCGGTTATCTTGATCACCGGACATGGTGACGTTGATATGGCGGTAGGCGCGTTACAAAACGGTGCGTTCGATTTTATCGAGAAACCTTTCCAACCTGAGCGCTTATCTCAACGTGTGACCGAAGCGGTCGAGAGTTATCGCGCACAAACTTCTACTCAAGATCGCCAAGAGTACCTATCTAGTGTTAGCGGCTTAGAAGAAGTGTTGATTGGGCGAAGCCGAGTGATGCAACAGCTTAGAGAACAAGTAGCCAAGTTAGCGCGCATTGATACTAACGTGATCATTTACGGCGAAACAGGTTGTGGTAAAGAGCTGGTGGCGACGAGCTTGCATAATGAAAGCCAACGCAGAACCCATCATTTTGTGCCAATCAACTGTGGCGCTATTCCTGAGAACTTGTTTGAAAGTGAGCTGTTTGGGCACGAAGCTGGGGCATTTACTGGAGCGGGTAAAAAGCGCATTGGTAAATTGGAATACGCGGATAAAGGCACCTTATTTTTTGATGAAATCGAGAGTATGCCGCTGTCGATGCAGGTGAAAGTGTTGCGTTCATTGCAGGAACATACGGTTGAGCGCGTTGGGGGTAATCAGCAGATCTCGGTTGATTTGAGAGTGATCGCCGCCGCGAAAGAAGATCTCAATGATCATGATGAGTTTCGTCAGGATTTGTACTATCGCCTCAATGTAGCGCAGATCTATTTGCCACCACTACGTGAGCGAGAAGAAGACGCGTTGATCTTGTTCGAACACTTTGCTCTGAAAAGTAACCCTGAGAGTCGTCCGCTTAGTGAAGCCGATAGAAAAGCCATTCTTGCTTACGCTTGGCCCGGTAACGTGCGTGAGCTGAGGAATGTCGCGATGCGTTTTGCACTGGATGAAACCGTCTCCGTGATGGAAATTCTCTCCAGTCGACCATCTTCTACAACCGAAGAGACACAAGCAGGCGTTCCATTGGCGATTCAGCTACACAACTTTGAACGTAAAGTGCTGCATGACTCGCTAGTTCGACATCAAGGACGAATTACGGATGTGATGGTCGAGCTAGATTTACCGCGCCGAACCCTCAACCAAAAGATGCAGAAGTTTGGTCTAAATCGCTCTGACTATACATAGAAAAAACGGCTTCTGAGGAAGCCGTTTTTTGTTGAGGTACTTATTTGCTAAAGTACTTTCCAATCTAGGCTTGGTTTGCCAACTCGGTATGTTGCTGAGTTGCCTTGCGGGTAAAGACGACACCCACAACCACCATGACAATCGTCGGAACAATCCAGCTTGCAAAGTAGTGGTACAGCGGCATGTTGCTGTCTAACCATTGGTTTGCGGCTTCTGGCATGTAACCTAGGATGTGCAGCGCATCAACACAACCAAACGTTAGAGCAGTGAACGCCGTCGCGACCACCATGATTTGCGACATCTTGTTGCGCACTGGTGCCATGATCATCAATGCAATCGCTACTGGGTGAAGCGCCACAACCGCTGGCAATGTGATAGCCAATAGTTGCTCCAGACCTACGTTGGCGATCAAACCTGCCAACACCATGGTCGTGATAACGCAGCCTTTGTAGTTCACTTTGCTGAAAGTGTTGTCGTAAAACTCACTGCCTGCGGTGGTTACGCCGATAGCAGTAGTCAAACACGCCAATACCATCACGGCACCTAGTAATAGTGAACCAAATGCGCCGAAGTGGCTGAAGGTGAACGCCGTTAAGATGTCGCCACCATTGCTAAACTCAGAACCTAAGTATGAGCTTGTTGAGCCAATGTAAGCCAATGAGATGTAAACAAACGCCATGGCAACCGCGTACATCAAAGCTGCGATTAGCGTGTATTTTGCGGTGGCTTTCGGACAATCCACACCCATGCTGCGAATCGCGCGGAAGATGATCCAACCAAAACCGATAGAACCTAATGCATCCATGGTCATGTAGCCTTGGGTTAAGCCTTCAGCAAATGCGCCAGATACATATGGTCCCGTTGCAGTAGTAAGCTCGCCGGCTGGATAAACCAGAGCGGTTACAGACATGATCACTAAAATAGCCATCAATGCCGGGGTTAAGATCTTGCCTAGGTTGTCGACTAATTTGCCCGGGTATAGCGCAAACAAAATGGTGATAACACAGAAAGCAATTGTGAAAGGTACCAAAGCGGCATCACCAAACATTGGTGCAAAGCTAAATTGGTAAGCCACGGTAATCGCACGTGGGATTACGAACGCAGGGCCAATCACAATAAATACCATCACCCAAAAACTGGTCGCCAAAGGTTTAGGTAGGGCAGCGGTTAATTTGTCTGAACCGTTTACGATAGCCACCATCACTAGTGCCATTGCAGGCAGACCTACACCCGTCAAGAGGAAGCCAGACATCCCGCTCAGAAAGTTTTCACCTGCTTGGTAACCCAAAAATGGAGGGAAGATCAGGTTACCCGCGCCTAAGTACATGGCGAAAGTCATGAAGCCCAAAGCGGCGATATTGCGTGCGCTTAACATTGTTATTCCTCTTATGTTTCGCTTGGAAGAAACTGAAAGGAATGGGAGGAGTATGTGGTGTTCCCGTCAGCTTCTTCTCAAGCTGACAGAAAGTTTAGATATAGCCTGTCAGCTCTGAATCAGTTCCAGAGAGAGCAGGAGGATCGCAGCAGCAACGCCAGATGGGCGTTTTAAAGCGAATTGTGATTGCGCAGTTGCTGACATGAGTGATCCTTAGTGACAAAAAAGCACCAAGGAATTCGTTTGCCTTGGTGTGTAGTTACCCTAACGAACATGAGGCTATTGGCACAACCCCGAAGTAGAAAATAAGTTGATACGGTCAATGTTTGTTTCTTAACTGGTGGATCGAACTGGTTTTTAAACTCAAAATTAGAATAAATGACTTTTCATTTCATTAACATGGATTGTTTTGCTGTATTTTTGTGCTATTTGTAGTCGTTTAGGCTATAAACCTCCGCTGGTAAAGTGAGCAGTTTAGAATGATGCGCTTTTTATTCTTATTGTTAAGACGCTCATTAGTTGTAGT
Organism: Vibrio sp. SSH13-20; assembly: GCF_040104475.1. NCBI lineage: Bacteria > Pseudomonadati > Pseudomonadota > Gammaproteobacteria > Vibrionales > Vibrionaceae > Vibrio > Vibrio sp. SSH13-20. The sequence goes on from NZ_JBECOU010000001.1 coordinate 48,307, forward strand.
CCAATCCAAAATCACGTCGGCAAAATATTGCTTATCAGCCAATCGTGCATTTATTTTGTCTTGATCACATTTCATTAACCTTTTGCGATCTAGGCGTGCAACCTTCTCCTCTTGAATAAGCAAGATCTTGCTCATCGCTTTGCTATCAAATCAGCATAATTTTGCTCATTTTTGATGTCTTTCTGTACTTATGTCAATAAATACAATGACTTAAAAGTTGGCATTTCAATTGCTCTAGGGAATTTGTTGTTAATAAAGATTTAACATGATGTAAATCCCCAATCGTGAAACGACTACACGGAGAGTAATAATGAAAATGAATAAGCTGGTAAAAGCTTTGGCTGTCGCTGTGACTTCTTTTGGTATTGCTGCTAACGCTGCGGCAGAAGATCGTAGTTACATTCTTGCAACGGCATCGACAGGTGGTACTTACTACCCTGTGGGCGTAGCGTTGGCGACGTTAAGCAAAGTGAAATTGGCACCAAAGCACCACTTCTCCCTTTCTGCAATCAGCTCTGCGGGCTCTGGTGAAAACGTCAAACTGCTGAACGAAAACGAAGCACAGTTCGCGATTCTACAAGGTCTTTATGGTGCGTGGGCTTGGTCTGGTGAAGGTCCTTATGAGAAGAGCGGTCGTCAAGAACAACTGCGTTCAGTCTCTATGCTGTGGCAAAACGTTGAGCACTTTATTGTTCGCTCTGACTTAGCAAAAACTGGCACAGTGACTGACCTGAACAACCTAGATGGCAAGAAGTTCTCTATCGGTAAGAAGAACTCTGGTACTGAGAACTCGGGTCGCCAAATCATGAAAGGTCTGAAGGTAGACCCTGATAAATTCAATCTTGCTTACATGGGCTACGGCGGCAGCGCGAGCGCACTTCAAAACGGCACCATTGACGGCATGAACACGCCTGCGGGTGTACCTGTTGGTGCGGTCACTCAAGCTTTTGCTGCGCTGGGTAAAGACATTTCGATTCTTTCGTTTACCGATGAGCAGATTAAAGAGGCGAATGGTAACTACAACCTATGGACGAAGTACGAGATCCCAGCGAACACTTATCCGGGTCTAGATAAGCCGATCACCACCATTGCACAGCCAAACTTCTTGGCAGTTCGTGAAGATATCTCGGAAGAAGACGTTTACCAGCTAACCAAAGCGATCTACGAGAACCTGCCTTTCCTACAAGGCATCCACAAAGCAACAAAAGCAATGGCGATTGAGAAAGCGATCGCTGGCTTGCCAGTGCCTCTTCACCCAGGCGCGGCGCGTTACTATAAAGAAATGGGCATCGAAATCCCATCAGACTTAATGGCGAAATAACGCCAACTTCGCCCCGAGTTTTGGCTCGGGGCATTTTATCCCTATCGATTTCTAAGATGGAAAAAGCCGCCAGAGCTTGGAGTATGAGATGAGCGACTCAATAGAAAAGGAATTGCAGAAGTTTGAGCTGCCCACGCGCACTGATTTTCCGTGGGTAACCACTACAATCACTGTGTTTGGCGTGGTGTTGTCTGCTTTGCACATTTGGTTTAATACCTTATCGACGTTACCAGAGTTATGGATTTCCGCGACCCACTTTGCTGGCTTTGCGGTGATTTGTGCGCTTTGGTATCCGGCTCATATCTCTCTCAAGCAGAGTAAGGTTGCACTCGGCATCGATGTGTTGATTGCCATAGGCGCGGTCGCGTGTTTGCTCTACATTCCCTATGCCGAAGATGCGCTATATGAACGCGGTGTTAAGTTCGTGACCAGCGATTGGGTCTTCGCCATCATGGCAATCCTGATTGTTATTGAGCTGATCCGACGCACCATGGGTTGGTTTATTCCAGTGCTGATTGTGGTGTGTCTGAGTTACGTTGTGCTTTGGGGTAAGTGGGCGACAGGTATTTTCCACTTCCCGGGTTTGAGCATGGAAACTTTGCTCTACCGTAGCTTTTATTCTTCTGAGGGCATGTTTGGCTCTATCTCGCGCATCAGTTGGACTTTCGTATTCATGTTCATTCTGTTTGGGGCGTTTCTCGTTCGCTCTGGTGTCGGTGATTACATTATCAATGTGGCACGTGCTGCGGCTGGCAAAATCATTGGTGGTCCCGGTTTTATCGCAGTGATTGGCTCTGGTTTGATGGGCTCAGTATCCGGCTCAAGTGTGGCAAATACGGTTTCAACCGGTGTTATCAGTATTCCTTTGATGCAAAAAGCAGGTTTCCCTTCGCGCTTCGCGGCGGGGGTTGAAGCTGCGGCGTCAACAGGTGGCCAGTTGATGCCACCAGTGATGGGTGCGGGTGCTTTCATCATGGCGTCTTACACGCAAATTCCGTATGTTGATATCATCGCGGTGTCTTTTATTCCTGCTCTTATCTATTTCTTGTCTGTGGCGTTCTTTGTGCGTATCGAAGCCAAACGCAGCGGCGTTCAAAAAATCACGACCAGTGATGAGTCTCTACTGAAAGTGCTGATCAGCGGTTGGCACAACCTTATCCCGCTGGCGGTATTGGTTACTTTGTTGGTTCAAGGCTTTACGCCAACTTACGCTGCTGGCTTGTCGATCATTTCTGTGGTGGTGGCTTCTTGGTTCTCAAAAGATCACAAGATGGGACCAAAAGCGATCATCGAAGCACTTTCACAAGGTGCGAAAAACATGGCGACAACCGCCGTATTGCTGGTGGGTATTGGTTTGGTGATCAACGTGATCAGCACAACGGGCATCGGCAACACGTTCTCACTGATGATCGACGGTTGGGCGAATGGTGACTTGTTCATCATGATCGTTCTGATTGCGCTCGCTTCTCTTGTTTTGGGTATGGGTTTACCCGTGACAGCGGCGTATATTGTATTGGGCACACTGTCTGCCCCTGCGCTTTACAAGTTGATTGCGGAAAACCAGTTGCTTGAATTGATGGTATCGGGTCAATTGCCTGAACAAGCAAAAGCCATCTTTATGTTGGCGGCGCCAGAAAAGCTGGAACTGCTTAATGCACCAATGGCGTTGGAAACCGCGAAAGAAATGGTGGCGCTAGTGCCTGCGGACTTTATGGAAACCCTACTAGAACAAAGTTTGGGTATAGAAGCGGTAGGCTTGGCATTGCTGGCTGCTCACCTCATCATCTTCTGGTTATCGCAAGACAGTAACGTTACGCCTCCAGTGTGTTTGACCGCATTTGCAGCAGCAACCATTGCAAAAACACCGCCAATGCGTACCGGTCTGATGGCGTGGAAAATCGCCAAAGGTTTGTATCTTGTCCCGTTGTTGATTGCTTACACAGGCTTGGTCAGTTGGGATGTGACGTCGGTGATTACCGTGGGCTTCTTTGCCATCATCGGAACCTATGCATTGATTGGTGCGATTGAAGGTTACTTGGAAGGTCCTCTAAACATTCTGACGCGTCTCTTGTTGGTAGTGGTGGGTACATTGCTGGTTTGGCACGACATCCCAATGTTGGTTCGTGTGGCAAGCTGCGCGGTATTTATCGCGGTGTTCATTTACAGTGGTCGCAAGTTCAAATTGCAACAATCTCAACTATCGGTTTTATAAGAGGTCGTATGAAATCAGTCTATGACTACATCATTGTTGGTGGCGGTATCGTTGGTGTGTCGACGGCATGGCAACTGCAGCAACGTCATCCAGACAAATCCATTTTATTGGTTGAGAAAGAGTCCGGTTTTGCCAAGCACCAAACCGGACACAACAGCGGCGTGATTCATGCCGGGGTGTACTATGCACCGGGCAGCTTAAAAGCCGATTTTTGTAAGCGTGGGGTAGAGCGAACCATTTCGTTTTGCGCTGAGCACGATATTCCGGTGGAGAACTGTGGCAAGTTACTGGTTGCGACCAACGAGCAAGAAGTCGAACGCATGAATGCTCTCTATGAGCGCTGTCATGTCAACGGCATCGACGTAAAGCTACTCGATGAAGTTCAACTCAAGCTGGCTGAGCCAAACATCACTGGCTTGGGCGCGATTTATGTCAAAACCACCAGTATTGTCGATTATCGTTTGGTCACTGAGCAGATGGCGGAAGAGTTCCAAAAGCTCGGCGGGCAAATTAGCCTGAGAACTAAAGTGGTGGCTGCCGAAGAGAAGGACGAAGAAGTCCAATTGACCTGCATTTCAGACGGTCAAACCATGCAGCTCAATACCAAGTTCTTGGTTACTTGCAGTGGCTTGATGGCGGATCGCATGACTAAGATGATGGGTATTCTAACCGATTTCCAAATCATCCCTTATCGCGGCGAATACTACCGTTTGGATAGTAAGCACGACCAAGTCGTGAATCATCTTATTTACCCAATCCCAGATCCTGATTTGCCTTTTTTGGGTGTCCACCTCACTCGTATGATTGATGGTAGTGTGACCGTTGGTCCAAATGCGGTGCAAGGCTGGAAACGGGAAGGGTACGACAAGGTCAACTTTAGCTTGCAAGATACCATGCAAATGCTCAGATTCTCCGGTTTCTGGAAGGTGACACAAAAGCATCTAAAAACCGGATTGGATGAGTTTAAAAACTCATGGTGGAAGCCGGGCTATCTCAAATTGGTCAACAAATACTGCCCAAGCATCAAGGTGGAAGATCTCAAACCATATCCTGCGGGTATTCGTGCGCAAGCGGTGTTGTCTGATGGTACCTTGGTTCATGACTTCTTGTTTGCTGAAAGCGCAAGAAGCCTGCACGTTTGCAACGCACCGTCTCCCGCAGCGACATCTGCAATGCCTATTGGGGAGTACATTTGCGATAAGGTGAATGAGAAGATAGAGGCCAAAACCGAGACGGTTTAACAGTAAAAAGCCAAACTAAAAGTACTCCAGACTCTATTTGTTGGGTGATTAGTGTCGGGTGTGCCGGAAGTTTGGCTTTTACTTTGGTGGTTGGATTACTTCCTTCTTATGATACTTGGGTTTATCAGGAGAGGGATGGATGAAACTAGGTTTAGCCAATCACAAAGTAGACGTCGTTAAACATGACCCAGCATGGCGGCAGGAGTTTGCACGCAGCCGATCTGAACTGGCGTTAGTGACGGAGATTCCGCCAACTCAAATCGAGCATATTGGCAGTACTGCTATTTTGGATATGCCTGCCAAACCCATTATCGATATTGTGCTAGGTATTGAGCACTTTCCTCATGTTTCTCCAAAGCTGATTGATGCACTGAAAAGTGTTGGATTTCTGCGCTTGAAAGTGGAAAAGCAAGATGAGATTGTCTTTGCAAAGTTCACCGATGATTCTTATCAAGTCAAAACACACTATCTGCACCTCACTCAGTATCAAGGACAGTTGTGGCGAGACTGGATTCAATTTCGAGATAGACTAAATGGAAATGCTGAGCTTAGAAGTGAGTACTTAGCTCTGAAGTTTTCTTTGGTGAAGCAAGCTGAAATTACCATCGAAAAATATACCGATGCTAAGACGAGTCTCGTACGTAAAGTCATAAATGAGTGGAAGACCGAATGAGGACACCGCTGGGGCTCATTTTGCTTTGTAGTGCATTTTATTCTTTTGCGTATCAACTGCACGAGCGCGACGAGAGTTATGTATTAGTTAGTCATGATCTCAGTGTTGACTATGTGGTCTATGTCCCAGGCTCTATGGAAGCAGAAATTACCAATGTGTTTAAATTTGATTGTGAAGGCAGTCGTGTTGAAGCGGTAAAAATTGGTAGCGAGATTAACAACGCAGCGACGTATGGCGAGCATCTCCAATACTATTTCTTTCTTGTGAGAGATCGTCAGTTTCACGTTCCTCTAAGAATTGTTGAATCTTTTCAAACGGTTGATAAAGAGTCCAAAGAGGTTCTATCGGAACATTTACCAATTACCAAGCATGATGCTTCTGATTTAGCATGCGATTTGATTCGACCTCAGATTATGAGTTATCAGTTTACACGAGCGTTTGAAGCTGTTGCTAAACCAGAAAATAACAAAGGCGACTAAACTGTCGCCTTTGCTGTATTTGGAAGAGCCTTTATGACTCGCCTTCTTTAGGGCAAAGTTCGCCCTTCTTGGCGTGTCTTTCGATCATGTAATCGCCGCGGGCGCTGTGCAACACAATCGCATTCCACACTTGCCCGTCTTTGAGTTCAAACTCCATCGCGTAGTGTATGCCGCCAACGACTTGAGTTCTCACATCATTGATTTGTTTTAGCTTATCCGTCGCGTTCATTTGATGCAGAATCATACTGAGTGAGCGCTCCGCATCTGGTGTAACTTTCGCAATCTGCCAACCACCTGGTACACCACCTTGTGAGCTGCAGATGGCTTGCATTTTCTTCTTCAAAGCTGGTGACATTTGTTTGTCGACTGCAAATGTGCTGGTTGCAAATGGCAGGGTAGATAACACCAAAACAGCCGTCCACATCATCCTTAACTTCATAATTCACTCCGTTGTTTTGTTATTGATTGAGTATAAGCACGACTTTCACGGTTTACATAATCACGAGGCATTCCGTAACAGCTCATAGATACGTATCGGAAAGATGAAAGAGTTAAAAACGATCGCCTTTCGATGGCTATTCGTAACACTCTTTAGAGGAGGAGACGTTATGAGTCTGAAGCATTATTTTGAAAAGGTCTCACCAAAGTTTGAACCAGGAGGCCAGTATCACAAGTTCTACCCACTCTTCGAAGCTGTTGAAACCCTTTTTTATACGCCGGGTAAAGTGAATCATGGCGTTACCCATGTTCGAGACAGCATCGATTTAAAGCGCATCATGATCATGGTGTGGCTAGCCGTTTTCCCCGCGATGTTCTGGGGCATGTACAACATAGGGCAACAATCCAGCGATGCTTTGCTCTATGGTCTTGACCAAGTGGTAGCGCAGCAAGTCATTGATGCCTCTTGGGGTCTAAGCTGGGTTTGGGGCTCGGTAGAAGTCGCAAGCCAAGCAGGTTGGGCAAGTAAAATGCTTGTCGGCGCCACGTACTTTCTGCCTGTCTACGCGACTGTCTTTGTGGTTGGTGGGTTCTGGGAAGTGCTGTTTGCTATCGTTCGTAAACATGAAGTGAATGAAGGTTTCTTTGTCAGTTCTATTCTTTTTGCTTTAATTCTCCCGCCTACCATCCCATTGTGGCAAGCCGCGCTGGGTATCACTTTTGGTATCGTAGTGGCGAAAGAAATCTTCGGCGGTACGGGGCGTAACTTCCTAAACCCAGCATTGGCTGGGCGCGCGTTTTTGTACTTTGCTTATCCCGCTAACATGTCTGGCGGCGCTGTTTGGGTTGCGGCAGATGGTTACTCTGGCGCTACACCGCTGAGCCAATGGTATGAAGGTGGTCAAAGTGCTTTGACGAACAACATGACGGGACAACCAATCTCATGGATGGACGCATTTGTTGGTAACCTTCCGGGTTCAATGGGGGAAGTCTCGACCTTGTTGATTGCGCTCACAGGTTTGGTGCTGATCTTTATGAAGATCGCTTCGTGGCGAATTGTTGCTGGGGTCTTTGCGGGTTTAGCTGTGACGTCGCTACTGCTTAATGCGATTGGCTCGAATACTAATCCTATGTTCTCTATGCCGTTTTACTGGCACTTTGTGATTGGTGGTGTTGCGTTTGGTACCTTCTTTATGGCGACAGACCCAGTATCCGCTGCGTTCACTAACGGTGGTAAGTGGGCTTACGGTATCTTGATTGGTGTGATGACGATATTTATCCGTGTACTCAACCCCGCCTATCCGGAAGGCATTATGTTAGCGATTCTGTTTGCCAACTTGTTTGCTCCTTTGTTCGACTACATGGTCAAAGAGAACAACATCAAACGCAGAATGAAAAGGGTGAGACCTTCGTAAAATGAGGTAAGCTTCACTGAAATTTGGTTGAAAACTGCACTATATTGAAAAGGTCAGAGACATGGGGTTTCTGGCTTTTCTTTTTATCAGGAGGACGAAGACGATGAGAATTAAGGATATTCTCGATAGCCGTTTGGTGCTGTCGTTCTGGTACAACCTAGACTACTGCTTGTCTCTTCTTAGCAAAATCTCTGCACGTTAATTTCCTCAATGCTTCCGCATTGAAAAGCAATTTATCAGTTTGTTTTTAATCTTACGCTTAAGTGCGTAGGGTCGTGCGTATAAGGAAATTAACAATGAAACGTATCCCAGAACCGTTCCGTATCAAAATGGTTGAGCCAATCAAAATGACGACCTTGGCTGACCGAGAAGTTGCCCTTAAACAAGCGGGCTTTAACCCATTTCTTCTTCGTAGTGATGATGTCTACATCGATCTGCTGACCGACTCTGGCACTGGTGCTATGAGTGACAATCAGTGGGCAGGCATCATGATGGGCGATGAGTCCTATGCTGGCAGTCGTAACTATTACAACTTGTGCGATGCGGTGGAGCATTTCTTTGGTTACAAGCTTACTGTGCCAGCGCACCAAGGTCGCGGGGCGGAGCAAATTCTATTCCCAGCTTTGATTGAGCGTATGCGTCAGGTTCGCGGTGGTGAAACGCCCGTATTTATCTCGAATTACCACTTCGATACCACTGCGGGTCACATTGAACTCAATGGCGGTAAAGCGATTAACGTGGTGACGGAAGAAGCGTTTGATACCACCACACCATACGACTGGAAGGGTAATTTTGACCTCAATAAGCTGGTGGCAACGATTGAAGAACACGGTTCTAACAATATCTGTGCGATCATCACGACGGTAACGTGTAACAGCTCTGGTGGTCAGCCTGTGTCGATGGAAAATATGCGCAGCGTGTACGAAATCGCAACCAAGTACGACATCCCTGTGGTGATTGATTCGGCTCGTTACTGTGAGAACGCTTACTTTATCAAGCAGCGTGAAGCGGGTTATGAGAACAAATCGATTCTCGAAATCATTCGCGAGATGTACCAGTACGGCGACATGCTCACTATGTCTGCGAAGAAAGACCCGATGGTGAACATTGGTGGTATGTGTTGTATTCGCGATCATCAAGAGCTTTTCCAAGCGGTTCAAACACGATGTGTACCGATGGAAGGCTTTGTCACTTACGGTGGTATGGCGGGTCGTGATATGGAAGCCTTGGCTCGCGGGTTGTATGAAGGTGCGGATGAAGACTATCTTCACTACCGTATTAGCCAAGTACAATATTTGGGTGAACGTCTACGCGAAGGGGGTATTCCAATTCAATACCCAACAGGTGGTCATGCTGTCTTCGTTGATGCGGCGAAGATCTTACCGCATATCCCCGCGGATCAATTCCCTGCACAGGTGCTGTGTAATGCCTTGTATTTAGAGGCAGGCATTCGTGCGGTAGAGATTGGCTCACTGTTGCTTGGTCGAGATCCGGAAACGGGTAAACAAAAAGCTTCAGAACTTGAGTTGATGCGTTTGACCATTCCACGTCGTGTCTACACCAACGATCACATGGATTACATCGCCGATGCGATCATCGAGTTGAAGAATCGTGCTGATGAACTAAAAGGATTGACGTTTGAATACGAACCTCCAGTACTTCGCCACTTTACGGCTCGTTTCCGCGAACTGGATTGAGAACTCTTCGGGTTGTCGATACGTCAGAGATTGATAAACGTTAATTAAGCAAAAAGCCGCGAACTTCGCGGCTTTTTTAACTCATCTGGGTGTCTAGTTATGCTAAATCCAGCGTGATTCGCACAAACTGCTCGTCTTGGTACAGCACTTCGTAATTGAAGGTATTGCTGGCATAAATACTACCTAAGAACAGAGAACGTTGACTCATAGGTCCACGGAAAAGCATCGAAATAGGTGCGATTAAGGCGTTATTATCGTCGAAGTGTTGGTTTAAGTTATCAGACAGAACACATAGCAAACAACCATGTTGGTCGTGGGATAAATCGACATCTTCAGGACGAGAAAGCAGAACCGTCGTACCCAATTTCTTCTCGACTTCGTTGATCAGCAGTAGGTAGCTATCGAGGTGAGGTTGTGGGTTACTAGGTTTATCGGCACCTACACAACGTTCAAGTAAAGCTTCTAGATTGCCATTTTCCCCTTTTGCCTGCTGAGTCAGAGACTTTAATGGCTTTTTAATCAGTTTGTAGCGATTACTTTTGAGCTTAGGCTTAAGCCATTTTTGCAGTAGGTCGTTACGTTCTTTAAGAGGAAGAATTCGCGATGATGCGTGGATTTTGAAGTGCAGGTGTAATAAGGCGTGCACCGCAAGCTCGCTAAGTAATTGATTAGCGTCAGCGGACTGTTTTGCCTGTTTAGAACTTTGCATTACACTCTAAATTCTTTGAAAGAAAGGAATGGTGCCGAGAGAGGGACTCGAACCCTCACACCTAAGGCACTAGCACCTCATGCTAGCGTGTCTACCAATTTCACCATCTCGGCATCATGATGCTCTGAATACACAGAGGCTTCGAAATGAAGCGTTCCAAATTGTATATCCAAAATCCATAGATTGGCGAGAGCAAAATTGCTCATTTTTGGTCTTTGGTGTTCGATTGGACATTTATTGTTCATTTTTGGTGATTTCACTATTCGTCACCCTCCTAATACCCCTATTTCCCCTACAAGTATGACCACAAAATAGCATCTTTGCTTAAATTATGAACGCTTGAACGTTTGCGTAAATAAATGTGATGAATATCTCTTTTTGTTGGCTATACTTGCGACCCGTTTAAGCGGGAATTAGGGTTCGTTGTTCAGGACCCTTACCCATACAAGCCGTCACATGGAGCAGGAAGAGTCGAGAGCTCTCCAGCAGTGAATGACCCCACGGACCGGACCAGCTACGTTCAATTGCTTGTATAAGGTAAAAATAAGATGTCGAACTATCCGTTCTTCCTTCAATTTGGATCTACGAGTGCGTTGTCACTCGATGCGTTGTCCCTTTCTTCTGCCAATGCTTTTGGCATTCCTTTCTTTTTCAACGTTCAGTAGGTCCGATTCATGAGTGTTCTATTTAGTCTATTTGGTATTGTTGCACTATTAGGTTGTGCGTTCCTGCTGTCAGAGAGCCGTTCTTCAATCAATTGGAAAACCGTGTCTCGAGCATTGCTGCTTCAAATGGGTTTCGCAGCCTTGGTGCTCTACTTCCCTTGGGGACAAGCGGCGTTAGCCAGTTTGAGCAATGGTGTCGCTGGGTTATTGAGTTTTGCCGATGAAGGCATCAAGTTCCTCTTCGGTGACCTCGCTTCTACTGGTTTCATCTTCGCGGTTCGCGTTCTTCCTATCATCATCTTCTTCAGCGCTCTTATCTCTGCCCTTTACTACTTGGGTATCATGCAAAAAGTGATTCAATTTATCGGTGGTGCCATCCAAAAGTTCTTGGGGACCAGCAAAGCAGAATCTCTTGTTGCAACAGGTAACATCTTCCTCTCTCAAGGCGAATCGCCACTTCTTATCCGTCCTTTCTTGCAAAACATGACTCGTTCAGAACTGTTCGCGGTAATGGCTGGTGGTATGGCGTCAGTCGCAGGTAGTGTACTAGGTGGTTACGCAGGTCTAGGTGTAGAGCTGAAATACCTAATCGCAGCGAGCTTCATGGCTGCTCCAGGTAGCCTGTTGATGGCAAAAATCATTGTGCCAGAGCGTCAAACGCCAAGCGATTACAACAACATCGAATTGGATAAGTCTGAAGAGAGCAACGTGATCGACGCGTTAGCAAGCGGCGCGATGGGTGGTATGAAAGTTGCGGTTGCGGTAGGTACGATGCTGATCGCATTTGTGAGTGTGATTGCAATGGTGAACACGGGTCTGGAAAACCTAGGCGAAATGTTCGGCTTTGCGGGCATCACGCTACAAGCGATCTTTGGCTACCTATTTGCCCCTCTCGCTTGGTTAATCGGCGTTCCGGGTCACGAAGTATTAGCGGCAGGTTCTTACATCGGTCAGAAAATCGTAATGAACGAATTTGTTGCATTCATCGACTTCGTACAACATAAAGCAACGCTGACTGAACACACACAAGTGATCATCACGTTTGCGCTTTGTGGTTTCGCGAACATCGGTTCTATTGCAATTCAACTTGGCTCTATCGGTGTGATGGCTCCAGAACGTCGTAAAGATGTAGCGAACATGGGTCTCAAAGCGGTAGCGGCTGGTACATTAGCGAACTTAATGAGTGCGTGTTTAGCAGGTATCTTTATCTCGTTATAAGGAACGCCTCCACATAAACAGCCATTCAAAACCCGCCACTTCGGCGGGTTTTATTTTATAAATTATTTGAATGAGAGCTAGGTTAAATATTAGGTAGGCTATTGCTCGACAATATTCATTATTGAGTAAATTCACATCAGGATTGAATAGTGCTTGCGTACGGTTTGCATTTACTTTCTAATTTATTAATAGAATAAGGAAGTCGTACGTGACGTCAAAAGTCGTATCGGTAGTATTAACCGATAAAGGTTGGACAGGGCTAGGTCCACTCACTCAAACATGCTGTAAATCCATCACACCTTTCGTAGGTTCTCACCGTTTAATTGATTTTTCGCTAACCAACCTCATTCAAGCAGGAATAAAGCGTAATCTTGTCCTCAGTCGTTTTTATTGCGCACCGTTAGTTGCTCACCTTAAGCATGCATGGCAGCACTACAAATCGAGAATCGAAGTGCTCGAACCCATTTATTCTCAAGCTAAGTTATTACCTAAGCTGCAACAGAATTGGACTGATGTTTTATTGCAGCATTTAGATGTCATCAATCGACCCTCCGATGAACATGTCTTGCTGGTCGGTGGTGAGCAAATCCATCGCAATTACATTTCTTCTTTGTTGCACTACCATCAAATCCAAAATGCCGAACTCACGTTAGTTGTGGCTCAGGTTCCTGTCGCACAAGCGTCTCAGTATCATGTCGTTGAGTTAGATGAACACCGTCAAGTCATTGATATTCAACACCAGCCCCCAATTCCAGCAGAAATTCCAAACAAACCAGGCTTTGCCATGGTATTAACGGAAAATTACCTCTTTCAGCGCCCCGTGTTGGTCAAAGGTTTGTTCAATAATGCCAAGAAGCTGGATGGTCAGCATGATTTGACCAAGGACATCGTTGCACTGCTTGCGCGTAGAGTAAAAACCGTGTTGTTTGACCTCGGCGAGATTGACGCAAAGCAAGCGCCTATGTACTGGCACAACGTCAATAACATTGATGATTATTGGCGACTACAAATGATGATGCTGGCGGAACAAAGTGATACTAGCAAACCATCTACCAGTGCGTTGCTGAGCCGACAAATTGAATCGCAACGACCAAGCCAATATTGCGATATTGAAGGGATCAAAGTCCGCGTTAAGGACAGCTATATTGCTTCTGGTTGCCATATTGAGGGGGCGTGTTCAATTCGCTCAGTCATTGGTGTGGATTGTGAGCTGGGTAAAAACAGTATTCTGCACGAGTCCGTATTAATGGGACGGTGTAAAATTGGAGAAAATAGTCGCATTACACGTACTATCATTGAAGAAGATGTTCAGATTGCTCCGGGTACCGTGATTGGGGAAAAGCCGGAGAGAGACAAAGAACGTTTTCACATTACGGATGGTGGATTAGTCGTGATTCCGAGGGGCAGTCGCGTTGGTTTTGAACAAGAAGCTTCTCCACTGCATGCGAATTACCCCGAAGGCGTTACAGATAACGTCGTGTAATACGGGTATTTTGAGTTGAATTGTGATTGACGTACAGAATCAAGATTTGGTGTGTAAATATACATATTTTCGAAACTAACGGCGTTTGGCTAGGAGAAAAAATGCAGTTCGACCGACTTCAATTTGCTGATACATTGAAGCACTTTAGAAAGAAATATAAATACTCACAAGACAGTTTGGCGGAGCTGCTTTCTTCTTCACACCGTGTATTCTCTAGCTTGAATCAAGCAACGCTGAGCCAGTGGGAGAGGAGGAAAATAGAGCCGACGTTACTGCGACGTCTCGGGATCGCACATTTCTTTCAGCAACCATATCACTACGATACTCAAGAGCTGAAGAGTGTTAAGAAAGCACTCCAACATCCGGTCAACTTCCAAAATTTAAGTACGGTGTACGAGTATGAGATCACGCATACCAGTCACGTATCTTTGGATAAATTGGAAGGAGAAGATAGATCATTAGTTATGGATTCCCATCAACGTTTGAATGGGAACGAGCTTGTCGAAACTCTGAATGAGCTTGAGCTTCATCAACCTAAAATCTACTGTTTCTATTACCAAAAAATGCTGATTGGACATGTGGTGTATGAACAGAAGAATAACGCCATTTACTTGGTCAGCGTTGTATTTTTGACCAAGTCAATTCGAACTCAATTACTCAATCATATTGCTGAAATTAGTAAAGATTTGATGGTGTTTTTCCCGATTCGGGATCATAGCTTGAATCAGTTTATGGAAGATTGTTTTTTAGAACGATGTTGTTCAAGTCATTGCATCACTTTCTACACAGGAACCAGCCGGCAATTTTTTGAGAACCCAATGATCCGGAGCGTGATGCAAGGATTTCAAGATTTTCGCTTGGTTCGCTACGAGCAAATGCTTAAGAAGCAGAGTGTTTAGCTCTGCTTCCTGATCTCAAACTAGATTCAGTAAGGTTGATTACGACTTGGGTACCAATCCGTATGGTACTGAACTAAACGCTTGTGGTTGGTTTTTTACCGTCGGTGCTTGATGCACTCCTTGCCAATCTAACAGCATGATCGCGAGGACATTACGGTGTTCACCATAAGCTAGGTCGAACTCACCATCCACAGAAGGGATCATGCCTTGCTCAGTATTAAGGGCGCTTTGAATCGCTTGACGTGTTTTTTCAACAACCGGATCGTTATCCAAACCAGCCAACAAGAAAGTAATGCCGACTTCAGCAATCACATCTTCTTTTGAACGGAGAATGATGGTGTCTATGTTGTCGCGAAAGTAGTCATAGATCCATTGATGATCGGCTTCGTTAACCTGTTTTTGGTAGTACTGAGAATCTCCAAAAATGATGTGTGTCATGCCGTAGATCTTATTGCCGTATTGTTGCGGTGAGAGCTTCTTATCTAGGCTATCTGGGTAGGTGCTTCGGAATGCATCTGTAAACGCTTTAACGACATCTTGCTCGCCGAGTTGACGCAACCAATAAACCTGATTCGCCAACTGAGCTGCCCAAGCCTCAATCATGGCGGGGTCAGTGGCGTAACGAGCAAAGTCATAACGTTTTAGTATGCTTCTCAGCGTTTTGTCTTGCTTGTGTTTTAAACCATACTCATCGGCTCGTGCCATTGCGCCAAGTAAATCAACACCTAAATACAAGTATTCTGGTTGATGTTTGGTAACGGTATAACGGCGCTGCCCGCGCTCGTCTTCGTCGTCATGGTAGCTGGCTAAACGTTCCTCTGAATACAGAAAAATCTGTTCTGGTGTGGTGACATCGCTGGCAAAGCGATTTAAACGGCTGGCAACTTGCGCCATGTCAGTCCATACCGCAGGTAAGTATTTATCATCCAAAGTTTGGCGGTACATACGAAGACCGAAATGCCCTTCTCGAAACGCTGGTAAGGTATAGAGCTGTGACTCATAGGTACTTTTGATCAACTGAGCAGATTGTGAATAGGTCAAAGCTGGAGACTCTTGAGAGGCTTGCGCCTGAAAAACCAGTGAGCATGAGAGCAACACGGCTAAGCTGAGAGGTTTGATACGCATATACACATTCCGTTAGAAAGCCAGAATTCAAACCTACCATCAATGCTTTATCGGTATGTAATGGCTCAGTCAATAGTTAGTCACGATATGGCGGAACGTTAGGTTGATGCGTTCTCCTTTGGTTTTTGCAGTTTTTGGGACAGCATGCTTCCAATGGTGCTGAAGCTCACCTGCCATGATAAGCAGTGAACCATGGCTGAGTTCATACTCTATTTGGGTTTTACAATGTAAATTCCTTAGCACAAACCGACGAGTTTCCCCCAAATTAATCGACGCAATAATCGGGTTGCTTCCCAATTCTGGTTCGTTGTCTTGGTGCCAACCCATTGAATCTTGTCCATTGCGATACAGGTTTGCCAATACTGAGTTGAACGAAACGTCTGCAATGGTTTCGCAGCGTCCTTTGAGATCACTAAGTTCTGTGGTCCAAGGGTGAGGTGCCATTGTGAGCCCGGAGTAGGTGTACGTTGCATCGCCGTGCCATGCTTGCAAACGAGGTTGTAGAACTGAGCGACCAAACATCATGATGCTTTCTTGTTGCCAAGGTAGGGTTGTTCGCAATTGGGAAAAGTAATGGTCGGCTTCTGAATGACTCAGAAAGTGAGGATCATGGTAGATCTTGCCTTGTGCTACTTCTTGCCAAAATGAGCTTTTGAATAAATCGCCTTGTACCTGCATCTCACTTTACCTTTCTCTTTTATAAAATGAACAAATATTTATTACCTTTACGATGGCTATTGGTTATTCTTTTAGTAAATAAGTATTTTAACAATAAATAAAGAAAACTCTTGGTTTGCCATGAGTTAGTGGGGAACAGATGCGGTACTCACCGAAGAAGCAAGGTTACTTTGCATTGTTCTTCCTCACTTTTTTTGCCCTGTGCGTTGGAGTTATTGAGCTATTACACCAAAATCAGCTCAGTCTGCACCGAGAGCGAGTTCAAGTTGAGGCCAAAGAACAACTTTCTATGCTGCGTTCCAATTTGGAAGCGGAACTGATGGCTGACATATATAAGGCCAGCACTCTGGCTACGCTTATCACATTGCTGCCGAACAGCGAAACACACAAGCTGAATTTGGCGGCGAATCGTATCTTAAGCAAAAGTAATCACATTACTGTTATTGGCATCGCAGAAAATGATGTCGTCGGTTATATATACCCTCGAAAGGGCAATGAACGTGTGATTGGTCTTGATTATCGTAGCGTGCCTACTCAATGGGTTCAGGTACAAAAAGCCAAAGACATTGAAGAGATATTTATCGCCGGTCCTGTCGAGCTTGTACAAGGCGGTAAAGGGTTGATTGTGCGTGTTCCTGTGTTCCGCGATCCTCCGACTAATAAAGACTATTGGGGCGTTATTAGTGCGGTGATCGATTTCAATGGTTTGTTGAGAGAAACGGGTGTCATTGATTTTTCTTACCAATATCAAATGACGATGCGTGGCTACGACAGTGGCGGTGAGCTAGGTGATGTTATCTTTGGCAATCCGGGAAGAGAAGAGGACATTTATGCCAAAGAGCAAGTGTTCTTCCCATATGGTGGCTGGAGTCTGGCGGTGTACTCCAATGGTGAGTTAGAACAACAAGTGCCTTGGTATGTATTACAAATGGCGCGTTTAGTTGGCTATCCGATCGTGCTTGCTTTGAGCATTGCGCTCATTGTTATTTATCGCCTATACATTGTAGCGGACAGCCGTGCATTGCATGATGAGCTTACTCAGCTGCCAAATCGTCGTTACTTTATGAAGTCTTATCAACAGCAGTTTGAGATCGCCAA
This sequence comes from Vibrio sp. SSH13-20, assembly GCF_040104475.1. Classification (NCBI taxonomy): domain Bacteria; kingdom Pseudomonadati; phylum Pseudomonadota; class Gammaproteobacteria; order Vibrionales; family Vibrionaceae; genus Vibrio; species Vibrio sp. SSH13-20. The sequence continues at coordinate 65,658 of NZ_JBECOU010000001.1, forward strand.
GCGCTATAAAAAGCGTTATAGCTTTGCCTTGGTTAACATCGACCTCGATCATTTTAAGCATATTAACGATACCTATGGGCATGACGCAGGGGACAAGGTGTTGGTGGCGTGTGCAGAAAGAATCAAAAGCACATTGCGCCGATCAGATATTGTGGCGCGAATGGGGGGCGACGAGTTTCTTATCATCGTGCATAACCCTAAGACTGAAGAAAACATTCAAGCGTTGTTGAAAAAACTGAGGTTTGCCTTGTGTTCAACGCCGGTGATCTATGAAGAAGAATTAATATACCTGCGAACCAGCATGGGTTACGCGATGTTTGACCCTGAAATGATTTCATCTCAGCAAATGATGAAAATCGCCGACGAGCGAATGTATCAACAGAAACACTATGGCGGCTAAAACGAATGGTATAGCACCCGCTTAAAACATTTAAACGGAAAGCCTCGCACACTTAGCGAGGCTTTTTCATTTAAGCCGTTCTTATCACTAAGAAAGGACATTGCTGATAAAGGGATTAGTAGCAATGCATGTTGTGGCATATTTTGCAGTTGTTTGCATTTTGCAAATGCGATTTGCAAAATGTGTGGTTAATAAATCATCAATATGCATCAAGATCGAAGAAAAAACGCAGTTTTAAAAGTTGGCACGCATCGTGCTTTATACAGAGTGACCCTTATTAAGCCGAGGGTCACCTAGCCAACTGACGTTGTTAGTGAATACACATTGTTCACAAGTATATACCGCCAATCACCTCATTGTGATTGGCGTTTTTTCTTTTTAGAGTTCAATAATTTGCCTCTCATCGCCCAAATCATCTGATTCGCCACACTTGTTATAACAACTTGGTTGCCTTGGACACACTGCTCCTCTTGAACAAATCAATCTTGCTTGAGTTTGAATCCCTCGTTCGATCCAATTGATGTTGAGAATTTTGGCAATCGTTGTGAGATCTTTCTTGATGTGCTGTGGAATCACAGTACTACCACCGGAAGACACACACAGTGATTTCAACTCTTCAGCAATCGCAATCGCATCACCACCTTGGGCTGAAATCGCTGGATTGAGGTCAATACCTGCACACAGAACGCGATTATTACCTGCAGGGTCAAATACGTTGACCGATTCACAGCAATAGATGCGAGGTTCGTTACCGACGTTAAGAATCGAAATTTGCGCCGAGCTGGTGTCCAGCGGTTGTGATAAGCGGCGGAATACCGCCCAGTGCTGACAAGGGTCATTGACTTTACGCATGTTCCCCCAAGGCAGAGGGATACCATTACCGCGATATACGGCTTTCAGTTTGCCTGGACCATAGGCATCAAAGTAATGCCAGTGTGGGTATGGCGACACTACCGTCATGCGGCGCATCGCGACAGAAGGCGAGACGCCCGCTTTTTTGTGAACATCAATTTCATAGCCAGAGCGGTCAAGTAACTGACGAAATGGCACTTTCGGACACAACAACGCCCCAGCAAAGAAACTCGACTCGAAATCGCGCCACGCTTGTAAAATATCTTGTGAGTTGAGTTCAGAGTTAGAAACCTGCGAACCGCTTTGTTCCCAGTTGTTCTGGTGACCAATCGACAACACGTTATTCATGCCGTCACTGCTGTGCAGCACTCGGTGCCCAATGTATACCGCTAAGTCGTACTTCAATCGAGTCGGGTAGTCTCGCATGCGCTTGTTGAGGTAGATGGTCCCTGGTGCTTCCATAAACGAGGTGATCAACTGCTTGGCACTCACACCGAGTTCATCAATCACATCTTGTGGCGCGCGGTCTACCCAGCGAATATCCAATCCCATGCTTTTCGCAATATCAATCAGATCCTCTACCGAAAGATTAAGACGTTTTAAGCCAACCTCTTCTGCCGCTCGTTCTAAGTCCGGGAAGTGGTTTTGGTGGTTCTCTTGATGCGCTCGAATCAAGAGATGAGCGAACTGACGCCCCGTGATGCCGGTTTGAGAGAGCATTTCCGGTATCGCGATTTGTAAGATGTCGTTAGAGAATAAAAAGCTTGGTTCGAGCGCCATTCCGTTGATGCCACCACGATTACCTTTGTTGGGGGTAATGGCTTCTAGCTCTGGTTCATCGTCCAAAAACCAAGCGGGTTCTTTTTGGAAAACTTCGGCAATCACTTCCAACATATCAATGCTCGGAACGCGTTTTCCACGTTCGATCATGGATAAGTAAGAAACTGACGGAGCGTATTCAGGATTAATCCTAACGCAACGCGCAGACAAATCTTCCATCGTTAAATGGTTGTTCTTCCTTAGGTTACGAATTTTCGTTCCTAAGAAGTGAGATTGGCGGATAAGACTTTTTGACACAGACATTTTGTAAAATTCACATTGTAAAATTTTTGTTGTGAAATTGTAGTCAATATTTCGCTAGTCTACATAATGAGCAGGCAAGGAAATTAACCATCAACTTCACAGATTTGCCTGAAACTTAAACAGAGGTTTTAAGTTTTTACTCTAGGAAGAGTGTTTAAGTGCGAGGAAACGACGATGAATATGCTGAACTTCGATAAAAAAGACATCCAACAACAAGAACGCCCATTTATCGCTGAAGCCGTATTTGCCGTCGAGGCGGTAAGTGCTGAGCTGCAGAGCGAGAAGCAAGTTAAGGCGAAGCAACTACTGGACCGTATTTTCCCATTGGAGAGTGGGTCACACCAAGATGTATCAAGCTACGTGATCGACTACAGACATGTAATGGCGTACTTCAAGGACGGCACACACAGTGGTCTGAAAAGTCCAAAGCATTTTGTGGCGTACACAGGAGAGAAAGAAGATCCAAAATCGATCCTATTCAAAGATGAATCAGGCAGTCACGTTGAAGTAATGTTCGGTTGTCACAAAGGCACGGGTTGTGTGGAGTTGATGGACATTGACGACATCCAACTGGAAACGCGTACTACCTTTAGCCCTGAGCTAATTGGTAATGCGCCGACCGCGATGCGTCATTGGATCAGCTTAATCAAAGGCGATAAGAAAGGAAAGCCAATGGCGTGCAGTGAAGACAAAGAGTACACCGCGAAAAATGGCGACGATTACTTCTTAAGCTACTGCTATAGCATTGATTAATGAGCTAAGAAGTACAGAGAATAACGAGCCAGCCCAAGAAAGACAAAACCCCAAGCACTTGCTTGGGGTTTTGTTTATATTTTCAGCCAGTTTGAATGGCTTTCGCCTGTTCGTTTTGACTGTGTTAAAGCGGCATTACGCGGTTACGACCGAGTTGTTTCGCTTCATACAATTGTTTATCAGCTTTGTTTACGATGCTATCGAGCGTGTCACCAACTTCAAATTCTGCAACACCAAAAGAGGCGGTGATGCTTTGTACTTGGCTCCCTGAACGTTTGTCACGAACACGCAGCTTTTCAATCATTCGACGAAGCGTATCAGCGTATTGTCGACCGATTCGCAGTGACTTGTTTGGTACGATAAGGGCAAACTCTTCACCACCAAAGCGATAAGCACTGATGCCGTCACGACAACTTTGTTGCAGTCGACGAGCAATGGCTTTGATTACGGTATCTCCGAATAGGTGACCGTAGTTGTCATTGAATGCTTTGAAGTGGTCGATATCCAACATGATCAGTGTCATTGCTTGGTTGTTATCGATCAGCATTTGCAGGTCGTTATCGAAAGCGCGACGGTTATACAGGTTGGATAAGCCATCGAACAAGGCGTCTTTCTGCACTTCTGCTAGCTGATTCTTAAGGCGAGAGATCTCTTCGCTAGCCGTTGTGAGTTGGCTATTTAGGAACTTCGTCGAGTGGCGTATTTCACGAGACTCTGCAACAAGCTGACGCACTACATTCATCACTTCTTCGATGCTGAGGCTATTGTCTTCAACTTTTTCTAGTTTGTTAAAGCTCTTATCCACCATGTCGGAGAAGGAGGAGGTGTCGGTAATCGTGTCAGTCATCGAGCTAGAGACTTCGCCCAAAAGCACTTCTACATTTGTTTTGAGTTCTTCTAAGCTGGTTTCTGCTTTACTCGCAACATAGCTGTTATAGAGCTGCTTATGCATTGCTGGTGGGCAGACGTCATAGTTCTCAAGAACCATATCTAATTCTTGATTCAGCTCTGGGATAGTTTTGTCTACGTAGGTGTACCACAGTGCGTAGTTGGCTGGTGTTGCCGCTACGTGGTTTTTTATCATCAGTGGTACCGCTTTTTTTAGGTTCGCGGTTGATTTCTTAAATTCGTCGGTCATTTCTGCAGTGTTACAAGCAAAATGGAATTAAGCTAAGGGTAACGGATATAAAACAATATCGCTTTATTTTTTGTCATTTTTGCTTGGTTTTCTTAAAAAATATGAGCAAATAATCAAATGGTTTCATGAATATTAGTCTTGATTTTAAAATTTCATAAAATCCTTCGTAACATTCTGTTTACCATAAAAGTTTGGGTGATGGAGTTTTGAGCAATGTAAACGAAGTGCTGATCTTGACCAACTAAGGTTCGTAGAATCTGGCATGCGCATAACAGAAAAGTGCCAAAAGGAGCTTCGTTTGAACAAAACAATAGGACTGTATTGGTTTACCAATGATTTGCGACTGCATGACAACCCAAATCTGACCAAAGCTGCAGAAGAAGTGGATTTTCTTATCTGTCTTTACTGTTATCCCAAGGTTTCACCATTTTTGGCGCACTATGCTCAAACATCCGAGTTTGGTCAGCCAAAAAGACAGTTTTTAGATGAGTCATTACACTGCCTCAACCTGTCTTTAAATGCACTTGAACAACGTTTGCTTGTTGTCGACTTGCATCCTTATCAAGCATTAAAACATGCCTTCAAAAATCTTGGTGTTACAAGGCTTTACGTTGATGCTATGCCGGGTTGCGACGAGCAAAATGTCATCGAAGAAATTAAGGCGGAGGAACGCCACGTAACGGTTGTTCAGCACGAAGTGCGAAGTTTATTTAGGTTGGCTGACCTCCCGTTCAGTCTCAATGCGCTACCTGATACCTTTACCCAGTTTCGTAAGCAAGTAGAAAAGCTATCTATTTCGCAACCTGCCGACAGAGTCTCCACACTTCCACCACTACCCAAAGGTCTCTCTTTACCAACATTGAGCTTAACTCGCGACTTAAAGCCAATGCCATTTGCTGGGGGAGAGCATGCGGGGCTTGAGCATTGTCGTCGGTATTTTGATTCGCCGCTTGCGAGTGAATACAAACAGACACGCAACGGTTTAGATGGCATGGACTATTCCACTAAATTCTCTCCGTGGTTAGCACATGGCTGTGTTTCGGCGAAAAGGATCGTGGACATGTTAAAGCGTTATGAAGCGGATTATGGTGCTAATGATTCGACGTATTGGATTTACTTTGAATTGCTGTGGCGTGAGTACTTTTATTGGTATGCGCGACGATATGGTCGGCAGCTGTTTCATTTTGGTGGGATTCGCAATCAAACGCCATTGACCAGCTTTTACGCCCATCGTTTCCAACAATGGAAAAAAGGCGAGACGCCATTCCCGCTCGTTAATGCGTGTATGCATCAACTCAATGAAACTGGGTACATGTCGAATCGTGGCAGACAACTGGTCGCGAGCTGCCTTGTACATGAACTAGGGCTAGATTGGCGCTATGGCGCTGCATATTTTGAGTCTCAATTAATTGATTACGATGTGGCTTCAAATTGGGGAAATTGGCAATACCTCGCAGGCGTTGGTGCGGACCCTCGTGGTTCAAGGCAATTCAATCTTGAAAAGCAGACGCAAATGTACGACCCCAACCATGAGTTTATTGATAAGTGGGATGGGCATTGTGATGGTGCACGTTTGGATAATGTGGACATGGTTGATTGGACGATTGCGATGGAAAGTCATGGCAATGCGTCTTCTACGGAGAAATCATGATGCAGTTTGATACCGTTCGGTTGATCTTGGGTGATCAACTCAATTGCGAACATACTTGGTTTCAGCAACCTGATGACCACGTTCTCTATTTGATTGCAGAGTTAAAGCAAGAGAGCACGTATGTGACGCATCACATTCAAAAAGTATGTGCGTTCTTTTCTACAATGGAAAAGTTTGCGAAAGAGCGTCAGAGCGAAGGTCATCAAGTCTTGCATCTTACGTTGGATGATACCCAATCTTTTGGGGATCTTGAGCAACTTCTCCAGCATTTTGTCAGCGAAGTTGGTGCAAGCAAGTTTGAATATCAACGCCCTGATGAATACCGATTATTGGAACAACTTGCCAAACTTAAGCTCAATGGCGTAGTAACGCGTTGCGTTGATTCAGAGCACTTTTTGTTGCCGTTTGAAGAGATCGAAGAGCAGTTCCCGCAAGGCAAACACATCATGATGGAGCACTTTTATCGCCGCATGCGCAAGCGTTTCAACATCTTAATGCAAGATGGCAAACCTGTTGGGGGGAAGTGGAACTATGATGCGAATAATCGCAACAAACTCAAAACTAAAGATATTGAGCAGTTGCCACAACCTTTAATGTTTAGTACCGATGTCAGTGAAATACAAGCGCGATTAACACGTCATGGAATTAAAACGATAGGGCACTTTGAAGGGGATTTATTGTGGCCGATTAACCGTGCTCAAAGCTTGTCTCTACTTGCTCATTTTTGCCAAGTTTGCTTGCCTCTTTTTGGTCGTTTTCAAGACGCGATGACTGGGCAACACGACGCTAAATGGAGTTTGTATCACAGTCGGATTTCGTTTTCTCTCAACAGCAAACAACTGCACCCGCAAGAAGTCATTGATGCGTCACTCAAGGCATTCCACTCAAACCCAGACATTAATATTTCTCAGGTTGAGGGTTTTATTCGCCAGATTTTAGGTTGGCGAGAGTACATCCGCGGAGTGTACTGGGCGAACATGCCTCATTACCCGAAAAAGAACGAACTGGAAGCGAGCAGAAAACTGCCTGATTTCTTCTGGAATGGCGAAACAAAAATGGCGTGCATGCGTAATGCGATTGGTCAGTCCCTTGACTACGCCTATGCGCACCATATCCAACGTTTAATGGTCACTGGTAATTTCTGTTTGCTAACTGAGATCGAACCATCTCAAGTGGATGAATGGTATCTCGGTATATACGTTGACGCGATCGAGTGGGTAGAGATGCCAAACACACGTGGTATGGCGCTGTTTGCTGATGGAGGTATTGTCGGCACTAAACCTTATGCAGCTAGTGGTTCTTACATTAATAAAATGAGCGACTACTGTAAGGGCTGCCATTACGACAACAAAGCACGCAGTGGTGAAGGTTCATGCCCATTCAACAGCTTGTATTGGCGTTTTATGAACAAGCATGACAAGCGATTGGCGACCAATCCTCGTATCGGGATGATTTTCCGCTCTTGGGACAATATGGAACCACAGCAACGACAAGCTATCCTTGAAACCGCGGAGCACTACATGGAAAATTTGGAGAGCTTGTAATGGAAATATTGATAGTAGGTGGGAATGGCGGAATTGGATTTGCCATGGTTGCGTGCGCGGCGGAACATTTTCCTCACGCTCGTGTTCACGCGACCTATCGTAGGCAACACCCCAACTGGCATCATCCCAATGTTATTTGGCATCAAGTGGATGTGACACAAGATGAGGAGGTGAAAGCGCTCAGTGAGTACATCGAGCATGTTGATTGGTTGGTGAACTGCGTGGGTATGTTGCACACCCAAGAGAAAGGTCCGGAGAAGAATTTGAGTTCTCTCGACGCAGACTTTTTCCAGCAAACGATAATGGTAAACACCTTGCCCAGTTTACTGCTGGCGAAGTACTTTACACCTAAGCTCAAACGCAGCACACAGCCTAAGTTCGCGACTGTTTCTGCTAAAGTTGGCAGTATTAACGATAACCAATTGGGCGGTTGGTATAGCTATCGAGCCTCAAAAGCCGCGTTGAATATGTTCCTCAAAACCATGTCAATTGAGTGGCAAAGAATGCTCAAGCATGGCACGGTACTCGCGCTCCATCCGGGAACCACCGATACGGCGTTGTCTGCGCCTTTTCAAACCAATGTGCCAGAGGGAAAACTGTTCACGCCAGAGCGAGTTGCAAAGGATTTGTTGGGGTTAATAGAAAAAGCAACCCCGCATGATAGCGGGGCATTTTGGGCTTATGATGGCGCATTACTGCCTTGGTAAAGATTGTACTTACTGGGGCAAAATACGCACTAGAGAGGTTCGGAGTGACCTACGTCTTCGTTGATTTTCTTCTTCGGCAACGCTCAGAGCAATAAACGATTTCATCCCAATTTCGCGCCCACTTCTTTCTCCAAGAAAACGGGCGCTCACAGACTGGACAGACTTTTATGGGAAGGTTGGATTTAAAACCTTTCATCGTTCTGAATGTTCACTCCTAATTCGTTGTCTTAAGCGAGTTTAGTTATCAAATAGGTACAGATAATCGTCGTAACCTAGGTTTGCCATTTCGCTTACTGGTACAAACTTCATGGCTGCTGAGTTCATGCAATAACGTAACCCTGTTGGTTTTGGTCCGTCTTTGAAAACATGACCAATATGCGAATCGCCAAACTTGCTGCGAATCTCTGTTCGTGGATAAACCAATTTAAAGTCGGTCTTCTCAACGATGTAACCTGGATTGATTGGTCTAGTAAAGCTTGGCCAACCTGTACCTGATTTGTATTTATCCGTCGATGAAAACAGTGGCTCACCAGTGACAATATCCACATATATGCCCGCTTCTTTGTTATCCCAGTACTCGTTGTTAAAGGGACGCTCTGTGCCTTCTTCTTGTGTTACGTAGTACTGCAGATCAGTCAACTTCGCTTTGATCTCTTTATCAGACGGTTTTTCATAGACCTTCAGTTTTGTCATCAGATCTTTTTCGTTGATAAGCTCGCGTAGTGTTTTTGGGTTGTCTTTACGATCCTCACCAAACACTTCATCTAGGTATTTATCTCGACCTGACGCATAGCGGTAATATTTGTATTTCAGGGCACTCTTTTTGTGGTAATCCTGATGGTAAGACTCCGCAGGGTAGAACTTTTCAAACTCAATAAGCTCCGTTTTAAGTGGCTTCGGATAAATCATCGCCTTGTCGATTTCCATCATAAATTGCTCAGCAATCTGTTTTTGCTCCGCATTATGGTAGAAGATCGCAGGACGGTATTGGGGACCACGGTCGACGAATGAGCCTTTGTCGTCAGTCGGGTCGATATGGCGGAAGAAGTAATCCAAAACTTGCTCGTAGTTAACAATGCTTGGGTCGTACTTCACTTCAATCACTTCTATATGGCCAGATTTGCCAGAAGAGACTTGTCGGTAGGTCGGATTTGCTAAATCACCACCTGAATAACCAGATACGACGTCCAACACACCCGGTAATTGTTCTAAATCTGATTCAGTACACCAGAAACAGCCGCCAGCCAAAGTAGCAATGTCGGTTTTGCCAGATGCGTTCACCTTATCCATGGTATCGGCAGTGCCTGTTTTACTTAATAAGATGAACAGTACAGGGAGTGTGAATGAGAATCCCACCAATAGCTTAGATACTTTCTTCATAACTTCCTCAAACGTCATTTTTCTCAATGAATGTTACGTAAGGAGACAGAAGTTAGAGCTAAAAAATTGCAACAATAGTGAAAAATTCTTTGCCCTTTTATACCGGAGGGCTACAGTAATGGCACCAAACAAACGCTCATTGGTGATAGGTTGCCGATGAGACAGAAGTAATAATGAGGGAAACCATGCAAGCAGAAGTAAAATGGGTCGAAGACTTTAAGTTCCTAGGTCAGTCTCAATCTGGTCACTCCGTTGTGATGGATGGCAATGGCGGTGCGACTGCACCAAGCCCAATGGAGATGGTATTGATGGCTGCTGGTGGTTGTAGTTCTGTTGATGTGGTTGATGGATTGAAGTCAGCAGGTCAGAAAGTGGCTTCTGTTAATGCGAAGCTCACAACCGAACGTCGTGAAACGGCACCGCGTATTTTTACTCAAGTGAACATTCATTTTGAAGTGTCGGGTGAAGCCTTAGATCCAGAAATCGTAGCGAAAGTTGCTGCTGATTCGTTAGAGAAATACTGTTCCGTGTGCCTGATGCTCGGTAAGGGCGTAGAGATGACTCACAGCTGGGAAATCGTGTAACCGACCCTAGTGCCACTTAAATAAAATAGGAAAGAGAAAAGCGCGTGCTTTTCTCTTTTTTTATTCCTCTTTTGCATTAACCTAGCTACGTTAAAAGCTGTAGGAAAGATCCTGTGACCGAACTAGAGAAAATGATGTCAGGCCAAGTATTCGATGGCGCAGACAAAGAAATTGATGCGATTCGAACCCACGCAACTCATGCATTGATGGCATTCAATGGCAACACCGATGAATCCCAACGTGATGCACTGCAAAAGAACCTATTTGGCAAGGTTGGGATGAGCATCATCCGTGCGCCGTTCCATTGTGAGTTTGGTAAAACGATTGAAATCGGTGAAGAGACCTTTATCAATATGAATGTCGTGATGCTTGATGGCGCTAAAATCACCATTGGTAATCATGTGCTTATTGGACCAAGTGTTCAGCTTTACACTGCATCTCACTCGCTGGATTACCGTAGCCGACTAAAATGGGAAACGTTTTGTAAACCAATCACGATTGAAGATAGCGTTTGGATTGGCGGGAACTCAGTCATCAACCAAGGCGTAACCATTGGCGCTCGTTCTGTGATTGCAGCCAACTCAGTGGTGAACAGTGATGTGCCGCCAGATAGTTTATATGGTGGAACGCCAGCCAAATTGATTCGTCGTCTAAACGAGGACGAATAACCATGCTTACTCATGGCGCTTATTCTCATAGTCAATAAGCGCTTGTTTACATATCAATTTCATTAATTTATAAATTTCATATGCTTATTTTTGTTGTCTATGAAATTCATAAGAAGAATGTATGAAGCTGAAAGTTGTAAGTATTTGCTTAATTGTGGGGACGGCGTTCGTAAGTGCTTTGCTCTATTTTGACTCTCAAAAGCTCGTACTTTCGCAATGCGCTGACGAAGAAAAAGTGGAGACTTGGGTTCAATTCGTATTTGACTATTCAATTCTCAATGACTTCAGCATAGAAGCCTTGGAAGAGCGAATCGGCGAAGATTTAGCCCTTTCGAATCTTATTCTCGCAAACTCATGTGTTCCTATGATCCGTAAGAGCGCTGGTTATGAGTTCTTTGATGCTCACAACGCTAAACCTGAAGATATGTTGTCTTCACATTACGAACTCAACCTGCAACACAGCAGTTTGTTGGAACGTGCGTATCAGGAACCAAATTTCTATGTCGTGTTGGTGTTAAGTGAGGACAGCAGTTACTTTGATTTTGAGTACAAAATAGCAGAAACATGGGTTGATGTATTTCCTAACTTCGTGGTTTCCGATGTACGAGCTGGTCCACTAGCTTTGGAGCATGAACTAGGGCACTTAGCATGGGCACAACATGATTTAGAAACGCTATCATCTCAAGTTCAAGGTAGAACACTTGAATCCATGACAGCTGAGGATAACCAGTTACAGATCAAGCGGTATGCTCATGCTGCATTATGTGGTGACTCTGGAACCATCATGAGCTACGAAAAGAACATAGTACCTATCTATTCCAGCCCCAATATTACCTATCAAGGTCGAGTTTGTGGAGACGCTGAAAGCGCAGACAATGCAAGGCTGTTAACCGAGTATGCTCGAGCATTGCGAGCCAAAGTTGATGCACGGTCATGGTAATCGTTACGTTGCTAAGAAATACCTACCTAGGAGGCTAATATGTCAAGAAAGACAGAAGTGTTTCTGTGTCCTAAATGTGGAGTGGAAACGCACCACGTTGTGGTTTTAGTTAGAAAGAAAAGTGCTTTTGAGGGTGATAAAAACCGGGGGAAGAAAGAGTTCATTACTGGGTTTCTCAAAAGTGCTGTCTTCGGTGCTTTTTTAGCTTCGATGGACGATTTTTCTCGTCATTTGATCTGTGAAAATTGTGGTAACAAAACCATTCAAGATTGAGCTGTCGCCTTGGCAGCTTACCCAGAGCATAAGTGTGCGTTTTGATTCGCTGAATATTCAAACCCGAAATTTATTAAGTTAGTGCTTTTACTCTTAACGTCTTTCCATGCCTGCTACTCAGTTTTTTATGAGAGACTGCCGGCGCTAACCTACTGCTATTGTTGATAAATAATTCAAACTTTATTGTAAGAAGAACAGAGAAAGACAACCTTAAGCTTCCCTTCACTTTTGAGAGTTGATGAGATAATTGATGCTTAAGTTTATTGACATTTGTGTCTTTTGTTTCACATTGTTGTGATTTTTGTCACATAAAATGCAAATTTATAAAAAATCGTTAAATGAATATAAATTCACAGATATGCAGCCCATTTGTGTTGTAATTAGAGTTCTCTGCCTTTAATTATTCATTTTGTGAATGTTTGTGTAATTTTTATCGACCTTAATGGGTGACTTTCTATTCAAACTACTCTTGGGTTACGTCAATATATTAGAAAACTCGAATTTGATATTATTTCCATCTTTTGTTTTAAATGCGAAATTCATTATTAACAACGGATGGTTTTGATGATTTCTCTTATTAGTATTCTTCAGTTATAAGATTAAATAATTAGCCTACCAAAATGACATAACAAGGATTGTTATAACGGAATGATGTTCTCATAAATGCATCTGTTCTATTAACATGTATTTCTCATTTCTGTCTCTTTCAAAGCTTGTTTTTGTAAGTTGTTGATAAAGATCGGTATTGTTGTCTTTTTAGTAATGACGACAACGATTGCTTTATATGATTGTGCAATTTTTAAAAATGGAATCGTTATATTGTAACAACGTTGACTTATCACGAGTTATAAATTTCAAATAGCACAAATAACTAAAAATAGATCTATCAAAAATAGAATAAGGATTTAACCATACGAGAAATCTTATGGTTGATAGGTTTATTGGTCTGATAGTTACTTATTTAGAATGTCATTCCAATAATCTGTTTGTCTTTAAGTTTGTTCTAATGAACTTAATTTTCATGGAAGTTTAAAAACATGCAGCACACAACTAAGTGGACGATGACCCCGCTTGCGATGCTGTTAGGTACGCTGTTTTCAATGCCGTTACTCGCAGAAGAAAACAACGTAGCTGATAGCAGCGGGATCGAATCTACACAAAATGAAGGAGAGTCGTCATGTATAGTTTGTAAACTAAGTGGGTCCGTTTACCTCTCTTACGATACAAATATTTACGACAAAGACGACTATCGCTCCGTTCGCAACTTTTCTTGGGGCGGGGATCTCAACTACGCGATTTCAAAAGACATCAAAGCTTTCTTTTCTGCCGGTGGTTACCGTGCTCTAGAAGATGAAGTTGGAACTTACGCAACGGATTCAGTACTGGGCTTGCAATACTCGAATCTGTATCGCTTTGGTGAAACGGGGAAAATTGCTGTTGCAGGTCAGTTCACCATACCTACCTCAGAAGACTCGCGAAATGATGAGCTACAAACAGCTTTTCGTTTAGCCGTACCGGTCTCTTTTTCTTTGTGGAGCGTTGATTTTTCTATCGCGCCACGACTCAAAAAGAACTTCCACAAGTACAAAACGAATGGCGGTCGCTCACTCACAGAGTGGACCTATTCACTGTTTTCTGTCGCTGAAAAGTCTTGGGATTCGTTCTCTCTGGGCATCACGGCTTTAGGTGGTAACACCATCAGTTATCAAGGGACTCGACGGAGCAGTTGGCAGTATGAAGGTGCCTTATACGGAACCTACAAATTCAACAAGAGCTGGTCACTAACGTTGGCAGCATCCTCTACCGGCTTCTATCAAGATGCGGAACGAGGAACGCTGGGCAATATCGACCTGCTTGACCAAGAGAAAGCGTCATACATCGCCTCTGTTGCTTACTCCTTCTAGGAAAATAACAAAAATTAAGGATATCCAAACCATGTTTAAAAAATTAACTCTGGTGTCAGCGATCACTGCCGGACTTGCCGGTTGTGGTGCTGACGATCAGGCTTATGACTATGTCGAAAGAGATGCAAAAGAAATCGCGGTTAAAGACCTAAAAGACGGTCGTTGGTTCTATGTACCAACAACTGGTGCAGCACCAAGATTCGCGCTAAACCAATTCCCATTTTTACAAGGTTCGCCTCGTTATGTTGAGCTGTGTTTCAGTAAAGAAGGTCTGGAAGTTCGTAATTACGACAAAAACTACCCAGACGCACATCTGACCAAAGACGCGAACAACTATTGTGGCGAGGAGAAGTTCGTTGCCGATGATGACGATGTTAACTTTGCACATGTTCTGACTATTCCTGGTGACTTTGCAGCATACCGCTGTAAAGAAGATGGTCACGGTGACTGTACGAATAAAGAAGAAACTAACGAGGATGCGAGTCTAAACTACAAGAGTAAGACCCACTTTACTCCGCGTCCGGAAGATCTTGAGATCGCCGAATTCAATATGGAAGATCTGTATGGGATCACGGATGGGCTAACCGAAATTGGTTCGCCGCGCGTAATCTCATGGGATTTTGATCCAGAGAAGGGCACGTTAAACTTCGAACTTGAGCGCTCGTTCCGCATTGACTTGGATAACATGTCAGCCTACATCAACGAAGATACCAAAGCGGGTCTTGACGACATGCTGGTCGATGGCGCGTTTAAATCTCGTTTTTATTACTCTCTAATGCACGAGAGTGTGGTGGCAACCAAAGACTACCAACCGGTTCTATATCCTATTGGTGACGAGAATGACATTGGTTTCTTTGTCTCTGAGACAAAGCAGCTTAACCCTATCACAAACAAGTATGATCGTGATGTGGTGTACCTGAACCGTTTCAACCCTGATCAAGATTCAATCAAGTATTATCTGACCGATAACTTCTTTGAAGAGAAAAACAAAATCTTCTTAGATGCGACGCTTGAATCCATCGATAAGATGAACCAAGCACTTAGATTATTTGGTGCGGATTCTGGCAAGCCAGAAATTGAAATCGTAAACAAAACCAAAGGTGCAGGTATACACCCGGGTGATTTGCGTTACAACGTGATCAACTTGGTGGATGAGCCGCTGGCGAACGGCTTGTTAGGTTATGGTCCTTCCGTTGCTAACCCAATGACGGGTGAGATCATCAAAGGTCACGTAAACCAATACGCTGGTGTGGCAAGAACTGGGGTTCCTTATTACTGGGATAACCTAGCCCGATTCTACAACCGTAATCAATTGGACTTAGACGGTCTCGATCCGTTACCAACGACAAGCTCCGCGACAACAACATCAGAAGTTTCAGAGAGAATTGAGTCGCTCTCAACTATGGCGGCAATCGCGAAGCTGGAAGCGGACGAAAGTATTCCTGCGCCTCTTGTGTCAAAAGAAGAAATGACCACAAGCAAAGCAGCGACTAAAGCGCCAACGGAGCTAAAGAAAACCTTCAGCGATGAGTTAGATTTTGAAAAGGTGGTCGCAACAGAAGAAAACCGTTTGTCTTTCTGGGCGGAGCACAATGTTTACCCAATCGAAGCATCGTGGGTTTCTTCAACCAGCAAAGCCATGCTTGATAATTTGAAACTGGATGACGACCGTTACTTCGAAATCAAGCTAGATGATGCTGGCAAAGAAGTCTCTCGAGAGCTTAAGCGTTGGAAACACCTACCAAAAGATCTGCAGGTTAAAACGGCAGATGCGATTACTGTAGCGACTTACAGTAATACGCTGGTTCATGAGCTTGGTCATAACTTAGGTTTACGTCATAACTTTAAAGGTTCGAATGACAAATCAAACTACTACACGCTAGAGCAAGCACATCAACTGGGCTTGAATAATATTCCTGCATACAGCTCAACCATGGACTACGCGCCGAGTATGTTGGATGAAACACCAACATGGGGTCTGTACGATATTGCAGCGTTTAAGTTCGGTTATGGTCGTAAAGTTGAAACCGTTCAAGCATCTTCGGGCTCAGCACCAACACCTGTAGCGAAGCCAGCAGACGACGCTAGCGATGAAGCGAAAGCAGCATACAACAGCTACCTAAAAGAACTGCAAGACTATCAGCAAAGCTTCGCCTACAGATTTGGTGATAACGCTGAGAATGATGCACTCATGGTGTGTTCTGAAGTTAAGAAGTTAACGGGCACAGACAGTGGCAAATCTCTGTACAACTGTGACTTTAGCCGATTTGACACTGCAGCACTGTCTGATGACTCGGAACTTAAGGCGAAGACGCGTTACGGTGTGCTCTATTATCTTGATAAAGTCAATGAGATTGAGCGTAAGTCATATGACTTCTGTACTGATGGTAACGTCTCACTAAACAGCGACTGTAACCGTTTTGATGAAGGGACAAACTTAGAAGAAATTGTCTCTTATGAATGGCAAAACTACCTTGATAGTTATGACCGCCGCAATTTGCAGCTTTACGGAACGACAGGGTTGTACTCCACAGATTACATAGGTTACCTATTACGCCGTTATTCTGAGATGAACTCGATTCGTGACAAGGTGGAAGATCTAGAACGCATCGATAACTTGTACACCAACTTAGGTTATACCGCTAGTACAGATAAGCCGGGCGATTTCTTGCTGCGCCTAGCATCAAACCCTCAATACTGTAGTGAAGGCAAAGCAGATAACTCATGGTTCTGTGACTACGCTAATGGTGCGAAGAAATCAGCAGCGTTCTTCCTTGATGTTTTGCGTACACCAGAGCACCAATGTGTGATTGAAAATGCGTCAGGCAATCAAAAAGTGATTTCGTTTGGTAAATTGCTGGATAATAACTCACACCAAATTCCGGCGGATTACGATTTGTCGGCAGCAAATTGTTTTGATGAGTTAGCGGCGCGTTTCATTGAAGATGCCGATGAAGGTTACAAGGCGGTTGCAGAGACACAAAACGGACGCTTCTTGAACTCTATTGGCAGCTTTGACCCTGATTACCCTTGGTCAAACGCCGTGTCAGTGTTGGGTTACTGGCCAGACAAAGCGCTTGCGAGCTATTTCTTGGCACGTCGATTCTCTAACCGCTACACCGATGAAGTGAGCTTTGCTTCGTTGTTGGACCTACCAGGTGTTCAAGCTGAATATGAAGATATCATGGGCAACATTGTGGCAAATGATGCTTTAAGCACGCCTGTCGCGCTGGTGGATAAAGAGGGTAAGTCATACACCAACCTAAAAGGTACCACGGTGAACTTACACCTTACTGAACAAATGGAGTCCTTACCTCCAATGCCACGTGGTATTTATCGATTCTTGGGCATTGACGCAGTCAGTCGTGAACGTATCGGTGATGTGATCCTTGAAATGGGCGTTAGCCAAATGCAGTCTGACGATTACAAAGTTAAGGCTCGTGGTAAAGCGCAGTTTGATGCATTCACTAAACAACAAGATCGCTACGGTATTATTGCAGGTGACAAAGTAGAGTTTGTAATTGATGGTAAGAAGTTTGTGGCAACGAAAGCCAACAAACTGGCTTATGATTACGCAAATCAGCTAGTTACCAGCGAAGGCTACGATCTGAAAAACTACTTGGATAACTACGACTCGGCACAACTAAGCAAGATTGCTTCGGACATTGAAAAGGCATGGGGACCATTCCGTACATCGATTCTTCCTGCATACCACGATGCGGTATTGCTACTGGATGCTCCAATGGTAAATGCAATGAAAACTACCATTGATGCAGACATTGCAGCAGGTGTGCTGACGTTTAGCACTTCATTCGGTAACTTTGTGAGAGCCAACCTGACTTCAGGTGATCTTGTGATGGATTCAGTTGCAGGAACATTAAGTTATAAAGGTGGCAAAGCACATAAGACGACAAAAGTATTTGAAGCTTACACTGACGCAATGGCTCTGATTTATAACAACTACACAAAAGACATGATGTTTGCAGTTGATAATGTGTATGCTGGCTATGTCGCGTCTGCGGATGCAGACAAAGATCTATGGCTGAAAGATCTGAATCTAATCCAAGCGTACATTCGTGGTGACATCGGTACGGTAGCTGGTGAGTACTATGAAATGCTAGATCGTCTGCCAGAAGCGAGTGATTTTGAGTAATTAAACCTCAACCAATAAAAACAAAGGCCTGCAGAAACGCAGGCCTTTTTAGTGTCAGTCGCTGTTAGATTAAGAATGGAAGATCACTTGTTCGTCTTCGGTCATTACAAGCGTCGCTTTGTTTTGCTCAATAAGCTGAGCGGCATAAGAAGGCGTCACGGCTTGAATCTCGCCTTTTGCTTTTAGCGTCAGTGATTCCCACGCTTGGTCACGATATTTACCCGCTTGGGTGTATTGAATCAGTACTTTCATAGCTTCACGCTCCGGTGTGGTTGACGTGCTACTTAAGTTAGCGCTCCTACAGCGGTTGCGCACCTGTTAAAAATGAAACATTAGATTAACCAAATAAGGTGGTACGTCGTTTTGAATAAATCGCAGTATTGATAGTTTAAGTTAATGGTATTAACTTAATGGTGTTAACTATTTATTTTGAGACGATGATGAGCGAAAAAAGCAGTAAAGGGCGTCCTGCGCAAATTTCTAGAAAAGACGTGGTTGAGTGTGCCTTAAACCTAGGGTTAGAAAATGTAAGCATGCATGCGCTGGGCAAACAATTGGGGGTCAGCGCGACGGCACTGTACCGACATGTTGGCTCTAAAGAAGCGTTGGTCGATTTATGTTGCGACTATGTACTAGGGAAAGTCGAATTGCCGCAAGAGAAAGACTGGGAAGCATACCTTTACACGTTTGCGAAAAACTTTAGACAAGCACTTATGTCTATTCCGGGTTCGGTCGCGTTTATTCGCCATAGCCAAAGCTTCACGCCGGCTTCAAGCATCATCGTCAACGATATTTTAGGTATCTTCAGAGAGGCCAAATTTGAAGCAGAAGTTGGTTTTATGGCGTTTGCGAGTGTTTATACGCGAGTGACGGATATCGTTGAGCATCAAGAGCAAGCTGCACGCAATAAACCTCAATCTCTTCCTGAATTGGACGACGAGCAACTGCCTCATTTTGCGTGGTTAATGAGTCAAGCTAAGCCCGTGAACTATGAAAAGTACTTCGATGATGGTATTCGAATCACGATCGAAGGTCTCAAAGCCGTTTACAAATAGAACGCATTACACGAGAGGTGAATATGTCGTCATACATTGATAACGCGATCGGTGGTTGGATTCGCAATGCTGAAAAAACAGGTGAGCTTAAAGACAACCCCTACAGAGGAAAAAAGCTCGACCTTGAAGACTATTTTAAAACACCCGCAGAGCACCGAATGGGTATGAAGATTCTTAAAGATGCAAACTGCCTACCGCCAGCGGTGCAAATGATGCGGCTTATCGATAAGAAGCAGAAAGAATTCGAAAGCTCAGAAGATCCTGAAACTAAAGAAGTGCTGAGAAAGGAAATTATGGCGCTAAAATTGAAGAAAGATCTTCTGATTGAGACCAATAACTGATCTCAGCAAAACATGTGTATTCGTCAGTTGGTATTCAAATCGATCAATAGCGATCCCAGTACGGTGTATCAGTGCCAAGCTTCTCGCTAATGAAGTCGATGAACACACGTACCTTCAATGGCATGTGCTTACGCTCTGGAAATACCGCATAGATGGCATGCTCAGGAAGAGAGAATTCTTCCATAAGCGGTTTTAAGTTGCCTGCTGCAAAGTCTTTGGCGGCGATGAAGGTCGGTAATTGTGCGATGCCAGAGCCTCTTAATAGCAACTGGCGAATCGCTTCACTGTTGTTGACCACAAAGTTGCCCTTCGGCAGTACCTTATATTCGTTACCGCTGTTGATGAACATCCATTCCACCCCGCCTCGGAAATACGAATAGCGCAAACAGTTGTGTGTCACCAAATCGCTTGGTTTGGTTGGTACGCCAAATTCTTCTAGGTATGCGGGAGAGGCGCACAGTACGCTTTTACACGGAGCAAGGCGCTTAGCGACAAGGTTAGAAGTCGCAAGTTCGCCAATGCGAATCCCCAAATCAAAGCCTTGTTCGACCAAATCCACCATGGCGTCTTCTAGCTGTAAATCCACCTCAATTTTCGGGTAACGTGCAAGAAATTCGCTGATAAGTGGCGCAACGTGCAAAACGCCAAAAGACATAGGGGCGGTGATTTTAAGCCTACCTTGGGGTGAACCTTGCAACTCAGAAACGGCATCGACGCCTTGCTGAGCAAGGTTGACTGCTTGTGAAGCGTACTCGAAGTATCGACGTCCAGCTTCGGTTAGGCTGAGCTTTCTCGTAGTGCGATTAAGCAAGCGAATGCCGAGGTCATCTTCGAGTTGGTTAATGCGTTTGCTTATCGCCGATTTAGTCAGGTTTAACTGCTTGGCGGCAAGGGAAAAGCTGCCGCATTCGACGACAGCGACAAATACTGGCAGTGACGCAATGGCATTCACGGCGTGCTCCTAGGTTATTGGGATTATCTATTATTAATTTTATTGTTGAGAAAAACGATACAATCATTTTCCAATTATAGAGATTATCTTCAAGAAGAAAACAATTAGACTATGCGGCAGAAAACGACCTGGATATTGGAAAGAAGAAAATGAAATACGATTGGATCTTGTTTGATGCTGACGAAACCTTGTTTCACTTTGATGCCTTCAAAGGTTTGCAGCTAATGTTTTCTCGCAAAGGCGTAGACTTCACCGAGCAAGATTTTGCCCACTACCAAACGGTCAACAAGCCACTTTGGGTAGATTACCAAGATGGTAAAGTGACAGCAGATGAGCTCAAGCACAAACGCTTTACTGAGTGGGCAGAAAAGCTCAATACCACGACGGCGGATCTCAACACGGCATTCTTAGAAGCGATGGCAGACATCTGCACTTTGCTGCCGGGTGCGAAAGAGTTGATGGAAGCGCTGCAAGGTAAAGCCAAAATGGGCATCATCACCAATGGCTTTACCGAGCTGCAAGCGATTCGTCTAGAACGCACAGGTATGAGCGATTACTTCGAGCATGTGGTGATTTCTGAACAAGTCGGTATTGCCAAGCCGGATCTAGGCATCTTTGAGTACGCGATGACACAAATGGGTAACCCGTGTAAGACGCGCGTCTTGATGGTGGGTGACAACCTGCATTCTGATATCTTGGGTGGTAACAACTTCGGTATTGAAACATGTTGGCTGAACACCACAGGCGCAAGTGTGGATGAGCGCATTGCACCAAGCTACACGGTGGAATCATTGAATGAGCTTAAGAGCATCCTCATCGCTTAAGCTTAAGTAGACAAATAAACGGAAAAAGCGCTGATTTATCAGCGCTTTTTTGTTTTTATCGATACTGTTTTGTGTCAATCGATCTTGCTTATTAGTTTGCGTTTTTTTCAGTCAATTCGCCTTGCACTTGTTGTTCTTTCTCACCAAGCTTGAAGTAAATCTTGCCGACGATGACTTCTGAAATCAGGATGGTAAACACCACCGCAAAGAAGGCGACGACACCGTTCCAAGGACCACTAAAGTCAACCTTGTCACCAAATAGGATGTTAATTGCTTCTAGCATCACGAACTTCGAACCGACCAAAATAACGTAAGTCGAAAGACCGCGATAAATCTTAGGTGCCGTGCCCGGTTTCGATTTAAAGTACTCTGCAATTTTGTGTTCCGCTTTGATCGACAGCTTCAAAAGCAACTGAAGCAGCAATGCCGCGGCGAAAGAAATCGTAAACGAATCAATCGTTACAAAGTCCCAGTATTCGTCATAGAAGTTCAGTACCGTAAGGTCTACCAATACCGCCAAGGTATAACCAACAAACAGACGCTGTGGAGTGTTGAAACCGTAGACTTTATCCGATGCGCTCATAAGAACCCTCAATCAATAATGAACAAGTTTGCAAAGCCATGCCTTGCGTCGATGGGTTAACTATATGAGTTCCCCGGTGGGAAAACTTGCCATTTCGCGCCATTGGAATTATTGCGATGAATGATTATTTTTATGCGACATATTGAACGTAAATAAGCGCCTCGAATTTGAAAACCGTCTACAAACTGACACGCAAACAGCGTTAGAATGGCGCTTAATCCAACAAGTAATTTCGAAGAATCAAGCAGTAAGGACTCTCATGGCAGACATCAAGCAGCTCGACAGCAAAGTGGTATATCAAAATAAATGGATGACGGTACGTGAAGATAAAATCCAACGCCCTAGCGGAGCCGAAGGCATTTACGGTGTGGTCGATAAGCCAGACTGTGCGGCGATTCTGGCTATCGATAACGGTGTGATTCATTTAGTACAGCAGTTTCGTTACACCGTAGGGCAACGTTGTTGGGAAATCCCGCAAGGGGCGTGGGAATCAAATCCAGATGCGGATCATCTTGAGCTAGCAAAAGGTGAACTTCGTGAAGAGACCGGCATGCAGGCTAATAAGATGGAGTACGTTGGTGCGCAGTTCATCGCTTACGGGTTCTTAAACCAGACTTGCCATGTGTACTTCGCGAGTGAGTTGTCTGAAGTGGGCAATCAGCTAGATAGCGAAGAAGAAGATTTGATCACTCGTTCGTTTTCTGTCGAAGCGTTTGAGCGCATGATGATAGACGGCGAAATCAAAGACTGCGTGACCATTGCCGCTTATGGTTTAGCGAAATTGAAAGGCTTGGTATAAGCAAAAAGAAGCTATTAAGTTACCCAAGGTGATAAGGCAAAAGGCTCGCGATGAGCCTTTTCGTGATTATTATAGGGATGAATTAGCGCCGCTTTTTGTTGCCACAGGTGCTTATCACCACAGATGTTGGCGTGATGTTATTCGCCGCCACCATCACCACCGTCTCTTCCAAAGTCTCCGCTGTCAGCATCGAAATCATTAGAATCGGTGGCGGGTTGTTGTTTGTTGCAGTCCTGAATTTCTGCGTAAGTCAGTAAAGCACTGACGCTTACAAGATCTGTCGCTTGGTCAAACAAGGCAAGTGAGACTTCTGATTGAAATTCAACATGCTCACCCAGCTCTTGGCTTAGCCCTATCGACACGTAAGTGGTTTGGTTAATGAACATGCCGTATGCGAGAAGGGCGAAAGCGTCGTCTGTTTTTCCATTTTCTTTGAGTGCCCAATCGATCTCTTTCTTCGCGTAATCCGTTTTCTCACCATACTTGAGCACGAGTTTAGGTGTAATGTCTTTTGCGATTTCTCGAATTTGGCGGTTTCGTTTCCAACTTCCAAACATAATGATTTCCTTTCAACAGGCGGTTAATCTTGGGCTATCGTCTCTCTAGTACTTCAATGAGTTCATATCGGTACAAACTTGTATCTGCTGGCGCATTCTCTGGAGTAAATTGCTGGATGCGTTTGACTTTTAAGGTGTACTCATAGCCGGGTTCAAATTCAAAACCGTCAATTTGATCATAGAAGTAGTTACCGTCCACGACCATGCACTTCATTGGAGCCACACCCACGCAGTCTACACGCTCAGGAGCGACATGAATTGTCATTGTGTTCATGGTGTCATCAGAATTGCGCTGAGCACAACCAAACAGCACCGCTGCCATCATAGGCAATACAATATAGTGTTTTAGATTCATTCTTTGTTCCTTAAAAAGTGACCAAATTATCATAGCAAGATTGACGAAAAACGACCTTGAACTTTGCGTTAGGGGCTTTATACCCAAGTGATTTCAAGATGCAGGGTTCAGAGCGTTGTCATTGAGTCGAGTTCAAGGAAAACAATGCAGCGTAATAGCTAGCTCTTGCCAAGTTGTATATAGTATTTCATTCATAAACCTTTGGCGGAGCAGTAGCGTGAAATTATTGGCAGATAAAACTGGTGAACAATTTTTGCAAATTTTAGATGAGCAAGGTGACACGTTAACGGTGCAATTCATCTCCAATGAAGGTGAGCCAAAAGGGCAGCCATTCAAAGATTCTCTCAAAGGGTTGATATTGGCGGGTTGGTCTCATCGAACAACATCGACTGCGATTGGCATCTCTCGATTCAAAAAGGGCTATCTTGAAGATGCGCATGTGAGTTTTGCGTTGCATCGTCTCTATCCTTTGGGACGCAAAGTAAAGCTGCCAAGTGGAGAAATCGTTCAAATCGCAAGTTATGCCAATACTCACGTTGATGGTTATTATATGTTTGTGCGCCGTGAAGGGGAGCAAGAATTGGTGCGTATGAAGATGTCACCAGATTGGCTGCTAATGCCGTCAGAAAAGCTACTTGCTCTACCTTATTATCCTCGTCCTCGAACTCAAAAAGAGCTAGATGTGATTGATGAATTCGATAGCTGGGCTGGTGGCTTTTAATCGCTAGCTTATCGATAATCAAACCCAAATCGCGCTAAGTAGTGCCAGACTTTCTTCAAATCTTGCTCGTCAAACGCTTTTGCTTTTACCGCTTCACCAATAATGCGTGGTGTTAGCATGCCATTTTCTGCAACTTGATTTGCGATGTCTAAAATGGTTTGTCCTCGGTAGTCTGGATAAAGATTGATGTCTTCTATTGAGACACAAAAGCCACTGTGCCAACGAATTTCAACTGGTAACTCGCGAGCGTAATCTTCTACCTCTGTGCCTTTAAATGAAGGATCGAGCACCAAGGCTCGAATATCTTCCTCCAAGCGCAAATCGCCGTGGATTTGAGTTTCGATATAGGCGTCCAACCTGTCTGGCGCTTGTGCGTTTAACTCATCCAACAAGGCTTGAACACGTTCAATGGTGGCGAAGTGCTCTGGCTCGAAGAAGCTATCTGGATAACAAAATGTCGCTCGCTTAGTGATTTCTGGTTTCAATAAGAAGTAGCTTGACCCAAATCTTGGTGAAGCGCCAACTTCTGAACCTGAGAAGTTTAACGCGCCATACTTTGGGCGTTGATTTGGTTGGCTATTGTCGTACACACCATCAAACACGCGTTGCTCCCAACGCCAACGCTCTCCGCCTTTATAAGCTGTTAATCCGCCATTGCTTGTACCGGTTTCAAACTGAGATTTGAGCTTTCCGTCTTGCGCAATTGCTTTGAGAAGAGGTATGCCTTGAGAGGTCAAACGATCGGGATGGAAGTTAATTGTGACCGAAAATGGATGTGATTGAGGTGCTCCAACAGATTTCGAGCGAATGATTTCAAGAGCGCGTTGAGTTAAAGGATGTTCGAGCATGACGTTGACCTCAGAGTTTTCTTTCAACTTATCGAGTTCGAACGACGAATACAATCTCTGGCTTATGAATGGGAATAAGGCAATTAGAACCTCTCGACTACAGAGAGGTTCTATGAGTTTCGTTAACTTAGAAAGGATGGTTTGACAATTGATTCGTACTTTCTAGCATTTTTTCTGCCACGTAGTGGTGTGTTGCTGTGGTCGGGTGCGTTACGTCCCAGAATACAAACTTATCAGAGCCAGAAGACGCACACTCAGAACGCAATGCATGATGGTATAGGTAATCCACCGATGAAGAGCGGTTGATGTCTTGGCAAGCTTGGCTCGCGTTTACAAAACCGTGTTGCTCTGGATTTGCTGTTAAGCTTTCAAACAGTGCATGCGTATCGTACAAGGTAACGTTGTAGCCTTGTGCAGTGTAATACGCCGCTTGTGCTTTGATGAACTCATTCATTTCCACGATCTTCGCGCGGATCTTGTTGATTTCTTCTTGAGTCGAGTAGGTAAACTGTGGTGCACGTGTTGCATCTGGTAGTGTCATCAACAACAAGTTCTTCGCACCTGCATCGGTCAGTTTAATCAAGGCTTCCGCGTAGTCTGATTTCACTTCTGGCACGCTACGGTTGTAGTTCATGAAGTCATTTAGACCAAACTCAAGGGTAAACAGGGTATTAGCAGGCTTGTAGTTTTTCGCTAATTTCGCATATGCCAAGTAAGAGGAAACTTGCTCACCTACACCAGTCAGAGCGATGTATTGGTTTTCGCCTGCCGCGCCACCTACAGCCCAGTTGTATAGCGGTAAGTTTTTCGCTTGAGCAATGTACTCAGTCCACACAAAACCGTTTGAGAAGTGTCCCAAGAACCAGCTATTTGGATTCGGGAATCGCCATTGTGATGCATTAAAGATGTTGCCTGTATCAGACAAGCTGTCACCCAATGCTACGACCTTGTTGATTTGGTCTGGCTGCATGACAGGGTCGTTGCTCCAGATAGTATGGTTGTAGGAGAAACGGTTATCGGCTGCAAAGAAGGTGATGTCAGCGTTTTCATTTGCTAGGTCCAGAGTTTGCTCACAACGTTGCTTGATAACACTTTGCGGTGTGTCTGTGTAGAACATGTTCTTGAAAGAAACCGAACTCCACCAGTAGCCATCAAGCGTGAAGTAACTGCCGTCTGGATTTTCTGCCCATTCCCAATCGGTCGCAGGTTCATCTTTTGAATAACTGGTGCGGTACCAGCAGCGGACATAAGTGTAAGTTTGTTTCGCTTGCGCGCTTCTTACTTGAGAGGCACTGACCATCTCTGGAGACAATGTTGGCTCGGCAGCGTGAGCAAAACTTAGTGGTAGTAATAATGCACTAAGTAACGTAATAGTTTTATTCATGATTCACTCTCTGTGATGATTATCGTCATGATTTAGGTGAGAATTTATCTCACCAAACGTCCTCATTCTGAGTAAATACCCTACTTAGTCAAATATCTAATTATTCATTTTGTCAATTCTGGTACCGCGTTCAACTTTCAATAGATTTAGTAAATAGCATAATTTTATAAAATCTAGAATAATTACTCACTAACATTAATTTAACATGCACTTTTGGCGTTAATAAGTAATTGCTTTATAAGAAAATTGGTTCCTTTTTGATGTTCACTTTATCTGTTGATTAAATGATCCTTTATTAACAATTATGCATTCACAAAATCAATTGTTTGGATTTTTTTACAAATAATCTATAGCTGAGTAGCTCATGTTAATGATAAGTGAATGATTTTTCATGAGCGTAAAGTGAATAAAAATCAGCTCAAAAAGGAATAGAGCAAATGCATCACACAACAACTAAATTAAATGGCTTGTTTTCATTGTCTGCCGTTGCAGTGGCACTGACATTTTCGATGTCAGCGCATGCGGCTCCTCTGACGGGGTTCGACGAATCTAACTTGCCGACCAAATACATCGTCAAATTTAAAGAAGATACGTCCAGTCCTTCAGCATTGGGTGGGAACTCATTCTGGGGACCACGTATCGCGCAAGAGTCGGTCTTAGATCAGCTCAAAGCGCGTAAAGTGGAAAAGCTAGGAAATCGCGCGATTTACAGCGTGGAAATGGAAGACTCGGAGTTGGGGCAACTGCGTAACCGCAGCGACGTGGAATACGTTGAAATTGACCCACCGCGTTATCTGTTAAGCGAGACTATCCCTTGGGGCTATGAGGCGGTGAATGCTCAGCTTCTGAATGACTCAAATGCAGGGAATCGCACCGTGTGTATCATCGACTCGGGTTACGATTTGGCGCACAACGATCTGAGTGGTAACCGAGTGTCGGGTACAAATGATAGCGGTACCGGTTCTTGGAGTGTTCCGGGTAATAACAACGCTCACGGTACGCACGTAGCAGGTACGATTGCCGCGATTGCCAACACAGAGGGCATCAAAGGCGTTATGCCGAACCAAAACGTGAATTTGCACATCGTTAAGGTGTTCAATGAAGCGGGTTGGGGCTACTCATCCAGCTTGGTTAAAGCGGTACAAACTTGTGCTGACAACGGCGCGAACGTCGTCAACATGAGCCTTGGTGGTAGCCAGTCGAGTGTGACAGAGAAAAACGCGTTGCAAACCATTTACGACCAAGGCGTGCTGCTGATTGCCGCTGCGGGTAACGATGGTAATACTGCGCACAGCTACCCAGCGTCTTACGACTCAGTTATGTCCGTTGCGGCAGTGGATGATAAGCGTGATCACGCGGCGTTCTCTCAAGCGACAGACCAAGTTGAAATCGCAGGTCCGGGCGTAGCGATTCTATCTACGGTGACCGTGGGCGAGGGTAAGCTTTCAGACATTCGCTTGAACGGTGTTAGCCAGTTCGATCGTGGCATCGTTCCTCACAACCGCTTGATCCAATCGGGTGGCAGTTACGGTCCTGATCCAGTAGCCGGTTCTATCACGGCGACACTGGCAAGCTGTGACGTATCCGGTAGCAGCTTCAGCTGTGGTGATATGACGGGCAAGATTTGTTTGACCGAGCGTGTGGGCAACCAATCATCAGGTAACTACCCAGAAATCGATGCAGTTCAAGCGTGTTACAACGCAGGCGCAAGTGCGGCGATTGTGTACAGTAACTCTGAGCTTCCGGGTTTGCAGAATCCTTTCCTTGTCGATCAAAACAACGCGGCGCGTATTGTGTCAGTGACGGTTGATCGTGCTTTCGGTCAGGAGCTGTTGGGCTATGTTGGTCAAGACATCACGGTATCGACCACCAAGGGTGAAGACTACGAGTACTACAACGGTACTTCGATGGCGACACCGCACGTAACTGGTGTTGCAGGTTTAGTGTGGAGTTACCATCCAACCTGTACCGCAGCACAAGTACGTAACGCACTGATCAAGACAGCAACGGACATCGACGTAACAGGTCGTGATAACCGCACTGGTCATGGTCTTGTGAATGCTGAGGCTGCGAAACAATACCTAGACGCAGGCTGTAATGGTCCGGATGGCGGCGGCTCTGGCAACGACAACGTTCTAGAAAATGGTGTGGCGAAAACGCAGCTTTCTGGCGGCAGCAAATCAAGCACAGTATTCGTGTTTGACGTCCCAGCGGATGCAACGCAAGCGACATTCAACATGAGTGGTGGCTCTGGTGATGCTGACCTTTACGTGCGCTTTAACGGCACACCAAGCACCAGCACTTACGATTGTCGTTCATGGGCGGGCGGTAATGGCGAAAGCTGTAGCTTGAACGTATCTGGCGCAGGGCAATATGAAGTATTGGTTTACGGCTACAGCGCGTACTCTGGTGTTTCTCTTGTTGCCGCGCATAACGGTTCGGGTGATTCATCAGGCGGCGGTTCTGCACCTTCTAGCTACACCAACTCGAATGCAGTAGCGATTCCTGACAACAGCTCTGCAGGTATCGTAAGCCCATTAGATGTTGCTCGCTCTGGCGATGCAGGTTCAGTGACTATCGACTTGGATATCACTCACACCTACATTGGCGATCTTCGTGTCACGCTAACGTCACCAGATGGTGGTCAAGTAGTACTGCACGACAATGCGGGTGGTGGTGCGAACGACATTAAAACCAGTTTCCAAGCGGACTTCTCTGGTTTTGAATCGCAAGGCACATGGGAACTTAAAGCGGTGGACAATGCCAGAAGAGACACAGGCACCATCAACAGTTGGACTCTGACCTTTCAATAAGGAGTGACTATGAAGAAGTTGACCTTACTTTCTTTGTCTGCGGTAGGCGCTACCGCACTATTGGCAATCGGACTGAGCTCAAGCAGCTTGGCAAACAATCAAGGATTTCCTCTCGTGGATGAACGCCAAGATCAAGCCGAGCAGCAACCTGCACGTTACTTTGTTAAGTATCATGAAGGGAAAGAGAGCGAAGTGAGAGCGCTTCTTCGTCAGCACAACATTGAAGTGGTCGACGCTCTGGTGAAACAACACGTGTTGATTGTGGTGGGTGAACAGGCGGAAGTCGATAAGCTCGCGGATCACGATGCGGTCGAATACACCGAACAAGA
The DNA here is from genome assembly GCF_040104475.1 of Vibrio sp. SSH13-20. NCBI lineage: Bacteria > Pseudomonadati > Pseudomonadota > Gammaproteobacteria > Vibrionales > Vibrionaceae > Vibrio > Vibrio sp. SSH13-20. Next base: position 95,249 of record NZ_JBECOU010000001.1, read on the forward strand.
GCCGACAAGAAAGCTGCTATCTAACGGAACTACGCTTCAATAAGCCAAACTTGCTTAAGATAGTGCCAAAAAGAAAAACGCCCCTCACGTGAGGGGCGTTTGTTTTCTTTCATGATCCGGTTCTTCTAAAGCCAGTCGTTTGCTATGACTAGAGATTTTTGAGGATTGATGCCGATGAGCCTATTCGCGCCTCAATCAAGTCAGTTATCAGCTAGTCATATTCAGACTAACCACTTAGCGAACAATCAGACCCAGTAGGATACCAACAGCGCCGAAGTCTGCGTCACTGAAGGTCGTGTTAGCAAAGCCTAGGTCACCAAGTACTGGCATTAGGAATACTGGTAGGAAGGTAATCAGTAAACCTTGTGCAAAAGCACCTAAGATTGCACCGCGACGACCACCTGTAGCGTTACCAAATACACCTGCTGCAGCACCTACGAAGAAGTGTGGAACGACACCAGGGATAATCACAGTAAGACCCATCACGTAAAGTAGGAACATACCCAAAAGACCCGCCGCAAAGCTCGATAGGAAGCCAACCAATACCGCGTTTGGTGCGTATGGGAATACAACCGGACAATCAAGCGCAGGTTTTGCGTTTGGTACTAGTTTGTCTGAGATGCCTTTAAATGCTGGAACGATTTCTGCGATAACCATACGTACACCTTGAAGGATGACGTACACACCACCGGCAAATGTGATGGATTGCATCAGTGCGAACATGAACCAGTGCTTACCACCGCTGACTTCGCGTACAAAGTCACCGCCAGCGAAGATACACGTCACCATAAAGATGATGCCCATGGTGAACGAGATTGCTACTGGCGTGTCACGTAGGAACAACAAGCTCTTAGGTACGTTCATCTCTTCAGTAGAGTGTTCTTTATTACCGAACTTGCTGCCAATAAAGCCAGCTAGCACGTAAGAAAGGGTAGAGAAGTGACCAATCGCAACGTCGTCAGAACCTGTTACTTGCTTCATGTACTTGTGAGCAATCGCAGGGAAGAACACCATCACAGAGCCCACAACTAGAGAGCCAAGCGCGATCAGTGGAACGCCTTTCATGCCGCTAGAAGCAAGGATTGCCGCTACCATCATCGACATAAATAACGTGTGGTGACCTGTTAGGAAGATGAATTTCCATGGCGTGAAGCGAGCGATCAGAATGTTCACTAACATACCGAAGAACATGATCATCGCCATCTCTTTACCAAACGCTTCTTGCGCGATAGAGACGATAGCTTCGTTGTTTGGAACCACGCCTGTGATGCCAAATGCGTGTTGGAAAATCGTCGCGAAGTCACCCAGAGAAGTCACAACCAGACCCGCACCCGCACCAAGCACGATGAAACCAAGAATGGTTTTTACCGTGCCTTTAATACACTCAGTAACCGGTTTTTTCTGGGCAATTAAGCCGATGAGGGCGATGAGACCTACCAGAACCGCTGGCTCTGATAGGACATCGTTCATTAAGAAACTGAAAAATTCCATAACGCCACCTTATAGAGCGCCAAGCTCTTGAAGTGCTACAGATAGACGCTCTTTCATTGCCACTTTGTCGACCATGTTATCAAGCGCAACGATGCGAGGTTCAACGCCAAGTGCGTTCAACTGTTCAACGATGTCGTTAGTACCGATGAAGATGTCACAATCCGTACCTTTTGCAGAACCTAGATCGATATGATCCACTTCTGCGTTTACATTCAATTCTTTCACGATGCCTTTGATGCTCATTTCCATCATTAGGCTAGTACCAAGACCGTGACCGCAAACAACCATAATTTTCATAATTCAGACCTTTTCTTTTTATAGGGGTGTATGCCCATTTCGAAGGGCACATCAGGAGTTAGTATTTTTCGATGATCGCAAGAACATCTTGTGTGTTTTGAGCGGAGCAGATGGCTTCTACATGCTCTTCATTCATAAACAACTCAGCCAGTTTAGAAATCGCATCCACGTGCGAGTTACTGTCTGTCGCGGCTAGCGTAACCAGCATTTTCACTGGGTCGTTACCTTCAGAATCGAAGTTCACGCCGTTTTGAATCACCGTGATAGCAAGAGACAAACGGTTAACGCCATCTTCAGGGCGAGCGTGTGGCATTGCCATACCAGGACCTACCACGTAGTAAGGACCGAGCTCTTCGTGTGAGCGGTAAATAGCGTCCACGTAGCTTGGCTCAATCGCGCCATTTTCAATCAGTGCTTCACAGGATTTGCTCACCGCATCTTTCCAGTCAGTAGCATCAGAATGGATGCGGATCACATCAGAGGTAATCAGTTCACGTAGCATTGGATCTTTCCGGTTTGTTGTTTTGTTGATGGGTACTTTATCGATCAATTTGTCAGAAAAACCTGAGAATGATCACAAATGGTAGCGCTATCTGATAGCGCTATCATAAATTGTGATAGCGCTACCATTTTTATCAGTCATCCGAGTTTCATATGCTTGTGATCGACTTCTAATGCGCTAATATCAAAACCACTAAAACGCTGTGGTAAGATGTCGCGGCAGAAAATAGAGAACACTAAATAAGAACAATGAGCGAACCTCGCAAACGAAGAAGTACTGGCAATGTCACCTTGGCGGACGTCGCTAAAAAAGCCGGCGTAGGCACCATGACGGTGTCGAGAGCATTACGAACGCCCGAGCTAGTATCTGACAAGCTGAGAGAAAAGATTCAACAAGTGGTTGATGAGCTCGGCTATATCCCGAATAAAGCGGCAGGGGCTTTGGCGTCTGCTGAAAGTTACTCCATCGCTCTTATCATTCCTTCCCTGTTTGAAAAAGCGTGCGCGCTTTTCTTACCGAGCTTTCAACAAGCGTTGAACAAAGCAGGTTATCAGTTGCTGCTTGGCTACAGCGACTACTCGGTAGAGCAAGAAGAGAAACTGCTTTCGACATTTCTTGAGAGCCGCCCAGCCGGAGTGGTGCTGTTTGGTAATGAACACAGCCAACGTACTAATCAGCTTTTGGAAGCCTCGAACACGCCGGTATTGGAAATTGCTGAGTTAAGTTCGAAAGCGAGCTATCTCAATATCGGCGTTGACCATTTTGAGGTGGGTAAAGCCTGTACCAAGCATGTGATTGAACAAGGCTTCAAGAACGTGGGTTTCATTGGTGCGCGCGGCGATCACTCCACTTTGCAACGTAAGCTACACGGCTGGCAAAGCGCGATGATTGAGAACTACCTTGCGCCGGACCATTTTTTAACCACGCACGAAGCACCATCGTCACAATTAGGTGCGGAAGGGTTGGCGAAGCTATTGCTGCGCGATTCAAGTTTGAATGCTCTGGTATGTAGCCATGAAGAGATTGCGATTGGTGCATTGTTTGAGTGTCACCGCCGAGTGTTGAAAGTCCCGACCGACATTGCGATTATCTGTTTGGAAGGCTCTTCCATGGGTGAGCACGCCTACCCAAGTTTGACCTGTGCGGAATTCGATTACGAACGTATGGGGACGAAAGCCGCAGACAAGTTACTGCAAGCCATTAAAGGTGAGCCCGTAGAGCATGCAACGGACATGGGCTTTAAGCTAAAACGCCGAGCGAGTACTGCGATCAACTAACCTCATTTGGTTAGAAACTAATACGTGATACAAAAAACCTCTCGATGCTGAGAGGTTTTTTTATGCGTGAGAACAATGACTGTGGACTAAGGACGCTCACCTGCTGCTAGTCGACGTTCGATATCAGCAACCACTTCTGGGAAGTCAGCGATCGTATCGATAAGGTAGTGCGGCGAGCTCTTGAGCAATTTTGCACGCGCTTTTTCACGAGCGGCATTAAGCGTTGCTTCGTCCGCGGCTTGGTATTCTTCAAATGTTAGACCTGCTTCGTTACCAGACAGCAGCAAACCAACGGTCCACATACCGGCGTTGTGACCTTCATCGATGCCCGGTGCGGCGTCATCCACTTTGATACACGCGTTAACGTCCGTTACATTCAGCTCAATCACGTTCTTCAGTGCCATAAATGGTGCTGGGCGACCACCTTGAGGCAGGTCATCCGTTGCTACTACGTAATCTGGTTTGTAGCCGTAATCCGCCGCCACTGGAATCAATACGTCCATCACTTCGCGAGGGTAACCAGAACAAGAGCCGATCTTGATGCCTTTGTCTTTCAGACTGTTCACAACTTCAATCGCATTTAAGATAGGCTCTGCATGGTCAGCCACTTTCGCTTTTTGCAGAGGCATAAATGCTGCGTAGATAGCGTCGATGTCTTCGCTGGTCATTGAGCGACCAAACTTCTCATTCCAACGCTTATCAACGGCAGGGATGCGTCCCACTGCTTGGATGTGATCCCACTTACCAAGACCCATTGGTTCGCGCGCTTCTTCAAGGTCGATATCGAAATCAAAGCCTTGTTTGAACGCTTCCACAAAGATGCTGGTTGGTGCAAAAGAGCCGAAATCGACGATAGTGCCAGCCCAGTCAAAGATTACTGCTTGAATTGGTGAGTTGCTCATGTTCAATCCTTTTTCTTGCTTGCCAGAGCGCTGCCTACACGTTGGAACTGCGCTCAGGATAAATTGGTTTTGTTGAGGTTAGAAGTAGTTAAAGTCGTGACACACTTTGGCGATGGCTTCTTCGAAAATTGCCAACGCTTCTGTCAGTTGTTCGTGAGTGATGATCAGCGGTGGGCTGAGTTGAATCACATTGCCTTGTGATACCTTGAAACTCACTCCGTTGTTGAGGCATTGGTACAGAACAGCTTCAGCTTCGTCATACGCGCGTGCTTTGCTTTCGTGGTCGGTGACCAGTTCAATGCCCCATAACATGCCGATGCCACGCACATCGCCAATCACTGGGTACTTAGCTTTCATCTCTAGCAGCTTTTCACGCATGAACTGGCTGTCGGCTTTGGCTTTCTCTAGCAAGCCGTCTTGTTCAATGGCTTCCATAGTTGCCAGTGCTGCAGCACAACCGATAGGGCTTTTCTCATGAGTGTAGTGACCCATGGAGATTTGCTCGGCGGTGTTGTATTTGTCTTTAGTTACCATGGCTGCGATAGGCACTAACCCTCCGCCCAAACCTTTACCGATGCAGAGCATATCTGGCTCGATGTCATAGGCTTGGTAGGTAAACCATTCACCACTGCGACCCATGCCGTTTGGGATGTCGTCGATGATCAGCATGACATTGTGTTTGTCACAGATTTCGCGGATGCGTTTCCAATAGGCTTTACTCGGCACTTGTACGTCGGTATTACGAACCGCTTCTGCGATAAACGCGCCCACGCCACCTTCTTTCTCAATCACGTATTCAAGGTAGTCGGCGTAATGCACGTCGCTACCGTCCTCTACTGGGAAAGCGCCACGGTAAGATACGGCTGGTGGTATGCGTTCAACACCTGCCATTAATGGTCCCATGCCTTGGCGGAAACACGCTTCGCCGCCCACTGAGATGGCATCCAACGATGCGCCGTGGAAGGAATCCCACAGAGACACCACCTTGTAGTTGCCCGTGATATGGCGCGCTAGTTTAAGTGCCATGCCCACTGCAGATGTGCCACCCGGCGCAAACAGCACGCGATTCAATTCGCCGCCACAGATTTGGGTGAGTTTTTCGGCACATTCAATCGCAGTTTCGTTGGTAAAACGACGTGGTGAAAACGGCAGTTTGGCAATTTGCTCTTGCACACGTTTAATCACATGCGGGTGACCGTAGCCCAACTGGTGGACGTTATTGCCATGGAAATCCATGTACTTTTTGCCCGTGGCATCTTGGATGTAGATGCCTTCTGCTGCTTCCAAGGTATCTAAGCAAGGCGTCGACATAGCTTGATGAAGAAAGACCTCCGAATCACGCTTCAATAATGTTTGCGTGCGTTCGTCATCCATCGATGCATTCCAAGCTTGGCGCGCTGGTGTTGTGTTGACATCGCCTTCGCTGCGGAAATGGGTCGGTTTGATATTCTGAGTCATAACGCTCTCTCAATCAGAAGGCTGCTTTACGCAACTTGCCAGTACATTGCTTTTTCAATCGCACCGATTAAGCGCTCGATATCTGCTGGGTAAACTTCGCCGATGTTGCCGATGCGGAAGCAATCTGCGTTCGATACTTTACCCGGATAAATCACGAAGCCTTGCTCTTTCAAACGCGTGTAGAACGCTTTGAATTGGTAATCACTGTGAGTTGGAGAGTAGAAAGAGGTGATGATTGGCGAGTGAAGGTCATCACTCAGTAGTGGCTCAAACCCCAAAGAGCGCATACCTGCAACCAGTGTTTTCTGGTTAGTTTGGTAGCGGTTATGACGAGCCTCAATGCCGCCTTCTTGTTCCAGTTCTAGCAATGCTTGGTAGAAAGCGCGAACTGTGTGCGTTGGAGACGTGAAACGCCATTTGCCGTGGTTCACTTCCATACAGTGCCACTGGTCGTAAAGATCAAGGCTCAAAGAACGCGCCTGACCTTGGCACTTTTCTAGCTCAGTTTGTTTCGCAATCACAAAGCCAAAACCCGGTACGCCTTGGATACATTTGTTCGCTGAGCTGATCATAAAATCGATGCCTAGCTCAGCGATATCGATAGGAATGCCACCAAAGCTCGACATGGCATCGAGAATCACCACTTTACCGTGTGCTTTCGCTGCAGAAGCAAATGTCTCAATAGGGTTAAGCATGCCAGTGGTTGTCTCGCAGTGAACAATCGCCACGTGTGTGATCGCAGGATCCGATGCCAATGCAGTTTCCACCTCGTTCAAGTGTGGCTGTGATGTTTCGCCTGGGGAAACTACATGGCATGGAATATTTAGGTATTCAGCGATCTGAGCGATGCGTGCACCATACGCACCGTTGTCGACAACCAACAATTTTCCATCTTTGCCAATGGCACTGCCAATCGTTGCTTCGACTGATGCGGTGCCGCTACCTTGCATTAGTACACTGGTGTAGCCGTCTTGCTCCGTCGCCAGTTTTACAAGCTTAGTGCGGATCACTTCTACAATGTCTTTGTTGTATTCATCATCCCAAGTACACCAGTCTTTTAGCATGGCTTCACGTACCGTTTCAGAAGTAGATAGAGGACCTGGAGTCAGTAGTAGGTATTCGTTTTTCATCTCGATTTCCATCAGAATAGGCTAATTGGTCTACACCAAATTTCAAGTTCACTCTAGCGAGGAAGAAAAGGGCAGTAAATAGGCGAATATCCAATTTCATAAAACTTTAATATCCAGAAAATGACGGATCAATTGAACGATTATTCATCGCAAATTTTCGTAAAACTGCCATTTAATGGTCATGATTTCGTCACAAAGGCTCAGTAGGGTGTATATCGTCAACTGGTACAGACCAAATGAAAACTTAGCCAAATTAACTGGAGAAAATGATGAAAAACCGTTTGATGAAAGGATCGCTGGCTGCACTTGTCTCTCTGCTAGCTACGAATGCAATGGCAGCACAGGAAGTCACGGTTTACACCGCTTTCGAAACTGACATTCTTGCTAAATACAAGTCTGCGTTTGAGAAAGATAACCCAGATATCAAGATTAAGTGGGTTCGCGATTCCACCGGTATCATGACGGCGAAATTGCTGGCAGAAAAGAACAACCCTCAAGCGGAAGTGGTTTGGGGGCTGGCTGGCTCGTCAATGGCACTGCTTAAAGATGAAGGTCTTCTTAAGCCTTACACACCAAAAGGTTTGGAAGAGCTGCACGCGAACCTAAACGACCCTCAATCAAACCAAGCTTGGTTCGGTAACGATGCGTTCTTTAACGCAGTTTGTTTTAACGAAGCGGTAGCGAAACAACTTAACCTACCGAAACCAACGTCTTGGGAAGACCTAACAAAGCCGGTTTACAAAGGTCACATTGCAATGCCGAACCCAGCGTCTTCAGGCACTGGTTACATGCAGGTTTCTGCTTGGCTACAAAACATGGGTGAAGATCAGGCATGGAACTACATGCGTGACCTAGACAAGAACATTGCACACTACACGCACTCTGGCTCTAAGCCATGTGTTCAAGCGGGTATGGGTGAAGTGGCTATCGGTATCTCGATGGCGAGCCGCGGCGCGAAGCTGAAAACACAGGGTGCGCCACTAGCGGTTATCACACCAAAAGGCATCGGCTGGGAATCAGAAGCCGTTGGTCTAGTAAAAGAGTCGGATGCAGCGAAACGAGTTGTCGACTGGTCAATCTCTAAAGCAGCAAACGAGCTTTACGTAGAAATGTACCCAGTGGTTGCACATAAAGAAGTGAAAGCGACTGTATCTAACTTCCCTAATGTTCAAGAGAATATGGCGAAGATGGACTTCGCGCAAATGGGCAGCAAGCGTGCAGAGATTCTAGCGGCTTGGTCTGAGAAGTTTGACGCGAAATCAGAGCCAAAGTCTTAATCGAATTTGCTTTGAGTTGAATGTTGAAATCCACCTCGGTTGAGGTGGATTTTTTGTTTTCTCTGTTATTTCAGAGTTTGTTGAAAGTAGATTCCTAGTCTCACCTAGGTTCGCGATGACGGACTTAAGAAAGTTGGGAGCTTCTATCCGCACTCACAACGTCATTCTCGAGAGCGACGAAGGAGTGAGTCGGGAATCTCAGAAAATAGTGCTTGTAAGAGATTCCGGATGGCTCGCTTAGGCTCGTCCGGAATGACGATATTAAGCATATGGAGTGTAAGTCAAAGCTCGTAATTCTAAGCAATGCGTGTGATTCAGAATTTGTAATCCACACTCACCACGTCATTCTCGAGAGTGACGAAGGAGTGAGTCGGGAATCTCAGAATATAGTACTTGTAAGAGATTCCGGATGGCTCGCTTAGGCTCGTCCGGAATGACGATCTTAAGCGTATGGCGTGAAAGTCAAAGCTCGTAATTCTAGGCAATGAGTGTGATTTCAGAATTTATGAACCACACTCACCACGTCATTCTCGAGAGCGACGGAGGAGTGAGTCGGGAAGCTCTAATTGTCACGTAAACAAACTTCGCTTCCCTTCATCTATTTGTCATCTTCTGGCTATAAATTTGTCATTGGAACGTAACACTCCAAAATTAAAGTTGGTATATACCATTTGGAGCGTGTGTTATGTCAACTAACCAACATTACCTAAATATCGAAAATGTAGTGAAGCAATTCGGACAGTTCACTGCATTAAAGAAAATCTCGCTAGCGATTGAAAAGGGCGAGTTCGTTTGTTTTCTTGGTCCTTCTGGCTGCGGTAAAACCACTCTGCTACGTGCCATTGCAGGTTTAGACTTGCCAACGTCTGGTGCGATTTTTCAAAACGGTCAAGAGACCACATTCCTACCACCAGAGAAGCGCGATTTCGGCATCGTATTCCAATCTTACGCGCTGTTTCCGAACCTAACTGTGCAAGAGAACATTGCAGTGGGTTTGAAGAACCAAGGCATGTCGACCAAAGAAGCGTTAGAGAAGGTGGATTACTGGTTAGAAACCATTGGTCTTCCAACCTCTGGCGAGAAATTCCCTAACCAACTTTCTGGTGGTCAACAGCAGCGTGTAGCACTCGCTCGCGCATTGGCGCTATCTCCGGGTTTACTGTTATTGGATGAGCCGCTGTCAGCGCTGGATGCAAAAGTACGTGTTCACTTACGTGACGAGATTTGTAAGCTGCAACGTAAGCTTGGCATCACCACCATCATGGTTACGCACGATCAGGACGAAGCGCTGTCGATGGCGGATCGTATCGTGGTGATGAACCATGGTGTGATTGAGCAAGTCGGCACACCTCAAGAGATCTACCAACAACCAGCTACGCGCTTTGTCGCTGAGTTTGTCGGCAGCATGAACTTTATTGAAACCTCAGTCGCAACGGACTCCCAAGTACGGATTGCCGAAACCCTGATGTTAGCGCCAAGCTTGACCAATCGTAAGATTCAACGTGGTGACCGCTTCGACCTTGCGGTGCGCCCTGAAAGCATCAAGTTCGTTGAAAACTACACCAACTCTTTACCTGTGCGAGTTACCGCAACCGAGTTTCTGGGGGCGTTTTTCCGCATTGATTGCGTATTGCAAAACGACAGCTCAACGAAAACCATCGTCGTGGATGTGCCTGTGGAAACGGTTCAAAAACTCAATATCAAGGCGGGCGATGTTCGTTACATCCAGTTTGCTGAAGAAGGGCTGCATGGTTACGCCGTGCCCTCGGTTGATAAAGCGCTAGCAGCGTAGGTGTAAACATGGATGCGAAGACAATGACGATGAATAGCCTGACCACACAAGACAAAGCAAAATCCCTACTCGGACGTGTCAGCCGCGACAACCTTGTGTTGTTTGGTTTGCTCGCTGGCTTGTCAACCATGATGGTGTTGTTCATCTTAATGCCGCTTTGGGCTATGTTGACCAAGAGTGTGCAAAATGCCAATGGCGAATTTGTTGGATTGGCAAACTTTGCGACGTACTTTTCCTCTTCAAGCTTGTGGGTGTCGGTGGGCAACACCTTCACTTTGGGCGTGATAGTTACCTCGGTAGTGGGTGTGCTTGCGTTTGGCTATGCCTACGCGCTGACTCGTTCATGTATGCCATTTAAAGGTTTGTTCCAAATCCTAGGTACTGCGCCGATTCTCGCGCCTTCGTTGTTGCCGGCGATCAGTTTAATCTTCCTTTTCGGTAATCAAGGCATTGCGAAAGAGATGCTGTTAGGAAACTCGATTTATGGCGTGATTGGTATCTCGATGGGTTTGATCTTCTGGACCTTTCCTCATGCATTGATGATCTTAACCACTTCGCTGCGCACTTCTGATGCTCGCTTGTATGAAGCAGCCCGCGCACTGAAAACTTCACCCATCAAAACCTTCTTTATGGTGACGTTACCTGCGGCGAAATACGGTTTGATCAGTACGCTTATCGTGGTCTTTACGCTGGTTATCACGGACTTTGGTGTGCCGAAAGTGATTGGTGGAAGCTACAACGTCCTGGCGACTGACATCTTCAAGCAAGTTGTGGGACAGCAAAACTTTGCCATGGGTGCGGTGACCAGCATTATGTTGCTATTTCCTGCGGTAATGGCGTTCGGCGCAGACCGCTGGGTACAGAAAAAACAAAAAAGCTTATTCGACACTCGCTCGGTGCCTTATCAGCCAGAGCCTAACAAAGCGCGCGACAGCATTTGTTTGGTTTACTGCAGCATCATTTCTATCGCAGTGCTGGCAGTACTTGGTATGGCGGTGTATGGCTCGTTAGTGACGTTCTGGCCTTGGAACAAAGCGCTGACGCTAAACAACTACAACTTTGCTGAAATGAGCACTTACGGTTGGAGCCCATTCTTCAACTCTCTAACGCTGGCAGGTTGGACAGCGGTTATTGGTACAGCCATCATCTTTGTCGGTGCGTACTGTATTGAGAAAGGGCGTGCATTTGGTCCAATTCGTCAAGTGATGCAAATGCTTAGCGTCGTGCCAATGGCAGTTCCGGGTATGGTGCTTGGCTTGGGTTACATCTTTTACTTCAATGATGCGAACAATCCTTTGAACGTGCTTTATGGCACCATGGCATTCTTGGTGATTAACACGGTAGTGCATTACTACACCGTGGGTCACATGACCGCCCTGACAGCGCTAAAGCAGTTGCCATCGGAGATTGAAGCCACAGCAGCATCGGTGAAGCTTCCTCAGTACAAGTTGTTCTTTAAAGTGACATTACCTGTGTGTTTACCTGCGATTTTGGACATTGCGACTTACTTGTTTGTTAATGCATTGACCACCACTTCTGCGGTAGTATTCCTTTACTCAACCGATACGATTCCGGCTTCGGTCTCGATTCTGAATATGGACGATGCAGGTCAAACTGGCGCTGCAGCAGCGATGGCTGTGATGATCATGATGGCTGCCGCAATTGCGAAGATTGTTCAGATGACTTTGGGTAAATTGTTAGAGAATCGCACACAAGCTTGGCGCAAAAGATAAGGACACTTCGTGCAATACGTAAAAATTAAAGATTCGATTGTTGAACAGATTGAAGCGGGCATGCTATCGCCGCGTCAAAAACTGCCAGCAGAGCGTAAGTTGGCGGAGTCGTTCGATACTACACGCGTCACTCTGCGTGAAGCTTTATCACTGCTGGAAGCAGAAGGTCGAATCTATCGCGAAGATCGCCGAGGTTGGTTTATCTCACCCGAGCCATTGCGTTACGACCCAACCCAAACTCTGAACTTCCCGAACATGGCGAAAGCGCAAAATCGCGTGCCAAAAACGGAGTTGGTCGCAGCAAAAGGAACGTTGGCAAACAAACAAGCGGCACGCTTGCTGGACTTGCAACCTTTCTCGGACGTGTATCGAGTCGACCGTGTGCGATACCTTGAAGATAGACCTGTAGTATTCGTAACAAACTATATTCGCCCAGAGCTGTTTCCGAATCTGCTGGACTATGATTTGTCAAACTCACTGACGGACATTTACCGCGAGCATTATGGCGTGACGTATCAAAAGATTCGCTACCGCATTTCAACCAGCACTTTGTTGGGTGAAATGGCTCAGGCACTGCGCGCGACAGCCGGTACGCCAGCGATGGTGGTGGAGCGCATCAACTATAACCAACACGGTGAGTTGATTGATTGCGATATCGAATATTGGCGACACGATGCCATTAGCATTGAATCTCTGGCGGAACTCCATCGTTAAGTGGATTTTCTCATTATCTAAGGCTCCATCTCGGGGCCTTTATTTTATTCAGACAGGAACATTGAAATGGATTTGTTGGCGATTGGTCTCGTCGTTTTCTCTGCTGTTCTTCATGCGGGCTGGAATATCCTTGGCAAAAGCAACTCTGGGTCAGGGCTCGCGTTTACCATGGCCGCCAGCTTTTCTGCATGTTTCATTCTTACCCCTTATTTGATTTGGTATTTGGCAACCATTGGCTGGACATCATTACCGAGTGAGTTTTGGGGATTGCTGTTCATTAGCGGCATTTCACAAATGGTTTATCTGGTTGGTTTGATTGTCGCTTATAAGCACGCTGATGTGGGGGTGGTTTATCCGATTGCTCGGGCACTGCCTGTGATGATGGTCGGCGCAATCAGTGTTGCATTGGGACATGAATTATCTAGTCAGCAGTGGCTTGGGTTCTTGCTGATTACCCTTGGTTGTATGCTGGTTCCACTGACGAATTTTCGTCAAATGACATTGGGCTCCTATTTGAACGTCGGTGTGTTCTGGGCATTAATGGCCGCAATAGGCACAACGGGTTACTCGGTGGTCGATAAAGAAGCGCTGAGTTTACTCACAGGACAAGCATCAGAGATCTTGAATGATCAGTACAGTGCAATCTTCTACTTGGGCGTGCAGTTTTGGGCGATTGGTATTCCAGCCCTTGTATGGTGCTTAGTTATAGGGAAGCCAGATGAGATTAAGACAGCGTGGCAGATCCGCAAAACAGCCAGCATGGCAGGGGTAATGATGGCATCCACCTACGGCTTGGTGTTGTTTGCGATGACCATGACAGACAACGTAAGTTTGGTGGTGGCACTAAGGCAAATCAGCGTCGTGTTTGGATTGTTTATGGGGATTTGGTTTCTGTCTGAGAAATGGTATCTCACTCGGGGTATTGGGGTTACTTCGATTCTGGTGGGGATTATTTTGGCATTAACGCATTAACTAATGAGCGGGATATGCGCCCGTTAATACAAAAAAGAAAAGGCAGCGAATGAGCCTCTCGCTGCCTTTTGTATTAACCTGTAAGCCTTGTTTAGAAACGCAATTGCGCACCAAACATCACGCCACTAGAGTCAAAATCGCTGTTTTTTGAATACACATATTCTGCATTCAAACCAAAGTGTTTATAGCTCCAGCCAATACCGCCAGCCGCTTCACCACCAACACTTGAGTGTTCGATGTTTTTGCTCTGACCGTTCACTTTATAAGTGTATTCGAGAGTGTAGAGAGTAACACCTGCCTTGCCATAAAGCTCGAAGCCTGAACCCAGTGGATAGCTAGCATAGCCACTTAAGCGAGGTCCGGAGAAGCTCGTATCGGTGACTTCTGAAATCGGACTCACGAGTATCGAACCAATACCGTCAAACGCGCCTTTATAACCCGCTTCGATACCAAAGTTATGCGTTGGCATGTAGCGGTAATAAATCTCACCTAAGAACATGTCGCCTGATTCTTCGCTCGTCGGTGCGTCGTAGTTCACACCGCCATAGCCAATATTTGTACCTATGATGTGTTCGCTGGTGGTTGCGTTGGCAGACAAAGAAAGTGTCGACAACACCAAAGCAGTAACGAATGAATAACGCATAAACGTTTCCCCTTAGCTTTTAGCCTTTTAGCCTTTTAGTTTCTTAGGACTTGTTCGAAAGTGACTTTGGTGTTGTCTAGCCATTCGTAACGACGACGGTACATAGAACGTTTTGAACGAGACATACCTTCAATATCACGACGAGGTGCATTCACGTCGATAGAGTAGAAGTTGCGGTCGTATTCTGTGCCACCAAGCTCTAGCCACAACGCATCGTAATCGGTTTTGATTCTGCCTTTGCTGTAACGCTTAGCTGCGTAAGTGTGCGATTGAGTTTTTACAGCCAACAGTGTTTCTATGCCCCAAACCTGCGCAACGATAGCCAGCAATCCAACCATCAAGCTTTTCGGACGTTGACCGTATAGCTTACGCGTCAGCTTTTTGATTTTTGCGTTATTTTCCTCACAGCTGCGTGGTCCTTGCAAACCACCAATCATGATGCATCGCTCGCCATTCTCATGACCCAAGCTGAAAGAAAGAGTGTAGAAGTTGCCATCTTCTTGGCTATGCAGCACCAAGCTCATATCACCTTCTTTTTGGTAACGCGCTTCGTAAACCAAGCGGACCGAATACAAGATGTCGTCAATTTCAAATGAAGTCAGAGTTAGACCTTCCGCATCGGTGTAGATCTCTTGAATCAGTTCAGGCGAGATCAGGTCTGCTACCGAGTTGTAGTGATCGACAACAAGCGCAGAACGGTCGAAAGCAGGTCCATTCTTAATAATGTAAGGACGAAATGGCTTCTCTAAGAATCGGTGTGTACGAGTGCAAAGCAGTTCGAGCAGTGATGCTTCAATGTTGTCCGCGAGGTACTTAAACGACTTTCTGTAGAATAAAGCGCGTGCGATGAATTTTACGCGGTAGGTCCAAATTGGACGATAAATGTCAGCGTACTCATCGGAATAAATGGTTCTGCTGTGATCAAGGATGGATTTATTCATGGTCATTTCACTCCAAACTCATTTCCAGTTGTTCGGCTCTGTCAAAGAGGCGTGAGCGCTTGATATAAAACGCGAAAATAGGGCGATAAAAGAGAGTGGTCTTATTTCGCTCAAGCATTGACGGGAGCTGGTTTTGAACGGTGTTCTTTTGGCGAAGATTTTAAGAGAAAAAAGAAGTGAGGTTTGTATGGTTTAGTATGAAATTGTCAGAGCGTGTTGTTGTGCTCAGACAAACCCGTTGAGTGAGCTAATGAGTGGGTTCGTTTCTTCAGTAACCAATAGTCATTGTCACTATCTAGGGGGACTGAATGAGCTTTGAAGACAAACAAGCGATACACATCGTTGTTTTGAGTGCGAATCAAACCATTTTTGCGGAAGCAAGTATCTCGAAGTGAGTTAGGTATAAAACGTAATCTATGGATTTTTCTAGTGTTTATTTTTTTAGAGTCAAAGACGTTTAAAGAAAGCCGATAAATAAAATGAATTAATTTTAATCTTTTTTTGAAATTAATTTTATTCGCTATAGGTCTCTATACGTACGCTACATTCATCGAGCACTTGGAACTCGATATTTAAAAGGTAAGTAAGGAGCATATTATGAAACGTTTAATCACTCTTGTTGGTCTCATTGCACTAACCGCTTCACCAATTGCTGCATTCGCTGGTGGGTATCAATGGACAAATAACAGCAAATCGATTCAAGGTAATGTCGTCGACAGCAAGCAAGCTGCTTACGAGATGGGCTTTGAAATGATTAAAGAATATCAAGGTAAAACATCTCTACAACTAAGCAAAGAACTGTATGGCGCTTTTGCAAAAGTAGACAAAAATTCTTTCTCAATCACCGATAGTAAAGTTACGGTGGATGAGTTTCTACAAGATAACGGACAAATTGCCTACCAACCAATTTTAAACGTGAAATACGAATATCGTTTGAGAGAGTTAGGTAACCGTTAATTTATATTCTCGCTAGCTAATATTTATTAATTTCTGCTTTATCCTTGCTGTGTGTTATTTATAGGAATGTTGGGGGGCTTTGCCCCCCTTTTTTTATTGCTTAATTTATATTTATTATTAATAGGCAATATTTTCTAACGCTCAGCGTCAGGTTTTCTCGCTCGTTGATTCTCATGTTCGTTTGTAAAGTGGTACTAAAGCAATATTGTGTGCCACTTTACAAAGGATACGGAATGACTCATCTCTCTTACTGGTTCAAGCAAGCTCTGGAAATAGAACAGCCAACGCCGCCATTGTCACTCCAACAAGATATAGCGACGGATGTGGCGATTGTCGGCGGTGGTTATACAGGTCTTTGGACTGCGATCATGATTAAGCAGCAATCGCCGGAAAAACAAGTGGTTGTGATTGAAAAAGGCTTGTGTGGTAGCGGGGCATCGGGCGCAAATGGTGGTTGTATGCTGACTTGGTCAACAAAGTTTCCAACATTGAAGCGCTTGTTTGGTGAACAACAAGCGGCATGGTTAGTAAAAGAATCGGAGCAAGCAGTCTTGGAGATTGAGGCGTTTTGTCAGCAGCATAATGTTGATGCACAGTTATCCTTGAAAGGCGTTTACTACACGGCGACAAACCATGCGCAAACCGGAAGTATGCAGCCGGTCGTGGATGAACTTAAGCGGCTAAACGTGAATAGTTGGCGACATTGTCAGACTGAAGATCTGCGAGAGAATGCTGGCTCACCAAGGCATGTGGACGGTTTTCACTCTCCTATTGCCGCAAGCGTCCAGCCGGCTTTGTTGGCTAGAGGGCTACGTCGTGTTGCTATCGAACTGGGTGTTGAGGTTTATGAAAATACGCCAATGACGCGTTTAGATTATGGTCAACCTGCAACCGTTAGTACGCCTAATGCGAGCATCAAAGCGAAGCAAGTAGTGTTGGCATTAAATGCTTGGATGGTGGAACACTTTAAGCAATTTAACAACAGCATCGTTGTTGTCTCTTCAGATATGGTGATTACAAAACCTCTGGGTGACGCTTTGCCTCAATCAGGATGGCAAACGGGCTCTAGCGTGTTGGATTCACGTATCTTCGTCCATTATTATCGAGATACGCCAGATGGTCGTTTGATGTTGGGTAAGGGCGGCAATCAATTCTCTTACAATAACCGCGTCGACGTGATGTTTAATAAACCAACGCGCTATCAAAATCTGCTGCGTAAGTCGTTCGATAAGCTGTTTCCGCGTTTAAAAGGAACAGAATTCGCTTATTCATGGACGGGTGGTTCGGATCGCTCTGCTACCGGTTTCCCATTCTTTGGCGAGCTAGATAAACAGAACAATGTCTTTTACGGCTTTGGCTATTCGGGTAACGGTGTGGCTCAGACTCGAATGGGCGGAAAGATCTTATCTTCATTCGTATTGGGGTTAGATAATGACTGGACGCGAAGCGGTTTAGCCAGAGGACCATTAGGACAATTCCCACCAGAGCCTTTTCGTTGGACAGGGGCAATGATGGTGCGTAATGCCGTACGCCGAAAAGAGGAAGCAGAAGATAATGAGCAAACACCATTTATCTGGGATAAGTGGCTAGCAAAACTTGCGGGACCAGCAGGCAAAGCGGATAAGCTCGACTAAACTGAATATTTTGATCGCAAACGGATAGGGAAGAAGTGAAATCGTTAGAGGCACCTCTTCCCTTTGTGTTAGCCTCAGTCTTTCAAGCTCAGATGCAAAAGGTGAGTAATAGAATGAAAGTATTCAGCAACTTCGACAGCGGCAGCATTCACGTAGTGAAAGCAGACGACAAAAACGACATCCTACTTAAAATCCCTAACGACAACATGTCGGAATTCTACCAGTGGTTCCACTTCCGTCTTGAGACCGAAGCCGAGCAATCGCACACCATCAAACTACTTGATCTTGCGAAATCGGCTTACCCAGAAGGCTGGCAAGGCTACGACGTTGTTGCGTCTTACGATCGTGAAGAGTGGTTCCGCGTGCCGGCAGAGTTCGATGGTGACACGCTGACTTTCACTGTTATCCCTGAGCGCAGCTCAATCTACTTCGCGTACTTTGCACCATACACGTACGATCGTCATCTAGACCTATTACACATGGCACAAAGTGCACACCACTGCCAGTTGGAAACTTTGGGTCACACGCTAGATGGCAATGACATGAGCTTGCTTACTTTCGGTGAGCCAGAAGAAGGTAAAAAGAAAATCTGGATGATTGCACGTCAGCATCCAGGCGAGACGATGGCAGAATGGTTCATGGAAGGCATGATTCAACGTCTACTGGATGAAAACGACACGGTTGCGCGTGCATTGCTAGAAAAAGCAGTACTTTACGTTGTACCAAACATGAACCCAGACGGCGGTGTTCGTGGTCACTTGCGTACTAACGCAGTGGGTGTGAACCTCAACCGAGAGTGGCAAACGCCATCAATGGAAAAGAGCCCAGAAGTCTTCTTGGTTCGTGAACGTATGCTAGAAACTGGCGTGGATATGTTCCTAGATATTCATGGTGATGAAGCTATCCCTTACAATTTTGTAGCGGGATCTGAAGGCATTCCTTCTTATGACGAAGGTATGGCTGAGTTGGAAAACGCGTTTAAACAAGCACTTCTGACGATTACACCAGAGTTCCAAGACGAGATTGGTTACGACAAAGATGAACCAGGTAAAGCGAACCTAACCGTTGGCTCTAACTGGGTAGCAGAGCAATTTAAATGTCTGTCTTACACCATTGAAATGCCATTCAAAGACAACAACAACCACCCCGACCCACTTTACGGTTGGTCTCCAGAGCGTAGTGTGTTGTTTGGGCAAGATATTTTAGCAGCGACGCTAGCCGTATCTGACAAAATTTAACGCAATTCGTTCACAGCCCGTACTTTGCGGGCTGTCTTTCCTGCCATTATTCTCTCCGCGTTCTCTATTAATGAGCTACTTTCTCCGCAGTTAAGACAAAAAATCTGCAATTTCTGATGCTTATGTGAGTCTCGATAAGTTGGATTTATCGTGTCGATAAAAAATCTAATTTAATTTAGCGATACTTATTCTGTTAAAGTCCATTTCGAGATTCTCGTCACAAAAATCATAACATCTCATAGGGGTAACAGCCTTGAGTGTGAGGTTGAAAGTAGGCACAGCCAGTTAAATTAGTTTTAAGTTGCTATGTAATTACAAGATGGAAGCCGGATAATTTTTCTCGCGGAATCTTGTACCTACAGAGGTTTGCTCATCGTTATCTATCACTCCAATCGTTCAGGTTTAAACGCTTGGGACAAGACGTGGCAGATAGGTGTATCAAAATTCCAACCAGCGCTCCTAATGGAAATATCCCAATTAGAGCGTCATGCGATGATGCGTTAATAGAGATTGTTGGCGTAGTTTTAATCACTAAAAACAGTGCAGGTTCTGACTTTCTTGATGACAGCGTATGCTGGGGAAAGTAATCGGGTCGCCTTCGCATAAAGGAAAAAAATAATGAAAAAGATTGCTCTTGCAGTGGCTACCGTTCTTGCTGGTGGCGTAATGTCAAATGTTGCTCTTGCTGATACATACATCGGTGGCAAACTTGGTTACAACGCACTAAACGACGCATGTCACTTAGACGCACCATGTGATGACGATAGCTTTGCAGCAGGTATGCACCTTGGCTACAACTTTAACGAATACGTTGCAGCTGAATACGGCGTTGACTACCTAGGTAACTTTACTGCTAACTTCAACAAAGCTGGCAAAAACACTGTTGATGGCGACCTATGGGCACTGACTCTAGCTCCTAAGTTCAACCTACCTCTAACAGACTCATGGAACCTATTTGCTAAAGTAGGTGCTGCTTACATGATGGCTGGCGATGAGAAAGATTTCGTACCAACGGGCTCTCTAGGTGCTGAATACCAAATCAACTACAACTGGAGCCTACGCGCTGAGTACCAACGTTACCAAGACATGTCTGATGACATCATCGACGACATGGATTCTGACTTCTTTGGTATCGGCTTCAACTACAAGTTTGGTTCTGAGCCAGTAGTTCAAGAAGAAGTGGTTGAAACTCGTCCTGTAACTCGCATCGTTGAGCACGAATACCCAGCTCAAACTGCAACAGTACAATTTGGTCTAGAAAGTGCTGAACTACAAGACGCTTCTGCGTTCAACGGTACTGTTGAGCTAATGAACACTTACCCACAAGCTCAAGTTGAAATCAACGGCTACAGTGACACAACAGGTTCTGAAGCTTACAACCAACAGCTAACAGAGAAGCGTGCACAAGCAGTTGCTGATCACTTCCAAGCTGAAGGTATTGCTGCAGACCGTATGACAGTTAAAGGCATGGGCGAAGCTAACCCAGTAGCGAGCAACGAAACTCGTGAAGGTCGTGAACAAAACCGTCGTGTAGAAGTCGTTGTTCCTGCGTTCCAATACCAAACAACTGAAGAAGCTAAATAATCCATCATTAGCTTAATGATTCTAAAAGCCAGCGTTTGTCGCTGGCTTTTTTGTTTTCATCGAAATGTCACAGCTCTGACTTACACTTTTCGTGTTCTTTTGTTTGGAGCTACAGATGCAGAACTTACCCCCACTCAATTCTTTAAAAGCATTTGAAGCGACGGCAAGATTACGCAGCTTTACTAAAGCGGCTGAAGAGCTCAATGTCACCCGTGCAGCGGTTAGTCAACAAGTGAAATCCCTGGAAATGTATCTAGATGCCACTTTGTTTGAACGCAATGGCGCACAACTCATTTTGACCCAAGCAGCACACGATTACTTGCCCGTGGTTAGCAATGTATTCCAGAGTTTGTTCGCCGCAACTCAACACCTTTTCTCTCGCCAAAAACAGACCCAGTTAACGTTACACATGGCGCACAGCTTTTGCTCCCAATGGTTGATACCTCGACTCGCTGATTTTCATCGCCAGTATCCTGAAGTGAGTTTTAAAGTTTCTACTACCGCAAATGCAG
Source organism: Vibrio sp. SSH13-20 (assembly GCF_040104475.1). Lineage (NCBI taxonomy): Bacteria > Pseudomonadati > Pseudomonadota > Gammaproteobacteria > Vibrionales > Vibrionaceae > Vibrio > Vibrio sp. SSH13-20. The sequence goes on from NZ_JBECOU010000001.1 coordinate 116,303, forward strand.
TGCCGAGTAATAGCGACATCGCGGATGTGGAAATCATTAATGGTTATGGTGATTGGTCTTCGCAACACGCAACGCAACTCACGCAAGAGAACTGGATTTTGGTGGCAAGTCCGGGGTTTCTTTTACTAAATCCCGTTTCTGATCTGGTTGATCTTGTCCGTTTGCCGAAACTTGCAACTGGTGGCTATCAGGAAACATGGCAAGGTTGGTTTGCGTACCAAGGGCACGAAGGAGGGAGCGTAAAGTTAGCGGGAGAATTTGAACATTCTTTGTTGGCTATTGAGGCAGCGGTGAATCAGCTAGGTGTCTTATTAGTGCGCGACTTGTTAGTAGAAGATCATCTTCAACAAGGTACTTTGGTCCAAGTAGGTCATTGGTCAATGCCAAGCCGAGGCGCACATCATATGATCGTTCGTTATGGCGAGAAGCCGCATGTCAAAGCCTTTACTCAATGGCTAGTAAAAAGCTTACAAGCGTAACCAGATGTCCAAGCGATTTTCAGGCTATCGGGGGGCAAAATGACAAGATGAGCACGAACTGAGATAGAGCTAACAATCTGAAACATTATCAACCGTCATGACCAAAGTTCGGGTGCTAAGATGACAGAGTACGTTTCATGTCGTCATCACTCACAGAGCATGCGCTCTGGTTATCAAGGAGCAGTAATGGAAGCGTTTGAAGGGGGCAGGGATAATGCCATTTATCGTAAAGGTAATTTGGTCAGTAGACCAGCTAGCCACTGGACGATGACCGTCCATCAATTACTCCAACATCTTCATCAACATGGTTTTACTGCATGTCCAAAAGCAGTGTCGATTGAGGGCGGGAAAGAGTTGCTGACCTTTGTTGAGGGTGACAGCTATAACTACCCGTTAGAAGGACCGATTGCTTCGCTCACTGCGTTGAAATCTGCCGCAAACCTGCTCCGTTGTTATCATGATGCGTCGGAGAGTTTCCTTAAACAGCATGATCAAGATGTTCATCATTGGATGTTGCCAGCTCGCTCGCCGCAAGAAGTGATTTGTCACGGTGATTTCATGCCTTATAACGTGGCGTTAGATGGGGATGTCGTGAGCGGCGTATTTGATTTCGATACCGCTCATCCTGCGCCGCGAATTTGGGATATTGCTTTTTCTATATACGGTTGGGCGCCATTTAAGACTGATGAAGATGACAAGATGGGCACGTTAGAAGAACAAATTCGACGAGCCAAAATCTTTTGTGATGCCTATGGCTGCTCCCGATTAGAACGCGAAGAGTTGGTGGAGGTAATGACGTTGCGCTTAACGGCTTTAGTCGATCACATGCGCACGATGGCAGCCAATGGTGATGCCCAGTTTCAAGCCAATATGGAAGATTGTCACCATACGGCTTATTTACAAGATATCGAATACCTCAACAAACACCACCAAGCGATTACTGTGGGCGTATTGGGAGAAATCAAATTTTAGTCTGGCTTGGTGTGCCTTTTGATGATGGATTGAATCACACTAAACAGCCATTGGTTTTGTGGGTCGTGCTGCTGAGAACGTCGGCAGCTCATCACAAAGCTCACGCCGAGCTCTAAACCATTTGGAAGTTCGATGCTACGACATGATTCAGGAACGTTACCACTCATCGTAATACCGAAATGGTCGGTGTTCATGATGATGCTGTGAATCATGGCAGGATGTTCAATCTCAACTTTTGGATCAACATGAAAGCCGATGTTTTTTAAGCGATCCAAAAGTGGGTATTTATGATCGTTCCAACCAGGCGTCTTGAACAAAACAAAGGTATAATCGCCCAACGATTGGAAGTCCTTGGCAGGATGATCTTTGCGTACAAAGAATACCGCTTTGCCTTTTCCCAACTCTTTTTGTGCGATGGATTGAGGTAGATCTTCATCAAAGTAATGAATAGCAATGGCGTTCTCACCGTCAATGATGCGATTGCGAGCATCAGCCCCCCACCTTAAAAATGCATAATTGGCATGCGGCGCTTGCTTGAGCAACTCTAGGTAAAGTTTATCGCCAAAACGATCCCAAAAAAGTGTGTTGGCGTAGATTGCAACATCGCCAGTATAAAGCGGCGGGGAAAACTCTTGGGGTTTGATTGCGTCTGCGCTCGCCAAGATTTGTTCGAAATGAGGCATATTGGCTTCCACAAATGAGGTTGGTTCAAATCCATTTTTGGTTTGAATGAACAGAGGATCGTCCAGTTGCGCTTTCATTTTAGTGAGGTTTTTGCTGATGGCGCCGGAGGTTTTTCCCATTGATTCCGCGACCAAGCGAACGTTGCGCAGATCGTACATGCGCTTTATTACCAAGACGTTCTGCATATCTAGATTGATTGTCATTCTTTTACTCCAGCCAACGTTTGCTACGGCATCATAGCGCTGCCTCAACAGCGGAAAGACAGGGAATGGTCAATTCTAAGTTTATGGCAAAAAAGCCTTTTTCCAACAGGGATTTCCATTTGGTAAATTCGGGTTTTCCTCGTGCTACTTGGGCGGCGTTGCTAAAGTTTCTATATCGAAATGATGTACCACAAACAACAGAGGTGACGTATGAAAAAACTAATCGCACTAGGCTTAATGGTTTGTTCAGTAAATGTGGCATTCGCTGGCGATGGGTCATACACAGGTACCATTGATATGACAACAAGCCAAGCTAACCAAGTTGATGTGGAACGCGCAGATTCTAACCTGACTCTAAAAGGTCGAAATGATGCTGCTTATGGTGGTGTTATGATTCAAACAGACGCTTCTACTCAACCGATCCAACTTCGCGGTCGCCGCGACTAAATGGTCGAAATCTCCTTACTTTCAATGCCGCGTTTAACGCGGCATTGTTGTTTATGACACTTCTAGATTTAAAGTTATTCTGATAGCTTTTATTTATCGATAATTGAAAATTAATTGTTGAAATCTTAATTACCATTTTTGTGCACCTAAATGATATTGATTCTCATTTAGGTTGGCGTATGATTTTCTCTATCGACGAGAGGGGAATACGCTCATGAATGGTACGTCCAATAATTTACACGCTACAGCGATACAAACAACGGCGGCACAAAACGCGTCAGCCTTTAACAAAATAAAACGCAAGTTACTCATGTTAGGTCCAGCGTTTATTGCCGCAATTGGTTACATTGACCCAGGTAACTTTGCAACGAATATTGAATCGGGATCTTCATTCGGTTATCAACTGCTTTGGGTTGTGCTTTGGGCAAACCTCATGGCGATGTTGATTCAGTATTTGTCCGCTAAACTTGGCATTGTTACAGGCAAAAACCTCGCAGAACACTTACGCGACCATCTACCTAATAAATGGGCAGTGGGTTTCTATTGGATTCAGGCTGAAATCATAGCGATAGCAACTGACCTAGCGGAATTTATTGGTGCAGCAGTCGGCTTTCAGCTTGTCTTTGGTATCAGTTTGATGGAAGGGGCGTTGATCACTGCCGTTGCGACAGTGATGATTCTGACGCTTAACCAGAAAGGTCAAAAGCCGCTAGAGGTGGTGATTGGTTCGCTTCTGATGCTGGTTGCGGTTATCTACATTGCGGAATTGTTCTTCGCTCACCCCGCTGGCGGTGAAATGGCAAAAGGTTTGTTAACCCCAACATTTACTAACTCGCACCAAATCTACCTTGCGGCAGGCATTTTAGGCGCAACTGTGATGCCTCACGTGATATACCTTCACTCGGCATTGTTCAAAAACAACTATGGTGAAAGTACGAAAACACGTCTTCGTACTACTCGTTTTGACGTGTTGATTGCGATGGTAATAGCGGGCTTTGTGAATATCGCTATTGTGGCGATGGCAGCAGCTGTTTTCCATTACTCTGGTAACCAGCATGTAGCAGAAATTGAAACCGCGTACATGACGCTGACCCCACTCGTAGGTAAAGCTGCCTCTGTGCTATTTGGTGTGTCTCTGATTGCTTCGGGTTTATCTTCCACAGTAGTGGGAACCATGGCAGGACAAGTCGTGATGCAAGGCTTTGTACGCTTCTCTATTCCAATGTGGTTGCGCCGCTTCATTACCATGGCGCCATCATTTGTGGTGATTGGTTTGGGTATGAACACCACTGATATTTTGGTGATGAGCCAAGTGGTATTAAGCTTCGGTATTGCGCTGGCGATTATTCCGCTGCTTATCTTTACCAACAGCGAGCGCTTGATGGGCGAGTTCAAAAACAATAAATGGGTATCTTATTCGGGTGTGGTTATCGTCACTCTTGTATTGGCATTGAACGCGTATTTGATGTTTACGCTTGCTGCATAGCCAACGCTCGCTAAGCGACAAACCTCTGTCGATAAAAAAACGGAAGCCAATTGGCTTCCGTTTTTGCATTTAGGTGAAGAGGAATATTAGTTTTGTGCGTTAGCCTCAACCATTTCCAATTCAGCTTCACTGCGTTTGGCAGCTTCAAGCATTTTGCGGATGATGAAAGAAGCACCTAGTGCGATAGCAACCATTACAACAGCGAGCACGGTTAGCAATTGGAAGTAATCACCGTAGACGTGTTGTACGATTTCTTGGGTGATTTCTTGCCCTTTTTCTAGAGCGATAGAAGTCGAGAATGCAGCACCAACAATACCACTCAGCGCGATAGCAACAGAGAACAAGCTTACTGAGAAGTTTTCAATGTGCTTCGGTGCAACCGATAGGATAAATGCAACGACCATTGAGCCTACAATCACTTCTGCAATTGCTTGGAAGAAGTGAATCGCTAGGAAGATCTCAGGCATGATGATTACGTCTTCGCCCACTGTGGTTACAGCGAAGGTTAGGATGCCGAAAGCAATCGCTGTTAGCACGAATGCCAACGCAATTTTAGTTGCTGTAGATAGGTGAATATCGCGTTTTTCTAGCACACCAAAGAAGCCAGCTACGATAGGACCACCAACCATACACCATAGCGGGTTCATCGCCATTGCAGCTTCAGGTTCTAGTGGAATAAAGCCAAATAGGGAACCTTTTAGTGTGTTGATCGCCACCATGTTCATTGAAGTCATCATTTGACCGTAGTAAACGAAGAAACACGTGGTTAGGAAGGTTACGATAAGGATGGTACCCATCTTCAATGATTCCGCTTTGCTTGCTTTCAACATCAAAGAAACAAAGTAAAGAATTGCTGCACCACCAATGGCGTAAACGATGTTTTGACCGATATCCATGTTTGAGAACATGAAGAATACCAACGCAATCATCGCCACAGAAATAAGAGCAAAGAAGATCCAGTTTTTGATGCTAACGGTTTGTTTGTCTAGATCTGATGCGACACCAACCAAGCCTTTGCGGAACACAAGTAGCATAACCAGTGCTGCGCCTGCCATTACTGCAGAGATGGTGAAACCGCCATTAAAGCCAATCACCAATACAATCATTGGGAACAGGTATTGACCTAGGAAGGCGCCTACGTTGTTCACTGAGTAGTTGATTGGATAGCCTTTCTCAAAGTCTTCTTGAGACTTAAAGGTACGTTTGTACAAGCTAGGGTAGGAAGGTGACATCAAACCACGACCGTAGCTTGCTAGTGCGATACCACACATAGACAGTGGTACGTTGGTAGCCGAAGCACCAAGAACAAGCAGCGCGTAACCAGATGCGAATGCTAGGAAGGCAATCGATAGAGAACGGTAAGCTCCTAAAAATTTGTCAGCGATGAAACCGCCAGCAATCGCAAATAGGGGGCCAATCGCAGAAAAGGCACCCACGATCATCATGGTATCAGCTTCGTTGTAATTCAGATCCTCTAAGAAAAAACGCGTTAGACTGACTAACACGCCGTAGAATGATAAGCCAAACATCATTTGGCAGAACATCATAGATTTATTTAGTTTATTCCACATAATTAAATACTCACTATTGCGAGAAAGGTAGTTATTATTTCTGTTAAATGTTACTTAAACGCTATGTTACATATTGAAACAATTGTCGCATAAAACGAATTTAATGCACTAAATTTTCTAATGCGAAACGTTTGCCTTGCTAATGTGTTGTTCTAGATCAACTAGGAATTATGTGAATAAATGACTAAAAAATAACATTTTATAAGACTATTATTCTTTAGTGATTTTTAAGGTTTTGAAAAGACGTTGAAATAATAAGCAGTCGAGAGTGAGGTGGGAGATAGCGTGATTTTTATGCAGGAATAAAGACGTTGGCGGAATTTTATCCGCCAACAATGAAAAATATTAATTAGCAAACGCTGAAATAAAGTATGCTATTCGCAAGGTGGTGCCATGTGAATCACTGCCAGACCGCCGAGTGACGTCTCACGATATTTCTTGTTCATGTCTTTACCTGTTTGGTACATGGTTTCGATAACTTTATCTAATGAAATAAGGCATTTGCTAGTGCGTTTTAACGCCATGCGTGATGCATTGATGGCTTTCATTGCGCCCATCGCGTTTCGTTCGATACACGGAACTTGAACCAAACCACCAATTGGATCACAAGTCATGCCAAGTGAATGCTCCATAGCAATCTCAGCAGCAATGCAGATTTGCTCGTTGCTGCCACCACGCAGTGCGGTTAAACCTGCTGCTGCCATAGAAGAAGAAACGCCGACTTCTCCCTGGCATCCGACTTCTGCACCAGAAATCGAAGCGTTGGTTTTGTACAAGATACCAATCGCTCCAGCCACAGCTAAGAAGTCTTTCAGCTGTTTGTTGTCGAGCTCTTTGATGAAACGATGGTAGTACATGAGCACCGCGGGGATGACGCCAGCAGCGCCGTTGGTTGGTGATGTGACCACCTGACCGCCAGCCGCGTTTTCTTCACTTACTGCGAAAGCAAATAGGTTTATCCAATCCATGATCTCCATTGGATCGTTCTCTACTGCTGCGTTAGCTTCAAGCTTTTTGAGTAGGTTAGGCGCTCGGCGTGTGACGTTTAACCCACCTTCAAGAATGCCTTCGGTGTCAAAGCCACGTTGCATACACAACGACATTACTTTCCAGATCTGTTCTGCTTTTTGGTCGATCTCTTCTTGCTCACGGAAAGCCAATTCGTTTTGAAGGATCATCCCCCCTAAGCTAAAGCCGTTTTGCTCTGCTTTTTCTAACATCTCGTCAGCAGAGGTGAAAGGGTAAGCAACTTGGATTTCTGCCTCATTGCCACCGTTTTCTAGCTCGGCAGCAGTGGCAATAAAGCCACCACCGATGGAATAGTAAGTTTCAAACGCCACTTGCTCACCAGCAGCATCAAAAGCCGTGATGGTCATGCCGTTTTCATGAAGAGGAAGGTTATCGCTGTGGAAGACGATATCGTGCTCATAACTAAACACGATTTCATGAACACCTGCGACAGAGAGCGTGCCGTGTTCAATGGTATGTTGTAGCGCGCTTTTCGCGCTCGTCATCTTGATAGTGTCGGGTTTATTACCCATTAGCCCTAAGACGGTAGCACGATCCGTGTGGTGTCCTTTACCGGTGAGCGATAAAGAGCCGTAAAGGTCGACTTGCACCTTGTGCACTTTCGCCATAGAGTCGCTAAGCAATTGAGTGAAATGGTAACCTGCGAGCATAGGACCATTGGTGTGGGAGCTAGAAGGACCGACACCGACCTTAAAAATATCGAAAATCGACAGCATAATTGACTTCCTTTCTTTGCGGACCTTTGTCAAGGTCTCTAGAACGACATTGTTAATTAGATGTTAATGCCTGAAAGAGTATTGGCAAAGCAAATTTTTGTATACAAATTGTTCGCGAAAGTATGAGTAATTGAGATCTCGGTAATGAAGTTAAACAAGGTAGTGATCATTCTAGGTAAGCGTTTGGTGCATGATCAGCTCAGTGCTGAAGGGCGCTCACGTGTAGAAGCTTTAGTTTCCGTTTTAAACCAATGGGATTTTGAGTCGACGGCATTGGTTTTTTGTGGAGGGGTCACTCAAGGTCAAACGATCTCTGAAGCGGATGCGATGTATCAGTATTTTGGTCAGCTAGCCAAGGTTAGGGGAATCGACTTTCCTGATCAGCAAGTCATCATCGAGAGTCGTTCCCTGAATACCGTGCAGAACATGCAAAATGCGGCAAAAGAGCTACTGAAAAGTGGGTTATGTCCAATGGGACAAGCTATCGAAGTCATACTGCTTTCCAATGACTACCATTTAGAGCGCATTATTGAGATCCAGACCTTGATGGATGAACAAGGCTTATTACGAGTATTGAAATCGCGTTGTGCAGACATGGGAATAGAGCTCACTGTTTCACTAGATATCGCTGAGCATATCAGTGTGCCATATCCAAACTCAGGCACTCAGGCAGATGCGTTTCTTTTATTTGATGAACTGACGACTTATCGTGTTTATTTGGAAGGGGTGAAAAACAAGGCATTTAAGCGAGACTTGGCTCAAGTACAAGCGAAACCATTAGCGATAGCTTTAAAAGCAATAGAAAAACTCCAAACTTTGCCTTTAACACAAGACGTTAAAAACCAAATCGCAGAGATGAAAAAGGCCATCGAAATGACGGCCTTTGATGATTCAGTTTTTGCAGCGCAACAAGCGTTGGCTGTGTTTCATCCGATACTCACGGCGTTAAATCAACGCCTTGACCCAGAAGCGAGTGTATCGGAATGAAACTCAGGTTTACTGGCGTTTAAGTTCACGACGAGTACGAACTGCGCTTAGTGCAATAAGGCTGTAGCACAATAGCTCGATGCCTTCTTCAGAGATGTTTTTCACATCACGCACGTAGTGCTCACCCATAACGTGTTGCCAGAAACTTCCCATTCCGTATAAGCGAGAAAATACCACCAATAAAACAACAGAGCCAATGAGCAGTTTCATGTATGGCGACTGAAGTATAACCGCCATCTGATTCACGGTACCTTTACCACCTTGGTAAGCTTTTGCACATGCGAGTGCTGTTACTGCTAAGGCTGGGAATACCCAAGAGCCATGGTGAATCATATCAAACCAGTAATCCATTTCGCGGATCATCAATACCGCAAAAAAGCCAGAGATAAGGATCGCGGCGTGCGATAAGTGAGCTTCTTGCTTGGAAACGCGATAGAACGACCAAGAAGCGACGGCTAACATGATCAGTTGTAGCGTTTCAGTGATGGATGTTTCACCCAAGCTTGAGCCCAGTAGAACGTAATCTACGCGAATACTCAGGTTCACTAAAATACTAATCGCGATGATGGTCAATGCACTCAACATCGCTTTGTAGATAACGCGCTTTGATTCTTCAGTAATTTTTGAGTCTTCAACAAGGTTGGATTGTGCCGATTCGACTTGTTTGACAGTATCTATTTTCATCCTGACCACCCGCTCCAATAAAAATGTGGAAAAAACGTGAAATTTCGTGATGTGCGCGAGAAATTTTATTGCCCAAGTGGAAAGTAATGTCAGAGAAATGTCAGAAATAAAACGGCGTTCGATATGGTGTCGCTATGCGGTAAGGCTGGTAAATAAAGGACTAAGTGTCAGAAATCTGGAATGTTTAGAGAAAATAAAAAGGAGCATGAAGCTCCTTTGTTGTGGATTGCGCAATCTTAGATTGCGTAAATGTTAACCATTACGACTCAGCGTCTTCTTTGTGGTTTTTACGGTAATATTCCCACTGTTCAACACGCTCATTTTCAGACAATAGACAGTAAGTTACGCGTTCACCGTTTTCTGTCACTGTATCTAGTTCACCACCTTGCTGCACGCAGTATACTGCTGCTGGGTTTGCTGCTGATGTGTATTCGTTTGAGCGAGTTGCACCTTCATAAGTAGAACAACCTGCCAACACCATTGCTGCCGCCACCGCCGTTACTAAAGCCGTCTTTTTCATTCTTGATCTCCGCGTGGGAATTACGAGTAGTGTGTTGATTATAGGAGAGTTTAAGAAAAATACTGTCTTATGTTTGTTAAAAGCACGACGCTTGAAAGGGAATTCTGTGTAATTTTAGAATTTGCTCACTGTTCGTCTGTATATCCAAGTATCTCAAGGTTATCTTGGGTGGCATTGTTGTAGGCTTGCGCAAATTGAAACTTGGGAATAGTTATGAATTTCGGTAGTATGCGCGCAAAACATTCACAGCGGATCCTGCGATGAGACACTTAAAAACAACTACGCACCCAGACATCGAACATTTGGATGACAAAATCATCTTTCAGCGTAATGCTGCACGTGCCATTGTGCTTGATGGTGAAGATGTTCTTCTCCTCTACACTGAACGTTACCACGACTACACTCTGCCGGGTGGTGGTATTGATGAAGGCGAAGACGTGATTGCAGGTTTGGTTCGTGAACTCGAAGAAGAAACTGGTGCGAAAAACATTCACAACATTAAGCCATTTGGTATCTTTGAAGAGTTTCGTCCTTGGTACAAAGACGATGCGGATGTGATGCACATGACGTCATACTGCTACACGTGCAAGATTGACCGTGAGCTAGGTGAAACGTCTTATGAAGATTACGAAGTGAAAAACGGCATGCGTCCAGTTTGGATGAATGTGCATGATGCGATTGCGCATAATGAAAAGACGATGGCAGAAAGCCCAAAGAAAGGAATGAGCATTGAACGCGAAACCTTCTTGCTCCAACTAATCGCAAAAGAGTTGTTGTAATCACCCTTCGATCAAAGTTGTAACTTCCAGCCAATAAAAAAGTCCGAGCTCCCCCCCGGAACCCGGACTTATTCCAGACGCGCAAGCGAAGCGTCATCTCGATATTCTGTATTTTGTTTCAATCTGTAAAAACAATAGCGGTTTTATATTTGTTGTGTAAATAATTAATAGGTCTAACCATTGTTTTTCACTGAATTTGCACCCGTAATGTGATGCATCTCTACTCAATACACAAGCACAAATTGGTGAATTATCAGCAAACCACTGCTCTTTCTTATCTTTGAGATACATTACCTTAACTTTTATGCACGCGTTTGCATCGAGATCACGAGTTTGCAAATTGGCAGTACAGGATCTTGTATTTTTACGAACACCTGACATTGTCGAGTTTTAGTGATGGGTGTCACAATTCGACCAGAGGTGGTAATCGACTAAGGTCTATAAGCGGTTTGGTGTAGATAGATGACTGGTCGGAAAATAACAGCAAAGGCTGAAAAGAATCCGTACGAAGTTGTTGTACATCAACCAAGCGCTCTAGTGCGTAGAAGCGGTTGACGTACTCTTGTGTTTCATTGGGTAAAGTGAGCGCATCAAAATTTCGACTACCCGCATTTTTCATCGCCCTTGATACGCGTCCCTCGCCCGCGTTGTAAGCTGCTAGAGTCAGTGCCAAGTCTTGATCAAACTTCTCATACAGGAACGCCAAGTATTTCAACGCCGCTTGAGTGCTGGCTTTGGTATCAAACCGTTCATCATCGGTGTCTGATACTTGTAAACCAAATCGTGTCGCTGTGGCAGGGATTAATTGCCATAGACCCGCAGCATTCGCATGTGAGACGGCTTGAGGGTTATAAGACGATTCCAACATGGGCAACAAAACGAATGTGGGCGGTAACGACTGCTGCTTAAGCTGTTTGAAAATATGATCGAGCAATGGGCGAACAGAATCGAGACGTTTGGCAATTTGGCTCTGGTAGGGCGCGAGCACTTGATATTGTTGGGTAATGGTTTCTTCGTTGGGTTTGGCTATTGAGAGAGAAGAAAAGCAGGTGAGCCAAAACGCAAAAAAGCCCACAGTAATCGACCTGGATGGAGGAAGATTCTGTAGGCAAGGCGAGAATTGTTTAGAACGAACGCTCTTCATAAGTGTGTTGCACAGGTTGCTTGAGTTGACTGACCAACTCTTGGAACGCCGCAGAGCTTTGACCGTTGCTCTGATTGTCCGTTTGGCATTGTTTTACCAAGGTTTCCAACAGCGCCCATTGTTTTCTTGCTTGCGTGCCAATTTTAGCAGGCAGAGCATTGAAAATTCGATTCACACTGGTTTCGTTGCAAGGGAGTCCAAGCGAGCGCATCAACTGACTTCTTTCACTCGCCGAGCGACTAAGTCGATTCAAAATTGGCGTTTGCTTTTGAATGTTCTCGCTAAGCGATTCCCCATCAAACTTCAAATACAGCGTTTTTTGTTGCTGAATAAGCTCTAGCAATTGCTGGTAGAGTTTAATGTCTTCCGCTAGGGAACGAACAAATTGTTGAATGTGCTGCGATGCGGCCGTTGCCATGCATGACTCCTAGTGCGCTGCGTTACTCGTGACCAGTGTGGAACTGCATTACTGCTTTGGATAGTGCTTTGGTATCCAGATTCAGTTCACCACGTGCTAATGCGTTGCGGATCTCTTCAACCTTTGCCATATCTACGTCTGGCAGTGATTTCATTTCTGCTTGAGCGCGATCGATGGCGGCAGTGTTAGCTTGGAATGCTGGCTCGCTAGTTTTGCTCTGTGCGATGGTTTCGACAGGCTTCTTGCTTGCTTGCTGGAATTTCGTTTGTGGGACATGACCGCCCGCGACTTTGTCGATTTTCATGCTGTTGTCCTCAATCATCATGTTCTAAATCGAATAGGCGACTAGGGTGTGATGAACATTAAATATTTATTTTTTGTACTCGAAGTTCACCTGTGCTGACGAGTGTAAAAATCAAAAAATGATAACCTGAGTCCAAAATCAGAACTGAGTATGTACTTGATTTAACCCTGTCACGACTGCTCGTATCACTTTGCCAGAGCTGATGTTTTCTACATCGATCTGCTGACCTTTCTTTCCCTGTTCTAGGGCGACGCCTTTGGTACTGGCGCTAAATCCATCTTTGCTCGCAACAATAATCACCTCGTTGCCTTTCTCAACCAGAGCAGGGGAGCTTAGGTTTGAAGGATCAATAATTTGTCCGGCGCGAATACGGCGAGAGGTCTCCAATCCTACCGCTTGGCTCACTTGTGTGTAGAAGTCGTCTTGGCGCGAAATCGTGCGCGTTTCAGATTTTAAATGAGTCGCGGAGATCGTTTCGTTACGCCCAATTGTGCTGGTCGCAACGAGGACAGGGAGTGTCACTGCAGATTTGATTGTAACGTTGATTCGCCAAGGAGAGGTGATGTCCTCACAACTGACCGCGCGCTTCAAATTGCCAACAGGCAGTGGGCGATTATCTCGTCCTGCGATGACCAAAGGCGACGTACAGGCGGGCAAGTGATTGGCAGAGCCCGGAACCCAAATACGATATTCGAGCTGATAGGTTCCCCAATGGTGTGAACGCGCGATTTGTGCGACTTCTTGCTCAAATTGTTCACTGACGGTGACTTTTAGTTCGTTCGCAGTGAGGTTTTTCTCAGCGGCAGCGGCACTTATCGAACTGGCACTCAAAACCAAACCACAAAGCAGCATAATTTGGGGAAATCGACCTTTCCCCTTGTTTTGAGTGGTTTCCGTAAACCGGAAGCGAGGCTTCCTTCCTTGTTTGTAATTCATTGATTTTTATAAGTAATTTTTATGGCACGCATCTTGTTTCATTCTTGGCGTATTCGAGCCGACTTGAAGGAAAGATGCATGGCGATCACATTCGAAAATGCGTTAGGTGTACATCCAGAGGCACTTAATTTTCGCGTTCAGCGTACCAAAGTCCTCGCCAGTAACCTAGCAAATGTTGATACCCCAGGGTACTTGGCAAAGGACCTGAGCTTCACCACCGTGATGAACAATATGTCGACGGGAAGTGTGAGCAAATCAGTGCCGAAGTTTCAGGTAGAGGCGCAATATTCAGTGCCTTACCAAAACAGCAAAGACGGCAACACCGTGGAACTTGGTGTTGAACAAGCCAAATTCACACAAAACAACATGGACTTTCAAACCAGCCTGACGTTTCTCAACATGAAATTCAGTGGCTTGGCGAAAGCGATTGAGGGACGTTAAACATGTCATTTACTGATATCTATTCGATCACTGGCTCAGCGATGACGGCGCAAACCGTTCGTCTGAACACGGTAGCCAGTAACCTTGCAAACGCCGATGCGGTGTCTGCCAACCCAGATGATGCCTACAAGGCACTTAAACCTGTGTTTGCAACTGTGTATCAAAAAACGCAAATGGCAACAGAGAACAGTGCTTATCCAAATGCAGAAGTTCGCATTGTGGATGTTGTGAAAAATGCAGGGCAGGCAGAGAAGCGCTTCGAACCTAATAACCCATTGGCAAACGATGAAGGTTACGTGTACTACCCGGATATTGATGTGGTGTCAGAAATGGCAGACATGATGTCAGCGACACGCAGCTTCGAGACCAATGTCGAGGTATTGGCGAATGTGAAAAGCATGCAGCAAGGTCTGCTTCGATTAGGGCAGGGTAGCTAATGAGTATCGCACAATACACCCCACTGTCTTCCGATAAGCCGGTAACAACCAAGTCTGGCAGTGACGCAAGTGTTTCCGCCAACCCATCAGATATGAACAGTGCCAGCTCACTGCAAAATGAGTTTATCTCGTTGATGGTGGCACAAATTCAAAACCAAGACCCACTAAACCCGTTAGACGGAACCGAGTACGTTGGTCAACTTGCGCAGTTTTCTCAGGTGCAGAGTACCGAAAACATGTCGAAGTTGATGCAAAACAGCATGGTGTTACTCGACAACATGCAAGTGCTTTCGACCGCTGGTTTGGTTGGTCAAACCGTGTACGTTTCATCGAATGAGTTTGAACTCGGTGAAGGCGCGCAAAACGGCAAGATAGAACTAGAACATGGTTCTAACCAAGTAACGCTAGTGGTGAAAGACCAGTTTGGTCAATCAACGAAAGTGCCTCTTGGCGCGCACGCTGCTGGTGATTTGGAATTCTCCATTAATCCTGAAGAGCTCGGTTTGAAACCGGGTAAGTACACCGTTGCGGTGGAAGTTCAAGATGGGCAGAAAAGCCCTAAAGTTTTGCTGGCAGGCACGGTTGAGCAGGTTCGTATTCCAAGCTCAGGTGGCTCAGCACTGGTCAATGTTCAAGGCGTTGGCAACGTTCCTTTCTATCAAATTACTCAGTTTGGTGCTTAACCAAATAAGGAAATCAGAGGTTATTTATGAGTTTTAACATCGCACTTAGTGGTCTGGACGCGACCAATACAGAATTGAACACCATCAGTCATAACATTGCTAACGCATCGACGTATGGTTTCAAAGGCGGTCGTACTGAATTCGCGGCGGTTTACAACGGCATGCAGCCAGGCGGCGTAGAAGTGGCGTCAATCTCTCAGAACTTCGAAAAAAACGGTTCTGTAACGGGTACTGGCAGAGCAATGGACCTAGCCATTAACGGCAACGGTTTTTTTGTGACCAAAGACTCTATGGGTCAAATGCTCTACACCCGTGCTGGTGTATTTAGCACAGATAAGAATAATTTCGTCACCGCGAACAACGGAACCAAACTACAAGGCTACAGCGTTGACAACAATAATAACCTGCAAACAGGTTCAGTCGGCGATATCAAGGTATCCACTTCTTCTCTGAGTGCTAAAGCAACAAGCAGCTTAGAATTTGTTGCTAACTTCGATGCAAGTGCGACCAAGATTGATCAAGCGGTTTATCCATTTGATTCTTCGGACCCTAAATCATTCAACTCTTCTTACACCACCAAGGTTTTCGACTCGCTAGGCAATTCCCATACGGTGACTCAGTACTTCACTAAAACGTCAGATAACGAATGGCAAGTGAATGTAGAAGTGGATGGCGCGCCTACGACACCTGCAACAGCTCAAACCGTTCAATTCAATACCGATGGTACGCTGGCTTCTCCTGCTGGCGCATTTAATGTGGCATTCCCAGCCGCGGGTGCAAACGCAATGAGCGTTGATATTAGCCTTTCAGGTAGTACTCAGTTTGGTGCTGCATTTGGCGTGAGCACCAATAATCCAAATGGTTACACATCGGGTGAACTTGCTGGCGTTAGAGTGGAAGACAACGGCATGGTTTACGCGACGTACACCAATGGTCAATCTCAACTTCAAGGTCAAGTAGTGCTTGCGGACTTTGCTAACACGCAAGGTCTATCGAAAGTGAGCGGTACCGCTTGGACACAAAGCTTTAGCTCTGGTGCGCCGATCATGGGCGTTCCGGGTACAGGTACACTGGGTGACCTTACTCCGGGTGCATTGGAAGGCTCTAACGTTGACTTAACCAGTGAGCTTGTCGCGCTAATGACGGCGCAGCGTAACTACCAAGCGAACGCCAAAACCATCTCAACCAACGACAAGCTAACTCAAGCTCTGTTCAACGCAGTGTAATGGGAGTATTGCATGGATAGCTTGTTATTTACTGCAACGTCTGGTGCGAGCCGAGTTCTTAAGGCTCAGCACGTTCGTTCTAACAACTTATCGAACGCCGACACCGCTGGTTTCCGTGCGGATATGGAACGTGTACGAAGCGTTGAATTGCAAGGTGCGGGCTTTGATGGTCGCACCATGGTGGTGACGAACTCTGCATCGACGCGTTTTGATTCTGGCGACATCATGAAAACGGGACGCCCCTTAGACGTTGCGATCATGGGTGAAGGCTACCTAACAGTAGAAACACCGGCTGGAAATGAGGCTTACACGCGTGCGGGTAACATCAAAATCGATACGTTTGGTGCCATGAGTATCAATGGATTTCCCGTTGTAGGTGAAAACGGACCAATGATCGTGCCTGATTTTCAAAAGATTGAGATCAGTGAGCGCGGTCGCGTGTCTGTGATCCCACCGGGCGGTGGTGCAGAAGTTGAAGTTGGCACTTTAAAAATGGTGAAACCTGCCATTAACCAACTTCAGAAAGAAAGCGACAGCTTACTGCACAGTGTTGATGGTGTGCCTTTTGTCGCTGATGAAACGGTGCAATTGGCACCAGAGCATATCGAAGGTAGTAACGTTTCAGCCATCGATGAACTACTCAGCGTGATGTCACTGACGCGCAACTTCGAGATGCAAGTTCGCATGATGAAAACCGCAGAAACCTTGGCGCAAGCCGGAAACAAATTGATGGCAGCGAGATAACACTTTTTGCTCAACGTAAATCGTGCTTCTAGATAATTCCTGCCACAAAGGAGATAACCAATGCATTCAGCATTATGGGTAAGTAAAACGGGCATGGCAGCTCAAGATACGAAAATGACTGCCATCTCGAACAACCTAGCAAACGTCAACACGGTCGGCTTTAAGCGTGACCGAGTAGTGTTTGAAGACCTGTTCTACAGCATTCAGCGTCAGCCAGGCGCGCAAGTTGACCAAGTTAACGAGCTACCAACCGGTGTTCAGTTGGGTTCTGGTGTTCGTGTCGTGGGGACGCAAAAAGTCTTCACACAAGGTAACACACAAAACACGACTGGTGAGTTCGACTTGGCGGTAATGGGTCAGGGCTTTTTCCAAATCGAAAACTCTGACGGTCAGATCATGTACACCCGAAATGGTCAGTTCCATATCAACTCAGAAGGTTTGATGGTGAACAGTCAAGGTCTACCACTAGAGCCTCAAATTCAGATCCCAGATAACGCCATTTCATTCTCTGTTGGTGTGGATGGCACGGTAACAACTACGTCAGCCGATGACCCGACGCCGCAGCAACTAGGGCAAATCACTCTGGCTAAGTTCATTAACCCTGCGGGCTTAGAAGCAGTGGGTGGCAACTTGTTCCGTGAAACAGCAGCAAGCGGACCAGCTGACGAGTTAATCGCAGGTGAAGATGGCGCGGGCAGCATTAAGCAAGGGGCTTTAGAAGGCTCTAACGTGCAAGTTGTTGAAGAGATGGTCGACATGATCACAACTCAGCGCGCATACGAAATGAACGCAAAAGTCGTTTCTGCAGCGGATGACATGCTGAAGTTTGTCGCACAGGCAATGTAGGTAAGAAATTGGTGATGATGAAGGAAAAAGCAATGAAATGGCTTTCGAAAAGTTGGGCAGTTGCCGTCGTGTTGCTGGTGGGATGTGCTGGGCGTCAGGAGTTTATTCCGCCTGAACCAAATGCAGAGGAATACGCGCCGCCGGTGTTGGATTACACCTTGCCAGAAGCAAACTCAGGTAGCCTTTATCGTCACCAATACACCATGACGTTATTCCAAGACCGACGTGCCTACCGTGTTGGTGATGTCTTGACGGTGCAGCTATCGGAAGAGACGGAATCCAGCAAAAAAGCAGGCACTAAGTTTGGTAAAAGCTCCACTGTAAATTTTGTTGCGCCAACCATTGGCACTAAAACCATCGATGAATTGGGTGTAAGCGTGGACGGTAGCCGTAATTTTGATGGCAGCGCTTCTAGTTCACAGGGCAACAAATTACAGGGTGCAATCACGGTTACTGTGCATGAAGTGCTACCAAATGGTGTGCTTCGTATTAGCGGTGAAAAGTGGTTGCGACTTAACCAAGGCGATGAATTTATTCGCCTAACTGGCATCGTGCGTGTTGATGATATCAACCGTAGCAACCAAGTTTCTTCTCAGCGTATTGCAGATGCTCGTATCACCTATGCGGGTCGCGGCGCATTAGCTGACAGCAACGCAGCTGGGTGGCTGACGCAGTTCTTCAACAGCCCATGGGTACCATTCTAATGAAGCCAATTAACGCATTCTTTTCTTCTTTCCTATTGGCATTGACCTTGGGACTTCCTGCCACTTCGCAAGCTGAAGTGGAAATTCCGATCATGGACTTGGTGGATGTTCAGGGCATCCGAGAAAACCAATTGGTCGGCTACGGTTTGGTAGTGGGCTTGGCAGGTCAAGGTGATCGGAACCAAGTTAAATTCACTGCTCAATCGATTACCAACATGCTACGCCAATTTGGTGTACAAATTGATGACAGCATGAACCCGAAACTACGTAACGTGGCATCGGTGAGTGTTACTGCATCGGTAGATCCAATGGCGGGACCGGGTCAAACACTCGACGTTGTGGTCTCTTCAATTGGTGACGCGAAAAGCTTACGTGGCGGTACGCTATTACTTACACCACTGCGCGGTATTGATGGTGAAGTCTATGCCATCGCCCAAGGTAGTGTGGTAGTTGGTGGCTTATCGGCAGAAGGCAAAAGCGGTTCCAAGGTAGAAGTGAACACTCCAACTGCAGGTCGTATTCCAAACGGTGCAACGTTGGAGCGAGAAATCGAAACAGACTTTAACCAGCGTGGTGAAATCACGTTAAACCTTCGTAAACCGAGTTTCACTACTGCAAAAAACATCGCCCGTGAAATCAACAACACCTTTGGTCCAAATGTAGCGAAAGCAATCAACAAAGCGCGCGTTGAAATGCGAGCACCAATGGATACCCAGCAGCGTGTAACCATGATGTCGATGCTAGAAGAGATGAGCGTGGAAGAAGGTCGTAAACCGGCTCGAATTGTTTTCAACTCTCGTACTGGCACCGTTGTCATAGGTAAAAATGTCAAAGTAGGCGAAGCGGCAGTTAGCCACGGTAACTTGACTGTCCGTATATCGGAATCGCAGCAAGTTAGCCAGCCGAACGCCTTTGCTGGTGGTGATACAAAAGTCATAGATCAAACGCAAATTAACGTTGATGAAGAGCTTGCGCAAATGGTGATATGGCCGCCGGGAACGGAGCTGAACACCATCGTCAATGCAGTGAATAGCTTAGGTGCAACACCGACGGATCTGATGTCGATTCTGCAAGCACTCAGTGAAGCGGGTGCGTTGAATGCCGAGCTTGTCGTGATTTAAGGAGTTTGAGATGAAATTAGATACCAGTAACGATCAAGCCAAACTGAGCTCCATGTTGTATCACGACAATAGTGCGCTAGCGAACATCAAGAGAAGCCGTGATCAAGAAGGTGCCTTGGAAGTGGTTGCAGGTCAGTTTGAAGCCATGTTTCTGCAAATGGTGCTTCGTCAAATGCGCAGCAGTAGTGACGTGTTGGCTGACAAAGACAGTCCGTTTGCTAGCCAACAACAAGGTGTGTTTCGCGATATGTATGACGGTCAACTGGCAATGGAGCTTGCTAAAAAGCAAAATGCGGGCATTGCCAATATGCTGGTTCAACAGCTAAGCCCATCAATGCGTGAGGTAGCATTCGACCAATCACGCAGTATCTCTTCGGCGAATGATGGAAAAGTGACTTCGCTTGAACGCAAGTCACAACTTGAAAGTGATGATATCGCCACAGTCACTGATGTAGTTAATTCCGTGCAGCAAGTGGTCGCCTCTGTTAAACAAGTGCTCGGTGAAGCCGGTATGACGACCGCGTTTACTCAGCCGCTGATCAGAAAAATGGAGCTGTAAATGAACCTTGTTAATATCGGCCTTTCAGGCTTGAACGCAAACCAAGTCGCACTTGAAGTGACGGCACAAAACGTGGCAAACATCAATACGCCAGGATACAGCCGTCAACAAGCGCTTATGGCATCTGTCGGGGATGGCAAGTACAACAAGCTCAGTCCGGGCATTGGTGTTGAAGTCACAAGTATTCGCCGCGTAACAGACCAGTTTTTGGTCAAACAGACTTGGTCGACAAACAGCCTAGCGTCATACTCAAGTGGTTACACTACCGCAATGAGCCAGCTTGAAAGTACGCTTGGCGCTGATGGTTTTAGTATTTCTGCGGGCTTGGATTCGCTTAACGCAGCTTTGAATGATGCCACAGTAAAACCAGAATCAATCCCATACCGTCAGCAAATTATCAACGAATCAGAAGCGTTAGCGCGTCGCTTCAATACGTTAACCGAGTCGCTTCATAATCAGCATAAAGACATGAGTGAGCAACGTAATGCGGCGTTAAATCATGCCAATAGCTTGATGGCGAACATCGCTCACATAAACAAGCAGATTGTCGAAATGCAGGGAACGGGCGGTAACCCGGCTCAGCTAATGGATACTCGTGATGTTTTGATTGGTGAGCTCTCTCAGATCGTTGAAATCAAGACAACGGATCAAGCTGATGGAAGCATGCAGGTGACACTCGCTTCAGGTCAGCCTTTGGTGATGGGGACTGATTACGGCCAGCTAACGTCGAAGCCAAATCCTTCCGATCCTTATCTTGCTGATTTAAATGTTGAGTTTGCTTCTCAAAGTTTTGGTCTCGATCAATCTGTCGGCGGCAAATTGGGAGCGATTAACGACTATCAAACAGAAATCCTAATGCCAAACCAAGTGGCACTAGACGATATGGCAAAGGCGATGGCAGACGAGTACAACGCGGTACTTGCGACGGGTAAAGACCTTAAAGGTAATCCGGGTAAACCTTTGTTCAGTTACGACCCAGCAAACCCTTCATCTAGCTTAAAAATTACGGGAATCAGCGCAGAGGAATTGGCATTCTCAAGTGATGGCGCGCCAGGTAATGCCGACGTACTGAATAACTTGATTAAGTTGAGCAACAAACCGGTCGCCATTACAGGTTTTGGTTCTTTGAGCTTGAACGATGCATTTACCGCAATGGTTGGTGAAACGGCGATTAAAGCGCGCCAAGCTGCGGCAGATTATGAAGCAAAAACCGCAATGAACAAGCAAGCTCACGCGGCACGCGATAATGTTAGTGCGGTTAACAGTAATGAAGAAGCGGCGAACTTGATGACGTTTGCTAACGCACACAATGCCAATATGAAAGTCATTAGCACAGCTAACCAACTTTTCGATGCTGTATTGCAGCTTTTCTAAAGGGAACTCGATATGCGAATCAGTGACACTCAATTCAGCCAAATGATGCTGCAAAGTCTGCAAACTAACAACGCAGGCTTGGGGAATGTGCTACAACAAATGTCGACAGGTAATCGACTGACCAAGCTTTCAGACGATCCAATGGCGTCCATTAAGCTACTTAACCTTGAGCGTGAAAACAGCGCAATCGGTCAGTACCAAAGCAATATTGCCAATCTGAAAACGACGCTTTCTGCGCAAGAAACACATTTGGATTCTGTGAATGAAAGCCTGAAAAGTGTTCGCGATTTGGTGCTTTGGGGGGCAAATGGCTCGTTAACCGATGATGACCGCAGCGGCATGGTTACCGAACTAAAAAGCTACCGAGATGCCATACAGTCGTCCTTTAATGCACAAGACGAAGAAGGTCATTACTTGTTTTCAGGCACCCAAACCGACAAACCAGCGGTGAGTAACGGGGGCGGTGTTTACCAAGTAGACGGCAACAGTGATAAGCGTGTTGTGACGGTTGCTAAAGGCGTCACCATGGAATCCAACATGACCGCTAAAGACATTTTAGAGCTTGGCAGTGGCGACAATGTGCTGAACCAACTTGATGCTTTAATTGCAGAATTTGAGAAGCCGAGTCCGAATTTTCGAGCTGAAGTGGACGCTAGCCTTGCTGCCATTGATGATACCTCTGCAAACGTATTAGGTGCTATCACAGAGATTGGTGGACGCCACAACAACCTAGATCTGATGGATGGAGCTCACGGCGAAAACAAGCTGTTTGTTGATAAAGTGACGAACGATTTGTCTGCGCTCGATTACGGTGAAGCATCAGTACGTTTGAGCAACTACATGGCAGCGTTACAAGCAACGCAAGCTAGCTACGTTAAGATCAACGATCTCAACCTGTTTGATCGTATTTAAGGAAGTTTTATATGGTGATGAGCACAGTAGAGGTAAGACCCCACAGTATACGCTTAGGTGGGCAAGAACAAGCCTCTATCATGCCGACCCGCTCAGCGGATACGAGCAGTGCGATTAAACCGCGTCCTAGGCAAGTTCAGGCTGACACCGCGTCAGCCTATTCTGTTTCCGGTATTCAGCTTACTCAAGGTCAGCAACAAGCAACTGCTGTGCAGATCGCATCAAAATCGCTGCAAGTGATTGGTAGAGAGCTGACTCAAATTAAGCGAGGTTTGACCCAAGCCGTTAGCCAAGGCACACAGAACGTCCCTGGTTTGCAAGACAGCTTAGTTCGCTCCAAAACGTCCATTCAACAAGTGGTTGATCAGGCGCGTTTTGATGGACAAAAGGTGATTGATAACGAACTGCACCTAAAACTGGATAAAGCCGATATTCGCCGCTTCTCTATCCCGGGTTTGAACGTACATCGTTTGAGTGAAAAAGCAGAGCAAATTCGCTTGGATTTTCCGCAGGGTCAATCGGTGATGATCCAGTTTGACGGTCAGGCGGATGGTGCGCGTACGGTGAAAATGCTCGATCGCAGTTTGATTGCGATGGGAATGCGCGCATCACTGGCGGAAGACGGCACTATTTTATTTGAAGCGCGCGATACTGCTTATCAGCAAATGCAGCAAAAGGTATTGGTGACGGGTGAAGGACATCGATTCCCAGCGGGACACGCCAATGTCCTGAACCTAAAATCGGAACCTGACGGTATTGCAGAGTTAAGCTTTGACCTAGGTTCTCGAGATGGCATCAAACAAACTATTGCCAAGGTGAATCAGCATTTAAGACAAGTGCAAACCAGCTTGGAAGAAGCCAAAGCTTTTCACGGTGAGTTGAGTGCTCAGATGCGTTCGGTGCAAAGTAAATCTAACCAGATGAGTGCCGAGGATGTGAATTCGAAACTCGATGGATTTATGGCAACGTCAGATCAATTTACCTCAACGTTCCAAGCGCTTAATGCACAAGCGAATGTGCGTCGCCATACGGTTGTGGCGCTCCTGAAATAACCTTTCAAGAACACTCCAAGATTCCCTTCTCGATTCAATATGTGGTTTCAAAAACCAGAAAAGAGTTGGGAATCGCCTTTCTAGTTTGCGATTAAAAGAGAGATTCCAGACACTTAATTCCTCAACTCTGAAAAGACGATCATTAGGCGCGTATTCCGCTTTAGAATTCGTCAACCGCTCAATACTCTTCTGGGTCATTCCCGAGAGCGACGTCGGGAATCTCTTTCTTTGTTCAAACACTATTCTGCTTGCTCAACAGGTCCTGCAACCGAACGATGGAGTTTTTGGAACAACCACCCAAGTCCAATCAGTGACGCCCCCAACCCCAAGAAGCTAACCGCTCGCCAGAAGCCATCTAGTGAGCTTACATCCCACAAGAATACCTTAAGCGCGACGCACGCCAACACTGCCAAACCAATGCGTTGAATCGTCATCGCTTTACGTGTTGCGCCTACCCAAGTGAGTAAGCCGCCGACAATCAAACCAGCAATCGAGTAGGTAAACAGCTCTGCCATACCCGTTGGTTGAGCTAGCGTCATCGAGATAGGCTGCCAGAATTGGCGAATCGACATACCTAGCCAAGTTGCCGCTAAGATAAGACCAAAGCTAGCAACAATAGGACGTGAGATTTGCAATGTGTTCCAGTGTTTGTAAGTGGTTACTAGCAAAATAATTGCAGGCAGTAGCCAGCCGAGTGATAGCATGTTAAACACAGGCATGGATTCAGCGGAAACATTATTGACCATCAACGGTGATTCAAGGCTATTGAGTAGCATCACCAACACAACAAAGACGCCCCAAAGCAGGTAGCTGTAAGCTTGATAAACACGTTCTAATTGCTGCGCGAACTTGCTGCGATAGCTGTAAATCAATCCCATCACTAACGCTTGGTTGGCAAACACAATGGCAGAAGTGAAATCGACGTAGCCAAGGTAGCTGTATTGCCCCGTCAGCCAGTAGTTGGTCTGAGTAAACACTGCCATCAAGAATACGTGTAAAAACGCACCTTCAAACCAATTGGCGAGTTCTGTATCTGAGTGATGTAATACAGTACGAGCGTAAGCAAGAATCGTCAAAGACGGCAAGTAACTGATCAATACCCAAGCCCAGTGCCCTGCATTAACGGGTTGCCACTCTGGAATGAATGGTAGCAAGGTTAGACGCACGACCAAGATCCCCATGGCAACTTTCACTGCCCAACTTGCAGGGCGGAACAGGTTAGCTTGAGTTTGTAATGCCATTACTGCCACTTGAATCGAAATGGCAGTCGTAAGCCATGTGTCATTGAGCCAAACAAAAGCCGTTCCTGCAATGATGGCGTGCATGATAGCTGAACACTCCAGCGCCAGAGCTTTGAATTTCTGTCCGAGTAAGGCGTAATAAACCGCAATCACGGCGGTGAAGAGTGTCCAAGCAAAAACATGACGACTCATAAACTCGTACGCGTAGAGCAGGGTAATCAATGTCATTGCTGGGGCAAGAACAAGGAAGAGGATACCCGTCAGCCGTGAGTGATCACCTGCTAGGGTCTGGAATAATGTTCGCAGTGCAATCAACGCAATACTGACACCAAGCGCAACCAATACTGGTGTTTGCCCCTCTGCCATATAGATAGACTCAAGCGCGATAGAAAGCAGCATGATTGCGGTAGAAGCCACCAAAATTGATGGTAAAAAGATTCTTAACGACCAAGCCTTTCGAACGGCTGGTAGCCAAATCATGGCAATAAAGAACACATAGAAGTAAACCATCTCTGCGGTATCAACGCTAGACATGCGAGCCAATGCCGACAGCATTAACAACGTGATAGCCGGAGCAATACCTGTTGGCGGATGTGTCCACTTACCTTGGCAATGACGGTAACGCGGTTTGAGCATCCAGCCCATTCTTGGTACGACAAACAACAGGTACAAACTGAGTGAAAGGAAGAGCGTAAGCCAAGAGAATAGTTGTTCTATTGGTATGCTTTCGATCAACAGAAGCATCCACAAAACATGCGGCACGGTCATCGATGGTGAAATCCAAGCGTGTCGGATCTTTTGCATTAACAAAGTCGCGGCAACTGAAATCGCAGTGATATAGCCCGCGAGCAAGTAATAGTTGGGCTCTGCGCCGCCAATCCACAGGGGCGCGGAGTAGCCGCCGATCAAACCAAGTACAGCCATTAAAGGTCCCTGGCGCAGGGAGAGAGCTAAGCTCGAAAATGCGGCGCCCGCTAAGATCAGCAGCGATGCACTAGGCGATAATAGTTGATAGAAGACAAACGCAAAGATCACCGTGCAGTAAATCCCTGTTAACCCTGTTCCGGTAATGGCAGCAGGCACGTAAGTAAAACCTTTCGCTCGTTCTGCTCGGTCTGAGGATTTTTGCTCACGGCGATGGAACCACTCACCTGCTATCACGGTAGCAAGGGAGATTGAGAATGCGATGGTCACGCGCATGATTGGTGAGAACTCGATATGACTGCCAATCACTTGCACGAGATAACCGCCACCAATCAACATGGCGAGTGCGCCAACCCAAACCAACCAATTTTCTTGGATGTTGCTCAGCAGTTTATTGGCTTGCTTCTCAAAAACGGATTCACTGCTATGGGCTAAACCACCAATGTGCACTTCGTCGAGTGACGGGAGGCTCGGCTCAACAATTGGTTGTGGCATTTCTTTGGCGGCTAGAGGCGCAGTTATTGGCTCTGGATCTGATTTAGGCTCCGGATCATTAGGTGGTACGAGACTGTCTGGTGGTGTTGACGCATGCAGTGCTGCTGTAACCTTATGCTCAGGCTGTGGAGTCGTTGATGTATCTCCCTCAAACCAACGCGCACGCAGCTCTGTCAGTTCTTTATGAAGCAGAGACACTTCGTCTTCGAGCCTTGATATTCGACCGACTGCTTTCCATGTGAT
Organism: Vibrio sp. SSH13-20; assembly: GCF_040104475.1. Classification (NCBI taxonomy): domain Bacteria; kingdom Pseudomonadati; phylum Pseudomonadota; class Gammaproteobacteria; order Vibrionales; family Vibrionaceae; genus Vibrio; species Vibrio sp. SSH13-20. The sequence goes on from NZ_JBECOU010000001.1 coordinate 142,664, forward strand.
GACTATGGCACAAACCGCCAAGATGACTGCCAATGAGATTAACAACTGCTGCACTCCCTTCCTTGTTTGAGAACCCTTAACTTTGAGCAACTTAGCTAAGTTTAGTTCACTGTGTGGCAAGCTAACGGGATATATACCCAAGTGACTTCAAGATGCAGGATTCAGAGCGTTGTCATTGATTCTCTGTTTTTACCGAAAGCTAGCAAGGAAAACAACGTAGCGTAATAGCCCGCTCTTTCCAAGTTGTTTGACGCAGCAATCGGGTCAATGACACGCTCCCAAAGGGCGAGTTGACTGGGCTTGTATACTTTGTTGTCGATTCTTGATTTAGACCCGCTAGACCTTTAAATCGCCGCCGCGTCTACAAACCCAGTCATTCTCGCTGAACCGAGCATCTCGAGGTTACTTGGGTATACAACACAGACCGAGAATTTTGAGGGAGAGTCGCATATTTGAACGAAAACTGGCGGAGCATTCACACTAAACTAATCTTTTTTATAGAGTTAATTGGTTTTGGGCGAAAGCTCACCATAACAATAACAAATTAGGTGATGATAAATGCAAGTGGGCAACGAAGCGCTGGTGCTGTCGGCGGTTGGGGTTATCGGTTTAGGTTGTCAATGGTTGGCGTGGCGAATGCGCTTACCTGCCATTCTGTTCTTGCTATTAGCAGGGATCATTGTTGGTCCGATTCTACAATGGCTCAATCCAGATGACATTCTCGGGGGGTTACTCTTCCCCTTAGTTTCCCTCGCTGTGGCGGTGATTCTATTTGAGGGCAGTTTAACCCTTAACTTTAAAGAGATCCGTGGTGTGAGCGGTTCGGTGTGGAGCATCGTGTCTGTCGGCGCAATCATATCTTGGGTGGCAACCAGTGTGGCGACGCACTATTTCCTTAACTTTACTTGGGAGCTTGCGATTTTATTCGCCAGTTTAACCGTCGTTACTGGTCCAACGGTGATCGTACCATTGCTAAGGACCGTGCGCCCAAGCTCCAAACTCGCCAATATTCTGCGTTGGGAAGGCATTCTCATTGACCCACTAGGCGCGCTGTTTGTGGTGATGGTGTACGAGTTTATTGTCTCGCACAATGCCGTAAACAGTATCGAAGTATTCGGTACCATCATTGCGGTGGGTTTGATTCTTGGTGTTGCCTCCGGTGCTGCGGTATCTACCGTTTTGCGCCGAGCTTGGTTGCCGGAATACCTTCAGCCATTTGCGGTATTGATGGTGGTGCTCGGTGTGTTCTCGATTTCTAACCAAATGGAATCGGAAGCAGGGCTACTGACGGTTACCGTTATGGGCATGTGGTTAGCAAATGCAAAGGGCATCAACATTCAGCAGATCCTGCACTTTAAAGAACACTTAACCATCTTGTTGATCACCGGGTTGTTCATCTTCTTAGCGGCTCGAATCAGTCTTGATGACTTTGCTGCGCTTGGCATTGGTGCGGTAATGTTGTTTGTTTTCATGCAGTTGGTATCGCGTCCACTTTCGATTTTCGCTTCAACTATTCGCAGTAACTTAACCTTCAAGGATAAGCTGTTCCTCTCTTGGGTTGCGCCGCGCGGTATTGTTGCAGCATCCATCTCGTCTCTGTTTGCTATCAAGCTGACAGAATATGGCATTTCAGAAGCCATGCTGTTGGTGCCAATGACCTTCATGGTGATCATCGGCACCGTGGTACTACAAAGTGCTACGGCTCGCCCTATGGCTAAAGTGTTGGGTGTGGCTGAGCCAGCACCGAGAGGCTTTCTATTGATTGGCGCAAACCGAGTGGCGCAAGAGATAGGAAAAGCACTGGCGAGATACGATCGCAAAGTTCTGCTCACCGATTCTAACTGGGATTACATCAGCCAAGTTCGCATGTTGGGCTTAGACCATTACTACGGTAACCCGATCTCCAGCCATGCGGATGATAACCTGAACCTGATTGGTATTGGACAAGTGGTGGCACTGACGCCGGACCAACACTTCAATATCATGGCGTGTATGCAATTTGTCGGCGAATTCGGCGAAGATAAAGTACATTGCCTGCAGAAAACCAAATCTAACGGCAATGAAAAACACTCGGTTGCCGAAGAGTATCACGGCAAATTGCTGATGGGTGGCAACGTCAGTTACACCCAAATGGCAAGTTTGTTGAGCCAAGGGGCAGAAATCAAACACACCAAGCTAAGCGAGAGTTTCACCTACCAACATTACCTTGATCACCACAAAGACAATTTGATGATTCCGCTTTTCCATGTTGAAGAGAAAGGCAAAATTCAATTCTGTGATGATCCAGACCAGTTCAAACCGCCTACAACCAGCACTGTGGTGGCACTTATTCAATCGGTCGAGACTCAATAGCTCAAATGGCGTATAGAACTGCCACTCTTGGCACATCGGAGTGGCAACATTGTTAATCGTTACCCAAGCTTAATAGAGCAGTGAGGCGCAGTGTTTTAAACGCTGCTCCTTAATATGATTCCTTAGTCATAAGACCAGAGCCTACAAGGCTCGATTCGGCGAATAAATTGTTCAATTTCCGAATTTTCGCATTGACGGCAATGACAAGGATCGCAATACTGCGCGACTGTTTTACTTTAGGGTGACATTATGGCTCCGCAATCTAATCGAAAAGACTTACATTTAGACGCTGTTTTACATCATGACATGAACATGAAAAGCAAAACGGCGGGCTTTGAGTCTGTCGAATTTGAGCATTGCGCATTGCCTGAATGTGACTTTAACACCATCGATCTTTCGAGCGAGTTTCTTGGTCATTCATTGGCGTTGCCGTTTTTGATCAGTTCGATGACTGGCGGCGCAAAAGACGCAGAAATCATCAACTGTCGTTTGGCAGAAGCGGCTAGTGAAATGGGCATTGCGATGGGGGTTGGCTCACAGCGAGTGAGCCTAGAAGACAGCCTACATTCAGGTCTGGGTAAAACCATTCGTGATCTCGCCAAGAGCGTGCCTTTGTATTCCAATCTGGGTGCCGCTCAACTGAGAGACAAACAACGTCTCGACAACGCCCAACGTGCGGTCGACTTTATCCAAGCGGACGCTTTATTTGTGCATCTCAACCCTATGCAAGAAGCTTTTCAACAGAATGGCGACCATGATTGGATTGGTGTGCTTAAATCGATTGAGCAGCTAAAACAGCGCATTGATGTCCCGATGATCATCAAAGAGGTGGGTTTTGGCATCAGTGGCGCAGTGGCGAAACAACTTGTCGAAGTGGGCGTGGATGCGATTGATGTTGCAGGCGCTGGTGGTACAAGTTGGTCAGCGGTCGAAGGTTACTGTCAGACAGACAATAAGATGCAGCGCGCAGCTGAGTTGTTTCGTGACTGGGGCATTCCAACGGCCAAGTGTTTAGAGCAAATTCACGCTCAATACCCTGACTTACCTTTAATTGCGTCTGGTGGCGTGCATAACGGCTTAGAAGCCGCGAAGGCGATACATCTGGGTGCCAATCTAGTTGGGCAAGCTGGTGCGGTATTAAAAGCCGCAACACTCAGCACACAGTCTGTTGTCGATCACTTTGAACAAATGGCATTAGAGCTGCGTTTAGCGTGCTTTGGTACCGGCTCTGCAAATCTCCAAGCATTGACCCAAGCTCGTCGTCTTTAGCTCAACGGCTAGTACTTACTCGCTTATTGATACAGTTAGGTTGATTTCGCCGAATTTCACGTCTTTTACAGAGCGAACGTCGATAAATTGTCTGAGTCTTAACACTTGCGCTGATATTTTGGGTATAGTCCATTCATCAATTGAAAGTGGAACCTGAATTTATGAAAAAATTGGTAATGCTACTGCTAGCGGCAACAGCGCTTACCGCATGTACTGACGAAGTGGGCACAGAAGCTTGGTGTAAAGACATGCGTGACAAGTCTAAAACAGAGTGGACCGCTGATAACGCAGTAGATTTTGCAAAGCACTGCGTTCTGCAAGATGGCATCGGTAGCGAGCAGTGGTGTGAAGATTTAAAAGAGAAGCCAAAAGGTGATTGGACAGCCAACGAAGCGACTGGCTTTGCTAAGCACTGCGTGTTCTAAATTGACCGAACAAAATTGAGAAAGCCGAGCGTCATGCTCGGCTTTTGTGTTTCTGTTTCTTTACTTCCAATTTGTCGTTCCATTTTTGCAAACCTGACTTACTTATCTTTATTTCGTTGTATGGGACTGGCATGGTTACCGTAATTCCAATAAGAGAAGGACTAAAAAATGGAAGTACTCAAAGGTTCATGTCTGTGTGGCAAGGTAAAAATCGAAGTTGCAGATGAATTCAAATACATGGGCAATTGTCATTGTTCTGAATGCCGCAAGTTTACGGGTTCTGACTATTCATCGGCGGGAGGTGTTGCACTCGACAAGCTGATAGTTATCGAAGGTGAAGAGCATATCCAAACCTATCAGAAGAGCGCAAATACCGAACTCTCATTCTGCCGTCATTGCGGATCTAGCCTCTATTCGAAAAAGAACAACGGTATTGTGAATGTTCGTTTAGGTATCCTTGACGATATCCCTGCCGACAAACCGAGTTTCCACATTTTTGTAGGTTCGAAAGCGCCATGGAATGAGATTACTGATGAGCTTAAACAGTTTGAAGCGGAGCCTAAGCTATAGGTCGGTTTCTTGCTGCGTTTAGTACAAAATCGCTAAGGATTTAAAGTTGTGAGATAGAGCCACTCGATTGAGTGGCTTTTTGCTTTTGAGTGGCAGTAATATCCGACACTATACGATTAATTAACATCGACAGTTTTTTGGGAGAACATCAGTGAGCGAAGAATACAACCAAGCCATTTCTAAGCACTACGCGGCTTATCGTCCGCCACTGCATCAAGTGATTTTGAAAGCCAATTTGGAAGAGTTACCTCAGTTTCAATTGGGGTTGGATATCGGCTGCGGCACGGGCGTATCGACGTTTGCTTTGGCTAAGTTCTGTCAGCAGGTTCATGGGGTTGACCCGAGCACATCAATGATTGAACAAGCCAAACCATCAGTAAGTATTGAATATCATGTTGGTGACGGTGAACACGTACCTCTTTCAGACAGTAGCGTGGATGTGGTGACGTTTGCTGGCTCGCTCTCTTATGCAAAATCAACGGCTTTATTGGCAGAGCTACAGCGTGTTTGCCAGCCTAAAGCACATGTCGTGGTTTATGATTTTGAAGTGCTGCTAGAAAAATCTCTTGAGCAGCTTGGTATCGAGATGGACTTGGTTGAATCCAACTACGACCATGCTATCAACTTCAGCGATTGTGAAGGGTTTCAAGCGGTCAACGTTTATAAAGAGACAGTAGAGTTAGAAGTCAGTGCAGAAGAACTGGCGCATGTGTTGTTCTCGTCTTCTAAGCGATACTCCAAGTTAGCGGAAGCATTTGCAGGAGATGACCCATTTGTAAACGCTGTTGAAGCGCTGAAACAGCATAACCAAAAGCATGTTATCCAAGCGGATACTTATTTCGCGATGTACCAAATCAACATCTAATGCTCTTGTCCTGTGAACCCTCTTAAGACCGCTAATTCAGCGGTCTTTTTGTTTGTATATTTTGTGAAATACACGCGCTTTTTACCTTGTTTGTGAATTTGCGGTCAGATTTTTGGTAAATGTTTCATTTGTAAGTAAATCCAAGTGAAAGTGCGGTTTGGCTCTAATTTTGAAGGCGAGCGCTTATGATAGTCTCACGTCAATCTTGGCGCAGAATTTCAGTCACTGTGTGGCTGTTCATCGGTCTGTTGTTCAGTTACCGAATTTCATTATTACTTTTAGGCTGTAGGAAATCATCATGGCGAAGGCATTAAAAATCGAGTCAGGGCGTTACCTAAATATGGATCATGTTGTGACGTTCTCGCTAGCGAATGATTTCATTGAAATTACCGCGGCAATTGAGACTTTTACATCGATTCATATTGGTATTGAAGGCAAAACCGATTACGCCGACTACTTCGTTTCAATCCAAGACTTCCACCGCATTAAGCGTGAATTGTGTGATTACATGGGCATTGACGACCCTTCGCTATTAGTTGACTAATCACTCAAAAATGACAATAAGATTACAGAGGCAGTATGCAATGCTGCAACTTGTAGTCTACGTTTTAACAACCACTGGCTAGGGTGAGCAACAATACGGCGGCGAAGATCGTCCGTTCACCAAATACAATAAGGGACGTTATGTCTGACAAATACATTGCAATGATCCAAGACTTTTTTCAGGTGTTTGAAGCCCTGAATCAACATGTCTTGGACTCCCACGGTGAATTGGCAACGTGGGAGACCCAATTGGTAAGGCTTGATATTAACCAAGGTGATAAAGAAAAGTCGTATGACGTGGCGCAGATTGCCGGCATGCTTAACTTTTCTGAAGATGCAGTAAAATCATTCTTAGTGATATACAGCTTCTTAAGTAACAATCTTTATGATCTCATTGGTAATCGTGAATACGAAGATTGGGGGACGGACGGCGATAGTCTGCAAGTTGAGTACTCTGACCTTACTATTGAATCATTTTATGCCGATCAAATTGCGCCACTGATGGAGCGAAGAGTGTACTTCGAGTGGACATTTGATGCGTTACAACGGTCGTATGATGAAATGATGGCGATTAGCCACGGTAGAATAGCTTAGCCGTTGGTTAAACAGTTAAGTTAATATAAAAACAAAAGCCGCTCGTTTTAGCGGCTTTTGTTTTTAGGGCTTTCAAGTATTTCTGTTTCCTCTTCTTACAACTCTTGAATTAAAATCTATTGGCTTATCACGTATTGTGATGATGAGCGATTTACTTGTTAGAAGAACAAACATGAAAAAGACAATCTCAATAATGGTATTGGCAGTGGCGCTGGCTGGCTGTGATGACGCAAGCAAAGCCATTGACCAAGCACAAGAAGCAGCAAACAAAGCGATTGATACGGTTCAAGAGCAGATGGAATCGGTAGAAGATGCATTCAATCTCGATCAGTTTGGTGATGCTGCTGAATCTGCAGAACAGTTAGCTGCATCTGTAGAGGAAGCGATGAATGTGGATTTCAGTGATCCACAAGCCTTGATTGAAGCAAAAGAGCATATTGCCAACGCATACGCTTGTTTGGTGGAAGCGTCTTCAGAGTCGACGGTGGATAAGGTGATGGATAAAGTAATGTCATCGATCGGTAGTGAAGAAACCAAATCTTTGATTGAAGAAGGCATCGAAAAAGCGCAAGCCGCCAAAGAGTGTGTGATGTAATCGAACTGGAAAATGAAATACCCATGGCATGTGTCGTGGGTATTTTCCTTTTGCCAGCTATTCGAGCCTATCTTCTTCGTCCTGCATCTTGAAGTCACTTGGGTATACAGACTTTATTTCTACATTTTTACTTTTATTGGGCTGTGAACTTTCGTTTTATATGCACTTTTATTCGGATGAAAACAGTTCACAACAGGATGATATCCTGTCATCAGAAGTGAAAACTTAAGTTTTGTCGATTTTGTCGTATTTATTATCCAGATGAATACTAAAAAATCCTGTAACGCAAATATCTCCACAAAATCATAGCCTTACATTTGAGGCGATAGCTTCTTACCACTTATACGTGCTTCATGGTTGTTTTCACCCAGCAAATTTTACTCATTGTAAATGATAATAATTTGCAATAGCGTTCACGAAATATTCATGTTTTGTGGACGAACTATGTTGGCGGTAAAGAAAACGACGTTCTCAACACTCTTGGTGTTGCTTGTCTCTATTTATTCCTCTTTTGCCTTTGCGATTGACTATGACAGTGCGGTCAACGACATTGCGCAGCGCTTAGATAAAGCATCTCAGCTTTATGAACAAGGCGATAAAGACCAAGCAAAAACAACAGTACAAATGGCGTATTTCGAGGTGTTTGAAAGCCTAGAAGGTCCGGTACGAATTAATTACTCGCAGCAATACGCGTATCAACTAGAGGCGAAGTTTGGTGACATTCGCAAGTTAATCGTTGCGGGAAAACCAGTTGATGAAGTGGATACGGAAATCAATTGGTTGAAAAAAGAAATTCTGGGTCTGCCGGAGATCTTGGCGTCAGGTCACCAACTTAAAGCTGAAAACACCAATCTACATACCGAGGATATCTTGCCGTTTTGGCGTGAAGCGGTCACAAGCATCGACACCCAGCTCAATGCGGCTTTGACTGAATATCGTGAATCTGGCGAACAACCAGAAAGCGCAGCAGAAAAACAACAACGTGCATTCGATTTAGTGCAACAAGCGCAGTTCAAAGGGTACAAAAATACCGAGCTGGAAATCGCTATTCGGTTACATCGATCTGCAGAGCGTTCGGCAGAATACAACGCGGCGTTCCGCTCTATTGCCAAAATCACCAAGCAACCTTTTAATCAACAAAACCTGATCCGATTTGGGTATGAGTTGTCGACCTTGGTTCAAGGGTTGAAAGACGAATTACCGGGTCTGCCAGCGACTCGCGATTTCCAAGTTCCTGATACTGCGAAGAACGCCGATACAGCAGTTGCTGCACGTGATTGGAACCCAGTCGTCAGCGATATCATGACTGCGATTGATGGCGCTATTGATAGCTATAAACATGGTGACAAAACGGCGGCTATTCTTGCGGTACAAGACGCTTACTTCGATCATTTTGAAGCATCAGGTATGGAAAATGCGGTGGGGTCGAGAGACAGCGCATTCAAATCAGAACTTGAAGGCTACTTCACCCGTATTGTCAGTATGCTAAAGGCAAATCAAGCTCAGGCTGATATTGACCAGCAAGTGCAAAAGCTAAAAGTAGGCTTGATGGATGCAGCAGGCAATCTATCTGAAGGCAACTTGAGTTGGTGGGCGATGTTGATCGCGAGCTTCACCATTATTTTCCGTGAAGGATTGGAGGCGCTGCTTATCGTTGCCGCCATTACCGCTTACCTGATCAAAAACGATGCCTCTGACAAGCTACATGTTGTCAAAAATTCGGTCGTTGTTGGTCTGATTGCCAGTGCGATCACCGCGGTATTGTTCCAGTGGCTATTTGAAAACTCTGGCGCAAGTCGAGAGCTGCTTGAAGGCATCACCATGTTGATTGCTGTTGTCGTGCTGTTCTCTATGAGTTACTGGCTGCTTTCCAAAGTTGAAGCCGCTCAATGGAAGCGCTACCTCGAAAGCAAACTTGCCACGTCGATCACCACAGGCTCTCTCTTTGGTTTATGGCTGGCGAGCTTCCTAGCGGTTTACCGTGAAGGTGCAGAGACGGTCTTGTTCTACTTTGCTTTGGCAGCCGATACCAACTCTCAAACCATGGTCGCCCTGATTGCTGGATTCGCTATTGGCGTGCTACTGCTCGCGGTGATCTTCTTTGTTATGCGCTATAGCGTGGTCAAGCTCCCTCTGAAACCTTTCTTCATCTTTACTGGCGGATTCATGTATCTGATGGCGTTTGTCTTTGCGGGTAAAGGTGTCCTAGAGCTGATTGAAGGCAAGTTATTCCAACCGACATTAATTTCAGGCGCGCCAGAGTTTGCTCCGTTGGGCATTTACCCATACATGGAAACTTTGCTGCCTCAACTGGCGCTTATCGTGGCAGCAGTCTTTGCGCTCATCGTAATGAAAGCAAGAAGTAAGCGAGATCTTGCTCAGCAAGCTCGTTGTTAAACATGAAAAAATCTTTGTAAAATCAAGTAAGTAAAGGACATTACTATGTTGAATAAAAAACTCATCGCTACCGCAGTGGCTGCTTCAGCTCTATCAGGCATGGCTATGGCAAATGATCTACCTTTCGTTGAGCACCCAGCTGGTGAACCTCTTGAAATGAATGGTATGGAGATTGCTGCTGTTTACCTTAAGCCCGTTACGATGGAGCCTCAAGGTATGATGCGTGCAGCTTCTAAATCGGAAGTGCACTTAGAGGCAGACATCCATGCTCTTGCTGGTAACAAAAACGGCTTTGGTGCGGGTGAGTGGATCCCTTACCTAACCATTAACTACACGTTGAAAAACGTCGATACCGGTAAAGTGCAAGAGGGGACCTTCATGCCGATGGTAGCAGCAGATGGTCCTCACTACGGCTCAAACATCAACATGTTAGGTGTGGGTAACTACGAGCTTACATTCCACATCGATCCACCGTCAAAAGCGGGTTTGCTACGTCATACGGATGAAGAAACTGGCGTTGGTCGTTGGTTCAAACCATTTGATGCTCAATACAAGTTTAAGTACGTAGGCATTAAGTAACCTTCCTTGCGTAACAACCAGGCTGCAGTTTGTGGTCTGGTTGTTCTGGTTTTTTGAGTGACTTATCTGTCTGATGCACTGTGCATGAATGGTCAGTGGTAAATATGAGCTTCTATCTTTCTCACGTCTTACTCGTTTTTTTGCTCCCAGCGATGCTATTTGGTGTGCTGTGGGCTGCGCAATCTAACGCTTTGTATAAACACCAGATTGGGTGGTTTGTGCTTGCGGTGCTTTCTGGTTCTGCACTGTTTCATCTACTGCCATTTAGCCAAGTGAATGTACTTATTATTAACAGTGTTTATCTTGGCGTTATCTTCCTGTCGGTTTTACTTGGTGCCATATGGCGATTGCCTTCGGTCTTATTGGTGTGCCTGCAAAGCGTAACGGTCTTTCTATGCAGTTTTGTTTGGGCAAAAGAAGCCAAGCTCACGATGTTGAGCACAACCAACGTTATTAACACAGAGCTGATTTTAAACATCAGTTCTGTGGTTCTAGGATTTGTCTTGATTGCACTAATCAAGATCGCGGTCTCTTTGACGACCAAATCCCTATCCAAGATGGCTCGTAATGCACTTTGTTTACTGTTGTTAGTGCTGGCAGCATTGCCCCTCTCTGGCGAGATTATCTTGGCGTGCATGAAGCTAGGGATTCTTGGTCTCGATAAAGGTTTACTGTCTTACGTATCTAAAGTCACCAACTTCTCTTGGATTCTGTCTTACGCCGTACTGGCATTAGTTTCTATTTGTGTGACTGTCTTTTTCGTTACTCAAACTCGACCACTACAAGAGCAGGTGAAGCAAGCTGAATCCGCGATTGAACGACGCAAACATCAAGCGGCTTTGAATTCAGCTCAACGTAAAGTGCGTTTTAATATTGCGACTATCGCTACGATTCTGGTTGCACTGCTTTTCTGGGATCTTGTCGCTTCTCAACCGATTCGTCGTTCAGAAGCGCAACGTATTGAAGTGGCAGCCGATGGCGCTGTCCATGTCCCTATCTCTGAGCAATTAATCGATGGAAAACTGCACCGATTTGAATGGGTAGCAAGCGATGGCAAAGTGGTGCGCTTTTTCATCATTGATCGTTTTGCCGGTGAAGAGAAGTTTGGCGTTGTCTTTGATGCTTGCATGCTGTGTGGTGATGCAGGGTACGCGCAAGTTGGCGATCAAGTGGTGTGCTTGGCGTGTGGCGTACATATCTTTATTCCTTCGATTGGTAAGCCTGGTGGGTGTAACCCAATCCCTATTCCTAAATGGACCGTCGCGGATCATGAAATCGTAATTTCGAAGTCAACCCTAGAAAGCGGTCTGAAATATTTTAGTGACGTGGTGGAAGTCATGGCGACAGATCCAGTCAATGGCGAGAAGATCAGCAATATGGAGGCTGAGCACAGTTATTCATTCTCAGGAAAGACCTACTTCTTTACCTCTGAGCAATCTTATGACGCTTTCCGTGATGATCCATGGAAATACGCGGACGTTGAACCGCTAAATCCGTTAGGAGAGTAATCATGTTAATCAGAATGCTTCGTCAGTCATGGCGACATGATACCAACCGAAAATTACTCGCCGTCGTTACGGTTTTTCTCGCGGCGAGCCTAATCTCAGCGCTGCTGGCTATTTCAATCAATATCGGTAACAAGATGTCGATGGAGATGAAAAGCTATGGTGCCAACATTGAAATATCTCCTGAAGGACAAGTAAAGCTGCCAGATATTTTGGCGAAGAACGTCAACAAGTTGGAAAAAGAAGACTTACTTGCAGAGAGTGAACTGCCCAACATCATGGACATCTTTTGGCGCAATAACATTATTGGTTTTGCTCCATTTGTACGTGGGCAAGTTAAAGCGCCTGAGTTCGATAAAACCGTCAATATTATCGGTACTTTTTTTGATAAGAATCTGCCTGTTTCTGACGATGGCAAATACCGAACGGGTAATAAAACCATCTCGACGTATTGGCATGTCGATGGTCAATGGCCAGATGATGAAAAAACTCAAGCCTTGGTAGGGCAGTCATTGGCGCAAAAACTGGGTCTTAAATCTGGTGACAAGCTTGAGTTGCGCGGCATCGAAAACCGCACACTGTCAGTAACGATAACGGGTTTACTGGAAAATGGCACGACGGATGAGAACGCAGTGTTACTGCCGCTGAACCTTGGCCAGAAACTACTGGGTTTGGAAGGACGAGTACAATCGGTAAAAGTCTCAGCATTGACGGTGCCGGAAAACGCACTATCAAAAAAAGCACGTGAAGATTTGGAATCGCTCGATTCGGATGAATATGACCTTTGGTTCTGCACGGCGTTTGTCTCCTCAATCTCTTTCCAATTAGAAGGCGCGATGAATAACGCAATGGTGAAGCCTTTGTGGCAGGTTGCCGCTTCAGAAGGCATGGTGATTCATAAGATCCAAAGCTTATTGTTTGTTGTGACGTTTGCCGCCTTGATCGCTTCTGCGATGGGGATCGCCTCATTAATGACCAATGCGATATTGCAGCGAGCCAAAGAGATTGGTTTGATGAAGTCCCTTGGTGCTCACAACTGGCAAGTGTATGCGTTGTTCTATTCTGAATCGATGATTTGTGGCGTGTTGGGCGGCTTACTTGGTTGCCTTGCCGGGTGGGGACTATCCAAAGTGGTTGGTTATGCACTGTTTGGTTCATCCATCTCTTTTGATTGGATCATCGTTCCAGTGGTGCTGTTTATCTCGACCCTAATTACAGTGTTAGGTACTTACTTCCCTTCACGCAGAATTGCTTCTCTCTACCCAATTGAGGTGTTGTATGGTCGCAAATAAATCTTCCTCTATGCTGCTTACCTTAGTTTGGCGTTCATTGAGATTACGTGCGCAACGTGTTCTCGTGGTGTTTATGGCGTTGACGGTTGGCGCGGCAATCATTACTGCAATGGCAGGGGTCTACTTCGACATTAACCAGAAGATGAGTCATGAGCTACGAAACTACGGAGCGAACTTTTTTGTAGGACCGGACGCGACAGCGACATTAACGACAAAGCAATACCAACAGATCAAAGCTGAGGCACCTAAAGACAGTTTAATTGCTTCCAGCCCATATCTGTACGGCATGGTACAAGCCGAGCTAGAGAAAATTGTCTTAATGGGTATCGACTTTTCGCAGTTGAAAAAACTGGTTCCTTATTGGCAAGTGGAAGGTCGATGGATTGGTGTCTCTTTTGATGATCGGAATGTCATGATCGGAAAGAAACTGGCAGAGAAATTAGAACTCAAAGTTGGCTCTGACCTGACGGTCTACAACAAAAGTGACCGTTATACTTTCAAGATTAAGGGCATCATTGAGTCAGGTTCGGATGAAGATAACTACCTAATTGTAAACCTACCGTTCGTACAAAAATGGTTGAACAAAGGGGATGAAATCAATTTTGCCATGTTCAGTCTAACGAATGATAAAGGTCAGGTAGGGCAGTTTGAATCGACTTTGAAGCAGCAGTACCCAGACTTGCTTGTTCGTCCTATCCGAAAGGTGTCAGCATCGGAAGGTAAAGTACTCAATAAGATTAAGCTGTTAATGGGCATCGTCGCTTTGGTCATTTTAGTGTTGTCTACCTTATGCGTGAATACAACCATGACGTCGATGATTTCTGAGCGACGTTATGAGTTCGCACTACAAAAGTCTTTGGGCGCATCCAATCAGTCCATTACTCGTCAGATTGTTGTTGAAACTCTTGCCATTACCTTTGCTGCAGTTATTGCAGGGTTGCTAATCGGTTATGTGTTAGCGCAATTTCTTGGACACTCGGTGTTTAACGCCACCATTGATTTACGTTTCCCAGTCCTGGTTATCACTAGCTTACTTTCTTTCGCTGCGGCTTTAGTGGCTGCAACGCTTCCAACCATCAGAGCCATTCGTATCGATCCGGCTAAAGTGCTCAAAGGAGATTAACCATGGCAGATTACGCTATTAAGACCGAAGGCTTATGCAAGGTTTTTGACCAAGTTCATGCATTGGACGATATCAATATTGAGGTCAAGAAAGGGGAGTTTGTTGCCATTATGGGCGCGTCGGGCTCAGGTAAAACGACCTTAATGAATATCCTCAGCTGTTTGGACAATCCGACCTCAGGCAAGGTGTTCCTCGATGGTGAGGAAGCGGACAGCCTAGATGAAGAAGGGCGACGAGCATTTCGAGCAGAGAAAATCGGTCTGGTCTTCCAGCAGTTTCATCTTATTCCTTATCTCACTGCTCTGGAGAACGTGATGCTTGCGCAGCATTACCATAGTGTGCCCGATGAAGAAGCAGCAAAGCGAGTGTTAGAACAAGTAGGTCTAGGGCACCGCTTTGAACACTTGCCGAGTCAGCTTTCCGGTGGTGAGCAGCAGCGTGTATGCATCGCTCGCGCGATTGTGAATGAAAGCCCGATCCTGTTTGCTGACGAACCCACTGGTAACTTGGACGAGGAGAACGAAAAAATCGTCCTCGATATTTTCCAAAAACTCCATGCACAAAACCGAACCATCATTATGGTCACCCACAACCCAAGCTTAGGTCAGTACACGGACCGAATCATCCGCCTCCAACACGGCAAGTACATCGGAGAGGAGGTGTTAGATGTGGCATAAACGCCGCTACGTGATCGCGCTGTTAGCCATGCTTGCGCTATTTGGTTGTAAAGACCAAAAAGCACAAATCGGGCAACCGAGTCCTGATATTGCTGCAATGAATGCGGCGCAACAAACGGTAAGCCTTGAAAGCTATCAAGGTAAGAAAATTGTTCTGGAATTTTGGTCTTCCACCTGCGGTGCGTGCATTGCCATGATGAAGAAATGGCAAGACGTATATGCACGTCGAAGCGATGAAGTCGCAGTGATAGCGATTAACATTGATGACTACGAGGTCGACTTAAATGAATACGCCACCAAGTATGGGTTTTCATTTCCTATGGTGAAAGATCAATTGGGCATCACTAAAGAACGTTTCTCTATTGGGGTGACACCCACAACTTACCTCATTAATCGCGATGGAAAGCTGGTGGACATGCACATCGGCTATTCAGCGAGTATGGATCTGGACAAGGTCATCTCTCAACTTTAATCATTTTAGGAATCAACCAAATGTCACTTACAAAATTCCGCCCGTTTTTGACCGCTCTGATTACTGTCTTTGCCATGATGTCTTCTGCTTGGGCGACTGAAAACTTACAAGAAAAAGTACAAATTGAATCACCAGTCATCTTTCAGTTAGCCAGCGGTGCAAAGGGAACGGGGTCGAAAATGACCATTCACAATAACTCAGATGAAGCTTTAGTCATCAATGGCTTCAAAGTGGATGAATTCGACAAGACCATGCTACACGGGACGAAGTATGAAGCGGGTAAGCGCAAAATGTTTATGGTGAAAAGCATCACTATTCCTGCACATAAAAAACTCGCGCTTACGCCAAATACACACCATTTCATGATGTTTGGTCCAAAGCGTGAATTAGAACTTGGTGAGTACCTGACGATGGTAGTAAACACCAATCAAGGTGACTTCAAAGTGATCGCGCAAGTGGTGCCTCGTAAACTGAAATAAGGTGGCTCAATGAAAGTACGAATAGGTTTGGCGCTGGTTGCAGCAGCGTTGTTTAGTTTGAGTGGTTGTTCTGAACCCGAGCAAGCAAAGAAAGAGCCACCTAAATTGACGCAGTTGGATCAGCGTCTTACCCTCGCGGAATCGGCAGGGTTAATGGACAAGCGTATGCCGATGAAGAAATTGATGGAGCAATATGTATCGGTTGAAGCCGTCGACCTTGATAGCGGTGAATATCGCGATGCCTCCATGAGTGTAGACGAGTCATTCTCTGCATTTCCCATCGACCCAAGTAATGCAGTAAAGCTATCTTCCCGTGATGATCTTGCTGGGATAAAAATGCGTGAAAATAGGTTGCCTGTGTATTTGATTAAAGATGATAACGGGCAAGTCTCTCGAATTGTTTTGCCAATCCGTGGTGAAGGTAAGTTTGGTTTGATTTATGGTTACTTAGCCCTCTATAGCGACAACTACCACATTGCGAGTCTGTCGTTTTACAAACATGGGGAGAGCGCAGGATTAGGGGCGGAGATTACCGATAACGCTAACTGGACAAAGCAGTTCAAAGACAAGCCTTTATTCGACCATGGTCATCCATCGATTCGTATCGTACAGGAAGGGCGCAATACACAAGACGCTTACTCTGTCGATGGAATCAGTGGGGCAACCTACACCAGCCAAGGCGTTGAACACGCGATTAATTTTTGGACCGGGGATCTTGGTTTCGGCGAGTTCTTACGCCAATACCGAAATTAAAAAGTTTGACTATTCATAAGGCAATTTAAACTCTGCGCTCAAGGAGAAAAGGTGATGGCACTTAGAAGAGGTCAAGTTTCAGAAGAACAACTGATGTTATTGATTCAGCTTACTAAAATTCGCTCAGCAGTATTAATAAAAGCACTTCGAATGCACTTAGTCGAAGGAAAAAGCCAGCGCTTAGCCACTGAAACGGTGGGTATCAATCAGAGCTTTCTCAGCGTTCGTTTACGTAAGCTTCGAGATGTTGAGTCGACGGTTCTCAAGTTAAGGAAGTTTT
Source organism: Vibrio sp. SSH13-20 (assembly GCF_040104475.1). Taxonomy (NCBI): domain Bacteria; kingdom Pseudomonadati; phylum Pseudomonadota; class Gammaproteobacteria; order Vibrionales; family Vibrionaceae; genus Vibrio; species Vibrio sp. SSH13-20. Next base: position 159,434 of record NZ_JBECOU010000001.1, read on the forward strand.
ATTAAGTGCCCACCACTTTTTAGTGACGCCTCTGCATTCAGCGACCATGCTACTTTTATTCACTATAAGGCTTTGAACAACAACGGTGGCGTGAGTATACCCAAGTAACGTCGAGATGCTAGGTTCAGCGAGAATGACTTGGTTTGTAGACGCGGCGGCGATTTAAAGATCTAGTCATTCTAAATCAAGAATCGGCAACAAAGTATACAAGCCAAGGCAGCTCGCCCTTTGGGAGCGTGTCATTGACCCGATTGCTGCGTCAAACAACTTGGAAAGAGCTAGCTATTACACTGCGTTGTTTTCCTTACTCTCGAATCAATGACAGCGCTCTGAATCCTGCATCTTGAAGTCACTTGGGTATAACAGCACAGCGTAAGGGTACAAAAAAAGGGGATATGACTATCCCCTTTACTGTTTCTACTTACCCATTAGCTCTTGGGTAAAATAATCCCTACAAAGCTGTTGGGCTTGTGGTTTGATACTGACCTGCTCGTTTTCTCGCTTACTAATAAACTACTTCAGTGAGTTGTGGTGCATAAATTGATCATCAATGCCTTTGAGCTTCATGTCGTCCATGATGAAATTCACCGTATTCAATAAGCGCTGTTCGCCTTTCGGGATAAGGTAACCAAATTGACCTTTGGTGAACGGGTCTTCACAGCGTGCGGCTTCTAAACGCTCATCGGTGACTTGATAGAATAGACCTTCAGGTGTCTCGGTAACCATCACATCCACTTTGCCCGTAGCGACAGCTTTCGGCACATCTAAGTTATTTTCGAAACGAGTAAAGCTGGCATCTTGCAGATTTGCATCGGCGAATTTCTCGTTGGTGCCACCGATGTTAACGCCTACACGAACGGATGCTTGGTTTACTTTATCCAACGTGTTGTATTGCTCGGCTTTGCCTTTTGCGACCAAGAAACACTTGCCAAACGTCATATAACCCTGAGTTTGTTCTGCATTCAATTGACGTTGCATCTTACGTGTAATACCGCCCATCGCGATGTCATATTTGTCTTGGTTAAGGTCTGTCAGCAGGTCTTTCCAAGTAGTACGAACCAGCTTTAGCTCTACGCCTAACTGCTTGGCGATGTGTTTCGCGACATCAATATCGTAACCAGAGTAACTTTTGCCGTCATAGTAAGAAAAGGGTTTGTAATCGCCAGTTGTACCGACACGCAATGTTCCTGATTTTTGAATGTCTTCTAGCTTGTCGGCTTGAGCGACGCCAGAAACTGCAAGTGCTACGGAAGCAAGTAATAATGTTGTTTTTTTCATTGTTGTTGTCTGATTTGTTGTGTTTGAACGAATTTTCAAACTAACAGGAACCGCAGCAAAAACAGATCAAACCAATCGAAAAAAGCGTAATTTTTCAAAAATAATTTCTTGTCTTGAAAGTGATTGCATTTGTCTCTTTATACGTAAGAAGAGCAAGGTTTTTTGTATGAATGGCAGGGCGTTATGAATCGGATTCATCCTAAGAAATTGCTTCGTAGTAAATGGACGGCGGCACAACCCGTAAATAAAGAAAAGCACTTTATCATTTCAGAAATGGAGTTTGATGAAGAAGGCAACGTCGTGAGGTGTGTGATTGAGGCGGTTATGACCAAGCGAGAGCGTGAATTAGATTGGCATGATCTAAAAGATACACAGCAGTGGCGACAAGGATGGAAATAGGCCGTTGGAAACCCAAAAACGAGATGGAGTTAGAAAAGTGATGAATATGAGTAGGTTCGTTGTAGAGACTTTGCTATTAATGGAGTCGTCACTCTACTTATTCAAACACAAGGTAATGCCATGATCGATTTTGACAGTTCCTCGGTATTCAAGCTTAAGCCAATAGAAGTCTCTAAAGTTCGCGACGATTTTCACAAGTTCTTAATTGACGGTGAGACCGTTTTTGCTGGCTTTAAAACCGTCCGTGACCAAGTGGTGTTCACCAACAAGCGTGTTATCGCTGCTAACGTTCAGGGTATCACTGGCTCAAAAGTGGATTACACGTCGCTTCCTTATAGCAAGATAAATGCTTTCTCAATTGAGACATCAGGCACGTTCGATTTAGACTGTGAGATTGAGTTCTTTCTCAGTGAGGTTGGGCGAGTGCGCTTTGAGATAAAAGGCTCGTTCGACCTAATCTCATTCAATAAGATGATAAGCGAGTATGTGCTGGCTTAATGAGCCTCAATGCCATATATATAGATAACCAACAAGGAAGCAAATATGCTTCCTTTTTTGTTCTTGTACTTGGGTATATTAAGAACGGGTAGATAAGTTTGCTGTTTGAATTACTGCGCTGTCGCCAAATGACAAGACAAGCGATGGTGTTTTCTTTACCTTTCGGCTTTTTGAATGATTGCAAAGGGAAGAAAATGACAGTTGTATTTGAGGGCGTTCCTCTCGTTCGAACAGAGTGGGTTCACGATCTGGCAGCGCTTTTCGACAACAGTAATATCGATGTGCATCAGCTTATTAAAGTAAGCAAAGCCCCTGAAGACATTCAAATGTCAGACGTTGAGTTTTTGCCCGAAACCATACTTAGAAATCTGCTTTTAGCGTTCGGAGAGTCTTGCCCCACCGACGAATTTATTCACACCATTTGGACCTTGTGTCGCGATTTGTATGTGCCCAAAGTGTTAGCACAGTTAGCCCTTACGCCGACAATGACGGTCGCTGAAGCTATTGAGGTATTCTGTCATTCGATGCACCGATATTCGAACAATACACGTCTTGGCTTGGAGCAATACCACGATCGTATATGGTTTGCGAGGTACAAAGATGGGGAAAACCAACCTTGGTATCAATATGCTGAGATGTTTAGTCTCATTTTTATGGATGAACTGGTTGCTGCACTTGCAAACTATCGGCAGCAAACCGTAAGTGTGAGTGTGAAGAGCACCAATATGGAACGCTTCTTTGATTGCCGACAATTGAAGCATGTGCAGTTTTACACCAACCGAGCGGCAACGGGTATCCAGCTTGATGATGCCGTGTTAAACAAGACGATTTGTATGCCGAACAAAGGGCGATTTGATGGGAGTACCGATCTCAGTGAAGTGCCAACCTCGTTTGTTTCCTCGTTTGGTTTTGCGATTCTTCCCTATATTTCTTTTGGGCGATTTTCCATTTTGGAAGCGGCTCAAATTTTGGGTATTCATAAACGAACGTTACAGCGACGTCTGCATGATTGTGAGGTGACGTACAGCCAAGTGATGGAATCATTGCTGCTGGAGCGCAGTTTATCTCTGCTCAAAAACTCCACTCTTTCTATCACGACCATTGCAGCATCCTTGGGCTATGCCGATACCGCCAATTTCACTCGTTTTATTCGTCGGAAAATAGGCATGACGCCTTCTGCTTACCGCAAAACTTGAGGTTTGGGGTGTGGCGCTAATGTACTTTTCACTCAGGGTCATCAATTCCATCTTGTGGCACAGGATGACAATTTATATTTCTCTCAATCAATAAGATGAAGGGCATCGAAACTAAAGAGAGAGAAACGAAAATGTCCCATCGATTCCATGAGTATCGTTCACCGCTTACCCAATCCTTCGAGCACGCCGTCGAGTACTTAGAGTCATTAAATGAACGACCTGTCGACAAATGTGTGACATCCCAGGAACTGAGAAAAGCGATTGGTGGTGCGCTGCCAACTACGCCAACGGATCCATCTGCGGTGATTGATGAGATGGTTAAGAGCGTCGATGCCGGTCTGATTGCAACAGGTGGTCCTCGTTTCTTTGGTTATGCAATTGGTAGTTCTTTCCCTGCATCATTAGCGGCAGATTGGCTAGTAAGCGCGTGGGACCAAAACGTACCGTATTACGTTGCTAGCCCTGCGTTGTCAGTGGTTGAAGAGACGGCCGCTGAATGGATGACTCAACTACTCGGTTTGGCGCCTAACTCTGGCATTGGCTTTACTTCTGGCGCGCAAGAGGCAATTTACACCAGCCTTATCACTGCTCGTAATGCACTATTGCAACGTGCAGGTTGGGATGTGGCTGTTCAAGGTATGTATGGTGCGCCGCGCATTAATGTGGTTGTAAGTGATCAAATTCACTCAACGATTAAGCGTGCTCTTTCAATGATCGGTATTGGTTTGGAAAATATTGTTAAGGTGCCGACAGACAACAACTTACGCATTATTCCAGACAACTTAATGGAAACGATCACCGCACTTGAAGGACCAACTTTAGTTTGTGCGCAAGCGGGCTGTATCGACTCTGGCGCTTTCGATCCTTTCCACGCGCTTGCTGACGCTGTCGCTGCGCATGTCAATGCATGGCTACACGTTGATGGTGCGATTGGTTTGTGGGCGGCTGCAAGTACAACACATCGTTACCTTCTTGATGGTATTGAAAGAGTCGATTCCATCGATACGGATGGTCATAAGTGGTTCAACATGCCTTATGACTCGGGCATGGTCATTGTGAAGGATGCAGGTTTGCTGGCTCAAGCGATGGGAGGCAGTAATATGGGGGATTACCTGAACGATGCGATGGATAAACCAGATCGTAATGCCATTAATTTTGGCATTGGTGCTTCGCGTCGTGCACGCGGTGTACCTGTCTACGCTGCGTTTAAATCGCTTGGCAAACAGGGCATTGAAGAGCATGTTGATCGTTGTACTTCGCTTGCACAACATATGGCAGAAAGGCTTTCAACGGTAGATGGCATTACTATTTTGAATGATGTTGTGTCCAACCGTTTCTCCGCACAGTTTGGTGAAGGGGATGAGGCGTATCGTAACGAGCTGACAGCACGCGTGGTCCATCGACTACAGCAAGAAGGGACGCTTTACCCTTCTACTTCGGGTTACAAAGGGCTGAAAACTATGTTGTTCTCAGTGCTAAGTTGTCACACTTCTCTTGAAGATATCGACTTATCCGCAGAGAAGATCGTAAAAGCATATGTGCAAGAGAAGCATCGCATGGATGCTGAGTAACGTCTTCGAGCGCAAAAATTGAATATAAGCCCAGTTTTATACTGGGCTTTTTTATGTCTGCTCAATGTACTTAGGCATGCAATGACAATTAATCCTGTATGGGTTTACTTATTCTTTTTGTATCACTTATCCCATTCAATAAGGATTCAGATATGAAATCAAATCTATTCACTCTTCCCTTTGGACTCACTCTTCTCTTTGGACTAGCTATTCTCAATGGATGCTCGAGCGCTAAGCCCGTCGACAGTCATCTTGTTAGTGCCTCAGGGGTTGATACGGCATTCTTAGTCAGTAAAAAAGCCAGCTTGGTCGGACAGATTGAATATTCAAAAGCCGACACAAAAAGTAGCGCTGCTCTTAATCAAACCCAAACCAATATCAAAGTTTTCAAGGATGAAGAAAATACGTTAACTCTCGCTCAGGTGAAGAGCTGCAACAACTGTAATTACCATTTAGAGCGGGGACATAAAGGCGTGTTATTCCCAATCGGAGACGCAAATCAACATACGTATATTGGTAGAAAAAAGCTCGCGAGCTTGTACTCAGAACATCCCATTTATGTGGACAAAATTCGTGATTTTATCCGTGCCAATCCTTCGCAAGTAGAACATGAAGAAGCTTGTATTGACGTGCTTGCGGTCTATTCGAAAACAAGTCGGATTGAGGTTGGAACGATCACTGATTGTGCGACTCCGCTAAAAAGCCACGCGATTAAAAACGTACAAATGGTGCCACTCGATTGATATTCCGTTGGCGATGCTGCGATTAAGAGGGCGAAAACTCGTGAGACAATAGCCCCGAGTTCATACCAAAAAGAAAAAATACAGAAAGAAGACAAACGCCAACAAGGTTGCAGATAACACTGGATAGATGATGTAGGAGTCATGATTGCTGGTGCGCTGGTAGCAGAATGAGACCAGCAAGACGTTGTAAACAACGAGCAGTAAACTGATCATGGTACCGCTATTCAGGCTCAAACTTGATAACTGAGTAAGAAAGAATCCCAGCAATAGATAATCAAAAACGATTAGCCAAAGGAACGCTTTCTTTAGCGAATCATTGTTAGGCTTATTGGCCGCGGGTAATGGCATATCGAACTCAACTAAACAATTACTGCAATCATGATATTGGGGAAAAAAAAGGTCACGCAGAAGGAATGAAACTGGTGACCTTTTTGGGTTTAGAGGTCTTGAATCTTGGCTTTTTGATTGTCAGATTCAACAGAATAACGAATCACTTCTTGTCTTATCACTGGCTGGTTAAACTCCGCTTTCTGTTTTGCTTTTTCTAGCTCACTGTCTTGCTGGTCTCCGAAGAAGGTTTCTAAAACCTGAGCAGCGGGCGTAGTGAGAATAAACAACTCTATACGGCGGTTTTCGCTTGAATCTGGTTCATCCGGGTTAAGCAGCGCACGATCGGACATCCCCGTGACTTGCATGACTCGCTCATCAGGCATGCCACCCTCAACAAGCGTTTTTCTCGCAACGTCGGCACGAGACGCGGACAATGCCCAGTTTGATTGTCGACCAAAGTGCTTTTTGAAAGGTGTAGAGTCAGTATGACCACTGATGATCAATGGGTTGCTGATGCGTTCAAACACAGGTGCAAGCGCAAGCAGTAAATCTTCAAAGAAAGGGGTCAACTCCGCGCCACCACGACTGAACATGTGCTGCTTGTAATCATCTTGCAGTGCGATACGTAGACCTTGCGGCGTAATGGTTACGTTGACGTTACCTTGCGCGCTGATTTGACCTACCACTTCATCGATGACTTTCGCCAGTAGAGCAAGTTGCTCTTGTGTGTCGAAGTTACCAGGGATCAGCGAGTCGATTTCTGGACCATCGCCATCACCTTGGAAGTACGAGCTCACGACATGATTCGAGTTGTGTTTACTTGGCACAGAAGAGTCCTGTGCCAAGTCGATTGGAGAGATACTTTGCGAGGTATCGAAAGGGTTACCGTAACTCTTATCGAAGACACTCGAGCTATGAAGGTGAGCCATAATGGCTTTGCGCTCTTCCTTGTCGACCACCTGCATGACCCAAAGTACAAGAAACAGCGCCATCAAAGCGATCATAAAGTCGGCAAACGCGACCTTCCACGCGCCACCATGAAACTCATCATGGTTGTGTGCTTTGACGCGTTTGAACACCACATGCTCTTGTTTTTGCATTATCCCTCCTGTTCAGATAGCCACTTCTCCATTTGGTTGAAAGTAGGTTTGATGTCTAACTGAATGTGTTTACGACCAGCATCGATAGCGAGCAATGTTGGCTTTTTCGCAACGTAAGCGACAAAAGTGGCACGCACACATTCGAAAGCCGTCATGTTTCGTTTCACTCGCTGAGCCATGGCGTTACTGAGTGGATCTAAACAACAGTAACAACCAAAAATACCAATGAATGTACCGACGAGGGCAGCAGCAACGTGATAACCGATTAGGGCAATTGAACCATCAATGGCTTGCATGGTAATGATGATGCCACCAACTGCAGCAAGAATACCGAACCCAGGAAGTGCTTCTGCGGTGCGTTGCATAGAGCGCGATGGCAACAGCATTTCGGTTTGAATTGCTTCGATTTCTTGTTCTAACAGTCCCTCTAATTCATGAGGCGACATTTGTCCCATTGCCATTAAACGTAAATTATCAGTAATGAAAGAAATAAGACGATGGTCGTCACTTACTTTTGGATAAGCGAGGAACATAGAGCTCTGTTCTGGTGATTCAATATGTGAATCGAGAAACTTAAAACCGCGGCTGCGAGCAGTCTCTAGTAGATTGTTAAGCAGCGCCATTAACTCCATGTAGTATTCATACTCTTCGTCAGGACCTGAAATGGTTGCGCGCAATTGCTGACGCATTTCTTTCAAGACTTGCGGAGGGTTACCAATGATCAGTGAGCCAGCAGCGGCACCAATGATGATCATAAATTCAGCGGGCTGCCAGATTGCACCCAGATTACCGCCTGCCCACATGTATCCGCCGAAGACACACAACAGGACAGTAATGGCTCCAAAAAACTTTTGCATCTCGTGACTCCTAAGAGGACATTAATTGGTTAAGTTGTTTAAGCGCTTGTTTGTGCAACTGACAGATGCGAGGTGGTGTCAGGTCGAGCACGAGCGCGATTTCATGTAGGTTGAGTTCGTGTTGGTAAAACAAGGTCAGCAACAGTTGGTCTCGTTTTGGCATTTTGCCAAGAGCACTGTCTAAGCTACGACGTATATGTTCATGCTCCATACCGTCATATTGACCACCAAAGTGGCTGTCATTACCGCTTTCCATCAACTGATCGAGACTTTGCATTTCGCCTGCAAGCGCCGCGTTTTGACGGTTGTAGTAATCTTTCTCATCGGTGCCGAGGGCTTTGATGATCTCGGCATCGGTTGGCATTCTGCCGAGAGCACGCGTGAGATCTCGGGTCACGTCGTTCAGTTCATGCGCTTGCTGACGTGTCTTGCGCGATCGCCAATCCAATCGGCGTAGCTCATCGAGAATGGCACCACGAACACGACAAACGGCGAAAGCAGGGAAGTGCGGATCTTCCACATCCCCGTAACGACGACCCGCTTCAACAAGAGCAATCAGACCAATTTGTTGCATATCTTCGATGCTGCAATGAGACGTTGCATGAACACGCAGTTGGTTCACAACACGTTTGACCATGATCTGATGACGCTGCAATAGTGCATTCTCGTCAATCGGGCGAGACGGTGTGTTTACTTCCTCCGTCTCGGTATAACTTTCCTGTAAGTTCATCTCCAACATAGTTGTGCCCCGTTATTGCACAACGTATTTGGTTAGCAGAACATCATCGATATCACGCACGATGTCAGTTTTTGCGAATGCCAGTAGCAAGGTTTCTTTCACCTCACTTTGCAAAGTGTCGATAGCACCTGTTTGTTGTAGCTCATCGAATGTTTTATCGCTGAATAGCTTAAGCAATGAGTTCTGCACCATAGGCATGTAGTCATCGATGCTTTTGATGCGCTCAGGGCGACGTGTTTCTAAGGCTAGCTCTAACATTACAAAGTGCGTTTGTTTTTTACCTTTGATAGTCAATACCACTCTCTCCAACGGATGGAAGCTTGGTCCTTTACTCGTTGGTTGCTCGACCGCTAGAAAAGCCAGTGGGGAGTCCTCTAAATAATCGTTGAAACTGGACGCCGATGATACTGACTGTGCGCTTTTGTTTAGATACCAAATACCACCAATCACAGTGACTCCGGAAACGAGGGCACTGGTGATGATCATGGCGATAAACAGGGCGATCATTTGTTGTTTGGTCATAACCTTTTTCCTCGGTGATTCATTAGGCTTGAGTGTTTAGCCAATGCTCTGAATAGTTTGTTGTTGTATTAGATTGAAAGGTGTTGGATTCGCGAGCGGCAAAGATAGATGCCTCTTCTTGGTTGCCATCATGCGCGTGTCGCTCTTGACCTTGATCCGAGCCGACATTGACATCGACATGAACGAAGTTTTGCTCTTGAAGTTCCGTTCTTAAGCGTTCTGAAACTTGCATCAATGCTTCGCGTGTTACGGCGCTATTAGCGTTGATTTGCACGCTTAAGCGATCTCCCTCGACACGAACCAATAGATCCAACTTACCGAGTTCTGGCGGATCGAGACGAATCTTGGCTTCTTGCAGGTTCTGCTGTGCTTGCAACGTCACGCGGTCTTGAAGTACTTGCATCATCTGCTCACCCCATTTACCAGAACTGGTATCGACACGAACTGCCGCCCATTCCGACCCCTGAGCTTGGGTTGCTGCGAGCGGCGTCGTAGGATTGGTGTGCGCCGCATGAGCTGTCGGTGACTGCACTTGCGCATTAGCCGTCAAAGGCTGTCCCTGAACTGGCTGGTTAAGGAGTGTTTGCAAATCTGCTGCAGATACTTTGACCTGATTTGTGGCGCTAGCTTTAGCTATGCTTTGATTCTCTGACGTTGGCGTCGCCGCTCCCAGTGTAGAGTGTGGTTGAGTTGCCGTACTGGTTGCTTGCGTTGAGCCATTTATCGCTTTGGTCGTAACTTGACCAGATTCGCCTTGTTTGCCGGCTGCTTTCACCATGCCTTGCATCAGAGCTTGTGCTTGAGCTGCTAAATTGGCTGGTGTCGCTGGAGCTTGAGAACTGAGTAGGGCATCCACCGGGGCATCTTCAGAACTTGAACCTTGCTCGGTTGTTTCTGTATCGGCAGGCGCTTTAGGCAACGCTTGTGCATTCAAACGAAAGCCGGGTACAGGAACGTGACCGGATAGCGCTTCTTGCTGAGTTTGAGAAGATGATGCAGAAAACCCTTGCTCGGATCGTGCCTGCATTACTTTTCCATCTTGCGTTGGCTGAGAAGCAGCACCGCCAGAAATTGAATTGGTTACCATCATTGTGTTAGCTCCATGGTCATTGCAAGTTGATACGCCATGGCTCGCTCTTGCTGGTTACTCACCGAACTCATTTCTTGCTCTAGCTCGCTGGTGGCTTTTTCCAACGTAGTAAAAGCACTCGCGTGCACTGCTTTCGCTCGTTGGATTTCCGGCGCCAGTTTTGGATCTTTCAAGAATGGCTTGTGGCTAATAAGCAGCTCTCGCAACTGTAAGTCGTAGCGCTTGAGAGCTCGCCAATCAGCCGTTTTAGTGGCGATTTGGATCAGTTTTGACAAGTGGCGAAATCGCTCTGGCGACACTTTATGCTTGCTGTCCAAAATTCATCCAACCTTCTCGAATGTTACCCATGACACGTTCAACGTTGTCTAAACGTGATGTGTCGTTTTGTACGCTGGTGTAGAACAGCTCTACTTGGCAGAAGTCGTAAAGTTGGCGTAAATTGTCAGCAATTTCACCGCCGTTCTCTTCATCTAAAGCACTGCTTAATCCAATGAGGATGTTCATGCATTTGTTAATGCTTGCGCCTTTTTCCGCAAGTCGGTTGGCAGCTAGGTGACCACGTATACGTTCAACTTCATCGAGTAAGCCGTCGATTAACATGACAACGAGTTGATGTGGGTTTGCTGATGCAGCTTGCGCATCAAGATCGACTTGCTGGTACGAGTCGTAGCCGGAATCCATGAGCATGAGTAGTTCTCCTAAAGCCTTAACCAAACAACGACTGGGTTTGGTTCATTTGCGTCATTAACGTGTTCATTTGGGTAAATTGTTTGATGTAGCGTTTGTACGACATCTCGTACTTGCGCTCTAATGTGGTTTGCTTATCTTCGATGCGTCCAAGGTTGGCTTGTAGTGCATCTTTGCGAGATTTGAATGTGCCAGAGGAGAACTTCAGGAAAGGTTCAGCCATGTCATCCAGTGAATCTAGAAGTGCACCATCGCCGTTAAAGATGGATTCTAGTGCGGCACTGTTGCTCTTTTGAGCTTCGTTGAACTTGGTTTGATCGACTTTCATTTTTCCTGAACGGTCTAACGTAATGCCGATTTCACTCAAACGCATGCCGCCGTATTCACCACGAACTAGGCTCGTAACTTGGCTTTCGATAGAGCGCATGGTTGGATCACTAGCAAGTACGCCGCGTGCTTGATCTTCGCCGCCTGTTTTGGTGTATTCGTCGATGGTTGAAATCAATGAGTTATATGCTTCAACAAACTTATCAACTTGTTCTTTTGTGCCTTCTGAATCTGTGCCTACTTCAAGTGCAATCGGTGTTTCACCTGACTTTTGCGCTTTTGTTACTGTGAGGTCGACACCATCAATCACGCCTTCAAAAGTATTGCTCGCGTTAGTTAGCTTTAGACCACTGCTTTCTGCACCAAGCCAAATGACAGCGTCTTGAGGTTTACTAATCTCAGTCGTGCTAGTGAAAGCATTTTCAAACCATGCTTCACCAGTACCCGATGCACTCACATTGATTGTGTTTGCGACACCTGTTTTGGTGCTAGATAACATGAAGTGAGTTTGACCATTAGAACGCACAAGTGTGGCGTTAACGCCAGGGTTATCGGCATCGTTGTTGATTGCACTAACCAGCTCGGTCATGGTTGCTTTACCGTCACCGTCGCTATCAACGGTTGATAAGTCCAAGCTCATGCTTTCACCGTTGATGGTGAAATCTAAAGAACCCACAGCAGGGATTTCTGTCGATGCATCCAAGCTCGCAGGCATACCCGTAGAGATCTGGTGTGAGGTTGCAACTTGCTCAACGAAGATCTGATAGTTACCCACCAAAGCTTTAGCATCGGCGTCAGCAGTAAAAAAGCCTTCTTGAGATGTCGTAGCTTTGTTTTTGATAACGCTGTTGGTGCTGCTGTTCATCTCTTTAACGGCGGTGCGGAAGTCACGCAGAGCGGTTTCTACTTTGCCCAACGCCGTTAATTGAGATTGATACTTGTCTGTTTGTAGCTTGTAGCGTTGCTGAAATGGTTGAACATCTAACGTGGCGAATTGGGTTGCCATGCTTATTGGATCTAACGAACTCATGAGGTCGCTCCCTCTCTCATCTGTGGTTGGCACTGCGAGCTGTCGCAGTGCCACTAATAAATTGTCTATCGCAAGATGCGTGCCTAATGTTTAAGTCTATATAAAACAATGCATTACGATGATTTTGTGTAGTTGGGAGGAAGCGGATTTTCCACCTGTTGGTTCCGCTCTTCCCCTGAATACTCTTGGGGTTTCCCAAATAGAAGAGGCGACCAAAAATAGGCAAAGATTTAACGCAATACCCGAGTAACCTGAGAGGCTTGGTTGAGTGAGAATAAGTTGGGTATCGAGAGGAGAAAACGAGGCTATGAGGCTGTACGCATAGTGAGCGGATTTCGGGGTTTACTGCTAAGTGTTTCAGATTTTTCTGACCCTAATAAGAGAACTGTTTTTGCTATCTTATGCCCCTGCAATTTTTGTGGTTGCTATACCCAAGTAACCTCGAGATGCTAGGTTCAGCGAGACTGACTTGGTTTGTAGACGCGGCGGCGATTTAAAGGTTTAGTGGGTCTAAATCAAGAATCGACAACAAAGTATACAAGCCAAGGCAGCTCGCCCTTTGGGAGCGTGTCATTGACCCGATTGCTGCGTCAAACAACTTGGAAAGAGCTGGCTATTACACTGCGTTGCTTTCCTTGCTCTCGAATCAATGACAACGCTCTGAATCCTGCATCTTGAAGTCACTTGGGTATAACGTCCGGCTATTCCTCAATTAGATCCAAAAAAGAACGACAGTAATGAATGATTTTGTTTTTAGACTTATGAAGTGTGCCCGTGCATACGAAGCCTTCATTGGAACCAAACTACGCAGTAAACAGAGTATTAATGCTGAGGAGTTGGCGAGTATTCGTATTGAAGCGGTTTCGCGATTCCCTGAGCTTAAATCTTACCATCCGACTCATGGCGCGGAATCTGCGGAGCTTGAGCTGTTTAATAAGGTGCTGATCAACACCATGCTCAAAGCTGGATTTCGTGTCCCTGCCAATCAAAATAATGGTGCAAGTAGTATCTACATTCGTCGTTAATAAATCTTTTCGTGGCGGTTTTTCATTTATACCCAAGTAACCTCGAGATGCTAGGTTCAGCGAGACTGACTTGGTTTGTAGACGCGGCGGCGATTTAAAGGTTTAGTGGGTCTAAATCAAGAATCGACAACAAAGTATACAAGCCAAGGTCCCTTACTATTTACAAAGAGTGCTCTTTGGGAGCGTGTCTTTGACTCGCTTTTTTAGTCAAACAAATGGCCGCATCAAACAACTTGGAAAGAGCTGGCTATTACACTGCGTTGTTTTCCTTGCTCTCGAATCAATGACAACGCTCTGAATCCTGCATCTTGAAGTCATTTGGGTATAGGTATAAATCAACCCTATGTGAACGAAAAAAGCCTCCCGGATGAATGGGAGGCTTAGAGCTTTCAGACGAACTAAATGTTGTAACTTTTTAGTTAATAGAAGGGGACTATTAACGTAGTAGCGACATTGCCATACCAGGCAGTTGGTTCGTTTGAGAAAGAACCGTTGTACCAGCTTGCATAAGCATTTGGTTCTTAGTCATGCTTGAAGATTCTGCTGCGAAGTCTGCATCCATGATACGGCCTTTCGCTGCAGTAGTGTTCTCAACCATGTTACCAAGGTTAGTCATAGTGTGTTCTAGACGGTTGATGTTCGCACCGAAGTCTGCACGAGAAGAACCAATCTTTTCAACTAGACCAGCAGCGCCACTGATTTTATCAAGAGCTGCTTTCGCTTTAGCTGCGTCACCAACGCCGTCAGTGATTGCTGCGTCAGCTAGGATAGTAGTGATTTCACCAATACCAGTACTTGCGTCTACAGATAGTGTTTCAGCTGAAGATGAACCGATTTGGAATGATACTGCGCCTGCACCGAAGCCGCCGCCTTTAAGAAGGTTTTGACCACCGAACTTAGTGTTGTCAACGATGTTGTTAAGTTCTTTAGTTAGCTCTTGGAATTCTTTATCAAGAGATGCGCGGTCAGTAGCACTGTTTGAACCGTTCAACGACTGTGTTGCTAGGTCGTTCATGCGGTACACGATGTTAGTCATTTCGTCCATCGCGCCTTCCGCAGTTTGCATCATTGAGATGCCGTCTTGTGCGTTACGCATTGCTACGTTCATGCCACGAGTTTGTGCTTCTAGTCGGTTAGCAATTTGCAGACCTGCAGCATCGTCAGCCGCTGAGTTAACACGGAAGCCTGTGCTCAAACGCTCCATTGCAGTGTTTAATAGACCATTTGTGTTGTTCAGCGTGTTTTGCGTAACAAGTGAAGCGTAGTTAGTGTGCATAGATAAAGCCATCGTAAGTCTCCTTGGTTTTCAATATCTTTTCAGGCCTCGGGAATTTCCCTGCTCACTAACAAGAGGCGGTTAATTGGTTTTAATGATTAATTAGAAAGTTAAATATTTTTTCCAAATGGCTCATTTTGATGGTTTTTGGTGATGCCCATTCCAGAAAATCGCTGATTTAGACCCAGTAGACCGTTAAATCGCCATCGCATCTACAAACTAAGTCCTTCATGTTTACAAACCAAATCAACCTCGCTGAACCCATCGTCTCGACACGACTGGGTATAAAAAAGGGCGAACTCTAAATTTAGAATTCGCCCTTATTGTTCTACGGCATTCTTATTTTATTCGTCATCAAACGATTGAAAAGACAGTGACTGAAGTATCCGAAATAGTAACTCGCGCCTAATAAACGGTAGCGGTTGAGTTCTACTTGGCTTGCGACACGCCCTGCTACCCATGGGAATTGATTGCGACGTAGGAAACGAGCAATAGGCAAAAACGCATGTTGATCTTCTTTGTTTTCTATCGTCACAGATAACTTAATCATGTCTGGCTCGAAATCCACAATATGCTCAAAGTGAATTTGATTTGTCGCGATCTCGAACCAGAGTGCAAAGGCGTTTTCTTTGAGCTGCTCAACCAAAGTACCAACACATTCGTGTAAACAGAGCGTTTTATCTGCTTGCAGAGATGGCACGACATGTTGAAATCCTGCATTGTGAAACTGAATCATTTGCTCAAGAAAGTGCGCGCCAGGTTGCCAAAGCAGCGCATCAACATGAATTGGCACGACCACGTTGCTGATCAAATCGGGATGAAACGCTTCCAACTGAAATTGAGTTTGGCGAAGCGCGAGATACAAGCTGTAAAGATCTAAGCAAAACAGCATTTGCTCAGAAAGTTCAAATTGATACACGCTCTGCTCACCACGTGACCCAAAACGTAATGTGAGGTGTTGGTATTCCACCTCTCCGGTTTTCGTCTCACGAATTGCCTGACACGCATGCTGAATGTCATTGTGTTTGAGTGCATCAAACACCAATTTATCGTCTTCCGTGACAATGTGTTCCTCAGCAAGGCAACACAAATAGTCGTACATCGCTTTGTTTGAGATGAGATTATCCAAGGTTACCTACCACGTTGATTTGTTTGTTTTCTGGAATTTCATTGTAAGACAGTACTGCCAACCCTTGGGTAAAGGTGCGGGCATAACGTGCCAGCAATGGTCGCAGTTGAGGCATCACCAGTAAAATTGGTGGCAGACCTTGCTGCTTAAGTTGTTGACGAATCAAGGGTAAATTCTGTTGGAACTGTCCAAGAATGTTTGGTTCGATCGGGAAACTGTCTAGCATGACCGTACCTGCTGCTTGTGCTTGTTGCAGTGATGTCATCAACATCTGTTCGAGTTCGTCAGACAAGGCGTAGACGTTCAACTCGTTTTTCTGACCAGCAACTAAGTTGACCAAGGTGCGTTTGAGTGCGCAACGTACGTCTGCAGCAAGCAAAATTGGATCTTTGGTGTTTTCCGATGATTCCAACATGGTATTGGCGATGGTGCGAATGTCTTTTAGTGGCACTTGGTCAAGCAGAAGCTGACGATAAACCTTAAGTTGCTGGGCTGGTGTTAATGCTGCCGCTAACGCTTCAGCCAGTTTTGGCGCTTGTGCTGTAAGGCGTTGAGTCATGGCTTCTACGTCATCGTGCGTAAACAACTCTGCCAAATTGGTCTTCATGATCTTGCTGATGTGGGTGGCGATTACCGTACCATCGTCAACCACCTGATAACCCATATTCAGGGCTTTGGCTTTGTCTTGATGTTCAATCCAAACGGCTGGCAATTGGTAAGCGGGATCGCTTCCTAAAATACCATCAACTTCGCCATAGGTTTCACCAACAGCAATTGCCATTAAGCGTTCTGGTTCGATAAAGCCTTGTTCAATCACTTCACCATTTAGAGCGATGGTGTATTGATTTGGCTTTAAGCTTAAGTTGTCGCGGATACGGACTTCAGGCAGTAAGAAACCCACTTGTTCAGAGAGGTTGCGACGCACACCACGAATACGCTGTGCCAAAGGTGCACCTTGTTCTCTGTTGACCAAATGCACTAAGCGGTAACCTAGGGCAAGGGACAAAGTGTGAACGTGTGGAATATCATCCCAAGTTAGCGTGGTCTCTTCTTCTTGCATTGCATGAGAAAGCGCTTCTACTTGGTCAATTTGTGGGTCTTGGACGGGCTTTTTACTTTGTCGCCATCCAGCAAATGCCAATACTGCAGCAAAGGTGAAAAATGCCAAATGAGGCATACCTGGTACGATACCAATCACCACCATAATGCCAGCAACGGTGAACAAAGTTGCTGGTGTTGCCAGTAACTGCTTATGCATGGTTTCTGACATGCCATTGTCGCTGTCGTTGATACGAGTAACGATAATAGCAGCGGCAGTAGCAAGTAATAGTGATGGGATTTGTGCAACGAGACCGTCACCAATGGTCAGTAGGGCATAAGTCTTGAAGGCTTCGGAAGCAGGTAATCCGTGCTCGAATACACCAATACTGATACCACCAATGATGTTGATGAATAGGATCAGCAAACCTGCGACAGCATCACCACGAACGAACTTAGATGCACCATCCATTGAGCCGTGGAAATCGGCTTCGTTCGCGACTTCCTTACGACGCAGACGTGCAGTCTCTTGGTCGATCAAACCAGCATTGAGGTCGGCATCGATCGCCATTTGTTTACCTGGTAAGGCATCCAAGGTAAAGCGAGCGGATACTTCAGAAATACGCTCACCACCTTTGGTGATCACGACGAAGTTAATGATCATCAAGATGATGAACACCACCATACCAACGACATAGTTACCACCGATAACCACTTCACCGAAGGCTTGGATAACTTTACCTGCCGCATCTCCACCGTTGTGACCTTCAAGCAATACGATACGCGTTGATGCTACGTTCAGTGTTAAGCGTAATAACGTCGCGACCAACAAAATGGTTGGAAAAACTGAAAAGTCGAGTGGTCGCTTTGCTGTAGTGCTGACCAGCAATACCAGAATCGCTAAAACGATGTTGAAGGTAAACAGCGCATCCAACAGTAAGGGTGGTAGAGGCAAAATTACCATTGCCAAAACCATCAGCAAGACAATTGGAATTCCCATATAGCCTTTGGTGGAAGTTTGAAGTTGTTTTAACCGGTTAAACATACTCTCGTGTCCTTGGGTAAACGCGGGTTAATCAGTGTTGCAAATGCTTTGGAATTGAAAAGTGAGGCAAAGGTGTTGGTTCTTTTCCTTCCCCTTTACGAAAGGCTTTCAATTGCAAAACGTAAGTTAGAATGTGAGCCACAGCGATATAGAGCTGGCTCGGAATGGCTTGCTCAATTGCGGTGGTGTGATAAATCGAACGAGTAAGAGGCGGCGAGTTGATGATCTCGACCTTGTTCTCGCGAGCAATACGTTGAATGTGCATTGCGGTCTCATCGACGCCTTTTGCGACCACAAATGGCGCATCAGAAAGTGATGGCTCATATTTCAATGCGACGGCGTAGTGAGTCGGGTTAGTGATCACTACGTCTGCAGTTGGCACCATTTTGTCGATTTTACGACGAGCAAACTGTTGTTGAATTTGTCGAATACGTTGTTTGACTTCAGGGCGACCTTCGTTGTTTTTGAACTCTTCTTTGAGCTCTTGTTTGGTCATTCGTAGTTCCTTGAGGTGTTCCCAACGTTGGTAAGGAATGTCAATAACCCCAAACAGTAATAGAGCAAACCCCATCAGCAGTAGACCTTCGAACAAAATCGACATGATCAGAGAAAAACCTTGGCTCAATGGCAAGTTTTGCATACCAAGTAGCGGCTGCAAATGGTTGTCCAAGTAGCCATAGAGGATGCCGAAGATAACCAAAACCTTGAAGGTTGATTTCAACAGCTCAACGACTGAGCGAGTCGAGAAAATGCGCTTAATACCTGAGATAGGGTTGAGCTTGCTTAGCTTTGGCATCACGTTGGCTGGTCGAAACATCCAGCCACCTAGCACCATGCTACTGCCACAGGTCACAATGATGATCACCGTGAAAAGCGGTAACAGCATCTCAATAATGACAGCCAAACTTTGACCTAGGTGCTCGACCAACTGTTTTGGATTTTCTAAGTCCGCTTTAGTCAAGGTCATGTTGTAGCGGAATACGCCCGAGATGCTTTCCCAAATGCCATTCAGTTGAGAATAAAAGAACAGCGCTACCGCTAAAAATATCACAGCAGTCGTGAACTCTTTTGCGCGAGGAATCTGCCCTTCCTGGCGGGCTTTTTTTACCTTCTGGGGGGAGGCTTTCTCGGTTTTGTCTTGTGACGACTGATCGCTCATGAGCCCCCCAACATAAAGTTGTTCAGAAAACGAATCGTGTCATGCACCAATGCGGTGTAGCGGCTTGGCACGCCAGATACTGAAATCAAAACACTGAATAGACCTAATAACATGGTCATCGGGAAGCCGAGTGCATACACGTTAAGTGACGGGGCTGCTCGGTTCATCACACCAAAGCTGATGTTTGCAAGCAGCATGGACACGATAGCCGGTAGCGCTAAAGCAAGTGAAGAGGCAAACATCCACCCAAATATGTTGATAATGCCTTGAAGAGATAGAGCGGTAATACCTGAGCCGACCGGCCAAACGACAAAGCTCTGAATGACAATGTCGATAACCAACAAATGTCCTTCAAGTGCAAGGAACAGCAAAGTAGAAAAAATCAGAAAAATACGTCCAAGAATGGCGACCGAAAGTCCGTTCACTGGGTCATTCATCATCGCCATACCTAAACCCATCTGCAGAGAGATGACTTGACCAAGCATGGTAAAGACATTGAATAGCATATGCAGAATCAACCCAAACATCACGCCCCAGATTGCTTGCTCGAAAGCAAGAAACAGAGACGTCATAGAGAAGAGTTCGACTTCTGGCATGGGTGGCATCAGTGGAGCGGTGATCACCACAATAGAAAGGGCGAGCAAGCTGCGCACCCAAACAGGAATAAGTGCATCTCCGAAAAAAGGCATGGAGATAAACACCGCGCCCACACGGAAAAATGGCCACCAAAGTTGACCAAGAATCATGGACAATTCCGCGAACGAGATCGTCATTAGCCGATCATCCCCGGAATGTTGTGGAATAGGTAATCGAACAGCTCCATGATTTTTCGCAGCATCCAGTGACCTGCGAAAATCACCATAAGGAGTGTGACTAATAGACGCGGTAAGAAACTCAGTGTCTGTTCGTTAATCTGTGTTGCGGCTTGAAATACCGCAATACACAAACCAACAATCAAACCAGGTACAACAAGCACTGCCACCATCAAGATGATAAGCCATACTGCGTCAGAGAATAGAGTGACGGTTAATTCTGGTGTCATGATGTTCTCCCATCACCCAAAGCTGGCAGACAAGGTACCAACCGTCATCGCCCAACCATCAACAAGAACAAAGATGACCAGTTTAAAGGGTAGGGAGATGATCAGAGGTGACAACATCATCATACCCATTGCCATTAAGACACTAGCGACCACCAGATCGATGATCAAAAATGGAATAAACAACATGAAGCCAATTTGGAAAGCCGTTTTGAGTTCACTGATCACAAATGCTGGCAGTACAACAGCGAAAGAAATGTCTTCAACATTTTGATCTATTGGTTCATTCGCAATACGTAACATCTGCTCTAATGAGCTTTGGTGCGTCTGCGCTAACATAAAGCTTCTGACTGGCTTTTCAGCTACAGAAAACGCCTGAACCAAAGTAATTTCACCGTTGTCATAGGGCTTAAACGCATTGTCGTAAATGTCAGTCCAAACGGGACGCATAATTAGAATCGTCAGCGTC
Organism: Vibrio sp. SSH13-20; assembly: GCF_040104475.1. Lineage (NCBI taxonomy): Bacteria > Pseudomonadati > Pseudomonadota > Gammaproteobacteria > Vibrionales > Vibrionaceae > Vibrio > Vibrio sp. SSH13-20. Next base: position 179,981 of record NZ_JBECOU010000001.1, read on the forward strand.
AAAGCAATACCCACCAACACTCGGTTTGGTGGGCTTTGTTGCAAACCTAAAGCCTGACGCAAAATTGCTAGTACGACGATAATACGCGTAAAGCTGGTGGCCATGAGGATAAACGCTGGCAAGAAGCTGAGTGCTGTCATGAGCAACAGAATCTGAAGCTTCACACTGTACTCTTGTTGTGTGTCGCCGTCGGAAACCGATAGGATCGTTAAGCCGTTGTCCGCCGCCATGGTTGGCAGTGCAAACAGTAATAAACCGAACACCACCATCGTCAGCAAAGATCGTCGACGCTGACAAACACTCAGAACATTCATTGCGCAATCCATCCGAACTTATCGACCTACACCGCTAAGTGCGGAGTCGTGTACATCAATAAGGCGAAGTCCATATTTATCGTTAACAACGACGACTTCTGCTTGTCCCATTAGCGACCCGTTAACTTTAACGTCTAGAGGTTCACCGTTGAGTTTATCAAGCTCAATGACGGTACCTTCACCAGCTTTCATCAAGTCACCTAACGGTATCTCTTTGCTCGCGACTTCAAGTGTTACGGTCACTGGAATGCTCTTGAAGAAACTCAAATCGCGCTCGGCAACAGGTTCAGCTTTAAAAGTTGGCTCAGTTTCAAAATCTTCCAACTGAAAATCATCAAAATTTAATTCATCGGCGTCGAATGCTGTGTTCTCTTGCGCTTCGCTCATCGCTGCGATTCCTTATCTGGGTTAAAAATCAAAACAAGCTGACCGTCTTGCTCGGCAACACGACCAGTGAAAAGGCTTTGGGGACCAATGCTGATAGGCACGGTATTTAGAAGCTCTATTGGCAAAATATCGTTAGGCTGTAGCCCCACAACGTCACTGAGCGCCATGGTTTTTTTGCTTAGCACGACGTTGAGACGAACGGGGGTGGATTCTAAAGAACGACAAAACGGCTGATACAGATCGGCATCGCTGTGCATTTCCAGCTGCTCAATCAGAGTTTGAATCATCGCACTGTCTAGCTTGAGGTGAATGGTGCCCTGATAGTCTTCAAACGCGATGGAAAGTTCGGCGTGTAAGCCAATCCCGCGTGGCGTTTCATACTCACAAAGTTGCCACATTTCTTGAGGAGCGAGCCAATTGGTGATGATTCGGCTAATTCGTTCTTGCAATCGTAAATCACTAGCGGTTAATGAGGTTGAACTGCGCTCTGTCGTTGCGCCGTAAAAACGGTCTGCTAACTTAATCAGAGTTTGCGAATCACCATGAACATACACCATGCCCTCATCTTGATGTTGGTAAGTGGACGTTTGGTCCTTATCCAACAGCGTTGGCGAGAACCGATGCAGCTCGACAGAAACTAAGCTCGCTTCGACTTTGTTTGAGCTGAGCCAATTTTGCAATTCATTTGTGAGGCTGGAACAGGATTCTGAAATCAAAATTTCGAGCTTTTCACGAATGATATGAATAGGTTTGCCTAATAATTCTACATCTAACAAATTGATGTCGGAAATAGGCTCGTTAACTTTGTTTTCCATCTATATTTTACCGTGCGTTAACAATCTAAACTGCTTCAACTTAATGGCGGCCAGTCTATACATAAAATTTAATGATCCTTTAGTGTCAACTTTGATTATTGTGACTTTAGTTCACATGTTGATTTGTAGGTAACTATATGCACTTTTAATGAAATTTAAAAAGAGTTAGGTTGTGGCTTATAAAATAGTTAATAAAAAATATAACAAGCGGAAGCTAAGATGGTGTTAATTCAACTATTTAGGGTTGAAAGATAATAAAATCATCTAACCTCATGCAATACAAACCATTTTTTGTTGGTCAAATTAAGTTTAAGTAAGAATGAACCCTGCTTTCGTGGGCGTTTGTTGACCAATTTTAATATTTCAGAATAGGGTCTTAATATGATTACCTATGCCAAATTTCCTAATTTGATGGCATATTTAATTAACCATTCTATGTCAGGGCTTTGTAAGATATACCTAGGCAGAAATGGCTTAATAATATTTTCAAGCTTATTTTCTATTGCACTATTAACCTTGTCTAATTCTTCAGTTGCTGGAGAAAAGATCACCATACCCATGGATCTTTCTAATTGGACATATAAAGGAAATAAGTTTGAGTGCAACTTGATGCATTCAAATATTCCACAGGGGAAGTTTTATTTCCTAGCGGAACCAAATAGCCAAATTTCGTTTATTGCAGATGTTCGAAATAACAACAATAAATGGAATAGCGCGGTGCTAAGTAGTGAGAATGCTCCATGGTCTAATGAGCTTTATACGAAAGATAGGGCGTTGGTTGAGTATAAATTGGCGACGAATCGGTTTAAGTTTAGCCATGGTGCAGATGCATTACTGGAGCAAGTTGCTTCAGGTCGTTGGGTGACATTGTCACTTGACGGAAGTAATCCTTCCGCTATTAGCGCTGTAACGTTACCAACTATCCGAATGCAGAGTGCATTGGAGTCCTTCAACCAGTGCCGCGCTCGTTTGCCTAAGCTTTCGTTTTCCCAAGCACGCGATATCAATCTGCCATTTAATTTTGGTCAAAAGCAATTAAGTGTTAAGCAATTAGACACATTGGCCGCCTTATACAGTTATGTGTCTGTCGATGAGCGCGTCACTAAGATTTTGATCGATGGTTACACCGATAATGTAGGCTCTCAGCTTGCAAATTTAAGCGTATCACGTCTACGAGCCCAGCAAGTCGCAGATGCCCTTGTTGCGCTAGGTGCTGAGCGCAGCATGATTGAAATTCGTGCCCATGGTGCTCGCTACCCTATCGCCAGTAATAACACGTCAGCCGGACAAGCCAAAAATCGCCGAGTCACACTAAGACTGGTTCGAGACAATGAACGTGTGATTGCGAAAAATCGCCCAGAAGTAAAACAACCCCAACAAGAGAAGGTAAAGGTTCAATGATGACGAAAACAGATATTTTGTTGGTTGAGCCAAATGAAAACCTTGCTCAACCAGTGTTGGGTGTACTTGAGAATGCAGGATATTCGACAAAACACAGCCGCACTGGTCGTAGCGCACTTTTGCAAGAGCGTGCTTGTATTACTCTGGTGAGTTCTAACTTGCCTGATATGTGTGTGCGTGAGTTTGTGGCATGTCATCAGAAGCAGCGCAATGCTGGTGTTGTGATCGCTGTTGTCGATCAAGAACAGGGCATCTTAGCTGCGGAAACAATGAAGTCAGGCGCGACAGACTACCTACTTCGTCCGTTCGAAACCAACCAATTACTGAATTTACTTAAGCGCGTAGAAGCTTTAGGTAAGCCATTGGCAAACATTGTGGCGGAATCATGGCGTAGCAAACAGGTGCTTCAATTAGCTCATCGCGCAGCATGCACTAATGCAAGCGTCCTTATTACTGGTGAATCTGGTACGGGTAAAGAAGTGCTTGCTCGTTATGTGCATGAGCAATCTCCAAGAGCGGATGGACCTTTTGTTGCGGTCAACTGCGCGGCTATTCCAGAATCTATGTTGGAAGCGGTGTTGTTTGGTCATGTAAAAGGCGCGTTCACCGGAGCAACAAACTCACAAAGCGGCAAATTCGAAGAAGCCAATGGTGGCACCATTTTGTTGGATGAAATCGGTGAGATGTCGCCAGCAGTGCAAGCGAAACTATTACGCGTACTTCAAGAGCGTGAGGTGGAAAGAGTTGGCAGTCACAAAGCAATTCAACTGGATATCCGAGTGATCGCGGCGACCAACAAAGACTTGCGTGAAGAAGTGCAAAAAGCCACGTTCCGTGAAGACCTTTACTATCGTTTGGATGTGCTGCCATTGCATTGGCCGCCGCTGCGTGAGCGCAAAGAAGACATCTTACCGATCAGCCAATTTTTCATCGAAAAATACCAAGATGGCAGTCGTTGTCATCTGTCCCAAGATGCGATTTCAGCACTGAGCCAATATCACTGGCCAGGCAATATTCGTGAACTCGAAAACGTTATTCAACGCGCTTTAGTCATGCGTCACGGTGATTACATTACCGCCCATGACTTGATGTTGCCGATTGAATTGTTAACACCAGTCCAGTCTGTTGAGCCTGTTTCAAGCTTTGGACATGTCGAAGCGAAGAAGCAAGCTGAGTTTCAATTTGTTCTAGATAAATTACGTCAGTTTGGTGGAAACCGAACCAAAACCGCAAACGCATTGGGTGTCTCTACCCGTGCGTTACGTTACAAGCTCGCGGCAATGCGCGAGCACGGTATTGATCTACAGTCGGCGCTTGGCTCGGCTGCCTAAAAGGGGAAAACAAAGATGGCAAGTCAACCAACCAATGCGGTTTCAGCAGAGCAGCTAATGCTGTCAAAAATGGAGGTGATGCGAACACAAGCTCAACCTCCGGAATTTGTGGTAAGTGCAAACCCACTTGATCAGAAAACCTTGAATACTCCAATTTCTTTTTCACAAGCGATGACGAACGTGCTCGATACGGTCAATCAACATCAGTCAGTCGCAAGCCAGAAAATGACGGCTGTAGAAACTGGGGCAAGTGATGATTTGGTCGGGGCAATGATTGCAAGCCAAAAGGCGAGTCTCTCATTCAATGCTTTGATGCAAGTGCGCAACAAAGTCGTGATGTCATTTGAAGATATTATGAAGATGCCGGTGTAATACATGTCAGAACTATCCACTCAAGTCGCCGGTACTTCTGCAATGCATACTGGCACCACTCAGTCATTCTCTTCAAGCAATGGAATGGATGACGTTACAAACAAAATCAAGCAATTGTGGTCAAGCAGCCAACGCAACCTGGTGTTGTCTGCTGTATTGGCTGCTATTGTTGCCGCGCTCATTGTGGTCGCGCTTTGGAGTTCTTCTCAGAGCTTCCGTCCTCTATATAGCCAGCAAGAACGCTTTGATATTGGCGAGATTGTGTCGGTATTAGAAACGGAAGGCATCAGCTACCGTATGCAAGAGCAAAATGGACAAGTGCTGGTTCCTGAAGGTGAGGTTGCACGTATCCGTATGCTTTTGGCTTCAAAGGGGGTAAAAGCGAAGCTGCCAACGGGTCTTGATTCATTAAAAGAAGACAGTTCTCTTGGTACCAGTCAGTTCATGGAAACTGCACGCTACCGTCATGGTTTAGAAGGTGAGTTAGTACGTACTATCATGTCTCTAAACTCAGTCGCAAACGCACGTGTGCACCTTGCTATTCCTCGTCAAACCCTGTTTGTACGTCAAAATACGGAAAACCCGTCGGCTTCGGTCATGCTAGAGCTTAAACCGGGTGAAGACCTTAAGCCTGAGCAAGTTGAAGCGATCATTAACTTGGTGGTTGGCAGTGTGACGGCAATGAAGCCGGAGTTTGTCTCTGTCGTTGACCAATACGGTCGCCTATTGAGTGCAGACGTTGCTTCTGCTGAAGCTGGCAAAGTGAACGCCAAATACCTTGAATATCAAAAAAACGTTGAGAAACAGATCATTCAACGTGCCGCTGACATGCTGACCCCAATCGTGGGACCAAGTAACTTCCGTGTTCAAGTCGCGGCAGATATGGATTTCAGCCAAGTTGAAGAAACGCAAGAAATCCTAGACAACGCTCCAGTGGTCCGTAATGAGCATACGATTCAAAATAACTCAATCGACCAAATCGCTCTTGGTATCCCTGGTTCATTGAGCAACCAACCGCCAGTCACCGGTGAAACGCCAACGAATGACAGCCAGAACTCAAACGCGCGTTCGGAGATCAACCGTCAATACGCAGTGGGTAGCAGTGTTCGTCGTACTCAATACCAACAAGGTCAGATAGACAAATTAAGTGTTTCGGTCTTGCTGAACTCACAAGCGGCGCCGGATGGTGTGGCTTGGAGCGAAGCCGATAAAACGCAAATTTCGACCATGATCATGGACGCAGTTGGTATCTCAAACGCTCGTGGTGATAGCTTGAGCCTTATGAGCTTCAACTTCACTCCAATCGAGATTGACGCGCCGCCGGCAATGCCTTGGTGGCAAGACCCGACGGTACAGCAGCCTTTGCGTTACGTGATTGGTGGAATGTTGGGTTTGGCGATGATCTTCTTTGTTCTTCGTCCGCTTATCATGCATCTCACAGGTGCAGACAAACCTGCTCCTGAGCTGGAGTTTGCTGAGCCACAAATCGAACCGGATTACGACAACCTACAAACTCGTGAAGAGCGTGAGCGTGAAGAAGTGCTTAATCGCAAACTATCAGAGAAAGGGATTGCCGTTTCGTCTGGATTGGATGTTAACAGTGACATGTTACCGCCAGCAGGCTCTCCACTTGAGATTCAATTGAAACACCTACAGCTTATTGCCAACGAAGAGCCAGAGCGTGTAGCCGAAATTCTGAAACAATGGGTAAACATCAATGAACACAGCGCCGTTGACGTCAAAACAGACGCTTAGTTATGTAGAACAAACCGCCCTTGTGCTACTGGGGATGGGAGAGGACGCGGCTGCAAAAGTGCTGCAAAACTTTACTCGTGATGAAACCCAGCGTGTGACTCGCGCAATGGCGAAGTTGAATGGCATCAAAAGTGATTCTGCTCGTGGTGTCATCCAAAACTTTTTTGAAGATTTCCGAGAGCACAGCGGCATTCGTGGCGCGTCGAAAGAATACTTGTCCAATACGCTACGTAAAGCGTTAGGTAACGATTTGGCAAAGGGGTTGCTCAACAACCTGTATGGCGATGAAATTCGCAATAACATGCAGCGTTTACAGTGGGTAGAGGCGGAAACGTTGGCACGATTTATCGTCAACGAGCACCCACAGATGCAGGCTATTTTCTTAGCTTATCTACCGGCGGACAGTTCTTCAGCCGTATTGAAGCACCTGCCGCAGGATTACCATGATGAGATCTTGTTCCGCATTGCTCAGTTGCAAGATATCGATCACCAAGTTGCGAACGATTTGCACGAGCTTGTAGAGCGTTGCATTGACAAGGTTTCTGCTAGTCAAACCACGCCTTTGTCTGGTGTGAAGCAAGCGGCAGACATCATTAACCGATTTGAAGGTGATCGCGCGTCCTTGATGGAAATGCTCAAACTGCACGACGAGGATGTTGTGAATGAAATCGAAGAGAACATGTTCGACTTCATGGTGCTGGGTCGTCAGCGCGAAGAAACCATGGATGCACTGGTTCAACAGATCCCATTGGAATTGTGGGCTGTGGCATTGAAAGGCTCCGAGATTACTATGCAGCAGGCAATCAAACGTTCTATGCCTCAACGTATGGTTAAAGCGCTAGAAGACGATATGGAACTGCGCGGCGCCGTGGTATTGAGCCGAGTGCAGCGTGCACGTCAGGACATTATGCAGCTAGTTCGTGAGCTCGATGAGTCGGGCGAAATTCAACTGCTACTTTACGAAGAGCCAACGGTGGAGTAACGCAATGGCAGACAAAGCACCAAATACCATGCGTTTACCCCCAAGTGGTTACCGTTTACATCGCTTTCCACCTTTGGCACAGCCAGTAAATATTGAAGATGACTTCGCGCTGGAAAATCAAGGTTGGCAAGATACTCAAGCTGATATTCAGCAACAGCTTGAGGCTGGCTTTCAACAGGGTTTACAGCAAGGTCATGATGAAGGTCTACGTCAAGGCATTGAGCAGGGTAAACAACAAGGCTTGCTCGATGGACAAAAAGAAGGCTTTCAAAAAGGGTTTATTTCTGGAGAGCAATCTGGAAAGCAAGGTTTTATGGAAGCGGCGAAACCAGTGAATGAGTTGTTCCATGCTCTGTCTCGTTGGCAGAACGAAAAAGAACAGCAACAACGTCACATGATTTGCGAGTTAGTACAAAAGGTGGCGCAGCAGGTTATTCGTGCTGAGCTGACCTTAATGCCACAGCAAATCTTAGCCTTGGTTGATGAAACGCTATCGGCAATGCCGGGCAAAGCGGAGAGTGTGATTGTGCATTTGAATCCGCAGGATTTAGAGCGTATTAATCAGATTAATGCAGATTTGCCATCAGCTTGGAAGTTGGTTGCAAATGCCGAGTTGCCTGTGGGCGGTTGTCAGCTTGTCACCGAAGATGCCGAAGCTGATGCGAGCTGCGATTCACGCTTGGAAGCTTGTATGGACAACGTAAAGCAGCACCTGCTTGATGAAGTGTCGATTCCGCAGGTTGAAACCGAAGATGAATAGCACCTTAAGCCATGAAGTATTAAGTGAGCGTTTGAGCGATGCATTAGCGTCGCTCGATTCAATTCCCGTTGCGAGAGTGACAGGGCGATTGATCAAAGTAAATGGTTTGATGCTTCAAGCCGTTGGCTGTCGTTTCAAACTGGAACAACGTTGCCTAGTTGAAACCGCAGAAGGGGATATGATCGAAGCGCAAGTGGTTGGCTTTGATCATACCGTCGCCTACTTAATGCCTATTCGCCGTTTAGGTGGCTTATTTGCTGGTGCCAAAGTCATTCCACTGGATGGAGACAGCACGGTACAGCTTAGTTCGCAATGGTTAGGGCGGGTGGTCAACGGATTAGGTGAACCGTTCGATGACGGTGCGCCACTTAAAGGGGGAGATCGTGTTTCACTTGAACCTAAACCGATCAACCCACTTAAACGTCGCCCGGTCGATACGCCTCTTAATGTTGGCGTTCGTGCTATCAATGGTTTATTGACCGTGGGTAAAGGGCAGCGCATTGGCTTGATGGCTGGCAGTGGTGTCGGTAAAAGTGTCTTGATGGGAATGATCACGCAGAACACAGAGGCAGATGTGATTGTCGTGGGTTTGATTGGCGAACGTGGTCGAGAAGTCCGCGAGTTTATTGAACGAAACCTAACACCAGAAGCTCGTCAGAAAGCGGTGATTATCGCCGCACCCGCGGATGAATCGCCACTGATGCGATTGCGCGCTACATTACTTTGTCACCGAGTTGCTGAGTACTTTCGTGACCAAGGTAAAGACGTATTGTTGCTGATGGATTCTTTGACGCGTTATGCGATGGCGCAGCGAGAAATTGCCTTGTCTTTGGGTGAGCCGCCAGCATCACGAGGTTATCCGCCTTCGGTATTCAGCGTTTTGCCTCAGCTTTTAGAACGAGCGGGTAACAGCGAAAACCCGCATGGCAGTCTGACCGCAATCTATACCGTGCTTGCCGAAGGTGATGACCAACAAGACCCTGTGGTTGATTCTGCTCGTGCAATTTTGGATGGGCACGTTGTGTTGTCTCGTCAATTGGCTGAGCAAGGGCATTACCCAGCGATTGATATCAATGCTTCTATCAGCCGTTGTATGAACGCTTGTACTCACGAAGCACACAGCACGATTGCTAATAACTTCCGTCAGCTTTACTCCAACTATCTGCAAGTTAAAGAGTTATTACCACTGGGTGGCTATCAACCAGGACAAGATCCTGAGTTGGATCAGTCGGTTTCTATGTATCCGCAATTGCGTGCTTATCTACAGCAGTCTGCAAATGAAGCCGTAGACTACCCAACCAGTTTGACGGCGTTGGCGCAGATGTTCCAGAGTGAGGCGCAATAAGGTTACAGCATGGAGTCCAAACTAAAAGCGGTTGGTAAGCTGCAGCAAATGGAAGAAAAGCAGCGTGATAGAGTGGGGCAGCAGCTCGATGTGATGCGGCAGCGTCACTCTCATCTTGCGATGCAGCTAGAGCAGCTTTCTGAACTCAAAAACCATGCGGGTCAATCCGCCCTTGCAACACCTGTGCTTAATAGCGCGACGCTGATGAACTTAAATCGCGTTGATCACATGCTACAAAAAATGCTTCACCACCACGAACACGAACAAGCCGTGATGCAAGCAGAATGCGCTTCGGTACAAAAACACCTTGAATACAAACATGCCCGAGTGCAGGGGCTAGAGAAAGTGTTGGAACGTTGGCGCAGTAAACAAAATTATGAGAAAGCCAAGAAAGAGCAGAAATTGATTGAAGACATCATCAATTCCCGCCTAAAACGCAAACCGCTATAAAGTTGCGAACTCTGGCGCTGGTAACTGTTCTTTCTTGTCTTGGTGGTCAAAGAGGTTCGCTAGGTAACGACTCAGCGGCATAGGCTTTGCGACGCCATAACCTTGTGCAAAGTTGATCCCCAAACTGCGTAATATCTCGCTATGTTCTGCGGTTTCTACGAACTCTGCGACGGTTTCTAAGTGCATTTCTTTCGCAACCGTCGCAATGGAACTGACGATCAATCGGTCGGTTTCACTCTTAGTGATTTCACGTACAAATGCCCCTTCAATCTTCAGAATATCTAATGGCAGGCGGCGCAAATAAGCAAAGCTAGCGTAACCAGTACCGAAATCATCAATTGCGACTTTACAGCCGAGTTTGCGTAACAAGCTTAAGGTTTCAATCGCTTGTTGTTCATTGATGAGTGCTGAAGATTCGGTAATCTCAAAGCAAATCTTTTCCAACGGTACATTAAAGCTTTTTGCACTCTCTATAATGCGAGAGGCTAGGTTTTCTGCACTTAGGGTTTTCGCGGTAAGATTGATCGCGCAATGCCCAATGTCATCCCAGTTTTTTACCTTGTCCCCAAGCATTCGAAACGTGTTGATTATCACCCAGTGGTCAAGTTTTATCTCTAATCCGAATTGGTTGATCAGAGGAAAAAATGCCGCAGGTGAGAGCACTTTTCCGTTTTGTTCTTTTAGGCGTAACAATACTTCAAAACTGTGCTTAGTTTCTTCGACACCTGAGAGCTTCATATATGGTTGGCAGAACAGTTCAAACTGCTCGCGCTTAAACACTTGTTGGATATGGTTGAGTTTATCGACGCGGTCCATTTCGAACGATTGTGCGTTAATCCAATGAATACTGCGATCGCTTTGAGGTGGTTGATCACACAAAATCGACACCACCTTTTCAATGTCTTGCCCGTGATGAACGACGGTACAAAATATCGTTGGCGAAACAAGAGCAACAGAGGTGCCACGCCAATAGAATTGAAAGCTCTCTAGATACTCCACGACTTCTCGCAACTCTTCCTCTGCGAGGTCTGAGTAATGAGTAAAACTCAACAACCCTGTAGAGAAAGGTGGGCGGTAGCAGCGATTGATACTGTCGTTGCGAGAATAAAGAAACTCACTCAGTTGCATGATTAATTGCGATTTACCCTCATGACCGAGGTCTGTGAGCATAGAAAGCGTTGGCGTTAGATCAAGATAGAGCAACAGGGAATGGCGTTGACGACTGATGTCTTCTTTTAACTGGGCGATGTTGGACAAGCCTGAATACGGGTCAATCCGCTCTGAACGAATCTGTCTTTGTGTCATCTCGAACAGCTTCACTGAATAGCCACCGAGTAAATACGCCAAGGTAGTGAGCACGGTAATGATGATCAGCAAACCATAGAACTGTTTGTCACCAATTAAGCCTGCGTTGTAGTGGCTGATACTGTCATTAATGATCAATAAAATGAACGGCGCGCCAACAAACAGTGGGCGAATGAGTCCATGCTTAGCTAAACCAATCACGACAAGAAGTACGGCAAAGAAGCTCAGCGAGTTGAGCATGAAAGAAGATGAAGAAAGTACCGCAGTAATAAAAATGGCAATACAGCTTACTAGCCATGTTATGTAGCCGCGGCAGCGGGAGTTTGAAACTCTTAAACGCTTGTCTAAGGCAAGATACGATTGTGTGTCGGTATCGGTGAGTAAGCTCACCATGACGTACAAAATAGGTGTCACCAACAACTGAGTTAAGTAATTCCCTAGTGTGGCATAGAACAAAAAGTCCGGACTTAGAAATTGACCATCAACAAAGGTGTTGACCAACATCATCTTGATCGTATTAGCGAACGGAAATAAGCACCCAATGACGACAAAGAATAAAGTGATCCTTTGCTCTGCGGGTTGATAGAGGGCACGGTTGTTGAGGTAATGAAACAAGCTAGAAAATGCGAAAGGCAACAATGGAACAGTGAAAGCGTAAAGCAACGCATGTTCGAGTGTTCTTCCGGTCCAAAAATAATAAGCGAATAACCCGAGTATTACTGCAGGCAATGCGCGCCATTGATAACGAAGAAAACTCACTATCATGACGGAGCTGACGGCAGAAATTAGCTGAAAGGAATCTTGCTCAATAACAAACATCTGCGACAGCGCAAAACCAGCAAACACGGACAATATGACGCCAAGAGTCAAAAACAGCATCGCTGAAATACGGCGACTCGATGCAGCATTATTCATGGACTTGATCTGAAAGTAGTTGGGTAGCCGATAATAACAGGATTATCGGCTTAAGATGTACTGGAAAATGATAAGTTTTAGAGTTTTTATTCTAAAAATTGTAAGTAAGGTTTAAGGCACGTGCTACAAGGGCTGACGGCGTCTGACCCAAGCGAATAAACTGCCAAGAGTCACCAGTCCGAAACCAAGTGAACCGCCACTGCTTTCACCACTGTTATTATTGCCAAAATCATTGCTGGTGGTGTCTTCCGGATCGAACCCTGAATCCCCTTCGCTATGGTAATCCTCGCTTGCAGCCAGAGTGGCATTGTAGACCGTTTTTACTCCGGAACTGGTTTGCGCCTCGACCCAAGAAGTGTAATTGAGTACTTCTGTAAATACGCTTGGAATAGCGGGAGACTCGCAAACCGAAGATCCATAGCTCACTATGCCAATCTGTTGATAATCCCCGTTGCTGTCTTGATAGGTCAAAGGACCACCAGAGTCCCCTGCACATATCCCAGTGTAAGTTCGGTTAGGGAAGCCATTGGCGCACAAGCTTTCTTGTGAGTTAAAGCCTGAAACAAGTGAGGCACACTGTAAATCTGTTAAGGGTTGGATTTCTGCCCAGCGTAGATAGTTAGGGCCTGACGTATCGTTCGTTGAGGTTTGTCCAAGCCCAAAGATTTGATATACCGCCTGCCCACTGTAGTCGCCAAAGTCCTGTGGTAGTGTGATGGATTGGACGTTGTCGGTAATTGGACGCGTGAGCTCCAAGACAGCAATATCGTTAATCCAAAGGTCATCTGGATCGTAGTTTGGATGAATGGTGATAGCTCGCACATCTTTAAATTCTTCCACAAACACATCGTTCATGGTTGGGTTTTTTACCAACACGCGAAGATCGTTGATTGTCCATCCGCCAGTGAAGACACTCGGTTCGACACAGTGTGCTGCGGTCATGATGTACCTGTCATTAACGATGGTACCACCGCAAATGTTGGCAAACTGACTGGAACCCGTACGGTGTAAAATGACGCGTGCAAAGAAAGGGAGTTGGTTGGCTGTAGCTTGTTGTCCGCCAATAATAAAAGGTTTCACGTCAGGTGAACTGACTTCACCCATCGTTTCGGCTGAGCTAGAAAGTGGGGCAATGAGAACAACGCCACTCATAAAGAAATGATACAACCTCATAAAGCCATCCTTGGATTTCAAAAGCACTCTTTTTACTTTATACCAATTCCGGCATTAATCTATTCACTCGTGATGCAAATAAATCCACGTTATACCCAAGTAACCTCGAGATGCTAGATTCAGCGAGAATGACTTGGTTTGTAGACGCGGCGGCGATTTAAAGGTTTAGTGGGCCTAAATCAAGAATCGGCAACAAAGTATACAAGCCAAGGCCCTTACTATTTGCAAAGAGTGCCCTTTGGGAGCGTGCCTTCGACTCGTTTTTTTAGTCAAACAAAAGGCTGCGTCAAACAACTTGGAAAGAGCTGGCTATTACACTGCGTTGTTTTCCTTACTCTCGAATCAATGACAACGCTCTGAATCCTGCATCTTGAAGTCACTTGGGTATGAAGTCGATTATCTCAATTCAATATTCAATCGTTTGCACCTTTGTGCTGGCGAAACTTTAGGTTCAATACAATTCGTGTGATCGCTGCTCTAGCACACGGGCATGTTGGCGTATCAGCTAAACTCTTGTCTTAGCCAAGACCTCAGTAAATGAAAGGCTTCCTGTTTGAGTTTGTGTGGTGGGCAAACAAAGTAAAACTGCTGGTATGGGTTGACCACAGGCTCGCCCAATTCCACCAATTGCCCGTATTTGATGTCATCTTTGACAAATAGACGATGGGTTACCAATAACCCCAAACGTCTTGTCGTTGCTTGTACCGCTTGAATGGACATATTGAAGGTCATTGGCTTTTTATTGGTAGGTCGCAGTAATCCTGTCTCTTCTTCCCAAACTTGCCAGTCATGCTTTCGGCGATCGTTAGTGACTTCAATGATGGGGTAAGTTGATAGCAGTTGCTGAATGTCTCGGTTATCAGGCTGCTCTAATAATTCGGGACTGCACACCAACACTAACTCATCCTCACTCAGTTTTTCACAATAGTAATCTTGCCACTCTTGAGGACTGCCATGCACGACCGCAGCGTCAATCCCCTCTTGCTCTAAGCTAAACAATCCCACCAAATTAGACAGACGAACATCCAACTGAGGGGCGTAATCTTGCAAGCTCGACATGCGAGGGATCCACCAATGCAAAGCAAGTGAGTTAACCATATTGAGCGTAATACGCTTGGAGTTTTGATCGTGAATCAAAGCTTCAGTGGCATCGACGATTTGCTCCAACGCAGGCGCCACTTTGCGATAATACTTTTTACCATCATTGTTGAGTCTGACTTGGCGACCAATGCGATCAAACAAAGGTTTATTGACCTGACCTTCTAACGATTTGATGGCTTGGCTCACCGCAGAGTGGCTCACAGAGAGTAGGTGGGCGGCTTCTGTCATGCTGCCTGTCTCCGCTACAGCGACAAATGCGTAGATGGATTTTAGTGGGACTAATTTGCGCATACTGCTTCGGCTCTCTCTATGAACTGTATTTTATTTAACTTGTAAGTTTTACTTACATTGGTGTTTAAAAATACTCGCTATTTATCACTAACGCCTTTTCCTAAAATACTCCGTGAATTAAGGAGTATCCAATGAAAGAAGAAAATAAACCCGTCATCTTTATGTTGATGTCGACATTAAGCTTATCTGTTACAGGGCTGTTAGCAAAGCAGCTCAGTGATGATTTATCCGTGACCATGTTCAGTTTTTTACGCTTCTTTACTCCAGCTCTCATTTTATTGGTCATGCTGCGCTTTAAGAATCTGACTTTGCCTACAGCAGGTACTATTAAACCAATTGTTCTGCGTGCTCTTTTCATCGCAATGTGTCAGTTGTGTTTCATTGCTTCTTTGCAAACGCTCACTTTGGTTGAAGGGGTTGTACTGTTCGCAACTGGACCACTATTTATGCCCATCGTCGAGAAGCTGTTTATGCGTGGTCAGATTCGAATGTCGACTATCGTAGCGCTCGTTATGGCATTTTCAGGTGTGATTTTATTGGCGGGTGCAGATGGCGAGTTTACATGGCGTATCGATTTGCTCTTGGGGTTAGCTGGTGGGCTGTTTAACTCGGGTTCTCAATTGACGCTCTACAAAGCAAGTAAGAGTGGTCTATCACCACTAGAAATCAATTTTTGGACCTTCGGCACAGCGGCACTGCTTATCTTGCCACTCGTGTTCGTGAATGATGCGAGTATGTTGGTTAATTCCCTATCGATAAGCACTTTTGAAACGCCCAATACTGCACTCGTATTTTTGATGTCGTTACTCATTATTAATACGCAAGTATTCCGTTCCAAAGCGTACCAGCTTGCAAGCAGTGGTTCGCAGCTTGCACCGCTGATATTCACCAATCTGTTGTTTACCGCAGTATGGCAATGGACCTTCTTTGACGACCAAATGAGTCATAGCCAAGTTGCAGGAGTGAGTTTGATTGTGTTAGCGACGGTATTGAATACCTGTTGGGTTAGGTTCTCAGCACGCCGCGTACATGTACTGCGAAGGACTGAGTTATCATAATCACACTAAAAAACGGCAGCGAGAGTCTGCCGTTTTTATTTAATTGTTTTATTTTCTATTAAATATGATGACTTGTTTACCTTCCTTGTAGGAAAACAGGTCATTTTTCTATTTTAGTAAAACAAATAGATAAATCTATTTCTGTCATAGGCTTAGAGTTGAATAATAAGATTTGCAAGAATTTAGGGATCGTACACTTTCTATTTGTACTGTAGGAAAGGTCTGAACTGAAACTAAGATTGTTTTTTCTATAACCAAATGCTGATAGCTTTTCATTATAGGTTTGGTTAGGAATCGATAGTAATAAACTATAAATGTAACGAGTTAGCATCACTAATCCAATATTTTAATTAATGCTAATTGGTAATCTTTTAAAACTGGAAAATTAGACATGAGTTCAAAAAACAATGTATGAACTCGGTTAACAAAAATAACTAATGTTAATTCAGTTCATTTTCTGTTCAAAAAAATAGGATTAAGGAAAATATTATGAAGCTCAATAAATTAGTTGCGATCTTAGGTTCATGTTTATTTACGTCTTCTGTTCTGGCGGCATCGGCGAATACCATTACTTTCCAAGGTGAGGTGACAGATGAAACATGCACAGTTTCAGTAAACGGTGAAAATGCTTCCCCGGTTGTACTTTTGGAAACTGTGCCGAAGTCAGAGCTAGCGAAAAGTGGTGACACGGCTGGTGCAACGGAGTTTGAAGTTTCTATCTCTGGTTGTACCGGTAACGCGACAACGGGTGTGCCGAACATTTCGACAGTATTCGTCGGTAACCAAGTGACAGGTAATGGGAACCTTGGCAATACAGGCAGTGCGACAAACGTAGAGTTACAAATCTTAGACACTAGCGATTCTGCTATTGACTTAAGCGGTGGCTACAAAGGAAGTAATGATCTTGCACTTGCCGCTGGCGAGAAAGCAAACAGTGCGACGTACAAAGCCCAGTACTACGCAACAGGTGCATCAACAGCAGGTACAGTAAATGCGTCACTACAGTACGCAGTCTCTTACCAGTAAGTTGTAATTGGAGAGAGGTTCTGTCCTCTCTCCTCGTTGTAAAGTGATGAGGTGATAATGTTTTTACGGTTTTGTGTTGTCTTTATCACGGTAATAATGAGCTTCTTTGCGAATGCCAATATTGTCATGACGGGAAGCCGAGTTATATATCCAGAGGGTGAACCGTTCGTTAACGTTTACCTAAAGAACAAAAGCAAAAATGTCTTTATGGTTCAATCTTGGTTTGAGAACGAAGATGGGTCCAAAGCGACACAAAGTGATGTGCCATTTGTCGTGTTGCCACCATTGGCGAAAATTGAGCCACAACGGGGTCAAACGCTAAGGATAATCAAAGGAGTAGAAAAAGCACTTCCCCAAGATCAAGAGTCAGTTTTTTACTTTAACTTTTTACAAATTCCGTCTAATGCTGCCATCGCTGAAGTGGCTGCAAGCAGCAATAAAATTGTGGTAACAGTAAAGCACAAAGTGAAGTTGTTCTACAGACCAAAGCAAGTGGTTAATTACAATAGAAATTGGAAAGAAGACTTTCAAGTTCAGCTCATAAATTATCAAGATGGAATCGCAAAGGTTAGGCTTAGTAATAAGCAACCACTGTATGTATCTTTGTCTGCAAATATGTTCATAGAGCATCTGGACGAAAAGTGGTTCTCAGAAGCTAAAATGATATCACCAAATTCATATCAAGATTTTACGTTCAAAAATGTAAAAATTAAAAAAGGTGATAAAGCCGATTTGTTAATAACGACGATCAGTGACCAAGGGGCATTAATACCTAAGCGTTATTCCATTCAGTTTTAAATATTAATTTAGCTTTGGTGAGTAATATGTTGTTCGTCAAACGTTCATATTTTATTTTTTCGCTTATTGCTGCAATGCCTACTTTAGCGGAAGAGCTCGCTTTTGACCCTTCACTATTTCATGGCGATGTGGATATTCAAAAGCACATGTTATCTGGCGATGCATTAAATGGCTACTCGTTTGATGATGGGCACTTAGTTGATTTGTATGTCAATGGCGAAATGGTTCTCCAAGGGAGTGTTGTTTCTTCTCGTTTGAATAAGAGGACTGAGCGCAAAGAGCCTTGTTTTTCTGCCCAACAACTCAAATTGATCGGGTTTAAGTTGGATGACAAAGCGAAAGCAAATCTCAGTTGTCAGCTTTTGTCTGACGTCGCGCCAATGGTGAAGTGGCAGTATGACGAATCAAGCTTTCAAATGAATTTGGACATCCCACAAGCGGCGATGGAAAGTAAACCTCGTGGTTACATTGATCCAGAAAAATGGGATGAAGGTATGACGGCTTTTTTTGTGCGCCATAACACGAACTATTACCACAATGAGTACAAACGCGCAGAAGACAGCGATTACCTTTACAGCAACTTAAAAGTTGGGATGAATCTGGGCTTGTGGCAATTTCGTCACGATGGTTACTTTCGCTATTTGGACAATGATACAGAATATACCTCGTTGAATACGTACGTTCAGCGTCCTATCTCTTCAATCCACAGTTCATTGTTGCTTGGTGAGTCGTACACCAATGGCTCTATTTTTGGCAGCTTGTCATACAGCGGTATCAAGTTATCAACGGATCAGCGCATGTGGCCGCAAAGCCAGCTTGGGTATGCGCCGGAAGTTCGTGGTGTCGCTGCCACTTATGCTCATGTCGTGATTAAACAGCAAGGTAAAATTATTAAAGAAATCGACGTACCACCCGGTCCTTTTGTTATCAGTGATTTGAACGATACCAAAAGTGATGGTGAGTTAGAGGTGATCATTCAAGAAGCTGACGGTAGCGCAAGCTCATTCAACGTGCCTTACTCCTCGGTGCCTCTTTCTGTGCGTCCTGGACAAATCATTTATAACACCGTTCTTGGTGATGTTAGAGGGTATGAAGAGGTCAGCAATTGGTTTGCTGAAGGTTCTATCCAGCAAGGTGTAAACAACCGTCTTACGTTCAACTATGGTTTGCGCATGGGGAAAGATTATCAGGCGTATTTAGCTGGCGGTGTGGTTGCGACGCCAATCGGTGCATTTGGTATAAATAGCACCTATTCATTTGCGCGTGTGTATGAAGAAAAAGAGTACCAACGTGGGTGGCAAGTGGAGATGAACTATGGTCGCTCGTTTGATACCGGTACCAATTTTTCTCTGCTTGCTTATCGTTATTCTTCAGAAAACTACAAAGAGTTGGAAGACGTTCTGGGCTTGAGAAAACAGCGAAAAAACAATAGCGATGAATATCAGTCTCAAACGCTCAATCAAAGAAACCGTCTTACGTTGTCTTTGAGCCAATCATTGGAGAAATACGGCACGGTTAACGTTAGTGGTTCTCTAGTGGATTATTACGATGGTGAAGAGAGTATCGATTACCAAGCTACCTACAATAATCATTGGAGAAATGTGTCTTACAACATCAGCGTGGGACGTCAGTTTTATCACGAAGAGTTTGGCGTAGGTAATTATGAAAACACCGTAGCATTGAGTGTGTCACTTCCGTTCGACTTCTATGACCGTTGGTCGACATTTGGGTTTAACTATACCCATAGTAAATCGAGTGAATCAGCGACCGCCAATGTATCGGGGACGCTGGGTAAAGATGCACCTGTTTCTTATTCAGTCTACGGTGGGCGAGAAGGGAATAGCAATACTTATGGCGGCAGCTTGTACACCAGAACTCCTTACGGCGGCGTTTCGCTTTCTTCTGCAAATGGCGATGATTACAACCGTGTTTCGGCGGGTATTTCAGGAACGATGCTTGTGCACGATGGCGGTGTCACCCTAGGTCCTTATACCAATGATTCGTTTGCTTTAATTGAAGCGAAAGGCGCGAAAGGTGCCAAGGTAATGAATGGACAAGGTGCAAGAATCGATGACTCTGGCTACGCGTTATTGCCTTCGTTGATTCCTTATCGTTATACCGATGTGTCTTTGAAAAATAATGGGTTAAGTACTGGCGCGGAAATCAAAACCGGTAGTCGGAAAGTCGTGCCGTATTCCGGTGCTGTTGTAAAAGTGAAGTTTGAAACGCTGAAAGGAAAAGCGGTGTTGATCAATACCGTACTCGATAAAGGGGGGATTCCTCCAATGGGCGCAGATGCTTTTGATCAGCAAGGGATAAAGATCGGCATGGTTGGGCAAGCTGGTCAGGTGTACGCCCGATTAAAAGAGACTAACAACGTAGTGATTTTACGTTGGGGTACTGGCAATGAATGCAGCATCAACTACACCCCGCCGAAATCGGACCGAGTACTTCTCTTAACCGAACAAACCTGCATGATGAGGTAATTATGAAATATTCAATATGGACCCTTTGCCTATCTATCTTGTTTGTGAGTATGTCTGCTTTTGCTACCTGCACAAAGCTGAACACGACGAACCAAGCTTACTTATCAACCGAGGCAATCAACGCTGGTTACTATGTAAACAATAACTTTACTGGTGCGGCGGATGGATACTTTGGAAGCTATGGTTTACCCGGGGTGATTAGCATCAACAGTGGCAGTCTTTTTCAGCCAGATGGCAGCGTCATTGCGACTTCGACAGCTTCGTTCTTAGGCTCAGCAAACCGAACGCCTTATGGCGATAAGCAGGTTTTGTTTCGATGCGACTTAGCTGATAAAAACGATCTTTGGGAGTATTACTCAACAAACGGAGACGACAACTATGCAGGACGAAATGAAGTTCCGGGCATTCCAGGAGCCTATTATTCTGACTATCGTTATGCCGCCTTTCGTCTGACTAATCTTGCAACCGGTGAGTACTATTCCCGTTATTGGAAAGCGAGAAAGCTCAACCCTGATGATATGTTTCAAGACAGCAATTACATCTATGTACACGCAGGAGTGTTTAGTGATGTAAGTGTTGAAGTCATCAAAGTAACCAGCGGGACGGGTAACTACGGGTTGAACTACGGTCGCTTTTCACCGACTCGTAACGGTGTGCATGGCTATATTGCATTTAAAGGCGGCGGTCGAAGTTCTGGTTTGACCGTTGGTTGTGACCATGGTGGCGGTTGTTACAGTGGATGGTATGGAGATTATCCCGGAGCGTGGGGATGGGCGAATCAGCTTACGTTTATTCGTGGTGCGTTTTGCCAAGTTTCAGATTACACACCACACGTACTCTTCCCGACGATGACCGTCGATGCGCTAAATAATGGTGAATCATCAAGGTTGGCGTTTAGCATCGGTTTACTGTGTGAACTTAATGCTGCGTCTGGCACCACATCTAACACAAGTACCAGTCTGACAGCGACACGTCCGATTGCGATCGGCTTATTGGTGAACTCTACCAACGCAGCCAGTAAAGCCGAGCAACTTGGGCTAAAAACATCTGCGGGCGGTTTAACGTATTTGTTAAGCAATGAATACGGGAATCCTGGCGTAGCTCAGGGGGTCGGGATCAGAATATACGATAACTCTGGGTCTCCAATGAACCTGTTGCCTAGTCGTACGACTGGAACGGGTAATGCTGGCGGATGGTATGGCTTTAAAGAGGTCACGCAATTGGAATCATCCAATGCATCTTCTGATTCCTACCGAGGTCACTTTACGGCTTCTCTAGAAAAACTCAGTGGTGAAACTGTTACAGCAGGAGCTGTGTATGCCCAAGCGCAAATCATCGTCAGCTTTCAATAAGTTCACTTGGTTACTTTTCAGTATTGTTTTGGTTTTTTCGATGTCTTCTGTTCATGCAGCTGTCGATATAGATCGAACTCGTATTGTCATCAGTGCCCATGACTTAGAAAGTGACTTTACCCTAGCGAATTCTGGTGAGGATAACGTACTTCTTCAATTATGGACGGACAAAGGTGACCTCAAGGTTTCTCCATCGGATGAGGAGACACCATTATTCGTTATCCCTCCTATTTTTAAAATGGCGCGGGGAGAAGTGCGATCAGTACGTTTGTTACTGAATCGAGCCGATTTAGATTTTGAAGATCGTGAAAACTTGCTTTGGTTAAACATTTTTCAAGTGACGCAGGTATCCGAAGAAACAGTCACCGCAAATACTCAGCAAATCATGTTGCCGTTGAGGTTGCGCTTAAAAGTACTTGTTCGCCCAAAAGGCATCAAAGCCCCAGGAAAACATGCGTTTTCACAACTGCGTTTTGTGCGCTCAGGAGAAAGTTTGAAGGTGGTCAATCCGCTGCCTTGGTTTGCAAATTTTTTGTCGATAAAAGTGGGTGACGATACCTATGAAAGAATCACTGTCGCACCTTTTTCGAGCGTCAGCTTACCGCTAGGTCAACGTCTAAATATACAACAAGTACATTTCGACATCATTGGAGATGACGGAAATATAACAAATTATAAAGGTACCTTAGTTCATTAGCATAAAGTGGTGAGATTTATGATTTACAACTTTGAAAGGGAGTTCGCTGCTTGGTTAGAGGAAAAATCGATCTCTAGGAAAGAACTTATTGCAATATTACAACAAGCCTATTATGAGGAGTTTAAAGGGTTAGACACCATCACTCTGAGCCGGTGGTTGAACGGTAAAGTGATTCCTCCTTTGTATAAGCAATTCTATATCGCGCGATGTTTAGACATCGACTTAGTTGAGATCATTCTTAATCTAGATGAGCACGGGCATAAAAATCCTGCACGGCATGCCTCGGTGTTGTCTAATTTGGTAAAGGCGTTTGACTTCTCTCTGACGGCTCTTTCTTACTATAAAGTACCCGAATTTGTTCGAAGTGAAATTCGTTCCCAAACCTATTACGAACACCTTGAGGTTTTTAAAGATTTTTATAGCAATGTTTCTGCCATTGAAGGTTTTATTGGGGACTTGTACGCGATGAAAACGGATATTAAGTACAAGTGTATTTTATTGCAGAATAAACAAGACGATATTGTTGGTCATTGGGCTGGTATATTGAACTTAGAGAAGCTGAACAACCTATCTTCGTTCATTAGTATCCCTGAAAATGAAGTAAAGCGAAGTTGTCTGGTTAAGTTAGGACACGCGATGAACTCTACTCATTTCTTTGAATTAGTGATTCAAGCGATTTGTTATTACTTGCTTTCTCTTTATAAGACAAAGGATTACGTCTATATCTTTATTGCCGGATATCCGATTCTTGAGTTTGCAAAGAAAGTATTTAATGCAAAAGAGGTCAAGTATTACCCGCCTACAGACAGTAGCCAGAAGGTGGGTTTGTATTTGGTTAAGTTCGATATCATTCGTTCCATTTCCAACCCTATTTTGATTCCAAAGATCAAAAAAAAATTGCAGTGTTTACAAGAGTGCGATTTTAAAGACTGCAACCTTTGTAACTTGCGTCAGTTTTGCTCTGCCAAGTCAAAATCTTGTCCTGCTTAGCTTATAAGTTAACGGTTAGCGTTTTGTATAAGAAGCCTTGTAGCCCCCAAACTGGGATATTGCTCTGGGTGATTTGCATACGCTCTAGTGGCGTTTCGACCCGTTCAATGATCAACTTTGCTCGGGTCTTTTTGCTCAGTTCAATCACTCGGTCATAATAGTCTTGTTTAGTGGAGTGTTCGACCTTAATAAACTGATAAAGCCCACCTAGCACCTCTTGTTCTCTAAAATCGAAGTCTAAATCATAGTCATCTACTGCTAACAGGACATTTTGTTTCTTCAGAAAATCGAACCCCTTTTGAATTTCTGGGCATCGTTGGCAGGTATTCCTTTCTGTGACTTCAATGACTAAATCCGCCTTTAATGTTTCGAGCGTATTCCTAAGAATGACAATGTCACACAATAAGTACTTGTCGCATAGGTTGCTTCTTTCAAGGTTAATGAAAACGTATTTTCCAAAGAAGTCATTGGTGTGTTGATGGATATAGTGCTCTAATCTAGAAATCAACGCACGGCTCATATGAGGGTACTGTATTTCCCGATTATAGAGGTCTTTTATCTCTTGTTTTGGAAGATTCAGAGGATCGAGAAGAACCTCGTAACCAAGAACCCTGTTCTTGACGTCGACGATTTCCTGCAGCTTGTAATGGATATCCGATGGGTAGATATTGTTGGTTTTATTCAAGTAATCTTCGATCAAAAAGCACATTTTCCCGTTATTCCGTTTTTTTGAACATGATGGTGATGAACTCCATCTCTTCATCAGAGATAAGTGGTTTTTCATCGAGCAACGTTTTTCTCTTAAATTCAATGACACCTTTTATTTCACGTATTTGCTCTGGTCTCATTTCATTAATGCGTTGTTTTATATAGTTAAACTCTCTTTGTTCTACGCCACTCATGTTGAATCCATTACTGATATACCGCTGCATTAGGGTGTCGTTTTTCGTGTATTCAATTTAATTGAAGAGTGAAGCAGCATGTTGGCATTAGGCGTTGAAAAAATAGCAAGCTGCTAATGGACTCGATTTCGATAAGCTCTGCACTATTGATGTCAGGCTTCGCAATTCTCCTTTGGTTGTTCGCGAATTGTTTGATTTTTAATCAGAATGAGCTAGCGTCAAGAAAGGTGCAGGGAGAGAAAACATGCTGACTTTAAACTATCACGTCGAGATTGCCGCGACACCTCAGCGCGTATGGAGCGTGCTGACCGATGTCGAACTATATAAACGATGGGCACAAGCCTTTTCGCCTCAGTCTCAATTTGATGGCGCATGGGAAGAAGGTTGTGACATGACCTTTTTTGACCCAGACATGGGCGGAACGAGAGCGATAATTGACACGGTACAGCCGCTACAAAAACTGGAGTTTCATCATGTTGCCATTTTTAACCCAGATAATCGGCAGCAATTGGATGGAGACTTAGCGTCAAAGTGGATCGGATCGCGAGAGATCTATCAGATCGATACTTTGGAGGATCGCTTATTGCTGAGTATAACCATTCACACTCACAGTGATTTTGTGTCGATGTTCAACCACGGCTGGGAGAAGGCTCTGCCTTTGATCAAAACTATCAGCGAAGAATAGGGTGAGGTTGCAAGCTAAGATTGGGCTGACGACAGGTGACTTGTGGGTATACAATAGCCGCCAATTTGCGCACCAAGAGAGTTGATGATGGAATTTAAGGTTGATACCCACACGCATACGTACGCCAGTGGTCACGCATACAGTACGTTGATTGAAAACGCGAAATCGGCAAAAGAGAACGGGCTTGATATGTTCTGTACGACCGATCACGCTGAATCAATGCCGGGTGCGCCTCATTACTGGTTTTTCTCTAACCAGAAAATTCTGCCTCGTTTTCTTGAGGGGGTTGCGATCATTCGTGGCGTTGAATCTAACATCATGAACACTCAAGGTGATATCGACATTCCCGACAGCGTTGATCGAAATTTGGATTGGGTGATTGCCAGTTTTCATGAGCCAGTATTCCGCCCTGCAGATAGTGCCACGCACACGGAAGCGTTGTTGAATATCATCAAAAATGGTCGTGTTGATGCGTTGGGTCACTTAGGTAACCCGAACTTTGACTTTGATTTTGAAGCTGTGCTGAAGTGCGCTAAAGAGCACAATGTAGCGATTGAAATTAACAACACCACTCTGAAGGGCAATAGCCGCGTCGGTAGTGTAGACCGCTGCCATGAGATTGCACAAATCGGCAAAGAATTGGGTGTATTTTTCACTACCGGCAGCGATGCACACTTCTGCCATGATGTGGGTAATCTGAGTTTAGTCGGCGAGTTAATGGACAGAGTGGGTATCGACAGCAGCAAAGTTATTACTCACTCAGCACAACAATTCTTAGCCTTCTTAGAGTTGCGCGGTCGTAAGCCAATCGCAGAGTATGACGAGATTCGCAACGCATAAACTTGATTACACTTTTGGTTATGCAAGTGTTAAGGGATTGCTTTACACTGCTCGCATTAAAAAGCCGACTCAGAATTCGGCATTCAATGGAGAAGTGAAGATGTTACGTCCTTTAATACTGGGGTGTGTGATTGCGTTAGGCTCAACTTATGCAATGGCAGAAGCCGTCGATTTAAAACAAAACATGAAGCAGATGAAGATGGAATTCAAACAGGCGGCGGAAGCGTCTGATGTTGAAACCATGAAATCTGCGATTGATAGCTTGCAAGCGATCGTCGAACAATCTAAGCGTGGTAATTACCCACCAGAGAAGTTTGATATCTACCTAGAAGGCTTTAACAAGTTGACGGTAACGCTAGATAAGATTGAAGCTGATCTCGATGCGGGCAAGCTACAAGAAGCGAAAGATCAATTACGTGAAATCGATAGTCTACGCGAAGAGTACCACGATAAGCGTAACCCAAGTATTTGGAGTAAGCTGTTTAGCTAACCGTTTATCCAACTTGAAAAGATGACCATCAGCCTGCCACTTCGGCGGGCTTTTTTGTGCCTGTCAATCACAGTATTCAAGAAAACCTGTGAGGTAGCAGCCACTTATGAATCCTCTTTTTGAGCTAGCACTCAGAATTGGTTACGCTATGTGAAATTTGTTAAGTCACCGTTATGCGTAGATTAATTCCTTTTTACCGCTCCATGTTATTTGCTAGTGCTCTAAGTTGGGTACTAGTAACACTGATGCCTGTTATCAATGCTCATGGTAACAGCATGGGGGTGTGGGCGACGCTATGTACACTGAACGGTTTTGAGTTGGTGCAGATAGAAGAGGGTGACAACTCCGTCAGCCACAAAGGTAAGCCTTGTCCGTTCAGCCACTTCTCGACTTTTCATCACGATACACTTCCAACGACACCGATACTCTCAAGATTGAGCTTGGTCGTTTCTGACAGCTACACTTATTTGGCTCTAAGTGTGCGATTTGAAACGCCAGTTCCTCGTGCTCCCCCAATTTCCTTTTTCTCATAACAAAAACAATTACAAGTAAATAAAGCCAACAACACTGCCATTCGAGCAGTGGTACTCCCGAATCTAAGTAATATGACGTCACATACCGATGAGTATGTTCAGGATGCGTTTGACTGAATTTGGGTGTTCACAATGAAAAAAGGAAAATACACATGTTGAGAAACTCGGCAAAGCCTCAACTCAAGGAAGCTTCACGCGAAAAGTCCATCTATTTTATGACGTGGCGATGGCACTTCTACGCAGGTTTATTCGTTATTCCATTTATGTTGATGCTCTCCCTTACGGGGTTAGTGATGCTGTTTGATGATGAAATCGAACTGGCTCGATATGAGGCAACGTTGCACGTTATACCGCAAGAGCAAACCGTTCCTGTCTCTAGACAGTTAGACGCGGTAAAGCAGGCGTATCCCGATTTTAATATCACCCAATTTGTGCCTGCAAAAACATCTGATATCGCCAACCGATTCTCGATTCAAAATCAAGAAGGCAGCTCATTGATTGTTGCTGTGAACCCATACTCCGGAGAAGTACAAGGGACGATTAACCGTGGTGATAGCATCTATGAACTGATGAATAACGTCCATGGCACTTTGCTTATTGGTGATTTGGGTGATCGGTTAATAGAAATCGCCGCCAGTTTAGGCATTTTACTGTTGGTGTCTGGTTTGTACCTGTGGTTACCAAAAGACAACGCAAGCCGTGCTGGCTTTTTGAAAATTCGTTTTGGCAGTGGAACTCGTATTTTGATGCGAGATCTGCATGCGAATTTAGGCGGTGTGCTATCAATTGTTCTGTTGTTCTTTTTGATTTCAGGTCTGTCTTGGGCTGGGATATGGGGCGCGAAAATGGTGCAAGCTTGGAATACCTTCCCAACCTATTACACATGGGGTGAGAAACCAGAGTCGACGCTGACACACAAAGACCTGAATCATGGTGCATCAGAAGAGGTGCCATGGAACTTAGAGCTTGCTGCTGTGCCACAGTCGAAAGATAAACCAGCTCATGATCACGCCAACATGAAGGAAGAATCGGCTTATGCAGGCAGTCATGATGCACTATCTATTGATGATATCGTCCACAAGGCAGAAATGATGGGTTTTACTGGCTATAAGCTATTTTTGCCACGCTCTGAGACAGGTGTTTACACCGTGGCTGCTAACTCAATGGGCGGTGATATTTCCGATCCAAGACAAGATCGCACCAGTCACTTTGACCAATATTCCGGTCGCTTGTTGGTGGACGTCACATGGCAAGATTACAGTTTGTTTGCCAAGTTCATGGCGGCAGGCGTGTCATTGCACCAAGGCGATGTGAGTGTATTGAACAAAGTGCTCAACGTGGTGTTCTGTCTGGCGTTCATTTTAATCTCAATCACAGGGGTTGTGATGTGGTGGATTCGTAGACCAAGTCGCAGTGCTGCATTAGGGGCGCCACCTAAATTTCAACAAGACGGAATTTGGAAGCTTGGTTTAGTAACGTTGGTAGTATTGTGTTTGGCGTTTCCGATGGGCGGTTTGGCAATTGTTACCGTTCTCGCACTGGATTGGCTGTTGTTCAACCGCGTCGAGAAGCTGAAAACTGCGTTGAACTAGCAAGAGACAAGTGAAATAGTAAAAGAGCCAGCGAATTGCTGGCTCTTTTTATTTCTGATAAATCTCCAGCGGCAAGCCATCTGGATCTTGGAAGAAGGTAAATGCTTTGCCTGTGAACTCGTCAATACGAATCGGCTCGACTTCAACGTCATTCGATTCGAGGTAGGCTTTTACTTGAACA
This sequence comes from Vibrio sp. SSH13-20, assembly GCF_040104475.1. Lineage (NCBI taxonomy): Bacteria > Pseudomonadati > Pseudomonadota > Gammaproteobacteria > Vibrionales > Vibrionaceae > Vibrio > Vibrio sp. SSH13-20. The sequence continues at coordinate 208,308 of NZ_JBECOU010000001.1, forward strand.
ACATCATCAACCAAAAACGCGAGATGTCTCAACCCTTGTGCTTCGGGAAAGCTTGGTCTATTCGGTGCGCCCGGAAAGCTAAACAGCTCAACTTGGCTTCCATCAGGTAGAGCAAGGTCGAGCTTGTAAGAGTCTCTAGCTTCACGATAATTTTCAGCAATGACTTTTAGCCCCAAGACTTGGGTGTAAAAGTGTTTTGATGTTGGGTAATCACTGCAAATGATGGCGACGTGGTGAATGGCATTAAACATGGTTAGTCTCTTCAAACATGGTTAGCCTCTCCGGAGACTAAGTGCTCCTTAACGAAGTCGATAAACACGCGCAGGCGAGCAGGCATGTATTTGGTTTGTGCATACTGCATCGCGATAGCGCCGTGGTAGTTACTTTTGATCATCCAATCAGACAGAACCTCTACCACTTCTCCTCGTTCTAACGCGTCTTTAATCACGAAGTCGTGGAAGATTCCAATTCCCAAGCCAGACTTAACCCCGTTCAAGCGCATTTGAGAGTGGTTAACGGCGTAGCGTCCACTCACGGCAATAGAGTGGAAAGCTTCTTCTTTAAAGAAAGACCAGATGTTGTCTTTGTCGTTCTCAGCAAGATAAATACAATCGTGCTGCTCAAGTTCAGTTGGATGCTCTGGCATACCGTGTTTGGTAAGGTAATCTGGAGAGGCACACAAAACAAGATTGGTCTTGCTGATCTCTTTGAGTACCAGATTCTCATCGGGTTTGTCGGTGAGCTTAAATGCTACGTCGATACCTTGGCGAAAAAGATCAATCTCACCATCAGCAGCACGTAGCTTGAGCTGAATGTTTGGGTAGCGATCTAGGAATGGCAACACAAATGGTTGAAGCACCGAGTTAAGAAACGCTTCGGGTGCAGCCACTGTGAGTGCACCCGTGGGCTCGGCATGATCTTCCGCCGATAATTCAACCGCTTGCTGCGCCGCATTCACCATGGCGATGCTTTGGTCGTAAACCTTTTGCCCGGCTTGAGTGATGATCAACTTGCGAGTCGTTCGCTCGAACAGTTTCACTGAGAGGGCTTGTTCTAACCGTGTGATCAACTTACTTAAAGCCGATGGCGTCACGCCAAGTTGTTTGGCTGCAGCGGTAAAACTGCCCTCGTTTACCACTAAGATAAACGAAGCAAGATCAGGGAGTAGGGCAATGAGTTTTGGGTTAACCATATTTGTTCAATTCTGCGCAGCGGAATAACGGTATTGTCTGGTACGGTTTTGTTCGGTTCAAGTGTCACCTTCTCGCTTTAGCGATATTTTGCTAAGAAGGTATTCAGGGCAGGCAAGCCAGATTCACCAATATGGTAGTGCTGCCAACAGTGATAAATGGCTGTTTCATGGTCTGCAATCAACCCGATAGCTTCTCGTTCAGCGATTGAATACTGCTGTGAAGCTTTCACTTCTTCATGCCACTCTCGATACTTGACCTCATAAGGTTCTACCCACTTCAGAAGAGTTGCCACCAACTCCAGCCATGGCAACTCTATCCACTTGGTTGCGTCTGCCAAGCCTTTATCAAGCATCTCTTGGTGTCGGCTTTCGATATCCATGCCATTTGCTAGTAATACAGGCTTGAGCTTTTCTGCGGTGAGCTCTTCTACTTCAATCAAGGTTTGCCACAGCGTTTGTTGTTCACCATGGGCGTAATGGTTCAAGTAGTGATTGAAAAAAGCGATGCCGTAGATTTCGCCATAGTAAGCAGCCAGTACGTTATGAATCATGCTGAGAATCGTGATTTAAACAGGGAATACCGCATTGTAGGAGGGGAGTACACGAAGTGTAAATAGCTGATTAAGAGTAAAAATCGCTGCTGAAAAAATCGAACAGAACTTGTGAGAATTTTATGAGAATTCGATGAAGTTGCTGATAGATTTGTTCGTCATTCTTAGAGGCAAGAACGCAAAACGTTCGAAACGTAATGCTTAACCTACTTAAGTTACAAACAAAGAAGTAAAGCCGTAAACATGGACTTGAGTAGTTCAACCCTCATTAAAGGATGGAATCACAATGAAAAAACGTACCCAACTCGGACTCGTCATGACTTCAGTCGCTATGGCACTAGGCTCTGCATCAGTGAATGCAGCAGAACTGGAAATCACCGTGACTAACGCGACAAAAGGCATTTACTTTACGCCACTGATTGTCGCAGCGCATGGCTCTGATCTTAAGATGTTCAGAACCGGTGAAGCCGCTACCCCAGAGTTAGAAGCAATGGCGGAAGGTGGTGACATCTCGGGTCTTGCTAGTGTCATTGGTAATGCTGGTGGTGTTGTGGTTGAGAACCCGGCTGGTGGTATTTTGAATCCGGGTGTCGCAACCACCTTTACTATGAACAGTGGTGATCATGGATACTTGTCTCTTAGTGCGATGCTTCTGCCAACCAATGATGGTTTCGTGGGGCTAGATAGCTGGAAAATCCCAACGGAAGCTGGCACATACCGAGCAACGCTAAGAAGTTATGATGCAGGCACAGAAGCCAATGATGAACTTAAAGGTAGCATGCCAAATCCACCTTTCATTACCTTTGGTACAGGCGGCACCGGTGTTGAAGCTGCAGTGACTAATGACAAAGTTCACGTGCATCCGGGTAACCTTGGTGATAGCGATCCAACTGGCGGCATCAGTGACCTAGACAGCAGCAGCCATCGTTGGCTGAACCCAGTTGCAACCATCACAATTGTTGTGAAGTAAGGGGGATGTATGAAATACAGAATCTTACTCGTAGCAGCTTCAGTCGGCTTACTCGCCGGTTGTCCAAGCGATGATGATAATGATGTGGTGAAGTCATACCGTTACACGATTAACGTTGCAAACTTGACCGCGAATCAACCAATGTCGCCACTTGCGATTTTGGCTCACAACGACAAATACAAACTGTTTGAAATTGGCAAAAGCGCTTCTGTTGAGCTTGAGCATCTTGCAGAAGGGGGCAGCAATGCCGAGCTGTTAGCGCTAAAGGATTCCAATGACTATGTCTACCAAACGTTGTCAGGTAATGGTTTAGTGCTTCCTGGTTCAAGTGATTCCGTAACCTTTACAGTTGACCCACACAAAGCGGGCTACGTTTCAGTCGCTTCCATGTTTGTGAACACCAACGATGCGTTTGTTGGGGAAACGGGTCTATCGCTTAAATCATTGGCGGTGGGAGAAAGCTACGAAATGAGCATGAACGTTTGGGATTCCGGCACGGAATTGAACGATGAATTTGCAGCCACCATTCCGGGACCAGCAGGCGGTGGTGAAGGCTTTAATGCTGCTCGTAACGACACAAATGACGTAGTGGCGTTTCACGCTGGAGTGGTAAGTAAAGATGATGGTTTAGCCAATTCTGCGCTTTCTGCGAACCATCGCTTCCTGAATCCTGGTGCGAAACTCACTATCACCCGAGTCGAGTAATACAGGCTCCGATGGCGTCTCCTTTCCAAAGCGCTTGTAGCCGAGCGCTTTAACCCTCATGGCGTCATCGGAACCTTTTTTGAAAGAAATTCCGATTTGTTCCGGTCATGTGCAAAGTGAGGATTCTCAGACGCAGGGAAAGGACCATGGAACAGCAGGCAATCAATTTAGTCGCGAACATTTTGCTGGTAGAAGACGATGATGATTTGGCAGAACTGGTTCAAATGCATCTCAAGTTTCAAGGACACCAAGTGTTGCGGGTAACGAATGTCGCCGAAGCCAAAGCGCAATACCAACAACAACCTTTTGATTTACTCATTCTTGACCGAGGTTTGCCAGATGGTGACGGCTTAGATATCTGCCATTATTTACGTCAGCAACAAGATTGGAGCCCTGTGCTCATGCTGACTGCCAGAGATGGTGAGATGGATAAAGTGGATGGTTTGGAGGCGGGTGTGGATGACTACATTACCAAGCCGTTTAGCGTATTAGAATTTCAAGCTCGAGTACGCAATGTATTGCGACGGGTAAGTCAAACCGTTGAAGTACAAGTTGAAAGAAGTGAACTTGAAGATAGCATGGATTTTGGTCCATTAAGAATTATTCCAGAATTGCATCAGGTATCCCTAAATGACAAGGATGTCACTCTTACCGCGACAGAGTTTACCTTGCTGCAATTCCTCGCGACACGCCCAGGTAGAGTCTACAGTAAAGATGAATTACTCGACCATGTGTGGAATACCAGCCATTCCGGTTATCATCATACGGTGTGTAGCACCATCAATCGCCTACGTAGCAAGTTGTCTTTGTCTGACTCTGATCATCATTTTATCCAGACGGTATGGGGCGTGGGGTACAAGTTTCAACCACGACAGTAGCTTTACTACCCAAGTAATGACTGATTAAGGAGGCGCTAGGATGAGCTTCAAATCTCGCTTAGTGGTGTTCACGAGCCTATGGTTTTGTTTAGCAGCAGCCGTTATTGCATTAACGTACAATTGGCAAAAAGAGACCATTGAATTACGCACTAAACAGAGTCTGCACAAAGAGCTGGCAAGCCACATGCGTGATGATAATCCGTTGATGATAGGTACGGATTACAACCCGAAAGCGCTTAAATCCATCTTTCATACCCTTATGTTGATTGGTCCGGATTTCGAAATCTACTTTCTTGATAGCCAAGGCAACATCACTACCCATGCAGCACCAGAAGGTGCAGAGATCATGGGTAAGGTAGATCTTAACCCAATTAAACGATTCTTGAATGACGAGCCATTCCCCATCTTAGGCGAAGATCCTCGTAATCGTGGCGAGCACAAAGTGTTTTCCGTAGCAGCGATTGAGGAACTCGGCTCAACCGTGGGTTATCTCTATGTAGTCATTGGCAGTACCAGACATGATGCGATTGCCAACGCCCAAGTAGACACACCTTATATCGCGCTCGCTGGGTTAGTTTTAGTGTCTATTTTAGGCTTTGCATTAGGTGCTTATGTGTTAGTGAAACGCAGTTTATTGAACCCGATTGAACGTGTGACCAATCAGCTTCAACAACAAGCAGAACATGATTTCCGCCTGCAACCCGATTTTACGCGCCAAGTTCCGGAATTAGTACCGATAGCAAATTCCTATCAGATGATGGCGAAGCATATCCAGCAACAGTTTTTGCAGTTGGAGTATCAATCGTCTCATCGTCGTCAAAGCTTATTGCAGCTTAGTCATGATTTAAAAACACCGTTATCGAGCGTTCTTGGCTATTTGGAAACGTGGCGTTTGCAGCATCCGGAATCCGACCCTTTGATTGACGTCGCTTTCAGAAACTGTGAGAAGCTGTCTACGCAATTGCACTCTTTGTTGGACGTAGCTCGAAAAGAAGCGCCCATGCCGAATTACGAGTATCGACCAGTGGATCTTGGAGCCTTGATGGCAGAGTGCGCTGAGACGATGCAAAGCCAGTTTGCTCGAAAAGAAGTGCTGCTAAAAATAGACGTCGATAACGAAATTCAAACCGTGGGTGATAAAGGTCTTTTAGAGCGGTTGGTGCTTAACTTGCTTGAAAATGCGCTGCGCCACAGTCCAATGCGTTCTGAAGTACATTGTCATGCTCATTTGAGTGACGATAAATCAAGAATTCATTTTGCCTTTATTAACCATATTGAAGAAGAAGCACAGGGAGGCTCGCTAGGTATTGGGACCAAGATTGTACAGTCGATACTCATGTTGCATCACAGTTATCTAGAGACCAGCAGCACACCATCTCAATATCAACAAAAGTTCACATTACGAGCCGTTTAATCTATCTATACCCAAGCCATTCTCGCTGAATGAAGTGTCTCGAGATTACTTGGGTATAGCTACCGCCCCTTCCTCTTGCTTACTTTCCCTTTCTGTTCATCGAACAAACCTACTGTTTAAATAGAATTTTTCGCTTAATAATTCGTCATGATTGTTATTTCAACAAACGAATGATAGCGCTGATGAATTAAATTTATTCTGTTACATATTTAACGTGCTAGAGCTTAATATTAACCTTGCTATCTAATTTGTTTCGTAAATATTACAACTCACGCTTTTTTATGATTTTTACATTATAAAATTAATTTCTATTTATATTAGAGTTAGGTGTTTTAGTGAATATTGTAATATGCATTTAGTTGTTTATTTTTATCATAAAGAACTGTTGCTTATATCATCAAATGAAATGAAAAAATGGAACTAAAGTCACTTAATTGCCGCCGAAAAATCTAAACAGGGAATCTATTTGGTAATAATGTTTAAGTAACAGTTAGTTACGGATTCATAATTAATAATATGGCTAAACTTCCGACAAGGATCGAAAAGATGAGCGACAAGGAATCTATTAAGACTAATCGCAGCCGCCGCAATTTTTTAAAAGGTGCAACTGGTGCAGTTGTGGCTGGCGTCAGTGCTTCGGCGTTTTCTGGTGCTGTTCAAGCAAAGGAACAGAATATCGATTGGAGCAGACTAGGTAAAAGAAATGAAAGACGCCTCTGGCGTAAAGTTCGAAAGCAGTTCGTTTTGGATAAGCGAACGACTTATATGAACATCGGTACTACGGGCTCAATGCCAAGACATGTTCTTGAAGGGTATGAGGATAACAACAAACTGGTTGCGAAATACCCGTGGGACATGAAGAATAAATTTGGTTCATGGCCTTATGTGTCTGAAATGGTGACGCAAGTTGCACCGGGCTTTGGTGCAAATGCGGATGAGATCATCTTGAGTCGTAACACTACTGATGGTCTATGCTCTATCATCAACGGTCTTCACTTCGAGCCGGGCGATGTGATCTTAACCACTCATCACGAACACGTTGCGGCGACGTCCCCTATGAACGTTGCCAAGCATCGATTTGGTGTGGATGTCGTAGAGATTCAACTTCCTGTCTTCACTGGTACAGAAGATGTGACAGAAGAAGACTATATTCAAGCGTTCAGCGATGCGATTCAAGCACATCAAAATGTTCGGTTAATCGTGTTCTCTCATATCACCTACAAAACTGGCACAACACTTCCAGCGAAAGCCATTTGTTCTTTGGCTAAGCAACATCGAATCCCGACCTTAGTTGACGGTGCGCACACTGTGGGTATGTTCGATCTTGATTTCCATGACATGGACTGTGATTTCTATGCAGGTTCTGGTCATAAATGGCAGTGTGGTCCGGGCGCTACGGGTATCTTATATGTACGTGACAACGGTAAACGCTTAAATGAGTACTGGAGCGATCGTGAAAACCCATTGTGGTTGATTAACTCTTCTTTATCTCATGCAGATTACCTAGGTAAGCAGTTACAAATGCAGTACATTGGTAATGACAACTACCCAGCAAAACAAGCACTTGCTGACAGCTGTAAGATGTGGGATGAAATTGGTCGCGATCGAATTCAAGAACGCATCTTGGAGTTAAGTGAGTTATGTAAGGTGCTGCTTAGCGAAGCGTTACCTGAGGCGCAAATGTACTCGCCAAACGTTGAGGGCTTAACTAGCGGTCTGACTACGTTTAACCCGTTTTTTGATGTAACAGATGAAGAACGACTAACGCAGTTCCGTGATCGTCTTCGTGAAGATTATGGTTACATCATCCGTACAACAAGCTTCAAGTTGTACAAGGATGATTCGTACGAAACACATGCGTTGCGTATTTCGACTCATTTATTCCATGATGAGAGAGATGTAGAAGGTCTGGTTGAAGCCATTGCGGATCTTTATTACTCGTTCTAATGTTGTTTATCGTCAAAGCGCCCATGTTTGGGCGCTTTGTTAAAGAGAGGGATATTCACCATGTCAGTGAAATTAATCAAACGAACCATGACGGCAATGGCTGTTGGTATGACGTCACTACTCTCTGCTTCAGTGTTTGCTGGTGATTTACAAGACATCAAAGACAGTGGCGTTTTGCGTCATATCGGTGTGCCATACGCGAACTTTGTTTCTTACATCGACCAAGGTGAAGTGCAGACTTTGACAGGGCTGGATGTGGATATTATTAAAGGGTTTGCTCAGTCTCTTGGCGTCCGATATGAATACGTACCAGCGCAATGGAACAATGTGGTAGGCAAATTGACAGGTCAACAAGTTGAGTACAAAGACGCCCAGCTTCAGGTTGGCAAAACGATGCCTATTGAAGGCGATCTGATTGCTAACGGAGTCACTATTCTTGATTGGCGAACTCATGTCGTCGATTTTTCTGATGATTACTTCCCATCTGCGGTTTGGTTAGTTGCACGTACAGATTCCACCCTTACTCCAATCAAACCGACAGGTTCCATTGAGAACGATATCTCGATGGTGAAATCGCTTATCAAAGGTCGTGAAGTTCTCGCGATGGAGCACTCGTGTCTAGACCCGAACCTTTACAATCTGTATGACACGGGAGCAAAAGTTATTTTGCCTGATGGGCAGCGTCGATTGAATGAGATGGTGCCAGCGATAATGAAGAATGATGCAGAAAGTACACTGCTTGATGTAGCAGATACACTGATTGCATTGGAAAAGTGGCCAGGAGAAATCAAAGTAATTGGTCCTGTGTCCGAAAATCAAAAAATGGCGGTTGCCTTCCGTAAGGACTCCCCTGAATTAAAAGCCGCATTTAATCAATATTTGAAGTCAATTAAAAAAGATGGGACGTACCAGAAGTTGGTCGAGAAATACTACCCGTCAATTTACTATTTTTATAATGACTACTTCTTAGAAGATAGTAAGAACGATATATGAGAAAGTCTGTAAAAAAGATATCAAGCCAGAAGATCATCACCGTCAGTGCTATTTTGGTGTCGCTCTATTTAGCGATGATTATTACTGTGACGAGTTTAGGTCAAAACAAATTAAAAGATTCTCAGCATCGTGAACTTGACCTAAAGGTAAAAAGCTACGCGGGTACTCTCGATAATTTATTCACGATAGCCAGCGAAGATGTCGACCACTTATCCACTGATAAAACGGTGCAGACCTTCTTTGCGAATCTTGCTTCAGGCATGTCGATGGAATATGGCCTAGGCGCTAGTCTGATCAACTTGAAGCGTAAGCTGCAAGAGAAAGCCGACGCGAAAACTGTCAACAACCAGATCATCTACACCAAGCTGACGTTAGTTGGTCTTGATGGTTCAACCATCGTCACTACGGGCGTTAAAACAGATCATCGTATTGATACGTCTCGATTGCTTAATGACCACGCTCATCCTGAGGAAGTCAGAGCGATACAAAATGATGGTAAGGTCCTCATTCAAGTCGTTAAGCAAGTGATGTTTTCTGGCAAGCCTGTTGGCTTTTTGATTGCTGACATCAACAAAGAAGTGGTGATTTCCCAACTGACGAATCAAGAACATGAAGGCAGCTATAGCCGGATGGTGTTAAAGATCAACGATGTGGAAATGGAAGTTTGGGATTCTATTAGTCGTAAGCTGGAACAAGAAAACATCACGGATCCAGAAGCCCTTGCCAAAGAGCTAAAGCAAAAAATCTATTTTGAAGTACCCATTGAACATCATCACTTTAAGTTGATGGCGTGGTTTGAATCACTCAGTGAGCGAGATATTTATACTTCACGCATGTTCATTAATGGTTTAAGTGTACTTGCCATCATGATTGTGGTTGGGTTGCTTTATGCATTCACGCTAAACAACACTCGTGTAGAGCTGAAAATAAAATTGGAAGAGGAGAAAAAGCGTAAAGACTTTCTTTCTCAACAGAACCAGCGCCTGACCAGTGAAATCGAGCGCCGTAAATCGTCAGAGATGGAGTTAGCTTATCAAGCGAAACATGACTCCTTGACCGGATTACCAAACCGAGTTTATGGCTCCGAGCGTCTCGACTTAGAGCTTTCACGTGCAGAACGCATCGGTTCGAATGTGTTGGTGATGTTCATCGACCTTGATCATTTCAAGCAGATTAATGATTCCATGGGACATTTCGTTGGTGATGAAGTCTTAAAACTCGCAGCGGAAAGATTGCACAACGCAGTTCGAAAAACAGACTTATTGGCTCGGATTGGCGGTGATGAGTTTTTGTTAGTGATTCCAGACTTGCACAATGCGGACAGCGCAAAACGATTTGCGACAACGGTTCTATCTGTGTTTAACGAGCCGTTTGTATGGCAAAACCACGAGTTTTTCCTCTCGGCGAGTGTCGGAATGTCAGTCTTCCCGGAAGATGGTGATAACGCCGAGCAGTTGTTGGCGTGCGCGGATATGGCCATGTATCGAGTTAAGCAGGATGGACGTAACGCTTTCTGTTTTTACGATCACAACATGAACCAAGATTTGCAGCGCTTCTTAGAGTTGGAAACTCGCTTGCGTAACGCCATTTCGCAAGACTTATTAGAGCTTTACTACCAACCTATTATTGATTTAGAAAGCGGAGCGATTGTCGGCGCTGAAGCTCTAATGCGTTGGAATGACGACAAGTTTGGGTTTGTGAACCCAGAAGAGTTTATTTCGATTGCAGAAAAGAACGGCTTGATTCATCAACTTGGTGATTTCGCTATTCGTCAAGCATGTCACCAAGCAGCGAAGTGGCAGAAAGATTCACCCTTGTTTGTATCAGTAAATTTTTCTAGTGTGCAGTTTAGATACTGTGATCGCCTCTTTGAGCAAATCAAGCTTCATCTTGAGGAGTCGGGACTGCCGCCTGAATTGTTTGATGTTGAAGTTACTGAAAGTCTTTTATTCAACCACAGCAATGAACTGATGGGCATGTTAGATAACTTACGTGCGATGGGGGCGAAGCTAACGATTGATGACTTTGGTACCGGTTACTCAGCATTGAGTTACTTACAGAAATTCCCATTTGACCGACTTAAAATTGATCGCAGTTTCTTACAGAACATGTTTGAGAATGAATCGGATCGTGAGCTTGTGAACGTTATTATTGCAATGGCGAAAGCGCTTAACCTTAAGATCGTCGCAGAAGGCATTGAAGAGCAGCGTCACGTTGATTACTTGAAAAACCTAAACTGTGAGTTCGGACAAGGTTTCCACTATAGCCGACCATTGCCAGCGAAGGAGTTTGAAGCGCTTTTAACAACGCCAACTTGGCTATAACTCCTTTCAATACAACCTCATAGAAAAGCATTAGTTGGATTCGTGCCTAGAATTCATTAATGCTTTTCCACCTTGAGGGATAATCGTTTTTCCTTCCTTGAATTACACTACACTTAATTGAGAAGTAATTGCCTGTGACCCCCGTTACATAAAGGCTCAACCTAATTCTAATCGAGTGAAAACTCGACAAAATAAACAGGAAGGAATTGCGAATGTCTTCTGCATTTTACCAACAGATTGAACAGCAAATTGAAGAAGTGAAGGCGGAAGGTCTTTACAAAGCAGAGCGTATCATTACGTCTCAACAGCAAGCGGCTGTTAAAATCTCTACTGGTGAAGAAGTACTAAACTTCTGTGCAAACAACTACCTTGGTCTTGCTAACCACCCAGCGCTTATCGAAGCGGGCAAAGCAGGCATGGACGAGCACGGTTTTGGTATGGCTTCAGTACGTTTCATTTGTGGTACTCAAGACATCCATAAAGAGCTTGAGCAGAAGCTTTCTAAGTTCCTAGGTAAAGAAGACACGATTCTTTACACATCATGTTTCGATGCAAACGCGGGTTTATTTGAAACTATCCTAGGTAAAGAAGATGCAATCATCTCTGACGCTCTAAATCACGCGTCAATCATTGATGGTGTTCGTCTATGTAAAGCGATGCGTTTCCGCTACTCAAACAACAACATGGAAGAACTAGAGCAACAATTGATCGCTGCAAAAGAAGCGGGTGCTCGCCACATTCTTATCGTAACTGACGGTGTGTTCTCAATGGACGGCGTAGTGGCTAACCTTCCAGCTATCTGTGACCTAGCAGATAAGTACGGCGCATTAACTATGGTTGATGATTCTCACGCTGTTGGCTTTATGGGTAAAACAGGTGCAGGTACGCACGAACACCATAACGTAGTGGACCGTATCGACATCATCACCGGTACGCTAGGTAAAGCAATGGGCGGCGCTTCAGGCGGTTACACATCTGGTAAAGCTGAAGTGATTGACTGGTTACGTCAGCGTTCTCGTCCATACCTATTCTCTAACTCTGTTGCACCAGCAATCGTAAGCGCTTCTATTCGCGTTCTAGACCTACTAGAAGAGAGCGGTGACCTACGTGGCCGTCTATGGGAAAACGCAGCACACTTCCGTACTCGTATGGAAGACGCTGGTTTCACAATGGGTGGTGCTGACCACGCAATCATTCCAATCATGCTTGGTGACGCAAAAGTAGCAGCAGAATTTGCTGAGCGCGCTCTAGAGAAAGGCATCTACGTAATCGGCTTCTCATTCCCTGTTGTACCAAAAGGTCAAGCGCGTATCCGTACTCAAATGTCTGCGGCGCACTCTCGTGAGCAACTAGACCGTGCAATCGACGCGTTCATCCAAGTTGGTAAGGACATGGGCATCATCTAAGTCTGAGAGACTAAAAGGTTACAAAGGCTTTCCCAACTCTTTTGAGTCGGCTCATGGGTAAAGCCTTTACCTTTTCTTTAATGACGGTAGATGAAAGAATTTTTTGCCACGCATAGAGCGGGGCAATATTGGGTGAATATTATGAAAATCAAAGCACTATCAAAGCTAAAGCCTGAAGAAGGCATCTGGATGACTGAGGTTGAAAAACCGGAAGTTGGCCACAACGACATTCTGATCAAAATTAAGAAAACCGCTATCTGTGGCACTGACGTACACATTTACAACTGGGACGAATGGTCACAAAAGACAATTCCAGTTCCTATGGTTGTAGGTCACGAATACGTGGGTGAAGTGGTTGCGATTGGTCAGGAAGTGCGTGGCTTTGAAATCGGCGACCGCGTTTCTGGTGAAGGTCATATCACGTGTGGTCATTGTCGTAACTGTCGCGGTGGTCGTACTCACCTGTGTCGCAACACGATCGGTGTTGGTGTAAACCGTGAAGGCGCATTCGCAGAATATTTAGTGATCCCAGCGTTTAACGCGTTCAAAATCCCGGAAGGCATCTCTGACGATCTAGCATCAATCTTTGACCCGTTTGGTAATGCTGTACATACCGCGCTTTCTTTTGACCTCGTCGGTGAAGACGTGCTGATCACAGGTGCTGGTCCAATCGGCATCATGGCAGCTGCGGTAGCGAAACACGTTGGTGCTCGCCATGTTGTTATCACAGACGTAAACGAATACCGCCTAGAGCTTGCTCGTAAGATGGGGGTAACTCGCGCAGTAAACGTGGCTGAAGAGAAGCTAGAAGACGTAATGTCTGAGCTAGGCATGACAGAAGGCTTCGACGTAGGTCTAGAAATGTCTGGTAACCCATCAGCATTTAACTCCATGCTAACGACGATGAACCACGGTGGTCGCATTGCACTTCTAGGTATTCCACCATCAGACATGGGTATCGATTGGAACCAAGTTATCTTCAAAGGTTTGGTGATCAAAGGTATCTACGGTCGTGAAATGTTCGAAACATGGTACAAGATGGCTTCATTAATCCAATCTGGTTTGGATCTATCACCAATCATCACGCACCACTACAAGATTGATGATTTCCAAGAAGGCTTCGACGTAATGCGTAGCGGTATGTCAGGTAAGGTTATTCTTGATTGGGAATAGAGCAAAGCTGGTAAAATAGTCCCTAGGTTCTCTTAGGAGAATTTTACCTCCGCCACTCTGGTACCAGTTAAAAACTCCGAAAAACTACAGTGTTTTTCGGAGTTTTTTGTAAGAGAGTAATATTTATCACCTCATGAACTCTTTTTAACACCTTCCATACTTTTTCTGACTTACCTCTTTGAGCCTTTCCTGAGCTCCTCGCAATTATCATTTTATCTAGATGTCCTGCCTACCCAACTGATAAACTGAATTGGTGTTTGTATGCGTGTTTCTCTAACTTAAGGTAGGTATCTCTGAGTGGATAAAGATTCCACTAAGTTTCAATACATCACCTGCTAGCATGGTGGTCTAAAGACATGCTCTCCAACTGTAACCAATAAACACAAATAATCTATTCTTGTTGACAGTCGTACTAAACTCGCGCTTCACTAAAAACATTAACACGTAATCTAAATAAAGCGATTGAGTTGGGTGATGTGGGCATCACTATCATTCAAATTTCAAGAAGTAACTATGACATGTTAGAGAAATCGAGTTCACCTTTTATCAATCAAATTCATTTACAGCGCCTTAAACAACTTTGTACTCAGTATCCAGTCAAGGAGTTCTGCGCAACTGATATACGTACTTTAGCTGAGCAGTTATCATGCTCTGACCGCAACGTGACAAAGCTGATAAAGACGCTTACATCGATAGGTTGGCTTTCCTGGAAACCAGGGAAAGGTAGAGGGCATAAGTCTATACTGGTTATCAATGTAAGCTTTGAAAGTGCATTATTAGGAGTTTTGGAATCATATTGCTCCAAAGGTCAATTAAGTGAAGCTGCGAGATATGCAGAGCAGTTCGGCTATTATGATACTTTTCGAAACAATCTTCCTGAATGGCTAGACAAAGCTCAGGAGGTCCTCAAAATTCATAATCATCTTGCAATGTTGGTACCTTATTGCTTGCCTGAATTGCACCCTCTAAAAGCAATTCGTCCAATATCTAGACCTTACATAAATGGGTTATTTGATACGTTACTTCGTTACGACAAAGACTCTGATTTGGTTAAACCAAGTTTAGCGCATCACTTTGAGTTTCGGGGAACCGAACTGTGGTTAAGGTTGCGTGATGATGTGTACTTTCATAGTGGTGAGGCGTTGCTGCCTACTCACGTTACTCAATGCCTTGAATATTTAATGTCTTATCCACATTCGAAGCAAATCTTATATCGTCATGTAAAGTCAGTCAGAGCTAATGGTCGTTGGGTTGTTCTAGAAATGGCATTTGCAGATCCCATGATCCTGAGGGTGTTAGCGGATACTCACGCAGCGATATACTTAGAAAAGGATGGCAGCGATATCCCTACTGGAACCGGCGTTTTCCAACTCGAAGTACATTCGTCAGTCTCTAGCTCTATCGATAAGCCTACTTATACTCATTGGTGCTTGACGAAAAACCCCCGTTACTTTTCTGTTAACGCATTAATAGACAAAATTGAGTGTTGGACAATCGATTCGACGTCAACAGATATACAAGCTCATATCACTCACCACGGATATTCAACTACTGTTCCTTCAGCGTCGATCAATAAAACGCTTTCTATGGGGTGTGAAGTGATGGAGTTTATCCATAAAGAAGACTTACTTTCCATGGATGAAAAAGCTTGGCTTATTAATCATGCTAGAGACTTCTGTGAGAATATTTCTACTAACAAAGTGCCCGTTGCGAATTGTATTTCTGGGCTCCATCACGACAGAGTTGTTCACTTGTACCACCATACTATGAAAAAGCCACAGCGTAATATTAATGTATGGTGTGCTGACATCAATAGGGGACATTATGTAGATTTGATAGAGTACTGGCGGAAAAAAGGAGCAGATATAACAGTACTTTCCTATCAAGACAGTGACTATGCAGACATTGCTTTGGGGATTTATGCTGCTCAGGACGATTATGTATTGAATTACTATAAATGGTTTCTTTGCAGTGATGCTTTTGACTATTGCCTATCACCTGAACAGCAAAAAGCCATAATATCGTTCGTAGATAATCTACTAGAACACTCGACAGACCTGCATCACCTGATAGAAGAGCTCCATCGTTGTGAGGACTGGATGGTTCAGCAAGGGATATCGATTCCACTATGGCGAACTTCAACTGCTTACAATTTCTCAGAGACAATAAAAGGTACAGATATCGACAGTATGGGACTTATTTCATTTAAAAAGCTTTGGATTAAGGACTAACTGAGCGAGTCCTAAATTGGTACAGAAACTGGATAAAAGTGGAACTTCATAATCATAACTCTTCGTTTTTACTTTTTTAAACTTCGACACAATATTGTCGTTCACTAAAGAAAGGAATTGAAGATGTTTCCACATGACCATTTTATGTACCGATATAAAGCAAGGACAGATCTTATCAACCCTGAGCAAGCGCTTATTGTAGAGTCAAGCGGAGCTACCCATTCTCGAATGATTCCATTTTTAATGGGCTTCTTTGCAGGAGTCCTTTCGACGATTCTTTTTGACTAACAACTTTTATAAGGGGGCATCCAACTATTGGTTGACCCCTGGTAACTGTCAGGTTTAACTCTTATTGGTACTTTGCGTTCTCAGTTTTCGTTTTTGGAATGTGTTTGCTCAATGTACATATAACAAAACCGAAAGTAATCGTAGTTAAAGCAAGTTTTTCACTGTTAGTAATTTGTTGTCCAAACCATAAGCTAGCTATTGATATTGATACCAAAGGTATAAGCGCAGGAAGTGTAGAGGAAACAGTTGCACCTAGATACCTGACGGTACGCGCAAAAGTGAATACTACTATGATTGAAGCAAGCACGCTCTGTACAAAGGTCTGTGTCAACCATAATGTCATAGGTTGACTAGATAAGTCAGAGTGCGCATTGTAAAGATAGAAGGGGAAATATATACAACCAGAGACCATGTTCATCATAAAAATGGTTGAAACCAGCTCAACCTTCCATTTTCTTAATAATATTGTAAATAGAGACCATGCTAATCCAGCTAGAAAAAACGATACTACTCCCAAATGACTATGCGGTGTTACATTCAACGAATGATTAGTGAGTAGATACAAACCGCAGACAATGACGAATATCCCTATAACCTGAGCTTTATTGATCTTTTCGCCTTGCGTCGATAGTAACAACACGGTAGTTATCATTGTGAATGTAGGAACCATAACACTCGCGTAGGATAAAGGGGTAAGTTGCATGCCCTTATTGACTAACCAGCCGTACAACGGTCCTGCAAGTAACGCAAATACAGTTGCTCTTAGCCAATGAGATCTATGAATTGTGTGACGAAAACTTATTGCCATAAGAGGAAGGCATATTATAGCGGCTACACAATACCTAAGCATTGTTAGGTCATTGGGTAAGAAGCCGCGACTAAGAGCATCATGTGTAGTGACATTCAGCACACCCCAACTGACAACTGTCAAAAAACCATATCCAATACCATTAACTAGCTTTCTATTTTTAAGTGTGTTCATTTTTTCTCTTCGATTAACTTTTTTGAAAGAGTAACCGAGCTGCTTGATAACAAAAATTGATATATTCTTATAGTTTGATGCCTAAAAGTTAACGAAGGGACAGTATGGATCTCCGACAAATCAAATATTTTCTTGCTGTAGCGAATTCGGGGGGAGTTACAAAAGCCGCTAGTGTTCTAAACGTCACGCAGCCTGCAATTTCACGGCAAATAAGTGATTTAGAAGAGGAGTTAGGCGTTCAACTTTTTGACCGTGTCTCTCGAAAACTTACGCTTACGATAGCAGGCGAACATTTTAGGAATCAGATGACTGAAATCGTCTCTGATATAGAAAATGCCACTCAAACGGTAAAAAGAGTTGCGTCTGGAGCGGTCGGAGATCTTAAGTTAGGTTCTGTCGAAGCTGTATTATGGGAAGGTTTGGTTCCTGAACAACTTAATCGGTTTAGATCTCTAAATCCTGATATCACGATGGAAATGATTACAGATAATACAACTGCTCTTTTGACTCATATTGAAAATGGCAGCTTGGATTGCGCATTTGTGTATTTATTTGATGACATAGGCGATTCATATGGTGCGATTAAACTTAGAACGGATCCTATGACACTGGCTTATCCAGCGTCTTGGAAGGAGATGTTTAGTGAGGGTGTTACCATTGCGCAACTAAATTCACTGCCTTTCATTCGCTTCCCTCAAGTCTCATATCCTGCTTTTTTTAATTGGCAAGAGCAGAGATTCCGAGACATTGGCTTGAGTCCAAATGTTCTTCACTGGGCTCATCATGAAAGCTCGATGCTTGCATTAGTCGCGGCAAAGCAAGGTGTTGCTATCGTAAACAGTAAACATATTGAGCGAGTATCTCCATTAGTTAAGTTTATTTCCTTAAAAGAGTTCAAGCTAGAACTGTCTCTCTACTTTATATGGAGAAAAGACAAAGCAACGCCGGTAGTTGAGAGGTTGTCTAGACAGTTAGGTAGCGAGAAGAGCATACCGCTGGCGTAGATAAACTTTCTTGCATTAAATTCTCATGTAAATGATAATCATTCTCCAGCGTAATCTTGTGTTGCTTTTACTTGTGATGTTCAATGGCGATTAGACTTTGGCTCAATCATTCTTAATAGATATGTCGTTGTTGTGCGTAGTAAGTTGAACGCACATGAACAAGAATTCGAGGGTTTATAAAAATGACTTACCAACAGTTAGATGCCATCGCTGATTCGTATGTTCCTCTGTTAGGCATTATGACGCTATTTTGGTTTGTAATAAAAGGAAAGCGTTCAGGGTTGAGAAGCGCTTTGGGCGATGCTTCAACAACGATATTAGGTGCTGTTTATATTTATACATTAATGTTTGTTGATAAATACTTTGATGCATATGCGGCGATTGGACTCGATTACAGTACCCACACTGCTTTGGCGTTAGTTTTTGTGGTAACTCTCTCTTTTATTGGACAAAAAGTAAGGTCTATAACAATCATCTCAATGGTTTCTTATTGTTTGTTGATGCTTTATCAAGGTTATCACTCGGTGGCAGATATTTTACTAACGGGCTTGATGACATTACCTGTATTGATATGGCTAAAATATCTCTCATACGGTAAAAGAAAAGCTAACAATGAGTTTGGTTGTGATTTGTGACTCTTTGCATTTTTACTAAGCGTCGTGTTGTCGTATAAGGCGGAGTGGCGTTACTTCGAAATTGCGTTGCTAAAATTTCAACGCAGCACAATATATAATGGTTTTTATGTTTACTTCCAGATACTTAGCTATAAAGCCTAACGGAGAAGAGGTCTTGTTATCTGTTGATGTTTCCTCTCCAAAATTAGGAGAACAAGATTACACATGTACAATCTTAATTCCAACTTTAGATGTGAATGAAAATATTTTTGGTGTTGACGAACTTCAAGCTTATTGTATGACTTATAAGCGTTTAGAAATGTTATTCCGAGAATTAGTCTCTCAAGGCTACAAGTTTTATTCTCCAGATCAATTAGACTCTGAGGTTGATGTTCTTTCTTGTTATTTTTTTGAAGTCGCCTCTCTTTTCTAAGAAACGACTACTAGTGGAGTTGGCAGTAAAACTCTGCAGAAAATAGTTTTATATTCATACAAACGCCTCAAGTTAACCTTGGGGCGTTTTTGTTATAAACCCGTTACTCATTGAAGCGTAAGCGAGAACACTATGATTAGGCAATTCTTCGTTTACCTCATGTATAGGTTATAACGTGATGATAGACATGGCGTTATATTTATCTTTTTATGTCGGTCAACATATTTAAATTAAGCGTTTCTTTAAGAAGGTACAGTTGCCTTTTGGGTATCTAAGTATAATCGTTATATATATGGAAGTACGTGAAAGCCTTGATTTAAGGGAGCTTTCAATAACTCATTCAATCTGTTTAGGGACGTCTATGGCAGTATTTAGCAAAGTGTTTGTTGTAACTCCAAATGTCAACGAGTTTGCACTGTTACAAGAGTCTTCATTGGCACTTTCTATTCAGGAGACTGAAAGAAAACCGATTCAATTGTACGGCGAGCCTGTCAAAGCTAGTTGGAAGTGTGTCGATGTCGAATGGTTAGAAGTTGAAAACGAAAAGGCATTACCAAAGCCGGATATTGCTGCTTGGAGAGCGATATCATTAGCCATGCCTATCTCGATCGCGGATCAACTGGGGGTACTATGTGAAGATGTTGAGTTTCTCCCATTGTGCTTGAATAAGCAGTCTTGGCGAGCTGTTAACATCTTGACTCAATTAGATGCTATCGACCATTCTGCAACTAAGTTCAATCTTCGCGATGGAAAGCAGAGCCGGGTTAGACCCTTTAAGAAACTTGTTTTGAAGAAGAAAGCTGTTAATGGCGCTGGTTTGTTTCGAGTTCAAGGGGCAGGGTTGCGAATGTTCTGTACAGATAAGAAAGGTGGTTTGTACGAGCGAGTTCACGAGTTGGGTTTGACGGGGCTGAGCTTTAAAGAGATACAGTTATCTCCCTAAAACACCGTTTGCAATACGTCTGGAGCTCGTCATTCATGTATCTATCGATGCCCGCAGACGTTTTGGGGGTAAAACTACTATTCAGTAAGTTACAAACTATCGTGAAATCAGACGGAAAAATATTGAGTAGATTTGCGGTTTTTTCAATGAAGGGGTATCAACGTTCATTCTAAATCTAAGTCAAATTTATGTTTAAGAAGCATATACAGGTATTGCTGAGAATAGCAAAAATGGGTGATTGAAAATGTTAATAGTTACGCTAGTTGTATTCTTCTCTCTGGCTACGATCCATTTTTCTCATGTCTTTTTCTCAATTTGCTTGAGTTCTTTTAATCAGTTTACAAATTATTCTATGTGGTTAAGACCTCTTTCCCTCTGTGTCATGGCTGCCTGCGCACAGTACTATATTCTGTCACTAATTTTGGGCACCAACCTACCAGCCGTTTCTGGTTTTGTACTAGTGGTAACCAATGCTCTATTTTTTATTGGTTTTTTCTCTGCTTTAAAAGCTAAAAGGGAAACGGAAGAATAGTCAGTTGCCATAAATTATGTCACTTAGCTTTAATCTTTGTTCAGACCCCGTTCCCCATAATTGTGTTGATGATATCTTCCTTTTTATTGAGCAAAAGGTTCGACAACGCATTCCTGGCAAGTATTTAGATGCAAAAGGCAGGGAACATTCGATGAATGATTTGACACGTCAGGGTGCGCTTGGTTTGCATGGTGAGCGGTATTATGTGAATAAGGAGCTTACCGTGGTTTCAAATAAGGCTAACACTGAGAATAGTTGCAGTTATTTCAGTACGATAATGTCATGAATCGCAAAGGATCAATCTACTACTTATCACCAAAGCTTCTCGTGATAGTTTCGTCTCTCTAAAGTTTGTTTTGGGAAAGCAGAGGAAAGCCTCTTTAAGGTCTTTAGCATGCAGAAGCGGAATAGATACCACTGGCTCAGGGTGGTTATTGGTGGTGTGTTTGGCGCTATCGTCGTTGTTGTCCTCTTCCACTTATTTGGTTCTCTATTTGGACCGCTATACCAATCAGAAGATGAGTCTGCTCGTAATTTTGTTATTTTCCTCGCCTGTCTTTTTCTTGGAATTGTTAGCGGCGCGTTGTTTGCTTACAAATATACAGTGAAATAAAAGAGCATATTCGAACACCCCATTGAGTGAAAAAAGATTGGCATTCACTAATGTCACCTCATCTGACGTAATAGAAAAAAGGAATGGTACCAATGCAATATGGAATTCAGCATCATGTTGAGATTGCTGCCAAAGCCGCAGGCGCGGTCATTTTCAATCAACACAGAAAAGTTTTATTAGTTCAAGAACTTCACGGAACAAAAAAGGGGTTATGGCATATTCCTTCTGGCAGTGTCGAAGTGAAGGAACTTCCTCAACAAGCTGCAGTTCGAGAAGTTTTCGAAGAAACGGGCTTACAAGTTAGTTTAGATAATTACCTGAACACTTATGTAGGGTGTTTTGATGATGGTGATTTGGTGCTTCGTCACGTGTGGGTGACAGAGGTTGAAGACCAAAAAATCTCACCAATATTTAGCCATGAGATAGGTAAAGCACAGTTTTTCACTTTAGCTGAAGTAGAGGAAATGTATGCCCAGTCTAAATTGCGAATGCATCATACGCTTTTGATGGTGAACGATGCATTCACTTGGCGAGAAAGTTAAACGTAGTGGTTTCTGGTTACAAGTAAGATTCATGTGCAGGACTGCCTTTGTTTTGGCGCTTTCCCTTTGAACATTCTAACATTATCATTGTCTTAGTTTTTATCTTTGACGTGAATGTATGGTGTATGGAATGAAACATTTGATGTTGGCAGCACTCCTATCTAGCACTTTCCCAGTGAGTGTGTTGGCTGATGACGTGTTGGGTGTTCCCAATGTAGAACCAGAAGATGAGGGCTGTTTGAGTGTTGTGTGTAAAAACACTATCGAGCCAGAAACGGTTGCTAAAGCGGGTGAGTTTCCAGACCGTGAGGGCAATGAAACCCTATCCGCATTAGGGAGCGCACTCTTTGCAGCAGGAGAAATGGGGTTAGCCGAGAACTTACAAACAGAAGATCCAGAGCTGAGCACGACTAGGTAGTACAGGAATGGTACTATGACGGGATTCGCTCTCTTCTAAATTAGTATTCTCTATTTTATAGTAATACTAATATCTGAGTATCTTTGATACGCTCAATAAGTGATTCAAAAATAAAGACCGAGCCTCGTGCTCGGTCTTTTCGTTTGTGAGATGTCTTCTCACTTTTGAATCCTAAGTAATATCTCAATTTCGCGACTAGAGTGATGGGTTCCAAAGTTAGCTCGCAATCATTGTTTTCAGTCTGTTATGTATGTTTCCACAACGATTAGTATGAGTGTGCTTTCACAACACTCGAATGGAAGAAAACAAGGAGAAAACATGAAAAAGTCACTAACAGCACTTGGTCTTGCTTTGGTATTTGCGAGCTCCGCGAATGCGGCGAATTGGGGCTACGAGGGGGAGCATGGACCTGCTCATTGGGGGGAGTTTGCTTCCGAATGTGCTAAAGGACAAAACCAAAGCCCAATTAATATTCAATCGTCTACTGAAGCCAAACTAGATAAGCTTCAATTTGATTATCAAGGTAAAGCGATTTCACTGCTAAACAACGGTCATACCTTACAGACGAGTTTAGAAGGGAAAAATACACTGACGATTGATGGCAAAGAGTTCGTATTAAAACAATTTCACTTCCACACGCCATCAGAAAACCATGTAGATGGAAAGGAATACCCTCTAGAAGCGCACTTTGTGCATGCTGATAAGGCGGGTCACCTAGCCGTTGTCGCAGTGTTCTTCAAACTGGGTAATGAGAACCCAGATCTAGCTAAGTTACTGCAAAACATCCCTAATAAAGATCACGATGTTGCTATTAAAGTCCCGTTTGATGCGGACGCGCTTATCCCAAGTGATAAAGATTACTACCGTTTTAATGGTTCTCTAACGACTCCGCCTTGCTCTGAAGGAGTTCGTTGGTTGGTAATCAAAGACACGAAAACGATCTCACCTGAGCAGGTGAAAGAATTTGCTAAAGCAATGGGACACAACAACCGTCCAATTCAGCCGCTTAATGCACGTATGATCCTTGCTCAGCAGTAATCCGCGCTCACACAGAGAAGGATCCCACTAAAGCTAATGAATGGCAATCAACCTGTTTTTGCCATTCATTTTCTAACCCAAGCGTCGCATCATCCCTACCGTAATCGTTTTGGCACCTGTTGCTAGAATGTTCTTATCGTAAATAGTCGTGAAGAATGCCCTCTAAATACTGCATAGCCAATGAGGACAGGATTTTATTTTTCATCGTCTTTAATGGCTTAATTTGTTAACGTAATGTAACTTAAAACCTCAATTAAGCTTGAGGTTGGCATTTGTAAGAGCAAGAGGCAAAGCATGGAAATCAGTGTTGGTGAGGTAGCAAAGCGTTCTGGAGTAAAGGTTTCAGCACTGCACTTTTATGAGCAGAAAGGACTCATATCAAGCTGGCGAAACCAAGGCAATCAAAGGCGGTATCACCGCAGTGTACTTCGTCGTATTGCGGTAATTAAAGCTGCTCAACAAGTTGGACTATCCCTCGAAGAAATCAAACAGGCATTAGAAGAGTTGCCCAAGCATCAAGCGCCAAACAAGCAA
Organism: Vibrio sp. SSH13-20; assembly: GCF_040104475.1. Classification (NCBI taxonomy): domain Bacteria; kingdom Pseudomonadati; phylum Pseudomonadota; class Gammaproteobacteria; order Vibrionales; family Vibrionaceae; genus Vibrio; species Vibrio sp. SSH13-20. Next base: position 232,033 of record NZ_JBECOU010000001.1, read on the forward strand.
CAGTGGGAAACCATGGCAAGTCATTGGCATGCACAATTGGATCTAAAAATTCAAAAGCTAAAAGCATTGCAAAATGACTTAGGCGGGTGCATTGGATGTGGCTGTTTGTCGCTTGAAACGTGTGCGTTAAGAAACCCAGAAGACATATTAGGGAAAGAGCATTCGGGGTCGAACTTAACGTTGGATGATTAGGGGCAACTAGCCCCTAGTGACGAGAATGTGGTTCTATTCTTTATCAAAACTATCGACGACGATAGCGCCCATTGAAGCTGGCATGGTTATGACTATTACGCGTTTAAGAGCGATAATTGGGTCGGTAAACATTGGCAATTTGTTGATGCAAAATAGAACCAGAGCAACAACTACAGCGGCAATAAAATAAGCAATCACGACACGAAAAATAAATACCGTAATACGAGTATTGATGTTGCTTTGAAATACACTTTGATAGGCGAAAAAACCTAAAAAGAGTACTGAAAGGCTAAACAACATCAGTAAGTTAATAAAAGGCAGGCTTTCTCCTAGTCGCCATGCCTCTTCCGAAAATGAAATTGGCACGGCTAAAGCAAAAGCACCAACGAGAACTTGGCTGGCGTCTTCGAGATTAAAGTGGCTACTCATGCTTAGACTCTGTAGTGTTACTTGTGAGAAGTTGCTCGAAGCGTTCATGCCCATGAAGCAGTTCCAGATCTTGCTCTTCAGCTAACAAGTCGCGAATTGATGGACTGGCATCTATTGCACGCTCCAAATCTTCAATCGCTTGTTCTTCAATGCCGAGTCGAGAGTACGCACATGCACGTTGATAAAGCGCCGGTCCGTTAGTGTCATCGACTTCCAAAACGCGATTACATAAGCTCAGTGCCCAGTGGTATTCTTTGATCTCCATTGCGGCATCTGCTTTGTAAGTGAGTGCTTCCAAATCGCCCGGGCGAATCAGCAGAATCTCATCGTAGATATCGATACGTTGCTCTGGAGTTTGTGAGCTTTGTGCACGAAGCCATAAGTTATGGATTTCGTTGATTTTCTCGATTTCTTTGTTGTTCTCGCTGATGATGCGAGTTTTGCGTTTTAAGTCGCGTTCTAATGCTAGGAACTTTTTCTCGTATTCCTGAGCGATTTTTTCTAGTCGCTTGTCTGCCATTTCTTTGGTGTTGTGTTTAAATTCACGCAATGACTGCCAACCGACAAAGGCAATTAGCGATGCAACACCTGCGATGATATAGAAGAAGTAGGTGACGGTGACGTTAGCGTAGTTCAATGATTTATCGGCTACGGTAAGCTCGCGGTCGGTGATCTCGACGACCATCCGTCGTTCTAAATCCTGTTGTTCCTGACGTAGAGACTTTAATTCGTCGAGGATATAACGTTCCATCAAAGGGCGATCTAAAAGGTCGGATTCTGAATACTTTTCTTCTGATGCTAGAGATGGGAAAGAGAGTAGAGCAGCGAAGAATATGCCGATGATTAAGCGCATAGAACGTCCTTTTGCGTCGAGAGTGGATGGATCTCTGAAACCATAGCAAATAGCGACTATGTTTAGCAAAGAACTCATGAAAAACACTTGTTTTATAATGTGTTCTGACGTGTCATTAGCTTTTCGTCTTGTGGCGGGCTATCTCACTTTGTAGGGCGTTTGCTCTTTTTACTCCGGTATTGTGTAAGTGGTCTATGCGAATTGATCTGGGCTGAACAAGCCTTGGATCAGTGTTTGCCACTCTTCTTTCAGTACGCCATATTTGACCGAGTCGTAGTATTCGCCTTGGTAATAACGCACTTTACGAATTCGTGCTTCTTGCTGCATGCCGAGTTTCTCCGCACAGCGCATCATCCTCGGGTTACCTGACCATGTGGTTAATCCGACTCGCTCTATTTCTTGTGTGTCAAAGATATGGCTTATCCAAGGCACCAATGCGCTAAAACCTAACCCTTTGTTCCAGTAGTTAGAATCGTAAATGACGATCCCAGCTTCTAACCAACGCGTGCTCTCGCATTCCCAATACCAACTGACAGAGCCAACAGGTTTACCCTCGAACTCAATCAATAACATGTCTTCACCTTTTATTAGGCGTTGTAAGGTGTTGTTACGAAAGCCTTCCAGTGTCGGAGTTTGATATGGAAAGTAAGGACCATTAAATTTAGCCCATCGTTCATCTTCAGTAATTAACTGATATAGATTCTTTGCTTCTTCAGGGGTCGCGCGTCGCAGTGTCACGCCTTGGAAATGGTACATAGCTTACCTTTTAATTAACGTTTAATGGCGGTGACGCTGAACGTGTGCCAATGCTTTGTGTGTCCAACAGTTGTTGTGCCATCTTCATCTCGTTCGTGAAAATGAAGTATTTCATAACCTTCAAACAAAGCTTCCACTTGCTCTTTGGTGAAAGCACAGATGTTGGGGTGAGTATCTGCCTCAACCCAAGAATCGTTGATTCCTAACAAGTCGCCACAAAATACGCCGTTAGGTATTAGGGTCTGTTGACCCTTTCGCGGTTAAATTTTGTTCGAGATAAAATCGTTTTAGGCGAGGCAAGGTGTGTGCTGCCTAGTCATTCTAAGTAAATACTCCTTAACAAAGCATAAAACGATTTTGCGGGGGCGCCTAGCCCGAACCCTCCGGGCAGCGTTTGTTGGTCATTTCTACTGCGTTATCGCCTTCTCATGTAGGCTAGCTACACAGCAAAGTCTCTGCCTTGTATAAATCCCCAACAATTCGCTGCAAAAATCAGCTCGAAAGGTCAACAGACCCTAATGCTTTGTTGATTTTTTGCCAGACCTTGGCGAAGTGTTCGCTAGGACAAAAGAACAAACTAGCGCTGGCGATAAATAAACTGCAAGCAGGATACGTAAAATCACTAAAACAAGAATGGGATATGGAATAGTGAGGGTTGCCTTCAAAGCGAGTTAAGCAGGTTTCGACAGCGTCTTGATGCGCATCGAAAGCATGAACGGTGTAGCCTCGACTAAGAAGATACTGAGAGTCTCTTCCAGTTCCACATCACGCATCTATAGCGGTTTTATTATCGAGAGTAAGTAAATTCGCTGCACGCTCGACGTTGGGACGGTGCGGCTGCTGCGCGACCTTTTGATAATATTCGTTCCATTTTACTGACATCGTGATTCCTTTTTCACTCTTCTATTTTTGTCGTATTACGTTTCAATAGAACACGACTCCCTTATGTTCTGAGCGGTGGGCTATTCTCTCTGGTTTCTGGTATTCAGCAGGCGCATAACGAGGGTTATAGCTGATCTTCAATTGGAAGTATGCCAGAGAACCAAGCGCCCATTCTTCTCCATACATTGGCTTCTGGCTCCGAATCGAATTCTTCACCAGTTTCCATATCAACCCACGCTATGTCGCCATCTTTGATTACGATTTTATAGGCATTTTCTCTGAGCTGTTTGGGCAACTCCGCTAAGGATTTTTGCACGTATTCAGGTTGTTCGATGACGACTGCCATTTCGGTATTGAGTTCAGCGGAACGTGGATCCCAATTCATGGAACCAACAAACAGAGTTTTACTATCGATCATCATGGCTTTGGCATGCAAACTTGCTCTGCTACTGCCCGTGAGACTCCATTTACTTTTGATTTTTGCGCTGGCTTTCACTTCCCAAAGCTTGATCCCAGCTTTAACCAAGTCTTCTCGGTATTTCGCATACCAACCATGAACGGCAAACACATCGTTCGATGCCAAGCTGTTTGTGACTATTGTGATGTCGATACCTCGCTTTGCCGCGTCCGTCAGTGCTTTTGTCCCAGATTTTGTTGGCACAAAGTACGGGGATATTAGTACAAAAGAGTTATCTACGTTTGCTAACAGTTCACTGAGGTTGGCAACAAGTTGGCTTTCTTGAGTTGCAATCTTATCGGGCAAGTCGAACCAAACTTCACCTTGTCCCCAGTATAAATTCAACTTGCCCTGTTGCAGTTCTTCGTAAAGATCGAGTTCTTTAAAATTATAAGGACCAGTAGAGAACTTTTCTTCTAATTTCAAGTTCTTAACTTGAGTTTTAATGGCATCGTCGGCAACTCTTTCTGATTCAGGCACAATCCATTCCATTGGGATCGCATACAAGCTGTTCCAGTAAAGGTCGAATTGATCCGCGGTTTGTGTCACAGCCTCGCCATAAAGCATGACATCGAAATCGCCGAATTCGACATTAGATTCAAAAGAGAAGTATTCATTGCCAATGTTTCTGCCACCAACAATCGCGGAGACACTATCTGATATTAGTGACTTGTTGTGCATACGACGATTAAGGCGGTCAAAGTCACTCGCAAGAGCAAATACGCGCGCGTCTCGGTATTGATGAGGATTGAACAAACGAATTTCGATGTTAGGGTGAGCATTCAGTTGCGCCATACCTTCATCATTGCGTTTTTGCATGTCATCCAGCAATAGGCGAACACGTACACCGCGTTGAGCGGCTTCATACAATCGCCATGTCATCAGTTGGCTAGTTTCGTCGCTACGGTAAATGTAGTACTGCAAATCCAAACTTTTCTCGGCGGATTCAATCAGAGCTATTCGAGCAAGAAGTGCGTCATTGCCTTGGTTTAGTGGATAAAAACCGGTATCAGAGTCTGGATCTTTGTCGTAGCTTTCAAAAAAATCAGCCAAAGCAGAATCATTTTGATAGCCAAATTGAAAGCTGGTGGATTTCTCACTTGGATCTCTGGGTTGAATGGATGAACACGCTGAGACCAGTAAGAGCATAGAGCCCAAGAGGGCTTTTGAGAGAGAACGTCGCAATGCACACTTCCTTGTTTATCATAACCTTTTGATTATATATCAAGCGTTGGTAACTGGTAATGCGAGCGGGTTAGGTTAAGTCGCAGTTTTCACATTCAAGGCAAAGAGCGCGAAACCACATTTAATGCATGAAAATGGAATATTATTCAGGCGGACAATATCATGTTTTTAACTTATGTTTTGTTGGTAAATGGTTAATATCACTAATATCTGGTGGTAATTACCAACACTGAACTACAAAAAATAGCTAGATTAATTTAACTTATTGATATTTAAAAAGTAAACGATTGGCACACCTATTGCGTATAAACGGTGAGTGTGAGAGGCCGTAACTTGCGAAAGTGGTTAAGTTTTTGTTAATTTTATTAACTTGCCATGGATAGTTCTTTTGTGATCGATAGTCACAAAAACAGCGGAAGCACGGCTCTTTTATAAAGTTGTCTATTTCAGATGCAAATATCTCACTGTTTGTCCGCGGGGAGTGTAAGGTCCAGTTACAAAATCTCGGATTTTTAACGTGGTCTTAAGGCGAATGCCTGATGGGGATGAATAGGAGAATACAAAAATAAAAAAGGATTTTTGATGTTAGCAAAACCAGTATTACGTTGGCTTTTACCCTTCGTCGTGATGGGGGGGGCTTATGCGGGCTATGCCGCTATTGCTGCGACCGCACCAGAAAAAGAGTCAACCAAAGACACCGTTACTGAACCTACAGTACAAACTTCTTCACTTTTTCCAACCGATCATAAAGTCGTAATCACCAGTCATGGTGAGATGGTCCCTTTTGAGAAAACCCACCTCGCTGCACAAGTCAGCGGTGAGGTCGTGAGTTGGCATCCAAACTTTGTCACTGGTGGCATCGTTAAACGTGGTGAAGTGCTATTCACGATTGAAAGTGATAATTACGAAGCGGCAGTACTCCAAGCTGAAGCCGGTTTAGCAAGCGCTCGTGCAGCTCTAATTGAAGAGCAAGCAAAAGCTGAGGTAGCGAAACGTCAAGCGAAGAAGTTAAGCGATAAACAAATTACAGACCTCTATTTACGCAAACCACAGGTGTTAAGTGCTCAAGCGCAAGTGAAGTCAGCGCAAGCAGCCCTGAAACGAGCAAAGCGTGACCTAGAAAACTGCAAAGTGGTAGCACCTTACGATGCTCTCGTTGTTGAACGCGACATCGGTGTCGGTCAATTTGTTTCTTCTGGTTCTCGCGTGGCTACGTTAAATAACATTGAAGTGGCAGAGATCCATGTTCCGATCGCAGGCTTTGACAGTGCGTTCCTTCCTGACTCCTTAAAAGAACTGCGAGCAACGGTGACTCAACAAGGTATTCTTTCAACAACGAGAGAAGGTAAGGTCGTTCGAGATTTAGGAATGATCGACAGCGCGACACGTATGATCAACATGGTCATTCAGGTGAAAGATCCTTATGGCTTAGATAACAAGCAGCCGCCGATTAAGTTTGGCTCGTATGTCGAAGTGAGTTTCACAGGTAAAGAACTAAAGCACATTTATCGCTTACCACAAGAGTTAGTGAAAAACCGAACGGTTTGGGTAGTGAATGGTGAAAATGAACTGCAACCAAGAACAGTAAACGTGCTTCGTGCAGAAGGTGAGTTTTTGCTTGTTGGGGAAGGCTTGGAGCAATCAGACATGCTTGTTCTGACTTTGCCTGAGTACCCGCAAAAAGGCATGGCAGTCCAAGTCGCAAAAAAGAATGACGACTCCGAAACCGTCGTACAGTAAGTAGGAGTCAATCATGGAAGAGAATCAACAAAAAGGCATTATTGCCTATTTTGCCAATAACTCTGTCGCTGCAAACTTAATGATGGTGTTCATCATCGTGATGGGCATCGTGAGTTTCTTATTCATTCAACGCCAAATGTTCCCGAATGTTGAGGTCAACTACATCAATATTCGTGCTGCTTATCCAGGTGCTTCTCCACAAGAAATTGAAGAGAGTATTTTGGTGAAAGTGGAAGAGTCGATTAAAGACGTCACCGGCATCAAAAAGACGGTCGCACGCGCATCCCGAGGCAGTGCGCATGTGTCGATTGAAGTGGATGTGAACGCGGACATCAAACGTGTGTTGGACGATGTAAAGCAAAGAGTGGACACCTTATCCAATTTGCCTGCGGGCATGGAGCCGATTAACGTTTATCAAGTGGAGTGGCGACAAGAAGTGATTGAGATGGGGTTAGTCGGGGACCGACCTCTTGAAGAGCTCAAACCTATTGCTAAACAAGTCGAAGATGAGCTTCTGCAACTACAAAACGTTATGTTGGTGGATCTCAGTGCGCCAGAGGAAGAGATTGCGATTGAAGTCGACCCACTTGTTTTGCGTAAGTATGATCTAACACTGAATGACGTGAGTAATGCGATTCGTCGCTATTCTGCTAACTTCTCCGCAGGTGAGGTGAAAACCAACGCAGGTATGATTGCGGTTCGTATTGAGAACCAGTATTACCATGGCGATGAATTTCGAAATATCCCCGTTAAACTCGGCGCAAATGGCGCTAAGGTGTTACTGCAAGACATTGCAACCATCAAAGATGGCTTCACAGAAGAAGATCGTTACTTTGAATATTCAGGTCAAAATGCAATTTACATGGCGGTTCAAGCCACGCGCGACCAAAACATCATTCCTGTTGCAGAGTCTGTTCGTAACTATATTGAAGCAAAGAACAAAACGTTACCTAGCGATATTCAGTTAAAAGTACTGGTTGATATGACCTATTATCTCAATGGTCGTCTCGATATGATGCTGAAAAACTTGCTTCAAGGTGCGGCGCTTGTAGCGATCATGCTGAGCGTGTTCTTGCGTTTCCGCTTGGCGATGTGGGTAATGTTAGGGCTGCCAGTGTGTTTCTTAGGCGCAGTGATGATGATGCCCATGCTTGGTATCACTGTAAATATCGTTTCTTTATTTGCCTTTATTATGGTACTCGGTATCGTTGTCGATGACGCTATCGTGACTGGGGAAAGTGCTTATAGTGAAATCGAAGAGAAGGGCGGTGGTGTCGAAAATGTTGTCACTGGCGTTAAACGTGTTGCTACACCAGCTACCTTTGGTGTGTTGACTACGATTGCGGTATTTGCACCTTTCCTGCTTTCTAGTGGTATTGATAGTGCCTTCTTTTATGGCATTGCTGGTGTTGTGATCCTGTGTCTTACCTTTAGTTTGATTGAATCTAAGTTGATTCTTCCGGCTCACTTAGCGCATACGAACTTCAAACCAATCAAACCAGATGGATGGCGTGATAGCTTTAACAAGCGTTTCTTTGGTTTTGTGAATGGTCCTTACCGTAGTTTTGTTAAAGCGTGTACGCATTGGCGCTGGACTGTATTTGCCTTCTTCTGTGGCTTGCTTCTTATTAGTGCAGCCTTGGTGAGTTCTAACTATGTGCGTGTGATTCCGAATCCAAAGGTACCAACGGATTATCCTGCGATTACGATTGAAATGAATGACACGGTATCGAGTGAGCAAACCATTAATGCGCTAAAAACCATTGAAGGTGTGATGCAAGAAATCGAAGATCAGATCATCGATGAATACGGTCAAGGTATGATTCGTGACGTGCTGTCTTACAATCGCAGTCGTACTGAAGGTCGCATTCTTGTGCCACTTGTCGATGAAGAATTACGTCCATTTAATACCTTTGAGCTTGCGCGTCGTTGGCGTGAAGCTATGCCTGTGATTCCGGGAATGAAGAGCTTTAAGATCCGTGAGCAAAGTGCAGGCGGTGGTGATCGTGATGAGTTTGGTTACTTATTGTTTGGTTCGGATATTAACGAGCTGAATGAAGCGGGTCGTTACTTGATTGGTCGACTGCAGCAAGAAGAAGGTTTGTATGACGTATCTTCGTCTATCGATTCCGGTAGCAAAGAAGTTCTACTATCACTTGCTCCAGTTGCTTACGACCTTGGTTTGGATCTGACGATGATTGCAGAACAAGTTGGTGGCAGTTTCTATGGTGGTGAAGCGCAGCGCATTATTCGTGATGGTGAAGAAATCAAAGTCATGGTGCGTTACCCGCAATTGACTCGTGAAGCGTTTTCTTCTTTACGCTATGCAGTGATCACGACGCCAGCAGGGAAAAAGGTCATGCTGGGTGATGTGGTTAAGATCAACGAACAACCGGGTGTGAGTAGCATTCGACGAGAAGGTGGTTACCAAACCGTTTACGTTTATGGTTCTATTGATGAAGAGTTGGTTGAACCTCAAGAAGTTGTGAAGGTAATTGACGACAACATCTTACCGGACATGAAGCAAGCTTTCCCGAGTGTGAAAACGGAATTGGGCGGTGATATTGAAGAGCAAGCTGCACAGCGTAACGAGCAAATCATGTTCTTCATTGCAGGCATGATCATCGTATACATCTTGCTGGCTGTGCCGTTGAAGAGCTATACCCAACCGCTGATCGTCATGTCGGTGATTCCGTTTAGCTTAACAGGTGCGATTTGGGGACATTTCTGGCTGGATATGGACATCAGCATGATGTCGACGTTTGGTTTGATCGCGGCAGCGGGGGTGGTTATCAATGATTCCTTGGTGATGACAGATTACGTCAACCAGGTGCGTGAAAAAGGCATGAGCATCAAGCAAGCAGTCGTTGAGGCTGGGTGTGCACGTTTCCGAGCGATCACGCTGACATCGATCACGACGTTTGCTGGTGTTTTACCCATCATGTTTGAAACCAGCTTGCAGGCTCGATTCGTTATCCCTATGGCAGTAGCCCTTGGTTTTGCAGTGCTGTTTGCTACTGTACTTACCTTGATTTTGGTGCCTTGTTTGTACCTGATGCTTGAAGACATTAAAAACATCTTCCGGGCAATCAAACGCTTTTTCGGGCGTGTGATGAGTAAGTTCAAGAAGCCGTCAGCGAATACAACTGGTAGAGAAAGTATGCAAAGCTAGTTTCACCTAGAACGAAATTACAAAGCAGTCTTCGGGCTGCTTTTTTTGTTCCTTAAGCGAACAGAAATGAACTTCCTATACTATAAATTGAGTGAATGGTTAAATATTCATAAATTTGCTTGGTTAATTTAACACTGAGTGTGTGAAATTCGCCACCGAGCAGATGGTAGAAAAATGATGTTTATTTTAAGTCATTGATATTAAAGGTTTTAAAAGTTGGCATTCTATGTGCAATGTATAGGATGCAACCCAATGAACTGCTAATCCCTAAGGAGCTTATTATGCAAAGCGTATTTCTATCTACTCTAGGTCTTATTGCTGTAATGTCATCACCAATCGCTACTGCTAACACTCTAGACAAAGATGAGTGGAGTGCAGATCTACGTCAAGAATTTACAACAATGAAGCATGAGGCAGTTGCGGACATTCAACAAATGAACATGGACGCCATTGATGAACGTGATGAGCGCATTGTTAAACACATCAAAGAACAACAAGCGCAGTTGGTAAAGATCAAGTGCCAGAAGATAGAGGCAACCAAATCTTAAGCTCTGACGTTAAAGATTCCGTGTTAGTCACAAGGAAGCGTGATTAACCAAAGTACATCCGATACAAGGGTGACGTGATGAATTATCGGCGTCAATCTTGTTGCTCTGTTTGCCAATCTATTTAACTAGGTTGGCTTTTTTGTGTTTACGAGTTAGTGAAAACGAACGATATATCTGGCGACATGATAGGCAACAGTAGTGAGTTGAAATAGTTAGAAAGAAAAAAGCCCGCGAAGAATACCTTCGCGGGCGAAAAAAGGGCACCAATTTGGGTGTCTATTCATTTTGGAGATGGTCGAACGTCCATATCATACTGACAATAGGCTTGGTGAGAGGCTTACCACCAGTGCGACCAACGGAGCTAAAGTTAACATTGTTGTAATCATTGTTAAAATGTTAATTCTTCAATCAATGATTTCATTATCGTTAGTTCAAATTGTGAATGTGTTGTCTGTGTGTGTTTTTACTGTGCTAAATGTCGTTTTTGATAATAAAACTTATCATAAACGCGGTGTCTGTCATTTGAATTAGTTATATAAAAGTCAACATATCGCATTCTCAATTGTTCATATTTGCACTTAATGCCTCATAACAACCTTTTAATTGTTACGTGTTTGTGTGGCTTTTAACGTTTTTCACTGAAAACAAAAAGAGCGACCTAAGCCGCTCTTGTTTGTTTTGATAAGGAAACTTATCGGATTGTTTTAGATCTCTTCGTGCTTATGAACTAGACCGAAGTCAGCCAAAATGGCATAAGCGGCAGGAATCATAAACAGTACCAACAACGTCGAGGCGAAAATACCAAACACGATAGAGATAACCAGAGGTTGGATAACTTGGGCTTGCAAACTGGTTTCCGTTAGCAACGGTAGCAAACCTGCAGCGGTTGTCATCGAGGTTAGGAATACGGCACGGAAACGTTCTCTACTCGCTTTAACGACAGAATCATGAACATTGTCACCTTCATCTACATGATGGCGTATGTACTGTACTAGCAGGATTGAGTCGTTTACTACGATACCAGCCAATGAGACAAAGCCCATCATGCTCGGCATACTTAAGGAATGCCCAAGCACAATATGCCCCCATACTACCCCGATAAAAGCAAGTGGGATCGCGAGCATGACTACAAACGGTTCCAAGTAACTGCGGAATTGGTAACTTAGGATGGCAAACACGCCAAATAACCCAAGCAAGAAGCCTTTGCCCATAGAGGCTCCGGTCTCGGCTGTGTCTTTAGCTTCACCTTCAAAGTCGAAACGTAACCCAGGGTACTTCTGCATCAATTTTGGCGCTTCATCTTGTTGGAATTGGCGAATGATAGCGGTTGAGTTTGCCTTGGTGTTGTCGGTATCACCAAATACGCTCACCGTGCGCAATCCATCAATACGTTGGATGCGTACGTAGTTGCGCTGGAAATTCAATGTTGCAATGGTCGCGAGCGGAATTTGGCTACCGTCTGGCAAGATAATCGGAAAGTTCGCCAACTGTTGTAAGTCGCCTGCTTGCGTTTTATCTAGTCGAACTTCTATCGAAATATTCTCAACGCCGACTTGGATTTCGTCAGCGGTTTGACCAAAAAATGCCGCACGTAGTTGGTTTGCAACAAGCTGACCATTGATGCCATAAGCTTCTGCGCCGGGACGCAATTTAACCAGAACTTCCTCTTTACCCATGCGCATGTCATCTAGCACGCCATGAACACCGTCAAATTCATTAAGATACTGTTGAATATCAATCGAAGCCGCTTTCAATGCATCAAGATCATCATGTTTTGCACGAATTTCTATCGCTCGACCACCCGGTCCCATCGTGGGCTGTTTGAATACCAGAGAGATGGGATCTGCGAGTTCTCCAATATCTTCACGCCATGCTGCGATAAAGTCATCAATGAGAGTGTTGCGGCTTTCTGCCCCTAACAAGTCCAATCTAACTGTTGCGATATGGGGACCTGATTCGTTGGCATCGGCATTCGCGTTGAATTGACTGGTTATGTGTAGTACGAGCGGATTACCGCCTTCAACTTTTTCAGTCCATTCTTTATCGAGCTTTTGCGCTGATGCGACGATCTTATCTACCACTGCCTCTGTTTGGGATAGCGAAGACCCAGGAGGAAGAATGATACGAGCTTCGGCAATATCACCGTCTAGCTCAGGGAAGGGCTGGAACTTAAGCAAACCGCCAATTAACGTTGCGGCAGAAATCAGCAGCAAAGTAATGACACTGCCCATGAAAGCGTAGCGATACTCAACCACTTTATCTACGGCATTAACCAGCGTGGTATTACGGAAGTTCTCAAAAGATGCCAGTAGCTTTTGTTTGAACTTTGGTGTGGTCTTTTCTTGTTTTTGTTTATGCAGTGAATGAGATAAGTGGTTGGGTAGAATCAAAAATGCTTCCACTAAGCTCAAGCTTAATACCAAGATAAGTACTTGCGGGACCGCCTTTAGCACTGCACCCATTTCACCTTGTAGAAACAGCAGGCTACCAAAGATGCAAACGGTGGTTAAGAAGGAAGAAATTACACCCGGTAAAACTTTCTTAACGCCTTTGATAACGGCGTCATCAATCTCTTCGCCTCGGTCAAGGTGAGCGGCAATGGACTCTGCTATAACGATTGCGTCATCCATCATGATACCGATCGCCATTAGCAAGCCGACTAAGGACATAATGTTGATGGATAGTCCAAGCTGTGCCATCAAAAACAAGCCACCTAAAAATGCAACAGGTAAACCGGCGGCAACCCAAAATGAATAGCGAAAGCTAAAAAACAACCACATCGTAGCGAAGACCAAAATGATACCTTGCCAGCCATTTTTGACCATCATAGTAAGACGATCCCAAAGCACTGACGAGAGATCATTGGTCATTTGTAGCATGACTCCGTCTGGCGCAATGGCTTGCTGTTCTTCCACAAATTGAGCGACACGTTCTTTAATTCTGAGAGCATCGTCTTCTTTGTTTTTACTGATCTTTAGAAGGGCAGAAGGGTGACCATCGAAGAGTACTTTCTGCTCATCTAATTCAAAGCGATCTGTAATCGTAGCGATGTCTTTTAAGCGAATGATTGAGCCATTCGGACCTGAACCAACAACAATAGTTTCTAGTTCTTCTGGCGTAACGCGGCGTTCGTCAAAACGAATCAGGAAATTTTTGTCTGGTGTTTCAACATTACCACTTGGTAACTTAACGTTTTGACGACCAATTTGCTCCGCAATATCACCCACACTCAGACCTAATTGTCGAATCGCTTGTGTATCAAGCTCTACCCTGTATTGATGATCCGAGAAGCCTGCCACATCGACCAAAGACACGCCGTAATCGAGTTTTAGTGTGCGTTTAAGTTGTTCGGCATACCCTTTTAATTCCGGCCAAGTCGTATCTGCAGTGATTGCCACATCAACGACAGGCTCGTTCCAGTCCAGTTCTTGAACTACGGGCGACTCAATTTCTTGTGGGAAGTCATTGATCGAGTTAATTTGAGTTTGAACGTCAACGAGCATGCGACCTATATCGGCGTCCTCATTTAACTTTAAGATGAGACGAGCTGACCCTTCAATAGCTTCACACTGAGTTTCTTCAATATTAGCGAGTCCATCTACGGCGTCTTCCATGCGAACACAGATACTCTCTTCCACTTCTTGAGGGGATGCTCCTGGATAAACCACGCCAGCAAGAATATAAGGGGGATCGAACTCCGGAAAGGTTTCTCGCTTGATGCCAGAGAGGGAAGAAATACCCAAGATAAGCAACGTCAACATCAACAAATTGGCTGCGGTTGGGTGTTTTGCAAAGAATCGGATCATGAGTCGGACCCCTCAGTCACCGTTTGGCTCTGCTCTGATGCTTCCTTCAACAACATGCCGTTGATAGCAGGCAACAGGTCATTAATGATTAACTTTTGACCTTGTTCCAAGGCACCTTCGACAACGACTTGGTTGTCGCGTCGATAGAGTACCTCAACAGTCACGATTTGAAGGCGGTTATCTTCACCCATCAGGTAGATCTTGTCTCCATGGAGCGCGCGTTCAGGAATAACCCAGCTTGGATTCTGTTGTCCTTCAATCAATGCACGTACAAACATACCGTTCACGAGAGGTGGTACAGACGTTGGTTTCAATGCTCGATAGTCTTGCTCAATCTCCAATATCACCCCAGCGGTGGCTTGGCTTGGATCCACCGTCTCGCTGATACGCGCGACTTTAGCAGACCAAGACGCAGATAGGTTGCCGCTATTAAGCTCAATAATGGCGTGGATAGCATTCATATCAGGTTGTGGGATACCTGACTCATCACGTACAAACTCACCGATGCTTGAAGCAAGGGTTTGCATATCATGTATCGACAGCTGGGCTTCAACTTCCATCACATCAATGCCATGCCCTGTGACCATAGTTTGTTGAAGGTTCACTACTTGATTTTGTTCTATATCCACCTGAGCAATGCGCAGATCATATGGGAGCGTGATGATGGTTTTATCAAGTGAACGTTTCGCCTCATCCACTTTCGAAGCGTTGACCTTAACTAACGCCTCAGCGACACGCCTCTCATCTGGCATCAAACCTATCTGATTTTCAATATCAAGCACCAACTTACGCTGAGAAAGCGCACTTTGCTCTTGTTGATCCACATCAGATTGCGATGTTAAGCCTTTCTTGCGTAGGTTTTGCTTACGAGCAAGTTCCTTGTTGGCGATCACTAAACGATTCGCTTCAATTTTGAGTGTGCTTTTTAAGTTCGCTTCTTCTTGGTTTAGCTTGGCCAGAGAGGTTTGTGCAGACTTAAGGTCGGCTTGAGCTTGAACCAGTTTTAATTCGTAATCGAGTGGATCGATCCTTAAGATCTCCGTTCCTGCTTGTAGTACTTGCCCTTTTTCCAATTGTGGGTGGCGATAAACTACTTTTCCAGTGACTTCGGCGATAGCCTTCCACTCAATTTTGGGTGTAATTTTTCCGAACCCAATAGCGATAGGTGCAATGGCTTTCAGTTCAAGAGGAACAGTTTCGACTAACCTTGCGCGATCCCCCGCAGGTTTTACTGGCAAATCTGGTTTGAGGTTAATTGCCAAGAGCAGAATGACGATCCCGGCAGAAAGGGCAGGAAAGAACAGCAATTTTTTATTCATTTTCATATTGGTCGCCCGAGTCTAAGAGTCCATGTTTCATCAGTTGTATGTTGTGTTCGAACAATCGGTTCAAGAATGCTTCTGAGAGTTCAATACCGTGTATGGCGAGCAGCGCTGGTGGTGCCATAAAAGGGAAAACCATTAAGCTGATATAAGAGACACGACAAAGTTGCGGGTCAGCTCCCTTTCGCAGAACACCACTGTCGACCAACTTATCGAAGATAACCCCTTGCATTGGTTGGCTGATGTCGGCAAATACTTTTTCAAGTAACTTTCGTTGAGTTTCGGAAGGAGGCATGTGCATGACTTGAGCTATTAAGCGAGGAAACTGCGGCACTTTGATCATTTCTCGGTAATAGGTACGCATTAAGTCGAGAAAATTTTGCTCACTGCTGTCTGATACGAGAGCTTGCAATTGCTTCTGCATGGGTGACAGTGTCTCGCGCAGCATCGTTTCAAATAGCCCTTCCTTATTTCCAAAGTAGTAACGAATCATCGCGACATTCACTCCAGCCTTTTGTGCGACCAAACGAGTGGATACTTTGTCGTAGGCCATGATGGTGAAGAGCTCGCGTGCGTGGAATATTAACTTTTCACGAGCATCAATTTGGTCTGTGGGTCTTCCTGCCTTTCTTTGAGCTTTTGTCACCGTCGCCTCTCAAAATATTAAACATTTGATTAATTATAAGACGGCGATTGGTTATACGACATACGAAAAATTCATCGCTATTTAATCAATTGATTAATTTGTGATGAAGTCGACTTCGAGCAACGAGAGGAGCATGACGACTCGCAGTATGAGTAAGCTAACACCAATGAAAACGATATGTTTCTCAATAAGATATAATTCCCTAGTCAATCGAAAAATCAGTATTTCCTCTTCATAACCATCTCGAACTGAATCTGTTTTCAATTACCATGCTGCGTTAATGATGCTTATTGCGTGAGATGAAGATGATACATAAAACACTAACTAAGCGCGGAAAAATTAGTAATCATCAAAGAGTCTCTACCGACCCTTCGTTCGTGTGGTCTTTCTATAGTCAGATTTAACGTGTCCTAGTAAGTGAGAAATGTTGAAACGATTGAAAATATCACCTTTCATCGATTTATATTTAGTTGAGAATATGGATAAAATTAATTGTAGTCATTCAGTTTCTTTGATTAGTTTTCTTTTATATGACTGAAATTTTACAACGAGTATTTATTATAAAATTAGTATGAAAATAAAATTTTTAGATCAATTGAAAGATGGTTTTAGAGGAGCGCCAGAATTCTCTAGCTTGTTTTATCATGCGTTTCAAGTTGATGATCTAGTTATTTTATTTGAATGCCCAGATAACATATTTGAAGGTGCAGTATACGAGAACAAGATTGAACTAAATAATTTTAATATCAATTCAGTTAACGAAGATCATGATAGTATAATTAAGCTGGCTTATGTTAATTTTTCTTTTAGTAGAGTTATTTTTAACCCTATAGCACCTGTAAATAAACAAGGTGATCTTTTCGTTAGGTTAGGAATAAAATCAATAGATAGTCATGTGAAAACAACAGAACAACTATCAGATTATTTAGAAAAAGAGTATTTTGATTTTTATCACGACCCAAATCCAAGTTCGGATTCTAAACGTGGATATCATACGGAGTTAATGAAAAAATTTATAAAAAGAGCTAATCGTCAATGGGGAGAATACCCAGAATCTGAAGAAATGATATCAGAAAAAAGACAATACCTTATCGATGGCTTTTACCGCGGCTATCCCCCAATAAAGTGTAAAAATGTAAAAATAGGAAAGCACTCGTTTTCAAAGTATTTAGAAGGAAGTTTAAAGTATAAAGGGGAGTTTAGTCGAGTATATAATGTAATCATCAGAGATGGGTTCTGTCTACGTATCGAGTTTTGGTACGCAACTCAATATGGCTACCCTAAGAAAAAATTTTTGAAATGGATTGAAAGAGCTGACGAAACATTTGAAAAAGAAGTGCTGAAACGATTAGAAATATCACCTTTTATCGATTCATATCTAGGCAATAATTGGAGGATTGAATAATGTTTTGAATGATTATATTTTATAGAGTTGAATTTTTAAAAAAGTGTTTTTGATAAATGAGTATAAAATTGAAATTTTTAGAACAGTTAAAAGATGGTTTCAAAGAAAAGCCAGAGTTTTCTAGTTTGTTTTATCATATATTTAAAGTTGATGATTTCATTGTTTTATTCTTATGTCCAGACAATATGTATGAATATTCAATATATGATGATGTAGTTGATCTAGACAAGTTTGATGATAATTCGTTTCATGAAGGTCATGAAAAAATAATTGAATTGGCTTCTGTAAACTTTCCTTTTAGTCGAGTGATTTTTAATCCTATTGCTCCGGTTAATAAGCAAGGAGATCTTTTTATTAAAATAAAAATAAAGTCGATAGACAGAAATATAAAAACAAGTAATCAGCTCTCAAGCTACTTAGAAAAAGAATATTTGGAATATTATCATGATCCGAATCCATGTTCAGACTCTACGCGTGGAGAGCATACAGAGTCAATGAGAGATTTTACTGAAAGAGCAAATCGTCAATGAGGAGAAAACCCAGAGCGTGAAGAAATGATATTGGAAAAAGAAAAATATCTTATCGATAGTTTTTACTATAGCTATCCACCAATAAAGTGTGAAAATGAAAAAATAGGTAAATATACGTTTTCTAAGTATTTGGAAGGAAGTTTAAAGTATAAAGGGGAGTTCAGTCGAGTATATAATTTAATCATTAAAGATGGATTCTGCTTCAGTATTGAGTTTTGGTATGTAACTCAATATGGCTATCCTAAGAAAAAGTTTTTGAAATGGATTGAAAGAGCTGACGAAACATTTGAAAAAGAAGTGTTAGAACGATTGGAAATTTCAAATTGTATTGATTCCTCAATGGTTTATAACATTAAAGCTTAAACATTAGCTAAATATCATATTTTTATCAGTGAATTTTATGTAAATTAATTATTGGATTAAATAGGATGGAAATTTGAAAATATTTAAATTGCTCCTAGATGGTTTCAAAGGGAAGCTTGACTTATCTGAAATGTCCATCGATATTTTTAGAGTCGACGATTACTTGATTAAATTTGAATTCCCGAAAGATATATTGGAAAAGCGTCATTACGAAGATAGCTTTCTTTTGGAAGACTTTAATATTAAATCTACTGAGTATATACACCAGAAATATGTCAATCTATTCTATGTTGGTTATCCTTTCAGGAAGATAGTAACAAATTATATTTTTCCTGTGAACACTTTAGGTAAACTGTATATTAATTTAAGAATTAAAAAATCAAATGCTACTATTGAAACTGAAAATGAATTATCAAATTTTATAGAAAGAGAATATAACGACTATTATCATGATCCTAATCCATGCAGTGATTCTATGCGTGGTTATCATACAGACTTAATGAATGATGCCAGAATAATTGCAGATCAGCGTTGGGGAGTTAATCCTGACGATGAAGATAAAATAAAGAAAAAAGAAAAATATCTTATACATAGTTTCTTTTTGGGGTATCCACCTATTAAATGTAAAGAGGTAAATATAGGTAATCATCGATGTGTTAAATATGAAGAAGGAAACGTTTATTATAAATATGATCTAAAGCGAGTATATAACATAATAATTAGTGGTGGATTTTATCTTAGTGTAGAGTTTTGGTATAAATTAGACTCTAGTTATACAAATAAAAAATTGTTAAATTGGGTGAGTAATGCCGATGAAAAATTCGAAAAAGAAATGTTAGAACGATTGGAATTGTCTAATTATATTGACTCTTGTTTAAATTCTGCTGAGGAAAAGTTGCGAGGGAATGATGTAAAGTAAAAGGCGAGGATGGTAAGAAAATATGCGAAAATAGGAAAGCACTGATGTACATTTCTTCATTTTTTAATCTTAAGTTTCGGGCAGGAGCTAAGCTTGCTCAAACGCAACAAAGACTCTATCGGTTTGGTAGTTTAATTTGTGACTTGACTGTTCCTGAAGGGTTTAACGAAACTAGTCTAAGTAGTAATTTGCCAGAAGTGGATTTTGAATACTATCTTAAGAATTCAAAAACTAAATATCATAACGATATTATTGAAATATCACGTTTAGATTGGTTTTACCATACGTTAATTCCATACCCTATTAATTATAGTTACTATGGTAAATTGACCATTAAAATTCAATTGATCCCTTTTCTTTTTAAACATAAAAAAGAAATAGACATGGATTGTATAAAAAGAGATATTGAACAAAGATATGAAACATTCTATAACGCAGAGGAATATGATCCTGAAACAGGAAGAGGGTATAATAAATTTAAAATTAAGTCAATTAATGAACATTTCAACGAAAATTACATTATTGGTGATTTTAGACTTAAGGAAAGCCTTATAAATAAACGAATTCAAGAAGTTTTAATAAAAAATCCTGAATTTGTTTTTAGGGATAATTATATAATGTATGAAGAGGTTCGTTCAGAATCAAATCTAAAGAATCAATATTTCTATATCCTAAATGAATATGGATATATTAATTTGGAAGTCCACCATGATGGATGGAATGATAAATATATGGGTGTCTGCTTCGAAAATTCGAAACAGGCAGAAGAGATTATAGTGTCTTCATTACATGTTTCTAAATATATTGAAGAAGGCTCTTCTGAGCACTTGCTGAAGTAGGCTAGGTTTCATTAGAGCATGATTTTTTATCTACCTATTAGCAGTTAGTGTTGAACCACTAACCCCAATTCAACAAGGTCCAATTCGGTCTATCAGCGTGCACTTTTAAGCGAGGGCATGGATTCACAAGGTAGACGTAATTTGCGTATTCACACAGTGGCAAGTCGTTGATTGAATCAGTATAGAAGTGGATTTCCGAATAGGACTTTGCCTGCGTCGCCAACCACTGTTTTAATCGGGTAACTTTGTCTTCTCGGTAACTTGGGATTCCATCGATTTCTGCGGTATAGCGGTTATCAGCCACCACCAAGTCAATTCCAAGAGAAGTCGGAATATCCAGATGTCGTCCAACAGCTGTCACTAAAAAAGTGACACTTGCTGAGATGATGACCATATCAATACCATCACCAGACAGTTGTTCAATGAGCGTTTTGGCTTGAGGGTACTGTTTAGCCAGAATATGCTTTTCTACGCACTCTTCAACCAAGGCGTTGACTTCTTTAATCGGCATGTTTTCTATTGGCTTCATGGAAAACGCTAGGTAATCTTCCATCTCCATTTTCCCTTCTGCGTACAAGCCCATTAGGCGAAGATCTTCCTCAATAAAGTTAGGCTCAGTTGCGATGCCTTTCTCCACCAAAAACTCATTCCAAATCATTGCACAATCAGCGTTGATTAAGGTCTCATCCATATCAAATACATACAAAGGTTTGGACATAGTTCGGTTCTCACTAGTTGGGTTGAGGACGATGTAACTTCTCGCTCAGTACAGAGCGAGGCTTATGAGTTTGTGAGGTATGCTAACGACAAACTGTGACGGTTTCGTTGCACTTTCTCCGGACTATCACAAAACTTAGTTTCAATGATTAGGGATGAAGCATTTCTGAGTTGGCGTTAGAGAGCTACAATAGAACTTTCGAATCTAATCTTATTCTTGTGTACTGAATACAGTCACGCTTTTGAGCGATAATTGAGTCACTCGCAAAGCAAACGTTAAGAAAAATACAAAAAGAACCCCCGATATGAACCAATATGTAAATGATCCATCCAATTATCAGTTACTAATTAAAAACTTGCTGTTTTCCCCAGTTGCTTTCAACCCAGAGCAAGAAATCGTCTACGCTAACCACCGCCGTCATAGCTACAAAACGTTTCATGATCGTGTAAGACAGTTTGCCAACGCGCTTACCAAAATGGGCGTGAAAAAAGGCGATACGGTTGCTGTGATGGATTACGACTCCCACCGTTACCTTGAGTGTTACTTTGCTATCCCAATGATTGGTGCCAAGCTGCACATGATTAACGTTCGTTTGTCTCCAGAACAGATCCTTTACACCATTGATCATGCCGAAGATGACATCATTCTTATTCATGAAGAGTTTCTACCAATCTTAGACCAGATCAAAGGACGCATTGATACGGTCACTCGCTACGTTGTGTTACGTGATGATGAAGAGTGTGAGTATGAACGCCTTCTTGAACAGGAAAGCACGGAATACAATTTCCCTGATTTCGATGAAAACACGGTGGCGACAACTTTCTACACCACGGGTACTACAGGATTTCCAAAAGGCGTTTTCTTCACGCATCGTCAACTTGTTCTTCATACTATGGGTATATTAAGCACAATCGGTACCAACGCTTCACAAGGTCGATTGCATCAAGGTGACATCTACATGCCGATTACGCCGATGTTTCATGTCCATGCTTGGGGGCTTCCATATATGGCAACCATGCTTGGTGTTAAGCAAGTCTACCCGGGTAAGTATGTTCCAGATGTTTTGCTTAACCTGATTGAGCAAGAGAAGGTGACGTTCTCACACTGTGTGCCGACTATTTTGCATCTACTTCTGAGCTCTCCAAAGTCGAAGGCGATGGACTTTTCTGGGTGGAAAGTCGTCATTGGTGGTGCTGCGCTACCAAAAGCATTATGTAAATCAGCTCTAGAACGTGATATCGACGTATTTGCTGGTTACGGCATGAGTGAGACTGGACCTATTCTTTCTATCGTCCAATTGACGCCTGAGCAATTAGAGTTAGATGTCGACCAACAAGCGGAATATCGCTCGAAGACAGGTAAGAAAGTTGCGCTTGTAGAAGCGTATATTGTGGATGAGGATATGAACAAACTGCCTCATGATGGCGAAACCGCTGGTGAAATTGTTGTTCGTGCACCTTGGTTAACGCCTAACTACTACAAAGACAACAAAAACTCTAAAGCACTATGGCGTGGCGGTTACCTGCACACAGGTGATGTGGCGCATATTGATGACGAAGGCTTTATCAAGATCACTGACCGCGTAAAAGATATGATTAAGATATCTGGTGAGTGGGTAAGTTCTTTAGAGCTTGAAGACATTCTCCACCAGCATCAGAGTGTTTCCGAAGTTGCGGTGATTGGTATGCCGCACAACAAGTGGGGTGAAGTGCCGTTAGCTTTGGTGACTTTGAAAGAAGACGCTCAAGTCACAGAAAAGGAACTGTTAGGTTTTGCGAAAGACTTCATCAATAAAGGGATTCTTGCTAGAGAAGCATTACTACTTAAAGTGAAGATAGTGGACGAGATTGCTAAGACCAGCGTTGGTAAAGTGGATAAGAAAGAACTGCGTAAACTTCATCTGTAAGTAGTGAAACTTTTTGAATCCAAACCATAATATTCGGCCCCGACACAGGTTATGCATCGGGGCCGATTTTCATTTAGTTAAGGCTGCGTACTCAGTAACGTACTAAATCAAACCTTGCTCTTTCGCCATGTGGTTCGCGATACTTGGTGCTTTCCAAATGCTTGGCAGCAGAATAAAAGACACGGGTACTGCCGTAATGACGATGAAAGACTGCAGTGCAGAGATACCACCTGAGCCCATAGAAATAAGTGCGATTGCCACCACACCCATCATCAATCCCCAAAATGAACGAATAATGGCATTTGGCTCGGTAGAACCCGTCATCACGACACTAATGGTGTAAGTCATTGAATCACCAGTCGTTACGATAAAAGTCGTAGTCAGGATCAAAAACAATACTGAAATCACCATTGGGAATGGCAATTCAGAGGTAATGGCAAGTAGAACTGCGGGAAGGTTAAAGCCTTCGAATGCTGATGAAATCAAACCTGGGTTTTCTAGCTCGAAGGCTAAGCCGCTGCCGCCAACAATGCTGAACCAGAAGCAGGTGATCAAAGGCGCAGCGATGCTGATAGAGAGGATCAACTGACGAATGGTTCTGCCTCGTGAAATACGAGCAATGAAAATCGCCATCATTGGTCCGTAACCAATAAACCAACCCCAGAAGAAAACCGTCCACCAACTTAACCATTCTGTGTCACCGCGATAAAGCGCCATTGGGAAGAAGTTGTCAACCATGCGGCCAATGCCTTGTACGTAACCATCCACAATAAAGCTAGTTGGTCCGAAGAACAGAATGTAACCAATCAATGCTACAGACAACACAATGTTGTAACGGCTAACAAGTTGAATGCCCTTGCTCACGCCGCTTAGCGCTGACAAAGTGTACATGAGAATCGCAGCGACAATCACCAGGCTTTGAGTAATGAAGGTATCTGGCAAACCAAACAGAGAGTTCAATGCGTAGCTGATTTGTAGACCTAAAAAGCCGATTGGACCAATAGTACCAGCGGCTACAGCAATGATGCTGCACGCGTCTGCGACATCACCAATTCGACCGTGAATCGCTTTGTCGCCAAACACAGGGTACAACAAAGTGCGTGGTTTAAGTGGTAAACCTTTGTCGTAGTGAAGGTGCATTAACACCACAGAAGAAAGACAACCTAAGATAGCCCAAGCAAGGAAGCCCCAATGCATGAAAGACTGAGAAAGCGCATTGATTGCAGAGGCTTTTGGTGAGGCTTCACCATATAAAGGTGGTGCAGAAACAAAGTGAGCAATAGGCTCAGCTGCAGCCCAGAATACACCGCCACCAGCAAGTAGGGTGCAAAGTACGATTGATAGCCATTTAAAGGTATCGATATCTGGTCTCGCTAAACCACCTAAGCGTACGTAACCCGTACGACCTAGCGCAATAGCCAAACCAATAAGGAAATTCAGAAGGAGTAATACTTGCCAGAAGGCACCGAAGTATTGAGTTGCAAGGCCAAAGCCTGCATTAACCATTGCGGTCAGAGAGTCTGTATTCGTTAGAGCTAGCAAAACAAACACAGTGAGGAAGCTACCACTTAACCAGAAAACAGGGTTAGTGAGTTCAAGACGCTTGAGAAGGGAAGGAGGATGAATCGCAGAATAGTCTGCCTCCTGAATAGGAGCATGAGAGGCGGCGTTCGTCATATTTGACATAATTACTTCGCTTTTTAGGGCTCGGAAGCCGTGCATTTCCCTCACACGAATAGCTCGAAAAGTGTGAGGATGATCAAAAAGCCGCTGATACTAGCACGTTGAGCACACCAATATAACCGTAGAGCCAGATTAATTATGGAAATCTGAAGCAAATTACTGATTTTGGGGTAGAGATTTTTGCGTGAAGTGCGCCGCATTTCATACGTAAATGACATTTCCCTTATTCTTGCAAGGACATCTCAGGATTACATTGAGCCAACCTGTTCTAATAAAAATTAAAGGTCTTATCCTATGGCTCATGTTGAACTCAATGGAATGTGGCAGTTAACTTCACCACAGCACCCAGATATCGATATTCCAATGACTTTGCCTGGAGACAACGTTTCTGCGTTGTTACAAGCAGAGCTCATCCCTAATCCTTATTTTGCGGATAACGAAGCGAAAGTTCGTTGGATTGAAACGTGTGATTGGCATATTTCACGTCAGTTTGATGTGGATGACGCAGTGCTCTTTGCCAAACAAGTTTGGATGACACTTACTCGCGTTGATACTTTAGCGACGTTTTACATTAATGGTGAGCAAGTACTAACTTGCAGCAACATGTTTGCCCAACAATGTCTTGATATTAAACCTTACTTAAAACAAGGCACTAACACGATTCGAGTTGAGTTTGCTCGCGTAGACTTAGAAGGCGCAGAGCGAGCAAAGAAACTGCCGTTTCCTATTCCTTCTGCAATGGGCAACAACCAAATTCCACACATGAATTTGCTCCGCAAAACCCAATGTCATTCGGGATGGGATTGGGGTATTTGTTTAATGGTCTCGGGTATCTATGACCCGATTCAAATCGATGTTGTCGAGGACGTGTGGTTAAAAAGCTTCTCCACAAACCAGCAATGGCAGACAGATGGAAGTGTATTGGTTGACGTTCTTATAGAGGTAGAGACTGGCAATCAATGTCATGAAATCATTGTTAATTTTAATGGTGAACGACAAGTGCTCCAAACCGAAGGAAGTGGTCACTATCACTGTGAATTCCTTGTAAGCGAACCTAAGCTTTGGTGGCCGGCAGGTTATGGTGAAGCGCACCTCTATTCCATTTCAGTCACTTCTGGTGAACAAACTCTAGTCCGTAAGATTGGTTTACGAGAGTTGAGCTTAAATAATCAAGCTGATGAACATGGATCGGCGATGGAATTCATCATTAATGGCACTCCGATTAATGCTAAGGGGGCGAACTGGATTCCGATCGATGCCATGCCGGGGCGTGAGTGCGAAACCCGCTACCGAACGCTTTTACAAAGTGCCGTTGATGCCAACATGAACATGATTCGTGTCTGGGGGGGTGGGCAGTATGAGAGTGAAACCTTCTATGACTTGTGTGATGAACTGGGGCTGTTAGTTTGGCAAGACATGATGTTTGCTTGTTCGCTTTACCCTTCTAGCGATGACTTCTTAAAAGAAGTTGAACAAGAACTGCGTTTCCAAATTCCACGCTTAAAAGAACACCCATCTATTGCGTTATGGTGTGGCGACAATGAAGTTATTGGAGCTATTGGCTGGTATGACGAATCCAAGCATAACAAAGTGAAATATACGGTGAACTATGACCGTCTCAACCGCATGATAGAGCAGGTGATCGGACAGTTAGACGAATCTCGTCGTTTTTGGCCTAGCTCTCCTTGTAATGGTGAACTGGACTTCGGAGATGCTTGGCATGATGACAGTAAAGGTGACATGCATTTTTGGGATGTGTGGCATTCAGGAAAATCATTTAATGCCTACCTAAACATTAATCCTCGCTTTTGCTCAGAATTTGGTTTCCAATCTTGGCCTTCGTTTGCGGAAGCAAAACAGTTTGTACCGGAACAAGACTGGAACGTTACGTCACCTACCTTTGAGCAGCACCAAAAGAACCCACGTGGTAACAGCATCATTACTGAGATGTTCACCCGATATTTCCGTTTTCCTAGCGGCTTTGAGCAAATGTTGTACCTTAGCCAAGTGCAGCAAGCGATGGCTATCAAAACTGCGTGTGACCATTGGCGAGCCATCGCACCGATATGTCGTGGCATGTTGTATTGGCAACTTAATGACAACTGGCCTGTGAGTTCATGGTCTAGCATCGAATACAGTGGTCGTTGGAAGCAGTTGCATTACCATGCGAAACGCTTCTTTGCACCTCAGTATTTCGTGTTCTCGGAGCACACAGGCAACTTGAGTCTGCATCTGCTCAACGATGCCAAAATACCAGTTAGTGCGGATATTCAACTTCATTGGGTTAATTGGCAAGGCGAAATTGAGAAAACTTGGCAGATAGAGAAAACGGTGACGAATGATAGCAATACTGTCATTTGGTCTTTAGATGAGCAGGTTGACTTAGTTGGTTTGGGCGACCTGAAATCAGGGTTCTTGTATGTGGAAGCGCAGGTGGGTGATGAACGGATCAACAATACCTGGTTTAGTACTCATGAACTTAAGACGCTGCCTATGGTTAAAGCAAATATTGAAGTAACGATTGAAGCAAACCAAGTGACCCTACGGGCAAATAAGGCGGCGTTTTTTGTTCATTTGGAGTGTGATACGGCTGGGCGCTTTGAAGATTCAAGCATCACTTTATTGGCAAACCAGCCCGTTACGTTAACATTCTTGGGTGACGATTGGGCGGCAATGGCAGAGTCTCTGCGTGTTTACCACTTAATGCAATAACGGAAAGCACTTTTGAAAGGGGGCTTCCGTGCTCCCTTTTGATTTCTCAGCCTGAGAACGGCTTGATTTAGAACAGGTTTCGTTTTGCCCAAGTGATCGCCTGCATTCGATTCTTCACTTCAAGTTTGCGAAAGATACTGTAGAGGTGCGACTTCACAGTGTGCTCACTTACAAACAACGAGTCGGCGATATCGAGGTTAGAACCTCCTTGGCAAAGCGCTGTAAGTACTTGCATTTCGCGTCGAGTTAGCTCAATTTCGAGTTTCGTGTCGAGCTCAGAAACCGAGTGATTTAAGTTTACAAGATAGCTCACTAAACGATTGAGTATGTCGCGTGAGAGCCAGTTTTCACCATTCACAACACCTTTTAATCCTCGAATCACTTTGTCAAAATCTTCATCGAAGTAAAACAGACCTTTTAAGTTCGACCAAGAGAGCAGACTCTCGATGCCCAAATTAGGTTCGGCATTAACCAAAACGGTCGCATCAACGTGATCGAGCTCGTTGAGCACGACTTTAACCCCAGAGAGATCTGGCAGTGAACTGTCGACAATAGCAACATAGTGTTCATCGCGATAAACAGGAAGATCAGTACTTGATCCTTTCGCCAAGAGGACTGGTTGACCAAGCTGTTGCTCGATTGTCGTCTGTAAGCCTCTTCCTTGAATGTTGTTGCAAGTGAATAATAAGATGGTGTTGGTGGTTGGATTGTTATTCATCATTAGTGGGCCTCCTGTCGAGACTGCATAAATTCATTTCCTACTTGATGGAAGCGATACAAAACAAGATCTAAGAATCCATCGAAGCAGTGTTTAACCATTGGGTTTTCAAATATTTGAGTGGCGGGTGCTTTGAAGTACGTGACTCGCCGATGGTGATAGAAATCCCGTATAAAAATGTCGAATAAAAGTTGCTTTACCACGGGTTCATGAACCGGAAAGTGGACAACCGCATTCCCCATGACTTGGATGATATCGGTGACTAAAAACTTCAGGATAGAGCGCCCCAAATGCCATAAGCTTAGAATCCTAAATTCAGACCTCAGCTCTTGATAAATAAGGTGTCCGACTAACATGCCTTTACAGTAATACAGGCGTACCTTACTTGAAGATTCATCAAATTGATTGAGCGTATCTGCCATACCGCCTGGGGTGATTAACTGCTTGTGGACTGCATCAATTTGTTGATACTCCGACGCGCTTATTTGATTGAGTGAGCAACTCTTTACATCGGTGACTTGATACTCATAAACAATGTCTTTAAAGCTTAAATAAATGTTTTTACTTTGCGAGGCTTTAACGCGCTTATACTCGCTTGAGGTATATTGATATTGCTCACCAATATAATGAGAGAAGGCGAGCCTTTTTAATAAACTCGGTGTGACTTTTCCGCTTTCCCATTGACTTAATGTAGGTTGATTTAAGCTTTCAAAAGCACTGTAACTCCGTGCTAACTCGTCTGCCAACTGACCTTGAGTTAAACCTCTCTCCTTTCGAATTGTTGCAACAGCATGCGAAAATTCTAACTTGCTAACCATATATCTACGTCCTGAACTCATTATATTTTTGATTGCTTGAAACGACTCGGTATGAGTCGCAAATCTATGTTCTTGATCTTTTAGTGAGATACATCATTTGGTCTGCGTGCTGGATTAAGGAATCGCTGCTATTGCCCTCATAAGGGAAACGTGCAATACCAACACTCAAACCGATGTGAACGTTTTGAAAATGGATAAAAATAGGTGCGCTACACGCTTGGTGCAGCGAAGACTGAAATTGTTCTAAGTCCTTTGTACTTTCTAGCTCAGGGAGGCAAACAATAAACTCATCACCACCTATCCTTGTTGCGAACTGACCACCACTGAGTAGGTTTAAAATACGCTGGGCGGTGATTTGTAGTACTTTGTCTCCGGCGTCATGACCGAATTCGTCATTCACCGATTTAAAGCCATCTAAGTCGATATATAACAGAGTAAACGGTTGAGCTCGTTGTATCTGTTGTTCGATCAACTGATTGCCTTTGAATCGGGAATAACACCCTGTTAGCTCGTCAATCTCGAGCAGTCTTTCTAGTTTTTCAACTTGTTCATATTGCGTTTGCCAGGCGCTAAACCAATAGCACTCGATGGAGCGCAAGCCTTGGTAAATAAAGAGATTGAACAAGTAAAGAAACGTGCTCCGAATGGAGAACTCACTTAAACCCTGTAGTTTAAACAGGTAATTACCTGCGGTTATCAAATCAATGTTAAAGCAGATTGCCATTGATAAGACATATGTGAGTGCCGACCAAAATACGCCAAACTCAATCAGGGTTAAAAGGAGATTCACGGTGACTAACGAAGAGAAGAGAAAGTGCCCGCCTAAGAAGTAATACAGGTAAAAAGTGAGGGTGTAGCCGAGGATCAGAGCGATGACAACAGACTGATGCTTTTGCTCGAGTGCAAATGATTTGCCCACCCAAAGGTAGGCAAAACAGACCATCGCGGAAAATATATAAGGAAGGTATACAACATAATCAACCCCTCTGATTGCACAAGCGACTAAGGTGATAAGAATCCCAAGACTTGTGGAGCGCATATAGTAGCGCGTAAAAATTTTGGTGAACTGCGTTCTGTCCATAGTTATGTCTCAAAGGAACAGCAAATAATGGGCAGTCAGAGAGAGGATTCTGTATGGGTTGAGTGTGGATGGAGGACGAGAGAAACATAGAACCAGCCCCGCATAAATAAGGAAATGCGAGGCGCATATGCTTTTTCGGGCGTTTTTCTCGTCTGCAAGCGACACTGCATTTCATATAGTTGCTCGATACCTACTGCCGTTTTTATAAACTATTCTATGAGGCGGGGTTGCATAAAACTATACGGTTTTCGGGAAAATGCTCCGATCTCAATATGTCCGCGTAAAAAGTGCGTTAACCGGTAAATTATTGAGGAAAAACTAGTACTTAAGTACTATGCGGGGTGATTAAAATGAGTCTTAAGTTTGAGATGTCTACTTGAGTTTTTGGTGGATACGGTAACCTATTGCATAACCAAGATAGAATAAGGCTGCAAGGGTAATAAACGCAGAAATGTAGGCAAACAGGTGATTCAGCCCTAAGCCGAATGACAGGGTAAAAGCAATGCCATTCACGGCTTCCATTGGGATCTTGTACCAAGAGGCGTGTACGGTCGAACCAAAAAGAATAAGGGTTCCGATTAAAAAGAGGGTGCCAATTGATAGGCCAACCCATCTGCTGCTGTTCATGTTCATCTCAAGAGTTACAGAGTTCGTAACAAAATATTTCAAGGTCAACATTATACAACTTAGTGAGGGGGGAAGTGGTAGCAATATTTGCTTGAATAAAGCAAGAGAACACCGAAGTGTCCTCTTTTTAACCAGATGGCGTTTTAATTATCCAATCCAATTGATGAAGTATGGAATGATCAGTGCGTTGGCTAAGTCGATAAAAAACGCACAGACTAAAGGCACGATGATAAACGCTTGGTGAGAGTTACCGTACTTCTGTGCGACTGCCGACATATTTGCCATCGCCGTTGGAGTGGAACCAAGAGAAATTCCACCAAAACCAGAACAAACCACCGCCGCATCGTAGTTTTTTCCCATCAAAGGGAAAACGACAAAAATCGCGATACAAATAGCGACAAGAAACTGTGCGCCAAGAATGATGAAAATCGGTCCTGCCAAATCCACCAAAGCCCATAGTTGCATACTCATCAGAGACATCGCCAAAAATGCTCCTAACGCCATATCTGCGATCAATGCAACCGCAGGTTTTCTAGCCGGCCAGCGCGTTCCTGTTAGGCGCGGGTAAGAAGCAGGAATCAGGTTAGAAATCAGAATACCAGCAAACAGACAAGTTACGAACAATGGCAGCTCTAACCCTAAACTGCTGACGCCTTCATTCAAGATTGCACCTAAGATAATACATACATGAATCGCTAACATCGCGTCTAAAAAGTCATAGGCATTGATCGAGGGTTGAGGCTCATCTTGCGCGGTACCGACATCCATCTCTTCAACTTTCGCGGGTTTGAGGTTGTGTTTGTTGATCAGGTACTTAGCAATAGGTCCTCCCATTAAGCTTGCTAAGATCAAACCGAATGTCGCGCTAGCGATACCGATTTCCATGGCGGTATTTAGGTCAAAAATTTCTGCAATTCTTGGTGACCAAGCGATAGCAGTGCCATGCCCACCAATTAATGAGACTGTGCCACTTAGCAAGCCAACCGCTTCTGGTTGACCGAGCATGGTGGCGATTCCGATACCAGTAAGGTTTTGAATCAACATATAGCCGATGGTGACCGAAAGCAGAATTAATAAAGGCTTTCCCCCTTTAAACAGATCTTGCAAGCTTGCGTTAATGCCGATGGTGGTAAAGAAATACACTAAGAGTAGGTCACGAGTCGCGAGATCGAATTGGACATCAATTTGGGTAACGTAATGAATCACCGCAAACAGTACGGACACCAAAATACCGCCAGAAACCGGTTCTGGAATACTGAACTCTTTGAGGAAAGTACTCGCTTGCGTTAATCGCCTACCTAAGAATAAAACGATGATTCCAAGAGTCACCGCGAGAAAGGATTCGACTTGTAATACACCGTCGACAAAGTTCATAACCACTCCTGTTCTAATAAAACATGATGAGAGAATTAATCGGTACGTTTACCTCTAAACATACTGACATGTTTGAATGACATCCAGTTGCATACTAATGAATTTGAACCAAGTCAGATTACTCTGAGCATGGTATTCCCATGACAGATAGAAAAGAGGAGTGATACAAGGTTGCGTTAACCTATGCATGACTCCTCGTCGAATCAGCTCAAAAAGCCCCCTAATTAAATAGCCAGTAGCTTTCTGGGTTATCAGGGCATTGGTATGGACCACACTCGGCAAATGTACCGATGGCATTAAGTGCGACAACGGAGATAGCCAACAGGCAAGCAATTCGACCAAGGTTGCTCATTTGGTAAGGTTCCGGTGACTCTTCTTTACTGGTGAGCATAAGGATGACCGCCACCGCAAATATAGTCGCGACGAACAAGACAAACGCCCAAGTGTAATAATGCATACCTAAGATAGGGCTACCATAACCAGGCGTTCCCGGAATGACATGCAGTGAGACTTGTCTTAGCGATGTGGCTACTCCATAAAGTGCGCCAATTAGAACCACGCCATAATGTCGAGCGTGCGGACCGTAAACCACATTCAGTAGAAAGCCGAACATGATCATGACAAAGCCAATGCGTTGTAACAGACACAATGGGCAAGGCAGTTCATTGAGTACAAATTGCAGAACAAAACCAATTAACAACACGGCGGTCATGCCGAGTAATCCGAGGGTATTGAGTAAAGCCAAATAGTTGCGATTCATATCAACGCCCCCTACAACAAAATAGCTAGAGGATCGGTTGCATGGTGGTTGAACCAATACAGCCCAATGATCACGGAGGAAGCAAAGAAGGCATAACCCATCGCTTTCTTGCCTAAAAATGCACTGAGCATCGCGATTAACAATAGTACAAAAATTAGTGTCATCATGAGGGAGTTCCTTCCTTACTCTCTGATTTCAATCCTTTTAACTATAGGAAATGGGTATCAATGCGCGACTTTATATAAAAAAGAGGAGAGGGCAGATTCGAGGTCCCAGATGAATCTGATCCTCTCCCCAAAACCGTTTTTACAAAAACGCGTTACTTACCGTCTTGTTTTGGTGGTTGTTCCAACGCCCAGTCACCGCCTAATGATTTATAGAGTGCGACGGTAACTTGTGCCGTTTGCAATTTGGCAGCAAGCTGACGGTCTTGCATCATGCGTTTTTGTCGCTGTGCATCAAGGACGGATAAGTGATCGATTAAACCTGCGCGATAGAGTGATTTCGCTTTGCTGACCGCGTTGTCCGTTGCCTCCAGCGCTTCTTCAATTCGGCGTTGGTTCTCTTGGCTTCTTCCGTAAGCAAATAGGGTCGAGTCTACTTCTGTAAATGCGGAATCAACGGCGTGTTGGTAAGCCAAGGTGGCGGATTCAAAACGAGCTTGGTTGATTTTCTCTAACGCTTCACCACGACCTCCGTCAAATACATTCCAACTGATACCTGCTGAGCCTACCCAGCCAAATGAATCACTACTGAATAAGTCATCAAAGCTAGACGCAGAAACACCTGGCGCCCCTGTTAAGAAGAACTTCGGATATTGATTGGCCACACTGGCTGCGAGTTCTTCATTGATGGCAGCCATTTCACGTTCCGCAATGCGGATATCTGGTCGACGCTGCAACAAGTCAGAAGGCAGCCCAATCGGCACCACGTTTTGCATGGTAGGTACTGTTTGTGTCTGAGCGAGTCGTATCTCGACTTTCGATAAAGGCTCACCAAGTAGTACCGCAATGCGATGCTTGTGCGCTTGTTGTGCGATTTCCAATTGAGGGATGATGGATTCCATTGCTGCCAATGTTGCTTTAGCTTGGGCTAAATCGAGCTCGGAACCGTAACCACTGCGAACCACCTTTTCGACCAAATCCATGGTTTTTTGTTGGTCCTCTAGGTTGGATGTTGCCAACGCGAGACGTTCTGTTGCACCTTGATATTGTAAGTAGTTGTGGATCAAATCAGCGGTGAGCAATGTGGTGAGCCCACTCTGATAGATTTCAGCTTGTTCTACACGAATCTTTGCCGCATTAGATTGACGCTCAAGACGCCCAAATAAGTCCACTTCCCATGCGATGCTTGCACCAGCAAAAACGCCATCATGTTGATTATCTAATAGTGTCGTGTTGCCAATCTGTGGCGGTAAACCTGCTGCTGAATCACCAATCGGATTGAGTGCAGGACCCAGCAGAGAATCATTTTTGCTCAGTTGGTAGTTGAAGTAACCCGCGCCAATATTGACGGTTGGTACTTTGAATGACTCTACAACGGTTTTGTAGTTCTCAGCCATCTTGATGCGCTCTGCTGCCACTCGTAACGGGATGTTTTGGCTTTGCATATCAAGGACTAAATCGTTCAGCGTCGGATCATTAAATTCCGTCCACCAAAAGGCTTCTTTTTCGCTAACCTGGCTGACGTTGCTTTGCTCAGCATGAAGATAGGTTTCAGCCATACTTGTGGTTGGCGCTTGGTAGTCGGGACCAACAGCGCAACCGGATAAACTCATTGCCAATACAAGTGGCGCAAGAACGAACTTTTTCATGATTACGCCTCCTTCAGTTTGGCGTCAGTGTGGGTTGCTTGTGGCTTTTCTTTGTATGCCAAGCGATACAGTGCCGGCATGATGAACAATGACAATACTGTCGCTGCGGCCAAGCCACCGATAATGGTTGCTGCCATTTGGTCGAACAATAGGTCTGACAGCAGCGGAATCATTCCAAGGGCTGTTGTTAATGCCCCCATAGAAATCGCCATCGTTCGGTTGACGGTAGCCTCCTTAATGGCATCGACTAATGCGCGTCCATTTGCTCGCTCTAGTTCGATTTGATCCATCAATACAATGCCATTTTTAATGATCATCCCAGTCAGCGTTACCGCACCAATCAATGCCATAAAACCGAATGGTTTATCAAAGCCAAGCAAAGCAAAGGTTGCGCCCGTTGCGGCCAATGGCAAAGTCGCAAAAATGATGATTGGTTGTTTAAAGCCGTTAAACATCGCGACCAAAATGATCACCATAATTAACATCGCTTTCGGTAATTGCTTGAAGATATCCGTAACAGCTTTGTGCTCGTCGTAGAACTCTCCACCCCATTCCAAGCTGTAGCCCGCAGGAAGGTGAATGGCTTCAATCTGATCTTTCACTGCATTTCTTACTGTCGCTGGTGTCGAGTGACGTGCGACACCCGCTTGCGCAGTGATGGTTTTTACTCGGTTACGACGCCAAATCATGCTCTCTTCTGGTACTAACTCAAAGCCATCAACCACCTGACCAAGAGGTACGCTGTGCATGCCCAGTAGTGAACGTACAGGTAATGTTTCCAGTGACGCCATGTTTTGAGAAGTGCCACGCAGTTGAATTGGAATGAGCTCATCATTGAGATTCATCTGTCCCAAAGGCATGCCGTCAGAAGCGCGTTTCAAAGCAAAGGCGATGTCCGCACGGTTGATACCAGCTTGACGCATTTTGTCTTGATTGATGATGGGTTTGAGAACCTTGCTCTCTTGGCGCCAGTCATCACGAACGTATTTTGCATCAGGATGAGTAGCAAAAATGGCTTTTGCTTGATCCGCTAGCTGATGCAGTACTACTTCATCTGGACCAGAGAAGCGAGCTTCGACTGCGTATTTGTCCGAGGTTGCGAGCTTCAGCGCTCTAAAGCGGGGCTCTGCGTCCGGGAATGTGTTCTGCAGCCATTTATCACCACGCTCAACAAGTTGGCTGATACCTGCGTAATCCTTGGTATTAATTAAAATCTGACCATATGCGGGATCAAATGGTTCGGGTTCTACAGTCACAGAGAATCGAGGTGCACTTGCGCCCATGTGGCTAGAAATACTTTCTACTTCAGGTTGCTTGAGCAGCCACTGTTCGACTTTGCGCATGTCTGCTGAGGTTTGTTCAATCTTGGCGCCATTTGGTAGCCAGTAATCTAGGAACACGATAGGGCGATCCGATTGTGGGATGAAGTTTACCGCTACATAGGGCACGGCAAATGCAGTCACTAAAATCAGCGGAATCAATGCCGTCAGTGCTTTCATCGGATTGTCGACTGTCCAAAACACTAATTGCTTGTATCGACTTGGTTTGGCATCTTCATCCACGGGTGTTGGTTTGATGAACATCCAACACATCAATACGGTGAAGGTCATGGCAACCAGCCAAGACAGCAGTAGCGATGAAGCAACAATGTAGAATACTGAACCAGCAAACTCAGCCGAGTCAGTTTTCGAAAATAACACTGGGCTTGCACCCATGATGGCGATGATGGTGGCACCAAGTAGTGGTACCGCCGTTTCCTTGACTGAATCAATAGCAGCACGAGTGCGCTCAATGCCTTTGCTCAGCTTCACGATCATCATGTCAGTGATCACGATGGCATTATCTACCAACATGCCTAGCGCAAGGATGAAGGTACCTAGCGAGACACGATGCAAATCAATTCCCGCGATGTTCATGTAAATCAACGTGAGCAAGATTGTTAGCAACAAGCTTGAGCCAACAATCGTTGCGCTTTTAAAACCCATGAAGACCAGCAGCACCACGAATACGATACCGACACTTTCCAGTAGGTTGCCCACGAAGTCATCAATGGCTTTTTGTACTTCCTCTGGCTGATAAGCGACGGTAGAAATATCGACGCCGAGCGGCAATGTTTGCTCGTAGTTATGGATAATGTCACGAATGGTATCGCCCAATGACACAACGTTAATGCCTTCAACAGGACTCACCGCCAAAGTCACGGCAGGTTGACCATTAAATCGACTTTCTGTCAGCGCGGGAGTTTGGTATCCCATACTCACTTCGGCGATGTCACCTAAGCGAATTAGACCTGTGCCTAGTTCACTTACGCCACCTTTGATTACCAAGTTGCGAATATCGTCTAGTGATTGAAACTCGCTGGTTTGCGTGATGCGAATACGCTCGGTTCCTGCATCGAATTTCCCCGCTTCAAAGGTCATGTTTTGTGTGCTGAGCTGGTTCCACACTTGCGCAACAGATAAGCCGTATTGTGCTAAACGTTCATCAGGCATATCGATGTGCACGACACGCGGCTGTACGCCGTGAAGTTCGATCTTTTTGATGCCTTTTACTGCCTTAATTTGGCGCTGAAGCTCTTCTGCATAACGACGTAATTCTTCTGGTGCTGCGTCTTCACTGTGGATAGAGAAAAGCATGCCGTACACTTCAGAAAACTCATCTTGAACTATGCTGATTTGTGCCGTAGAAGGCAGTTGTAGCTTCACGTCGTTCACTTTACGTCGCAGTAAGTCCCATTGCTGAGGCAACGCTTTTGAATTGAGACTCTCTTTCAAATCGACAAATACCATCGACATTCCAGGACGAGACAATGAACGTAATCGGTTCAGTTCTGCCATTTCCTGCAGCTTAGTCTCAATAGTATCGGTCACTTGCTGTTCGACTTCTTGAGCCGATGCTCCCGGATACAAGGTCACCACGACAGCGGTTTTAACGGTAAAGCTTGGGTCTTCTAATTTCCCTAGGTCGAAGTAGGAGTAAATACCCGCCACCACACTTAAGGCGATGAAGAACAACACGAAAGTACGCTGTCTTATCGCGAATTCGGCTAAATTGATCATGGTTTGAACCTATAGCGTTTTGATGGTTAGGTTTGACGTGTTATCGCCTGGTTTGAGATAGTGAGTTCCGCTGATAACGACATAGTCACCTTGTTGGAAATCGCCGGAAACACAAGCTTGATGAGAATCAATGGATTGCAAGTTAACGGGTTCACTGTGTACGACAGCATCTCGCACCACGTTGACGTGTAGGGTCTTTTTTTCGCCCAAAATGGCAGAGTATGGGAAGCAGTGGCTTGATTGATTCGGCTGGAACGAAGTCGTTACCGTAACCGCTTTACCATTGAACAAGTTTTTAGAAATAGAATCGATCGCTAGCGTGACAGGATAAGTTTGCTTGATTAAATGCTTCTTCGGAGCAATCTCGGCGACTTTTGCACTGTAGGTTTGCTCAGCACCGTACCAAGAAAGTGCTGCAGATTGACCAAGGTTAAACTGTCGAACCATATTTTCTGGCACATCGATATCCACTTCCCATTGCCCATCTTGCTGAATCGTAGCCACGCTCACGCCAGGCAGGGTTTGTTCGAAAGCATCAATACGGACTTCACCAATGTTGCCAGAAAATGGTGCGCGTAATGTGGTGTAAGTCAGTGCGTCTTCCGCTCGCTGGATGTTTTTTTCTACCACTTTGACAGCGGATAGACTGCGTTCATAACCGCTGATGGCACGGTCTAAATTAACGCTAGCAATGGCATTATCGTCAGTTGCTTGCTTAACGCGCTTAAGCTCCGCTTTCGCCAGTTTATGTGCGGACTTTGCCTCCAGCATACGAGCTTGTAGCTCTTCTAGTGAGACTTGATAATCGTGTGGGTCAAGCGTAGCAATGACTTGCCCTTTCTCGACATGATCGCCTTTCTTCACCAAAACGCTTTCTACCGTGCCTGGTACACGAAAAGAAAGAGAAGCACTTTCTTTGGCGTGAACAATGCCGCTAAATGATTTGCTTGAGGCGGAGTTGCTGTCCTTTACTTCGACGACTTGTATTGGTCGAGGAGATTCAGGTTCGGCGAATGTGGTTTGGTTTTGGTTACAACCAAGCAGCGCGAGTGTCGCTGCACTTAACGCTGTGGTTTTGAATAGACGGTTCATAAGATGGCTCCCTAATTTTGGTGCCATCATACAATCGAACGCTGTTCAGATAATTACTCGACTCTGAGACTCACTGTCTCAAAAAATGAGACAATAATGTATCTAAACCAATTTGGGGATTTCTTTAATTAGATGCTCAATAAGTAATCGACTCGCTTGGCTTAGGGTTTTAGGTTGGGGGGAGAGTAGCCAGCCAGACTCTTCTGTTACCGAATACTGTGACAATAATTGGACCAAAGTGCCCGATTCTAATTCACGTTTTACGAGTAGTTTGGGCATAAAAGTAATGCCGCGATCTAAGATGGTGGCGTTTTTAATAAAACCGATGTTATTCGAGATAAGCTTGGGACTGAGTTGTACGCTTTGTTCTTGAAAATGCCAGACATTATCAATGTCGCCATTTGGCCAACGGAAGCACACGCATTGATGCGTTTTTAATTGCTCTAGCGTTTCCGGCGTTCCATGGGTTTGTAGGTAGCTCGGGGAGGCGACCAAGCATCGGTCGAGCGTCAGCAGTTTGCGTGCCACAATATCTGAGTCGAATAGTGCACCACCGTGAAAGGCAATATCCAAGCCTTGTTGGAACATATCATGAAAGCCGTTGTTGATATTACGAATATCTAACTCAACATGAGGGTATTGATCGTGAAAGTCGAACAGAATAGGGCGCACTAGTTCATCGGTTTCAGGTAATAAACCGAGCTTGATTCGACCGCGGACCTCATTGGTATCGTTACTGACTTGCTCATTTGCAGAGTCGAGCATAGTGAGTGCTTTTTGCAGATTCTCGTAATACGCCTCGCCGTTGTTGGTGAGCGATAAACTGCGTGTTGTTCGATGAAATAGCTGTGCACCAAGAGATTGTTCTAACTCTCCAATTCGCCGGCTTACATTCGCACGTGGTAGGTCCAGCGCATTGGCTGCGGCGGTAAAGCTACCTAAATCCACCACCTTAATGAACAGTTTGAGATCGTCAATTTTCACTCTGGCGCTCCATGCTTATTGAACACTGTATTAAACCGTGACACTCTAAAGCATCACGAGGTTATGCACAAAACATAACGCGACTTTTGATAACCGTCACTTGTCATCAAATAGAAATAGGGAATTAATGTGCTGAGAGTTATCCAACGCCGTCGAATCAAAAAGGTCATTAAATTACTGTCTGCAAGGCTAATAAAGGGCTATGGCAGTCGTGACTACTTTTCTATTGGTCAAGTTCAGAGCAGTACAACTGAGTTAAGTAAGCGCCAACAACACATTGCTTTAGCGCTTTATGCTAACCCTGAAGAGGTTAACTCAGAAGAAGCTACTGAAATTCAGTCTCTGCGCACTGATGTCGCCAATGATTTTTTCGAAGGTGGTGACTACAACGCGCAAGATGTGTTGAATTTATTGGGCTCTGGCGGCTGGAAGGGAGGACGTATGGATGATGATATGTCCCACCGATTTGGAATGAATAGCCGATACTAAATCTCGTAATCTAATACGATGATGTCTTCAAGCAGAGGTCTAAATACTTCTTTCAAGGCGTCGTGCTCAGGGTGAGGCAGATAATTCTGACGACCTGCTTCATCAGAAAATGTCATCATCACGGCGTGCGTGTAGTCTTTGTTATTTCCTTCTGGGCTGTTGTTTAAGCCCCACTCAACGTCGGTTACGCCTTCTACTTTCGTTGGCATGGTTTCGAATAGCTCTCGTAATTGCTGAATTTTTTCGCTGGTGGCAGAAGCTTTAAATTTGATGAGTAGAATGTGTCTGATCATGGCTTTGGTCATGTTGTTGTTTTTGAAGAACAACACTATAGCGGGCATCTGCGCTCAAGTTAGCTCTTAGCTTCACAAAATAGGAAAACTAAAACGCGAGCACTTTGGCTCGTGCTTTAGTTATATTTGGAGGGAGTTAGATGTGAGCGATTAACCTTCGAGACGCTTCACCAAGCAGAAGTGCTTTTTACCGCGTTGAAGCAACCAGTACTGGTCGAATAGTGGGAAGTTCAAGCTTGGTTTTTCTGTATCGATTTTTTCGCCGTTCACACTGATGGCGTTGTTGCCAATTAGCTCACGAGCAACGCGTTTTGAGCTAGCTAAACCGGATTCAACCAGAAGCTCAACCAAGTCTTGCTCAGCACTTTGCATGCTCGGTAAGCCATCGAGTTCCAACTGTTTTAGCTCGCTCAAGCTCAATTGCTGCACATCACCGCTAAATAGCGCTTGAGTGATTCGTTCTGCACTTGCTAATCCTTTTTCGCCATGAACAAAGCTTGTCATTTGTTCCGCTAAGATACGCTGTGCTTGCGGTTTGCCTTTACTCTCTTTGTCTTGTGTTTCAATTGCTGCAATCTCATCGCAACTCAAGAAGGTGTAGTAGCGTAGGAAGTGGTAAACATCGGCATCTTCCGCGGATAACCAGAATTGGTAGAAGGCGTAAGGCGAGGTTTTACTTGGATCCAGCCACACTGCACCTCCTTCGGTTTTACCAAATTTAGTGCCATCGGATTTGGTGATCAAAGGTAAGGTTAAGCCAAATACTTGTTCACCATTTTGACGGCGAGTAAGGTCAATGCCGCTAACAATGTTGCCCCACTGGTCGTTACCACCGATTTGTAAGCGACAGCCGTACTGACGGTTTAATTCTGCAAAGTCGTAAGATTGCAGCAGTGCGTAACTGAACTCGGTGAATGAAATCCCTTGGTCTGGGCGTTGTAAGCGTTGCTTAACCGACTCTCGGCTGATCATGGTATTCACGGAGAAGTGTTTACCCACATCGCGGAAGAAGTCGATCACGTTAATTTGCTTCACCCAATCTGCGTTGTTTACCATGATCATTGGCTTGCTGACTTGGTTATTCATCAATTGTTGAATTTGGTTCGACAGATCTTTTACCCAGCCTGTTACGGTTTCTTCTGAGTTTAAGCTGCGCTCTATAGCTTTAAAACTTGGATCGCCGATCATACCCGTTGCCCCACCAATCAGGGCGATGGCTTGGTGTCCTGCATCTTGAAAGCGTTTGAGCATAATAAGTGGAACAAGGTGACCGATGTGCAAGCTACCTGCGGTTGGATCGAAGCCGCAGTACAAGGTTTGTGGCTCAGAAAGCAGTTGTTGAACTTGGTCTAAATCACTCGCTTGGGCAATCAAGCCGCGAGTTTGTAAATCTTCAATCAGTGTCATCGTCTTATCTTTATCTGGTTCGGTTGTATTCAGATTAAAAGGCGATGCGGAATCGAGATATATCCCTAAAGGGACAGTTTGTTATCTTGATTGAGTGATCAGGTGGTTGAGAAACAACTGAAAGAACTCGCTTAAAGACGCCACATTCAGTTGTGCGTAAATGCGTTTACGGTGATTCTTGACTGTGCCTTCTACGACATCTAGCTGCGTTGCAATCTCTTTGCTGTCATAGCCTTGCGCGATTAATGCGGCAATTTCTTGTTCTCGATTAGTGAGGACAGTTTCGCCAAAAGATGCCAGAGCGGATTCAATTGCAGTACGCATTTGTCCCGAGTAGGTGGTAGGACTGAAAACTGGCTCGGCGAGCGTAAACTCGGTTTGTTTCCAGTGCTGTCGGCACAAAGACTGAATAATGGCGAAGTAAGATTTGAGCTTGGCTACTTGAGGCTTGGTGAAGCGCTTATCGTCCTGCATAAAACCGAAGTAGAACATCACCCAACGTGTCGGTTCGATTTCGACCAACATGCTGATTTCATCTTTCCAGCCAGTTTGATGGTAGAACTGCTCGCAGTAGGCTTGATAATCGAGATCGTTGCGCGCGACATCTTTTCTCACCACGTCTTTGAGCGTAAAGATACCTTGTTCTTTGTTAGCGTTAAGTTTTTGATAAAACGGGTCATTTTGAAAAGAAGTCGTGAGATAACGCTGGAACAGTAGCTCGCGTTCATTTTCAATCGAATCA
Source organism: Vibrio sp. SSH13-20 (assembly GCF_040104475.1). Classification (NCBI taxonomy): domain Bacteria; kingdom Pseudomonadati; phylum Pseudomonadota; class Gammaproteobacteria; order Vibrionales; family Vibrionaceae; genus Vibrio; species Vibrio sp. SSH13-20. The sequence goes on from NZ_JBECOU010000001.1 coordinate 274,353, forward strand.
TACAGATAGATAGGGTGTTTGCCTTCGCGGTAGCCGAGGATCACTGCGCAATCAAAACTCAGTAGGGAAGCTATCACGCGCATGAGTTTAGGCGTAAAGCTTGGTGAGTTAAGGGCAGATATTGTTTCTGCAAGCTGAGTGTTGAATGCGTCGCTGGGCATGGTGATTCGGGAGTTCGATAAAGGTTGGGGTAAGCATAACGCAACAGGCTGATATCCCAAAGTGATCAGAAAGGGGAGCGTTGTGCTCCCCCTCAATAAATCATTGTCACTAAGAGATTACTGTGAATCGGTTAGCTCTTTATTCACCCAGTATTTTGAGCCAGAAACATTGGCATCAACTAATAACCCTGTGGTGTTTAGCTGATATACTGCTACGCCGCTGTTGAATTGCGCTGTCATTTCTTCGCCGTCCTCACCAGCGACTAAAGAAGCTTCGCTTGATGCTTCCCAACCTTCTTCGACAAAGGTGTTAAAGTCTTTTTCTTTTTCAAACAGTACGACCTGTTGGTAGAACTTACCACCAACGCCAAGAGCGACGCCCGCACCAAACATATTCATATAAGTACGTTGATCAGTGGACTTGTTGACCGCAACCCCAGAGCCAGAGTTGGTATGGAACATCAGCGATAGTTTGCGTGAATCAAAAACCGCGTAGCCGTATGCCTTGTCGTACAGTGCTTTGGCTTTAGGCTCTTCATTGAACAGTTTGAGAAGTGTGCTATCCGCCATAAGATCAATCGCTTGGCGTGCTTCTTGAGGTGTATCGCCTTCCATCAGTTCGGTGATCTTCTTGTCCGCTTCATCGATCCAACCTTTACTGGTTTCAATGCTTGCGTCGGTCCACTCGCCAGCGGTGTTAATCGCATCTTCTGACCAATTGGTGAAGTCCTCCCAAGCTTGTTTGGAGAAGGCTTTGGTGCTGTCCCAAGTTTCTTTAGCAGTGTCAGAGACGGCATCTCCTAGGTCTGAAAGGCTGTTTGAAATGTCATCCCAGTCGGCATAAGCGGGAGAAGCAAGAAGCGTTAATGCGGTGATGAGAGCAAGAGGCTTTTTCATAGGTCCGTTCTTTTATGAAATCATATCCTTTTATTCTAGGTGAAAATTTTAACAGGGAGAATTGATCAGCTTATTGGGTTGGGATTGCTGTCACGAACTCACGTAGGTTTGACATAATTAAGACACAGTAAAAAGCCCTCAAACTCAGGAGCTTGAGGGCTATATTATCGACAGAGTAGAGTGGCTTATTTGCTCACTTTACCCAGCTTCAACCAAGTATCGATAACCGTATCTGGGTTCAATGACACAGAGCTGATGCCTTGTTCCATTAACCATTCTGCAAGGTCATCGTGGTCTGATGGACCTTGACCACAGATACCAACGTATTTGCCTGCTTTAGTGGCCGCATCGATCGCCATTTGTAGCATGGCTTTCACCGCTGGGTTACGCTCATCGAATAGGTGTGCAACATCGCCAGAGTCACGGTCAAGACCAAGTGTAAGCTGAGTCATGTCGTTTGAACCGATAGAGAAGCCATCGAAGTACTTCAAAAATTCGTCAGCAAGTACCGCATTTGATGGCAGTTCACACATCATGATGACTTTTAGACCTTGGTCGCCACGGCGTAGGTCGAACTTAGCAAGTAAGTCGATAACCGATGCCGCTTCGCTCGGTGTACGAACGAACGGGATCATGATTTCAACGTTTTTCAGACCCATCTCGTTACGAACGCGCTTGATTGCCTGAGTTTCTAGCTCAAAGCAGTCTTCAAACACTGGAGAAATGTAGCGAGATGCACCACGGAAGCCCAGCATAGGGTTTTCTTCATGCGGTTCGTAACCTTTACCGCCGACCAAGTTGCTGTACTCGTTGGATTTGAAGTCAGACATACGTACGATGACGCGTTTTGGCCAGAATGCTGACGCGATGGTCGCAATGCCTTCTGTTAGCTTACTAACGTAGAAGTCGATTGGATCTTTGTAACCACGGATACGTTCAGTGATTTCCGCTTTTAGCTCATCGCTTTGCGCGTCGAAGTTCAGCAGCGCTTTCGGGTGAATACCAATCATCTTATTGATAATGAATTCAAGACGCGCAAGACCGACACCTTCGTTTGGAATCTGAGCGAAGTCGAATGCACGGTCTGGGTTACCCACATTCATCATGACTTTGGTTGGTAGCAGTGGAAGCTCATCAACCGCAGAACGTTTCACTTCGAAGTCCAACTCGCCTTGGTAAACGTAACCCGTTTCGCCTTCAGCACAAGATACTGTTACGGTCTCACCGTCAGTCAGTTTGCTGGTGGCGTCACCACAACCAACGATAGCCGGAATACCAAGTTCACGTGCAATGATGGCCGCGTGACAAGTACGACCGCCACGGTTTGTAACAATCGCAGAGGCTTTCTTCATCACTGGTTCCCAATCTGGGTCAGTCATGTCTGTAACCAGTACATCACCGTCTTGGACCAATGACATTTGGTCTAGAGAGTCAACCAAACGTACTGGACCTTTACCGATACGTTGACCAATTGCACGACCTTCAACCAAAACGTCTGCTTTGTTGCTTAGCTCGTAACGTTCAATTACGTTTTGCTCGCTTTGAGAACATACGGTTTCAGGGCGTGCTTGAACGATGTAAAGTTTGCCGTCGATACCATCTTTTGCCCACTCAATATCCATAGGACGCTGGTAGTGCTTCTCGATGATCATCGCCTGTTTTGCCAGCTCTTTGATCTCTTCATCGTTCAGAGAGAAGGCATTGCGCTCTTCTACAGAGGTATCGACGATCTCAACTTGCTTGCCAATCTCTTGGCTATTTGAGTAGATCATCTTGATCTGCTTAGAGCCAAACGTCTTCTTAACGATAGGGTATTGACCCGCTTCTAGCATTGGCTTGTGAACGTAGAATTCATCAGGGTTAACTGCACCCTGAACCACCATTTCACCCAAGCCCCAAGAAGAGGTGATGAATACGACCTGATCGAAGCCAGATTCTGTATCTAGGGTAAACATAACGCCAGAAGAGGCTTTGTCCGAACGCACCATGCGTTGAATGCCTGCCGATAACGAGATGCCTCGGTGGTTAAAGCCTTGGTGTACGCGGTATGAAATTGCACGGTCATTGAACAGAGAAGCGTAAACGTGCTTAGTCGCTTCTAAGACTGCATCAATGCCTTTTACGTTTAGGAACGTCTCCTGCTGACCAGCAAATGACGCGTCCGGCAGATCCTCTGCAGTTGCAGAAGAGCGAACAGCAACAGAAATCTCAGGGTGATTATCTGTCAGTTCTTTGTAGTTATCGCGGATGTCTTGTTCAAGATCCGCTGGGAACGGGGCTTCTAATACCCATTGACGAATGGTGGCACCTGTCTTGCGCAGGGCTTCTACATCCTCAACGTCCAGTTCATCAAGTAGTTGGTGAATACGCTCATCCAAACCTTCGTGGTCAAGGAATTGGTTAAACGCATACGAGGTTGTCGCAAAACCGTTTGGTACCGATACACCAACATTGGCTAGGTTAGAAACCATCTCGCCAAGTGAAGCATTTTTACCGCCGACTTTGTCGACATCATCCATGGATAGTCCATTGAACCAGAGGGTGTTCTTTTGCATGTCTTTCTCCAGAAACATTGCAGCTTTGTAGGGATTAATACCAACCTCGAACAGTGGTTATGCATCCTTGCAGGTCAATGTCATTGAAGACACAGTTTCGGGCTGATAGCAGCCATTGTAGATAAGGGGCGTTAACTACAACTTCCCAACTAGGGCTTAAACGAATTTTCCGACGCAAACATGTATCAACACTTTTCTTGGTTGATATGAAAGGCAAACGATTACGTATTTGCTGAAAAAAACTCCGAAGAATTTTCAAAGCTGTGGGGAACGTAATTGCAAGCCAAACTCATTTATTAATATTATGTAAACCATCCTACTCAAATGAATTTGAAAAATTAAACTAAAATGCAAATAAATAACCAAAGTCGTGATGTATTCTATGTTTCTGACGGAACGGCCATAACATGTGAGACATTAGGACATGTTGTTCTGGGTCAGTTTCCCTTTATTCCTAATGAAAAAACCTTTCCTTTTGTTGAAAGTGAAGACAAAGTTGCCGATGTCATCAAAGAAATCGAGATTTCCTACCAACGTGATGGCGTGAAACCGCTGGTTTTCTTTTCGATTGTTGTGCCAGAAATTCGTGAAGTGTTGCTCAAAGCTCCCGCTTACAGCTATGACGTGCTAGAAAGCATTGTGCAAAAGGTACAAGACGACATTCAGATGGCTCCTCAGCCTAAGATGCAGCGTTCAAGAAGCGTGAGCAAAGATTCCGATACTTACTTTGACCGTATCGCGGCGATTGAGTACACACTTGCTCATGATGATGGTATTACGCTCAAAGGCTTGGAGGAGGCTGACATTATTCTGCTTGGCGTCTCACGCAGTGGCAAAACTCCAACCAGTCTTTACATGGCGATGCAGTTTGGTTTACGTGTGGTGAACTACCCGTTTATCGCTGAAGACGTCAAGATGATGCGTTTGTTGCCGGAGTTCGAAATTCATCGACACAAACTGTTTGGCTTAACCATCAATCCAGAACGTTTGAATGAGATTCGCGAGAACCGCTTATCAGGCAGCGAATACGCGAGTACGGAACAATGCAAACTGGAACTAGATACGGTAGAAGCGTTGTTTAGAAGAGAAGCAATTCCGTATATCAATACGTCTTCTCTGTCTGTAGAAGAGATCACTACGCGGATTCTTGAAAGAGCAGGGATGAAGCGCCGCTTGTTCGGCTAAGTTTCCTGTAATAAATCAAAAAAAGAGGAGGCACCTGTGCCTCCTCTTAAATTTAACCTCAAAAGGTCAATAGACCCTAGTAATGCTGAAACATCTTCTGAATATCTTGGTAATTTTTGGTTTGTGTCAGTGATAGCATCAGCAAAATACGTGCTTTTTGTGGATTCAGTGTACCTGATGCCACGAAACCGTACTTATCATCATCAACCTCTGCATCTAAAGTGGTAGAGCCGGTAGGCGTACGAGAACTACGAACAACCAGAATGCCGTCTTTGCCTGCTTTTTCTAACTCATCAAATACCGTGTGGTACAAGTTACCATTGCCGACACCTGCGCTGACGATGCCATCAAACTTCGCATCGACGAATGCTTTAACAGGTAAGCTCGACGCATTTGCATAGTTATAAACGATTCCGACTTGTGGCAACTTATCGAGCTTGGAAACATCGAAGGTTGTTTCAGTAGTGTGTTTACGTTCCGGGCTTCTTTGATATTTCGCATCACTGTTGTGGATATAACCTAGCGGACCAAAGTTAGGAGATTGGAAAGTGCTGACTGATGTTGTGTTAGTTTTTGTTACGTCACGCGCATCAAAGATGGTGTCATTCATCGCAACCAGTACACCACGACCTTGAGAATCTTCGTCTGTTGCTGTGACCACCGCATTGTAGAGATTAACCGGACCGTCAGCACTCATTGCCGTAGAAGGGCGCATTGCACCAACGATAACCACTGGTTTATCGCTTTTTACCGTTAAATCGAGGAAGTAGGCTGTCTCTTCTAATGTATCAGTGCCATGAGTAATCACAATGCCATCCACGTCATCTTGGGCGAGTAACTCATTCACTCGTTTAGCCAACTTAAGCCACACCTCATCATTCATATCTTGAGAGCCGATGCTGACCACTTGCTCGCCAGAAATGTCGGCGATCTTCGTCATATTGGGTACGGCGGCGATCAACGAATCAACACCGACTTTACCTGCGGTGTAATTTGATTCTGTCGCAGATTGACCTGCGCCAGCGATAGTGCCGCCAGTCGCCAGAATCTTGATGTTTGGTAAATCGGCATTGGCAAAAGCAAATGAGCTCATGCACAAACCAAGTGTGATCGAACTGAGGCGGAGAAACTTTTTGGTCATAGGAATCACCTGTTTTTGGGTTAGATGTTGGGGGAAACGTTATCTATCCTAAAAACAGAACAGTAGATTTTTTGAGCACAACTTCACCAATTTACAGATGAAAATCGTGATCAACTAATCACTTAAAGAACATTAAATCAAGTGTTTAACCTAATTGGCGTGCTTCATTAACAAGTGAGATGTTCCGGTAATCTGGACAACATTTGATTAATTGTAATTAATTGATTTGTAAGTAAAGACCCTGAGAGAGAACTCGGAGTGACAGTTCACTTGAGTTACCTTTGGTTAGCCATACGAGCACCAATCTGCTTGTTCAACTGCTGGTTGATGATCGCTGCTTAACTGACGGCAGGTGCGAATTTTTGAAAAGCGACGGTTGGCTTTACTTCTAAATAATCGAGAAAGAGAGGTTTAGGTAGTGGTTTTGAAAAGTAGAACCCTTGAATGTTGTAAAAACCGAGATCGTGCAAGACTTGCAATTGCGCTCGCTCTTCTACTCCTTCGACAATCACTGACATGCTTAGGTTTCTTGTCAGGGTGTGGATTGCTTCCAACAAAGGTTGGATCGTCTGGCCATTACCAAGGTTGTTAACGAATACGCGGTCGATTTTGATGATGTCGAATGAATATTGACCGATAAAATCTAAACCCGAATATCCGGTACCAAAATCATCCACCGCAATTCGGATACCAAGTGCGGTTAATCGGTCCAAGTGTTTTCGAAGTACAGCCAGTTCACTCGCGCTGAAGATGGCTTCTTCGGTGATTTCAAACACCAAACGCTCACTAATGAAATAATGATATTTAAGACGCGATTCAACCTCTTGAATAAAGTCTTCTCTGAGGATCAATGAGCGGCTCACGTTGACGCTAATGTAGCGGTCATGGAACGCAAGCTTGTTACTGCTTATCATGCTGATCACTTTATCTAGCACAAGGTAAGTGATCTGATCGATCAACCCCACCTTTTCTGCCAGAGGGATAAAGATACTTGGTGAAATAAACCCTTGTACTGGATCGTTCCAGCGAACAAGTGACTCTCCACCAATAACGCTGCCATCACGTTGATCGACAATGGGTTGATAATGAACGGTTAAGTTACGTCCTTTAATGGCAAGAGCAAGAGAGAATTCTAAGCTATTTTTGGCGAACTTCTTGGAAGAGAAAAATAGGTGAACAATCAAAGCACACGCCATTCCCAACAACCCAATCCAAAGCTTGCTACCTAAGAACTGAAAATAGAATGGATAGCTGATTGCAGAGTAGACGGTAAAAGGCAAAATCTCGGAACTGGCTTGTTCCATTCTAAGTGGGTTGAGTGCAATGGAATCTATAGCGGTTTTGTCTGTGATGTCGATTCGGTAATCCATATCACCAAAACGAAATATATCGCTAACGAGAACTTCCAAAACCTCTTTCGGGAAAACAACACTGATTCCTCGTCCTTGTTGTTTGGTGAAAAAGAGAATCAGAGCTTGGTTGCTGGTGAGCGCTCGCTTAGTAAAAGCCAATGTTGCATGCACATCACTGTCACCAAGACGAGTCAATATTGACGAATAGATACTGAAAGACGGGTGGCGTTCGCTACTCGTGCACAACACTTTTCCGTTTTGATCGAAGGTGGCAATGTCTTTTGCCATGCCCAAACCAAAAATGCTTGTCCTGAGATCATGGATAAGCTCGTCGCACGACTTAAGAAAAAAGTTATCGTCTAACAGGTGTGTTAACTGCTCCACGTTATCGTGAAATTCAGACTCAATCGTCAAGATAGCTTCTTCTGTGAGCTTTTTATGATATTGGTGTGCAAAAGGGATAAAAGCCAGCATAGTGATGCTAAAAGAGAGTACACCAACAACTATTAATGCAATGTTGTCACTCCAACTCTTGGACGGATTTTTAAAGAATTTATTGTTCACAGTTATCGGTGCTACCAGCAAGTAATTGCGTAAAACTATAACAAGTGTCTCATTTTTAGGAATTGAACATTTCAAAGTGTGAGTTGGATCTTATAAATTATCTATAAACTACTATTTTAAAATAAAAAGTATGGGTTTCCTTATCTAAATATAAGGCGACCATAAAGCGAGTTTATTCAATTTTAGTTGCTATTTAGGCAACTGGTCGTGCCTGTTCGAGTAGAAATTGGCTGAGATAAAGACAATTTTTTTGCATTATCTTAGGGTGATTTTGATGTGATTTTATTTGTTTCTGGGAGTGAAGTTTTTGAGATTAAATACTGGATTTATGATCGATGAAAATGCTGGTTTTTGATGATGAGATAGTCATGAATATGAGAGGTTTTGGTGTTTTTTACTGAGCTTTTATTTCTCTTTTGAGCTTTATTTGTAACTTTGTGTGGGCGTATAGTTTATCGATGATGACTGAATGACAGCATACCGTGCTTGAAGCGCACAATGACGGGATAAAACTAAAAAAAAGCGGCTTTACCCCGGAAAAGATAAAAGCCGCTTGCCAATAGACGTGTTAATTCACGTCTTAGCGCATAATCATTTGTTCACGACCAGGACCAACCGATACCATCTTCACAGGTACACCCATCAGTTCTTCAATACGTAGAACGTATTTTTGTGCCGCGACTGGTAGCTCTTCGAATTTACGACAACCAGTAATGTCTTCGCTCCAGCTTTCCATCTTCTCGTAGATTGGTGCTAGTGCAGCCGTTTGAGGCCAAATTGGGTTTTCGCTGTGCTCGCCTTCGTAACCAACACAGATTTTTAGATCTTTAAGACCAGTCAGACAGTCCACTTTTGTCAGTGCGATTTCAGTCGCTGCTTGAAGCTCAACACCGTTCTTCGTTGCTACTGCATCGAAGTAACCCATGTCACGTGGACGACCTGTTGTTGCACCGAACTCACCCGCTAGTTCACGGAATGCATCTTGCTCTTCCATTGCAGTAATTAGTGTGCCGGTACCTACCGATGAGCTGAACGCTTTTGCTACCGCAATAACACGCTCTGGACGAAGAGCAGGAAGACCACTACCGATACCAGCATACATAGACACAACGTTTGAAGATGTTGTCCATGGGTACTCACCGTAAACAAGGTCACGACCTGCACCTAGCTGCGCTTCGAACAGTAGAGTTTGGTCTTTTGCTTGCAGTTCTTTTAGCGGCAGCGTTACGTTGCAGATAGCGTCACGCCAAGGTGAAGATACTTCTAACAACCAGCTCGCCATCTCTTCAGCGGTTTGTTCAAATTCGAACGTTGGGTAAAGCGCACGTAGTTGAGGAAGTTTCCACTCCATCCAGAATTTGATGCGCTCTACTAGGACTTCTGGCTGCTTCAACCAACCAACTAGGATGCCTTTTTTCATCACACGGTCGCCGTATGCAGGTGCAATACCTTGACGAGTTGAACCGTATGCTTTGTCGCCTAAGCGTTGTTCTTCTAGCGTATCTTCTAGTGCGTGTAGAGGTAGACACAGTGTTGCGCGATCAGAGATGCACATGTTCACTTTAACGCCCGCTTCTTCAACTTCCGCAATCTCCTGAGACAGCGACGCTGGGCTGATTACCATACCCGGACCTAATACTGCCAAACAGTCAGGGTTGAAAACGCCACTTGGTAGCTGGTGTAGCTTAAACGTACCTAGGTCGTTAACTACGGTATGACCCGCGTTGTTACCACCTTGGAAACGAATGCTTGCAGAAGCTTGCTCTGCCAAAAAGTCAACGATGCGGCCTTTGCCTTCATCACCCCAGTTTGCACCCACAACAACGATAGACGACATAATTCATTCTCCAAAAACAGACCGGAAAATCTTAGGATGCTCGCATGAATAAGAGAAATTAATTATACTCATTAACTTGATAAGAAATTCATATCGGGTAATTTTCTATGTTGGATTTGAACTGGTTACGCACGTTTGTCACCTTGGCAGAAGTGAAACATTTCGGAAAAACAGCGATTGAACTGCACATGACGCAGCCAAATGTGAGTCTTCATATCAAACAGCTAGAACAAGCCACTCGCACTAAGTTGATTGAACGCAACCCTGTGCAATTGACCCAAGCCGGAAAGCGTTTGTTAGACACTGCCGAACACATGCTGAATGAGCTGCAAATCTGCCAATCCGACCTCAATGCCATCAATGACTTAACGCAAGGAACGCTCTCGATTGCAGCGAGTGATATTGTCTCGCGCCTATTACTTATCAAGCCTTTTCAACAGTTTAAAAGTGAATATCCTGGAATTGATTTGGCGCTGTTCAACACTACATCATCACAAGCGGTAGATTTGGTAAAAAGTGCTCGTGCAGACATCGGCTTTGTTATTGCGCAGAAAGAGAGCCAACCATTGCACTTTACGTCACTTACTCAAATTCATTGGTGTGCTTTCGGCGATAACATCTTTGATTGGCGAGAAAACAGTGAAGAGAACCAAACATTGATCTTGCTCGGTCACGACACCCGAACGCGCGAGTTGATTGACGCGTCTCTACCAGAGCTAAATCTTCCTAGGCATAGGGTCATGGAAGTTGGCAGTGTTGAAGCTCAAATAGATTGGGCTGAAGCCGGATTTGGAACTGCGATTGTACCTGACTTCTCCCTCGACCCAAGGTTGAAACTCTCGCGAGAAGTCACGCCATTACCTAGTTTCCCCAACACAGATTTTGGCTACATAGTGCGCCAAAACCAAGTGCTGTCCAAAGCCGCAAAACAACTTCTTAAATGGGTGGCTGATAATGTGTCTGTGGTGGGGTAATACCTAATAAAGCTCTTCGAAAGTAAGCGCATTTAGGTCGCAAACACTATAGATTTCATTGGTGACTGGTTCCGTTTGTGTTGTAGGGTACGTGAATACTTTGAGTGGGGCGTCCAAATTACAAGCTAAGCTTTCAAGAGAAATGAGCAGAAGGGGAGACGGGTGAAATGAGTGTACTTTTGATTGCCATATCGTCACTTCATCACCTTGAAACTCGGTACTCAGATCCAGCTTCACTCGAATATCTTGCAAAGAATGTTGTTGGTGTTTGGAATCTAATAGCACAGCTTCAAAAACAAAGTGCCCTTCGGCGTCAGATTGCGTCGAGTCAGAAGCAACACCCTTGAAAACAATCGTCCTTTCTATATTGATGCCCTCGACGGGCTTGCCATTTAAATGCAAATAGCCAGAAATATAAGGGCTTAAAATGCGCTCCATTTCTTATATCACCTTGTCCAAGAATGAAAGGTGCCAGAATCTTTAAAGTCTATTGAGCGGGCAAGCATAAACCTCGTATTTTCGACCAAAATCACCACGCTTTGAAAACGATTAGGTTTTCTCGATGAAAAAATGAGGCGAGCTGTTTATCATAGGCGACGAAATTAACCATGCCACTATTGTGATGACTGACAAGACTATCTCCATCCCTCTACCATCTTTGATTCACCGAATTGGTGGTGAACATGCTAAGCGAGCTAAAGCAATTGCGGCTGAGAAGAAGTGCGAAATGAAGCGCATTCGACGCTCTCGTAATTGGCAAATTGCTGGTGATGCGTTGGATTTGAAAGTGTTCCTCGATCATATCAAGGCAGAAGAATCTGAGCCGATGCGGTTCGTGATAAACAAAATGGAAGTTGGTCTGGCTAAACACAGCGATAAGCTTGAACCTTTGGAAGCCAAGCTGATTCGATTGGTCTTGGAGAATCCAAACATTACTTTGGCGGAGCTAATGTCAGAAACCAACTGTACTATCGCCCAAGCTCGAACGGCGCGTTTCGAGGCTGAGATGCTTTAAACCTGAAAGTTTCTTCTGATTTTTCCTGTCTATACTGGTAAGCGACTGATTATCGACATTGGATAAGATGAGAGAGGAAGTTATGAAGCTGATATCGAAACTTTTGAGCGTATTCTTCATTTGGGGGAGTTTGACGCTTCCTGCTTTCGCGCTTGATCCCGTTTATAGCGACTTTCTCGGTAAAGCGATTCGTGGTTATGACCCTGTCGCATACTTCACTCAATCGAAACCGGTAAAAGGTGACAGCGATTTCACTTACCGTTGGAATGATGCCAAATGGTACTTTTCATCGGCTGAAAATCGAGATGCATTTGCGAAAAATCCTGAGAAATTTGCACCGCAATATGGTGGTTATTGTGCTTGGGCAGTAAGCAAAGGTTACACCGCAAAGATAGACCCGAATGCATGGTCAATTGAGAATGGCAAGCTCTATCTCAACTACAGTAAATCTGTGCAAGCGACATGGGAAGAAGACATTCCTGGTAATATTGCGAGTGCTAATAAGCATTGGCCAACACTGCTTTCCCAATAGGGCTCTGATGCCAAAACGAAAAGATACAGAAATCAAAAGACGCAGAAATAATTAAGCCGCGATGATCGCGGCTTTTTCAATTTGGGTTCCAAGAAGTGGAGCATTACCACATCAGATCGTCTGGTACGACGAAATCTGCGTACGGGTCATCTTCTGCCGGGATGTCCGCTTCTGGTTCTTTCTGTTCGATGATTACAGACTCGTCACGCTGAGCAATCTTGTTTGCAACAGGGCGAGGAATAACTACGTAGCTCTCACCGACAATCGCAATCGCCAAGATACCTTTGATCAATTGATCACGGATGATTGAATCAACGTAAAGCGACTTTACAAGTGTACCGTGTGTGAAGTTGTATTTGATGTCGCCATCTTTCAAATCAACCTTGTTCATTTCAATCAGTTGGTTGATTTGCGCTTTGATTTCTTTGTTCAAGCGCTCTGCGTTTTGTTGCTCGCTCAATTGCTTGTCACGCTCTAACTGCTGACGTTTGTTCTCTTCAACCGCCGCTTTTACTTCGCGAGCTTGAACGCGTGATTTTTTAGAGCCTTTTTTCGCTTTTTTCAGTTTTTTCTCGTTAACCAAGCCTGCTTTTAGCATCTGCTCTTGAAGGGTAAGTTTTGCCATGATCTATCCAGTTAGTGCGCAATTTTGTGCATTTTAACCAGTCATCCACCGCAAAGAAAGAGGGATATACTCAAGTGACTTCAAGGTGCAGGATTCAGAGCGTTGTCACTGATTCCCTATTTACCGAAAGCAAGCAAGGAAAACAACGAAGCGGAATAGTTAGCTCTTTCCAATATAAACACAAGGCGGGATATAGTTCGGCGCTTTGTTGAGCAAAAAAACGAAAAATAAATCGAGAAAGTGTGCGTCTTATTGCAACTTCCAGCGTCTTAAGTACATTAGGCGAAAAATTTTGAAGCAAAACCATGAGTACCTCAGACAAACAAACGATCCCACAACAAGTGATTGAAGAAGCTTGTGAGTGGGCAATCATGCACGGCGTGGCATTTCGCCAAGCAGATAACACCGCAAGACACTGTCCTTTTAGCTTTGCGCCAATGACGATAGAGCGTGATGTGTTCGCACATTTGAAGAAAGTGACGCCGTTGATCGCCAAGCTGATCAGTCACGTGTCTGAGGATTATGAATTCCTGCAAACCTCCTTAGCCGAGCTAGGCAAAGCCGATACTTTTTTTGAGCGTTTATTGGAGCTGCATAAAGAGGTTCACCATGAAGCCACGCGCCAGCCACTGTTGTTAATGCGAACCGACTTTATGGATGATCGTCAACACGGCGCGAAAGTGATCGAGTTTAATGGCATTGCGGCTGGGATGGCGCCTTTCGGTCAGCGTGCCACAGAGCTGCATCAATTTTTGAGCTCTCAGTGGGGCAGCGTTTACCAACAATGGTTAGAAGATAAAACGGCAACACCAGCCGATAACCAAGGCATGCAGCAACTTGCGCTTGGCATTGCCACTGCCGCGAGAAAAGTCAAAGCGCATTTTAATGAAGAAGGCGCACCGACGTTTCTGATGGTGGTGCAGAAAAACGAAGACAATGTATATGACCAACACTTACTCGAAGTGGAATTGCAGAAGCTTGGCGTTCGCACAGTAAGACGTACCTTTGAGCAGTTAAGTTCACAGCTATCGAGCGGTGACAAGCAACGCCTCTTGCTAGATAACATCGGCGGTCTTGACGTTGTGTACTTGCGCGCAGGTTATCAATATATGGACTACTTCTCGCCAGAGCTAAATGAACCAATCTGTTGCCATACCTTGAGCCAAGCTCGTTTGTTCATGGAAAAGCACTACGTAGCGATGAATGCGACCATCAGTCAACAGTTGGCTACCAGCAAATCAATGCAAATGTTGTTAACCATGATGCCGGCAAGTGAGTATAAGCGCTGGGGACTCAATGTTGAAGAAGCCGAGTTGGTCAAAAGCGTATTGGCAGAGATGAAGCCAATTAACACTGACACGATTAAATGGTTTGCTGCTTCTGGTAACAAAGACGAATGGGTATTGAAAAACCAAGGCGAGGGCGGTGGTCACTGTATCTTTGGTGAAGATATAGCGAAACAACTGAGTCGACTGCCACAAGAGCAATACAGTGCTTGGGCTTTGATGCAGCGTTTGTATCCGCATGAAAGAGAAATACCGACGATTGCAGTGCGTGATGCAAAGCAGAGCGTGGTGACGGACCTTGTGAGTGAAATTGGTTTATTCACGGCGCACTATCAAGGTGAACCTGTAACGCAATTGGATGGCTACGCTGGTTATTTGATTCGCAGTAAACCAGCCAGTGAAAACGAAGGTGGCATCCACAGCGGCAAAGGCATCTTAGATTCTTTAGTGCTGGTGGATTAAAAAGAAACACTCTCCATGAGTAAAGCATGGAGAGTGTTTTTATCTGTGGATTAGTCGGTTACATGTGACCTATACCGTGGAACATCCCACCGAAAAGCGCCCCTAAGATACTGAAAATAATACCTAGGATGATCATTGCAGGAATTGAAGCGATAGCGAACTTGACCATAAAGATCACCATCGACATAAATGGCATTTTAATATCAACAACCGTCACTTCCTGTTTTGTTTTTTCATCAGACACGAGCGTTCTCCTAAATTTGCATTCTGAATATGCAGCCAGTTTATTACACTCAAACTTAAGAAAACGTTGAGCTGTGTTGCTCTTTTCTTTTTATGGGATAGCAACTGATTAATCTGAGAAATACGGCACGCTATGAATCGTTACCAGAAGCGGGTAAAGCCTCTCAACCAAGCGCCGGATAATCTGTATAGCCGTGTTCATTACCACCAAAGAGTGTGGAGCCATCCAGTTCTGCCAGAGGTTGTTGGTGCTGTAAGCGCGCCACCAAGTCTGGGTTAGACACAAACGGGCGTCCAAACGCGACTAAATCCGCATAACCTTTCTCAAGTACCTCGTCAGCACGCTCTTGGGTGTAACTGCCTGCGACGATAATCGTGTTGGTGAAGTATTCGCGCAGTTCGATGCGGAAGCTTTCTGGAATCACTGGTGCGTCGTCCCAATCCGCTTCAGACAGGTGTAAGTACGCAATATCACGAGCTTGAAGTTGTTTCGATGCATCGAGGATGGTTGGCACAATATCTGGGCAGTTCATGTCCTTGAAAGTGATGAAAGGTGCGAGTCGTACTCCTACTTTGTTGGCACCAATGGCTTCGCTCACCGCATCGACCACTTCTAATAAAAAGCGAAGTCGGTTTTCGCGAGTACCGCCGTAGTTGTCGGTTCTGTGGTTTGAATTGGTACGTAGGAACTGGTCAATCAGGTAACCATTACCGCCGTGGATTTCGACGCCATCGAAGCCTGCTTCAATCGCACGTTTCGCTGCATGGGCAAAATCACTTACCACACGGTCAATATCGGCTTGAGTCATCGCTCGTGGCTCTACACAATCGACCATGTTGCCGTTGCCTTGCTCGTCGGCAATCCACACTTGGGTTTCTACGGGTTTTAGTGCTGATGGGGCAATAGGCTGTTCGCCTTTTTGGAATGTTGGGTGTGATACACGACCGACATGCCACAACTGACAAAACATAGCTGCGCCTTGCTCTTTTGCTGCTTGAGTGACGGTTTTCCAGCCTGCCACTTGTTCATCAGTGTAGACGCCTGGTGTGAATGAGTAACCCTGCGAATCGTCTGAAATCTGGGTGGCTTCAGAGATGATTAACCCTGCGGTAGCGCGCTGCTTGTAGTAAGTCGCCATCATTTGGTTTGGAATGTTTCCCGGTTGGCTAGTGCGCGCTCGGGTCATTGGAGCCATGGCTACGCGGTTTTGCAGAGTTAGTTGTTTCAGCTGTGTTGGTTCAAATAGTTTGCTCATGATCGATTCCTTACTTAAGTAGTGGTACTTGGGTTTTGTTGCTTACAGATTCCATCCAATCTTTCACAGCGTTGTCCCATTGGATTTCTGCGGCGCTGAAGAACCCGCGCAAAATAGAAAATAGGATCGCTTCGTCTACCAAAGTCACATGCTGATAAGAGTCGAGATTCAACACGCTTTTCGCACGTTCAATGAGCGCTTCGACCTCTTTGGCAATGTTTGGTGTGTCTTGCAGAAGTGCATCAAAATTGAGTGCATCCGTTTCCTTTTTTGTGCGCCAAGCTTGTTGTGCAGACTGAGTGGCAAACTCTGGTAAATCCATGTTTGACCAACGTGGGTAACCCACTTTTTGTAGTGGAAGGAACGCGATTTTTTGCCAATCCAACACCGCTTGCGACGGTTGGCTTGTTTCACTTGATGTTGCCAGTTCAAGGAAGTAAGCGATGATATCGAGACTTTCTGCCATCGCTTCACCGTTGTCTTTGATAAGAAGTGGCACTTGCTTGGTTCCAATCAGGTCTGTTGTGGTTTTGTCGTCGTCATAAGCAATATTGATGACGTCGAGTTGGATATTCAGCATGCCAGCAACGTAGCGGACGCGAGCACTGAATGGGCAATGTTCGTAAATATAGAGTTTCATAGTGTTTTCCTGGTGATTCGTATTGGGTAGCCCCGCTTGCTCGAGAAGCGTTAAGTCAGGGCTACTTGTAGGGATGACATTACTTGTTGAAGCTCGGAGCTAACTCAGCCTGTTTGCTTTCTTTGCGGTTTGCCTTGGCGATGAATAGCAAACCAATCAGTGGAACAATGATGGCTGCGTAAGGGATCATGCCTGCGCCCATTTGGCTATCGAGCACCATGCCGCCTAAGAAACCGCCAAAGGCATTAGCTAAGTTGAACGCCGAGATGTTTGCTGTCGCTGCTAATTCCTGACCTTCACCACCGTGGTTCATTACTCGAAGTTGCATTGCTGGTACGTTAGCGAATGACGCAATACCAAATACAAAGGCGGTGGCAATGAACAGCACTTTGCTGTCTACAGTGATTCCGACCAGTACGAGTGACACAATCATCGCGATAGCCCAGAACATAGACGCTTTTTGTAGGTTTTTATCCGATGAACGACCACCCATGGTGTTACCAACAATCAGACCGACACCAACAATAACCAGAATCCAAGTTACGGCACTTTCACCAAAGCCTGTGATGTGCATGGCGATAGGGGCGATGTAGCCATACAGAGTCATGAACCCCGACCAAGCAAATACGGTGATCGCAAGGCTTATAAGTAGCATTGGGTTTTTGAACGCAGCTAATTGCGCTTTGACATCTTTTGCTTCGCCATGACCGGTGGATTTGATCACTGAAGTGATAAAAAACAGAGCCACTAAACCAAAAGCTGCAACGGTCAAGAAAGTGGTGTGCCAGCCGAATTGCAAGCCAATCCAGGTACCGCCAGGCACACCTAAAACGTTAGCCAGCGTTAAGCCCGCGAACATCTGTCCGACCGCACGACCTGCCATTTTTTCTGAAACCAAATTGGTCGCTACCACGGCACCGATGCCGTAGAAAGGACCTTGAACTAAACCTGTGATCACTCGGCTGACCATCAATACAAAGTAGTTCGGCGCGAAAGCGGACAACACGTTGCCGAGAATAAACAGCACCATTAGCCCAGCCAGTACGGCTTTCTTGTTAAAGCGTGCTAAGTAAATCGTAAGTAGCGGACCGCCAAATACAATGGCAAGTGCGTAGGCACTGATTAGGTAACCGGCTTGTCCTTCCGTGATGGACAAAGAGTTGGCGACTTGAGGAAGGATTCCTGCAATAACAAATTCTGCGGTACCGATAGCAAAAGCTGCAAGTGTTAAGATCCATACCTGCAGCGGCATTTTTTCTTTATTCATGGGGGGAGTCTCTTTTTTTAATTAGTTTTAACCCATTGGTGCCATGCTTTTTTCTTGCTCTGGCACCTTGTTTTTATTTGTTGTTATCCAAACGTGTGTTGTTAGCCAAGCAGTGCGCCACCATCGACATCAATCACGGCACCGGTCATATAGGTGTTTTCAATCAGAAGTAGGTAAGCTTTTGCAACGTCACTGGCTTCGCCAACTTTGCCCACTGGTAAGCTATTTTGTGTGCGTTTGTACATGGCATTTCTGTCGTCTTCGTTCATGCCTTGATACGCCTCAGTTTTGGTCAAACCTGGGCTGACTGCATTCACTCTGATCGGAGCCAGTTCTTTCGCCAGTACTTTTGTGGTTGCTTCAATGGCAGCGTTAATCGCGGTTTTTACGTAGGTGTTAGCAACAACTTTGCGCGATAACATGCCGGAAGTTAGCGTGATTGATCCGCCTTTCTTGATGTAGCGTGCTCCATGTTTCGCTGCGTTGATGGCGCCCCAAAATTTGGTATCGAACGCGTATTTTGCTTGGGAAACTTCTACATCCACCACTTTGCCTGCTGGAGCATAAGAACCTGCTGTGACGATCAGGTGGTCAAAAGCACCAATAGTTTCGAAGTAGTGGTAAACCGACTGTTCATCGCTGATGTCTAACCCTGTTTTGCGGCTTGCTACGTGGACAACCGCATTGTCGCTCGCAAGTTGTTGGCTAAGTTCAGCGCCAATACCTGATGTGCCACCCAGTACGACATAAATGGTTTTTTCTGTTGTCATGATTTGTTTCTCCAATCTCGTTTCGATGGAGTCAGTATATTGATTGGAATAAATTTGATAATTGAGTAATATTTGAATTGATTATTCAGCTCAGATGAATAATGAAGTTTAAGGAGGGAATGTGGACAAGTTTTCGGATATGACGCTGTTTGTCAGCATAGTGAAGAACCAAGGGTTGGCGGCGGCTGGCAGAGAACTCGGCTTATCGCCAGCAACAGTAACGGCAAGATTGCAGTCGCTGGAAGATCGCTATGGGGTGAAATTACTTAATCGCAGTACAAGGCATATCTCACTGACGGACTCTGGCGCTATGTACCATCAGGCATGCTTGGAAATCATCGACAGCGTCAAAGAGACGGAGAACTTACTCCAAACTGGCACCAAAGAAGTGCGCGGCACACTTAAAATCTCGGCTCCTCGTGATATTGGAAAGCAATACATTTCGCCAATACTGTCGGAATTTAGTCAGCTCTATCCCGATGTGATCCCTTATCTGTATTTGAACGATAACTTATCCAACTTAGCTGAGTCCGGTTTGGACATCGTTATCCGATATGGGGAGCTAGCCGACAGCAACCTTATCTCTCGCAAACTGGCGTCCAGTCGCCGAGTGCTTTGTGCTTCTCCTCAGTATTTGGCAAAGAAAGGCACGCCGATCACGCCACAAGATTTAGCACATCACGATTGTTTAGCCATGGTTCGCAGCAATGAAGAGTTGAAAACATGGCACTTTCAAGATGAAGAGCAGCACAATGTTGTTACTGTCGTACCGAAGCGTTTTTCTGATGATGGCGAAGTGATTCGTCAGTGGGCGTTAGATGGCGCGGGTATTGCGTTGAAATCGATTCTCGATGTACAAGAGGACATCAAACAGCAGCGTTTAGTGACGGTATTAAATGGCTATATGAAGAACTTCAACGCATCGACCTCTTCTGCAGGCGCGGATTTGAACGTGATTTACCTGAGCCGCCAGTATCAACCCAAGCGACTTCGTTTGTTTTTGGATTTCTTGATTGAGCGTTTTCACACTCAATTTTAATGAGGCGAACGTTTCGATGTGTCGCATGGAAAGGCTGCATCATACTGAGGTTAGAGATTATTAACACAGCGCTTTTAAGAATATTGGCATCAAGTGCGGTGTGGCTGAGTTAGCTAAAAACAGGTCTGAAGAAGCTGCGTTCGTAACTCAATACACAGTCGGTCTCTTCCGCGAACTTAAAGGCTTGGATGCACTCTTCATCGTTGAGCGACTTTTCTCGGTATTCCTCATACGCCGCGAGGCTTGGGAATGTAAATAATGCCAGTGCAATATTGTTAGCACCTTCAGATGGAAGATAGTAGCCGTTGTGTTGTCCGCCAAATTTCTCTACTAACGGAATCCACATTTTTGCGTACTCTTCAAACTCTTTGGTTTTTTTTGCATCAATGACATAACGAACATAGCAAGTGATCATAAAGATAAAGTCCTTTTTATTTGGTTTATACCCAAGTAACCTCGAGATGCTAGGTTCAGCGAGAATGACTTGGTTTGTAGACGCGGCGGCGATTTAAAGGTCTAGTGGGTCTAAATCAAGAATCGACAACAAAGTATACAAACCAAGACAACTCGCCCTTTGGGAGCGTGTCATTGACTCGACTTCTGCGTCATACAACTTGGAAAGAGCTGGCTATTACGCTGCGTTGTTTTCCTTGACCTCGAATCAATGACTACGCTCTGAATCCTGCATCTTGAAGTCACTTGGGTATATATATTCGAGAACCTTGAGGTTACTTGAGTACAAGTTTTAGGTTTGGCCAAATGGTTAGCCAATTTTTCTGAGTTAATCGCTGTCGAAATAAAACTAATGGTCGTTCTGGATTCCAAGTCAGGTAACCTCTAAACAAAGACTCAAATCCGAACGCTGAAATGCACTCTATCTGGTTCTTTTCGTTCAATCTGGCAGCAACCGCCGTCTCTTTTTCTGGCCAGTAACTCATCGCATCCAAGGTACTTTGGTATGGCTTATCACCATTTTTTAGGTGCATGTTTGCTTGATTACGTACTTGCCAGTTGAACTCTGGCATCATTGCAGTTAACTGAGCTTCATAAATCAACGCCGCCTTGTCATCTATTTCATTTGGGTCGAAGTAGACAATATCAAGGTCATTGAGTGGGGTTGGCTGCGGTTTGTGATGAAGATGGTCCCAAACTAGATTTCGTACGAAGCCTGCAGCAACGTAGCAATCTGGTAAAGCCAGTGAGCGAGCACATTCCATTGCTTTCATACGTTCATGATCGGCGAGCAATAATTGAACAAGATCTTCCATGTCACCCTTAAGATTTGGCTGGTGGCAGCTCAATGCCCAATTCATCGCGTTTTCGCTTACTCAAGCCAAGTGCAACTAATCGATAAGATTCTGATAAATAGTACTTTAGCTCTTCGTCTAGGCGTCCGGAGGTTTCCGTTTGTTGAATCCACTTCATACCACGGTTTGCGAAATAAGGGGCAGGAATATAACCCTCATAATCACTTAAAAAATCGAAGTTTAAAGGGGAAGTCTTAAACGTAAATGCAGGCTGCTTGTCTTTACTCCAGCCACCAATAGCAAATACCTTTCCACCGACTTTCCAAACGTGCGCATCACCCCATTGAACAACATGAGAAGTAGCAGCGAATGAGCCACAGAATTGATTAAATTCATCGTATGTCATGATGACGTCTCAACCTATCTTAGTCACGGATTTCGCTAGACTAACACAGGTTGAGAGTAAGGTTAGGACGTTTGCGGAAAAATGCTCACCAGCGCTTGGATTCCGACATGCTAATGGAGAGATGGTCGATAAAGGCTCTTAATAACGGTGTGACTTGTTTACGTGTGCCATAGATGGCATGAACGCCTAACGTTTTTGGGTGCCATTCTGGTAACAGCTGAATCAACTTACCCTCAGTGAGCAAATCCTTCACGGTTGGGAAAGGCTGTAAGCTGATTCCGTTACCATTTAAAGCGGCAGCAAGCAGTACTTCTGGGGTATTCGCGCTGATATTGCCTTTGATGGAGACTGATTCATCACCGTTTGGTCCAGAGAATATCCACTCGGAACGACCAAAATAGCTAAAGGAAAGACAATTGTGGTGTCCTAGGTCTTGGGCGTTTAACGGTGCGCCTTTTTGTTCGATATATTTGGGAGATGCACATATCACCGAGCGGCATTCACCTAATTGCTTTGCTACGACATTAGCAGGCAACTCATTGGTGATGCGTATGGCAAGATCAATGCGTGATTCCACGAGGTTTATGGTTTCATCTGTCGACACAATATCAATCGCCACATCTGGCCATTGTTCAACAAAGCTTGTGATTGCATCAATGAGGAAGCTACTCACAATGGAATAGCTTGCGGTAATACGCAATTGACCTTTTAGATTCACTCGATTTTGGTTTCGGATTCCGCTTAGGGATTCTTCAAGTGCAAGTAGCTCTCGTGCAATCTCAAGCGTCTCTTTCCCTGCACTGGTTAAGCTGAGGCTTCGAGTTGTGCGGTGGAGTAAACGAGTATCCATCCACTTTTCGAGCTCACCTAAATAACGTGTCACTTTAGTTCGCGAAAGATCGAGATGCTCAGCGGCAGCACTTAAGCTTCCTCGCTCTACGATCGTGACAAAGACGTTCATTGCCTCAAGTCTGTCCATTCTGTTGCTTCACCTTAAGAAAATCGCCGTCACAGTATATGTCCGGATTTCGCAACAGTGAAAGTTAATTTGCTGTCTATTTCATCTAAAACCAATCAAATAAGATGACCTCAACACTAAACGAGCCGCATGAGTTGGTTCTCTAATACGGAATAAGATGATGAATAAGCGTTCAATTACTCTACTGATTACAGCACTAGCGGCATCGAACTATGTGTCGGCTGCGGACTTAACGATTACCCACTACAACCCCGGTGAAAATGCGATCTTTCCTGCAAGCTCTGTGCTTGTTTCTGGTGAAAAAGAGCTGATGTTGTTTGACGCACAATTTAGCGTCAAAGACGGAAAAAAATTGGTGGAACAGATTAAAAACAGTGGCAAAGAGCTGTCGATGATTTACATTAGCAGCGGTGACCCAGACTATTATTTTGGCTTAGAGCCTATTGTTGCTGCATTCCCTGATGTAAAAGTGGTTGCGAGCGAAGCGGTTGTTAAACATATCGAACGAACAAAAGACGCGAAACTGGCGTACTGGGGACCTATTTTGGAAGAGGGGGCGCCATCAAAAATTGTTGTCCCTACTGTACTCAATGACACCACTCTGACGCTTGAAGGTAAGCGCATTGAAGTAAAAGAAATCAATACTCATGATGCTTACCTTTGGGTGCCTGCGGAGAAAACTGTATTTGGTGGTGTATCGGTTTACAGTGGTGTTCATGTTTGGATGGCGGACACTCAGTCGAAACAAGAGCGTGCTCAATGGTCTCAATCGTTGGAGCGCATGAAAGCACTGAAACCAAAAACCGTGATTCCGGGACACTACCTTGGTGATATGCCGAAAGGTGTGGAAGGTGTTCAATTCACCATAAACTACATCGCAGGCATCGAGCAGACGTTAGAAAAGTCAAGCAAGCCATCATCAAGCGAGATTTCGGCAGCGATGAAGGCTAAGTACCCACAGTTTGCTGCGACAGAAGGTGATCTTGAACTGGGCGCGAAAGTGCTAAGTGGTGAAATGGAGTGGCATTAATCTAAGCTTGCTATTCGCCATACTGCCCAAAAAAAACAGCCCCTCATCGTGAGGGGCTGTTTTTTATTATTTTGCTGCTTGTGGACGTGGCTTGCGACGTTGTCCTGATGGCTTGTTGCCTGACGGTTTGCCGTTTGAAGGTTTTGCACCCGCAGGTTTACCGCTGTTAGGCTTGCGGTTTCCTGATGGTTTACCACCGTTACCATTTTTATTTGCGCCTGATTTGTTCGTATTAGGCTTGTTACCGCTTGGCTTGTCGTTTGTGCGAGCTTGACCATCACGGTTGCCTTTTGGCTTACCAGCGCCGCCTTTGCCTGATTTGTTTTCGCCCTTGCCATTTTTGTTGTCGCTGTTGAAACGACGCTTTGATTTGTTGTTACCGCCGTTGTTTTTCTTCTCAGCTGTTTGACCGTTTTCACCTTCTGCTTTTGGCTTCTTAGGCTTTTTCGGTTTCTTTGGCTTGATAGGGCGAGTATCAAGCTTCGACTCTGGCAATACGTTAGTTGGTGCGTAGCCTTCCAGTTCTTTACGAGGCAGCAGTTGTTGAATTAAACGTTCAATCGCAAACAACTCGGATGCTTCAAGTGCGCATACTAAAGAAATCGCTTTACCCACTTCACCAGCACGACCGGTACGACCGATACGGTGAACGTAGTCTTCAGCTACTTTTGGCAGCTCAAAGTTAACCACTTGAGGAAGCTGAGGAATGTCGATACCGCGCGCAGCGATGTCTGTTGCGACTAATACGCGAACTTCGCCAGATTTAAAGTCAGCCAGAGCTTTAGTACGTGCGCCTTGGCTCTTATTGCCGTGAATTGCAGCTGCTGTAATCTTTTGGTCGATTAGGAACTTGGCTAAGCGGTTCGCGCCATGCTTGGTTTTGGTAAATACCAATACTTGTTTCCAATCGCCATCTTTGATCAGCTTGACCAGCATTGGTGCTTTCTTCTTCACGTCTGCTGGGTAGATGCATTGTTCTACGGTGCGTGCTGTCGAGTTTGCTGGGTTAACTGAAATCTCAACAGGGTTGTTGACCAGACCTTTCGCAAGCTCACGGATTTCGTTTGAGAATGTCGCAGAGAACAATAGGTTTTGACGTTGCTTCGGTAGCAATTCAAGAATCTTGCGAATGTCGCGAATGAAACCCATGTCAAGCATGCGGTCTGCTTCGTCCAGTACTAGCATTTCTAGTTGGTCGAACTTCACTGCATTTTGGTTGTATAGGTCCATTAGGCGACCTGGTGTTGCAACCAATACGTCTGCACCTTTACGCAGGCGAAGCATTTGTGGGTTGATCTTCACACCACCAAATACCACTGCACTCGTTAGAGGTAGGTGACGGCTGTACATGAATACGTTTTCTTGTACCTGGGCAGCAAGCTCACGAGTTGGTGTCAGCACCAATGCGCGGATGTGGTTGCCGCGTACGCGTGGACCGTTTGACAGACGTTCAAGAATTGGCAGCGTAAAGCCCGCCGTTTTACCTGTACCAGTCTGTGCTGCTGCCATTACGTCTTTCCCTTCCAAAACAGCAGGAATTGCTTGAGCCTGAATCGGCGAAGGGGTGTCGTAGCCTTTTTCCTGAATAGCCTTAAGGATTGGAGCAGATAGACCTAACGAGGTAAAACCCATATGTATGATTCTCAATTGTCGAGTTTGATAACAAGGCGTCGATTTTATGCGCGACGCGAAAAGTGCGACATTCTGAGGCTTTTGGGCGTTAGCTTCAACTATTTCCGTCATGGATAAATGTTTGAGGTAGATCTCATTTCGAAATTGAGTGAGCTAATCAAGCGATTTGAGCGTTGAAGAAGAGCTCTCATACCTTTGGCATTTTTGGTAGTGATGATAGAGGAGGGAGGCTTAACAACACATTTCATAGATATGAATGCTGTTGCTAGATGTAATTGTTGCTTATTAATTTAAAGGTGTCTTTTTTATTTTATAATATTTGGTTATGCAAATTAAATTATCTTTCTATTTATAAAGCAAAAATATAGCAAACGATAAAACGACGCTTTGTAATTGAAAATTAAGAATTAATCTAATTGATTTCATGTGTGTAAAGTGAAGATGAAAAAATAGAAATAATCGTCTTAACAATGAGACCAATTGCTGTGCTTAAATGCTGAACGCCGAAACGGCTATTAAAATAAATAGATATAGTGGTAATAAGAGCGATCATAAACCACATAGATAAATGATATTCAGCTTGCTTAATAAAGGTTCCTTAATGTTCTCGTTTCTTCGTATTAATTTAAAATATATATCCTCATTTCTTTATTATAAGTTCAACGTTATTCTTTCTGTCAATTAATTGACTGCTTCGGCGTGCCAGCGTGAAAGTACCGCTCTGTAACGCCCTGATTTGAAAATTATATAAATTCACTGCTGTTTTACCTGACCACGTCATTAAACGGTTCGGGTTCAAGGCATTTTTGCGTTCCTGTCGATTAAATTATTCAAAAAAGATCTGTAAAGGTTCTATATTTTTAATTAGTAGGTCGTTCTAATATTTGTGTGAGTAATAATCATGTTAATTGAGAATGAAAAGTTCTATTGGCTCGGGGATAAACCAACGGAATACGAACTGGAAAATGTTGAGTATATCAATGAGGTAGAGGCACTGCCTGTTGGTATGGGAGGTATGTTTTGTGTAAACGCTTCGGAACCAAAACAACTTGAAGGAATACTCAAAGCTTTTTACCAACAGCAAGAGCGATGGAGTTGGGCTGTCTACACCACTATTGAAACACCATATTCTCGATGTGTTACTGATGGCACTTTTGATTTAACGACGTCCTATAAAGCATGGCAAAGCTCGCGAAGCCGCCTTGAATCGGTACCTCAGGTGACGTCCTTAGATCCGCTGATTGGCTGGCTTGGTATAAATAGAAACCGCAGATTAACGGCGATGAAAAGCCTTGAATCATCTGCAATTTATACGTATCCACTGATAGAAGCGTTTTACCCTGACATTTACTCAACCTATCGCTACGTGTTGTCCGAGAAAGCACGAGATATTTTAGAAAGTGAACAACTGATGGATCGTATTCGTGTCTGTACGCATTGCAACAGCGGTCACTTGAATTACGTTGAAGTTTGCCCTCAATGCAGCAGTATCGACATTGAGTCTCAGAGTTCGCTCCACTGCTTTACTTGTGGTCACGTTGGTGAGCAGCAGTCATTTCAACGCCGCGGTAAGTTGGAATGCCCAAAGTGTTTAACGCAACTAAGACACATTGGTGTGGACTACGACCGCCCTCTAGAGAATCACGTTTGTAATCTGTGCTCTAATCTTTTTGTTGAAGCAGCAACGATGAGCCAATGCTTGAGTTGTGATGAGAAGATGAAGGTTGATGATCTCGTTGTGCGCAAGCTGTACCAATACCGTTTAGGTGAAGCAGGAGAATACATATTCCAGCACGGAAAGTCCTCTCAAGCTCCTGAGCTCTCAATCAAAGGTAAGGTTGAGAACAGTTTCTTCCAGAACTTACTCGCGTGGCTAAATAAAGTCGCTATGCGCCACAAAGAGCATCACCTACTTTTGGGGTTACACCTTCCATCTTTAGATGAGTACGGAAAGCAGCACGGTGACGCCAAGCTTTTCTCCTTGATGGATCAACTGACTAAGCGTCTTAGTGAGATATTCAGAGATACGGATATCTGCTGCCAATTTAAGCAAGATGTGTTGCTGGTGCTCATGCCGAATACCGAAACGTCTAGCTTATCGGTATTGCAGAACAAACTCTCGGTACTGGGAAGCCAAATTGAAGATGAAGAGTTTGAACTCAATGTCTTCTCATGGGCACTTCCTCAAGCAAGTATTGAAGATGGCGTAGCGGTATGGTTAGAAACACTGGTTGGTGATATTTATGCTGCAAGATAGTCTTGTTCTGCTTGATTATCTTCGCGGGATGCTGCTGCACAATGAAGAGCTGTGGCTACTGCTATTCCCGGTCATGATTATTATCGAACTGCCCTTGTACCTGTTGGTATTAACGGGCATTTTTCGATGGTCGTATGATCAGGAAGACGTTGAGTTGACGCAGTTTCCATCGATCAGTTTTGTCATCACTTGTTATGGCGAAGGGGATGCGATTGGAATCACCATCGACACTTTAGTTGAACAAGTGTATCCGGGTCACATAGAAATTCTCGCCGTCGTAGATGGCGCGGTACAGAACCAAGATACTTACCAAGCGGCGTTGAACGGAGAACTGCGTCACGCTGGCGTCCGCAATCGCAAAGTACGGGTTATTCCAAAGTGGCAACGTGGCGGACGAGTGTCGACTCTTAATGCTGGTTTATCTGTTGCTCAGGGCGAGATCGTGATTAACGTCGATGGTGATACCTCCTTTGATAACGACATGGTGTTTACCATGATGAAACAATTTACATCGAAAGATGTGATTGCAAGCGGAGGCGCGTTACGGGTTAGAAATCATGACGCCAATATTCTGACAAAAATGCAGTCCTTAGAATACATGTTGTCCATGCAAGCAGGCAAAACTGGGATGGCAGAATGGGGCGTATTAAATAATATTTCAGGTGCGTTTGGGGCTTTTAGAAAAAACTTACTCAAACAAGTGGGTGGCTGGGATACGCATACTGCAGAAGATTTGGATCTAACCATGCGTTTAAAACAATATAAGCGACGCTATCCAAACAATAAATTAGCTTTTGCCACACATGCGATTGGGCATACCGATGTTCCAGATACCTTAAAAGGGCTAGTTATGCAGCGTTTAAGGTGGGATGGCGATTTGCTTTTCCTATTTTTGCGTAAGCACAATGAAGGATTATCACCATCTCTTTTGGGGTGGGGTAATTTTCTATTTACTCTCGCTTATGGTGTGGTTCAAAACGTCTTATTACCTTTGTTAGTTGTTATTTTTACCGTGTATATGCTTATAGCGTATCCGCTTAAATTTGTTTTAGCATTAATGCTGTTGCTGTACTTAACGTATTTATTTCTCTCTTTAATTATATTTATTGTTTATATCGGGCTGGTGTCTGAGAGAAGAAAAGAAGACTTAAAATTTACGAAATGGCTATTTCTATACCCCGTTTATCAGTTTTTCATGCGTCTAATAACGGCGTTTTCGATGGTGAATGAGGTAGTAAGACGCAGTCACGAAGAATCTAGCATGGCACCTTGGTGGGTATTGAAACGAGGCAAAAAGTTTTAGTATGAAAGTTAACTTTCACTTAGATAAAAAGAACAAGCCACAATCTGAGAGTGGCATGAAAGTCGCCTACGGTCAGGCGAAGCGTGGTGGTTATCGACTTCGTTGGTATCTGATTTTGGCAATTGTCATTAGCCCACTGTTATTTATGGCTTATTACTTGTTTAAGACGCAGATTCTAGTGACTGCGCCCGGTATCGTGACCTCTTATCCATTAACGATAACGGCGACTCAAGCCGCAATTGTTGGACCGATTCCGGCGAATGTCGGTGACGAGGTAGGCAAGGGGCAGTCTTTAATTCTATTGGCAGATAGTGCGTTAAACAAAGAAGTGGAGTTTTTACAAAAAGAGTTGGTTTCGTTGTCCAATAACAAGGTTCAAAGTACTGATGAGTTGTACCAGCAAGCGATAGCCAGTACCAAAACAAGCCTCGCTAAGGTGCAACAAATTCAGCAAAAGTACGACCAATTTAGAAAGAAAGGTCAGGTGTCAGAAGTGGATTACGCTGCGGTAGTTAACGTGAGCAATGCCATTGATAGCCAATTGAGCGACCAAGAAATAGCTTACATCAATGCCAAACGTGATAGAGAGCAATTGGCATTGGCGGGGCCGGTTGCACAGCAGTATCGAGCGTTAATGCAAGAGCTTGTCGTAAAGCGTGCCCAACAAGAGAGCTTGACGTTTAGAGCACCGTTTAGTGGTCGAGTTTTGGATATTCATGTTCATGAAGGTCAGCGCGTTACAGAGAATGCACCATTATTGACGGTAGCTCAGAACGTAACACCGGACATTACCGCATTTTTAAATCCTAAGTATCTGGATTACAGCCAAAAAGGAACCAAAGCGAAGGTCATCTTCCCTGACGGTAAAAAGTTATCTGCGACAGTTTCAAGGCCGGTTGAAGTGGTTAACAAGCTACCCCAAGAGCTGCAAAGCCCATTTGAGGGTCAACCAGCGTACCTGAAAGTCACATTATCTTTTGACGAACCCGTAGAGCAAACGAGATGGATTGAGGGCGTTGAAGTGGAAGTTCGTTTTTAACTTAATGAGTTTAATAAATGATAAAAGGGAGCAAATGCTCCCTTTTTTGATGAATATCGCGAATAGACTCAACGCTTCGCGTGATCCAAAAACGCTTGAGTCAGCGTTTGAAACAACGTATCAACACTTAGTTTTTGTTCTATATGGTCGAATAGGGGAGTATGAACGTCGCCACGAATATCATCGTTATGCCCGCAAAGGCGATTACATAGCTTTACTGGTTCAACGATTTTTTCTACGTCAGCATCTATGAGAATACAGGCTTGAGAGAGCACTACTTGTCCTCCGCCTTTTTTCAGTAAGACACGTTGTGCTGTCCCAACCACTTTTTTCCCATCAATATTTAAGTTGTATTCGCCATCACAATAGGAGTTTGGCGTAGCGTGCACATCAACTTTGACACCTAATTGTTTAAAAAACACGGCGAGTACGGAACATAAGTCGAGATACGCTTTTTTAATGTCGTAAGGTTGACCTTCAGGCCAGTGGTAGATATGAGAGAGGTTTATGATCCCCGGAACCTGTGGAACTGGTGCACCGCCGGTTTTACGTGAAAACAGCCTCCAACCTGAGTCTGCTAGACCTTGTTCTAGTTGCTCTGAAATTGTCCACTTCTTACCTGCTGGAAGCACTAGCGTAGGGCTTTTGACTTGCCACAACAGTAATACTTGAGAAAGTTGACCAGATTGAACAAGCTTGATTAACTCGTCTTCTTTGCTGAATACGTCAGCTACTTCTTTAGATTGGTAACGGATCAGTTTGTTTTTCGAAGTCAAATTCAGTCCCTCTTGCCGCTTACTCCTCTGTTTTACTCTAATTTGGTCAAAAAGCAAATCGCCTAGTTATTTATGTTTTCTATTAAATTATTAACTAAAACATAAACTTAATAAAAATCCATTTAATTAAGCTAAATTTTAATGATTTTATTTTGGGTGCAAGTGTTGCGTATGCAATGATTGTTATGTAATCTTTTTTGTACCGTGAATCCCAACAACATGAAAAGAGAATATCGCTATGAAAAAGACACTCAGCTTTGCTCATCGAATCACCTCTATTAGTGCATACCTGCTCATCATGAGCTTTTTCACCAGTACAGTCGCGGTTGAGTTGTTTGGTGATCATCACACAATTTTGGCGGTTAAAACTTATATCTCGTACGCGATTTGGGCAGTTGTCCCTCTTATGGCAGCAGCCGGCATAACCGGATCAAAGATGGCTCCGAATGTGAAAAAAGAACCTCTAGCGGCAAAGAAAAAGCGTATGCCTTTCGTTGCGATGAACGGCATCTTGATTTTGGTTCCGGCGGCGATTTATTTGCAGCATTTAGCCGCAAGTAATCAGTTTGATACGACCTTCTATGTTGTTCAGTTGGTTGAGTTGCTTGCTGGTTTCACGAACCTAACATTGATGACGCTGAACATTCGCGATGCGCGTGCATTAAAGAAGCCTAAGAAAGCTCCTAAACGAGCGGTTATGTAAAGCATAAAAATAATTTGTTGGTCATTGTCTAAACGATAAATAGAATCCGCAGACGATTTAATTCTAAGGCGATGAAATTATGAAAAAGTTAATGACTGGTGCAGCATTAGCAGCGTTATTAACTGGCTGTGTGACGTTCCCAACACAAGAATCTGAACAAGTAAAAGTGATTTGGGATGACGCAAACGCAATCGCGAACTGCCAACATTTAGGTACAGTGATCGGTTCAGAAGGTCACTTCTATGACTACTGGTTGCATGCGGACAAAGATATGGTTTGGGGAACGCTGAACCAAATGCGTATCAAAGCTGCTGAACTGGGGGGTGACACTCTTTATTTGTACCAACCGCTTGATTTTTCGAGCTCAGTGACAATGTTCGCTAACGCGTATAAATGCCAGAACTAATAAAAGCAGACCTGAGGTCTGCTTTTGTTTTTGTGTAATCGTCAATTTTGCTATCTAATTCAAGCCCGCCGTTGCCATGGCGACCGCATCAGTAAATGACACCGAGAATGCTTCGCCGGTATTCAACACTTTCGCAGGAAATTCCAGGCTAAGCTTCATTTCGGATGCGACTTCCGACTCGATACTGGTAATGAAAGTGCGTGTTTCTCCCGGAGCAATCACCAGATCAGTTCCACTTTCTGGACCGAGTTCAGCGATTCCCACGGTTGTTAGACCATTTCCCTCGCTGTCCACTAAGCTCAATAAGGATTCTGATTTGTAGATAAGTTCACCTTTGTCTGTTTGGTATGCTCTAAACGTATTGAAGTTTGGTTGTAGTTCACCATCAGCGGATAGGTTAGTAACAGAGAAGGTCACATTGGAGCCATCGAACTTTTCAACTTTAACCAAAACATTTGGGTCTTGATAGCGAGCTGCTGCTGCGGCTGCCGCTAACTCTTGCTGTCTTTCTTTCTCACGTTCTACTTCTTCTTGGCGCGCCTTTTCTTCTGCGAGCTTCGCTTCTTCTTCAGCAATACGTTTTTCTGCCATCGAATAAGACTTATCGACCATTGTTAGCAGAGCTGGTATTGAAAATGCAGTTAACCCCTCTAAATGGTCAAAATCGATTTTTGCATGCGTAGTGAGTTGGTTGGTTGAGAACTGGCAGTGCCCGTCAATAAGGCTCACAAACGCTACTTCAAAAGTCCCTTGAAGCTTACTCACTTCTACGCCTGCTTTTTCGATGTTTTCTCGTACTTGCTTGATTTCTTCTAATGACTGCTTGGATAACGGTCCATTTGGTGAAACATTGTTAGAGACAGAGACAAGCTCTTCGGTCACAAACGGATTATTTTTTGCTGGGACAACAGTAGTGATTAGATTTGATTTGGTGATGTCTTCACCCAGCAATATCGTCATTTTCTGAGAAGCGGCGGTCTTGTTACCCGCTAGTACGTCGCTACAGTTTGGTGAATTGCCCGCATGCGCTGTTTGTATGGCTGCGAGAGAAAGCATGGCGGACAAGCCCGTGACGACGAGTCCTTTCGATGGTCGATTGTTCATCCTGATAAACCCCTCTGTAATATGATGCGCTAAGCCGACGTGTATAAGACCAATCGCGGATTGGTATAGCGACATTCAGAATGGTTGTAATTGCGTCCTCACCACGTTCATCTTCACAAGACGACATTGCTGATGGTGTCAGCTCGACTTTCGATGGTGATAAGCCATCACGATCAAAAGTGTTTGAATTCGCAGATGATGCTGCAAGGGCGATGTCTTTTTTCTGAAAGATAGACGTAACTTTTCCAAGCTTCAAATACGTGATCGAGATCTATTTTTTGCGATAGTGCGAGGATCAAGCGAAAACAGACACTTAAGCTAGAGAGTTGATTTTGAGAGAAAAAAATAAATTTTTTAGGGAACTTTTTATACTGCTGCCTTTGGGACTTAATTCGCATCCCAAAGGCAGGTGATTGGATTCTAAAGGGGAATTCGGATTACAGCGCCTTCAGTACATCAGCTAAACGGGTTACGGCAACTCTGAGTTCATCAGGTGTTGCGTTGGTGAAGTTCAAGCGAAGCGCTGCTTTTACTTCTGAACCTTCTGGGTAGAACACTGGGCTCGGTACGACAGCTACACCGTTCGCAAGCAATGACTTCGCTAGCTCAAACGTATCGCACTCTGGAATCTCCACCCATACGAACATACCGCCATCAACCGGTTTCAATACACAACTTGTCGGAAGCTGTTTTTCTAATTCTGCATACATCACGTCGTAGCGCGATTTATATAGCTCACAAATAGTAGAGATGTGGGTTGCAAAGTTATCGTGTTGCAATAGACCGTGCAACAGGGCTTGCATAGGCACGCTAGAATGCAGGTCTGCACCCTGTTTGATTTTAATCAGTGGCTCTAGGTAGCTGGTTTTACCCGTTACAACACCGATTCGTAAACCCGGAGAAGCGATCTTAGAGAAAGAACGCAACACGATAGAGTTTTGTGGGCAGAAGTCAGATACCAAGGGCAGAGCTTCACCAGAGAAGCGTAACTCGCGGTATGGTGCATCTTCAATGAAAGCCACGTTGTATTGAATACAAAGCTCCGCAACCTTTTGGCGTGTTTCCAGTGCCCAGCAAACACCTGTTGGGTTATGGAAATCTGGCACGGCGTAGAACATCTTCGGTTGTTGCTTAGCGAAGCATTGCTCCAGCTCATCAAGGTTTGGACCAAATTCTGTTTGAGAAACGGTAACGATGTTTGCTTGAACCAAACCAAACACCTGCATGGCACCCAAGTAACTTGGCGCTTCCATCACGACTTTGTCACCTGGATTCACGTAAGCACGTGCGATCAAATCCAAACCTTGTTGGGAGCCAGTAGTGATCATCGCAGTATGTGTTTCAGGCAGTTTGAAGTAACCGTTTAGGAAGTTTAGTAGTGGTCCATAGCCTGCCGTTGAACCGTATTGGAAAACTTCAGGCATGTTTGCCAAGTTCTCTAATGTTGGCTTCATCAGCTCGATAGGAAAGGTTTTTTCATCTGGCAAACCACCAGCAAGTGAGATGACGTTTTTATCGCTAGCGGCAGCGAGGATCTCTCGAATGTACGATGACTTTACTTGTTGCAGTGACTGTGCGATTTCCATGTGTTGTGTTTCTCGTATTTTTTAATTTTATGTGAAAGATAGTACATGGGATTTGCTAACTAAGGTGTGTCCATTTATGCTGTTAAACATGTCCATTTATGCTATTTCAGTAAAGCGATAAGTTATGAGCCAGCAACAGGTTTCCAGAATCAATGACGTGCTGTTCTATATTCATCAAGACATCAGTAGAGAATTATCCGCCAAAGAGCTAGCTGATGTAGCGGCGTATTCTGAACAGCACTTCCACCGTATATTTAAAGATGTAGTAGGTGAGTCTATTCATCAATACATACGTCGTACGCGAATGGAATACGCAGCAAATCAGTTGATGTTTGATACTAAATCGTCAGTATTGGAAATTGCTAATAAGTGTGGTTTCAGCTCAGCGTCGTCTTT
Source organism: Vibrio sp. SSH13-20 (assembly GCF_040104475.1). Classification (NCBI taxonomy): domain Bacteria; kingdom Pseudomonadati; phylum Pseudomonadota; class Gammaproteobacteria; order Vibrionales; family Vibrionaceae; genus Vibrio; species Vibrio sp. SSH13-20. The sequence goes on from NZ_JBECOU010000001.1 coordinate 309,018, forward strand.
TAGTCGTGCTTTTAAAGCGACGTTTGAATTGTCTCCAGGAGCATGGCGTAAGCATGACCTTCATGTGGCAGAAAAGCCGTATTTGAAGGATCCGGAAGTGGCAGCAGGGTATCATCGAGTCGCAAAGCGCACTCTACCAGAGCCAAAGATTATTGAAGTTCCACAACGCTTTGCTGCGTACGTTCGCCATGAAGGTTACAACCGTTCGATTCGTAATGCGTGGCTGGTGCTGAAAGCGTGGGCGAACTCTGAGCAGCGTGATTTCTCTACTCAATATGGTTTGCACCATTCCAACCCTGCTTGGGTAGAGCTGGATAAGTGTCGCTATGTCGCGTGCATGGCGATTGATAAACCGCTTAAATACCGTGGTGTGGTGAATCAAATGACCATTCCAGGTGGCTTACACGCGGTGTTCCGATTAACAGGCGTCTATGGTGAGCTTTTGCCGCAAATCAGCATGGTATTGGAAAAGTGGTTACCTAACTCTGGTTTTAAGCAACGTTCGACACCTGCTTATGTGTACTATCATAAAAACCATTTTCTTAATCACGAAGAAGTCTTCGAGTTAGATTTCTATTTACCTATCAGTTTCTTCTAAAAGTCTTTGCTTCAAATTGATTGCTTTACTATTGTGTGGGAAGAAAATAGCCATTAATAACCTCAGACTTTATAGAATAAGTTGAAAATGAAATGAACATAGAACATCTAAAACTTTTCGTTCGTTTAGCATCGACCCACAATATCAGTATGGCGGGACAAGAGCTGGGATTATCTCCTGCGGTTGCTAGTGCCCATATTAATAAATTGGAAGAAGGTTTGGGCGTGCGCCTTGTACATCGAACCACGCGCAAGGTTTCGTTAACAGAAGAGGGGCAGGCATTCTTACCTCATGCTGAGGAAGTGTTGGCAACGGTTGAAGCGGCACGAGGTGCTGTAGGTGTTGGTCACAAGGCGCCAACAGGGACGTTACGAGTCACCGCATCTGCATCTTTTGGGCGCTTGCATTTAGTGCCAGCACTTAAAGGGTTTATGGCAAAGTACCCAGAGCTGACCATTGATTTTCGCTTCTCCGATTCGATTATCGACATGGTGGAAGGTGGCTTCGATGTTGCTGTTCGCCTTGCCGAGCTGAAAGACTCGTCTCTAGTGGCACGCAAACTTGCTCCAGATCGTCGTATTGTTGTCGCGTCACCGGAGTATTTGGCGCAGCATGGCGCACCTCAATCGCCAGAAGAGCTTGTAAATCATGAATGTGTGACTTTGGCTGGTTTGGAGAACTGGGTATTTGAAACCCCAGAAGGGCAGTACTCGATGCGCGCTTCTGGCAGCTTTAGAACCGACAATGGTGATGCAATGCGTGATGCTTGCATTGATGGGCTTGGGATTTCAATTAACTCGATTTGGAGCGTATACAAACAGTTACAAAAAGGCGAGTTAGTCGAAATATTACAAGACTATCCATTAGTGATGAATGCAAGTATCTGGGCGGTCTACCCGAGCTCTCGCCTGATCGCCCCTAAAGTTAGAGCGTTTATTGACTATTTCGCGGAGTATTACGGTCAACCGCCTTATTGGGAGCTTGAACTGGCAGAACAGCAAAAGTAGCCTGAATAATATTCAATGGAAACGCCACTTAATTCGTATTAAGTGGCGTTTTTTCTTATAAAGTTAAGAAGATTAGCTGCGACCAAGCATACGTGAGATGGTGCCATCCTTATCGATCACTTGGTGTTTGATAGCGCCAGCAACGTGCAAAACAAACACTAAGATGAGCACTTCTACCGCAGAGTGATGAATCGTTGAGCCAAGCTCTTGCAGCCAAGGTGTTTCTGCACCTTCTGCGATGATCACCCACCCGAAAATATCAACAGCTCGACCACCGCCAGCACTCATAGCAATACCAGAGATAGGCATTGCTAAGGTGGCTAACAGTAGAATACCGTGGACTGCCTTGGCTGCTTTGTCTTGCCATGCTGGCATCTCAGAAGCTGGTGGTAGAGCGCCTTCTTTTAAGCGCCACACTAGACGAGCAAGAGCGATAACTAAAAGGATAGCGCCTAGCGATTTATGAATCCCGTACCATTCGAATTTTACTGGGCTGCGTGGTAAATCCACCATGTATAAACCAAGTGCGAACACACCTATAAAAGCGAGTCCAGTTACCCAGTGCAAAGCGATAGTTTGCCAAGTTAAAGGCGTTTTGTTGAGCATATGATAATCCTCTTTTTCTTTGTGGTTATGCGAACGATTATCCATTAATGTTGTGAATAGAACTACACATGCCAGTGTAAAGTTGGGTAAATTTTGTTCACAAAAAACGCTCCGAAAGTTGGAGCGTTTTGAGTCATTTCAATGAGCAAAAATTGCTTAGTCTTGTTTTAACTCAGCGAGAGCGTGGTGCAGTGAAGGAACGATCGCATGACCAAATCCACGCACTTCTTCACAAGGTTCAACGAGGTCTGGGATTTGGAAAGTTACCATGTTGGCAGCAACAGCAGCACGAACGCCATTATTTGAATCTTCAAAGGCGAGACATTTGGTTGGTTCTATGTCTAAACGACTTGCCGCAAGCAAATAAATTTCTGGATCGGGTTTACCGTGTGAAACTTCACAGCCGGTAGTTAAGTTGTCGAAATACTGGCTCAAACCTGCCAATTCCAACTTCTTTTTCGCCACTTCTTTTGCTGTAGAAGTGGCAACAGCAATGGGTAACCCTTGCTCTTTCAACCATTCAAGTAGCTCAATCACTCCTTCTTTGACCGGAATGGCTTGGTGTTTAACTACCGCATCGTATCGGTCGCGCCACTCTTTGTGTAAGCGGTCAAGATCATCCCCATAAGCTTTGCGGAAAATTACTTCAATGCCGGCTGCATTGCGACCAATGATTGAAAGGTAAACGTCTTTATAGAATGGGAGGTTTTGTGCTTCACACGCTTCTTGGAAAATGCGCATGCACACACGTTCCGTATCGAGGAGTAAACCATCCATGTCAAAAATAGCAGCTTGAAAATTCATTACGTTATGGACTTGTCGATTGAGATGGCGCATTTTGACATAAGCGAAAACGATTTTCTTGTGGAATTCCACCATCTCACACGCTTTTTACTCAATCCTTATTTTATTCCTAAGCGTTTTGCTAAACGGTGCAAATTGCCGTTATCCAGCTCAAGTTGACGTGCCGTTGCTGCCCAGTTACCTTGGTTCTCTTCCAGTGATCGAACAATCATCGCTTTTTGGAATGCGTCTGTGGCTGGTTTTAATCCGCCTTCTGGCAGCTCTAAGCGAGAGTTTTGTTTCGTTTCTTCAACGTTCTTGATGTTCTGATTCGGCGTTCGAATATCAAAATCTTGTTCGACTAACTCAATATCCATGGAATGGGTGCGTGCTTTTGCCAAAACTCCAGCCCGTTTGATGACATGTTCGAGTTCTCGAACGTTGCCTGGCCACGAATAATCCTTAAGTGCGTGAACGAGCGTAGGGGACAAGCGAATGCTGTTCAATCCGAGCTTACTTCTCAAGTGTTCAGCAAAGAAGCCCGCTAGCAACACTACATCATCCTCGCGTTCGCGAAGAGGTGGCACATGAAGTGGGAAGACGCTTAGGCGGTGATATAAGTCGGCTCGAAAACGCCCAGCGGTGACTTCTTCATGCAAAATACGGTTGGTGGCGGCGACAATGCGTGTATTGACTCGGATATGACGGTCGTCACCCACTCGTTGGATGTCGCCGTATTGTAGGGCTCGAAGTAACTTGGCTTGTAGCTCTAATGACAGTTCACCGACTTCATCCAAAAACAGTGTGCCGCCATCTGCTTGTTCGAATTTACCCTTACGATTACTGATTGCGCCCGTAAATGCGCCTTTGATGTGCCCAAACAGTTCGCTCTCTGCTACGGACTCAGGCAGAGCCGCACAGTTGAGGTAAACCAAGGTATTGCTGGAACGATTGGAGCGATGGTGAATAGCACTGGCGACCAACTCTTTACCCACGCCAGTCTCACCCATGATCAGTACAGACAACTCGGTATCGGCGACTGCATCTATTTGTTCTTGAAGATTCTTCATCCCCTGAGAGTTGCCAATGATTTCGTTGCTCAAGGTGCGTTTCTCGGCGTAAGAATCACGTGGCAGGCTCGCTTGAGTTTCTAGTTGCTCTAACAGTAGAGCTGTATGTAAGCCACCTGCGGCTAATGCACTAACAAAACGTAATTCTTGGTTACGCAACCCATCAAATTGGTTGGGGTCGAAGGCGTCAATCGTAATAGCACCAATGAGCTGATCGTCGATCAGCAAAGGTAAACCAATGCAGGAATGGACATGTAGTTTGTCATCGTGGTTTGGAATCAAGCCGTCGTAAGGATCAGGTAAGTCGCTGTCAGAGGGAAAGCGCACGATGTCGCCAGCTCGGGCAATGGCTTCTAACCTTGGGTGCTGCTCAATGGAGAAACGGCGTCCCAGCACTTCTTCTGCCAAACCATTGATCGCTAATGGCTTAAAGTGCTGATCTTCATACAAAAGAAGGGCAGAAGAGTCACACTTTAATACCTCTCGAATCGTGGTTAACAACGTATCAAAACGAGCTTGCTGAGTGAGTGCTGAGTTAAGGTCTTGTGTGATGTGTAGCCACTGCGCGATTAAAGAAGTCATAACCAATACCAATTGTGTCAATATGACTATTGTAGTGTCTTAATGACAATTTTCAACTGTGTCTTAATGACAGTTATTATTGTTGATTTTGTTTTAACTTTTTGAAAATAAAGAAATTAAAAAGTTGGCATACCCGATGCATTATAAAAGTCAGTTCTTCTTATTTATTTCGTCATTCAAGGTAGTAATTATGACAATTCACGTAAAAAACAACATTCATTGGGTAGGTCAGCGCGATTGGGAAGTTCAGGACTTCCATGGTACAGAATACAAAATGACAAAAGGTACCAGCTACAACAGTTATCTAATTCGTGAAGAGAAAACCGTACTGATTGATACGGTCGATCATCGATTCAGTCAACAATTCATCCAAAATTTAGAGATGGAAATCGACCTTAAGTCTATCGACTTTATCGTGGTAAACCATGCAGAAGAAGATCACTCGGGCGCATTGTCTGCATTGATGGAGAAGATTCCGAACACGCCAATTTACTGTACAGAAGCGGCGATTGACTCCATCGTTGGTCATCACCACCATCCCGAGTGGAACTTCAAAACCGTAAAAACGGGCGACAGTATCGATATCGGTAATGGCAAGCAACTGGTGTTTGTGGAAGCGCCAATGCTGCATTGGCCGGACAGCATGATGACATACCTAACGGGCGATGCGGTGCTATTCAGTAACGACGCATTTGGTCAGCACTACTGCGATGAACGTCTGTTCAATGATGAAGTGGACCAAAATGAATTGATGGAGCAGTGTTTGCGTTACTACTCAAACATCCTAACGCCATTTAGCAGCTTGGTAACCGCTAAAATCAAAGAAGTGCTGAGCTTCAACTTGCCTGTCGACATGATCGCAACGTCACACGGTATTGTATGGCGCGATAATCCGGTTCAAATCATCGAGCAATACTTGGCGTGGGCAGACAATTATCAAGAAGATCGCATTACGATTTTCTACGATTCTATGTCAAATAACACCCGAATGATGGCAGATGCCATTGCGCAGGGCATTCACGATGTCGATCCTGGTGTGGCGGTTAAAGTCTTTAATGTCTCTAAGCATGATAAGAATGAAATTCTCGCCAATGTATTCCGCTCAAAAGGCATTTTGGTTGGTTCGTCTACCATGAATAACGTCATGATGCCGAAGATCGCAGGCATGCTAGAAGAAATTACCGGTCTGCGCTTTAAAGCGAAGAAAGCCGCTGCGTTCGGTAGCTACGGTTGGAATGGTGGCGCGGTGGATCGTATCCATGCTCGATTGACCGACGCAGGCTTTGAAACCGCAGTGAGTTTGAAAACCAAATGGCGACCAGATGGTAAAGCGATGCGTGAGTGCCGTGAACATGGTCAGAACATCGCGAAATTGTGGGCGAAGCATGACCTGACGAGCCCTGTTATTTCTCCGGCGATTGCTGCGTCTGCACCACAAGTTCAATCACAACCCGCTGCACAAGTAGCAACACAAGCTGTGGTAGATGCTGCTCCTAGTAACCCTAGTACCGAGGCGCATCCTGCAGATTGTCAATGCATGGTTTGTACGGTTTGCAATTGGGTTTACGACCCAGCTAAAGGTGAGCCTAATCAAGGTGTTGAACCAGGTACGGCTTGGACCGAAGTGCCAGATTACTTCTTGTGCCCAGAATGCCACTTGGGTAAAGACGTTTTTGTCGAATACAACGGGTAAGGGGGCGAATATGCAAGCACCTATTGTGATTATTGGTAGCGGCTTTGCGGCTTACCAATTGGTGAAAACAGTGCGTCGAATGGACGCACATATTCCGCTACAAGTGTTTACTGCTGATGATGGCGCGGAATACAACAAGCCTGATTTGAGTCATGTATTTAGCAATAAGCAAACCGCCCAGGACCTAGTGGTTAAGAGTGGAGAAGCGTTTGCACAGGAACACAACATTGAGTTATTTGCCCATACCATGATTGAGCATGTCGATGTGCAAGCTCAGCAAGTGGTAGTCAATGGTCAAGTCTATCCTTACTCCAAATTGGTATTTGCGACAGGTGCGAGAGCCTTTGTGCCACCGATGTCAGGCAATGCGGCATCTGAGGTGATCACGTTAAATTCACTCCAAGAATACCAATTGGCAGAAGAGAAAATTAGCCGTGCGAAACGTGTTTTAGTGATTGGTGGTGGGTTGATCGGCGTCGAGATTGCCATGGATCTCGCGACCAGTGGTAAAGCGGTTACGGTGGTTGAGCCAAATCCCCGTTTGCTCGCTAACCTGATTCCTGAATTCGTCGCATTACCGCTCGAAAACCAACTTAAGCAGCAAGGTATTCAACTTGCTTTGGAGACTGGGGTTGTCGCGATCAATCACTCAGATGATTCGCTGGTAGCAAGCGTGAGCAAAGGTAATGCAATCGAAGCCGATGTAGTGATTTCAGCGGCGGGTTTACGTGCTAACACTTGGTTAGCGAAGGCTTGTGGGGTGTGCGTCAATAAAGGCATTAAGGTGGATGCTCGATTACAGACATCAGCAGCCAATGTATTTGCATTAGGCGATTGCGCCGAGATCCAAGGTCGAATGATGCCGTATCTCCAACCGATCGTGCTAAGTGCCAATGTGTTAGGCAAGCAGCTACTGGGGCAAGAAGCAGAGTTGAAACTACCACCTATGATGGTAAAGATGAAAACGCCGAGCTACCCAATTCAATTAGCGGGCGATTTTAGTTCGGTGACGAACTGGAGCGTGCAGATTTCTCAAACTGGTATTGCCGCAAAGGCTGAAGATGAAAATAGCCGACTCAAGGGCTTCGTCGTGACGGGCGAACAAGTCAGCCAAGCATTTCCATTACTTCGAGAGTTGTCTCAAGCCGGTCAGGCTTAACCGATTTAAACGAAAAGAATTGTAATTAGAGAGGGTATCATTATGTCGCACTTACGAATTCCTAAAGACTGGACTGTTCAACGTTCAACGCCTTTCTTCACTAAAGACAATGTGCCACCAGCGCTACTGACTCATCATAATACCGCTGAGGGTGTGTTTGGGCAGCTGTGCGTCATGGAAGGGCAAGTGACTTACTACGGCTTTGCTGATGAAAATGCCACAGAAGCAGAATTGGTGGTGGTGATTAATGCAGGCCAGTTTGCTACCAGTCCTCCGCAATATTGGCACCGAATTGAGATGAGCGATGATGCTCAGTTCAACATCAATTTTTGGTCGAACAAAGATAAGAGTGGGCAAGCGATGTTCCACGCGAAGAAATAACGCATACAGAAGTGAATACAGCGCTAATTTGTCGGGAAGAAGCGTTTACTATCACACTATGCATTAAGCGTAGGCAAAAGAGCAGAGATTCGTCTCTGCTCTTTTTTGTCTCTTACTTTACGACGATTACAAATGATGTTGAATAATGGTTTGCGTACACAGAACTCCGACGAGAAGAGCGTTAAAACGAAACCGTGCTCTCATTTATGTGATGGATATCAATTATATAGTTGGAATGTAACAAAAAGTTACGATATTTTTGTTATGTTATAACGTAATTAATATTGAAAAGCTCGAGTTATTCGGAAAGAATCAACTTAAGGAAATACTATGACGCTAAAAAAAGTGGCTCTATTTTGCGCACTGGCATTCGCAACTAACGCAATGGCAGATGTGGAGGTCAAAGATACCAACAACTTTAACGATGTTGCGGCTAAAGTAAATCAGCTGAAAGAAGCAGGGAAAAATCCACTGATCGTGGTTGATATCGACAATACTTTGCTGACTTCGACTTCCGATATTGGGGGCGATATTTGGTACCAATGGCAACGCGGTAAATTGGATGTGAAGCCGAAAGATGGCGATAAAGTCGATTGTCTTTTTCAAGACTCCATCGGCATGCTGTACGAGCTAGTACCGATGAAAACCATCGAAAATGGCGTGCCTGCGATGTTGCGCGGCTGGCAAGATGACGGTCTAACGGTGATGGCTCTAACGTCTCGTTCTCCAAATTATCGTTACGCCACAGAGCGTGAAATGATGCGTAATCAATTTGATATGACACGCACTGCGCTTAAAGAGAAAGGTTCAGATGCACTGCCTATCTATATCGATAATCCCAAGCGCCCGCTGAGCTACATCAATGGCATTATGATGACCACAGGTATGAACAAAGGCACCATGCTTGAGTACATTTTAGATAAGACAGATCAAAGCTTTAGTGACGTTGTGTTTGTTGATGACAGTGAGAAGAACGTCGTCAATATGAAGAATGCCTACAAAGATGACAAAGCAGTAGATATGACAATCTTCCACTATACCAAAGTAGAGCATGACCGTATTGCAGCAAATGGAGCAGTACTAACACAGGAACAAGCAAATAAGATGGCGAGTGATTGGAAAGCGTTAAACAAAGTCCTGGACCAGATTGCGCCTGCACGTATGGGTGACACTTGTTTGGGTCAATAACCAGGTGAAAAAGTGATTTAGGTTTGTTGCTTGTGCCGGGTTATTAATACCCGTTTAGAGAGATGGAGGGGTCCAATCGATTTTTTCGGATTATTTACTGGTCTTGCAACCTTATCCAAAGCGATATCAATGTTGGTATCGCTTTTTTTCTGCCTGTAGAAAGCTAGATTCGATCCTGTTCTGCTTATTCTGAAATCATTCAGGATTTGAATGGGTATAGAGGTCTAACTTGATGATTTTATGGACAATTAAATATTGCTAAACTGTCATTTAAATAGGAATCAATAGTCCTGATGTAAGCCTCATCCTACAATTTCTTCATTGCGACGGAGCGACAAGCTTAAGGAAAGTCATCACTCAGTTACGTTTTAGCATTGTTTAGATCGTCTTAAACGTCTAGAGCGTCTTAAACTAGGAGCTTCCACAATGAATTTAATGTTGGACTACGCCTCTCTGGCGATCTTATTTGTGGTGCTGTTAATTCTGATTTTTGGATTGATAGCCTTACATGATATCCCCTACGAAATTGCAAAAAAGCGCAACCATCCCCATGCCGATGCGATTCATATTGCCGGTTGGGTGAGCTTGTTCTTTCTTCATGTGATTTGGCCGTTTCTTTGGATATGGGCAGCCATGTACGACGGAGAGAAGCAAAACTGGTTAGGTGCTAAGCCTTCGGTATCTCAACAAGATTATGAGCAACTACTGGTTCGTATCAATCAACTTGAGCAAGTGAGAGGGGGCGAATAATGGAAACTCTTATCATCCTAAGTTACGTAGCGCTGTGCGTTATCGTATTTCGAGTATTTCGTGTACCTAAAACCAAGTGGACACTCACCATGGCATCCGTTATTGGCATGTTCATCGTGGGATGGATTTTTCTCTATATGGCAATGTATCAACCCGTTTCTCGCATGGCGCGTTTGTACAGTGTGACGACACCAATCACTTCTCAGGTAGAAGGTATAGTTACTCAAGTGTATGTGCAAGGAAACCAACAAGTGAAAGCGGGTGACCCTCTCTATCAAATTGACGATACACCGTTCAAAGATAAAGTGAGCCGTATTCAAGGTGATATCAGTCGTACCGAATCAGCGATTGATTTCTATCAGGCGGAGCTGGAGAGATACCAAAAGTTAGGGCGTAAGGGGTATTCTTCTCAAGAGAAAGTGGACGATATTGAGAACCAATTGCTGGAACAAAAGGCAAATAAGAGCAAATATCAATCAGAGTTAGCTGTTGCTGAGTTTAAACTAGGCAAAACCACTGTCACCGCACCAACGGATGGCTATGTCACGCAAGTGGCGCTGCGTCCGGGGATGAAGAGTCGCATTGTGCCGTTTCAAGGAAACCTGACCTTCGTCCACAAAGAAGACAAACAACTGTTTGCTGCATTTAAACAAGCGCCAGCACGATACGTGAAAGTCGGTTATCCGGCGGAAGTGACCTTCAATACCATTCCCGGTCATGCTTACAAGGCGCATGTGACACAAGTGAATGACATTTTTGCTCAAGGCGCGGTATCACCATCAGGCAATATGAAGTACCCAGAACAAATTCCTGCTGGTGGTCGAATCTTAGTGAAAGTGGAACTGGATAATCCAGACTTGGTAAAAGACATGCCATTGCCATCCGGCACAGATGCACATGTTGCGGTGTACTCACCGAAATGGGAAATGTTCAGTATCGTACGTAAAGTGATTCTGAGAATGCAGAGTTGGCAAAACTGGCTATTCGAAGGCTAATGACATCAAGGGCAAAGCTGCAGGTTTTGCCCTTTTTCTATGGGTGTACTGCTATTGTTCGTCTGTTACTCAATGGATTGAGCGACCGCCTGTTTAATTGCATTCCTCAGCCATTCGTGTCCTTTGTCGTTCTTTTGTGATTGGTGCCAAGTCATGTAAATAGGCACCTTATTGGCTTCAAAGGGCAAAGGGAAAGCGTTCAATCCGAGCTTGCTTGCCAAGTTGTCAGAGAACCAACGCGAGGTAACGCATATCCAGTCGGTTTGAGACACTAACTGTAGCGCTGTCATGGTCGAGCCGGTGGAGTAAGCCACTTGCCTCGGGGGCAGCGTATCTTCGATGATCAAAGAGTCTAAAGCGTTGGTGTTGAGTCGCTGCGTTCGCCAAGTTACATGAGATTCACGTATGAAGTCGTCGTACGTGAGTGCGTCCTGAATACGAGGGTGATCTTGGCTTACTGTCACCATAAGTTCCTGTTCAAACAACAATTCATTGTGATAACCATGATCCGTCAAAGGCACGGTAGCAAGAATCACGTCCACGCGTCGGCGTCTTAAATCGTCTTGGCGGTCTTGTTCGTTTAAGTGTTCCACATCCGCTTCAATAGACACCAATGGCGCATGCTGAGATTTGTATTTTGCCAAGGCTGGTACGAGCATTAAATCGATATCTTTATGGCTAGAGATTCGAAACGTGCGTTGGCTGGTTTCTGGCGTGAATTCTTGACGAGATTTCGAACCGTTAATCAATAGACTTAAAGGCTCTTTGATTTCTGCGTGTAGCTCAATCGCGAAATTCGTCGGGACGATACCTCTGCCTTGACGAACAAAGAGGGGATCTTGGTATTGATCTCTTAACTTGTTGAGTGCGTGACTCACGGCGGGCGCAGTGATGTTTAACGCGGTAGCGGCATCGTTGACGCTTTTTGACTTCATGACCGCATCAAACGTTTTTAACAAGTTAAGGTCCATAGGCTATCTCTTTGATTTGCTTTATCTTCAATGTAGGTGGATAGCGTAAAGATTTCGAGGATTATTTCTGTCAGGCGAGATTCAAATCATCACCAACGAAAAGACCAGAGTTTGGGTTCTGTTCTTTTCGCTGGTTGAAAAGGGTTATAAACACTGCAATAAACGACGAGGAAGCGATGTTTTATCCATCCAATGATTTGGAATCGACATTGGTGTGTCGTAGTAACTTGCCCCAAGAATGGCACCGAGCGGAATAGCCCGCCCACTTGAATCGCCGCCACAGTAAATGTTCTCACGCATGGTGGTTTCGTAGCTTTCGGAGTTCATCAACAAATGACAAATCACCACAAACGAAGCGTCTAAACCGCAATGCATTCCAACCGACTCCGCAACGCTGGTGGCGCTTCTGCCGCTCATCGCCTCTGCACGTTGAATGTCGCTGGCAATCTTTGGAGAAACCGTCTGAGCTGCCATTACACACGCTTTGGGCGCAGCGCCTTGCAATGCCATCTGAATCATCACTGCGACAGCTTGGGCATACATAACTGCGGTGTCGTTGTTATTGGTAACCCTCACTGCGGAGTCGACCAGTTTAGCGAGTTTGTCATCATCGGAATGAAAAGCCACCAACGGCGGAAGCTTAGATAATGCAGGGTTTTGTGTGTCGTCAGCCCCACATAGGGTCACACGCAGCTCTTTGGCTTCCAACTCATGAATGTTGAGCAGTGTTTGCTTAGTTGGTTTGTCTGTATAACCCTGCCATTTACCTCCAAAATCAAACCACTCTCGAAAGGAGCGAATGTAACGCGCCTCGTCGTAGTGTCCGGTTTGAACCAGAGCATCTAACATGGCAACAAGCTGCGCACCATAGTGGGTGAGGTCACCGACTTGCTTGCTACCGTGGGCAAAATAACCTTTGTCATGGTATTCAGTTCGATTCGGTTGATGAAATTCCGGATGCGGAGAACCAAACTGCCTGATGAGTTCTTGATCGTAAAGCCAATGAAATCCGAGAGATGCTGCATCACCGACGAGTGCGCCGATAATGGCATGAAGAGAGTGAGCGTTTCTATGAGTCATCTTGCCACCTTTATCAACAGGGCTACTCAATAAGTCTTACACAGTTTCTTGGTTTTGTAGGGAAATTTTTCTGTTTTGGATCAAGACTATAGTGCTTAATTAACCATTGCTTTACTAGGGTTAAAAAGACTAGGGTTTAAAGCAAAACGCCCCGCGAGTGGCGAGGCGTTGGTTGTAGTGGCGTACTATTAATAATAACGATTAACTGTAAGCGCGTGCGACACGACCTTCACAATCCAAAGTAACCTGTTTTGCGTAAGCCGGAATGAAAACAGATTGTCCTTTTTCAATTATGCATGTTTCGCCGTTTGTGTGAGTTAGCACAAGTTTGGTATCCAGAGGCATAAGGATCTCAGCGGTTTGAACTTCTAGAGTACGCTGGTGAGCTTGCTTAACGATAGCGAATTTGAAATCGTCCACAGGAATAGGGTATTCCAACATGTCGTCGACTTCGTTTGGTGCGAGCAATAGGCTGTCGAATGGCTTCTCGTTGAAGCGTGTGCACGCAACGAGCTCTTTCACGTCCATGTATTTTGGTGTCAGACCTGCGCGCAGTACGTTGTCTGAGTTCGCCATGATCTCAAGACCCGTACCTTTCAAATAAGCGTGTGGTGTTTCTGCATCCAAGAACATGGCATCACCCGGTTGTAGGGTAATCACATTAAGCATCAGTGGTGCAAACAAACCAATATCGCCAGGGTATTGCTTCTCTAGCTCAAGAATAAGGTTGAGCAGAGGTAAGTCGGTGATGCGAGCTTGAGCCAATAGCACCGTCAACGCCATCTCTTTCTGTTCGCCCTCTAGTGACAATAGACCCGAGAAGAAGGTCGCCAAGCCTGTTGGCGTTTGGTTTGCGATAAGGTCATCCACCAAGCCTTGCAGCTCAGGAATCGCCAGTTCAGAGAAGAAGCTGATGATTTCACTTGTTGGGCGGAAGCCATTCATCGCTTGGTATTCGGTTAGCGCGTAAACCAACTCAGGTTTGTGGTTTGGATCTTTGTAGTTACGGTTTGCAGCGGTTAGGGGAATGCCTTGTTTTTCTTCCAGTGCAAAGCCTAATTCTGCTTGCTGTTTGTTTGGGTGAACCTGAATCGACAGTGCTTTCTCAGCAGCAAGCACTTTAAACAGGTATGGAAGTTCACCAAAACGGTTTGCGACTTCTTCACTCAGAAAGGCATTCATGTCTTGAGCAATCAGTGAAGACAGTTTGGTCTCTTCACCGTTTACCATCACCAATGAGCAACCGTTTGGATGCGCGCCCATCCATACTTCTGCTTGTGGTTCGCCCGTTGGGTTTTCAATGCCAAACAGTTGGTTAACAGAAGTAGTACTGCCCCAAGCGTAGTTTTGAATCACGTTGTTCATCAGGAAAAACATCGGATGCTTAGCTTGAGTTTGAATCGTTTGTGTATCGGACATCGTTAAATCAGACATAGAGTGTCACCATGAGAGAAAATCATGGCTTGGGCGACATTGCCCAAGCCATAGGAGCCATTTGGGGGTAGGGGTGATTAAGCGGCTGCTTGCATCATTTTTGCTTTGCGAACTTTCTTCAGAGTTACACACGTTACTGCGGTAACCACTGCGCCAGCTGCCATACAAATCAGAGCAAGTACTGGGTGGTTCATCGCGCCAAGTAGAGCGACAACTGGACCGCCGTGAGCAACACTGTTGGTAATGCCGAATGAGAACGCCATTACTGCCGCTACCATTGAGCCAAGTACGTTCGCAGGAATCACTGACATTGGATCTTGTGCTGCGAATGGAATCGCACCTTCAGAGATACCAACCAGACCCATTGCACCTGCTGCTTTACCCGCTTCAGTTTCTGACTCTTCGAACAGGTCGAACTTACGACCAAGTGCCGTTGCCAGTGCCATGCCTAGAGGTGCAACTGGGATTGCACACGCCATCGCACCCATAAATTGAGTTTGACCGCTCGCAATCATGCCCACAGAGAATAGGAACGCGACCTTGTTGAATGGACCACCCATATCGAAGCCAGCCATACCACCAAGTACGATGCCCAGTAGAACGACGTTACCTGTACTCATGCTTGTTAGTAGCGCAGTCAGACCGTCCATCAGGCTTGCGATTGGCGCGCCGATAACGAAGATGAAAAGACCAGCGATGAATAGCGAACCTGTAATTGGCGCAATCATGATTGGCACTAAAGGTTGAATGAATTTGTGGTAGTTAATCGACGTAATCCACTTCACGAAGTAACCCACAAGCAGACCAGCGATGATGGCACCGATAAAGCCTGTACCAGCGTCTGCACCGTAGAAAGAACCGTTGTTTGCAATCCAACCACCGATCAAGCCAGGAGCCAGAGCAGGACGGTCAGCGATCGCGTAAGCAATGTAACCCGCTAGGATTGGGATCATCAGCGTAAAGGCAACCACACCTACGTTGAGGATTTGGTTCCACATGCTGCCTTCAGGAATAGCCATGCCCGCTTCACTTGGCTGACCACCGACTGCAAGAGCAAGTGCAATCAACAGACCACCCGTTACAACGAATGGGATCATGTGTGATACGCCGTTCATCAAGTAGCGGTACAGGTCAGAGCGAGCCTGAGAGGCTTTGTTTGCCACTGACGCTTGTGCATTGCTGCTTGCTTCTGCTTGGTATTCTGGAGCGCTTAACGCTTCGTTAATCAGACCTTGTGCATCGCGGATAGGTGCTTTTACGTTGGTTTTAACCACGCGTTTGCCCGCAAAGCGGTTCATGTCGACTTGCTTGTCACATGCCACGATGATTGCATCTGCACGCTCGATTTCTTCTGCGGTTGGGCTGTTTTTCACACCGATTGAACCGTTCGTCTCAACCTTGATTTCGTAACCCATCGCCGCTGCACCTTTCTCTAGCGCTTCTGCTGCTAAGTAGGTATGAGCAACGCCCGCAGGACAACCAGTAACACCAATGATGAAACCTTGGTTGGCTGGTGCCTCTGCCACTGGTTGCGGCTCTTCTTTAGCAAGTAAAAGTGCCAGTGCGTCTTGGCTGTTTGCTGCACCTAAGAACGCATCAATGAAACCATCTTCAATCAGTTTTGAAGACAGCTCTGCGAGAACTTCGATATGGTGGTTATCGCCACCGTCTGGAGAAGCGATCATGAAGAACAGTTTTGAAGGCAAACCGTCTTCTGCGCCGTATTCGATACCTGATTTGCTTACGCCGATCACAACCGCTGGTTCAAGAACCGCTGCACTTTTCGCGTGTGGGATAGCAACGCCATCCTCAAATCCGGTGTTACCTAATTCTTCACGTGCTTTTATATCTGCAAGAAATTGCTCTTGGCCTGAAATACGACCTTGGGCGTGTAGAACTGCAACCAGTTCTTTAAATACGTCTTCTTTTGAAGTCGCTTGAAGATCAAGCTTAATCAAGTCTTCATTTATTAGTTTGGTGATCATTGTCGAACCCCTATAAATATAATTTTTATTTCAGGGGTATTTTGAAATTAACCAAGCGGAGACAGTAGTGAAGAAAAAATGCATTTACTGGACGATTGTAACCGCCCGACTAGAGTGTGATGTAGATCGTCTACTGGATAAACTTACTGCATATCTGTGACATTATGTGGAAGTCGATGAACCATAAGTGAAATGTGTTATTGCTCCCATATATAAGGGTTTAAGGACTTTATTGATGATTTGATAGACTGGATAATTGATGCGTTAACTAGATTTTTGTAACCTTGAAATGGAAGTGTGATTTTGCTCAATAGCACAAAAATCCAGTAGGGTGTATATCTATAGGTATAGCATCATGGATGCGTGTTTAAGAGTACGTAAAATGATTTTTCATGATTTGATTTCATCAGTATTAAACGAGCGAGAACCATTCCACAATATATGGTTTGCTGGTGATTTTCATACACCGCCTGAATTTAGCTATCAGGTTAACTTCCCTCGATTAGAATTGGTCTTATCTGGTGAATATATTAATGAAATGGAAAGTCATGATCGCAAAGTGACGCATATCGTAGCGAAAACCGGTGATGCGATATTTATTCCGCCTAACTGTTGGAATAAACCTGACTGGGATACAGATTGCTCGGTATTAAGTATTCTCTTTGGTCGCCGTCAATTGGGTTTGAGTCTCGTGTCCAAACGTAAAGGGGAGGCGAGCTTTTACGATATTCAAAAACACAGTATTCAAACTCGTTCTGGATTTGCGATTGATAATATCTTGGAAGCACTGAGCTCATTGGCTCGTGAGTGTAACAAGAAACCTATGGACGAGTTGTTGCTGCAAGCCTTGTTGCAATACGCTAAGTCGATGTTAGATGCGCCTATAGAGACGCAGGCGCACAGCCGAGTGCAAGATCTGTATCAGGGCATTTGTATCTACATCCAAGAGAACTTTCACCGCCCAATCACGCGTGACAGTATTGCGTCGAGGTTCAGCATCTCTTCTAACCATTTGTCGCGTTTGTTCCGTCAGCAAGGTCACATGACGTTAGCCGATTACATTACGTGGGTTCGAGTAGATCGCGCAAAGTTTATGCTCAAGAAATACAACTTTAAGTTGAATGAGGTATCGGTGCGCTGTGGATTCAAAGATGTGAACTACTTCTGCCGAGTCTTTAAGAACCGAACGGGCAGAACGCCGACGGAGTATCGCGGTTCAATTTAAAGCAAGTAAAGATTAAGCAAGCAGCCTCGACATGGCGTACATCAGAAGCGCCTGCAAGTCGACGCTGCTTTTTGTTAGCAGTAAACGTTCAGCCATTTGGTCGGTCAGTAGATTACGAGTTAAGTTGGTTGCTGCAATGATGTGCTCGCGTGTGGGTTTCGCTGGCATTACTAATGCTATAGCAAGATGCACCTCACCCATTTTGGATGCCCAATCCATCGGAATCTCGTTAGCGATAACTGCGACAGAAATGTGGTCCACACCTTCGAACATGACATGGGGTAGAGCAATGCCTGGTGTTACTGCGGTTGAGGACCGCTCTTCACGTTTGATAAAGGCGAGAATGAGTTCGTCTGGGTGAATAGGATGAATAAGCTGCGCTAGCCCTTTCAAGCACTCAAACTTGGTGAGCTCAGTGTGCGCTTTGGCGTAATGCCATTTAATTTCACAAGGCGGGCAAATTTGCGGAAGACGCTCAGCAAGTTGGCTTGAGAATTCGTAGTTGATGTGAGAACCCACAACGGTGAAGTTCTCAGCAATCATATCTTTGATAACGAAACAGGCAAGCTCGGCGTCAATACCAATAGCCGTGATTTGACACAAGTCGCCTTGCTGCAAGCCAACTTGTAAAACCGCGATTGACTTAGTGAGTTCAGCGACGCGATTTTGGGTTATGTTGATGATGTGTAATGTGCTTTTGAACTTTTTGGCGACGCGATTGAGGGGCTGTGCGACATGAGCACTGGCATTAATATCGTCGACAAAAAAGGTGATTTGGTATTCGTTCATCAGCACAGCGTATCATCGACAGTGTACAAGGAATACTTTATCGACATTGAGTAACACGTCTTCAATCGGGATTTGGACTTTGTTGGTGCCTTCAAAGCGAGCTGGTTGTTCAATCTCAATATCGGACACAATTAAGACACGATCCGCTTGTGCAATATCGTGGGGAGTGAGCTGATTCTCAATACCCATCGCGCCTTGCGTCTCAACCTTAATTTGTACGTTATGCTTAGGCGCAGCTTTCATTAGTGCATCTGCCGCCATATAAGTATGAGCGATGCCTGTAGGGCACGCTGTCACCGCTACGATCTTCATGTTCTATCCACTTTATTTTTTTGTGGATTTTAGCATAGTGACCGTCGGAAGGATGGATTTAAAGCAGATAATCGCAAGAGCTCTATCACAGTTTAAATCTCATGTTACATTAATCCAGTTAATGCACTTTTTGTCCTGTATTGGAAAGGACGAGTGTTGGTTACTCTGTACACAGTCATAGATGGAACAAATAACTCATGACTCTCGAGCGTGAACATTGCAAGGTACAAACAATGGACATATTAAACCTTATTGAACCGGAAACCATTTGCTTGGATTTGCAGGCTCAAACCAAAGATGAAGCGCTCAAAGAGCTCGTCGAATTGTTGGACGCGGCGGGCAAGCTCACTAGCAAAAGTCAGTTCTTGGCGGACATTTGGAAACGAGAAGAGATTGGCAATACCGGCTTTGACGAGGGTATTGCCATTCCTCACGCCAAAAGCAATGCGGTCGCAAAACCCGCAGTTGCAGTGGGCATCAGCCGCAAAGGGATTGATTACGGTGCTGATGATGGCGAACTGTCTGACGTATTTTTCATGCTGGCTTCTCCAGATGGGGATGACCATCACCACATCGAAGTTTTGGCACAAATCTCCACTAAAATCATTGAAGATGGTTTCGTCAATAAGCTAAAAGCGGCGAAGTCAGTGGATGAAGCGCACGAACTACTCACTGACATTCAGTCGAACGCAAACGACTCAGGTTTAGATCCTCTGGAATTCGCATCTGAACCCCTTAGCCCTTGGGCACAAAAGCTGAGCAGAATGAAAGAGCACTTGCTGTTCGGCACTTCACATATGATCCCGTTTATTGTCGCGGGCGGTGTATTGCTATCTCTCTCTGTGATGATCTCAGGTCATGGTGGGGTTCCGAAAGAAGGCATTCTGGCTGATATCGCCAAAATGGGTATTGCTGGTCTGACACTATTTACCGCGGTATTAGGTGGTTACATTGCCTATTCGATCGCTGATAAGCCTGGTCTTGCTCCGGGAATGATTGGATCTTGGATTGCGGTTAGTCATTACAACACTGGCTTCTTGGGCGCGATTGTGGTCGGATTTTTCGCAGGCTTTGTGGTTTGGCTACTGAAGAAGATTCAATTGCCGGACAGCATGAGCTCCCTCGGCTCGATTTTTATCTACCCACTGGTTGGTACGTTTGTCACCTGTGGCGCAGTGATGTGGGTGATTGGTTCACCTATCGCCAGCGCAATGACGACCATGAACGATGTGCTCACGGGTATGGCTGGCTCAGGTAAAGTGATGTTGGGCACCGTACTGGGCGCAATGACCGCGTTTGATATGGGCGGTCCTATCAACAAAGTGGCGACCTTGTTTGCTCAGACACAGGTGAATACTCAGCCGTGGTTGATGGGTGGTGTCGGTATCGCGATTTGTACCCCGCCTTTAGGTATGGCGTTAGCAACTTTTCTATCGCCAAGTAAGTTTAAACGTGATGAACGTGAAGCGGGTAAAGCCGCGGGCATCATGGGTATGATTGGCATCAGCGAAGGGGCGATTCCGTTTGCTGCCGGAGACCCAGCTCGCGTATTGCCTGCGATTGTTGCTGGTGGTATCGTCGGTAATGTGATTGGGTTTATGTTCCATGTCATTAACCATGCTCCGTGGGGCGGCTGGATTGTGCTGCCAGTTGTGGACGGCAAGATTGGCTACATAGTTGGCACAATTGCAGGTTCGTTTACCACAGCATTGATTGTTATTGCGCTTAAGAAGACAGTCACAGAAGACGATAGTCCGGTTGGTCAATCTCAAGCTTATACGTCTGTGCAAGGCGAGGGCGAAGCAGATATTCTTGCCGTGACATCTTGTCCATCAGGTGTGGCGCATACCTTCTTAGCTGCGAAGTCACTAGAGAAAGCCGCCTGTGCGTTAGGCATTAAGATTAAGGTCGAAACGCAAGGTGCGAACGGCATCATTAACCGAATCACTGACAAAGATATCGCCAAGGCAAGGTTTGTAATCTTCGCTCACGATGTAGCCATCAAAGAGCCAGAACGATTCAGAAAAATG
The DNA here is from genome assembly GCF_040104475.1 of Vibrio sp. SSH13-20. Classification (NCBI taxonomy): domain Bacteria; kingdom Pseudomonadati; phylum Pseudomonadota; class Gammaproteobacteria; order Vibrionales; family Vibrionaceae; genus Vibrio; species Vibrio sp. SSH13-20. The sequence goes on from NZ_JBECOU010000001.1 coordinate 329,656, forward strand.
AAGGTGCTGGATGTCAGTACTAAAGACGCAATGCTCAATGCAGCAGCACTGTTGCAGGCGAAAAGAATCCCTTAAGTACATATCCCCAAGTAACCTCGATATGCATGGTTCAGCGAGAATGATTTGGTTTTCAGACGAGGCAACGATTTGAAGTTCTAGTGGTGCTAAATCAAAAATCGTTAACAAAGTATGCAAACCAAATCAACTCGCCCTTCGGGAGCTTGTCACTGAAGCGATTTCTTTGTCAAACTCTTTGGAAATAGATCACTATTACGCTGCGATGTTTTCCTCGAACTCGAGTCAGTGACCAAGCTCTGAATACTGCATCTTGAAGTCACTTGGGGATAATCCCAAATAAGGCTATCAGCTAGTTAGCTCCATCATTTTTGATGGAGCTTTTTTTATCCCTGAGAAAAGTGCTTAACCAAGAAATCAATGAAAGTGCGAATGCGCTGAGGTTGGTACTCACTATCTTTGTAAACCAAGTACATTGGTAGCTTAACTGATTGATATTGCGTTAATACTTGAATCAGTTCACCATTGTTAAGCTCTTGTTCTACCATCCATTTTGGCATTGCAGCGATGCCTTGCCCAAGCTTTGCCATTTGCACCAACATCTCAGGACTATCACTTCGAACCTGCTCTTTCACTTTGACTTTAATGGTTTCATTTCCATCGCTAAAACGCCACAAGTTAGACGGATTGGAGAGTGAGTAGGTTAAGCAGCAGTGCGTACTCAAATCGTTAGCACTAAGAATAGGGTCGCGCTTGTCGATGTAACTTGGAGAAGCGAAGTAAACCAATTCGTTATCCATCAACCAACGCGCTTTTAACCCCGAGTCTTTTAGGTAGGCGGCACGAATCGCGATATCAACATTGCCTTCAACTAAATCGACAAACTTGTCCGAAACTGACACATCGACGCTAAGCTCCGGATGTTGGTTGAGAAACTCATTCAGTGGCGCAGATAACAAGCGAACGCTAAACGCACTCGGCACTGAAAGCTTGAGCTCGCCAGAGACCGACGCTTGCTCTTGTCTAAGCTGCGACTCGAAGGAATCCATTTGTTCTGTGAGTGTCTGCGCCAGCTCGAGATATTGCTTTCCACCAGAAGTTAAGCTGATGGCACGTGCATGACGGTGAAACAAAGTAATGCCGACTTCTCGTTCAAGCCAAGCGATCTTCTTGCTTACCGCACTCTGAGTGGTATTGAGTTCGTTAGCCGCGGAAGTAAATGAACCTAACTGAGCGACACGAGAAAAGACTTTCAAACAATCAAATTTATCCATGATGCATTCCTGTTTGGAATGATAAGTAGCTAAATACTACTCTCCTTAAGTTTTAAGTGGAATGCTTTAATACTTCCATCATCTGTTCGGGAGTTAAAATTATGGTGTTGATTCAAGGGTTGTTAATCGCGTTTTTCTTGTTTGCCAGTTCGATCAAAATCATCGGTTGGGTGAAGCCGATTTTTGAGCCACAGCTCGCTTTCTTTCATAAATATGGATTGAACCGTGCCGCTATGTTTTTGGTTGGACTGGTTGAGGTGACGGGTGCAATTTTGATGTTAATTGGATTGTTATCGGCGAACAACTTGTTAAGTGCGATAGGTGCAAGTTTTATTGTTTTCACCTCCGTTGGTGCTATGTTTTTCCATTTTCGTTTTGATACTTGGAAAGATGCGATTCCGTCTATTGTGACGCTTTTATTGTCACTTTTGGTAGCTTCGCCTTTGATTGAGTTTGTTGCGCTTATTTAAGACGAAATTATTGCAAGTAATGTTCTGAAATCTTTAGTAACATGTTTCAAATAGTAACTGTTTCAAATAGTAATAGTTTCAAAACGTCACTTATTTCGAATTCAAGGAGGCTTGCAATGGAAAAACTAAGAGTAGCATTTATTGGTCTGGGTGTGATGGGATACCCAATGGCTGGTTACCTAAGTAAAGCGGGCTATGAAACCAAAGTATACAACCGCACAAAGGCGAAAGCTGACAAGTGGGCTGAAGAATACCAAGGCGTGGCTTGTGAAACTCCACGTGAAGCGGCAGAAGGCTGTGACATCGTTTTTACCTGTGTGGGTAATGATGATGACGTTCGTAGCGTTGTTTACGGTGAAGAAGGCATTCTGGTCGGCTTGAAAGCGGATGCTGTGTTAGTGGACCACACAACGACTTCTGCAGACCTAGCGGTTGAACTGGCTGAAGCGTGTGTTAAATACGGCAATCACTTCATTGATGCGCCAGTTTCTGGTGGTCAAGCGGGCGCAGAAAATGGTGTTCTAACCATCATGTGTGGTGGTGAACAAAGCATTTTTGCTCGTGTCTCTCCAGCGATGAATGTGTACGCGAAGCAGATGACGCTACTGGGTGAAAACGGTCAGGGGCAACGTTGTAAAATGGTAAATCAAATCTGTATTGGTGGCGTTTTACAAGGTCTGAGTGAAGCTTTGTTGCTGGCACAAAAATCAGGTTTGGACATCGCTCAAGTTGTAGAAACGCTGAAGCATGGCGCTGCAGGCTCATGGCAGATGGAAAACCGTGCAAATACGATGGCGGAAGATAAGTTCGATTTTGGCTTCGCTATTGATTGGATGCGCAAAGACTTGGGTTTCTGTCTGCAAGAAGCAGAGCGAGTGGGTCTAGAACTTCCACTGACTAAGAAAGTGGATGAGCAATACGCAGACCTTCAACGAGATGGTTTAGGTCGCATGGATACATCAGTACTGATCAAAGCGGTCGCTAAAAATCAGTAGTTGATGAATCAGTAATAGATAAACAGTTCTTTGGTATCAAAGAGCTTAAAGAAATCTAAGTTAATCATAATGAATCTCCTTGAGCATGGTTTGTGACTAGTGATTAAGGATTAATGATTTAAAACTAGGAGGTGCTGTAGGGCACCTCCTTTTTTATGTCTTTTAATCACATAGTGTGATGATTACAGCGTTTGCTTACTTGTTTAAGCCTAGTGCAATCTCAAGACCTTTGCCGTACGCTTCGTCCGCTTGGTATGCGTGTTGAACGTGGCGCTGTTGGATGAACTCTGGCACACCGTCCATTGCGCGAGCTGTGTTGTCGAACAGAGTTTGACGTTGCTCTTCGCTCATCAGACGGAATAGGTCACCCGCTTGGCTGAAGTAGTCTTCGTCTACACGGTGATCGTAGTGATCAGCATTGCCATTGATGCGTAGAGGTGGCTCAGAGTAATCTGGTTGCTCTGCCCATTCTTGTTTGTAGTTTGGCTCGTAACCCAGTGTTGAACCAAAGTTGCCATCAACGCGCATTGCACCATCGCGGTGGTAGCTGTGAACAGGGCAACGAGGTGCGTTCACTGGGATTTGATGGTGGTTTACACCTAGACGGTAACGCTGAGCATCGCCGTAAGCGAACAGACGACCTTGTAGCATCTTATCTGGTGAGAAGCCGATACCAGGTACTACGGCTGCTGGGTTGAACGCTGATTGCTCAACTTCTGCGTAGAAGTTTTCTGGGTTACGGTTCAGTTCAAACTCACCAACTGGGATCAGTGGGTAGTCTTTTTGAGACCACACTTTTGTTAGGTCGAATGGGTTGAAGTTGACTTCATCCGCTTCTAGCTCAGGCATGATCTGTACGTACATCTTCCATTTAGGGAAGTCTTGACGCTCAATCGCTTCGTAAAGGTCACGGTGATGGCTTTCGCGGTCTTTACCGACGATTGATTCTGCTTCTTGGTCAGTTAGGTTTTTGATGCCTTGCTGAGTTTTGAAATGGAATTTCACCCAGTAACGCTCGTTTTCTGCGTTGATAAAGCTGAATGTGTGGCTACCAAAACCATGCATATGACGGTAAGAAGCTGGGATACCACGGTCGCTCATTACGATAGTCACTTGGTGGAATGCTTCTGGTAGTGATGTCCAGAAATCCCAGTTGTTGGTAGAGCTACGCATGTTAGTGCGAGGGTCGCGTTTTACTGCGTGGTTTAGGTCTGGGAATTTTAGCGGGTCACGTAGGAAGAATACTGGTGTGTTGTTACCAACCAAGTCCCAGTTACCTTCTTCAGTGTAGAATTTTAGTGCGAAACCACGGATATCGCGCTCTGCATCTGCTGCACCGCGCTCACCAGCTACGGTCGTGAAGCGAGCGAATAGTTCTGTTTTTTTACCGATGTCAGAGAAGATTTTCGCGCGAGTGTATTTTGTAATGTCGTGCGTTACAGTGAACGTACCGTAAGCACCAGAGCCTTTTGCGTGCATACGACGCTCTGGGATCACTTCGCGGTCAAAGTGCGCTAATTTTTCAAGGAACCAAACGTCTTGTAATAGTTGAGGGCCACGAGGACCAGCAGTCATAACGTTTTGGTTATGGGCGACAGGGCAACCTGCTGCTGTAGTCAGTTTTTTGCTCATTTGATTTTCCTTGCAATATAGTGATTATTTATCGACTTTTCGGCAACTGCTCGAAAGTTATGCAAGGAGAATAGCGCTGCAACTGAGAATAAAAAAACTGTTATTAGCAATCAGTGTGATAGGTATCACCTATGCTTTAAGTGCTTGTTAAACAATGCCTTTGTGTCAATTAACATTATTTGTCGTATGGATTAAAGGTTGTTCTTGAATATGGCTTATATGAATAATTTCTGTCTATTTCAATTAAATCGGAAATAGACAGAAACTTAGGCTACTCAGCGCAGATTGGCAGTCATTAAGTTAGCCATACTTTACCTCTAGCTCTTCAGCTTTGTGGAATGCTGGGTGAGTGGCAAGCTGTGCACCATAGCGTTGAATGTTAGGGAAACGCTCAATAACGCCAAACTTGTTTAGGATGTCGACAATAAACGACATCATGAAATCCGCGCCTGTTAGCCGCTCTTCAATAAAGTAGGTTTTTCCTTTAAGGCTTTGATCAACGTAACCCATGACTTTCATGGTTTCCGCATCTGCATAGTCAGCTAGGAAATTGGTCTTTGCGCCATCTTTAGCGACAAACATTTTGAGAAGCAATGGAACCATGGCTGAGCTCTCTGCAAAGTGCATCCATTGAATGTATTGCGTGTAAGCTTTGCTGCCACGTTCTGGTGCAAAACGCCCGTCCGCGTACTTCTCAATTAAGTATTCAGTGATGGCACCAGACTCTGTAACGATCTCGTCGCCATCTTCCAATACGGGTGACTTGCCGAGTGGGTGAATGCTCTTGAGCTCAGGTGGAGCAAGAAATGTGACGCTGTCACGAAGGTAAGGTATGACTTCATAATCTACGTCCAGCTCTTCTAGTAACCAAATGATGCGTTTTGAACGAGACTGGTTTAAGTGATGCAGTTTAATCATAGAAGAATCCTTTTCTTATACAGGTTGATTAGTTTTAATAACAAGTTTGCCGAAGTTTTTGCCTTCCAGCAGACCGATGAATGCTTCTGGCGCATTTTCTAAACCTTCTACTAAATGCTCACGGTAGTGGATTTTGCCTTCCGCTAGCCATTGGCTTACATCTTTCACGAAATTTGTGTAGCTTTGCTCATAGTGATCAAAAATGATGAAACCTTGCATCTTGATGCGTTTGACCAGGATGTTGCCCATCAACATCGACATACGATCGGGACCTTCTGGTAACGCTGTCGCGTTGTATTGAGAAATCAAACCACAAAGTGGCACGCGAGCGCCGACATTTAACAGAGGTAACACGGCATCAAAGACTTTACCGCCTACGTTTTCAAAGTAGACATCGATACCTTTGTCGCATGTTGCTGCTAGTTGATCTGCAAAGTCATCTGCGGTGTGATCAAGACAATCATCAAAGCCTAGGGTCTCTTTTGCGTACTGACACTTCTCTGCGCCGCCTGCGATACCGATTACACGACAACCTTTTAGCTTACCGATTTGACCAACCATAGAACCGACCGCACCGGTTGCAGCAGCGACAACTAAGGTATCACCAGCTTTAGGCTGACCAATTTCCAATAAACCCACATAAGCGGTAAAGCCAGGCATACCAAGCACACCAAGGGCATAAGAAGGATGCGTCGGCTCACTGCCTAATTTAAATAGACCTTCGCCGTTAGATAGCGCGTAATCTTGCCAACCTGTGTAAGCTACCACCCATTCGCCTGCTTGGAAGTCAGAGTTCTTCGATTCCACGACCTGACAAACGGTCCCGCCAACCATTACGTCGTTTAGTTCAACAGGATCTGCGTAGGATTTGCCTTCATTCATTCGACCGCGCATATATGGGTCGAGAGATAGGTATACGCTGCGCAGAAGCACTTCACCTTCACTTGGAGTAGGGATAGCAGTTTGTTCTAAACGGAAGTTCTCTGGGACTGGCGAACCTTTTGGACGGTTAGCCAATACGATTTGACGGTTAAGCGTTTGGGTCATGGTAAGTTCCTACATTAATTATTAGACCAGTCGTCTAGTTTTTGTTCCTAAAAAATCCGCCGTACTTTTTGGGTAAAGATAAGGCGGATTAAGTGTGGTTCGTTATTTGCCTTTTAGCATACTTTGAGTGCTCTCAAAGCTGCGTATTAAGCCGGAACGATCCTGATACAGTTTGTTGAGTAAGCTTGCACCAATCCATTGATGATAAATCAAGTGGGCGGTTTGTTCTGCTGATTCAACTTGGATAGAGCCGTCTTCAATGCCCGCTTGGACACAATCTTCGATGGCTTTCACCACTTGAGTGGCACCCGAAGCCAGTCTTACACGCATTGCTTCTGAAAGATCAGAAACTTCCGCGCTCAACTTCACCACCAAGCATTTGTTGGCATTACATTGACCATTTTCAATCGCCATCCAGCGCTCGAAGTAGCTCAACAGGCGCTCGGAACCAGAGCCTTCACTTTCAGTAAAGTGGGCTGTGATCATTTTAAGGTAGCGAGAGAAGTAATCTTCAATCAATGCCTCACCAAATTGCTCTTTCGACTTGAAGTAGTGGTAGAAAGAGCCTTTCGGCACATCCGCTACCTTTAATAGTTCTGAGAGTCCAACACTGGTAAAACCTTTGGTCACTACCAACTGGTAGCCGACATCAAGAATGTGTTGGCGTGTATCGTTCGTTTTTGCATTCATGACTAATACTATAAAAGCGATTAGACCAGTCGTCTAGTAATTTGTGATTCTTACTTGATCAGTTCGTATTCAATCACATACAGCTCATCGATATTTGGGTAGATCTCACGGATAAGTTCTTTCAGTTTTGGCAGTTCAATCGCTTCTTGTTCTGCGTGGAACTCGTTGATGTCATCAAACTTCAGTGGTGCTACTGACAGGATTTTAATGTCGCATACCTTGCGATCTGTTTCTAAGGTAAACACTTCCACTTCGGTATTGGGCACGTAGTGGCTTTCTGATTCATCACGAATCGTGATTGTCTTTTTACCTGCAGTGATAAGTGGTGTTAGGAATTCAAAGAAGGTGATTTTAGTTGGATGCGAAGACATAACCGATGCTCATATTAATGTAATAGGGCGAGAGTATATCTCGCCCTTTAAGAAAAATATCCAAAAAAGTGCTCACCAAAGACGCCTATGTAGAGTCGCTATTTCGAGGTGTGTAGTTTGTCGCTTTAGAGTGTTGAGTGCGCCGAAAATGTTATTGTTTAACAATGAGTTTTATAAGTTTGGCACAGAAATAACCTAATATAATACCGATCCAATTAGTGCTTAAGTCATCAAAACTGAAGGAGCGAGTTGCGATAAACAATTGGCTGAACTCCTCTAAAGAGACGATAAACAATAGGACGATCAGTAACCGAATACCAAACATGTCCGCGTTTGTTGCTGTCACCCATTTAGGGAAGTTAAACACGGCTAGAAAACCAATCAAAAGGCTAAAGGTAAAATGTAACGTACTTGAGCCGCCGACATAATTCTCTAGATTTTGGTACGTGGCATGACTGATATCAGAACTTTTCCAAAGCGATAGAGAAATCGTCAGTAGTAACACTCCGATAAAGCTAATTCGTGCAATCGTATTTGTCATATTTACCCCACTGGAAAAAAGCCAAGATAACGTTTCACGAAGTAGAGTGCGGCTAAGTTTTGGATTGCTAAACCTATCGCCATTGCCCAAGCTGCGCCTAATACGCCGTACCATTGAGAGAGCGTGACCAGTAATGTAATGGAGATGACACCAGATACGATAGTGATGTATTTCATGGTCTTTTCATGTCCACTCATAAGCAATAAAAACCCAACTGAACCTGTTGCCACATTCACTAGTTGCCCTAGCGACAATGCAACGAGTAAGGGCGCAGCTGCAGTAAACTCTTTGCCAAACAGTTGCATAACAAACTCAGGAAAGGCGACGCACACAACCACGGGAATCAGTGCTGCTCCAATATTTGCACGGCATGCCAAACGACTAAGGCTTTGCAGTCGATCTAGTTTTCCTTCCTTATAGAGTGAAGCAAACATCGGAGCGACGACGAAGTTAATTGTGACTAACACAAAGCCAATGAGTAATGAGGTGCGTTGTGCTGCTGCAAGTAAGCCAAGATCGGAAGTTGCGAGAAAGAAACCCGCAATGACCAAGCTGCCCCACTGAACCAAATTGGAAAAGATGCTGCCAAACCAAACTTGTTTTGCTGAATAGGTTAGCTCGGTATTTTTCTCCGTTTTCCCATGACTATATTGATCAGACTTAAGCCATTTGATGCTCGATTGGAGAGCGACAGCCCCTGTTGCTATGACGAGTAAAATCATAAGGAGGTCTGCATCAATTGAGTAAGCTCTCTGAGCCACTAATACCAGCGCAACCATAAAGAAGCTCACGCCGAGTTGTAACGCAAATAGCGAGGGGACAACTCGTCTAGAGGCTTGCAATACTCGGCTATTTGTCTGTCCAATAACGAGTAATGGGATCGACAACAAAGCAAGTGCCAGTGCAGCGTCGGAAACGCCAGTTGTGTTTACGTGTTTAGGGAAAAAGTTGAATGCCAAGTAGATAAAAGTACACGCTGCTACACTAAACAACAGACTTCGTGCTAGCGCGATACGGTAGTTGTTGCTCTGTTCCTCACTATTGTTATTCGAGAAACCAATAGCGTTGTACTTAACAAGCGAAACATCAAATCCTAACTGAGAAATAATGGCAGTGAAGTAAGCGAGATTAAACAAAAAGAAAAACTGCCCTGATGTCGATGCATCTGTGACTCGGGAAACGATGAGCGTTAAAAGAAACGCAAAACCAGCACTCAGAACACGGGTAACTGCGGTTTGAAAGCCGAGGGAAAACAGACTTTTTTCCTTGTTCTGAGTGGCTGCGCGCTTTTGTTGTAGTTGTTGAAGCATTTGATCCTCTAGCTGTAAATGCTGATTAGCGCGATTCGTTGTTTTTCTTCACTAAATGTTTCATTGAGCTCCTTTGAGTACTGATTGAAGTCAATATCGTGGTAGTGATTAATGCAATGGGTGATTTGTTTTGCCATCTCTTGTGGACCTTGTGCCAAGAAAGGGTAGTTAAGATCTTTGGTGGCACCGATAGAGCGAATGACCATAGGTAAATGCAGCTTCGCCGCTTCAAGAATGGTCAGCGGCATACCTTCCCAAGCAGCAGTATGTAAGTACAAATCCGAAGTTTTGAGTAGGCTAACGACTTCATCTCGTGGAATCATGCCCGTGACTTTAATACCTTGTGCACGTAACTGATCTTCAAGCTCTCTCTCGCCGCCACCAATCCAAGTGATATCAATATCATGTGCTAACTCAGCCTTTTTGATTTGACCGAGTGTATCAAGCAAGAACTGAGGATCTTTTTGTGGAGCGACTCGCCCTAGAATGACCAATTTCAGTTGAGTTTTGTTAGTATTTGGACTGCGCTCTTCGCTACCATAGGTTACGTAGTTATTGAGTAACTCAGCGCGCTTAGCGCCTATGCTGATGGCTAAATCGCATTCGCGTTGACTGCACCCAGCAACAACATCGATTTTTTTAAGCGCGATTTTTTCTAACGTCTTGTAAATCTGTTTGGCAAAATTGGAAATATCTTCACGTTCAAATGCATAACAGTGGGGCGTGTAGATAAGGCGAGCATGACCGAGCTTTAAGAATCGACCGAGGAAGCCCGCTTTACTTGAGTGCAAGTGAACAAAATCTGGCTTGATCTCCGCAATGAATGCGTTTGCGTCCTTCATGAATTGCAATAAGTTGCCCTCTACCCATTTTGTGTGGCTAAAGACATGGTTGCTTGATTCATTAGTCATATCATTTGAGCGAGCACGAGCAAGCAATGAATGCTCGAATGCTTCGCTACGCGAAGAGTGAACGTAGCTGTAGAGTGCTGTTTGAACCCCACCGCCAAAAGCTTCGGTTATGTGCAGTACTTTCTTCATTATGCTTTGGTCCCTGGAGTTTGCTTCCACTTGTTCTTAAATGCTGCACGCTCTTGCTCTGAGTAAAGGTGACGATAAAGAGGAAGATCGTACATGTAGAAAAGTTTGGAGAAGTCGTAACGCTCTTTAAAGTACTGATGGATATTGGAATACCACTTGTTTTTTGCTTCGTTGCTGTTTTTAAGAATAAAATCATCAAGCTGAAGAAACTCACCGATCTCTTTATCAAGGGAGCTCAGCTGTTCGCATTTAATTAGAATGACACTCGCCTTTTCATTACTGAATGTATAAAAAGGTTGAGTGTTATCAATCTCTTGGCGAAGTACATCGATGTTGAAGTTACGTTTAAGCTCGTTATCGAACCAGTTAGCAAAATAATTAAGGTTAAGGTAGTTATCGAAGCAATGCTCTAAATGTTTGTAAGTCACATCCATATCGCGATGGATAGCGTCGTTTTTCTTGCCTTCGATGAATTGAATATGCAGGTCTTGGAAAAAGCGGGAGAAAACCGTTGCAATTGGATCACGTACCAGAGTCACAATCTTGATGTTGTCGCGCTTTTGTAAGATGCGTTTTCTTTTGTTGAGAACAAGGCGATACATGGTGCGGTTTTTAAAGTCGAAGAATTTACTCACATCTTTTTTATTGTGGTACATCTGGAACTCTTCGTGATCATCAAACGTGTGGATGTGGTAGCTCGGAATTTTACGCTCACCCAAAGTATGCTCAATAGACGACGAACCGACTTTACCCATTTGGTAAACCAGCACGAAATTGTCTGCTTGAAGTTCTCGGTTTTTCTCAAATTGTCGAGAGATTGAATATTTCATTTATCCTATCCTTGATAGCTTTAAATTGTTTGCTCTTCGCCATTTCTATTTGTTGGTTGGTGGCGAAATCAGTTAATTGGGTTTTGAATCATGAGCAGGTTGAGAGTGGAACTCTGCCGAAACGGTTGTCTCTTGCTGGAGGTTATAATGCCTTGCTTTACTGATCATGACGGGTAGTAAAAGTATTAAAATGATGGTGGTATTCACGGCGACAAAAAACACCATGATTAGAGCGTAGATTGCGAGTAGGAAGCTCTTTCTATTCTCTTCCAATGAGTTGAAACAGCCCTTCATAAAGTGCACATAACCACCAAATAACAACAAAATGCCTAATAGCCCGTATTCGATAGAGGTATCTAGAACAAAGTTGTGGGTGTAAATCGCTAACTCATCGTAGTTAAAGTAGTTGATCATGTAGTGAGGTAACATCTTTGCTCCGACACCTAAAATTGGATATTGAAGCAAGATGTCTAACCCGTTTGCCAAGAGCAATTTACGGTGTAAATTGGAGACCCAACGCGCTTCACTTTGGTTAGCAAATAGGATGTCTTCCTGAGTAATTTCGAGCTTGTCTGCAAGCTGGTCAAAACCCACGTAAAGCGTTGTTGATACGACGAAGAAGATGACTAAACTTACCCCAATCAGAACAGTCCAAGTGTAGGTCTCACTGATGGTTTGTCGTACTAATCGCTTGATCACCAGTTGATCCATAAAAACCAACAAACAAAAACCGAGCAATGCTTTTCTCTCTTGAGAAAGAACCAGTAGTACGAATGCAAATAGCATTAATAGGGGAAAAGCGCGGATTTTGTCTCTGTAAAGGTAGAGTAGGGAGCAGAGAACACCGAAGGCGTACTTACTCACGCCCAATAGCTTGAATCCACTCTGGTAGCCTTGTGAGAAGTGCCACAGCGCAACAAGAGAGCAAATCACCAGTAAGCTGTATGTAAAATAGACCATGATTCGGTCGTCGTTAAAGACACCGTAGGCGTAAAGCAAACACAGCAAACTTAATATGGCAACCCATTGAACTGTCTCCGTAACCAAGGGCATAAATGGGACACGATTAAGAAGTCCATTGACAAAAACATAGCAGGTAAACAGTAATAAGAAGCCCATGCGAGGATGTAGCAATGCATGGGTCTTACCTTCCAGTATGATAAGAGTCACCAAACCGATCGAGAGCAAGCTTGCAATATCGGAAGGCGCGAGTACGAGGCTACCTGCTCCCACTTTAAATGGTGCGAAAAAGAGGGAGAGCGTAATTGCTGCCAGTAATGAGATGCGACTACTTACTGGTGCAGAGTTGCTGGTAAAGTCCATAGTAACCGTCTCGGAATTTGTCGATGGTGTATAACTTGGCGCGATTAACTGAGTACTCGCTTGCTCTGTTGTACATTTCTTGGGTGGTGCAAAGTTGAGTTAATTTGTGGGCAAGTTGCTTTGAATCTCCCAGATCAAACAGGTATTCGCTGCTGCCCATGACTTCATCTAATCCAGGTACGTCAGAAGACAATACTGGCAAACCTGCTGCCATCGCCTCAACCGCAGCTAAACCGAAGCCTTCCACTTTAGAAGACTGGACGTATACGTCGATGTCGCTCAGGAATGACGGAATATCAGAGATGATGCCGTGAAAATGAACCCTTTCGGCAATATTGAGTTGATGACTAAGAGACTGTAGTTCGGTGCGTTTACTACCATCTCCCGCTAAGTGAAGCTCATAATTGGTCGGCATTAGGGCAGTCGCACGAATCAAGGTTTCATGGTCTTTATGCTCATGCAGTCTTCCGACCATACCGATATTAATAACTGGCTTTTGTAGCACTGAACTGGCGGACTTTGCGACCATTGGAAAACGTTCGAGATCAACGCCATTGTGTACAACACGATATTTGTGTTGGTAGTGAGGCATGAATTTCACGAGCTCTTCTTGCACTTTTTCACTGATGCTAACAGTAAGGTTATGACCTCTGTAAAGCAGGTGTTCCATGAATTTGAATAGGGGGTAGTCACGGCGGCGGTTATAAGAACAATGCTCGGTTTGAATTCGTTTTTTCCCCACAGCTAATAGCGCGAGATAGATGGAAGGATATAGGTGACCATGAACTAAATCAGGCCAACGCAACAGTGACCACTTTTCTTTTAGTGAAAGCGTTTTCCAGTTAAAACATTCGATGCCTTGAGCAGATAACAAGTCCAGATAGTCGTTGTCATCGCACAATACAAGAATCTTTATATCGTATTGAGGTGCGTGTTCCATCACAAGATCCACAAGGAATTTTTGCGCGCCCCCATTTTTGGATAAGTCATTGATGATATGAAGTATTTTTGTTTTCATAATTAGGCAGATAAGTAATCTTTTTTGAACTTTTCGATCTCAGATGCAGAAAAGAAATGCTTAGTGAATTTAGAAGTGAGCATTTCTTCAATGAGCGCTACTTTGGGATGAAAAGTACGTTTAAATTCAACAAGAAGAGGGGAGTACCACTTGTTATCGGCTTGGTTGTCATGCTGCACCTTTACTTCTTGTTGTAAAAAGGTGCTAATTGCTTTTTGTGACTGATCGAGTTTATCGACACGAACAACCATAAGAGAGAAGTTGTCCTTTTGGTAAACTTGATATCCAAGCTCATGATCAAAAGGGTGTGTAAACACGTCGATGCCAGTGAGTGGCTTGATTTCATTATCAAACCATTCCAATGGATATTGATGGTTTACATGCTCCTCAAAAGCTTCATGTAACAATTGAGAACGTTCAGAGCGTACTGCACTGTCATCGTTTAAGTACTTTGCCGCCATCCAGAATGGTAGGGATTGGAAGAACATGGATATGTTTCGACCAATCGGCTCACGCACTAAAGAAATGATGCGGACTTGTTTCTTACGCTTGAGCATGCGACTCATGATCAAGCGCTTTAATAAGCGCTTGATGTAGTTAGTCGCAGGGTTATGCAGTTGTGCACGAACTGGAGATATCTGTTTTTCTGCATCGATAGACATCAGATCGTGTAGATGAATCGATTTTGGAATCGATTTCTCCAACGCGCTCGACCCCACTTTTCCCATTTGATAAATCAGTACCGGGCTGTCCTGCTCCTTTAACAGTTGGTACCACTGCATGCTAAGGCTAATAGGCGTACTGCTGGACATAATTCGCTTCTCCTTCCTTTGATTTTGCCTGAGTAATCAGAACGCCAAGCGAAGGAACTGAGTGTTGAATTTGTTTAGATAGCGCTGCGTTAACCAATGATGCCTTGGTCGATTCTGATCGGATTACCGTAATTAATCCGTTTGCTTTCTTACCTAGAATGAGTGCATCGCTCACTGATAGCAGTGGAGGCGTATCAATAATGATGCGGTCATATTTCCCCTTGAGGTATTCGATCAATTTGTCGAAACGATCGGATGCCAACAACTCTTGTGGGTTTGGTGGAATAATCCCTGCAGGCAATACATCTAGATTCGCCTCCTCGCTGCGAACAATACACTCACTTAGCGATGTATCCATCGTAAGGATATTGGTGAGTCCAGGGCTCGACTCCGAGATATTAAAACGTTTGGCGATCGATGGTCTGCGTAAGTCGCAATCGATGATCAAGACTTTCTCCATGGTGGAAAAAGACACTGCCATATTGATGCTCGTTGATGTTTTGCCTTCTTCTGGAATAGCTGAAGTGAAAGGGAGCACTTTCTGTTTCGAGTTTGTTAATCTGAGGAGGAGAGAGGTTCTGACCGAGCGGCAGGCTTCGCTGAACAGTTTCTCATCTTTGTCGAGATAAGCGGTATAGCTCACCCCACCTTTGCGTAGATTACGCTTTTTCACTCTTGGTATTGTGCCTAGGCAGGTGACACCCAGCTTTTCTTGTACATCTGAAGAAGTACGAATCACTTCACGCAATGTTTCTAAAATGATGACAAGCGCACAGGCAATAGCAAAACCAAAGAAGGTCGCAATTAACACCAGCTTCATACGTTGTGGCGCAATCGGGAAAAGCGGAATGATTGCTGGATCAGTAAAACGCGCAGTGACGTTTTTGTAATCGCTAGTGGCGCTGGTCTCTTTCTCGCGGTTCAAAAACGCTTCATACAAATCTTTGTTCGATTCGACCTCTCGCTTCAGTTGCTCATACTTGGCTTTTTGGGAGCCTAACATTTGGAAATCTGACTTTTTGCTGTCTAATTCCGCGCGAAGCATATCTTCTTGCGCTTTCGCTGCGAGTAAGTCTTGTTGTTTGCTGAATGAGATTTCGCGAATCAGCTGTTGAGTTCGGGTGCGAATTGAATCTAGCTGAGCCCTAGCTTGAACCATACGGTCATGCTTTGGTCCATAGCGTTGAGAAAGCTCAGAGACATTTTTCTCAGCTTGAGCTTCAGAAAGTTTAAGATCGCGGATCTGCGCTTGGTTTGCAAATTCGTCGATAGACAGAAGGCTATCTAAGTCTTGTGAAGATTTACGCTTCAAAAGGTCGATCAGAGTCTGCGCTTCAATACGGTTGTTAATCGCGGCATTTAACTTGCGGCTTAGCTCTTCGAGTTCACTGGCGTAGATATCATCAATACCATTGATATCAATAAGACCTTCTTGCAATAAGAAGTCTTGTAGCGCTTGCTCAGACGTTCTCAAGCGTTGTTCTAGCTTTTGTGAGTTATTGGTCAACCAAGTCGCTGCGTTTTGAGTAATTACTAACTTGGCTTCGAAGTTGGTATCGATGTATGCCTGACCGACGGCATTCGCAATCTTGGTCGCAAGCTCGGGATCAGTAGAGCGAAAGCGAATTTTCACTAGCTGAGTGTTACGTACAGGTTCGATCTCTAGCTTCTCTTTGAATGCTTGAAGAGCTTGGTAGTATGGCTTTGCATGCTGTTGAGTTTCTTCAGGGTTTGGAGACACTCGTAACACATCTTGTACTAGTGGGATGGACTTAATCTCATCGATTTTCTGCTCAAATCTACTTGACCCTGTGAACTCAGGGTGCTGGGTTAAGTTAAGCTGAGTAATCACTTTGTCGGCAATGTGATTTGATTTAAGAATGGCGATTTGAGTTTGAAAGTACTCTTTTTTAGTGGTGTCCACGCCGTACACTTCTTCAATTGAGAGTGCACTTTTTTGCTCTTCTTGAATAAGAAGGGTAGCAGTGGCTTGGTATACCGACTTTTTCGAATAGATATACCAAGTGCAAGTGAGAGAAAAGATGATGGTAAACGCTAAAATGCTTAACCAATTCTTTTTAAGTGTTCGGTAGTGATGCCCAAAACGAATCAACTCGATGCGATTGGAAGAAGGATGAGTAGAATGAATTCCGTTCATTGAATTGCCTGTCATTAGAAGAAGCTCTGATCGATAAATACAATGTCGCCAGGCTCTACCGAGCGCTGCATGTTGACGCTTTCAACAGTTTTACCTGTTGCATGTTGGGTAAGGTTGATACTTTTTCTTGATGCTCGGTCGGTCAAACCACCGGCTAGAGCGATCGCTTTTTCTATGGTGAGCCCTGGTTGATATTCAAACCCACCTGGTTTTCTTACTTCACCGTTCACATAGAAAAGTCGAAAGCTGTTGATTGTGACCATGACTTTAGGGTTAATGAGGTAATCACCTTTTAGCCCGGTTTCTATTTCGTATTTCAGCTGTTTTGGTGTTTTGTTGATCGCCTTGATGCGTCCTAGGTATGGGTAATCGAAGTAGCCATCTGACGTAATTAGGATGTTTTTTATCGTCAGATCTTCTTCGCCATACACTTGTACAGAAATGGTATCGCCTGTATCGAGCAAATAATCTTGCTCACTGGTATTTGCCGAAACAAAGGCGCTAAATAGAACCAGCGTTAAGCCAAGCAGCGTTGTTAAAAGGTTCATTGATATTCCTTGTTATAAAGAGAATCGGGCACTGATAGACCAAACGTTTTGGTCAAAACTATAGCCCTGCAAGTTGGAGTTTTTATCTTGATAGCGCCAATCTGCCTTAAGTAGTACCCAGCGCTTAATTTGATAATCCACACCTGCGGACAAGGCGTAGCGATCCTCGTTACGTGTGACGCCGGTATAGTCATCTTGCTGATAGAGTGCTTCTAAACGTGTGGTTAAGTAGCTGTTCCAATCTTGCTTGAGCGCTAGCGTATAACGAGTTTGCAAGTTGTAATCGCCATCCTGATCTGGGCTAACCGCAGCTTGAGTCGTCTTTAAGGTCAGGAGCGTGTGTTCCTGTGGTTGCCATTCCAATCCGATATCCCAACTAAATCCCTCGAAGGTTTCTCTTTGATGACTATCGAAGTCCTTTATTTGGTAACCCAATCGCGCGATACCTTGTGTTTTCCCCGTGATTTCCCACTGAGCACCGGTGTAATAGAAGCCCGAGTGATTATCTTTGGAAGGTACATTTGGATTATCTGTTTGATAATCTGTTAAGGTTTGTTTTGTTCCGATTAACCAATAAGTCCTGGGTGTGGCGCGCAAATAAAATTCGAGATGCGCGCTCGGCGCTCGAAAGTCGTTGTATTTGGTTTTAGAGTCAGGCTTTCCTGGCAGTCCATCACGGTAGTTCTGATAGGTTTTATCTTGGTAACCTATACCAAACTCAAACCGTCCTTTTGAACCGTCAGAGCCCAATATGTAATTGGATCTGAAAACATTGCGATGAAACTCCAACGGATCGGTAATTTTGTTTCCTTGCCCCTCAGTAAACTCTTCACCTTTTTCTTCATGCTGAGCGCGAAATTGGTAATCCAAGACCAAGCGGTTACGATGATTAAACTCAAAGAAGTTAGTGAATTGAATAAGATGATCATCGTAATCATTTTGTTCATCAGAGGAGAAGCCTGCGCTTAACTTATAAAGCAAGTCTGCACGGTATTGATTGCGTTCAATCTTTGTTAATAGGCTTGGCTCAACACCCCAAATATTTACTGATTCAACGTTTTCACCTTGGTCAGCTTTCGCAATGTTGTCATTGCCTTCATAAAACACGCCTACGGTAGGAATAAACTCAATGCCTGATTCGGTTCTGTAAGCCATCGGTTCTGCCATTGAAGCAGCAGAGCTTAGTACTAGAACAACCCCCAAGTACGTCTTTTTTATCATGATCGACTTAGTACGCATTTGAACCTGTAAATCCTTTGAATATCGTCAGGAAGATGATTTTGATGTCCATCCAAACTGACCATTGGTGGATGTAATCCAAATCGAACTCGACACGCTTTTCCATTTTATCGAGTGTATCGGTCTCACCACGGTAGCCATTGATTTGTGCCCAGCCTGTGATGCCTGGTTTTACTTTGTGTCTTAGCATGTAACGGTCGACGATTTGGCGATATTCCTCATTGTGTGAAACCGCATGCGGACGCGGACCGACAATCGACATCGTGCCTTGCAGAACATTGATAAACTGGGGCAGTTCATCAAGAGAAGTGCGACGTAGGAACCCACCAAATGGTGTAATGCGAGGATCGTTTTTGGTGGCTTGTTTTACGTCGTTCCCTTGCTCCATCGTGGTCATTGAACGGAACTTCCAAACTTCAATTTTTCTGCCATCCAATCCGTAGCGGAATTGCTTAAAGATAACCGGACCTTTAGATGTAGCTTTAATGCCGATAGCAATTGCGAGTAGGATTGGTGAAATAAGAAGCAAGATAATGCTTGATAAAACAATATCTTCTAGACGTTTTACCCATGATGAAATACCAGCGAAAGGTGTATCGAAAACGCTGAGTGTTTGAACTTGACCTATTTGATCCCAACGAGAGTGCAGTAAGTTATAGGTAAAGAAATCAGGGATAAGGTAAGTGTTCGCCGTGGTGTCTGAAAACTGAGTCAGGAATGATGCAATACGCTCGTTAGCGTGCATTGGCATAGCGATATAAACGTAATCCACTTCACCGCGTTTAGCTCGTTCTAAGGCTAGACCAACATTGCCTTTTATTGGGTATTCGGATTCTGGCAATCGGTCTTTAGAGCGCTCATCGTAGAAACCATCAAATAAGACACCATGCTCTGTGTGGCTTTCTAGTTCATTTGCAAGTGTTAAACCGTGTGGCGTTTGACCAATAATGATTGCAGTTCTAGTGTTGTAGCCCATCTTTCTCATGTATGCCAAGACCGCACGAAACGCAACGCGCCAAGAAAGAAGTAGTACTGGTGTAATTAAGAACCAAGATGCAAGAATGTAGCGCTCGAACAAGACATGTACTTGAGAAAAGTACAGAACCATAAACAGGAAGGTGCAGGTCACTAACCATGAAATGCACAGGATAAATATTTGTTCTTTAAATGAACTGGTGCGCCAAGAACGATATAGCTTTCCGCTCTCAGCCATGATGAGGAAAGAAACGCTGCCTACGAAAGATAGGATAACGTAATCTTTGTAGAGTGACGTGTTGGCATCTTTGACAACCAAAAACAGCATAAACGAGACGATGACTACGAGATCAGAGATGCGGTATAAAAATGCGAATTCCATCTCATGAGAACGTATGAGTCCTTTGTGTTTCATAACCTAATTTCCCTTAAGACACGCTACCGCCATTGGGTGTCGTTTCCCAATATCCGTGTCGTTAACGCTTTTTAGTGATAAATAAAATGTGTTTGTCGGTGACCGCAGAAAACCGATCTATCAATCACCATAATTCGGAAATTAGTTTAAAAATTCGCTCTGTTTAGGTAAGTGGAAATAAGAATGAAATTTAGACCTTCGGCTAATATTGGCAGTTTAGGAAAAACTTAATACTTGTCTGAGTAGGGCGGGTAAAAGTACTAATCGTAAAGGATTGAAAAGAAACTAAGGTTTTAATTTGCTTATGGTCTATCGAATTAATTCTTAGGACGGAAAATTAATACGTTAGTTTCGGAAATAAAAAATCCCTCTCGAATGAGAGGGATTGGTAGCAAGCAAAGGTGAAAGAAGTTTTACTCGAAATCTACGCCGTTTTCTTTATGTAGTCGGCGGCATGCGCGACCATCGCTGTGGAATAGGTGACAACGATGTGCAGGGATACCGATTTCTAGTTTGTCACCAGACTCTACTGGTAGTGTATCTGGTTGACGGTAGATAACGTCTGCGTCCGCACCTTCTAGGTTTAGGTAAACTTGAGTCTCGTTACCTAGTTTCTCTACGATCATCACTTCACCGTGAATTGTCGCATCAGCGTCAACGGCTTGAACTAAGTGCTCTGGGCGAATACCTAGTGACATACGGTCACCGCGGTTCACCGTCGTACCATCTACTGGGATCCAGAATGATACACCGTTAGAAAGTTGTACTTTTACGCGCTCTGATTCGACTTCGTCAATGAAAACACTCATGAAGTTCATCTTTGGTGAACCAATGAAACCAGCAACAAAACGGTTTTGTGGGTAGTGGTAAAGCTCTAATGGCTTACCAACTTGTGATACATAACCACCATCAAGAACGACAATTTTGTCAGCCATTGTCATCGCTTCAACCTGATCGTGCGTAACGTAGATCATGGTACAACCAAGCTGGCGTTGTAGCTTCGTGATTTGCGCACGCATGTTTACGCGCAGTGCTGCGTCCAAGTTTGATAATGGTTCATCAAGAAGGAATACATCTGGTTGAGACACAAGCGTACGACCGATCGCAACACGTTGACGTTGACCACCAGAAAGTGCTTTTGGTTGACGCTCTAGCAGGTGACCCAACTGTAGAATTTCTGCTGCGTGTTCAACACGCTTATCGATTTCAGCTTTGTCAGCTTTTGCTAGTTTCAGACCAAATGACATGTTGTCATATAGGTTTAGGTGTGGGTAAAGAGCATAAGACTGGAACACCATACCAACACCACGTTTGGATGGTTCTACGTCATTCATGCGCTGGTCACCAATATACAAATCACCTGAAGTAATGTCTTCAAGACCGGCAATACAACGTAGCAGGGTAGATTTACCACAACCTGATGGACCTACGAAAACAACGAATTCACCTTCGTTGATCTCTAGATCTACGTTCTTAGAAATCAGTACGTCGCCATACGCTTTACAAACATTTTTTAACGTGACACTCGCCATGTAGCTCGTCCTCGATCAATTTTTATTATTCACCGCTCATCATTATATGAATTATCTAGCGAGCAGTAACAGTAGGAGTCGGTAAGTTATTGGGATTGGTAAGAAAAACAGGGTAGCGCTCCAAATGTCCTGAACTGGAGCACTACCCATCATAGCCAAATACGAGTTTCTCTCCCCCACATTATTCGTGTTGTCTCCCCCGTGAAATAATTACCACAAACAACACCAATAATGACATTCCACTCGTATGGCAATGAAAAACCAGCAAATCTTTTCACCTATAGGGTAGGTACTGCTGGGAAAGGGTTCTTACCATCCACTCTTGGATGACTGCAGTTTCTAAGATTGTGTTCACTGCTACATCCTCCTAATCGAAATAATTGTAGGGGGAGTAGGCGGGGAGGAGTCAAAAAGGAGGAGTAGAGTGGGAGTTGGGCTGAAATCACATTATTGCGTGACCTAAAGTTGAAACCGATCACAGGAAGTATTCATTTTGTGATTTGAGTCTCTAACCCTTGGCGATTCAGATCACGAAAATACGTCATAATTGCAAGGGCGTAGGGATTAGGAGGATGAGACATATAGGATTATTTCAGATGATATATGTCGAAATACGGCTGAACCTCAATGGACTAGCCCTACATCAAAAATATAAAAAGGATACGAACATGAAAAAATTAAGCGCTGTAGCACTAGGTACTCTTGTTGCTTTGGGTTCTTTTGGTGCTAATGCTGCCATCGAAGAAGGACAACTGACTATCTGGATCAACGGCGACAAAGGCTATAACGGTCTTGCTGAAGTTGGTAAGAAGTTTGAAGAAGACACTGGCATCAAGGTAACAGTGGCTCACCCAGACGGTCTACAAGACAAGTTCCCTCAAACTGCAGCGACAGGTGATGGTCCTGATATCGTATTCTGGGCTCACGACCGTTTCGGTGGCTACGCAGAATCTGGTCTACTAGCTGAAATCAAACCATCTAAAGAAATTCAAGACGGCATCGTTGATTTTGCATGGGATGCAGTTCGTTACGACGGCAAACTTATCGGTTACCCAGTAGCAGTTGAGTCTCTATCTCTAATCTACAACAAAGACCTTGTTCCAAACCCACCTAAGACTTGGGAAGAAGTAGCAGCGCTAGATGCGAAGCTTAAGAAAGACGGTAAGTCTGCGATCATGTGGAACCTAAAAGAACCGTACTTCACATGGCCACTAATGGCAGCTGATGGCGGCTACGCGTTTAAATACACATCTGAAGGTTACGACATTAAAGATGCTGGTATCGCGAAGGAAGGCGTGAAAGACGCGATGAACTTCGTTAAAGGTCTAGTAGACAAAGGCGTAATCTCTGCGGATATGGACTACTCAGTATCTGAGTCTGCGTTCAACCAAGGTACTGCAGCAATGACTATCAACGGTCCGTGGTCTTGGGGCAACATCGAGAAGTCTGGCATCAACTACGGTGTAACAACACTGCCTAAATTCCAAGGTCAGTCTTCTAAGCCATTCGTTGGTGTACTAACTGCGGGTATCAGCACTGCATCACCTAACAAAGACCTAGCGGTAGAGTTCATCGAGAACTACCTACTAACTAACGATGGTCTACGTATGGTTAACAACGACAAGCCTCTAGGTGCAGTAGCGCTTAACTCGTTCCAACGTGAGCTAGATTCAGATACTCGTATCGCAGCAACAATGGACAACGCGATGAACGGTGAAATCATGCCAAACATCCCACAAATGAATGCATTCTGGGGTGCAGCTAAGAACGCTATCATCAATGTTGTTGACGGTCGTCAAACTGTAGATGCTGCTCTAGCAGATGCAGAAAAACAAATGACTAAATAATTCAGTAATACCCTTTTTAAGGAGGGGGCAACTCCTCCTTACTTTTCTATATTTATCCTATATTCGCTAGCAGGTTCCCTATGCAGTCAGTTCAAGGTACAGATGCTATGACAGCACCAGAAGCCAGCCTACCAAGCAGCAAAAAAGTGTTCACCAAATGGGCACTATTGGGCACAGTCGGCATTATCAATGGCTACGCAACTATCTTAATGTATTCTCGCGGTGAGATTGCGTTTGCGCTACTTACGATCATTCTAACCGCATTAGCGCTATTCATTTTTGGTAGTAAGAAAACTTACGCTCACCGATACATCTACCCTGGTATTGCCGGGATGATTCTATTCATCCTGTTCCCTTTGGCATATACCGTCGGTCTGGCGTTTACTAACTACAGCGCGAAAAACCAGCTTTCTTTCGATCGTGCACAGACTGTACTGTTAGACAGAACTTATCAGAGTGGTGAAAGTTTCCCATTCACTCTGTACAAGACTGAGCAAGGTCATCAAATTGTTGTGAAGAAAGGCGACGAGCTATTAGCAACGCCAACCTTCCAACTTGACGGCTTCTCTGCAACGGATCTTGATTTAGCGCCTATCACTGAAGCGACTGGTGACAAAGAGCCAATCAAAACTATCGTTAAGAACCGCAGTGCACTAAGCAGCGTTGACTTGCACCTTCCAAGCGGCGATGACATTCGTATGAGCGGTCTACGTAAGTTCGCAGCTGTGGTTCCGCTATACACACTTCAAGATGATGGCGAATCACTGTTCAACAACCGTACTCAAGAACTATTGCGTCCAAACATGGATGTGGGTTACTACCAACCCGTTGATGAGAATGGTCAGTTTGTTGGCAACACAGTTTCTCCTGGTTTTGTCGTAAACATTGGCACAGATAACTTTGAGCGAGTTTGGAAAGACGACGGCATCAAAGAGCCTTTCATCAGTATCTTCATCTGGACGGTCGTATTCTCAATCCTGACGGTTGTGTTCACGCTAGTTATTGGCTTAGTTCTAGCGAGTGTTGTTCAGTGGGAGGAGCTTAAAGGTCGAGCAGTGTACCGAGTACTATTGATTCTGCCTTATGCGGTTCCGGCGTTTATCTCAATCCTAATCTTTAAAGGTCTCTTCAACCAAAGCTTTGGTGAGATCAACATGGTATTGAACGCTATCTTTGGTATTAGCCCATCTTGGTTCTCTGACCCATTCCTAGCGAAAACCATGGTAATGATCGTGAACACTTGGCTTGGTTTCCCTTACATGATGATTCTATGTATGGGTCTACTAAAAGCGATTCCTGATGACCTTTATGAAGCGTCTGCAATCGATGGGGCGAACTTCGTCCAAAACTTCATGAAAGTAACGTTACCTATGATGATTAAACCTCTGACTCCACTACTGATTGCGAGCTTTGCGTTTAACTTCAACAACTTCGTAATGATTCAGCTATTGACTGGCGGTGGTCCAAACATGATTGGTACTTCTGAGCCAGCGGGTTACACCGACCTACTAGTAAGCTACACGTACCGTATCGCGTTTGAAGGTGCAGGTGGTCAAGACTTCGGTCTAGCAAGTGCAATCGCAACGCTTATCTTCCTATTGGTTGGCGCGCTAGCACTATTGAACCTACGTTTCACTAAGCTATCTCAGGACTAAGGAGTAACGACCATGGCTATAGTACAAGGTAAATCTTTAAAGTACCGTGTATGGGCGACCCATATTGCTCTTTGGGCTTTCCTGTCACTGATTATTTTCCCACTGCTGATGATCATTGCGATCTCATTCCGTGAGGGTAACTTTGCAACGGGTAGTCTGATTCCAGACAACCCATCGCTAGAGCACTGGAAGTTAGCACTAGGCTTCTCGGTAACAAATGCAGATGGTTCTGTAACACCGCCTCCATTCCCAGTACTAACTTGGCTTTGGAACTCAGTAAAAGTTGCGGGTATCACGTCAATCCTTATCGTGGCACTGTCAACAACTTCAGCTTACGCGTTTGCACGTCTACGCTTCAAAGGTAAGAACACCATCCTGAAAGCGATGATGATCTTCCAAATGTTCCCGGCGGTACTTGCGCTTGTGGCTCTTTACGCATTGTTTGACAAACTAGGTCAGTACATTCCGTTCCTGGGGTTAAACACGCACGGTGGTTTGATCTTCTCTTACCTAGGTGGTATTGCACTGCACGTGTGGACCATTAAAGGTTACTTTGAGACGATTGATAACTCGCTAGAAGAGGCCGCGGCATTGGATGGTGCTACGCCATGGCAAGCGTTCCGTTTGGTACTACTACCACTATCTGTGCCAATTCTAGCTGTAGTGTTCATCTTGTCATTTATCGGTGTTGTAGGTGAGGTACCGGTAGCATCTCTACTACTTTCTGATGTAAACTCCTACACACTAGCAGTTGGTATGCAGCAGTACCTATACCCGCAGAACTATCTATGGGGTGATTTCGCAGCTGCAGCAGTATTGTCTGCACTACCAATTACAATCGTATTCTTGCTTGCACAACGCTGGTTAGTCGGTGGTCTGACAGCTGGTGGTGTGAAAGGATAATCTCAGTTGGTCTCTGAGAGAAAAGAATAACTAGAAAAGGGCGACCAAATGGTCGCCCTTATATTTAGCATCGATATTACGCTTTTGGTTTGGCCGCCGATCAGTAATATCAGGCTTTATTGGCGTTACGCATAGCTGGCTGTTAGCTTAGTTCCTTACGCTTTAATCACTAACAGTTTCTTGTAACCATAACCTGAGTCTCGACTCAGGTTTTTTTATACCCGTAGAATCTCTATTTCCGATACAGACTAACCAGTTTGCAATGGATTACACAGTGACATCAGAATGCCCTGCGTATCACTTCACAGAATTAATTTAAGCGTATTTAGAGGGAAGGGGCTGGATTTGCTGAGAAAGCGTTAAAACTCGCGGCTAGAGGGAGCACAGCCTACATATTGAAGTAAGGTATATAAACTTTCTTGCTGTAGAGCAACACGGCGGAATAGATCGGCAAAAGTTGAGTCACCACCAAAACAAGTTTGTATGTAATGGTTAATTTCTTCTTCGTTATAGCCTTCGACATACATGGTTCTGACCCACTGATATTCGACCGCTTTTAAATTGGTTAATGTATTTTCACTTAACGTGGTCTTTTTTAAGCTCAAGATCCAAACTCTACCCAACACCAAAATTGTGGGTGGATTTAACCAAATCAAAGTGAAAGATTTATGACAATTTGAACCTGGCATGAAGTGAATGACAGAACCATGACATTACTTCACGGGTACACCCAAGTGTCTAGAGGACACTTGGGTATATAAGTTGATTTATTTGAGATATTTGACGTGAGCTTCCATTTCTTCGCCAATCTGCTTGCGCATATTCATTAGGCGAATAGCCGATTGTTCGAGCGCTTTATCTTCTTCAGACTCCGGTTTCCACTTAGGAACATCAGTTGGCTTTCCGTCTTCGTCAACCGCAACCATGATGACGATGCAATGTGTTGTAAGGCGGTTTTTCAATTCTTTTGGATCGCTGGCTTGTACATCAATAGCAATGTGCATTGAACTGCGCCCCGTATAAATGACCTTGGCACTGACCTCGACTAAATTCCCAACATGAATTGGGGCGACAAAGCGAATACCACCTGCGTACGCGGTAATGCAGTATTTTCCACTCCAAGCTGCACTGCATGCGTAAGCTGCTAAATCGATCCACTTCATTACGGCGCCGCCGTGTACTTTGCCACCGAAGTTTACGTCTCCAGGTTCTGCAAGAAAACGAAGGGTAATGTCTCTTTGACCACTGCTCATCTGTCATTCCTTTGTGCGTTGTTTAGCTTCAATGTAACAGCAATGCAACGACTCTTAAATACGTCAGCAAAACATTTATCACATCAGTGTCGTTTCGAGTTGGATTAAGCAATCCGAAAGCTGGCTAAAAATCCTTCAAAAATCGAGTTTTATCATTTTATAGATAAAACATAAGTCACACTTATTAAAAAAATACACTATTGATAAAAAGCGCACTAATTCAATTAATTGAATATCTGTTTTGTTGGTTATCTTACTTTTGAGAATGACGTGTCTTTGTTTGTAAGGGTTGTGTAAGGATCTGTAATTATGGAATGAATGTCACATAATTTCATTTGTGAATAAATATTCGTTCGGAGTGCTGTTTGGTGATTGTTTGCTCAATTGCATACGGTTTAATTATTTCGTATGGTTCTGCCCGTTTTTAAATAACACTTTATGGTTAGTCTCTTGTTCCGTGTTTTAAGTCTTAGTTTAGCTATCTCACTAATTAGTATAAAGATATATGCAGGGGTGGACTCTGGGTATCTGTATGCTTCAGGGTTTGGTGACGCTGAACATGTAGCTCTAAAAGATGCTAAGAAGCAATTGGCACTTAACTTGATTAGTGTTATCGAAGTGAATGAAAAGTCATCTATTGTTAAGACTTCCCATGGTGTCGACTCCTCTTTTTCTCAGGATTCATCCATACATTCACTTCCAATTGAAATCCCTCACTTGGAAGTTTTAAGTCATGAATGTGGCGAGAAAGGTTGTGAGTATCGCTATCGGCTGAGTAAGAAAACCTGGCAGAAACAGGTTGAGCATGATTTGACGGTCTCGTACCAAACGGCTGCGATAAAACTTAAAAATCTCAACAACAACTGGCGTGGTGTGAAGGACTACTTTCATGCTGAAGAGCTAATGACGAAAAGTGCCGTTCAGCTCGATGTGCTCGGTATTTTAGATTCTGATGCTGCACAGTCATACCGTGCACAACACCTACAGATTAGCGAAACGATGAACGCGAAGAGAGAAATGCTCTCGATTTCGTTTGTCGCATCGAATGATGCTTTTTCTCATCAAATTCACGAGTTGCTATCACGTCACGCATTTGCGTCGAATCATGGTGGCATCTCCGTTTATATCAAGACGAAATCCCAGCAGGGACGACAAGGGAAAGACTTTGTCGCCAAGCAAAGTATTCAACTTAAAGTCTTCGATTCAAATTCATCTCATATGGTGACCCAAAAGGTGATCACCGTGTTAGGTAAATCCCAAGCTAGCTCTGCGGCGGCAAAACACGCTGCTGAGCAAAAAATAATTAAAAAGCTTACTAATAAATCTATCTATTCAGTATTGATCTAAAGGATACAGAAATGTTTAAAAAAACAGTCATGGCTTCTCTATTTGCTACCGCACTAGCAGGTTGTTCTTCAATGCCAGGTATGGAGTCTGCGACGGTTGACCGCAACGAAATGAGTGCAGCTCTTGTTAAATCTTGTACTGAGCTAGGCTCTGAGTACACACCAGTATCTTACGCTGTAGACAAAGTATCTAAAGTGATGGTGTCGATTCAAGAGCGTCAATGTGCTGTATTCCAAGACTACCGCACACTAGCAGACAAGCATGCAGACGTAGCAGGTTTCCTAAAGATCAATGCTGATAAGAGTGATGAAGAGCTTCTTGTTGCGATGAATGAATTCGATGAAGGCAAAGCTGAAAACAAGAAAATTCGCCCACAAGTTGAAGCGTACAAAGCGGCGTCTGATTCAATCTTTGACAAGAACGTTGAGCTAGCGAAAGACATCGCGCTTGAGGCAGCTGAAATTGCAATTATTGCTTCAGACAACGCGGCAGTAATTGCGCAAGATTCTGCAATGGCAGGTTTAGGCAACGCACTTTCTTTCCTATCGAACGAGTCTGAAGAAGAAGGCGAAGCGGATGCAGAAGCAAAAGAAGAAGTGCCAGTTGTTGAAGCTTACAACGAGATGAAAGCACGTTCTCTTCTTGTTTACGACGCAAACGACATGATTTCTCTAGACCAAAACACAATCGAGCAACTAGAGAACCTAGACAAAGTTTTAGCAGAGAAAGTTAAGTCGTAATGAAATATTCAAAGATCGCAACACTTGTCGCTGCTGGTCTTGTTCTGGCTGGGTGTAATAGCACGCCCAGCCAACAAACTTACGCAGTTGAGAGTAACGCAGGCAACTCGTCTTTAATCATTGGTAAGTCAGCGTTTGAATTCACCAACAGTGACATCGAAGTTCCAGCATACTTCAACACTCAAGGTCTTCAATTCTGTACTTACGAAGCAAACGAGAAAGACAGCCGTTGTCCGTTAGCAAAAAAGACTATTCGCCTTTACTTCGGTGACGTTCAAACTGACGTTAGCGAGAACCTTCAAGGCAAATCTGCCGATGTATTCAATGCAATGCATTCAAGTATTGGTAAGTTCGAAACGAAAGCGCTTGAGAACACGTTAGAAAACCAATTTGCGGGTGTGAACCGTTTCCGTATCTTGACGCGTGACACTAAGTCAGTAAACGCGGCGATGGAAGAGATTCTTGCCGATGAAGGTGCAGCAAAAGTCGCACAAAAAATGAGTGGTCGTGACAAGTTATCGACGGACTACATCATGAAGGTCGACGTGCTTAAAACTGGCGATATGCTCTTTGGTTCTACGCAGTCTTTATTCCAAACATCAATGGAAATGACGACGGGTGTTATTGACCCGTACACTCGTGAAAAGCTGAGCTACCCGAATATCGGTAAGATCCGCGTTTCTAACTTTGATGTTCGTGATAAGGAAAGCTTCACAACCGTAATCGCAAATGGTGACTACTACCGCGGTTTTAACTACACCAGTAGTAAAGACGTTGATTCTGTGATGAACGAAATGGCGTCACGTGGTTTCGATATCATGTTGACTCGTCTGCTAAAAGAGATGCCAGCAACAGCACAAGTTATGGGCATTAAAGGCGACCGAATCTCGCTAGATCGTGGTCAAAATGCTGGTGTATTACCAAATGAAACCATGGTTGTATTTGAGTACAGTGCAGGTTTTGTTGAGCCAATCGGTGTGGCGACGGTTAACCCTAGCCAACAAAGTGCTCAAGGCAAAATCGTACGCTGGAAAGACAGTAAGCTTGCTGATCAAGTGAAAGACGAAGCTGAGCAGGGTATTTACCGTCCAGATCGTCAGCGTCGAATCTTTGCAGTTAGCGTCGGTGTCCCGATGGAATTCATGAAGGAACGCAGCACATGGGCGCAAAAGGGATAAGTCTTAGTCTTACCCTCGGTGGATTGCTTTCGGCTGCACCTGCAGCTGCGCTTGAACTTGATAAGAGCCAGTCAACACTGGCTCTTGTTGAGCAGGGGTGCGCCTATGGTCGTGGTGCGTTAGCGATAGAGGGGGCGAAAGCGGATGCGATCAATAACCTGCGACTGTTTTTAAATGGGCAGGTTTCACTTTCTTTATCTTCTGAAGATTCCGAATTACTCAACGAACAGTTTAATCAAGCTGCTCGAGAAATGTTAGTAACTGGAATCGAGAGAGGGATGATCACTGCGGATTTTGGGCAACCTGAAATCTACGGCGATGATACCTGTGTGAATGTGCGTCTTATGCCACCAACGCAAACAGAAGAAGACTCAGGTGAGGGTATTGTTTGGGGGTCTGACTCGACGGTTTCTGTTGTGGTCATCGGTGAGGGTATCCCGAACGCTAAGCAAGGTTTAAGTGCGCGCCAAGCGGCTGAGCAAGATGCATTTCGTCGTGCTATCAGCCAAGTTTTGGGCGTGATGGTTAAATCTGGCTACCTCCAGCAAACCTATTCAAGCATGTCGGCAAATGCGGTCAGTGATGACTTTAACTTGCATGATGTGGCTGTACAATCCTTATCAATGCAATCGCAAGGTATGATTACTGGTTGGAGCGAAATTTCTAGCCAAACTAAACCAAATGGTGTGCTTGTCGTGACGCTCGATGTGTCTGTTGAACGCCAAAAGGTTGAGGCTAAGATCGCTCAACTTATCAAGAGTTTAGGGCAACCTGCCGTTTACGTGGATGCGCACCTTCCGGTTGTTCAAACCACGTTCAGTAGCTCTCTTGCTCAGATGGGCTTCGATCTCTCTGGTACTCCAGAGCAGGCAACCATCATTCTTCAAGTTCAAGAAAAAGAGAAAGTGACGCCTTCCGGCTTGCAGTTGGAATTGGCGGCTAAGCTATTAGACCGAGCGGGTAATGAATACGGTAATTGGCACAACGATCCAACACTGATGACCCTTCCTAACAAAGAGGGGATGCTGAATGAACTAGCGTCAGTGCACTTGGCTGTCGATCAAAACCAGAAAATGCTGACTCAAGCGTTACATAGCGCCGTCCAAAAAATGGCAATGCGTGGTGGCCCGGTTAGAGAATTGATCTTTACGCCGAAAGCGGCGGGTCAACAAGGTCAACTTTATACCTTGCTTAGTGCGATTAACGGCGTTTCTGATATTAAGATTGAAAGTCGTTCTGGCAAGGTTATTGTCCGACTTCGCTCATTAAACAGCGCCAATGACCTTGCTCAGTTTATCCAGCCAACGTTGCGCATTCATCAGCCAAATTATCAGTCCAAGCTACGTGTTTTGAACGATTACCAAATCAACGTGCTTTAAGACCTCTACAGGATATTTATGTTTAAAAAAACACTTCTTTCATTGGTACTAGCAAGTGCCTTTGGTTCTGCACATGCAAATGTAGATTTTGACCTTAATGATCTCGTTCCTGCAACCGATGCACCTTCTGAAACACAAGCTGTAAATACAGATGACGTAAAAGAGGTGGGTGATCTAGTTGTGGCGGCAGACCCGAAAGCCGCGGTACTTGTTGCTCACCAAAGCCTGATCGAAGACGAAGGTGATGGCGTTAAGATGATCGCAGTTGGCTCGGGTATCGGTATTCTATCTACGGGTTCTGGTAGCTACGAAACTTACGAAAACCGTAACGCGACGTTGTTATCTAAGCGTGGTGCATACATGAAAGCTTTCCAAATTGCGAAAAAGCAATTAGTGGAAAACATGGAAGGCATGAGCAACATGTGTGCGACAGCGATCAACGAAACCATGGATGTGATTGATACTGCGACAGAAGGCGCGGCAAACACCACAAGCATGATGAGCGATAACTGTGCTGAGTCAGTAAAAGGCGCGTTGGCAGGTTACGTGACGTTCGATGTGTATGATGATCCAAGTGAAAACCTAGTTCGTGTTAGTTTGATTTCAACGCCGAAAACACGTGAGCAAACGAAGCGTAAAGTGGGCGCTCTGACTCAGACTACAGAACCAAACGTGATTTTCAAACAAATCATCGCTGATCTGCAGGCGGGTGTGATGCCTCCTGTTGGTGCGAAAGTGATTACCAACGCTGAAACGGGCGAGTCGTTTGTACTTGGTTTCGGTTCTTCGATCATTCGTGACAACAAGAATAAGAGCGTGAAACGCAAGCTGCTTGGTATGTCTAAATCTCAAGCGCAAGCAAAAGCGAGAAACGGTCTGATTGCAGTAATGCAAGGTGAACAAGTTTACTGGGAAGGTGGTTTCACAGAGAACCAGTTAGAGAAGAATGAACAGTTCGAGTACCCACCTGAGAGCGTTAACCCTGCAGATGCGAAAGTATTGGCAGAAGACAAACACACGTTCATGAACAACATCAAGAGCTTTGATTCGTACAAGTCATTTGCAGCGGGTCAAGTTCCTCCAGGTGTTTCCGTTAAAACCTTTAAGAGTAGCGATGGTGACTGGATGTTAGCCGTTGCGGTTTATGCCCCTTCTCTAGAGGCGACGGCAAAGCAAGCAGCTGCAGAAAACAAAAAGCGCGTTCGTGAAGGTCAAAACGCAAGCTCAGACCACAAAATTTCAACAACTGGCGGTCTGACTGACGGAAGCAACAATACTCAAGGACCATCTGGTCAAGTGAGTAACGCAAATGATCTGTAACCACAGATACTTGCTTGTTCTGGTAGGCCTTTTAGGTCTACCAGTTTTTGCTTCCGACTCTCATTCTTGGTCGTTCAACGGCACGGATTATGAGCTTAAAACCAGTGATGCAGAAGTGTCAGTTGAAGTGAAAAGACAGCATGAACTGACCGCGAAACAAATGAAGTCATTGTGTCGTAAAGGGCTCGGTTTAGAGCTTCGCAAAAAATACGAAGACAAGTTGCTTGAAGGTGGTTTCATTCGTGAAACTTTAGATTCGTGGCCTTTTGTGAGTCTAACTTACGAACTGACCAATATTCAGTTTTCTTCAGTGAGTAAGAGTCAAGCTCAGTGCCGTGCGAATGTGAATGATACTGGCTACAAAACCAATCTCCAAACCACAGCTCTGAACTATGCCGTTGCGTATTACTCAACAAAGCAGTACCAGCACATCAAGCCGATATTACCGTTGATCATCAAAGAACCTAGCGTTGCGATGGATGCTGCAGGTTTGGTCACCTTGCTCTTATCTCAATCAGACGTGACCAAAGCTGAAAATTACTATCAGCAGTATGTCGATGTTTCCGCAATTTCCAACAGTGAAATCAAGCACTGGCTAGCTCAATGGCAGTTTGAGCAAGGAGGACTTGAGGAAAGCTTGTTCATCGCGAAGCAGTGCTCAAGCAAAGAATGCGAGCGTTTGGTGATAGACATTGAAGATCAAATGTTTGAGCAACAAGCTGAGAGTGTCGGAGATCTGTCTTCTTATTTCTGATTTAACAAATTACGGTAACTCAATTTATGAAATTGAAATATTGCGCACTGGCTGCGTTGTTAAACCTAATTGTGATGCAACCAAGTTTTGCAAATGATCCTTTTGCTGAACTGGACCAAGAAATCGAACAATTAACCGCTGATGATACGGATGAGTTTGAGCAATGGTATGCCGCCCAAATTCAAGAGTTCAATCAATGGCAGCAAGCTTACTTAGCGGATTGGGACAAAAAACAGAAAGCCTCTATTCAAAAATGGGGTGACACCAAAATACCTTCTCCGGATGTGGTAGTGGTTTATGACGAACAACATAACGCACGAACCGTTGTTGATTTGGAGAAAGGTGAGATTACGGTTAGCTACTTACCGCCTGCGGAAGAAGAAAAAGCCGAAGCTCCAGTTGTTGAAGCTGAAGTCGTCAATGCCGTTATCGAGAAAAACGCCAAGGTGTTTGAAGAAGTTGGTGTAACTCAGCCTAAAAAAGCTGAGCCCACAATGGTTTTCGTTGAGGAAATTAAAGTAGAACCAAAGACTTTCGAAGAGGTGAAGAAAGAGATTGAAGCGCAAACTGAGCGCCAAATGAGTCAACTTGACATCTTTGCTGCTGAAAAAAGTGCGGTGTTAAGTGAACAAAAGCAAGAGCAAGTGATTGTTCAGCAAAAACAACAAATGGTGAAGCAGGAAGAAAAACGTATTGCTGCTGTGAAGCAAGAATTAGCTCAGCAAGAAAAGCAGCTAAAGCAACAGCCTAAAAAGATTGTTGAGTATAAGGTCAAGATTCCAAAATCATCACTGGTGAACCGCGCCAATCAGTACCTTCCTGCGATTCAACAAGAAAGTGCAAAGCGAGAACTACCGCCTGCACTTGTTTTGGCAATCATGCACGAAGAGTCGCATTTCAACCCGAAAGCAAAATCTCATGTGCCCGCATATGGGCTGATGCAAATCGTGCCGACAACCGCTGGTCATGACGTGAATAAGCTATATCGCGGTAAAGATAAGCCGATGAAAGCGAATGACTTATACGATCCCAATTTGAATATCGAAACTGGCACGGCGTATCTAAAAATTCTTCAGAGTCGATACCTAAAAGGCATTAAAGACCCACAAAGTGCGACTTACAGTGTGATCGCGGCTTACAACACCGGGTCAGGTAACGTGGCCAAAGCATTTGGTGAGCGACGTGTTTCTAGTGCGATTAAGAAAATCAATACCATGAGTTCTGATGAAGTATATGAGCACCTTATCAAGAACTTACCTTATAACGAGACTCGCAAATATCTCAAAAAGGTCAACGATAGAATGAAAACCTATCATGCGCAGTCCAACTCAATTATCTAAAAGGAATTGAAGATGAAATATCAAATTCTTACCGCTGCAATCAGCGCAGTGATCTTATCTGGTTGTGCGAGTCAAAGTGGTTCTGAAAACACGGCGAAAGTGGAAACCAACAAAGGCAGCAATGTGCCTAGCTGGGTACTAAACCCAACTTCAGCGAATGGCTTTGCAGCGTCAAACTGTGTTACGGCGTCAGGTAACTTTTCTGTTGATCGTAACCACGCTATCTCTCTAGCACGTAACACGCTTGCGCAAAACCTTGATATTAAAGTCAGTGTGTTAGAGAAGAACTATCAAAAAATTGATAGCTCAGTTGACGGTCAAACCTCTGGCACATCTTTTGAGCAAATCGCTAAGCAAATAACTAATACTTCAATTCAAAAGAGCCAAGTTGAGCAAGTATCACTGGTTGAAATTGGTGGTGTAGAGCAAATTTGTGCGCTAGTAGTCATGCCAAAGATTGAATCAGAAAAGATGTTTAACTCTGCTGTAACGGCAGGAACGGATATTGATCCAACGGATAAAGCGGCGCTATACAAAGAGTTTGTGAGCCAAAAGACAAGCAAAGAATTGGAAAAGCAGGCTGAAGCCCTTTAATCCAAATGAAAGCAAAAAGAAAAGAGCCATCATGGCTCTTTTCTTTTTAGTTGCTATGAGCTCGTTGCAGTTTGAGCTTCTGGGTCGATGACTTTGCCTTTTCTACGTACTTTAATTTGCGACAAGATAACGCCAGAGATAACCAACATACCGCCAATGATGTGGTAAACATGAACTTCTTCGCCGAGCATGGTTGAAGCGAGAGCTACCGAAACCACAGGCATCAGGTTCATGAACATGGCACTTGAGTCAGCACCAATCAAGTCAATCGCTTTTACCCACATCAATGGAGCAAAGATAGACGCGGCAATACCAGCGTAAGCAATTAAAGGTAATGCGCTTTGGCTTGGTAGAAGTTGATCGCTGCTTAGCCACAATGGCGCAAGCATAACCAATGAGAAAAAGCCTTGCATGTAAACCAAAGTCATACTGTTGAAAGGCATCTTCCAGCGTTTTAGTAACACACAATAAATTGCGTAGCAAAGCGCAGCCAGCAGCATCAAGCTGTCACCTTGCGTCATATCTTGATGCAGGAAGTAGGTGATATCGCCGTGCCCTAACATAAACGCCAAGCCGCCTAATGAAATCACACCACCTGCCACGCTCAGCATGGAAATCGACTTGCCAAGTAAAGGTACACTCAAGAAAACACTGATCAAAGGAACGAGAGACGTAATCAGTGCCATATTAGAAGCGGTCGTTGTTAGCCCTGCGTAATAACCTAGGGATTGGTTTAGCACCATGCCTAATAGTGCGAGGAAAGCCAATTTAGCCAAGTATGGGCGAATCACATGACGTTGTTTGATCACTGCTGGTAAGCAAAATGGCGTTAAAAGTACCATAGCAACAAACCAACGGTAGAAACTCATTGCGCTAGGTTCGATGGCACTTGCTGCCATTTTATTTACGATGGAATTCCCACCCCAAATCATGACAGTAAAAAACGGAAGCAAATAAACCATGAGAACCTCATCGCAGAATAATTAATGGCGCTAGTCTGACAGGTCTTTATAATGAAAAGTATCTCTGGAAAGACATCGTAAGCGATAGGAAGACAAATTTGAAAAAGAGCACAAGGAATCTTCATCCGTCATTATCAATCGACAGAGCACCATCAGATGTGTTTATGAATTTTGAAGCCTTTTTGTCGAATACAGAAACTCGCATTCACAGCCACCCGTGGGGACAAGTTCAACTGATCAGTGGCGGTATTCTAGAAATGGATGCGGAAGACACACGTTTCTTAGCGCCTCCGCATCTTGCGATTTGGGTACCGGCTGGGATCCGTCACACCAGTTATAATCGTAAGCCTTTGGAATACTGCTCGTTAAATATCGACCCAGAGTTGACTCAGCACTTTCCATCCAAAACGAGCTTGATCAAAGTGACGCCCATTGTTTCGGCGATTGTGGAAGACTTTCGCCAGCGTGATATTAATGTTGCTAAGAGCGAAGAAGATAAACGCCTCGTTCAGGTCTTGTTGGATCAGCTAGCCAAACAAGAAGTCGAACATCACTTTTTGCCAACCACAGACAACAAATATCTGGAGCCAATTCTTAAAGCCGTCGAAGAAGCGCCAACTGATGAAATTAGCTTGGGGGAATGGGCGGAAAAGGTTCATACCACAGAGCGCACTTTAGCTCGCCATTGTCAAAGTGAGTTAGGGATGAGTTTTACCGAGTGGCGATTGCGAGTGCGTTACTTGCATTCGATGGAGTTGTTAAGGAAGGGGCAAACCGTAAAAGAGGTGGCGTTGACATTGGGTTACAACCAGGCCAGTCCTTTTATCGCCATGTTTAAGAAATACTCCGGCATTACACCGGAGCAATATAAGAACCGCTTGTTATAGCTGAGTAAGCACGTAATCTAAACCACCTACAACTGCTGCAACTTGAGCGTCGTTACACTCTTCATCAGTGACTTTCGGGCTGTCTGGGTAAACTTCTGTTGTAGTGCCGTAAGTGCAGTTGGTGACGCCGCCACACAGACCCAGTTTCACCATTGGGTAATTAATCACACCAAATTGCACCACTGGCGAACCAATGATTTCGCCTTTATCGTCAGCAGGTGCAATGTGCGTTACTTTCGCTACTGACTCGATGACGGCTTTTTGGAACTCAGGTTGCGGGTTTTCTGTATCGCCCACCGTGTAGAAACCATCTGGGATCATGCCTTCGATGTATTCAAGACCATCACGTGCTGCAAGTGCAGGGCGGAATTCGGTCTCGTCAGAATCGGTGGTTTCGTGCAGGTCGATGTGCATTAGAACATCACCTAAGGTCGCAACAAGCTTAATCAAGTTAGCTGACTCTTCCGCAGGGCTATTTGCGTAGAAAGAGCGGTTTGGGTCAATCGCATTTGGATTCCAGCGGTTGATCACCTCGTACCCCCAAGGGCTGACACATGGTGCAACGACAATATTGAAGTGTTCTGCATAACGCTCTGCCTGCGTATCAACAAACTTCAGCGCACCATGTACGCCACTTGTCTCGTAGCCATGTACGCCGCCAGTTACTAAAACAACCGGTTTTGCAGCATCCCAGTTACGAGTCTTGATACAAAACAGAGGGAAGCGCGCCTCGTCGTAAGAGAGCGCGCCGTATTGCTCAACATCAAAACGTTCGCGAAGAGCATTAATTTTGGTCACGACTTCTTCTTGGTAGCTACGTTTTACGTCACGTTGCTCACGCCAAGCTTTACGTTCTGCTTCACCCCATGACTGACCTGGGGTACCAATTGGGTAAGTGTATCCGCTTTTCATCTATACTTTTTCTTTTGTGTGCGTGAAAGGTAAGACAAGACTAGTCCTGTCTCAAAGCCACGGCAATAGAAAACACAATTTGTGACCTTATTCTTTGCGAAATCATAACTTTGCTGAGTAGTTTATTGGTGTTACATTTTGTTACTTATTCAATTCCATAAAAGAGATAAATAAATGGCTGGAGCAAGTTTACTAACACTGTTGGATGACATTGCAGCTGTATTGGATGATGTCGCGTTGATGTCGAAGATGGCGGCGAAAAAGACCGCTGGTGTACTGGGCGACGATTTAGCGCTAAATGCGCAACAGGTGTCTGGCGTAGCGTCAGAACGAGAAATCCCGGTGGTTTGGGCGGTGGCAAAAGGGTCGTTTAAAAACAAACTGATTCTAGTGCCATCGGCGTTGTTGATCAGTGCCTTCATTCCTTGGCTGATCATGCCATTACTTCTCATTGGTGGTTTGTTTCTTTGCTTTGAAGGGGCTGAGAAGATCTTAGAAAAGCTTTTTCCTCATGCGCACCAACATGAAGAGAAGAAAGAAGAGCTCAATACCGGAGAATCGGTTGAAGAGTACGAGAAGAGAAAGGTCGCCGGTGCGATTCGTACTGACTTTATCCTCTCTGCAGAAATCATCGTGATTGCTTTGGGTACGGTGACAGGCTCAAGCATCGTAACGCAAATCCTTGTGGTCAGCTTAATCGCGGTATTGATGACCATTGGTGTTTACGGCTTAGTCGCTGGCATCGTTAAGCTTGATGACTTAGGTTTTTACCTAGAACGCACATCAAATGGTGAAGGACTGAAAGCCAAGCTAGGTGGAGCGTTAGTGGCGTTTGCGCCTAAGTTGATGAAGATGCTTGCTGTGGTGGGTACTGCGGCAATGTTCCTTGTTGGGGGCGGTATTGTTGTCCATAACGTGCCTGCAATTCATCATCTGATTGAACCGATCATCATGGATTTCCGTGGTCATACGATTGCGACGGCGATTGTGCCGACATTGCTTAATGGTGTGATTGGTGTCATCGCTGGCTTGGTTGTGGTTGCAGCTTGGACTTTAGTAGAGAAAGTTCGTGGTAAATAATTACTCTGTAGACAGTAGACAGTAGACATAAGGCTTTATAGGAGCCAAAAGAAAAGGGTCATGCGTTTCCATATCGAATATGGTGGCATGACCCATTTTTATTTCGTGGAGATGATTACTTCACTTCCCACTCAATCTTTTCATTTGCACGAATTGGCACAACGATGTCGCTACCAAACGGCATCGTTTCTGGTACATCCCAAGCTGCTTTTTCTAGCGTTACTGTGTCTGAGTTGCGAGCGATGCCGTAAAAATCAGGACCATTTAAGCTTGCGAATGCTTCTAGGTTTTCTAGTTTGCCTTCATTCTCAAACACTTCTGCATAAAGTTCTAGTGCTGCGTGTGCGGTATAAGAACCTGCACAACCACAAGCTGATTCTTTTGCGCCTTTTGCGTGCGGCGCTGAATCTGTACCTAGGAAGAATTTCTTGCTACCGCCTGTTGCTGCTTCGATAAGCGCTTGTTGGTGGGTATTGCGCTTAAGGATTGGCAGGCAGTAGAAGTGAGGCTTAATGCCACCGACTAGCATGTGGTTGCGGTTGAACAGCAGGTGGTGAGCAGTGATGGTTGCTGCGACGTTATCAGAAGCGTTCTTAACGAAGTTTGCGGCATCCGCCGTCGTGATGTGTTCAAGAACGATTTTTAGGTTAGGGAAGTCGTTAACGATAGGAGCAAGAACCGTGTCTAGGAATTCCTTCTCACGGTCAAAAATATCAACGTGGTTGTGAGTCACTTCTCCATGAACCAAAAGCAGCATGCCAACTTCTTCCATCGCTTCAAAAACGTGGTAGATGTTCTTTGCATCGGTTACACCAGAATCAGAGTTGGTGGTTGCACCTGCTGGGTAAAGCTTTGCTGCGACAATTTTGCCTGTTGCTTTGGCTTTGCGGATTTCATCTGGCGTGGTGTTGTCTGTCAGGTATAGCGCCATAAGAGGTTCGAATTGCTCGCCGTGTTGCTCAGCAAGGATTCGATCACGGTAGGCTAATGCCATTTCAGTATCGGTCACTGGTGGGACGGTGTTTGGCATGATCAGCGCACGGCCGTTATAACGGCTAATATCGCGAACGGTATCTTTTAGAACTTCACCATCGCGTAAGTGAACGTGCCAATCGTCAGGACGAGTAATAGTCAGTGTTGTCATTAATTGCTCCCACCATTAAAAAGTTATGTTTGGAGCCTAAACGCTGCATTTACCTCAAGAGCAAACGCTTGCGCTCAGGCGACAGGATGATAGAGGAATTGCAGTTCTATTTCACCCCATTTTTCACATTTCTTTACGGTAGGAGCTCAGTTGGTTACTTCATCGTCAACCAAAGCGCGTGAATTGTGCCGGGTAGGAAGAAGAAGAAAGTCAGGATCAGGTTGATGAAGAAGTCTTTCTCTAGACCTTTTTCCATGTAAACCGCCACTGGTGGAAGGAAGATACAAAGTAGAATTAGAATCAGTTTATTAGTATCCATGGTCTATGCTCCGGATAGATTATCTATAGTGTCAAAAAGTTGGCGAATTATGTGCTCAATATCACATCTTGGCAATCCTAGTTTCGTCAATACTATGCAAATTTATGGGACTCCATTCATAAGAAGAAGTTCTTCCACCTGCAAAGCAAGCGTCATATCGGGTGACTGACGAAGGTGCGGTTATAAATCGATATTTTATAGAGGCTTGGGTCATAACTGTTATAAGGATATGATAGTCCAATAATGAGAAAGTACCTGTAGGAAGAAGGCTATGTCGCAATCAGTTTTGTCCCAAATTAATGTTTTTCCAGTCAAATCCGTCGGAGGCGTTGCGTTATCTTCCGCTTGGGTAGAAAAACAAGGATTGAGTTTTGATCGTCGATTTATGATTGCGACGTCAGATGGCTCAATGGTGACAGCTCGAAAGTTCCCTCAAATGGTGACCATCAAGTCCGCGCTGTTGCCAGACGGAGTGGTGTTTACCAGTCTTGGCGAAGAGCCACTAAAGATTCGCTATCAAGATTTCAAAATGCAGGAAGCACCTGCAACGGTTTGGAAAGACAGTTTTACGGCATATACCACCACGGATGAAGCGGATGATTGGTTTAGCAAAGTATTAGGTCTTCGCGTCGAGTTACTTTTTACTG
Organism: Vibrio sp. SSH13-20; assembly: GCF_040104475.1. Taxonomy (NCBI): domain Bacteria; kingdom Pseudomonadati; phylum Pseudomonadota; class Gammaproteobacteria; order Vibrionales; family Vibrionaceae; genus Vibrio; species Vibrio sp. SSH13-20. Next base: position 371,070 of record NZ_JBECOU010000001.1, read on the forward strand.
GTGAGCAATCAAATCGCATAAGAGAGAAACTGGGTCACAACGTCAGCTTTGCCGATGGCTACCCAGTACTTGTCATCAGTGAGGCATCACTGGAAGAATTAAACCGCAGAAGCTCTGAGCTGCACTCAATGGATCAATTCCGAACCAACCTTGTGGTATCTGATACCAAGCTATTTGAAGAAGACTCATGGAAGCGTATTCGCATTGGCGAAGTGGAATTTGAATCAGTAAAACCATGTGAGCGATGTATTCTAACTACCGTTAATACTCAGCGAGGCACATTTCGAGAAAGCAAAGAACCACTGAAGACATTGCAAGAGTTTCGTGCAAACGAGCGTGGGGGCGTGTTCTTCGGTCAAAACCTTGTTGCTCTGAACGAAGGCATTATTCGTTCTGGTGACAAAGTTGAAGTGCTGGAATACAAAGAGCCAGAGTTCTATCCAGACAACTCTCCTCAGCGAATGACGCTAACTTGTGTCGAACGAGAAGAAATCGCACGCGACTTTGTCACCTTGTGGCTTGAGCCAAGCAAAGGTCAATTACCAACGTACTTACCGGGACAGCATTTACCTATTGAAGTGGATATAGACGGTAAGAAAGTAGGGCGTCGTTATACGCTGTCATCTAGCCCGTCTCGCCCGGGACGCTACGCAATTTCGGTGAAACGTGTTTCTGGTGGGCGCGTATCCAATGCTTTGCTTGACAACCTACAAGTGGGGGATGTTCTGGAAGCGGAAACACCAGATGGTCAATTTCATCTAAAAGAGCATTCTGTTCAGCCTCTATTGCTGTTGTCTGCTGGTAGCGGCGTAACACCAATGCTGTCGATGGTTCGTTATTTGGCTGATCACAACCAACTCGATGATGTGGTGTTCTACCATCAGTGCAGCAGCGAGATTGATATTCCGTGCAAGGATGAGTTAAACGAGTTAAAGCGCCAACACCCGGGGTTGGATGTAAAGATCTGCTTAACGCAACCTGCGATAGATTGGTTTGGTCTTAAGGGGCGAATCAGTCTATCTCATATAAAACAGATCAAAGATGTTGAACAGCGCCAAGTGTTTGTTTGTGGTCCTGACGGCTTTATGCAAAAGGCGAAAAACCTATTGCTTAAGAAGGGGCTCCCAGAAGGCAATTATCATCAAGAAGCATTTGGTGTTGCAGCGACAAAAGCTAAGCCAGAGAAAAGTGTTGAGATTGAATTCAACGGCTTTAAGTTGATGGGTAACAACCAACAAACGTTACTTGAACAAGTTGAGAATGCCGGTAAAAGTATTACCAATAGTTGTCGTGCGGGCTTGTGTGGTGCTTGTAAGGTTCAATTAGAATCAGGACAGGTAGAGCATCCTGACGTGCCTGCACTGAGCGCAGAAGAGCGCGCGATGGGGAAAGTGCTCGCGTGTTGTGCTATTCCGGAAACGGATGTGACGCTGACAGACTAACGTTGCTGAGCATAAACACTGCTTGTAACAAGCAAACAAAAACGCCGCTAAATTAGCGGCGTTTTTATCTATAGCAGAACGATTTAAAAACGAATCGTTGATGTGCACAATCGTGATTTAGTCGTAGATCGTTGGGATCGGCTGACGCTTGTGTTGAGTCATTTTGTAGATAGCCACAAGGCGATCGCTGACTTCTTGAGATACTGGCTTGCCTTCTAGGAAGTCATCGATTTGTTCGTAAGTTAAACTCAGAGCATCTTCATCAGCTTTTTGAGGATCAAGCTCTTCTAAGTCTGCCGTTGGTACTTTCTTCACGAGTTGCTCAGGCGCACCCAATGTTGCTGCAACTTCGCGAACTTGACGTTTGCTCAAGCCGAATAGTGGTGCCATATCGCACGCGCCATCACCGAACTTAGTGTAAAAACCAGTGATGTTTTCTGCTGAGTGATCAGTACCAAGAACCAAGCCACCAACGTAACCAGCGATTTCGTATTGAGCGACCATGCGTGCACGCGCTTTTACGTTACCCTTCACGAAGTCCACTTTTGCAGCATCCGTTGGAAGAAGGTCTGTTCCTTCAAGTGCGATGTGAGAAGCGGCATGGAGACCATCGACACCAGCTTTAATGTTTACTGATACAGAGTGCGTTGGTTGGATGAAAGAAAGTGCGAGCTGTGCTTCATCTTCGTCTTTTTGTTCGCCATAAGGCAAACGAACAGCGATAAACTGGTAGTTGTTGTCACCAGCTTCTTCGTTTAGTTGGTCTACAGCCAGTTGAGCCAAGCGACCACATGTCGTTGAGTCAACGCCACCGCTAATGCCAAGAACAAGAGACTTACAGCCTGCTTCTTGCAATTTACGCTTAATAAAAGCGACACGGCGTTCAATTTCGAAATGCGGATCGATAGAAGGGAGTACTCGCATTTCATCGCGGATGGATTGTTCCATTTAGGGTTCCTTTTCCTGCAAATATGTACGACACCAAGTGAGTGTGAATAAATTCATACTGTCGCAGGCGTTTATAGTTCACAAATGGCGATAAACCATGCAGTTGATGTCTATAAACGTCGCTTTAGTGTCAAAAAGCTCTAAAGATTAGTAGTATCATACCGAATTCATCGGATTAGAAAACTCTCTTCAACCAGGTAATCACCGGATATGAAAAAAATCGCCGTTTTTGGCAGCGCATTTAACCCACCAAGCTTAGGTCACAAGAGTGTGATCGAGTCACTGAGCCACTTTGATCTTGTGCTACTAGAACCAAGCATTGCACACGCTTGGGGCAAAAATATGTTGGATTACCCAATTCGGTGCAAACTGGTTGATGCCTTTATTAAAGACATGGGGCTTTCTAATGTTCAACGCTCAGACCTTGAGCAAACTTTGTACCAACCAGGACAAAGTGTGACGACTTTTGCGTTATTAGAAAAAATTCAAGAAATCCACACGCAAGCCGATATAACTTTTGTCATTGGTCCTGATAATTTCTTCAAATTTGCTAAATTTTACAAAGCAGAAGAAATTACGGAACGTTGGACTGTGATGGCATGCCCTGAGAGAGTGAAAATCAGGAGCACCGATATTCGCAATGCATTGCTCGAAGGTAACGATATTAGCGGGTATACAACATCAACGGTCAGTGAATTATTGCTAAGCGAAGGCTTATATAAACAATCGTAATCTGAGAACTGAGAGGTCAGGTTTTCATGGTCAGAATCGTCGTACTTAGTGCATGCGCAATGCTTGTGGCAACACAGGCGAGTTCCGCATGTAACTATTTATCTGATCGTTCCGTTGTATTTGCTGATAACACCATGCCAGTTTGTGAAGACATCTTTGACAGTGTTGGCGTTCTTAGCATCGATACGCTCAATTGGTATACCGCAGAAAAACAGATAGAAGGTCCGACAGAAAGTTACTGGGATCAATGGGCGTTCAAGTCTGAAGACTCTCCAATACTTACTCAAAATTTAGATAGTAACTATTTTGGGCTCGGGTTATGGATGCCAGAAGAACTGCGTGATGATGAAGCCAAAATGAGTACAGAAGAGTGGCTGAGAAGTCATGGCTTAATGTTCAGCATCGGCTTTGGTGACAAGAATGGCAGTGAACCACGAATGCGTGTTGATTACCGCTGGCATGAATACTATGACGCTGATTGGATGATGCAGATCGAAGTACCGTTTTAATATTCGAATCAAAATAAAAAGGGCGCACATTGATGCGTCCTTTTTGTATTCTATTGCGACTTACCCTTTATAGCGCTTCCCCAAACACCAAAAAGCAAAGCTGTTCGTATTCTTCTTCATTGTCGTTAAATAGCTTCGCAACGATATCCGCTTGTTTTTTGCCGGATAACTTCATCTTGCGTGCTTCTCGAAGCGTTAATACTAGACAAAGCTCGATGGAAATCTGAGATTCACAGCCTGGTTTCCACTTATTGATAGAATCCGTTAATGCTGAACTGGTAAGCATTGGTTTGAGTGTTAGCACTTCGTGTTTCACAACCGCTAGCAAGTCGAGCTGATGTTCACTGCGTGCTTTTGTCATCACCAACTTTTCAATCAGCGCTGACAATAACACTGGTAGTTTCACGTAGCCTGCTTGTTGAGCAAATGCATCAGTTAAGCGCACAGAGAAGTCACAGCGAGTTACTCGTGTGTTAGGTAAAAAGGTGAGGGAGCTCAAACATCCCTGAGGAATCCAGAAGTGTTGACCCGGTTCAATGGCATACTCATGTTTACCCAATTTAATGATCGCCAAACCTTCCACTACTGATAGTAAGCTGTGTTTTAGCGCTTTTTTACGCGCAGCAACATTAAGAAAAGGGTAATTAGCGTCGTGAAATTCAATTGCGTAGTTCATTGTGAATACCAGAGTTTTTGGGGCGCTAAGGGTAACGCTAAACCCCTAAATTGCCAACCGGATAACAGATTTTTTTGCGAATAGAAATTGTAATGCTACTGGTATGACCATGTTAAAAGTATGGTCTGAAATGCTGCGGGTTGGCAAAACAATGCGTAAAATGTGCCAGCTTTTTTTGAAATGAATTGAATAATGACTGCCAATAACGATCCTTATATTGAAATTCGTCCATACAACGACGAAGAAATTCCAGCTGCGCTGGACCGCCTGATCAAAGACGATGAGTTTATCAGTGCGATTTTAAACCACCGTTTTGCAAACAAAGCGGCGTGGTTCAAAACACTCATGAGTCCGATTATCCGTGTCTACTTAAAAGCGAAGTGGAGTAAACTGGATTCTGTGGAAGCCATTCAGCTAGAAGTGAAGAAGTACCTTAAAGACACGCTAGATACGACTACTGACGGAGTTACTTTTTCTGGTTTGGACAAACTCGACAAGAACACATCGTACTTGTTTGTCTCTAATCACCGCGATATCGCAATGGACCCCGCGCTTGTTAACTTTGGTTTACACCAAACAGACCACCGTACAGTGCGTATTGCGATTGGTGATAACCTGCTTAAGAAACCTTGTGCGACGGAGCTAATGAGGCTCAACAAGAGCTTCATCGTAAAACGTTCGGCGAAAGCACCACGTGAAATGATGAAAGCGCTTGGTCTACTGTCGGGCTATATCAAGCACTCTTTAGATACCGGTAACTCAATCTGGATTGCGCAAAAAGAAGGTCGTGCGAAAGACGGTAATGATTTCACTGACCCAGCAATCTTGAAGATGTTCCATGTTGAAGGTCGTAAGCAAAAAATCAGCTTTGGTGAATACACTCGTTCACTGAAGATTGTGCCTGTTTCTATCTCTTACCAAAATGACCCTTGTGATATTGCAAAAGCTAAAGAACTGTATGAAAAAGCAGAGAACGGCAGCTATGAAAAAGGTGAGTTTGAAGATATTGAAAGCATCATCCAAGGTATCGTGGGTTACAAAGGTAAAGTGCATGTCGCATTTGGTGATGTGATCGATCAAGAATTCGAGACGCCGGATGAGTTGGCAAACGAAATCGATCGCCAAATCCACAATAACTACCGCGTATTCCCTATCAACTTGCTCGCTGCGGGTCGTGAAGACGAATCGATCACTGAGTCAGTAAAATCTCAGTTGCAAGAGAAACTTGAACAGCTACCGACAGGTGCGCACAGTTACTTGGTTGCAAGTTACGCTAACCCAGTAAATAACCAAGAATAACCTTGCTATTGTCCATTGCGCGAAGTAGCAATGGACATTCAATTGCGAGGAACGGGACCTAATCGGAATCTATCTCAGGCGTGTTATTTGTTAGATTCTGAGCTCGTTCCTCACTTCAATTACTTTTATGGTGCAACCGCACCGCCTAAGGTCAAATTCGTTGGCCACTTTGTCACTCGATTTCCTCCCAAGAAGATGTTGCCTTTGACTGTCATGGTGTCAGGAAATGTTGTGACCTTTGAACCTCCTATATAGAGGTTACCATCCACCACCAATCCTTCTGGTAGTTCGGTCAATGGTGTCCGAATGACGCTCAAGTCGCCTTTTACTCTTAGTCTTGCTGGTAGGTTAGCTAACGGGGTATCGGTTAAATTCAAATAACCACCCAGTTTTACACCGCGAGGCCAGCGTTCAACTTTACTACCAAGTAAATTTGCATAGCCTTTAATTTTAACTCCAGGTCTTATCGTTTTGAGGGCGCTATTCGTTGCTTCAAGGCTGCCTTGAACATCGAGTCCTTTAGGAAGTTTAGTAATCGGTGTCTGGGAAATATTGAGGTTTCCTTTTACGACAAGACCATCAGGTAGGGTCGTATAGGGCTTGTTGCGGAGATCGATATTACCGTAGTTGTCGGTATGACCGAATTTAGCATAGTAATCAAGCTCGTAAGCGATAGAAGAGCTCGAGAAAAACACCAGAGCTAATAAAAGAGGAAAAATGCGCATAGCAGCCACAGTATTGGTAAAAGCGAGAAAAGGATAACGTAAAGCTTGGGGGGCTGCTACCTATCCATGTCTCAAGAATATGAGATGCTGCCAAGAACTGAAAGCACTTCTTTGTTAGTTTTATGGCTCTTCATTAAGGGGATATTCATGAACGTAAGATCGATTTCTGTTTTGCTTGCAAGCGTTGCTGCTGTTTTATCAAGTTTTGCGATGGCGAAATCCTATAATACGCCAGATTCAAAAGCGTTAGTGGTGGCAGACGGTAAGCTAGGGCAGCGTGTTTGTTACTATGACGGCAAAGCCTACACTACTGGGGCAGTGCTAAACGTAGATGGGGTGCTACTGATGTGTACCGATGAAAATGATTTTGAAACTAATGGCTCGTTGAAGTGGGTTGTGTTTCAGAAAGACAAGAAATAGATAGGTTCATCAGAGATCAAAAAAGCGAGCTGGATGCTCGCTTTGACCTATCTAACGATGAAATATCGACGATTAACGCGCTAGAGAGCGAGTCTTAAGTTCGAAGATTAGCTTTTCAGCGCTTACTTCAAACTTGAATCGAGCAGTAAGCTCTTTCGAATCTTCCGTTAGTTCAGAAACGTTGTATTCAACGCCTGTACAAACTTGTTTTGCTAGTTCGATGTATTTCGCCAACTCAGCTTCAAGTGCTGCTTTAGTCTCTGCGAAAATCGTTACGTCAGCGACATCGTCGCCTTCTTTGATGATAAAACCCATTTCACCAGCGCAACCGCAAGCTTCACATACTTGGTTTTCTTCTAATTCGACACTCATAACGAATCCTCTTGTAAATACTGTCAGTATTCTATCAGGTATTTGATCTCTATCTACAAAAATGAATGATTTTGGATAAAAAAAGGACAGTATGTTATGTTGTTAATGGAGGGTTAACTAATTTTATTAGAACTTCCTTAAGGAAATTAGTGTGATATGTATCAATATTTAAAATCAATTAACCTAGATATTCGTGAGATTTCTGTCAGGTGAGTTGAACTGGGGTTCAATTTATAAGACTATTTCCGGATTAATTATTTTTACATAATTATCATTCTTAGCCTGAGAATAGTTTCGATGAATGATTTGGTGCAAGGTTTTGATGGAGTGGACTTTTCGCCATATTTTGAGTCACATGTATTGACAGAAATATCACTGTAAATTGCACGTTACGCAGTGCAGTTTAGTTATGATTGGTCCTCTAACTTTGATGTTTGAGGTATACAGTACATAATGCTGAGGATGATTTTCATTCTGGCCTCATTTAATTGTGAGTTAGATGGATTTACAAAGAGAAGAGCTTAAAATATGCCAAAGCGTAGTAAAGAAGATACCGAAATCACTATCCAGAAGATCATGGATGCCGTTGTTGATCAGCTTCTGAGACTTGGTTATGACAAAATGTCTTACACCACGTTAAGCCAGCAGACAGGTGTATCGCGTACAGGTATTAGCCACCATTTCCCTAAGAAAACGGACTTTACCGCCGCTTTAGACGGTCGTATTTTCAAAATGTTCGTTGAACATCTAGAATTCGATAAAGGTCTAGAAGCGTTTTCAAAGAGCTGGATCACGGCTCTAGAAGACTCTGAATTCTTAGCGATTTTGCGTCTATTATTCCACCATATTGTTACTTCTGAGAGCGCGCACGAGTTTGCGGCAAACGGCATTGATCGTTTGTACAAAATGGCTGAGAGCCAGTTTGGCGCAGGCAGTGACAAAGAGCTAGAGTGGTTGATTGGTCGCTCATTGATCCAAATGAGCAAGTAACACCACAGTAAATAGCTAAAACCAAGAGGCTGTTTGGCTCTTGAGTGTGTTTAGACCTGATTTCAAAGTGTTTGAAGTCAGGTCTTTTAATTTCTTTATGTTGGCGTTTAGCCGACGTTTTTGCTTTCTATCTTTCTCATTAAACGCGTCATGTTTGATGAAATTAACCTTTTCCTATCTCCTCTAGACTTCACCCCATCATCTCTTTTCTTTGCTGCCTATCGAGTCGACGATCTTCATACATTGACAGCAGGAATGTAATGTATGTAGGGCGTCAGACAATGAGTTCATTTACAAATTCGCGTCGTCATTTATTCCTTTTTTCAAAATAATCTTACTGTCTGTTTTGTTATTTTTGTGTCATAGAGAGTTATCGAGCGCAAAGAATTCATGCACTTCGGTTGGAAACTGCGCCAATCTGTTCTTATGCTGAATAATAACCTCAAGTTATTAACGAAGTGGAACATGGCTAAAGATCTATTCTCAACTCTTGACTTAAACCTGCTCAGGACATTCATCATTCTTCATCAAGAGCGCAATATGCGGCGCGCTGCTGAACGTTTGTTTGTTTCCCAACCCGCCGTGAGCAAAGCGCTACAAAGATTACGTGATCATTTTGAAGATGAGCTTTTTGTGAAAACTCACCATGGTTTGCGAGCAACCGAATATGCCAATGATCTTGCAGAGAGCTTAGCGCCTTTGTTGGATGATATTTCCATAACGATAAATGGTTCCAAGGCATTTAACCCATTGGAAATGAACGGCACGGTAAAGATCGCTCTGGCACCATTTATTCTTAGTTCTTACGCGAGTGAGATCTTTCAAGCCATCAGGCAAGCTGCCCCTCATGTCCAAATTCATTTGCTGAATTGGTCTCGCTCAACCATGGAAGAGATCATCAAGGACGAAGTTGTGTTAGGAGTTAATTACGAAATAAACCATGCACCCAAAGAGCTTCTGACTAAAATGATCGTTAAAGATGAATTCTGTGCTTATGTGCGAAAAGATCATCCTCTGCAAGGTCACCGACTGCAGATATCTGATTGCAATGATCTAGAATTTGCAACTGTCATCGCTGCTGATTGGAACTCGAACATTTCTTTTTCAGAAAAGATCATGAAAATTAAAGGGGTAGAGCCAAAAATTGCGTTTAGATCAGAGCTTCCATCAGCCATCATCGACGTAGTCGCAAACTCTGATATGGTGTTTCCTGCATCAAAAACCGTCAATGTCGATAAACTTTATAAGCTACGTAGGTTGGATATTGAGTTGGATGGTATGGTGATAGAACCGTGTTTGCACGCTTACTTCCATCATAAGAATCGTCGTAACGAAACCGTGCACTGGTTACGTAATATCGTGACCGAAGTGATCATTAGTCACCTCGAACGCCCTCAAGAACAATAATAACCATCGGTTATCAAGCTCTCTACCTTGGTTTATTAATAACCCGCCGTTAATGGCGGGTTTCTTATAAGCGATTAGAGCAATAAAACACCGCTCAATATACTTCTCTTCATCGGGCAGGGAGTCCACTGAATCTGCAAGAGGCAGCCCTGAATTTCGACAAATTAAGAGAGTAAATCATGAAAGTTAAATTACTAAGTGCAGTTATCGCAGCGTCTTTTCTAGCCGGTTGTTCATCATCTGGTTCTTCGGACTCCCCAAGTGAGCCTGCAGGAGTTGCATCGGTACAAACCTTCGAAGGTGAGCACTTTGATGGCATGGCAATTCAAGGTGACAACGGCGAATACAACACAGTAGCTATTCGCGGCGTAGAAGGTAACACCGTATTCAACGTTGGCGGTGAGCTGTACTTCACTGACGGCGATGTGGTGAAAGACGCTTCTGGTAACGTAGTTGGTAACATTGAAGTTCGCAATAATGAATTGGTGTTTGTGAATGACAAAGGCTTTATTCACTTATCTGTTGACGATGGTCGTCTAGTAGTCGAAGAGGTAAAACCTAAGATCGAGCATCCTATTGAAGAAGATGTAGATCCTGGTTACGGAGGCGGCGTTGTTCCTACATATGGTGACATCATCGAGCTTGAAGGCGCTGCGGTTATCGTTGGTGATAATGGCAACCATGTGTTTATCAGTAAAGACGAAACAGACACGATAAACATTGCCGTCGGTGATTCGGGTGCCTCTTACACCGTTAATGGTAGTGAGATTCGAAATGAAGACGGTGAGATTGTCGGACACACTTCAAAAGAGGGTGATAACTACATCGTACGCTTAGAAGATGGTACAGAAGTCGTATTCCGTAATGAAGATGGTCGTTTATTCGCAGGTGTTACGAACCGCCCGGATATTAGCCATCCAATTGAAGGTGTGCCAATGCATCCAATTGAACTGCCGTCGCCAGTTAACCCAATCGAGCCGGAAATTGGTCACCCGATCGAAGGTCCAGTTAATCTTCCTGCAAATGAGTTAACCAAAGAACAGCGTGCGGAGCTGAAACAAAAGGTTCAATCTCTGTCACAAGAGCAACGTCAGCAAATAAAAAGAGCGATTCGCGACCGCGTTGAGCGTTCGTAAGCTAATCGCATAAGGGTAATTAGCAAGGAGCCGCTTGAATAAAGTGGCTCCTTTTTTGTTTTAACTCTTCTTCACAGGTCTCCCCAATGAATAAATCTTTGACACTGCTTTGCGCGCTCTTTGCTGTCCCGTGTTTTTCTGCTGACTATAAAATGCCAGAGTTTGGATTGGACGTATCCAATACAGATAATGAATGGATTGTCACTGCCAGCGGCTACTTACAAGCAACGGAAGAGTGGAATATTTCAGCGGAAATCGACTCGACTGGTTACCTAGAACTTGGGACTGGATATGGTGTCATGCTGGGACAGTTTTATACCGAGGCTTTTGTGAGTTACGGACGTGCTGATTTGTTTGATGTGTATGACGCCGGCGTATTTACTGGAACAGCGTTGGGTGAAGATTGGATGGTTTATGCCAATAGCTCTCACGAATGGAGAAAAAGCGCTATTGGTAAGTCATTTCCGGCATTCGAAAATACAACAAGAGAATGGAAAAACACCATCGGGGCAAGTTATACACCAATTGAATTTGTCAGCCTCGGCTATGCTTATAACTACGATAAAAAGCTCACGGAGGGCGGTCATCGTACAAACCATGAAGTGCGAATTACATTAAAACCAAAGTGGGTTGAACCTTACGTGAAATACACATTTGGTGAACATAGAGTCTCTCCAGGTTCCACGAAGGTAAGTGAAGAAAATAGTGTGGAGCTAGGCGTTAACTTCAACTTTTAAGGAGTCGATATGAACATACAATCAACGATGATTGAATACGCAGTGGCGATTATGGGGTTGCTCTTGACGGGAATCACCCTCTAAGCCGGAAGCTTAGAGGGTTTAGTATATTAACGATTGATATTGTAGCGAGCCATTGCTGCTTCTTCTGTTGTCACGACTGTTTTACCGATCGGAGCTAGAGAGATAACCGCAAGTTTCAGGTGTTGAAGGGCAAACGGGATGCCGATGATGGTGACAAAGCACGCTACGGCAGAAAGTACGTGACCGATTGCCAACCAGATACCTGCAAACACAAACCAAATTACGTTACCAATGACACCAAGTGGGCTCGTGCCTATGTCCATTTCATTGGTTAATTCATCTCGTGAGACTGCTTCTTTACCGAATGGGAAGAACGAGAAGTTCCCCATTACAAAACAAGCGCGTCCCCATGGAATGCCGATGATGCTGATGAATGCTAGAAGTCCAAAGAACCACCATAGCAAACCCATGAATACGCCACCGAATACAAACCAGATGATGTTGCCGAGTGTTCTCATTTAAAACCCTTTTTGATTTATAGCGTTGTGTTAAGTATGTCACACGAATCTTAACAGAGGATGAATGGACACACTTTATCTTAAATAAGCAATCATTGATGAGAACACAGATTTAATACAGGTACTAGACCGCATGAGATGGAGTAAAGAAAAGGCTCTCAACGAGAAATGTCGAGAGCCTTTCAGGTCAGGCAGTAGCTAAGTTCAAGCGAAGGACTGGCTTGTCATTGATTGGTAGGTGAATCAGTGCTGCAATAAATGCTAGTACAACGGTTGACCACCAGATTGGGTCGTACGAACCGTAGTAATCGTAAATACGACCACCAACCCAAGCTCCTAAGAAGCTACCTACTTGGTGCGTAAAGAACACCAAGCCATACAAGGTGGAAAGGTAACGAGCTCCAAAGATTTGACGAACTAAGCCGGAAGTCAGTGGCACTGTGCCTAACCAGCAAAAGCCAATTGCACCACCAAAGATAGCAGCGGTGTGTTCGGTGACAGGTAGCGTCACAAAAGCACCGATTACGACTGTGCGCATCAAATAAAGTGCAGACATAACATGACGCTTGTTAAAGCGGTCTGCCATTACACCCCAGAAGTACGAGCCAAAGATGTTGAAAATACCGACGTACGCTAGCGCCATTGCCGCCGTTGATGCCGGTAAATCTTTATCGGCTAAGTAACTCGGCAGGTGAGTCGCGATGAACATTACGTGGAAACCACAAACAAAGAAGCCAGCATGGATTAGCCAATAGCCTTTATGTGAAAAGGCTTCTTTCAATGCTTCTTTTAGAGTTTGTGTGTCTTCTTGAGCATTAGTTGCATTGCTCGCTTGTGGTTTCGCCGTTCTCATGAACAGTGCAAACATGATCATAAAGCTACACAGTACAGCGAATGCTTGAAGCGCGCCTTGCCAGCCAAAATCACTCAACAGCGCTTGGGCACCTGGGATCATGGCGAACATACCGAATGAACCTGCGGCTGTTGTCAAACCAAATGCTTTCGCAGCATGTTGCGCAGGGACGACCTTTGCAACGGCACCTAGCACGATCACGTAACTGGTCGCGCTCAGACCAAAACCGACCAAAACACCAAGTGACAGGTACATCATGGTTGGTTCAACTGCGATAGAAGTCAGGTAGAGACCCAAAGCGTAAGAAATGGCACCTAAAATGATAATACGCTTCGCGCCCCAACGATCTGAAGCCATACCAACAAACGGTTGGAACACACCAAACAACAAGTTTTGCAATGCAATAGCAAAGCTAAAGAACTCACGACCAGTGTGAAAGTAGTCTGAAATTGGCATCATGAAAATGCCGAAAGATTGTCTGATCCCTAGACAAATAATCAAAATCCCTATTCCAAGCCAAACAAGAATTGGAAATCGGAAAATACTCATAATTTGCTCTTATTAATGATGATGATGATGATGATGGTGATGAGAATGATCATGATGCTCGCCGTCGCCTGTGGTTTGGTGACAGCCGCTGTTGATGGCTTGCTCTGCTAATATTTCCAGCAACCTAGGAGAGTGATGGACGATAACTAAAGATAGCCCCAACATGACGGACATTCTCAGCACCTGAGCGAAAATGGATTGAGAAAAAAGCATGCATTGTGCGCTCAAGTAGAAAAATGAGCGCGAAGTGTAGAGATAATTGTCTAGCGAGACAAATTACAAAAAGTGAATAGAGGTATGCGTTCTATGCATACCTCTATAATATTTCGTTTATAGTTTTTGTTCTGCAGTTATTAGGGGAACGCGGGTAGAGACTGCGTGTAAGGCAATGTTGTGGATCATTTCGTCAACCGTTGTGCAGCAGTCCATAAGAATTGAGACATCATACTTTTCTGCCACTTTAGAAATCGCAGTATGAGTGACACAGTTTTGCGTCATCATACCGCATACCAATAGTTCTGTTACCCCATGTTTTTGCAGCACTTCTTCAAGGTTTGTTTGCTCAAAGCTGTCTGCAAAGTGCTTGATAACTACATCTGCACTCGGCGCCAGCGCTAAGATCTCAGGGTGAATATCAGCACCTTCGGACCCCTCATTAAAGAAAGGTGCAATACCCATTGCCGGATCCGCAATGTGCTGAATATGAATGATAGGAATATTTTTCTCATTCGCTTTAGCAATTGCGCTCTTGATGTTGTTTAGTGTTGCTTCTGTATTCCATAGAGGAAATTTACCGTTTGGGAAGTAGTCGTTTTGTAGATCGATAACAAGAAGTGCTGCTTGGCTCATGGTGTTTTCCTTTTGTTTTCAGTGAATGTATTGCTTTGGTATGGGAGCTATTATGCGTGCTTTCTTTTATCTTGCTCAGTGTCTAAAATGACAAAAAATAGGTTAAAAACGACAATTGGAATGAACAAGATAAACATTGCTATTGTGAACTATCCGGGGGCTTCAAAAGCGTCAGTCTATGGTTTGCAGGAGCTGTTTGAGATGGCAAGCCGCGCTGCGATTGAGTTGGGTGCTGAATGTCGCTTTGATGCAGACATCATTGATTGGCAAGAAGACGTTATTCGAGATGGTGATTTCACGGTCGTCATATTGCCGCCAAGCGGCGCGGAGCAATATTATCTTTCGCCAAGTGAGGCGTTAACGTCTTGGCTGTTTGAGCAACACAAAGCAGGAGCGGTTGTTACGTCTGCATGTGCCGGGGCTTTTGTTCTCGCTCAAGCTGGTTTGTTGAACAACAAAGCGTGCACAACACACTGGGGGCTTGCAGGGTTATTCCGAGACAAGTTTCCTAACGTGATGCTTAAGCCTGAATCCATCCTTATCAATGAGGGCAGTATCATCACGGCTGGTGGCATGATGTCTTGGCTTGATCTAGGGCTAGAGTTGGTATCTCAGTTAAGCACGCCTTTGGTGATGCGGTTATTGGGAAAGATGCTGGTGGTTGATACTGGTGCCAGAGAGCAACGTTTTTATCAGCAATTCATGCCTAATTTTCAACACGGTGATAGTGCCGTTCTTAGTGCTCAGCACTACATGGCCGATCATTTCTCCCATGTGATTTCAAACCAAGCTCTATCGGAGATCAGTTGTTTAACTGAGCGCACGCTTCAGAGACGTTTCCAAAAAGCGACAGGTTTGAACTTGAATCAGTATCTACAACACCTCCGGGTACAAAAAGCATGTGACTTGCTGGAATCAAGCAACCTCGCTTTTGAGGCGATTGCTTACCACGTGGGGTATCAAGATGCGAGCGCCTTTCGAAAAGTATTCATTAAAACCATGGGATTAGCTCCCAAAGCGTTCCGCGCTCGTTTTAGTGCTTAATTATCGACGCACTGACTGTTCAATGTGCTGACAAATCGCTTCGGCAAGTTGGTGGCTAGCGATATTGCGCGCTACGATTTCAGAAGCGATTTTGCCGGACTGGATAACTTCAAACCAATCCAACAGCATAGAGTGGAAGCCTTTACTGGTCAGCATTGGCGTCCAATCTTTTAAGCTCAACTTCTGCTCCTGATTGTCTTGCCACAGTTTCCCTTCAACAAACGAATCAAACTCCATTGCTTTGTTTGAATAGCAAGCTTGGACTCGCTCTGTGGTGATCCCAAAATGGCGGTTCATCGACGCGTGAAGCAGTGTCTCACCATGCTGCCATTGAATATCTAAACGAGCCAGTTGGTCGCCTTCCATTTGGTGCGTAATGTAAGCGTCTTGTAGATCTGCTTTGGTCGTAATGTTCACGCTATCGAGAGGGTGGATAAAATCATCGAAAATGAAGGTACGAATATCCCCTGGTAATTGATGCCGATTTTTCTCCCAACGTATTGATTTCAAGCCTGAAAGTTCGCCTTGCTGTACGCCCGGCATATGCTGATTGTAGAGCGGAATGTGACGGCGATTGAAACCGACATACAAAGGCTGATTCACGCGTTCTGCTAGTTCGTATAGCTTTTCCACCTCAGCAGCGCTGTCTGCCAAAGGTTTGTCAACAAATGTCGGGATGCCTTGTTCTAAAAAGAAAGATGCGATTTGAGGGTGAATGCTCGTCGCTGCATGAATCATTACTGCATCCACACCCATGCCAACCAACTGTTGGTAGTCCTGACAGGTTTCTGTGATGCGATATTGTTGAGCCAGTGTGTTAAGTGTATTTGCGTTACGGGTACAAAATACCAGTTCAACATTTGGAATCTGGGTGATAACAGGAAGGTAGGCTTTTTGAGCAATGTCGCCCAAGCCAATGATGCCAATTTTCATTTGGTTCTACTTTGTTCGTTGACGGGATAAACATTATAACGAGAACCTGTTGGATTTCTGAGAGCAAAAGGTCATAAAAAAGCCTGATTCATATGAATCAGGCTTTATCGTGCTGTTTGATACTAAGATGTTCTGCAGGTATTAAAGATATCCAAATCTCCATCATAAGCATCGGTTTCTACGTCCATGATGCCGAGTAAAGAGTGGAATACATTATCGTGAGAGTGCGTCGCGGTTTGTTGCGCCTCTTGTTTCAAACAATCAGTATTGATGTGTTTAGCTTGCTTAAAGCCCGGAGACATCCAAAGTATCATAGGAACACGCTTTTGGAAATCAGGCGCCAATCCGTAAGGCATGCCGTGTAAGAACAAGCCATTTTCACCTAAAGACTCACCGTGATCAGAAACATAAATCATGGCCGTATTGTATTTGTCTTCTAGCGCTTTCAATTTCGCTATAGTTTGATCCAAAACGAAGTCCGTGTAGCGAATAGTATTGTCATAAGTATTGACGATTTGTTCAACGCTACAGTTTTCGATGTCTGCACGAGGGCAGTCTGGTTGGAAGAAGGCTTTGTCTTTTGGATAGCGTTGGAAATACGTTGGACCATGACTACCAATGAGATGCAGCGCAACAAGGCGGTTACCTTTCATGCTTGCGATTTGATCATCTAGGTTATTTAGCAATGCGATGTCATAGCAAGTGCTGCCGTTGCACTGTTCATTTTTCTGGCTACGGTCCACATCCATCTTATTGATCTTATGCGCGACGCCTTTATCTCCGCCGTCATTGTCTTTCCACATCAAATCAATGCCAGCACGTTGCATTATATCCAAAGCATTGTCTTGGTTATCTGCTGTACTACGATCGAAGTCGCTACGAGGCAGTTGCGAAAACATACAAGGAACGGAAACCGCTGTTGCTGTACCGCAAGAGGAAACGTCTTGGAATGAAATGACGTCTAGCTTGCTGGTGTATGGGTTGGTTTCGCGATCGTAACCGTTGATTTGGTAGTTTTGAGTACGCGCAGTTTCTCCTAATACGAAGACAACCAGAGTAGGCTTCTCTTTGGCTTGTTCTAAAGCTAGCTGAGATTGCTTAGCATCAGTGCCAATCTCACGGTATGGTTGTGGTGTTGTCAGGTAGGTTTCTTTGACATAACTAGAGATCGCATACACGTACTGAGTAGGGATAATGATTTTCTTTAGGTAGCTATTATTACGACCAACAGATGCGTAGTCTTGGTAATACAAACCAGCAATCACGGCAATGATCACTAAAGAAGCAAGCATTGAGACGATTTTAGTTAATGTGAATCTTAGCCAGTTTCCTCTTAGCGGTTGAAACTTCACTTTAAAGACAAGTAATGCAGGAAGTACCCCCATCAAAACTGTCCAGATCAACGAGTAAGCGCTGAAGTAAGAACTTGCTTCACTGGTATCAGTTTCGACAATATTGGTGATCATGTCGGTATCGAAGAGTGTGCCGTAGTTGTAGCTCGCGTAGCTCACTATACCTGAGGTGATCAGCAATAAGATAAAGAATGGTTTACTGATCCAAGGCCAACTGAACAAGTTGAATAAGAAGTTCAGCGCTGCAAAAAAGAAGATGGGAATGGTAATAATGAAACCGATCTTAACTTGATCGAGATTAGTAAGGATGTGAACCAATTCCTTGTAAATGGGAATGTTCACCACAAGGGCGAAATACAAGGCGAGTAAAAGCGTAAAGGTAACGTAAGAGAGACCTTTAGTTGGTAGTTCAATTGTCTTCATAATTGACGTACTTCGATGTAACTAAATTAAAATCGACGCCCAAACAAATAGGGCGAGAACAAGCGCAACAAATACTGCTGCGGAACCAATGTCCTTGGCTCTTCCACTGAGTTCATGCCAGTCATCGCTGACACGATCGACAACCGCTTCGATGGCGGAATTAATCAATTCAACTATTACAACCAGCAGTAAGCTGCTGATCATCATTGTTCGTTCAAGCATGGTGACGGGAAGCAAGAATGCAGCGATAGAGAGTACTAACGTCAGTACTAACTCTTGTCTAAATGCTGCTTCGTTAATCCATGCTGCTTTCAATCCTTGAAGTGAATAGCCGGTTGCGTCCAATATCCGGCGAATGCCTGTTTTTCCTGGTTTCAAAATGGGGCCTATACTGCTGAGCCAAAAAAGAAGGGGCGCTTGAGGGATAAGCATCCCCTGATAAAAGAAAAGGCATCAAATTGCGAAAGTTGAGAGTAATAGGTCGAGCGTGAAACATTTGTGAAAAAGATGTCGCCTGACCATTATTTTATGCAATTGATGCTAATTTATACGTTATGAATCAAGGTCGTATACGGTATAGCCTTTATTTGCTAGGCATTTACGAAGCACGAGCGATTGGGTTTTGGTTGAGTCATTTGCACCGCCAAGTGCACCTGCGCCAGCACCGACTGCTGAACCAGCTACGGCACCTACGGCAGCACCACCGACGCCATCTTCTAGTGCGCCAGCTACGGCACCAACAAGAGCACCTGTCACAGCTCCATTTTTTGCTTCAGTTTTTGCCGCTTCGCCTTTGTCAACTTTTTCGGCATAACCTTGGCAATAAGCGAAGTCTTGCTCGTATTGAGCTTGGTCGACATTGGTCATATCAACGACAGGCTTTTGGTTGTAGGCACAAGCAGCAAGTGTGGAAGAAAGGGTGAGGAGAAAAAGGTGTTTATACATTTTTGTAATCCATTATTGCTGTGAATTGATGGATTAAATGTACACTGTTTTATTTTTGAGCTCTGTCTATCGTATGTATTGAAATGTCGTGTTTTGTAACAACAAGATAGGAGTTACTGATAAGTTTATGATTTTATTTTTGAAAGCATACCGTGAAGCATGCGCCGCCCAAAGGACTGTGAGAGACAGACACGCAGCCATCTTGTAACTCGACAATCTGTTTTACGATGGCGAGCCCTAAGCCAAAACCACTGGTGCTTTTGTTTCGCGCTTTATCGGCGCTATAAAATGCATCGAACAAGTGAGGCCAGTCTTTCTCTTCAATTCCGCAGCCGTCATCGTGGATCTGAATACAGCAGTGGTCGGGAGTATCAACCAGCTCTAAAACGATCTGCTTTTTCGCATAACGCATTGCATTGCGAAGTAGGTTATCGAGTGCACGTTTGAGCAGCGTTGGATCGGCGTTGACAACCACGCCTTGTGATTCGGCATCATCAATCACAATGGATAAAGGCGTATCGCGCTGCCATTTAGGAAGAAGCGATTGAAGAAAGCGAGATAACACCACGGTAGATGTTTGTATCTCGGAATTTGGTCGCTCCATTTTTGCGTAGTAGAGCAGTTCTTCAACCATTTTTTCCATATCGTCAATGTCTTCTACAATGCTATCGACGTATTTTTGCTGATGCTCATTTAACGAAGCGTCCGCCAGAAGATCGGCTTGCCACTGGAGTCGGAAGATTGGTGTTCTTAACTCATGAGCGACAGCATTGGTTAGCATTTTGTTACTCGTAATAAGACGAGAGACCTTCTCTGCCATATGGTTAAAGCTTTTGTTTAATGTTCCCACCGACTTCGCGCTGGAAGTATCGGCGCGAGCATTAAAATCACCGGATGCAAAATCCATCGTGACCTTCTCTAATGCCCTTACGCGGCGGCTTAAAAACCAAATTAGCAGAACACAATACAGTGCAAATCCAGCGAGGAAGAACAGCCAAACGATATTGTCGTCAAAATTAATGGCTTGAATGATTGGGCTGTTGGGGTTTTGGCTTAATTTGAATACTGGCGAGCCTGGTTCAAATCGAAACCATAAATCTCGATCCTCATCAAACGCGGTATTGACGGAAGGATCTTCATCGAAAGCCTGTTGAACCTCAAGAGGGACACTAGTCATCTCTTGAGCGATCAACAACATATGGCTAGAGGTTGCGAATTTCTCCAATTGTTGAATGGTGTAGTCTTCACCTTTCTCACGATAAATCGGATAAATAAGCTCATGGAAAGCTTGCGCCTCATGCTCTTCCAGTAGGTAGTCGTAGTCAGTGTTCAGTTGATAAACAATGATTTCATAGCCAACTAAACTGGCGACAAAAAGAATAATCAGACCTAAGAAGCTTTCCAGATAAATACGTTTCATTACGCATTCCAAGCATCAGGCATAAACAAGTAGCCTTTACCACGCACAGTGATGATCTTTTGTGGTGGAGTGGTGCTGTCGCCTAGCTTTTTGCGTAAGGTAACGATGCGGTTATCGATAGTACGGTCAGTGCCGTCATATTCGATACCACGTAAGGTTTTTGTTAGCCACTCGCGAGAAAGAGTTTGTTCAGGGTGGTTTGCGAGGACCCAAAGTAAGTCAAATTCACCATCGGTTAGGGCAATGGGCTCATGATTTAGAGCGCAAGCCTTACGTAGGCGGTTAAGGCATAATAACCCCACTTCTAGACAAGTATCGGAATCAGACGTCGTTGCCTCCTTACGACGCAAAAGCATGCGAATTCGAGCAAGCAAAACTCGTGGTTTGATTGGCTTGTTTACGAAGTCATCTGCGCCGATTTCAAGGGCAGCGACGTGGTCAAAATCATCGTCGCTAGCAGTTAGCATCAAGACTTTGCCTTTAAAGCACTCGCGAATCTGGCGGCAGACGCTCAATCCATCTTGGCCAGGCAACATTAAATCAAGCAGTACGAGGTCGGGCTGAGCCTCTATAATCGCATCTGGAGCATCTGTTCCATTATCGATACAACGGACGTCGAAGCCTTGTTCAACAAAGTATTCGCTTAACATGGCTTGCAGTTTAGGATCGTCTTCAACGATGAAAATTGATTGCTTAGTGTCTTGTACATTCATGGCAGTGATGCGCTTTGTAGGAATTCTTCCTGAAACTTAAACAAATTTGTCAGTGATTTCAATAAACATCAATAGTCTTGTGGAATTTATAGACGGCAGTGATTGAACTTAACAACCAATAAAAAAAGCTCCGACGTTTATCGGAGCTTTTGAGAGTTAGAAGTCGATGCTAGCTAGCTTGAGGAGCGGGTGTCGAGTTTGTTACTTCAACTTGTTGCTCTTGTGCTTGTTTTGCAAGAAGTTCGTCTTGTTGGCGTTGATGCTCCATAATTTGTCCGTAGTTTTGCTTAAGGTATTGGAGTGTTTTAACCGCCGCGATGAAGAACACAGGCACGATCAATACGATGATCAGTACAGGGAACGCTTTAAGGATATTCAAGTCAGCATTAATCAGTAAGAAGATGATTGGTAGTGCAGTTAGCAATAAGCACCAGAACAGACGAAACATTGGGTTTACGTTTGCTTCTTCATCTAGCTGTTTAGTTGCGATGCCTGCTAGTGAATACGAGGTGCCATCTAGTGTTGTTACTGTAAACAGAATCATCGTGACTAGGTAGATAGCAGTTAGCAACATTGGAATAGATGTTGAGTCAAATACTTGCTTCACCAACTCAGTTGGCTGACCTTCACCAATCAGTTTGACACCATCAACGACGCCGTTGTTTACAAGATCCATTGAGAAGGTGCCACATACACCGAAGATAACCGCAGAGCCCATTGTGCCGCCAATCACGAGGATGAGAACCACGTCTTTTAGCTTCTGACCTTGGATGATCTTAGTGATGAAGACACCTACACCCGGTGAGTAAGAAATCCAGTTCGCTAGGAAGAATACCGTCCAGTATTGAGGGAACAACGTTGTGCCATATGGATCTGTGTTGGTGCTCATGCGGATGTATTCAGTCAACATGATACCAATGCCATTGGTTAAGTTGTTCATGATCAGAGCTGAGGGTCCGATGATGAAGATGATACCAACAAACGCTGCACAGATATAAATGGTTGCACTAGATAGGCGGGCCATGCCTTTCTCAATGCCGATGTAAGAGCTGAGAGAGAAGATCACTGACAACCCAAGGATAACGCCAATACCCAACATTAAATTGTCTGGAATGCCCGTTAAGCTCGCTAGGTTAGAGGAAATCATCGGGATGCCCAAACCTAATGTTAATGCGGTTGCGGCAAGCGTTGTGATGATAAACAGTAGGTCAATAAACTTTTGCGCCCAAACCGGTAATCGGTCATCAAATAGTGAGTTAATGACACCACTTAAGCTCATTCGACGGCTTTTCTTTAGGTAGAATACGACGGCGAATGGGATGGCTACAATGAGGTAGATAAACCAGCCTGCTGCGCCCCAGTGGAACATGTTGTAAGCCGTAGCGTATTCCATTGCCATGGCTTTATCTGTAATACCGAACTGAGGGTCCATGAAGTAGTATACCGCTTCAATAAAGCCCCAGTACATGGTGCTTGCGCCCATGCCCGCAGACAATGCCATTGCGAACAGTTGGAATTTCGTAAACTTAGGTTTGGTGTCACCCATACGAATATCGCCATATTTAGAAAAGGCGAGGAACAATAGGGCACCTGTTGCAAAAAGTGTGTACCAAAGGAAACCAGAACCGAAGTTAATGACGGTAAAATCTAGCATGCCGCTCATGGTGCTTTTTACGGCTTCTGGGTATACCACTGCAAGAATACCTAGAAGCAGTACAAATCCAAAACTGCCAAAAGTAAGTTTCCAGTCGATTTCTGAAGTATTCAATTTCATTGTGACTTTCCAATATTGTCTATTAATGAGAATACTCGGACGGCCTTGTTTATTGTCACTGACACTCAGGGTGTCTGCCTTTCTCCCGTTCCCATACGAGTAATTAGAAAGGCAGACAGTGTAGGGTTAGAGGGATGTCAGTCTTTTGCTGTCTCTGTATTAATTGTTTATGTCGTGAAGCATGCGGTTTATTCGAAAACGTACGACGCCACAGACATTTCTTTCACTTTGTCCCAATCCATTTCAACACCTAAGCCATTGCCTTCAGGAGCACGGACATAACCTTCTTTGTCGGTGCGGATAACGGTTTTCGACGCTAGCTCAAAGTCTTCGTAAGGGTAGAATTGTTCAAAGAATTTACAGTTGTTATGCGCAAGAGCGACGTGCAGGTTTGCGGCTTGCGTTAGCGTGTAACCCATGGATTGGATCTCTAGGTTCTTAGAGAAGCCCTCTGCAATGTGGAAGCATTTGTTTAGAGGTGTAATACCACCGCAAACCGTCGCGTCTTGACGAATGTCAGACCACATCTCTTGTGATAATGCATAGGTCACTTCTTGCAGTGTTAACAAGCAGTTACCATGACTAGAAATCTCAAGGTCAGTGTTTTTAACTAGGCGTTTATAAGTGTTGTAGTCGTAATCAGAAACCGGTGCTTCTAACCATTCCCAGTGGTAGCGCTCTAGGCGTTTGGCCATTGCCATTGCTTGTTCTGGCGTGTAGAAGGTTGCCGTATCAAGCATGAATCGAATGCCTGTTTTGCCGTAACGAGCCTGAACTGCGTCAACAAGGGCAACGTCCTTTTCGTACACGCAGTAGCAGTGAAGCTTGATTGCTTTAAAGCCGTGTGCAATACAGTCGTCTAGGTACGGGAAGTACTCTTCTACGGTGTCGAACATTGGCGTCGATGCGTAAGACAACATTTTGTTTCGAGCGCCACCTAAAAGCATGTAAAGAGGCATGCCCGCTTTTTTGCCTTTGATGTCCCATGCTGCAATATCAATTGGCGCTTTAGGCGGCAGACCACCCCAAGTACAACGCGCCATTAACCAGTTGTAGAGCTCTTGAGTTGCCAATGGATTTTTACCCAGTAAACCTGGAACTATGGTGCGTTGAGATTCGATAATGCAGCGGTCAAAATCATTCTCTGTGTAGCTGATTGTTGCGCCTAACCCCTCTGTACCATCGTTACAAATTAGACGGACGATGTTATTGGTGTATAACAAAGGTTCTTGGTTATCTGCCCATGGTACAGGTGCTGCATCGCGGTCTGCTACAGCATAAAGTTCTACACGTTCAATTTTTAGTTCGGTCATTTTTCAGTCCTTACAGGCGTGAGCCATTTTTAATCATGGTGGCGCGAATCTCCGCGACATTTAAGTCACGAATCGCCGTATTTGTATCAATCGCTTGTGCAGCAGCAACGCCAGCTGCATGACCAAGCTCAAAGCATTGCGCGGTGACGCGAGCAGAAGCAAGCGCTTCGTGTTCAGCGCTCAAGCATCGGCCAGCAACAATGATATTTTCACCAACTACTGGCACTAGCGTATGGAATGGAATGTCGTAATAATCGTTAATTAGCCAGTGCAGTTTTGGTTTATCGCCGGAGTGCAATTCAATAGGCCAAGGGGTACGGCAAATACCGTCTTCACGCTTGCGACAGTTAACAACGTCTTCATTAGTTAGCGTTTCGATACCAACAATAGAGCGCGTTTGACGAATGCCGACTTCTACACCGGTGTCGACAACGAATGCCTGTTCACAACCTGGAACAAAGTTATTCAAGAAACGGGCGTACTCACGAACTTGGCGACGACCGAACACTTCGGCTTCTGTGAAATCTTCAGGATCAATGACGTTCAGCATGCGTCCATCTTGACCTGCAAGGCGTGTCGCATTAACCATCAGCTCATTCGCGCGCGTGGTCGGGAAAATCCAAATCTTATGACGTGGCAACTGGTATTCGCCGCTTTCGTTGGCTGCAAGAATATTTTCGGTGACTTTTGGAGGGCAGATCGTGTCGTTGCCGTAGTAGTCAAGATAAGTGTCCATATCGACACCGCCAAAACGGAAGAACATGGTTGGGTTTTGGATACGACCATTGTCGCCAAAGTAATAATCCATGCCCGCACGAGCTACCACAGCAGCATCACCAGAAGCGTCGATGATCTGTTTACTTAAGATGATACTTTGCCCTGCGTTTGATTCGATGATCACGCCTTTAAATGTGTCACCTTCCATGATCACGCCAGTGACTGACGTATGGAATAGAGTTTTGACATTTGCTTGCTCTAGGAAATCATCAGCAACTTCACGCCACATCAAAGGATCGTGCGTCACTGTGTACGTTTTACCGTAACGCTGTGGAGCAGTGACACCACCTTTGTTTTCTAATGCTTGACGAAAACGTTCTGTAAAACCGAATACTACTTGTTCTGGCTGTGCATTTTCATCGTCCGATGCCATGTACATACCACAAATAGTGCCAGATAAGCCCGCGACGGCAGCACCACCGCAAAAACCGTATTTCTCAATTAGCCAAGTGTTCTTACCTAGACGACCAGCCGTTTCAGCTGCGGCAACACCAGCAGGACCTCCGCCAATGACTAACACTTCTACTTCAGCCAAAACAGGTAGGTCAGGAGTGTGTTCATAACGACGGATAATGTTCCAAGATTTCATTCTTACCTCACTAATAGATGACTGATGTTCATCTGATATATCAGTTGTATGTTTTTAATATATTCGTATTTCTTTTTTTGGTACAATGGCAAAACTTCTTATCGTGAGATTGCTCACTAAAAGATTGATCAATGGAATAGGAACGAGAATGACCGTAAATTCAGTCAATAAGACAGAAGTTGCATACAGCAAACTTGAAAAAATGATCATCTTCCGCGAATTAGAACCAGGGAGTATGGTCAGTGAAAAGCAGTTGGCAGAAGAGTTAGAGCTTGGGCGAACGCCAGTTCGAGAAGCGTTACAAAGATTGGCTTATGAATGTATGGTTGAGATCCACCCGCGACGTGGAATTCAAATCCCAGCAATCTCTGTCGAGAGCCAACTAAAGATCCTAGAAGTCCGTCGCGACATTGAAGCCTTATGTGTCAACTACGCTGCCTCGCGAGCAAGTGTTGAAGAGAAGCAGCAGATGTTAATGTTGGCTGAGCAGTTAGAAGCTTGTGCAGAAAACAAAGATGACCTGCTTTACGCGTCTTTACTTAAAGAAATCCATACCTTGCTCGTCAAAGCTGCATGTAATGAATATCTACAGTTAGCGATGGCACCACTACAAGGTTTATCCCGTCGCTTTTGGTTTGCATTTAAAAACCAAGACTCAGATTTGGTTGAAGCATCTTCTCTTCATGCTGCCGTTTTACGCGCTGTCAGCCATACTGATGCCGAGGAAGCGGTCACGGCATCACATCGCCTAAATGACTACCTAACTGATGTGGCTTATCGAACGATTAAGCCGAGGAAGTAAAGAAGGTTTCTTCTTCAGCGTTAGCCGATTGAGCCGAGCAAGCAACTGCTCGGCTTTTTTGTCTACGAAGTGCACGACCTCTTACAAACGCTTACGTGGCGACTGTGTGGTTATGAAATAATTTTCTTCATTACTTTGGTGGCTTGCTTGGATTTGTAGAGAGATAGATTATGAGGAGAAGCAAAGGGTTTACTTTGTTAGAGCTGGTTATTGTTGTCGTTGTATTGGCCCTCGTGTCTGTCACTTCTGCACCTCGAATTTTAGGTTTTTTTAGTGATGGACGCGTGGCAAAATTAAAAGAAATCGAAGCGGTGATGAAAACAGGCTCGGATATTGTGTTCTCTAAGGCCCTGACTCAAGGCCTTGAAAACCAGTGTTATACCTATATCGATGACATTTATACCTGTAATGGGTATCCCACTGCACACCGAGATAATGTTTTGCGAAGCTTTAATATCGATGCTGAGCAAGTTTACGTTACAAACAAAGGCAGTGATGCCGCGGGTAGGGAAGCGTTTATTGGCTTTACGAAAGATAACGTGTGGCACAAGAAATGCTACGTTTATTACAAAGATGCTGTCTCCGGCGGTAGCGTTACGGTCGCCTCATTTACCGAAGATTGCTGATTACATGAAGAGCGTTGATTACATAAAGAGAAAAAAGCGGCTTTGAAGCCGCTTTTTGAATTTCGTCGTCTTAAAATCGTATAGATTAAGGCTGTTGCTTAGTTGGTGCTAATGCAATTTCACGGATGCAAACGTTTTGTGGCTGCTGGTAAGCAAATACAACTGCACGTGCGATGTCATCAGCAGCAAGAACGCCGCCCATGTCCTCTTTCCATGCGCCGTAACCATCTTTGATTTCTTGCGATGTTGTGTGAGAAAGCAGTTCGGTTTCTACCGCACCAGGGGCAATTGTTGTTACACGAACATTCGATGCTGCGACTTCTTCACGAACGTTTTCAGAAATCGCGTGAACCGCAAATTTAGTACCACAGTAAGCTGCGTGATCAGGGAACGTTTTCTTGCCTGCGATTGAGCTGATGTTGATGATAGTACCGCTGTTACGTGATTTCATTGGTGCAAGCACAGACTGCATGCCGTTTAGCAGACCAAGTACGTTCACGTCGAACATGCGTTTCCATTCTGATGCATCTTGTGTGTCAATTTGACCAAGTAGCATCACACCTGCGTTGTTTACTAGTGCATCAGCTGGACCAAATTTCTCTTCCGCTTTCGCAATCGCAGCTTCAAATGAAGACTTGTCTGTTACGTCTACTTTCTCACATAGCGTGTTTGGCAGGTTTAGGGCTTCCAAACGTTCTACACGACGAGCAAGAAGAAGAAGTGGGTGACCTTCATCGCTTAGACGACGGGCAATTGCTTCACCGATACCAGAACTTGCACCTGTAATTACAATCAGTTTTTTCATCTTTTGTTTCCTTCATCTCTTTGTTTGAGAGTTGCTTTTGTATGAGAGCAGCTTTTAGTTAAGAACATCTATCTCGCTGCGATGTGGGTATATTAAGGAAATGACTTTTGTTGATATATATCACTTTAGGTAAAACACTGTTGTTGTATAGCAACAATTAATGGTAACTCGATGAAAAATTAGCGATAAAAAAGGCGCACTGAGTACGCCTATCTTTTCTGTCTGTGTGATTAAGCTGGTTGCTCTTGAGTGCACACGACACTGTTATCACTGCCAAAACCATTTGGTACGTAGGCATCCGCTTGTGGGTCGTTTTCCCACTCAGCTTCGTTAAATAGGTAACGGAACTGAATATTCTGTTCTTTCGGCAAGCGTGTTTTAAATTTAAACTGTCCACTTTTCTTCACGAGCTTCATTGGTTCTGGTTGCCAGTTGTTAAAGTCGCCTGCAATTTGAATCGACTCCCACTGGTTTTTGTCTAGCTCGAACGTGACTTCGACTTCGTCTTTTGTTTTAAAGAATCTCTTTTTAAGCATTAATCTTTCCTTGTTTGTACAAAAACTGATCTAACTATTACTCAGGTTTCATAAGGATTTCAAGTGTTATCGGCATTGCAGTCGGTATCGAGTGTCAGAATCCTCTGGTTTGTGAACGTGCTACTAAGTGATTGGCTTGTATGAAAAGAAGGATTCTGTATGATGAAGATTCACCATATTTTGAAGAAGTTGTATGCCGAGTTTTAACCGTACATTCCTGACGACAATGCTTTGTCTATTAGCCATGTTGCTAACGGGTGTCGTGTCGAGTGTGCGTGCAGCAACGGCACCAATTGATGTGAGTTCAAACAAAGACCCTGTCGCTGAACTTCATCAAAAAATGGGTGTAGATAATAAGGATTGCATCGAGTCGCACCATAGTGATCACTTGATGGAAAAAGGGCAGCAAGCACATACCAGTTGCAGCTCTTCCTGTATCGTGAAAATTCCAACTAACCTTTTGCAAGATGATGTCATCTTGCTCCCGCATAGCCTCGCACTGATCGATAAATCACCCACACCGAAAGCAGTGACTGTGGTTTATAAACCTTACCGTCCTCCTATTGTTTGATCCTTTTATTCATCACAAACCAGCCCTGCTGGGCTTTTTAAAAACTCACTAATGAATACGGCACACGTGTGCCTGAAGGAATCAAACATGAAAAAGCTATTTGCTCTTTGTAGCACTCTATTACTGGCATTCACTGCTCACGCTGCGCAATTTGAAGCGGGTAAACATTACAAAGTGTTGGACGTAGAGAAGTCGAAGAAACCGACAGTAACCGAATTTTTCTCTTTCTATTGCCCACACTGTTACAAATTTGAATCAGTCATCGATAACCTAAAACCATCGCTACCAAAAGACGCGAGTTTTGAGAAAGTACATGTCGCATTTATGGGCGGCAATATGGCGGTGCCGATGGCGAAGTCATACGCGACAATGGTGTCTTTGGGCGTAGAGAAGACGATGGTACCGGCGATGTTTGCTCAAATTCACCAGAAACGTCAAGCTCCTCAAAATGAAGCTGAATTGAAGCAAATCTTTGTGGACAATGGGGTAGATGGTAAGAAATTTGATGCGGCATACAACAGCTTTGCCGTAAACTCGATGCAAAAGGGTTTCGATAAGCAGTTTAAGCAAAGTACGTTGACTGGTGTTCCGGGGGTGGTTGTTAACAACAAGTACATCGTATTACCGAACGAAATCCGAAGCTACGATGAGTACAACAAGTTGGTAAACTACTTACTAACGCTTTAATTATAAAATGAAAAATGGCGACCAATGAGGTCGCCATTTTTTTGTTTTGTTCGCTTTAGCGTAGGACGGCTGTGCAAGCTGCTGTTGGCATATCGGTCATAAAGATCGCGTTTGGGTAAAACAAGCTCGCCATGGTGACGGCAACGTTACAAGGTTGGGCTATAGTGGTTTTCACCACGGTATTTAAAACCACGCCAGTGTTATTCACCGTATTGACCGCAGCTTGATGAGCTTGGTAAGACACGCAACCTGCTGTTGCGTTGATAACTGCAGTACTAAAAAGAAGTTTACGAAAAAACATATTCATATCCTTTGTGAATGCTTTTGAGTACTTATATGCTTGCCTGTTCATAATTGGAACAAAACAGTGTTCAAAATTGCTATAGGTTCACGAAATGAACATTGTTTTATATAACAATGTTCATTTCGTGATCTGGTAGGTGGACAGACCAGATTATGCAATTAAAACCAACCCATGCATGAGCACTACGCCTGTCGTGAGCTTGCCTCGCATCATCTGGTAACCTTTTGGCTCCGCCTCTTTTTCTATTTTCCGAATCAGCTTTTCCGCGTACCAAACGGCAATGTAACCAGCAGCCAATAACAGAGTTGCAATCAAATAGTGTTTGTTACCTTGTAGTAGCGCTCCCCAAGCGAGTAGTACAAATAAATTACTGAGCACCAATGCATTGCGACTCAAGCGGTGATAAAAATGATCAATAGCATTGCCCCAAAGTACCCCTGAGAGAAAACTCAAAATCACTGCACTGTAAGCGATAAAAAATTGTTCCCCAGACAAGTTAAACAAAGTTCTTTCCGTAACGATGAGAACCAAGCTGAACAGAAATGGCAACAGCCCCAAATAACCCAATTGCAACATCGTCGTACGTGTGGTTGTCATAGCAGCCTTCCTTACAGTTGCTGTTCAATCATGTTAGTAAGCGTAGTACTTGTTGGAGAGGTTGAGCTTGGGAAGGTCGCGACGACTTTGCCTTCTTTATTGATCAAGAACTTGTAGAAGTTCCATTTCGGTGTAATGCCCGCTTGGGTACTGATCTGGGTAAATACTGGATTTGCATCCTCACCTAGGACAGACGTTTTAGCCATCATAGGGAAGGTGACACCATAGTCGAGGTAACAGATTTTTGCGGTCTTCTCTTCGCTACCACGGTCTTGACGAAAGTCGTTACTAGGAAAGCCGACAACTGAAAAGTTTTGATCTTTGTACGTTTGGTGTAGCTGTTCCAGTTGCTCGAATTGGGGAGTGAAGCCGCATTGGCTCGCGGTGTTCACAACCAATAGTGTTTTGCCTTTAAAGGCATCACACAGGGCTATTTCTTCTGTTGAATTGAGAAGTCGTTGCTTACCTTGCAAGATATCTGGGCAACTCGATGCAAAAGTCAAAGAGCTGGTGGAGAGTAGTGTCGCGATAAGTGCGCTGCGAGTAATTCCTTTCATGATGTTGATTCCTTTTATTTTTGCTAAGTATAACTACTAGAAAAGGAACCAAATCGATCAAAAAAGCCGCTGAGTTCAGCGGCTTTTTACTAGAGCAAATACGTGTTGATTACGCTAGCTTCAAATCAAATTGATTACGGTAAGCAACCATATCTTCGATGGTCAGTACTGGCATGTTGTGTAAACGACCAAACGCGACGATCTCTGGTGTTTTTGCCATAGTGCCATCTAGATTTGTCACCTCACATAGCACGCCAGCAGGCTGTAAACCTGCCATTTGCATTAGATCGATAGTGCCTTCTGTGTGACCACGGCGAGTCATTACGCCACCAGGACGAGCGCGCAGCGGGAACACGTGACCAGGACGAGCCAAGTCGTCTGGTTTTGCATTTGGATTAGCAGCTGTTTTGATGGTCGTCACGCGGTCAGCGGCAGAAACGCCAGTTGTTACACCATGTTTTGCTTCAATAGAAACCGTGAAAGCCGTTTGGTTTGCGCTGTTGTTGTTTGCAACCATTGGTGGCAGTTCCAACTTGTCTGCTTGAGCATCGGTCAGACACAGGCAAACAATACCGCTGCATTCGCGGATCATAAGAGCCATTTGCTCATTGGTTAAGTGCTCTACGGAATAAATGATGTCGCCTTCGTTTTCACGATCTTCATCGTCGAGAAGAAGTACGCCACGACCTTCTTTAAGTGCGATAAGTGCGTTTTCAACGCGAGTAATTGGGTCGCCAAATTCGGCAAGTAGTGATGACTGATTCATGGTTAACTCCTAAATATCACCAGAATCAGGGCGGTATGAGGGATCGTCACATTTTATGCATACGCTGAGCCGCCAACGGTAAGTTGGCACAAACCCACGCAATAAAAATGCGATCCAAAAAGAAGTGCACCAGTGTTCATCAACAAAGAACGTTGAGGAAAACGCTGATGTTTTCTTATTCTCTTTCATCCGGACTATAACCGTCGGCTCTGGCATCTCACCAGATCTGCTGACCTCGACGAATCGAGCGCTCGCGGGCTCACTCAAAAGAGTATACCGCCGGTGGGGAATTTCGCCCCGCCCTGAGAACATTGAATCCAACCAATATGGTCAGAAGTAAAAAACTCCGACACTCAAATGAGTGGTCGGAGTAGGGATAGTACTGCGAACGCCTTGGCTTGAAAAGTAGATTGCAACTACTTGATGGAAAAGTGCGCTATCGGCTGAAGTGATCAGTTTTGATAAAGTGATCAATCTGTGCAGGTACGTAGGTGTTGTATATAAGGCTGGTATGAGTTTGTTTGGTCTCAATATGGTCTTGCATGCCCTCCAAGCGTGTCTCATCGACAGTAACCGTACCGTCAGACATGGTGTTGTCTCTGTGCATTAGAATGGGTCTTGCACCAATTGCCATCGTGCCAGCGATGCTGCCAAGCTTTTGTGGGAAAGTCCAACTGTCCTCGTGTTTATTAAGACCATGGTATGGTGAGTTACCAAGAATCGCACCTAAACCTAAATCCTGAATGCGAGTCACGATGGAAGCGCCTTTCAGCGGTGAGCCAATTGCAACAACGTGAGAAACGAGGCTTGTCGATGGTTTTCTGCTTGCGAGGTATCGTTTAATCATCAAGCCACCTAGGCTATGACCCACTAACACATTAGCAGTCAACGGGTTAAGCGCTTTGTCGATGGAGTTAAATAGCGATTCTTCATTAATTGAAACCGTGTTGTAACTCAATACTTGGGTCTCGTAGCCCAGCTTTCTAAGCTTTTGGCTAAGAGGCTGCATGACCAGCCCATGCATATAAAGACCATGTAAGATGATGATTTTCATAATACCTCCTAGATTTATGATGTTGATTTTATCCTACTAAATTCTCCACAGGGCTACTGTCAGCGAATTAGCAAATCTTGCACTTCTTTTTGTAACAAATGGCGATCTAGTGTGGCTGGTTGCAATAACTCACCGATATTGACTTCGATACGAGACCAAAAGCGAGTAGGGCGTTTAGTTAACGCATGTCCATTTTTGTGACTGAAGAAAGATCCCCATAAGCCTTTTAACGCCATTGGAATCACGGGTACAGGTGTACGCTTTAAAATCTTTTCAACACCGGGTCTGAACTCGCCTAGTTCGCCATTTGAGGTCAAGCGACCTTCAGGGAAGATACAAACAACTTCATCGTTACTAAGAGCCTGCTCAATCTGTTCGAAAGCTTTTTTGTAAGTCTCTGCGCATTTGCGTGGAGAGCAAATTGGGATGACGCCAGCATGGCGGAAGACGTATTTAAGAACAGGCAGCTCGCTGATTGATTTGTCCATCACAAATCGCACTGGGCGGGTTGATGTGCCCATTAGAATCAAAGCATCTACATAGCTCACATGGTTTGCCACAATCAGGGCTGCACCTTGCTCTGGGATGTGCTGACGACCAGTTACGGATACTCGGTACAAACAGTGGCTTAGTAAGTAGCTAACAAAGCGCTGAGTAAACTCAGGTACTTGGCGGTAAACGTAGACAGCTACGATGAAGTTACCGACGGCCAAAATGGCAAACAGTTCAACGATAGAGAACTCTAAAACACTTAAGATCAAGATTGAAACAGCAGCAGAAGCGACCATAAATAGTGCATTCATTATGTTATTGGCTGCAATAGATTGAGCACATTCGC
This sequence comes from Vibrio sp. SSH13-20, assembly GCF_040104475.1. Classification (NCBI taxonomy): domain Bacteria; kingdom Pseudomonadati; phylum Pseudomonadota; class Gammaproteobacteria; order Vibrionales; family Vibrionaceae; genus Vibrio; species Vibrio sp. SSH13-20. The sequence continues at coordinate 404,682 of NZ_JBECOU010000001.1, forward strand.
CTTCTTCAGAGCGTGATTGGATAAACGCATAAAGGGGAACAATAAACACACCGCCGCTCACACCAACCAAGAACAAATCGATCATCACTCGAATATGCGAAGACTGAGTAACAAAGTTATGTATATCGTAATACTGACTCGGAAAAGATTCGATTGCAGGCACCGCCCATAAAAGGTCTGCACTGAAAATTGTTAAGCCCAAAATACCAAATGGCAGAATGCCCAGTTCTACTTGATTGAAAGACAACTTCTCACATAGCCATGAACCCGTAGCGATACCAATTGAAAATAGAGCCAATAATAGAGAAACCACAGTGCTGTCTGCGAATAAGTGTTCGCGAGCAAAATTTGGAAATTGGGTCAGGTAAGTTGCGCCCATAAACCAGAACCAACTGATGGCTAGAATCGACATCCAAATACCGCGTTGTTTTTGTGCCAGTTTGAGCGTTTTCTTCAAACCAGTAATAGGCTCGAACTTTACTTTGTCACTTTTCTTACTTGGCAGAGAAGGGATGTTAGCGCTGCTTAACAGACCAAGCAGAGATAGCGTAATCACAATGCAAGAGGCGATAATCATGCCGTTTGGAACTGCGAGTAATAGACCAGCGCTTAATGTACCAATCAGAATCGAAAGGAAAGTCCCCATCTCAACCCAAGCGTTACCTTTCACTAGTTCATTCGACTTTAGCGCTTGAGGAAGTAGAGCGTATTTCACTGGACCGAAATAAGCCGATTGAGTACCAGTCATGAAGAGGAGGACGAGCATCAGGATAGCACTCTGCGTCATAATGGCAGTCGCAGCGCAACTCATGATCACTAATTCAATAAGTTTTAAGCGGTGGATCAATTTTGCTTTGTCCATGTTGTCTGCAATCGCACCTGCGTGGGCAGAAAACAGAAAAAAGGGAAGGATAAACAAGCCAGCAGCAAGGTTAACAAAAAGGTCAACCGACATTGGCAGTGAGTCAATTTGGCTGTACGTCACCATCAGTAAAAGAACATTTTTGTAGATATTGTCGTTCAGTGCACCAAGGCACTGAGTGACGAAATAAGGGAAGAATCGTTTAGTGAGAAACATGCTGGCTCCGTAAAGGCGAAATAGCGTTGAGATGGGAGCACTTTAAAGGCTTGGCTTTAGGAAGCCAGTGTGAAGAAAAGAGTTACGTTATGAGAAACCAAAAGTAACACTTAATGCTACTTTTGATTGCATAAATTCGTGATTTGATACGAATTGGTGCTTTTATGTATTACGAGTATGAATTTAGTGTCGGAACCAGACACTGAGCATTCTCAATGTGACAAATAGGATGAAGCCAGACAATCCTATAAAGCCCAAAGCAATGAGATAAAAAAACAAACGTACCATGCGAGCTTTCATTCGTTTGAAAAAGCCAAGGCTTGGCGTAAGCTCTGGAACATGCTGAAAGCTTGAGATCATCACCCAAGCGGCAAGAGCCCATAAAGCCGCTACACCACTCGGAATCAGATAAGACTCTTTAACCATATTGGAAAGTTGCAGAAGCGTGGCAACGAACACAGCAAAACCACCAAATGCAATTAACACGAATAAAGGGAGAACAGGTCTTGTCTTGATAGATAGGCTTTTGAGTTTATCGAGCATCAGGTAGTCCCTATTTACGTTCCCAAGGCTTAAACAGCGGAAATGTCCAGCGACGCATGGCAATCACTAGAGAAGTACCGTGTTTCTCGTTCATGTCTAATGAGTCGTCGCTTTGGCAGATTTGGTAAAACTCATCAATGACCTTCTGTAGCTTCTGTTGCATCTTTTTGTTTGTTGGCAAGCTCATCAGCCCCGTCGCCATCACCAGTTTTTCATCTTCGGCGGAGAAATAGCTTTGGAAGAAGGCATCTTGAACTTGTTGTTGGAAGAAACGCTGAATAGGACCGCCAGTGTGCCAACGAAAAGTCGGGGAGATACGTAGACGAATCTTATTGCCTGGTAGCAAGTCAATGATATTGAGGCGGTCGAGTTGTGCGAGCTTTTGTATGAGCTCCAATTCATCAAAGGTGTATTGCTCGATGATTTGCTCGAAGCGATAACCATTAACCACACATACCGCAACAAGCAACAAGCCTTTATCGTCGACCAGCTGCTTTTCTTGTTCTAACGTGAGCGATTCCAGCCCTTTGTTACGTGCTGCTGATAGCTTAAACAATTCTGCCATTTCCAAACCAATTAGTTGACAGATTCGCTCCAACCGATCGAGGCTAATTTGACTGCCTTCTGCCAATAAGCGCTTTACGGAACCTTCGCTTAAGCCCAAGTGTTTTGCTACATCGACATAGTGTATACCGGACAACTTGAGCTGGCGTTTAAGCTCTTTAATTAGGTTGTGACTTTCCGACATATTAACCTTCTACTTCTTGGCGCAACTGTTCTAGGTAAGATTGCATAAACGCTTTACGCTTCACAGCTTCTTCATACGCCGCTTTGGTGTTCATCGTATCTACAATTTTAAACAGTTTGGTTTGGAAGTGATCGATGGTGAATCGTTTATCTTCCAGTTCTCGATGCTCTGCAAACATATCCTGTTCGTTATACAAAGTGGCATCAAATAGCGTGCTGACTTGAATACAGCGTGTAACGCCAATAGCGCCAAGCGCATCTAAGCGGTCTGCGTCTTGGACGACCTGAGCTTCCAAAGTATTCGGCGTAATATTGGCGCTAAAACTGTGCGATTCGATCGCGTGGGCAATGGCGTCATGGTATTGAGCAGGGTAATCGATACTTTCAAGAAACGAAATGGCTTTGGTTGCCGCAATAGCGGAGCTTTGTTTACGGTTTGGGTGATCTTTGGGATAGGTGAAACAATCATGCAAATAGGCTGCGGGTAACACAACTGCTAACTCAGCGCCTTCTTGAAGTGCAAGTTGGCGAGCTGTCTTGACTACGCGGCGGACATGGCTGAGGTCGTGAGCCGCATCGGTTTGCATCTCTTGTTGCATAAATTGAAGGAACTGAGACTCAAATCGGTTGAGCTCTGATGTATTGAGTTGAGACATGGATTTCTTCTAAAAAATAAAGGCTTAGACAGAGTATGCCTAAGCCTTTATTAAATTGCCAAATGAGACGTTGTTATTGCGATGTTACGATGAATACGTTGTCGTTTTATTGTGTACGAGTGAAGCGGAACGTCTGCACTTTTTGCTCTGCTCCGTCGATGTACGCATAGCTATCGATGGTCCAAACGTTTGGACCTGCGAAACCTAGTTCCACACGTACATCACCGGTTGGAATTCCTTGATAGATAACGTCGTTAATGTTCATCGGATAGAAGTTGTAGCGATTGCTTTGCGCTTGTTGCTCGCCTGCAAATGCGACCGATACATCTTTTGCTTGGTTAGTTAATGTCAATTGATAGCCAGCTTGTTGGTCGAACGTGAATGCGGCATTAAGGTCAACACCTTGCGAGTTGGTCACCTTAATATTTGCTTCTGTTGTTTTCGCCAGAGAACCGTGCGCTTGTAAGCCGTCTAAGCCTTTAAAATCGCGATTGTGGTTTTGGATGTTTACGTTCCAATCCCCAACAAAGTTATCGATTTCTTGCCATTGCTGAGGTGCGTTGGTGGTTGCTGTATTCTGACCGCCATTGATGCCACCAATCGCTTCGTTACGACTATCATGGCGAATGTTTTCTCGATTGTTGTGAATATCTGCGCCAGCTCCTGCTACTCCGCCAGCAACACCACCTGCGACAGCGCCTTTCATTGCAAGCTCTGCGTCGCCAGTTAATGCGCCCATAGTAAGACCGAGAAGTGCACCGCCAGCGGCTCCTTGTTTTGTTAATGCATTTGGATCGTCTTCTCCCGGAGTCACGCATCCTGCAAGTAGGGGAAGAGATAGCGCCGCGACCAATGTTGTTTTGTTGAAAATGTTCATGTGTTCACTCCGAGATGTTTGGTTCGGAGCTATTATTGAACGCTGTTTGATTGTGAATCCACTTATCTCGCTGATAACCGTCAGTTATCACATGTAAATAATTTTTATTAAAAAGCTCAAATCTTAACTGAATAGCTCGATAAAAAAGAGATAAAGAAAAGGGTCAACATCGCTGTTGACCCTATATGGTTTTATTCTTTTATTTTATAAGCACTAATTTTGACGTTGTTAGTGGTAAATCTACTTTGGGCGATTTTTGGCTTTTTAATATAAAGCTCAACTAACTTGCTAACTTTAGTGCTTGTTCAACACGAGTGCAAATATTTATTACGTAAACTATCTATATTCTGAAATATAATTTGAAGTAATATCACAACAGATAACAATCTAAAATGGTGGAAATAGCGCAAGATCGCTTGTGCTGTCTCATGTTTGAGCCAAGCATAAACTGGATCGCCATTTTGTGATCTGGATCAATATTAATCCTCCTTCAGAGGGATAGCATTCACGCGAAATTGAGAATTATAAATTGAGCCTAAGCTATGCAGGATTTATATGAGCTAGAGCGTAAGTTGGTGGAATACGGCGCAGACATGAAAGGCTTAAAGGTTGTTCCTGCAATCATTGATCAAGATGGCAAGGTTGTTTATTTAGGGAATACACCCTCGTTGCTAAGAAATGTCATTAGTTGCCGTAGACAGCTAACGCAACGCGTAAAGAAATAAAGAAGGGTCTGATGCAAATCAGACCCTTTTTTGTATGTGCAGATTAGAGATTAACGCTTGTACGTTACTTGCTCTTGTTGACCAAGGTGAATGTGCGTTGTTGCCGGTTGAGTTTCAGCAATGACTTTACCGTGGCGAACAGAGTAGCGAACAGGTACTTGGCGGCGCACTGCATCAAAACCATTTTCTGCAGGAAGGATAAGCAAGCTACCTGGCTTACCTTCTTCAATGCCGTGTTTGTCTTGAATGTTCAGTGTGCGTGCTGAATTGGTGCTGATCAGATCAAGTGAGTTGTTGATTTGGTCGTAACCCATTACCTGACATACGTGCAGACCCATGTGCAGAACTTGCAGCATGTTTGCTGTGCCTAGTGGGTACCAAGGATCAAAGACGTCATCGTGACCAAAACATACGTTGATGTTGGCGTTCAGCATTTCTTTTACACGAGTCACACCACGGCGTTTCGGGTAATCATCGAAGCGACCTTGAAGGTGGATGTTCACCAATGGGTTTGCAACAAAGTTGATGCCAGACATGCGTAGCAGACGGAACAGGCGAGATGCGTAAGCACCGTTGTAAGAGCCCATCGCCGTTGTATGGCTTGCGGTTACCTTGTGACCCATGTTGAACTTGTGCGCTAGCGCTGCAAGTGTTTCAACAAAGCGTGATTGCTCGTCATCGATCTCATCACAGTGTACGTCGATCAAACGGTCGTATTTCTGTGCCAGTTCGAAAACGTAGTGCAGAGACTCGATGCCGTACTCACGAGTGAATTCAAAGTGAGGAATAGCACCAATAACGTCAGCACCCAACTGAACTGCCTCTTCTAGCAATTCTTTGCCGTTCGGATAAGACAGAATGCCTTCTTGTGGAAACGCAACGATTTGGATGTCTACCCACTCTTTCATTTCTTCGCGTACTTCTACCATTGCTTTTAGAGCAATTAGAGTAGGGTCAGAAACGTCAACGTGAGTACGAACGTGCTGTACACCGTTTGCAATTTGCCACTTAAGTGTTTGTTTCGCGCGTGATTTTACGTCTTCAATCGACAGCATTTCTTTGCGCTCAGCCCAACGCTCGATACCTTCGAAAAGTGTACCAGAGATGTTCCAGCTCGGCTCACCAGCGGTTTGCGTGGTGTCTAGGTGAATGTGCGGCTCACAGAATGGCGCGACAGCCATGCCGCCCTCCGCATCAAGAGTGTCACCTGTGTAATCTAGTTCTACATTATTGTCTTCAATACGCTTGAATTGACCATCCTCAATCAAAATTTGCTGGAGACCTTCCTGTCCCTTAAGCGTTGCGTTCTTGATCAATAGTGTTGTCATGATGGTTCCTTACGCTGGCTGCTGTGCCAGTGTCTTTTTATTAAGAATAGGATTTAGAATCAGGTAGCTGATTGTGCCGCCTAGTACCGCGTTCACAGGTACTACGCCCGGAAGGAAGTGACCTGCTGCAACGCCAATCGCTACCGCGATAATGCCAGCCCAGTTGACTGTTTGGAACTCTGCTGCTGCGAAATTTTTGTAACGTTTACGGTTCATGAAGAAGTCCGCAATAATGACGCCACCAATTGGTGGAATTGCAAGCGATAGGAAGGTTAACCAGCCTACAAAGTTATTGTACAGCCATAGTGCGCACAATGTACCTATTAAACCGTTTGCCATAGAGATGTATTTACTTGGCAAGCCTGTGATGTTGGAGAATCCTAGACCTGATGCGTAAAGCGCATTGTCATTGGTTGTCCAGATGTTTAAGCCAAGCACGATGATAGCTGGGATAAGAAGACCTTGCGCAATCATCACTTCTGAAATGTCTGATTGACCGGTTACTGCGGCACCTGCGGCACCGAAGATGAACATCAATGAGTTACCGATGAAGAATGCCACCATTGTGACCATCACGGCACCTTTTGGCTTTTTGCCGAAACGTACGAAGTCTGCAGTTAGTGTCCCTGCACTGACAAATGAGCCAACGACCATTGCTAGCGCTACAGAAAAGTCGATAGGTTGCGCTGGTTGTACTTTTTGTAGCTCAGCTACACCACCAACGCTGTTTACCGCTTCGACTACTGAGTAACCACCAAGCAGAGCAATCGCTGGTACTGCAATCGCTGAAAGTACCATTAGTGCAGAGATACCGAAGTAAACCGTTGCGGTCATGAGTAGACCAGAAATGATAATAAGTGTGTTTGTGTCAATGCCTGTTGCTTTGTTTACTGGAATCGCAAACATTGCAACGCCAACACCAAACCAACCAACTTGTGTACCGCCAAGAAGTGCGGAAGGAAGCCAAGAGCCTTTAGAGCCAAAAGAGAAACGAGCAAGGAGGTGAGTAGAGAGACCAGTAGAAGCGCCGATGTAACCGAGGAAAGAAGTGTAGATACCGAGGATTAGGTTACCAATAAGAACAGCGAGGAAGAAATCATCAAAAGAAAGTCCGGTACCGAGCGAACCGCCTGTCCACATACTTGCGGAGAAGAAAGTGAGTCCCAACATTACCATGGTTAATGATGCAACACCCTTTCTGGCAGTGTTAGGAACCGGTCCAAGACTGTAGTTATTGTCTGCAGCCATTTTTACCTCCGCAAAGAAAATTAAAACGAATTATAGATCCCAATTTCTGGGCAAACGGCGCGTATTATCGTGATGTAAATCTCATAGTCAATGAGTTTTTTGTCACTTAAGCGTTTACTTTAAGGTTTTTATTTATTAATGCTTTTTAAAACATGGTGTTATGGTTTTTTGAAAAATCAAAAAAGTTTAGCTACAAGTGGGTTTTGTTTTCTGTAATGTGTAATGAAATCGGTGTCATTGGTAGTTCGTGGTTATGATGTCATATTTATGTGGTTTGTTTATAAAATTGCGATTTGATTGATTTTAGTGATGGTTGGCAAACGTTTTTATGAGCTTGCTGGTAACCGTTGTTTGTTATTTAATCGAAAGGCGATTTGTAAGCTTATTCTTTTGTAAGTTTGACTTGATGATTTGGGTTAAGTGGGTATTTATAACAGATAACGTCGCAACTTTTACGTGTGTAATCGATTGTAAAGTTATTCGATAAGGTTGATTGCTGAGCGCGGGAGGGTAAATCGAAGAAGTTGGAGAAGGAATAGACAAAAAAATAGCCAACCGCAAAGAGTGCGATTGGCTTATATACTTGTGAACAAATTCAAGTTCACTAACAACGTCAGTTGGCTAGGTGACCCTCGGCTTAAGAAGGGTCACTTTAAACAATGCAGTTAGTGTGCCAACTTTAAAACCACCGAAAAAACACGGTTTCTGTGATATGAGTTGCCTAAATTTAGCTGTTTGTTGCAAATTGCAAATGCGGATTGCAATTTGTAATTATAATGCTAATGATGAATTAATTAACTAGAGTAATTCTTTTTATAACATTACTAGGCTTGCGGTACCTAAGAAGGCAAAGAAGCCAACGACATCCGTTACCGTGGTCAGAATCACTGAGCCCGCCAATGCTGGATCGAGTTTGAGCTTGTCTAAAACTATTGGGATAAGCACACCAAATAAGGCTGCAGTAACAATATTGACGATGATCGCCAGAGCAATGGTGCCGCCCAATACGGGAGATTGGAACCAAAGCCCTGCTAAACCACCGATGATCAGCGCCCACAGCAATGCATTAAGAGAGCCGATTCCCAATTCGTTTTTGAGTAATGCAAAACGGTTACCTGGAGTGATCTGGTTTAATGCCATAGCACGAACCATCAGGGTCAGTGTTTGGCTACCAGCGATACCACCCATTGAGGCTACTATTGGCATCAGCACAGCAAGGGCGACCACCTGCGCAATCACGTCTTCAAATAGACCAATGGTGACGGAGGCTAGAATTGCAGTGAGTAAATTTATACCCAACCAAACTCCACGCTTTTGCGAACTCTTTAAAACAGGGGCGAATAAGTCATCGCCTTCGTCCATACCGGTACCCGCCATCAAACGTGCTTCGTAGATTTCACGTTGAGTACTCAATGCAAATTGCCAATCCACTTCACCGATCAGGGTTTGATCCGCATCGGTAACCGGAAGTGCCGGAAGCGCACTGTGCTCAAGTGCTTCCACTGCTTCCGGAAGTTCCATTTTACTATCGAGTACGGTGACGGTCTCAATCGCTAAAGTTTTAAGGCGGACGTCAGCTTCACTACGCAAGATTTCATAGTAGTTTACCGCACCACGAAACTGTTTCTTACGGTTGATGAGATACACTTGCTGTGGTGTATCGTAGCTATAGCGCTCCATCAAGCGTCTTGCTTTACCAACGGTGATATTAAAAGGGAGGGTGATTATCTTACGCTCTGCCCAACGACCGAGTTGTTCGTCTTCGTATTCGTTCGCTTGATCATAAAGCTCAAGTTCATCTTTCTCGATAAGCTCTAGTGCTTCATTGATGAACTCTTCTGGCAGAGAGTCTGCCCATTCGATTAAAGATAAGTTATCTAGCTTGGCTAGCGTGAGCTTTAGCTCTATTTCCGATAATGCTTCGATGATAGAAAGGCGCACTTCAGCACGCATTTCCGTTAGTACATCAATATGTAGCTCTAGTGGTAATGCACGCCACAAGCGCACACGATCATCGATAGGAAAGGCTTCGAGGATCAGCGCAACAGCACCGGGCTCGAGACCGCATTCGATAGAATCATTCAAAGCGGTGACTTGATCCGCTTCGTCTGCTTGGACAATTTGTTCGATTAGAGTGGAGAGGTCTTGAAACTTACTCACCGAGCACCCCGACAGTCAGATTATTCTTATAGGCAGCTGATCAAGGTACTCGAAAATAGCAGAAAAACAATAGCCTATTGGTTACTTATCTGTAGGTAAGGTGAGACCAATTGGCGAATGTTCACTTTTGCGCCAATACGGGCTGCCAGCAAGTACATTCCGCCGATCTTTCTATGTAGGAATAGGGCATCTGCTGGTGGCGTGTGCCAGTAGTCTTGCTCCATGCTTAGAATGGTGCCAGCTTCTCTAAGTTTCTGGGCTAAACCACTGGCTTTGAAGTCATAAGGCTCATCCACTAACATTGGCTCACATGCCATTTTTACCAAATCAAGAATCGCTTGGCGCTGTGTAGGCATGATGGTTGTGCTGAAGAAACCAATCTGTTCCAGTGCATCGTTCAAGCCTTGTTCGTCGTCGTTAACAACCGATGCAAAAGCTTGGCGATAACCAGTGCTGAATCGTTCGCTGTACTCGCGAGTCGCACCGAAATCTAACAAGCCGATTTGACGGGTGTTCTCTATGTATAAATAGTTGGCAAAGTTGGGATCGGTTTGCACCATCTTGAATTCGAACAGCTCTCGGAATAGCAATTCGAGCAGGCTGTGCATAACGAAGTCACGCGTATTTTGGTCATAGTGTTCAATTTGCTCAATCGGGCTGCCATCAATGAATTCCATAGCGAGAACGGATTCTGAGCAACTTTCAGTGTGAATCTTTGGCACGACAAAATGAGGGTGATCCTTCAAAGCGTCATGATAACGAATGGCAAATTGCGCTTCTCGTGCGTAATCGGCTTCATCATGCAGTTGCTTTTTGGCTTCTTCCAGCAACCCTTTGTAATCAACAGACTCGGGAATCAACCCAACGACTTTGAGCAAAGTACCCACGTTGTCTACGTCGCTGTCGATGCTCTTTCTTATGCCAGGATATTGCACTTTGACTGCTAGGTTATCACCTCCGTCGCTGTAGGCTTGGTGTACTTGTCCGATTGAGGCACTGGCAATTGGCTTGAAGTTAAAGGACAGGAACTCGGCTTTCCAATTCGTCCCTAATGAACTTTCCATTACTCCATTTAGCTGTTTGGCTGGCATCGGGTCTGCGTTGGAGCGAAGGCGGGAGAGAATATCGGCGAGTTCAGGTTCTAAAACATCACCAGCATCCATTGAGAGCATTTGACCAAGCTTCATTGCAGCGCCACGCAAGTGAGCAAGTTGGTCTGTTAAACGCGCGATGTTTTGTGGCGTCAGCAACAGGTCTTTCGCTTTAGGTTTATTACCTTTGGCGATTTGTTTAGTGCCTTCTGCAATTACGTTGCCTGCGACACGGGTTGCAAGGGAAGCAAACTTGCTGAATCTTGAGATACGATGGGTAGGTAGGCTTCTTTCCTTTGCCGACATGAATCTTCTCCGCTTATGACTAACTATTTGTTATACGGGAAAAGTACGTGCTTGGATACAAATGAAAAGAAAACCGCCAGCAGAACTGGCGGTTTATGAGTTTAGATAGAGTAGAAGAAGTACAGTTGAGACTTCATTCGGATGATGATGCCACGAATCACATCCAAGAACGCTAGGAAACCGATCGGCTTCTCGCCGCTGACCCATGCTAAGCCAACCGAACCGACAGGGATATCGTAGCCTTCTGGCTCGTCAATCTTAAGGCGGACAAAGTGATGCTTATTCTGTAAGTTCTTGCCAGTTGTCGCGCGAACGGAATCATCCAAACCAAGTAGGTTGCCTTGTGACTCACCAGTCGCTTCAACAATGCCCTCTACGGTTGCAGAGAAGATCTTGCCAGGATAAACCGAAGAAGAGAATTCCGCAGGTTGACCTGGTTTGATGTTACGAATCGCTTGGTGATTGACGCGCATCAAAACGTACTTCTCGTTGGTGTACATATTGATACGCGGCATCATCGAAACACGTTGACCTTCACGCAAGATAAAGTTGGTCACAAAGCCATCTGCTGGTGCGTGAACTTTCGTACTGTTCAAATCCCATTGCGCTTTTGCAATTTGCTCCTCAGCTTGGCGCAATTCAGCCTGTTTGGTTTCAACTGCTAATTCTGCTTTATGAATTGCCAGTTTTGCCCGTGAGATATCAACTTGTTTTTTCTTAATTTGAGATTCAAGAGTTAACACGTTGTGGCGTGCCATATCAACGGCACTCGATTGTTTGTCGATGTCGCTTTCCGTGATGGTGTTTTGGACCACACGGTTTTGTTCAACGTAACGATTGAGCATCTTTTTCTGCAATTTGTAGTCAACTTTCGCCGCTTCTAATTGGCTCTTGGAGGTTTCTAGATCTTGTACCAGAGCTTGATGGTTTGCTTCTTCAATCTCGATATCACCTTGTGCTGTTGCCAGTGCTACCCGAGCTGAATCAGCTGACACGTTTGCTTGGTTCAATGCGATCTCATACTGCGTTGGATCGAGTTCGTAAATGAGCTGACCTTTCTCAATCTGTTGATTTGGTTTGATGTAAATATGGTCAACTTTGCCTTTCACGTTGGTCGAATCTGGACGCAATTGGATGTGCGGTGATTGCACAACAGAGCCGCCAGATAAGTCCATAGGCGTGAAGTTAATGAGACCTACCCATACGAACATTAACCAACCTAAACCGCCAAGATAAGCGAACGATTTGGTTGCTTTGTTCCAAGGCATACCGACTAAACGGAGCAGGTAGATGAAGAGTGCCCATACCGCTAAACCTTCTAACATTATGCCTCCTCTTGTGGCTGTGTTTCTGTTTGCGGTTTACTTTTCCATGTATCACGCAGATTGATGATGGCTTTTTCCATATCAACGAATGCAAAGATTACGGCTAACACCCATACCCAGTGCCAGACAAATCCTATCCAGGTGAGGGCGGTGATAAGCCCTATCTGGTGATGGTCTTTGCTGTGTGCCTTATTGATTGGCAACTCATGGATTTTCCAAAAGCCGTAACATGCGCCAGCGACACTCGCGATTAAAACGACGGCAGCGACAACATGTAACGCTGTATCTGCGCCTGTTCCGACAAATGGGACACTCAGTAAACTCATTAAACACTCCTCTATCAAACTGTTGGCGTATTGTGATCTGGAATTGAAATAGGTGAGGGTTTGTGACAAATTCAATCACTAGAAGATTAAATTTGATGTAATTGGTTATGAAAACGGTTCGATTTATTCGCGCGATGGGTATTTTAAATATGCATAACCTCGCGTTATCTAAGTATAATTTGAGCTCTGAAGAGCTTGGGATCCCGTCGTCGGTGTTTCATAACCCAATGACATTGGTGCCTTTAAAGGCGGTCGCGGAATGGTATCGACGTGTTGAGCAACTCAGTAATGATCCTGATGTGGTGCTTAATTTGAGTCGTGGCATCGAATTGCAGAAACTCGGTCCTGTCGGTCGATGGTTATTTTCTGGTAACGATTTAGCCAGTACGATTCGACGTGTGAATTACGGAGTGAGTAACCTGCAATCGGGGGCTTTTTTTGCTGGCGAGCAGTCAGGGAAGATCATCAAGTGGACTTACCATAACCCCTTCGTTGAAACCTCAGTGAAAGTACATGACAGCATTCGCTGTGCGATTTTCATGATTAAGATTTTACGTGAATTTCTGGGACAAGATTACAAACCATTGCGCGTGATGATTTCTGGCTCTAGGAAAAACGGTGAGCTCTATAAAGAGTACTTTGGCTGTGAAGTAGAATGGAGCCAACCCAAGACCGAAATATGGATTAACGGCGATGACCGTCTCGCTTCTCGGCAGGTAATTCATCGCGAAGACAACCGTTTAGCAATGAGTTTTTCCGATTTGGATGATTTACTCAATATGCCCGATCCAGAAGATGAACTGAAAGTGATATATGAAGTGGTGCACTACAGCAGTCATTACGGATTACCAACGCTAGAGCGTGTCTCTGCGTTGTTAGGATTATCTGACCAGCAGTTTCAGCGCCGGCTTCATAAACTAGGTCTCAATTTCTCCACGGTATCGGGTTACGTATTGAGCAATGTTGCTGCGGGTTTGTTGAGTAAGCACGTCAGCATTGAAGATATAGCGGTGCGCCTCGGTTACACCAATGTGGCCAGCTTTAATCGTATGTTCAAAAAACATCGTGGTTTAACGCCTAAGCAATATGCGGCTCGATTGGAAAAATAGCCTTTGTAAGAACAAGTGTTGTTAGTAAACAAAAGCCGCTCGTTTTAGCGGCTTTGGTTTTTAGGGTATGAGACGTTTACTGCTCGGGACGCCAGCTCAGTGCACTTGCAACCGCACCGATAGCAACAACATCTTTTTGTTGCTCGCTAAGTTCTGGCAGCATCTGTACTGCGATTGTGCCGTTGGTTTGCACTGCTGCAATTTCTTGTGTGCCTTGTTTAAAGCTGTAACCCAATGGAATGTCTACCGCCATCATGGAATCAGGGCTAGTGTGTACGGTTTCCACATTGAAATGAGTGTCGCCAACGCGAACGGTGCCTGTTTCTTTCTTTTCTAAGCTGATATCAATCAGTGCCGATTTAGGCTCCATTGCAAACTCACCGACTTTTACACCGTCTTGGGTGATTTGGCATGTGTAAGGATCGTTTCCACCGAAATCGACGCCCATATAGTTAACTGACATGCCGCCGCCCGTGCAACTCAATAGCCAAGTTTTACCATTGTCGATACGCGTGACTTCTGCACCCATCGCCCCATCTTTAAACGATACGCGATTGAACCAGCTCGACTTTGAGGCGCTACGTGAGTATTTTCCTTTGTACTTACCAGCAAAGTCGAAATAGCCATCAGCACCAAATCCCCAGAAATCGCCATCTGTTTTGACCAACATTTCAGGTTGTGCTTTCACCGCATCGGATCGATCCATTACGGCAAGACCACCACAACCGACAAGGAACAAAGGGGCGAGCAAAGTAAGTTTCTTCATGTTTTTCATCATTTATCGCTTGGTTACATCTAGGATTTGATCGGTAAATTGAATGTTGTGTATATCGAATAATTCATCGGTACCAGTGCTAGGGCAGGTCACTGATACGTTCTTCGCAGTTAAAAGGGTACAGTCTGCGAATGCGTGCGGAACGATATAAGTGTTAACGCCACCTTCGCCGTAAATACGGTTGTTTTGCCCGTTGCCTTCAAATGTATTATTTTGATCATTCCCGATGACATCCATCGCTTGGTCGCCAATGATCTTCACGTTTATTAACCATTGGGATTTATAGGTGTATGCTTCAACTACACCGTTTTCATTTGGTGACATACGGAAGGTAGGAACCGTACCTGGTCGCGTGTTATCTGTGTAGACTTTGACGCCTTCAGAATCGATGTGTGCAGTGTATTGTAAGTGGCTGTGGAAGAGTTCACTAATCCACTCAACGGCTGATGGATCTTGCGTGTGCATCGCTGAACGAGTCAGTGCTTGATAGCCATCTAAGCCATGCCCATTTGCTTTTGCTACGCCCATGTAGGCTTCAAAAGCGGCAGCAAAGTATTCGTGAGAATAAGATGTTCCCGTTTGTTTTACACGTTCAGGATCAAAGTCGTCAGACTCCCAATCTTGCCAATCACGCTGAGTCGGTTGCCAGACAGTTTGCTTACCTGCTTGAGCATCATTGTAGATGTTTAGCGCGTGTGTTTGGATTTCATTTTGCAATGACGAAGTCGACGGGTTAGGTGCAATACCTTGCGCTTGGACCAAGTGTAAAATTTCTTCAAAAGCGGCATCTCGATCGGCGTGTTCTCCGAGATAGGCGCAGTAATCCGAAAAGTTGCTCATGTAATGACAGTCACCTTCGACTGTCAGCTCTCGATACATCAAAGATTGACTGTTTATCAGCCAATTTGGCGTGTCTTGGCTGCTCATTAATGTGGACGTGATGGAATCGATGAGAACATCCATATCGTCCTCACTCAATACCGTCATGCTAGCAACAAACTTTTCTAAAGAATCGGTATCAAAACTGTGTGTTAAACCAGAATCTAATACCGCATCACTCAATTTGTTTTGGCGAATCAGTTCCCCAACAAAAACTTTAGTTAATAGCTCATTGCTTTGATCATCGTCTCTCGTCAGCATTAAAGTGGCATCGTGCTCAGCTAGTGTCTTAGCGATCTCAGATTTGTCGGCACCGAATTTAGACCCCGGTTGGTTTGTGAGTAAGTGCTGGATGATTTTGGCTGCACGAAAAATTTTCTCATTATTTGCTCCATCATCGACCGCAATGATATGAAATGATTGGTCATCGTGGGTTGCTGGAACAGAAACTTTCAAGTAGTGGGTAAACCCCGCATCAGAAGCGACTTTTAACTTCGGTGGAAACTGTGAAGAGACGGCTGCCGGGATAGATACGGTGCTTGTGACTGGATTTGGTTGAGGTGTTGACGTATCCGAACTGAATTCATTGCTACCGAACGAAGATAGGCTGACCACACACAGCATTGCTAAAGGTGTTAATTGAGCGAATTTCATCTTTTTGTACTCACAAACTGAAGGTTCGCCGAGGAATGTAGGGGGATAGGAAATTTCTGTCTATATGCGCAAATATAGTCATAACCACTAAAAATGGTTAGTTGTAAGGTTATTAATTCGATAAAACTAAAATAATAACGGGTTTATATGTGATTATTGGTTTTATTTCCGAATTAAAGTTTTGATATTCATTTATAAAATAGAGGGTTGTTCTGTTTCCTGACTCTTACAATGATACTGCCGATTGTAAATGTATGGTTTGTAAGGCTTTGTAAGCCGTTCTGTGTATGAAAAAGTGTCGGCAGTGTGGGTTGCACCCTACAAAACGAACGATATACTTCTCCTGTTTTATAGATGGAGTGAATAGATCATGGTTGGCAATAAAATCTTGCTCGTAGAGGATGACTCTGAGATTGCTCGATTAACCAAAATGTACCTAGAGGCTGAGGGCTACCTAGTGACAGTGGTCGACAATGGTCTAAATGCACTAGATGCAATCAAAGATTTGAAGCCTGATTTGGTGTTGCTGGATCTGATGCTCCCGGGTAAAAATGGCGCAGAGATATGCCAGGAAGCACGCGAGTTTTTTCACGGGATCATTATTGTTCTGACTGCAACAGACGATGAAATGAGTGAAGTAAGCTTGTTTAAGTTTGGTGCTGATGATTACCTAACCAAGCCCATCAAGGGTAATATTCTCTTAGCACGGATTGAAGCCGCCTTGCGTCGCTATTGCCGTCAGGTCGATACGGTTGAAGAGACAGAATTGAGCCGATACGGTATTGAACTGTGTACGCGTCGCTCTAAAGCGTACTATCTAGAACAAGATATTGACCTGACGGATTCTGAGTTCGAAATCTTGGAACTTTTGATGCTCAATGTCGACAAACCTGTCTCCCGAGAGTCATGCTGCCGCTTAGCGAGAGGTATTGAGTACTGCATTACCGATCGATCAATTGATATGCGAATTTCATCGTTACGTAAAAAATTCGCCAAAGCGCACATCCACACCGCAACGATTAAAACAGTGCGTAATCGCGGTTACATGCTGACGGGCAAATAATCGATGTTCTCTGTGTTTTCCCGTCTCTATGTAGGGCTGGTGACAGGTCTTGCGTTAACGATTGGCTTGTTCCTTTTTATGGGGGGCGAGTATATGCGCAAAACAGAAGTCAGTGTTTTTCTCAACGATGGTGCTTACTTTGTTGATCAATACATTGAACAACGAGGTACGCCGGACTCTCTCTACAAAAAGTTAACGGCAAACGGAAAGCAAGATTTCTTCATCTTTGATTTAACGCTTGTCGACAATTGGGATGGCACACCACCTTGCTTGGACTGCGAGTTACTTTATCGAATGCAAGGTATTCCGGTCTATTTGATTGATGGAAGCATATACGCCGCAGTGTTTCCTTTGCCCAATACTACTCAGAGCTTAGTGTTTAAAGAAAAGAGTGATTTTTTCAGCCCGGATATTGATTGGGATGAGGACTCCGAAATCATATTTATTTTGACGCTACTGCTCACGGTGATTTGTAGCCTCGGAGTTATGGTATACATCCCTGTACGAAGGTTGGATCGTCAGATTCGACAACTGACCAAGGCACAAGGATTATTTGGCTCAGGTGAGCTGAATACTCGTGTTAAGTTGGAACAATACTCTTCACCGGTTAAAGAGCTGGCGAACGGCTTTAATGGTATGTCTGAAGAAATCGAAAGAAGAGTGCGTCAAACACACATTTTCACTCAAGCCATCCCTCATGAAGTTCGAACGCCACTTAGTCGAATCCAATTAGCCACTGATTTAGCAAGGCGTACTGAGGGTGAGATGCAAGCTGAACTGCATGATGACATCGAGCGTTACGTAGACGTCGTTACGGATCTGACATCCGACATCGTGATGCTTTCTCGACTTAGCCTTAAGAACCATTCGTTACAAGACTCTATCGAAACGATTGAGTTGCCTTTGTGGTGCAAGAGTCGCATGAATTATCGTGGGTTAGAACAAGCAAAGCTGACCGTTGAAAATGATCTCGATTACCAGTCTATCCATCTACAGCCAACGTTAGGGAACTTGGTTCTGGATAACTTACTGCAAAACGCAAAACGTTATGGGGAATTCAGCGTAGAGGTCACGATTCGTTCTGTAGAGCACTTTTGGATTGTTGATATTGAAGACGATGGTCCTGGCATTCCGGAAGAGAAACGTGAAGAAGTGTTTATCCCGTTCTCTCGTTTAGATGGGAGCCGTAACGCCGACGTGAAAGGGTTTGGCTTGGGGCTAGCCATTGCAACCAGTGCAGCAAGGCAACTGGGTTGGGAGCTTTCTGTCGGCGAAAGCCATTTAGGTGGGGCGCGCTTTACGGTGCTTATTCCTGCCAACGATTAGGGTAAGCACTACGATAATCTGGTTCTACTATACCTTCATATAAATCGTCACAAGCTTGAAGCGGACCTACCACAGTTCGGTACGGCAAGACTCCAGCCCAAACGGGAAGATCCATGTCTTCTGCATCGTCGTTGACGCCAAAGTTACTGACTTTGACCGATGCTTCCACCAAGGAGATGCGCAGTAACATGGTCGCTTTGAGCTCTTTTTCGTTACTCAAACGCACTTCTTCGGTTCGACCTGGCGCAATTTGCTCAATAAAATGATTCAGAAGTCTGTCTTTCTCATTATTATCTTCTACGACTTCAAACTGCCCAAAGACGACGGCACTGCGATAATGTGCGCTATGATGAAAAGCACTTCGAGCTAACACCCAACCATCAAATAAAGTAAAGGTTAGGCACGTTTGTACTCCTTGTTTGAGCGAGCGTAATAGCCGGCTGTTGTTCGCGCCATGGATATAGACATAATTGTCGACACGCCAAGCCAACATAGGGATAACCACCGGACCCGTATCATTGGTTATTGCAATATGAGCGATCAAGCTTTCGTCTATTATGGCGTGTAGCTTATCGACATCCGTCACCGCCTTATGTGCGCCTTTCTTTATCTCGGTTCTATTGGTGCTGGATAACATTTTTTCTCCTTATTTACTCATATGGGTAAGCACTTGCTCCTCAATCTTTGATTGCAATGTAGCGCTTAACTGGTAGCTTAAAGAGAGCCAGTTTTAACTTATGGTTGGATCCAGTTTGTCTTTGATTGATATTGGTGACTTGTACTTAAAGCACAGTGATGGGACGCGTCAACAGGCGCTATTTTTCGCAATTCGCGAGAAAATTGTTCAAGGATTGTGGGCAAAAAACGGAAAGTTACCTTCAACACGAAAACTCTCACAAGGGCTTAATATCAGCCGGAATACGGTGATCGCAGCCTATGAGCAGTTGGTGGCGGAAGGTTATTTAATCAGCCAAAAAGGCTCGGGATTTTATGTCGCAGTGGAATTGCCAGAGCAGTATCTGCCTGAGCCTAATTCAGAAAAGAAGGGCTTATCACCGAAAAGTAACTTTGATATCAACCGTGCATTTGCACCGGGTGTGCCTGATTTGGACGCATTTCCGATGGCTCAATGGCAAAAGTTACTCGCACGCCATATGTCTCGCACGTGCTTGTTGGGCAATCAAGATATTCAAGGAAGCTGGGCATTGCGTTGCGCTTTGGCTAACTACCTTGCATCAAGCCGCTCTGTGAGCTGTTCCCCTGAGCGGATAATTATTACCTCCGGGGCTCAGCAAGCGTTGTCGATTGCCACTATGGTTACTCTTAAGCCGGGTAGCAAAGTCTTGATGGAACAACCGGGCTACGCGCAAATGCGTAAGTTGATTCAATTCCAGCAATATCAATTTGAGCCACTCTATATTCGAGAGCAATTGGGTTTCGATGTGGAAGCGGTAACGGCCAGCAATGCAGATGCTTTATATGTCACGCCAAGTAACCAATATCCGATGGGCACAACGCTTAATACCGAACAAAGAGGAAAGATCATTAACTGGGCGGTGCAACAGGCACGTTGGATTATCGAAGATGATTACGACAGTGAGTTTCAGTTTGCCCATCGCCCATATACCAGCTTGCAAGGGCTTGCAGCCCAAATGGGACGTGATGATCGCGTTCTTTATGTAGGCTCTTTTAGTAAAGTCATGTTTAACGGGTTGCGGCTTGGGTATCTTGTTGTACCGGATGCTTTAGTTGAAGAATGCTTAGTGATTAAAGATGCGCTAAGCGGGGATTCTCCCTCTCATACTCAAGAGGCTTTGGCTGATTTCATCACTGAAGGAGGGTTACTCCGCCATATTCGTAAAATGCGTCGACTGTACAAAACCAAACATGAGCAATTGTGTATGGCGATAGAAAAACACTTTGGTGATAAAGTTAAGGTGATCAGTCAAGCTGCCGGTCTTCATATTACGTTGAAGTGGCAACAAGGTATTGATGAGAACGAATGGACACAGCAAGCGAAGATTCGAGGTATCGTGCTGCGCCCGATGAGTTTTTATGAGCACCCAGAGTATAAAGTGCGAGATTGGCAAGGAGTGGTTCTTGGTTATGGCAATGTCGCGCTTGGTGAGATTGATGCTCTGGTTGAACAGATTTCTGAGCTGTTTGAATAAGAGTATCAGTCTTGCTCAATCACCCGTTTAGGGTTCTTTTTTCGCCATTGCTTCCACGGTAAAGACAGCACGGCAAAAATAGTGATGGCGTAGAGCATAGACCAACCCAAACAAATGAACACTGCGGTGCACAATACCAAAGAAATTCCCGCGAGCGTCTTTCCCCAGCCTTGTAACAACTTATAAGCGGCAAGCATAGCGAGCAGGTAGACCAGAACAAAAATGCCATTCGCGAGCTTAAGGAAGAACTCCAAATCCAGTCCCGATAGCGAACCAATAACACAAGAAGCAAGCAAAATTGCGCCAACGACTAGCGTTGCATTGGCAGGAACGCCCCGAACGGACACTCTCGCGATAGCACTGGTTGGCTTGTGTTCTCTTGCTTGCGCCCACACCATTCGAGCCAGACTTTGAGTGTAGAGGTTTACACTAGCGAAACATGCTGAGAAACCAATAATACTGATAAGCCATTTCGCATGATCACCAAATAGATGTGCGCTCAACCAAGGAATTGATGCGCTGTCGAACTCAGCACTGCCGTAAGCACCAAACTTCAATATCACGACAGAACATGCCCAATAGGTTGCTCCCGCGACAAAGCAGCCAACGATGATCGCGATCGGGAAGTCTCGTTGTGGGTTCTTAAACTCTTCTCCCATGTGTGCAAAGGCTTCTATTCCGACAAAACACCAGAACATGACACCAAGCGCTGCAGCAACTGACCATGTCGAATCCGTCGTTATCTTAGGCATGCTTAAATCAACAGGTCCCACATCGCCTTTCCATAAAAATGCACCGACTAAAGCAAAAATGCTCAATGCGATGACCGTCTGTAGCCGCCCCGATGATTTAGTGCCAAGTAGATTAACGACCACTAACAGAGCCACTGTGAGAATTTGAGCGAAAAGGTGGTTACTAATGGACTCTGGTAACAGTTGTTGTAAAAAGCCAGCGGCAAGTGCGACAGCAGCAGGGACACCAACAGGAATAACACTAACAAATAACCACGCGACGCTGCTCTCTAGTTTGCTATTAAATGCTTTACGAACAAAATACGCCGTGCCGCCAGCACTTGGATAGCGCTTGCCCAACTGAGCGAAAGTCAAAGCGATGGGACAAATAGCAATGAATAAAATAATCCAAGCCCAAAGTGAGAAGTGCCCTGCAATACCAGCGGCAATCGCTGGAATCATAAATAGACCCGTGCCCATTAAGGTTGTCGATAGCTGACCAATTCCTGATATCAGCGTAATGTCTTTTTTGAGTTGTTCCATAACGACCTCGAACATCTAGGTAATGCAAGCCACAAGCATATCTAAATTCTGCATATCAAAATGATGTAGTCGACCGTCAAAATGACGGTTGTTTTGCCGATAAACAGCAAATTGTCGGTTTTCAATAAGTTGTAATTGAGTAGAATGAAAAAATTAAGGAAAGCTTGGTGATGTTATGGACAAATTTGATCATCAGATCATAGATCTATTACGGCAGAATGCCCGTCTCTCTATTACTGAAATCTCAGAGCAAGTTAGCTTGTCACGTTCTGCTGTGACAGCTCGAATCAAAAAGCTTGAAAATGACCAAGTGATCCTTGGCTATCATGCCGATATTGCGACATCCAAAGAGTCGACGATTTGTGCGTATATGGCGCTGAAGTTTGATACATCAGCCTCTAGTCATCACTGTGATAACTACGCGAATGATCTGTACAAAATTGATGGTGTGAAATGGTGCCATGCAATCAGTGGTGAAACCGATATGATGCTGTTTGTCGAAGTTCCGAATATCGCTCGCCTCAACGAGATTCGAGACTATATCCAAAGCTATCCAGAGCTTCGTAACGTGATGACACATACCGTGTTAACGGAGTTTTTCAATACGACAGGGAGCAAGTTCGTAAAATGACCGAGAAAGACATCGTCCTCAACTTCTGGAAAGTAATGGCAAGCAATGACTTCTATGCAGCAGCGGAACTCCTTGCGCCTGATTGTGAAGTAGTTTGGCCACTGACGAAAGAAGTGATTCGTGGCAGAAAGAATTTTGCCCAATTGAACTCTGCTTATCCAGCAGAAGGTGAGTGGACCTTTACTATAGAGCGTATCGTAAGTGACGGTGAGCAAGTGGTCACTGACGTTATAGTAAGCGATGGCGTCCGCTCCGATCGGGCGATTACTTTTCACACCGTGCGAGATGGGTTGATTCGCAAACAAGTTGAATACTGGCCAGAAGAGTATGCCGCCGCAGATTGGCGCGCGAAATGGGTAGAACGTGCTGAATAACATCAATCTGAATCTGCTGCGTTCTTTGCATGTATTGCTTGAAGAGTGCCATGTGAGCAAAACTGCCGAGCGTTTGCATATCACCCAATCGGCGGTAAGCCGTCAGTTAGCGCAGTTACGTGAGTTGTGCGGCGATCCCTTATTGGTTCGGCAGGGGAACCAACTGATTCCAACGCCAAGAGCACTACTTCTAAAAGAGAAGTTGGACGACTTATTGGCTGAGTTCGATCATCTTCTCGATGACAAGCCTTTTGAACCCACAGATTGGAAAGGGGAGCTAGTATTGGCATCGAGTGACTACGTCGCACAATACGTACTCCCTGACATTGCCTCGCACTTGAGTGGCTTTGCTCCTCGGTTGGATATGGCGTATCGATTGTGGCAACCAGACTTTCTAGATAAGCTTCATGAGACTGGTATTCATATCGCGTCTTCCATGTATCCAGAGAAGCCTCAAGGTGTGTCTAGTGTGAAGATTGGTGAAGACTCATCAGTCTGTTTGATGAAAGCCTCTCATCCTTTAGCAAAGCAAGATAGCATCAGCGTTGAAGATTTAATTTCTTACTCTCATATCAAAGTAACAGGCGGTGGAGATAAAGATTCTTATACCGATTTAGCGTTAAGAGAGCTAGGGCATACACGTCATGTCACGTTCAAAGTGCCTTTCTTCTCTGCTGCTATCAATCGCCTAGTTTCTAGTGAACATCTGATGGTGGTTCCAGAGCATATTGCGGTCAATCTCGCAAAGCATTGGGACTTAGCCCATAAAGCACTACCTCTCGAAACGCCTATTCATCAGTATTGGTTAATGTGGCATCCAAAATACGATACGGATCCTGCACATAAATGGGTGCGCGAAGAGATTCGTTCGGTCATGCAGATTTCAGAGTATTCCATTCGATAATAAATGCATTGTTGCCTTATGATTTCAAATCATGGCTAGTATGAAAAACTTTGATTTCTAATTATACCTATTCCATTGATAGATTAGCGTCAAAGAGGGGAGATTCTTATGACACTAACAGTTTGGCTATCACTTTTTACCGTGTGTTTACTAGGGGCGATGTCGCCAGGACCGAGTTTAGCGATTGTTGCTAAGCACTCGTTGGCTGGTGGTCGTGTGAATGGTTTGGCTACCGCATGGGCACACGCGTTTGGTATCGGTATTTATGCTTTCATTACCTTGATCGGTTTGGCCGTGGTACTTCAACAAAGCCCATTGTTATTTAAGACTATTAGTTTAGCTGGTGCAGCTTACTTGGCGTATCTTGGTTTCAATGCATTGCGTTCAAAGGGGGGCGTAGCGGCGAAGTTAGAATCCGGTGAAGAGACGACGGTTTTGCAATCGGCGCAAGAGGGTTTTCTGATTTCGATTCTAAGTCCGAAAATTGCACTGTTCTTTATTGCACTGTTCAGTCAATTTGTTGCGTTAGGTAATGACCTAAGTAACCAAATGATTATCGTCGCGACCCCATTTGTTGTTGATGGTTTGTGGTATACGTTCATCACATTGGTATTGTCTAACTCACGAGTTGTTGACCGTATTCGCTCAAAGGCTGTATTGATTGACCGACTGTCTGGCATCGTTTTAATGTTGCTGGCAGTGCGTGTGGTTGTGACGATTTAACCAAGTAGAATGCACTGCTCATGAAGTTAAAAGGCTACCGTAATGGTAGCCTTTTTCGTCGATGACCAATAAAAAAACATCCTAACTCTTAACGAGATAGGATGTCAGCAAAGAAGGTTGCTCAGGAACATAGGGGGAGTGTGGAACCTTCAGAAGCGTTAGCGACGAACTTCTTCAAACTCGCCTTCAATTGCGTCGGACTTACCCGTATTGAATTCATATTCTTCATGCATTTCTTGCTGCATTTGCTTTACGCGTTTTTCAATACGTTTACCAGTGATTAGGGCTGCGATGGTCAATGGAATCGCCATGATTAGGCTAAATACCAAAGTAAAAAAGCCAGTAATCAGTGCCAATGCAGTAACGATAATTCGATTCATAATCATGACCTCTCTTTCAATCTATGGGTTCATACTACGATTTTGAATATGAACGAAACATGAACATACCCAAATAACCTCAAAATTCTAGTTTCAGCAAGACAATTTGCCCTAGGGAGCGTGTTACTAACGCCAATTCTTTGATAAATCCCTTGGCAATAGTGAACTTTTACGCAAGCGATTTATCTTTGAACTAGCGCTAGTAACAACGCTCTGAATTCTGAATATTGAGGTCATTTGGGTATCTAACGTTCAATTTCGCATCGATTTGTCTGAGGAATGTCAAAGTGTCTTAAAACGAAAAAACGCCTGAGGGTCATCAGGCGTATTAAGCGGGGAAGTATATTAGTAATGCGCAAGGCGCTTATTATTTAAAACAAATGCTGGGGTGTTGCTCGTTACACATTGTGGTTAACGTTGTGGAGCAAGGTTCACCTTATCGAGGGAATGTTTGGTAACGAACACCCATCATTTGCTCCATACAGTGTACAACTTGACAGCTGTAACCAAATTCGTTGTCGTACCAGATGTACAGTACACAGCGCTTGTCTTGAGCGATGGTTGCTTGACCGTCGACCACACCTGCGTGGCGAGAGCCCACTAGATCGCTTGATACGATTTCTGTCGAATCTGTGTAATCGATCTGCGCAGAAAGCTCAGAGTTTAATGCCATTTCACGTAGGTATTCGTTCAGCGAATCTCGGTCTACATCTTCACCCAAGTTAAGGTTTGCAACAGCCATTGATACGTTCGGAGTCGGTACACGAATTGCGTTGCCTGTAAGCTTACCTGCAAGTTCTGGAAGTGCTTTTGCTACCGCTTTCGCTGCGCCTGTTGACGTAAGAACCATGTTCAATGAAGCACTACGACCACGGCGATCGCCTGAGTGGAAGTTGTCGATTAGGTTTTGATCGTTGGTGTAAGAGTGAACGGTCTCAATGTGTCCAGAAAGCACACCGTACTTGTCGTTCAGGGCTTTAAGAACCGGAGTGATAGCGTTAGTCGTACAGCTCGCTGCGGAGATGATAGTGTCATCTTCTTGAATCACAGATTCATTCACACCAAATACGACGTTCTTGATGTCGCCTTTACCTGGTGCAGTAAGCAGTACTTTCTCTGCACCGTTACACGCTACGTGTTGGCTTAGACCTTCGGCATCACGCCAAACACCCGTGTTATCAACAACTAGTGCATTGTTGATGCCGTAAACTGAGTAGTCCACATCACTTGGGTTATTCGCATAAATAATTTGAATGTAGTTACCGTTCACGATCAGTGCTTTACGCTCTTCATCAATCACGATACTACCGTTGAACTGTCCATGAACTGAGTCACGACGGAGCAAGCTAGCACGTTTTTCTAGATCGCCTTTCTTTCCGCCACGCACAACAATTGCACGCAGACGAAGTGGGTAACCCGGACCACTCTTTTCAATCAACAGGCGAGTCAATAGGCGGCCAATACGACCGAAGCCATAAAGAACCACGTCACGAGCTGCTAGAGAAGAGTCGGCATCACGAGCACCTTGAAGTGCTGTGTGTAAAAAGTCACTAAGTGCGGCAGTATCTTCGTGATCTTTCCAGTACATACCAGCAAGCTGACCAACATCAACACGACAAGACGAGATGCTCATTTCGCACAGCGCTTGGATGATTGGCATGGTTTGTTCAAGAGAAAGAGGGCTTCCGGTGTAACGTCTTGCAATACGGTGAGTTTTGAGAATGTCGATGGTTGTTGCGTTGATAAGTGTTTTACCAAACAGAACCACTTCGATTCCTTTTTGACGATATAACTTACCAATAAGAGGGGAAATAGATTCAGCAATCGTTTGGCTAGTTTGCCAGTCTTGGAGATATTTCTCTGGACTCATTGTTGTTTTGGACCTTTCACGTTTTGGGGGCTGACCTTACTTTCTGCTGTTACCTCAACGGTAGAGCGTGAAGTGAGGGTGTTTTGTAATTGGGTTGTAATAATTATGTGTGCGGATTGTACGGGTGGAGGTCTTATTCTGCTAGGAAAAATAAATCCAGTTAAAAGTGTGGGGTATGATTCATTTTTTGGCTTATTAATGTGACTAAAGCGGTGTTTTATAGGGATTGACTTTTCCTATCTATAAAACTTATTTCGCGACAATAAAGGTTCATCTCAAAGTGAGTATATGTAACAAGGTGAACTTCCTTTTAAATAATGTGATATGGATAATCTTTAACACTTAAATGGTAAACGTTTTTCGCTATTTTAGGCGGCATCTTCAAGTTCGCCCATAGTATGAATTGGTTTAACTAAATCTGTTTAAAAATGATGCAGCAAAATTTTGTAAGCAATCACACTTTTCCTTCTTATAACCTCAATGTATAGAAGGGTAATGAGTGTTGTTTTTAGCCGTTTAGGCAGTTCAGACCGATTAAGTTGCCGATAAAACACTTCATACAAGTTCATATTCAATCTATGAAAGTGGTCTAGTATTAATTCGAGAGCCTTTTCCTAACACGGGCAAACGGATGATAAAACTTTCTATAAAATTACGTTTAGCTCTACTCGCACTGTTACCCGCGGTGGTTATTTCTGTGTTTGCCGTTCACCAATTTGTCGTTAACTCTCAAAGAGTCGACCAACTCAATCAAACGGTCAGTAATATTCAAGGATTGAAACTGATTTCCGAAGCGTCTCATTTTGTCTATGACATGGAGAAGGAGCGTCATCGATATGGAGAAGAGCAGCCTTTACCAATTGAAGTGAAAGTACAACGTGATAGAGCGCTTTCTATCTACGAGAAGTTTATACAGAACAGTTATACTGCCGAGTATTCTGATGACCTTAAGCGAGCGATGTTAGATTTGATCTCTGGTGACTTGAGAGACAGTGTGGATGCCGGAGATTGGTCGTTTCGCCTGTTGCAAGAAATGTCTCAATCACTGGTTCAACATAATCACTTGTTTGATAGTGATGAAGCGCATTGGATGCAAGATTTCATCGCTTATCTTGCTCAACTTTCTTACTGGACGCAAAAAGAAGCTTGGTTGACGTATCGGTTGGTGCTACAGCCTGATAGCCAACCGAATCAAAACATGTTCTTTCAAGCCATTGAGCGCCAACAGCAAAGTCTGGAAGGATTCTTAAAGTTAGGTGCATCAAATGAGCAGGTAGAAAAGCTCCTTAGTTTGTATACGTCTCCTCGTTATTTGTCGAGTATCGAAGCCCGAGGACGTTTATTGGCAGGAGAGATGTCCCAATCTGACTATGTGACTTATTTACGAGATCTTGACCACCGTGTTCAACGTTTGCAAGTCATGACCGCAGGTTTCACGCAACAGGTTGAAAGCGCATTATTGGTCCAAGTCAGTTCGCAAAAGCAGAGCATAACGCTCATGACCTCGGGCGTGATGGTCATCATCATCCTGTTATGTTGGTTAGGCTTTGGTACTTGGTATCGTGTGCATAGTAAATTGGACTCGATTATTCATTCGCTTAACACCTTAATCCATGAACATGTAAAGGGGGAGAAGGTGGTGGTTGATGGCAATGATGAGTTCACGATCTTTGCACAACAAGTTAATCGAATGATGGAGGAGCAAAACCGACAAACAGAAGAGATTTTGCAAACCAAAGAATCTGCTATTTCGGCAAACCGCGCAAAGTCGGTCTTTCTTGCAAGCATGTCTCATGAAATTCGAACCCCTTTGAACGGGATTATCGGGATGACAGAGATCCTGTCACAAAGTGAACTTTCAGATCATCAAAAAGAAGTCTTAACCGATATTGATACCTCGTCGCATACCTTGCTCACGTTACTTAATGACATCCTTGATCTATCTAAGATTGAATCAGGTCATTTACAGCTTTCTCTTATCGAAACAGATATTCGTGAAGTCGTGTACCAATCGATGATTTTGTTCCAGTCCAAAGCCACGTCCAAGCAATTAGAACTGAATATCAATTTAGATGAGCGCATTCCTGCGCGCATCAAGGTTGATGACCATCGAATCAAACAAATTGTTATGAACTTGGTATCGAACGCGGTGAAGTTCACAGAGAAGGGCTGCATCAATGTGGATGTTGACTACCAAGAATCCACCACACAAAAGAGCGTATTTTTGATTTTTCGAGTATCCGACACCGGTGTAGGTATAGAAAAGGACAAGCTTGATTCCATCTTCGAGCCTTTCACTCAAGAAGACGAAGGTATATCACGTCAGTTTGGAGGGACAGGACTAGGCTTGGCCATTTGTCGTCAACTGGTGGCTATGATGGGCGGCAAGTTAACCGCGACGTCTTCAAAAGGAGTGGGAACCAGTTTTGAGTTCTCAATTGAAGTGGAAGTGTTGCCGACCGTAGGTTGGCGCTCAGAAACCATTCGTAACGGTATTCTCATTGGAGATAACTACGCGTATGCCGATCAAATTATGAAAGAGTGTCGTTTAGCTGGTATTCAGCTTTCAGAGGTAAGTAGCATTAAGGATTTACCGACTTCTACAAAGGGGCTGGAAGTGATCTTTTATTGTCATGATGGCAGAGTGGCGTTGGATTCTGTAATAGACGAGTTAGCGCGTACGGTTGATATTAGCCGAATCATTGTTTGCCAACATCATTTGATCTCTACCTACACCAATTCTGAGCGTATTCATTCTGTGCTGACTTTACCTTTTTTAGGTAACCGCTTTAGGCATGCTATTGATGAACTCGCGCACATTGAACAAAATACTCAAAGTTACCATGTCACACATTCGGCAGTCGTTCATAATATCAACCAGTCACGTACACATCGTCGTATTTTGATTGCTGAAGATAACTTGATGAACCAAAAGATAGCCGGCTTTTTCTTAGACAAGGCGGGATACGATTATCTGATTGCCAGCAATGGGCAAGAGGCATTAGAAGCCATCACTAAGGGGGAGAAGTTTGATGCAATTCTTATGGATTGCATGATGCCAGTTATGGATGGTTTGACCGCAACAAAAGAAATTCGCCGCTGGGAGAAAGAAGTAGGAAGTGGGAAGATCACCATTATTGCTTTGACAGCAAGTGTGCTCGAAGAAGATATTCAAAACTGCTTTGCTGCGGGAATGGATGCTTACTTACCGAAACCTTACAAGTCGAATCAACTGTTTGAGTTGTTTAATGAACTAAAGCTTGCTTAAATCGTGTCTGCGAGCCGAACTCCTTACGGCTTCTAGAACGATAAAGAAAAGGAAGTAACATGTTCAAACTTGCTGTGATCGGGACGAACTGGATCTCTCAACAATTTGTTGAAGCTGCGCTTCAGACCAAAGAATTTTCTCTTCAAGCTGTGTATTCACGTGATGTTGAGAAAGCGCGCGAATTTGGCAAGCCTTATAATGCGCAATCTTATTACGATAGCGTAGAAGCATTGGGGGCTGATAACGATATCGATGCCGTTTACATAGCGAGTCCAAATTCGTTGCATGCGCCTCAGGCAATGCAAATGCTTAAAGCGGGTAAGCACGTGATTTGCGAAAAGCCGATGGCTTCAAATTATCCTCTTGCTCAGGCGATGTTTAAGACCGCTGAAGAAAATAACGTCGTGTTGTTCGAAGCTTTCATGTCACCATATACGCCGAATTTTCAAGTGCTAAAAGACAGCCTACCAGCGATCGCCCCTCTTCGTCATGCCACGATCAGTTATTGTCAGTACTCTTCTCGATATCAGAAATATTTAAATGGCGAGAATCCAAATACATTTAATCCAGAATTTTCCAACGGTTCGATTATGGACATCGGTTACTACTGTGTTGGCTCCGCGATTGAGTTGTTTGGCGAGCCTAACAGCATAGAAGCAAGTGCTCACATTTTGCCTTCTGGCGTCGATGGTTGTGGCAGTGTGACGTTGGCGTATGACGGCTTTAACGTGAACCTATTACATTCCAAGGTAAGCGATTCGCTAATCCCAAGTGAATTCCAGGGTGAACAGGGCAGTGTGCTGGTAGATATGATTGCCACAGGACGTGGTGTTGAGCGCATTTTGCGAGGTGAGAGTAAACAAGTACTAACATTGCCTCAAGAAGAGAACCACATGTTCTACGAAGCGCAAGCATTTGCTAAGCAACTCAAAGTTGGCTCGATTGATCCACAAATGAAGCAGCGCTCACTTATCGTTGCTAAAGTGCTCACTGAGGTGAGAAGACAGACTGGTGTTGTGTTCCCAGCGGATAAAGTGGCGCTAGGCTAACGTCTTTCTTTACAAACGCTGCCTAAAGGGTTCGGCTAGGTGTTCCCATCTGAGTAAAATTTAACCGCGAAAGATCAACAGACCCTAGTGTATAAAAACCATAAAGCCCTCAATGCGAGGGCTTTCGTTTTTCTTGCTTATTTAAGCGGCAGCATGCGCTTCTGTGAGCTTACGAATTGTTTTTCTATAGGTTAAGTAAGCCGCGATACCAGCTAAGATATTACCCAAACACGCGCCAATAAGTAGCCCTTGAATCCCACCCATTTGTGCACCGATCCACAAACACGGAAGGAAGAACAAAAATAGGCGCAGTGCCGAAATGGTCAGTGCCGTGTAGGACTTACCAAGGGCGTTACAGATCGAAACCATCAACATACATACACCAAGCGAGCCCAAACTGATAGGTACAATCATCAAGTGCATTTCAAGTACATGGGTGACTTGCGCGTCGCTGGTCATCAATAATGCCAGTGGGTCTGCAGCGATAAACGTAATCACAGCAATCAGCAATTGGAAACCAAGTATGAACTTAACCGCAATCGAGATGAGAGACTGAATGTCGGTGTAGTTTTTCGCTCCTAGTAGACGACCAACCATCGGCGGCATTGACATCGTCAGTGCAAGTACAGAAACAATAGCAAAAAACTCATAACGAGAGCCTAACGCCCATGATGCTACCGCTGCGGTACCAAAGCCTGCCAATAGCTTCGTCGCCAGCATAGAAGAGAGTGGTGGTAATAATTGGCTGATCATTGCCGGTCCCATAATGTGACCGATGGAGCGAACGCTTTTCACAACATCCAGCTCTTGCCATTGGAACGTCGCCCAGTGATTTTTTTGTACGCGAGGCGCCACAACCAAAATGCCAAACCCGAACGCGATTATCGTAGCGATAGCGGCACCGTTGATGCCTAAATCAAAGGTGAAAATGAATAGTGGATCGAGCACTAAGTTCACTACACTGGTGACCATCATCATAGTGCCTGGCAGCATGGTATTACCATTAGAACGACAAATACTGTAATAGAAGTACAGCACAGCACCCGTCCATGAGCTTAGCAACCACCATGGCCAGTAGCTGTCGATAATTGGCATGACGGTTTCTGGTGCGCTTAATAAAGAGAGAATAGGGTAACGCAATAACCAAATGATCAAACCAAGTACAGCTACGCCGACAGAGCCAATCATGAGGACTAACCCACCTAATTGTTTTGCGTAGTGGGTGTCGTTTGCTCCTAGTGCTTTCGATATCACTGCGGTAGTGGCAATACCCAAACCAACTTGAATGCCAATAACCACCATTTGTAATGGTAAAGTGAAGCCTTGTGCCGCAAGTGGTAAAACGCCCAGTTGCCCAATGAAGGCACTGTCGACAAGTTGGAAGCTCATCAATGACAATACGCCAAACAGCATTGGCCAGGTCATAGTGAAAAGTTGTTTTGCTAACGTTGGTTGCACGCTAGAAGAAGTAGAAGACATAGAGAAATTGGGTGTTTTGGGAACAAGAATTGGTGTTATTGTACACACTGGTTTTGTAAGTTACAAAAAGAAACCCCGAGCAAGTTATCCCTGCTCGGGGTTAAATTCTACAACTATTTGGGCTTATTTTTTGCCGCTAGTTTGTTTGTCTTCTTCAGTCAGTTCGCGAATACGACGGCTGATGTCACGACGTGCTTTAGAAATTTCTGCACTCTTGATGATGTGATCGTCAACGCGGTCTTCGTAGTCTGCTTTCATGTTCTTGATGATTGCAACGATTTCGTCGTGAGACATTTCTGGTTTGATGTAGTCTAGAAGGTTTTCTAGTAGGTCTACACGTTTACGGTTGTCACGAACTTTTTTCTCGTTATCAAGCAGCTCACGTTTTAGTTTGTTTTTACGACGAGCTTGGTTCACGATTTCAAATACGCTACTCATGGTTCCCTTTCCTAATTTGTGAATATCTGATTCGATTAAAGCACAACATCTCGTGGCATAACAGTCTTTAGATCAAACGTCATGCTGGGTTGGACATTTATCCATCAATTCTGATGTGACATTAACAATCGAGTGCTAAAAGCGTGAATGTTGCTCACTTGAGTGAAGGGACTCGTTGTCATGGTGGAGCCTTCGCTATATCATCAACTTCATTCAATACAAAAATATGAAGCTCGAAATGAACTCTGGGACTATTGCGGAGCAAGTCGAAAGCCAAGAGGTCGATAACCAAGACGATTCTTTGGCTACCAAACTCAAAGCAGCGTATGTGGCTGCTAGAACGCAACTCGAAATCACTGAAGTCGAACTCAATCGTTCGAAGATAATGATGATTGACGAGAATGGAAAAATGACCAAAGTGTCGATTCTATCAGAGCATTAAGACCTAACCCGATTCGCAAAGGGTGTCAGGTCCATGCGCTATGCTTTAGCCTGATACCCAAATTCAAATGCAACAATAATAAGGAAATGCATTATGAAAGTTGAGCTAACGGCAATTGAAGCACGAGTAATTGGCTGCTTAATCGAAAAAGAAGTCACCACCCCCGACCAATACCCCCTAAGCCTTAACGCGCTGACGAACGCATGTAATCAAAAAAGCAACCGCGAACCTGTCATGTCATTGTCTGAAGCAGACGTACTAGACGCGGTTGATGCACTCATCGAGCGTCGTCTTGTCAGTGATGAAAGTGGTTTCAATAGCCGTGTCAGCAAATACCAACACCGATTCTGTAATACCGAGTTTGGCGACCTACAACTTACCGAGCAAGAGAAAGGCATCGTATGTTGCATGCTGCTTCGTGGTGCTCAAACCCCTGGCGAAATTCGCACGCGCACTAATCGCCTAGCAACATTTAATGATGTAAAGGAAGTTGAAAACGTTCTTGAGCACCTTGCAAGCGAAGAGAAAGGACCTCTTGTGGTTAAACTGCCTCGCGAGGCGGGCAAGCGTGAATCACGTTACATGCATCTATTTTGTGGTGAGGTAGACATCAGTGAGTTGGCTGTGGCAAGTGCGGCGCCATCATCAGCCGGTTCTGAGCGCATTAGCCAGTTAGAACAAGAAGTGGCAGAACTTCGTGCAGAGCTGACCGCATTAAAAGAACAGGTTGAATCTCTGCTTTCATGAGTGAGACTGCCGAGCAAAATTGGAGCGTCTATCTAATCCGTAATAACCGCAATGCGCTTTATTGTGGTGTAACGAATGATGTGGATCGACGCTTCAAACAGCATCAGAGCGGGAAAGGTGCAAAAGCACTGAAAGGGAAGGGACCATTAACCTTGGAATGGTTCTCTTCTTTTGAAAGCAAAAGTGTCGCGATGAAAGCGGAGTACTTTATCAAGCAACTGACTAAAGCTAAGAAAGAGCTCTTAGTCAGCGAAGATGCTGAAATTTGCGTCGATGAAAAACATGTTCTTGCATTTCAAACACGAGTGAAGTGTTCCAATTAATCAATGATTTTCGCAAGTGACATTTTCGACCAATATTGAGCTGTACAACTTCTAATCAATTAAAAAGTACAAATATGTGCTGCTAGTTCAATGTTGGGCAATTTGAATTAACACTATGCGTATTAGAGAGCAAACCGCCTTCAAATGGCGGTTTATTTTTGTCTATTATGGGTATCATTTCAGGCGACAGTAACACATAATACATTGATGCCCTGCTAGGCTTAATATCAAAAAAATTTATATAGAAGCGGGCAATTTATGGATATCAGAATTATAGGGTAAAGGATGACTCGGCTAGGTAATAAAATAGAGCAGTTCCATGCTCCATAAAAAACTAAAAGAGCAACAGATGAAAAAAGCGTTACTATTTTCCCTGATTTCTATGGTCGGTTTCTCTCCTGTTTCACATGCAACGCAAGTGCTCAATGGCTACTGGGGTTATCAAGAGTTCTTGGATGAATTCCCGCAGCAGCGAAAACTCACTAATGCTTTAGCAGAAGCCGTTCGTGAACGTCCTGTACCATTCTCTAAAAACAAAAAGCGTCCGCTTAAAATATCCGTGGTTTATCCGGGGCAGCAAGTATCTGATTACTGGGTAAGAAACATTGCGGCATTTGAAAAGCGCTTGGACAAGCTAAATATCAACTATCAGATCAACCAAGTTTTCACACGCCCTAATGCGGATATTAAGCAGCAAAGCTTGTCGTTAATGGAAGCGCTGAAGAGCAAATCCGATTATTTGATTTTTACGTTAGATACAACCAGACACCGCAAATTTGTTGAACACGTTCTTGATTCAACAAACACCAAATTGATCTTACAAAATATCACGACACCAGTGCGTGAATGGGATAAACATCAACCGTTTTTATATGTCGGATTTGATCACGCGGAAGGTAGCCGTGAATTAGCGACAGAATTCGGAAAGTACTTTCCGAAGCACACCTATTACAGTGTGCTCTATTTCTCGGAAGGGTACATTAGTGATGTGAGAGGTGACACGTTTATTCATCAGGTTAACCGTGATAATAACTTTGAACTACAATCAGCGTACTACACTAAAGCAACAAAGCAGTCGGGATATGATGCTGCAAAAGCAAGTTTAGAAAAGCACCCAGATGTTGATTTTATTTATGCGTGCTCGACTGATGTTGCGTTAGGCGCTGTTGAGGCGTTAGCAGATTTAGGGCGAAGTGACGTTATGATCAACGGTTGGGGCGGTGGTTCAGCAGAGCTTGATGCTATTCAGAAAGGCGACTTAGATATCACTGTCATGCGTATGAATGATGATACTGGTATCGCCATGGCAGAAGCCATTAAGTGGGATTTGGAAGGAAAACCTGTCCCAACCGTATATTCTGGTGATTTTGAAATTGTTACCAAAGCTGATTCACCGGAAAGAATCGAAACGCTGAAGAAGCGTGCATTTAGATATTCAGATAATTGATGACAATAACTCGATCAAACATAAAGAAGCGTCGCTCACTGGCGACGCTCATAACAAAGATCATCATTCTTGTTCTTGCTCCGATCATTCTAGGGATTTTTATTCAGAGCTATTACTTCTCTAAACAGATAATTTGGCAAGAAGTCGACAGAACGAAGCAACAAACCTCTGCATTGATCCACAATATATTTGATAGTCACTTTGCGGCGATTCAAATACATCATGACAGCAACTCAAAAAGTGAAGTGATTCGTGACTTTTACACCAATCGCGACACTGATGCACTTAACTTTTTCTTTCTCAGTATCGATCAAAGTGACCCATCGCACACGCCAGAGTTTCGCTTTCTGACCGATCATAAGGGCATCATTTGGGATGATGGTAATGCACATTTCTATGGTGTGAATGATCTTATCCTCGACAGTTTGGCGAACCGCGTCACCTTTAGTAATAACTGGTATTACATTAATGTGATGACCTCTATTGGTTCTAGACATATGCTGACGCGTCGCGTGCCAGTGTTGGATCCTGCGACAGGTGAAGTGCTTGGCTTCTCTTTTAATGTTGTAGTGCTTGATAACAACTTCGCTTTGATGGAGAAGCTAAAAAGCGAAAGTAATGTCGACAATGTGGTCCTTGTGGCGAATAACGTCCCTTTAGCTAACTCCTTAATTGGTGACGAGCCATACAATGTTGCGGATATTTTGCAGCGCAAAGGTTCAGAAAGAAGGCTCGACAAACTTTTAGTGATTCAAACTCCAATAGAAGTGAATGCCGTGACGACAGAGTTATGCTTGCTTACTGTGCAGGATAACCAAAGCGTTGTTACGTTGCAGATCCAACATATCCTAGCAATGTTGGCTTCTATCATCGGTATGATCATGATTGCGTTGCTCACTAAAGAATGGATCGAGAGTAAGGTAGCGGCGCAGTTGGAGTCTCTGATGTCCTACACTCGTTCCGCGCGTGAGGAAAAGGGCTTTGAGCGCTTTGATGGTTCGGATATCGAAGAGTTCGATCATATTGGCTCTACTCTTGAAAGTACTTTTGAGGAACTAGAGGCGCAGAAGAAGTCATTCCGAGACCTGTTTAACTTCGCGTTATCACCGATTATGGTGTGGTCTGAGGAAAGTGTTCTTATCCAAATGAACCCTGCAGCACGCAAAGAGCTCGTTATCGAAGATGACAATGAAACCATGCATCCTGTCTTCCAAGGCTTCAAAGATAAATTGACACCTCACCTGAAGATGGCAGCGCAAGGTGCGACGTTAACAGGCGTCAACGTTCCAATTGGGAATAAGATTTACCGTTGGAACCTATCACCAATTCGTGTCGATGGTGATATCAGTGGCATCATTGTGCAAGGGCAAGACATTACGACTCTGATTGAAGCGGAAAAGCAAAGTAATATCGCACGTAGAGAAGCAGAGAAGTCTGCACAAGCTAGAGCTGATTTCCTTGCGAAGATGAGTCATGAGATCCGTACTCCAATTAACGGTATCTTAGGTGTTGCGCAATTGCTTAAAGACACGGTAGAAACTCAAGAGCAGAAGAACCAAATTGATGTTCTGTGCCACAGTGGTGAGCACTTACTTGCCGTACTGAATGATATTTTGGATTTCTCCAAGATAGAGCAAGGTAAGTTTAATATCCAGAAGCACCCGTTCTCCTTCTCCGATACGATTCGCACATTGGAAAATATCTATCGTCCAATCTGTACAAATAAAGGGGTTGAGCTGGTTATCGAAAACAAACTGGATCCGAATGTCGAAATCTTTACGGATCAAGTTCGACTCAACCAAATTCTGTTTAACCTTGTTAGTAACTCCGCCAAGTTTACTCCGTCGGGTTCTATCCGGATCCATGCCGAGCTTGAGCAATTTTATGGTGCAGAGAACAGTGTATTGGTTGTTGAAATTACTGATACGGGGATCGGGATTGAGTCGGACAAGTTAGACCAAATGTTCGAACCGTTTGTACAAGAAGAAGCAACAACAACACGAGAATACGGTGGTAGTGGTTTAGGCTTAACCATCGTTAAGAATCTTGTCGATATGTTGGAAGGCGATGTTCAGGTTCGTAGTAGTAAAGGGATGGGCACAACTTTCGTTGTGACATTGCCGGTAAAAGACCGTGAGCGTGTATTCCGACCGTTAGAAGTCAGTCAACGCGTTAAGCCTGAAGCTTTGTTTGATGAGAGTTTGAAAGTGTTGCTGGTGGAGGACAATCACACCAATGCCTTTATTCTCCAGGCGTTCTGCAAGAAGTACAAAATGCAGGTTGATTGGGCAAAAGATGGATTAGAGGCGATGGAGTTTCTCGCGGACAATACTTATGACCTTATCTTGATGGACAATCAATTACCGCATCTTGGTGGTATTGAAACAACTCATGAGATTCGTCAGAACTTGCGACTTGGTACGCCTATTTATGCCTGTACGGCTGATACAGCTAAAGAAACTAGCGATGCATTTATGGCGGCAGGGGCGAATTATGTCTTGCTCAAGCCAATCAAAGAAAACGCATTACATGAAGCGTTTGTCGATTTTAAGCAGAGATTTTTGCTAGAACGGACGTAATGCAGAAATAGCAAAGGGAGCATGATGCTCCCTTTTTAGTTCTTTACGGTTGAGAACCTCATGCAGCCTAAATCGTGCTGGCTGAAAAAGAATGCTCTAGTAACTCATTCTTCAATTCTTCGGACATATCAAGCGGTACCTCAAATTTCACGCCTATAATCCAACCTTTTGGTAGCTTCTTAATATTGGCAACTGAGCAGTGGTTTTCTTCGTCGATATAGCCACTTAAAGGGGATTCAATCGTAATTCGTTCACCGATTTCAAACTCGGGTTCAACCAACGTCGAAATTCCACAGCCAGAAAGAGAGAAGTCGACCAAACTGCCATCATATTTATTGCCAGTGTGGTCTATTGCACAGTCTAATTGCAATTTATAACGCTCATGCTCACGTACAGGCTTCGTCGCGAAGGTGGCAGGAATCCGTACAAACAATAACGGAGACGGTCGGACCAAGTTCATCAGCACACTGGTCTTAAAAGCAATCACATGCCCCAGATCTGTATCTGACACACCACGGATAACAACGTCCACATTGGTGAGTTTTCTTAGCGCTTGCTCTTCTAATAACCGAGCGGGTATGTCGAGAATGATATAAGTGTTTTCTTTAAGCCCTAAATAAGTAGCAGCGTAAATGTACTTTTCTTCCTGACCGAACTCGAAATTTACCGAGATTCGCATCCCTGTTTTTAGGAATTTATGCAGTTCATCTTTTGTATGAGTTGAAGGCATAACATCTGACGTTTAATTTATTATCGCAACAGGTTATCAAAACGCTATTTTGGCTTTCAATAGGTGCCTGTAAAAAGTTATGCAATTTTATTGTTATCTGTGAACAGGTGGCTGATATTTCTGACTAGGGTCTTGTTTCATCAGGATATTACTCGCCACGATACTACCGCAAGTCACCAATATTAAAGCACACCATGTAAGGGTATCAGGCTGCTCATTAAACACTGGCATTGCAAGTAAGGTTGCCAATACTGGTGTGAGAGATCCGAATGCGGCGCTGGCTTCCGCTCCAATGGTTCTGATTGCGTAAAGAAAAGTGAAAGATGCTAATAGACCTGCTCCGATACCTTGTAATAAGAGATGACCAACAAGCTCTTTCCATGGCCAATCAGTGATAGGTGTGATGGCTAAATAACTATCCAACCAACCGAAACCTACAGCGACAATCAGCAATGCAAACGAAATGACTGAAACAAACCCAGCGCAAACATAAGCACTTAAATTTGCAACGCGAGCACTGATGGTAAATACCGCCCACATTAAGCTGCCGACTAGAAACAGTAAGTGCCCTTTTAATTGTGCCCAGTTGTATTCTTCACCGAGATTGGACAGCAGGAACACCATAATCCCAAGTAAGACAGCAGACAAACCGACCATACGATGTTGGCTAAGAGGTTGCTGGTAACAAATGACCGCAATCGCAGAGACAAACAGAGGCAAAGTGCCAGGTATCAGAGCACTGCCATGGGCGACTGGGGCAAAGTGCATAGCGGTACCAGCAACGAGCAAGTAAGGGAGTCCGCTTCCTATGACGATACCGATAAGATATTTGTTCGGTACTGCGCGTACTTTATCCATGGATTTGAGGACGAAAGGAAGTAACACCAACGCCGGAATGAAAAAGCGAGTTAAGGCAATATCGGTAGGTTGAAGGGCTGAAATTGCGCCTCCACGTAGCGATAGAAAGAAACCAGACCAAAGAAAGAGCGTTGTGATGATTGCGGCGTATCCTAATGCCATGGGAGGTTCCGTTTATTTGTAAATAATGTGTTAATTATCGAATGAAAGTGACGCTCAATGGTGGCAAAATATGACTTAATACAGTTAGAACTTAGTGAATTTCGGCATGGAATTAAAAAATCATGGCGAAATCTGGCAAGGAAGGCAAGATGGATAAAATTGACCGACAGTTATTGGATTTGATCCAGCAAGACGCCACAATGACAACAAGCGAACTGGCAGATAGAGTGGGGCTTTCCGCTTCCCCTTGTGCGCGAAGAATTAAACGCTTGGAACAAGAAGGCGTGATCAGTGGTTACCGCGCAATGGTTTCTCGCGAACAAGCGGGAATTGCAATGACGGTATTCGTTGAAGTAAGCCTTAATAATCACCAAGCCAGTTCAATAGATGAATTTGAGCAAGCGGTAAGCGAAATGGAAGAAGTGATCTCCTGCCATGTTGTTTCTGGGGCGTACGATTATCTATTAGAAGTGGTGAGTAGAGATCTCACTGGCTATGAAGCTTTTACGCGAAAACTCCAGATCCTTGAAAACGTCAAAGATATTCATACGCACTTAGCGATTCGCCAAGTGAAAGGAAATGGTAACTTACCGATTTATACATAAGTAACCTCGAGATGCTAGGTTCTTCGAGAACGATTTGTCTTGTAGACGCGGCGTTGTTTTCCTTGACCTCGAATCAATGACAATGCTCAGAATTCTGCATCTTGAAGTTACTGGGTATACTCATAAATACGGTTATTCACAAACCCAACAAACAAAGCAATCATGAAGTGGCTCGACAGATTACGCATCGCACATTATCACCGAAAAAGACACAAACAATTTGGCGAAGACAGAGCCAGGACGCTGGGGTGGCAAGATACTTTCAGCCAAGTCACACGCTTTGAAGCCTTATGTCGGGATTTAGACCTTAATGGCAAAAGTATTCTTGATATTGGTTGTGGATATGGAGATTTGTTGGCGTATATAGAACAAAAAGGCAATCGCCCCTGTCATTATGTCGGCATTGATCAACAAAAGCGGTTTATCGCGGAATCTCGCAAGCGTCATTTCATTACTGATACGCAGTTTATCCGGGGCGATTTCTCTAACTTGATTTTGCCGAAAGCGCACTATGTATTTGCATCTGGCTCGCTCAATTACCAATCTGCTAACCCAAATCATACAATCGAGATGATTGAGAAAATGTATCAGACTGCGAGTATTGCTTGTGTGTTTAATCTGTTGGATGAGGCTAAGTTACCCAGCATGCGGATGTTAGAGTCTCACAACAAAGATGGTGTACTGCGTTATTGCAAGTTGCTGAGTGAGAGAAGTTACTTAATTGAAGGTTATTCCGATCATGATTTTACTATCGTGATGCCAAAATAACCGACAATAAAAAACGGAGACAGTTTCCTGTCTCCGTTCGAATAGTCTTTTAAGCCTTATTGGTATTTGTATTTTGAGATCTCACAGTTACCTGTGTGTCTATCAACCCTAAAAGAGAAAGCAGCTGAATGGTATTCCCTCCCATCACTCCAAATTGTTTCTCCGAAGATTTTACATAGGTCCAAATCACTGATTGAACCGAACTCTTTTACATGCCTAACTACTGACAAAAACTTGGCTTTGGTAGCATTAGGACAATCCCTGTTACTTAATCGATTGATAACCATTGGTTTAGCATCATCTCCAGCCAAATGTGACTTTATATTAAATTTTGTTAATGGGTAAATTACCCAAAATCTGCTCGTAAGTAAAGCGTTATTGTGACGTACCTCTCTATAAATTGACCTGTTTGCCTATTAATTGCTCAATTTCGATAAAGGGAACAATCCCAATATGAACAGACTTAGTCAGATTCATTTTGCACGTATTTTAATGCGTTGGCTTCTTTATCGTACAGCTGCGCTAAACCAAGATATTGTATTGCCAGTTGCGTATAATCTTTAGCGAGTTGGGAAGCGTTTGTTTGATACCATTCGGCGCTAATTTGGTTGGCTGTGGCATCAGAAATTTCACATTTACTTGCGAGTTTTTGCCATCCGTTTGCCATCCAATTTGACTCAATGCTGAGTTTCTCTAACTCTCGCGCTTTACTGGTGAGTTCTTCGCGATATTGAATCGACGCCTTAAGCTGACTTTGAAAAGCTCGTTGGTTAGTTTGTGCCTGCCACAACAAGGTTAGTTCACGTAGGGAGAAGGTCTGAGAGAGCAGTTGTCTTTGTTTGTGTTCAGTGAGAAGCGTATTGAATGTCTCAACGTATCTATTGTAATTGGACTCTAAACGGTTGAATTGGGTAAGATTGTCATTCCATGATGCGTGGTCACACTGAATGCTTGCGTAAGCAGGAAGTGGAAGCAGTAGCAATATCCATTTGAACTTATTCATCATTGTTTTCACACTAATTAGCTTTCTCGTTGATTAGTTTTTGCGTCCGTTATGCACTCTCTATCAGTATAGTTAGTGTGACGGTGCTTACTGCGTAAGGAATGAAAAAGGAACGGAATATGAAGAAAGCCTTGATCTTAATAGTTGTCTTGCTCTTGTTAGGGGGAGCGGGCGCAGGGTATTACTTCTTCTTTATGCAGCAAGACGACCCTGTCGCTGAACAGGAAAAAGAGCCAGAGAAACCAGCCGAACCTGCAGAAAAACCCAAACCGATTATGGATCTTGAGGCGCCCGCACCTGAGGTCACCGAGTACTATGTGATTGAGCGCCGGATCGATGTTTACAATAAGCCAGATCATCAGGCGTTGATTATTGATGCGCTGTATAAAGGTGAGAAGGTATCGGTTTTGGAGAAATCTAATGGCTGGTTCCGTTTGACGGATTACATTGTGTATGAAGAAGGTGGGGAAGAGACCGCTGAGTGGGTAGACTCAAAAGGATTATCAGACTCAGAACCTGTCATCAAAGAGCAAGAGCGCTTGGAGATCCTTGATGGGTATTTGCAAAAATCAGACGATTTAAAAACGCATCTCGATATGTTTCGTAACAAAACGCAGCAACTGCTCGATGATGAGACTTGCGACCCAAGTGATTTTGAAGAATTAGGTGGGTGGGTGCGTTCTGTCACTTACAAAACCCGCAATGTTTACTTCATCTACTGTGGTGGCTTGGAACAAGAAAACAAAATCTATTTGGATGTCGATAAAGGTGAAATATTTTATCGATGAATACCGCTTAAGGCTTGCTGGCAAC
This sequence comes from Vibrio sp. SSH13-20, assembly GCF_040104475.1. Classification (NCBI taxonomy): domain Bacteria; kingdom Pseudomonadati; phylum Pseudomonadota; class Gammaproteobacteria; order Vibrionales; family Vibrionaceae; genus Vibrio; species Vibrio sp. SSH13-20. The sequence goes on from NZ_JBECOU010000001.1 coordinate 447,936, forward strand.
TGCGTTCCACGGTTGGAAACAGAGATTTATAACTTTTTAGTTGTTAAGTATAAGCAATAGGAATACTATCACCGAGCTGAGTTGAAGAACTCGGCTCGTTTTGTTTTAAGTGAGCTACCATGCCTTGGATTTACGTTAGAAAACTGTTTTTGCTGCTTCTTGCAATGGCTTTATCGCCAATGCAGGCGTCGGCTGCACAAGCAGAACAGAAATCCTACTTACCTCACTTTTCTAAGTTGCAGCCATTTACGGCGAGCAACTCTGCATCGAACTCTCCAGTTGATTTCTCAGAACTCTCTGAGGAAAGCACCCAATCTCCAGTATCTGAAGGTCATGCTTTCCAAGATTCGTTTGCCATCTTTAATTCTCAACGTTGGACAACGCACCTTCGTGAGAACATTGACGATGAACACATTGATTTCATCGGCGATTTAAATGCCCCGTTTTATGCTGATGCTGGCTATGCCTATAGCCTTATGGATATCAGCTGGCGTCAAAGCCAATCGACATTTAATCACTTTGTTAGCGACCACCGCCTTTCTGGTTGGAAAGAAACCAATGCGATGTACGTCGCCCTCAATAGTCAGTTTTCTGCTTAAACACCATCACTCTGCACATTTTGTGCATTTCTAACACGGCAATTCTTCAACAGAGCAACTGAAGCTCTGGGCATTCCATACCTGTATGTTGTTCAGGTGAGCGTTTTGTCGTGTCTTGAATCTAACTAAATAAAACTTCACTGAGCAGTGAAGGGATGATGTTTACATGAAGAAAACACCAAAACCACAAAAGAACAGAAAAGTGCTGAATCACTATTCAGCATGGAAATACGTCGTTTTAATTACGACGGTTATTATCTTAACCCTTAGCGCCATCCCAACTTGGTTTGGTGAGCAGCCTTCTATTCAGGTGACGTTTGCTGACCAAAACAACAGTGCGATGTCAGTGGTTCAGCTCGACCAGCTGTTAAAAACGCACCATATTCCAGCCTCTAAAATCATTGAAAAAGACGGTAAGACCACCATTGTTTTTGATGGTGAAGATGCGCAAAGTAAGGCTCGTGTATTGCTTAACGATCAGTTAGGCAAAGATGACAGCATCACGTTCTCATACGTGTCTGTTGCCCCAGAATGGTTAAACGAGATGGGTTTCAGCCCAATCAAGCTTGGTCTTGACCTTCGTGGCGGCGTTCAATTCCTATTGAATGTAGATGTAAATAAAGCGTTTGAAGAACAGCGCGACGCATTGGTTGATGAGATCAAAGCGAGCCTGCGTGAGCAACGTGTACGTGGCGTTCAAGTTCGTGCTGAAGCGCATAACCACATCGCAGTAAATAGTGAAAACGAAGCGGGCTTAAAAGCGGCGAGCCAATTCATTCGTCAAAACTACCCTGGTTGGACAATGACAAGCTCAGATCGTGGCTTTGAACTTCAACCAAGCGAACAAAACATCCAAGAATTCCAAACAACGACACTGCAACAAAACTTGAAGATCATGCGTGGTCGTATCGAAGAGCTTGGTATTACTGAAGCGTTGGTACAACGCCAAGGTAAAGAGAGCATTCGTATCGAGCTACCAGGTGTTCAAGACCCTGCACAAGCGAAAAACGTCATTGGCGCAACAGCAAGTCTTGCGTTCTACGAAGTGAAAGACGCAGGTCAAGCACGTAGCAGCCAAGACCTTGTCCTGAAAGACAACGATGGTCGTACAGTGATTCTTGCTAAGCGTCCAGTACTAACGGGTGAACATATTGTAAATGCGCGCGCGGGCGTTGATAAAATGGGCATGTCAGAAGTAAACATCTCTCTAGACCACGCTGGTGGTAAGAAGATGAGTGACTTCTCTGCAACGCATATCGGCAAGCCAATGGCGACAGTCTACCGTGAGTACAAAACTAACGAACGTGGTATGACAGAGCGTAGCGAGCGCGTTATTAGTGTTGCAACTATCCAGTCTCAATTGGGTAGCCAATTCCGTATTACTGGTGCGGGTAGCATGGATGAAGCACAGCAACTTGCCTTGCTTCTACGTGCGGGTTCATTGACCGCTCCGGTAACGATTGTTGAAGAACGCACAATCGGTGCTTCTCTAGGTGCAGAAAACATCCAAAACGGTTTCGCTGCTCTTGCTCTTGGTATGGGTCTAACACTGACATTTATGGCACTTTGGTACCGTCGTCTTGGTTGGGTTGCGAACGTGGCTTTGTGTGCAAACATGCTTTGCTTACTTGGTCTAATCGCACTACTTCCTGGTGCCGTGCTAACACTTCCTGGTATCGCAGGCTTGGTATTGACTGTCGGTATGGCGGTGGATACCAACGTAATTATTTTCGAACGTATTAAGGACAAGATGCGTGAAGGTCGTAGTTTTGCACAAGCTATCGACTTAGGCTTCGACAGCGCGTTCGCTACTATCCTTGATGCCAACATCACAACCATGATCACTGCCGTGATTCTATACGCGATTGGTAACGGTCCAATCCAAGGCTTTGCGCTGACGCTAGGTCTGGGTCTGATGACCAGTATGTTTACTGGCGTATTCGCTTCTCGTGCAATGATCAATTTAATTTGGGGCCGCGATGCCCGTCGTGATGTGAGGGTTTAATCATGGTCGAAATGCTAAAACAAAATATCCGTAAGATTCGTTACTTCACGACAGCTGTATCGGTTGTGTTGACGATTATTGCTCTGGTTGCTCTGGGTATGAAAGGGTTAAACCTAGGCCTCGATTTCACTGGTGGTATGGTTACTGAAGTGAAAGTCGATAAACAATTGACTAACCATGATTTGCTTAATGCGCTGCAACCAAAGCTTGGTGAATCAACATCTGTAACCCGTTCAGGCGAAGATGGTCGTTGGGTTATTCGTTACTCAGCACCGGCAGAAGGTCATACATTACCTAATGTTGCAGATGTACTTAAGCCTATTTCACATCAAGTAGATGTAGTAAGTAACAGCATCGTGGGTGCTCAAGTGGGTCAGGACCTGTTCGACCAAGGTGGCTTAGCATTATTAGTATCGGTACTGACGATTCTTGGTTACTTGTGTTTCCGCTTTGAATGGCGTCTGGCAAGTGGCTCTCTATTCGCGTTGGCGCACGATGTTATCTTAGTATTGGGCTTCTTTGCGATTACACAAATGGAGTTCAACCTGACGGTGTTTGCAGCGATTTTGGCGATTCTTGGTTACTCGCTTAATGACTCGATCATCATCGCTGACCGTATTCGTGAACTGCTTGTTGCGAAGCAAAATTGGAAAACAGAACAGATCAACGATGAAGCGGTATTGGCGACATTCTCACGTACTATGGTGACATCAGGTACTACTTTAATCACTGTTGGTGCGTTGTGGATTATGGGGGGTTCTGCATTGGCAGGTTTCTCTACCGCAATGTTCATTGGCGTACTGTCTGGTACGTGGTCATCAATCTCGATTGGTACGGTGCTTCCTGAATGGTTGAAGCTAGAACCAAAACACTACCTACCAGTAGAGATCGACACTGCACCATAATACTTGGTGTTTAAGGTAAAAGTGCTTGCGCCACTCTTCTGAGTGGCGCTTTTTTATCTGGGAAAAGGGAAAAGGGAAAAGGGAAAAGGGAAAAGGGAAAAGGGAAAAGGGAAAAGAAATAGAATCGGACGCTACTTCACGCGCATTAGTCGATGCTTGACTGAACCTAAATCAAATTCGATGATCTGAGATCGCTTCATTGACTCGACTTTGGTGAGCATTGGTCCTTTATAGCCCTTCTTTTTCATCCATTGTAACGGTTCAGAAAAGCTGTCCTCATTGACCACGTAAGACTCACCTTTATATTCGCCAGCATAGACGTTCACTACCCACACTCGGGCTTGAAAATCCAACACCTCACCAAAGGATTGTTTGAGCCTGCTTAAAATGTTCTTCATAACTTGTTTTTCGTCACTAGACCTGTTTCATCAATACTGCTTTTTCTAACTCATTAAGAGCCAAATACCCACTCCCATCATCAAAGTGCCAGCGATTCGGTTCATTAAGCGTACATTTTTGGATTGACCTAGCAATCGCTTCAATCCTTTACCACCCGTTGCGTAAAGAGACATACAAATGAACTCGAACATCAAAATAATAGAAACAAGCACGATGAGCTGAGGAGCAAGAGCCGCAGTTTGATCAATAAAAGGCGGCAAAAGTGAAATCATGAACGCCCAGCCTTTCGGGTTTGCAATTGCGGTGACAAAGCCTTGCAAAACCAAATCCCAGTTACCGCTAGTAGGAACATCAATGCTATCAACATTAATGGCAAGTTTGCCTCGTGAGCGCCACATCTCAACCCCTAAATAAAGCAGATAACCGCCGCCAATCAATTTTAGTACGGTAAAGAGCCAAGGGTAAGTGAGCATGATGGCTGCGATGCCGAGCACCGCAGAGACTGAGACTAAAGCAACACCAAACAGTTCGCCAATCATCATCCAAAGGGTGCGACGATATCCGATACTCATACCTAACGTTAAGGCAAGCGTCATACACATCCCAGGTGTAATGGACACAAAGAAGAAGGTAGGGATGAACATGGTTAACAAGGCGGTATTCATGAATATTGATGAGTGTGTAAGTAAATAAAGAGGTATCAAAGATAGTGCAAACTGGCATTCAATGCCACATCTAAAAACAGTAGAGGTTGGAGGTATAGGGTTAACATTCAACTGTTTAATAAAATTTAAATAACAATTAAATGTGTGCGACATATTAGTGCGCTGTTGCACCAAATAAAATCATTTATAAATTAATATGAGATAACTTAGTTGTAGAAATTAGTTGGTTTAATTACCAGTTATATTATTTTTTAATTGGTATTTATGTCATTTTGACCATGTTTTACTTAGATTAAATACTCAAAGTAGGATGTAAGCTAATGATATATTTCATAATTATTAGTTGAGCTTTGTTAACTATTGACTCGATAATTTAATTGCGATCTATTAGTTTCTAAATGAAAGATGATCTTAAACCATTTGCAAATGCAACATAGATAGAAATTCGTATAACTTACTGAATGCAAAGTGATTTACAAAATTAATAATCAAATTGTCTTTAGTATTTCTTCTTTTAAAACAGTGGTTTATGTGTGCTTAACTTTTTTATAACATTTCATTCCGAATGAGATCTAAATCAATCTTATGCAAATGAATGAGTTTTTTATTTGAAATGTCATATTTCTAGGTTAACTTAAAATAAAAGGCAGCAGAGGAATTGTTGCCAAAAGAATAAATTAACACGTCAGTTGGCGAAACATTTCGCCAGTGTCTTAATTCGCTTTTTTAATGCCGTTAAGAATGGAGTCTTCAATGAAGAAAGTCGCTTTGATCACTGGATCAAAAGGCGGAATTGGTTCTGCTATTTCCTCTCAATTAGTAAATGATGGTTATCGAGTAATTGCTACTTATTTTACAGGTAATTATGAGTGTGCTTTGGAATGGTTTAATGAAAAAGGGTTTACCAAAGATCAGGTACGCTTATTTGAATTAGATGTGACAAACACCACGCAGTGTGCTGAAAAACTGGCACTTTTGCTTGAGGAAGAAGGGACTATAGATGTTGTCATCAACAATGCAGGTATCACACGTGATGGCGTGTTTAAAAAGATGACTGCACAAGCTTGGAATGACGTCATTAACACCAATCTAAATAGCTTGTTCAATGTGACTCAACCTTTGTTCGCGACTATGTGTGAAAAAGGTGGTGGTCGCATCATTAACATCTCTTCCGTTAATGGTTTGAAAGGACAGTTTGGACAAGCAAACTACTCAGCGGCTAAGGCTGGCATGATTGGTTTTTCAAAAGCTCTGGCATATGAAGGTGCTCGTTCTGGTGTGACTGTGAATGTTATCGCTCCGGGATACACCGGCACCCCAATGGTAGAGCAGATGAAACCGGAAGTGCTTGAATCTATCACCAACCAAATCCCAATGAAGCGTTTAGCAACGCCAGAAGAAATTGCAGCATCAGTAAGCTTCCTAGTGAGTGATGCCGGCGCATACATCACCGGTGAAACATTGTCGGTGAACGGCGGCCTATACATGAGCTAAGGAGTAGAGTGATGGAAAAAGTATTTATCGTTGCAGCAAAGCGTACGCCAATTGGTGCGTTTGGTGGAAGCTTAAAAAACACCTCAGCAGGAAATCTAGCTGCAGTAGCAATAAAAGGTGCGCTTGAGGCAGCTTCTTTGGCAGCAGATAAGGTCGATGAAGTTATTGTTGGTAACGTTGTTGCAGCCGGTCAAGGTATGGGTGTTGGACGCCAAGCTGCACTGTTTGCAGGTATCCCGGAGTCAGTCCCTGCATACGGCGTAAACATGGTATGCGGCAGTGGTATGAAAACCGTCATGGATGGCGTTTCGCATATTCGCAGCGGTGATGCAGAAGTCGTGGTGGCTGCCGGCGTTGAGGTCATGTCACAAATCCCATTCATCGTGCCTAGCAGTGTGCGAGATGGCAACAAAATGGGTCACATGGAGCTGAAAGATCTCCTTATCTCAGATGGCTTAACGGATGTTTACAACCAGTACCACATGGGAGTGACGGCTGAAAACGTTGCAAAAGAGGTAGGGTTGTCTCGCCAACAGCAAGACGAATACGCACTTTCGAGTCAGCAAAAAGCTGTCGCGGCTATCGAGGCAGGTAAATTCAAAGATGAAATTGTTCCTGTTGAAGTTAAGCAGCGTCGAGAAACGGTCGTGTTTGACACCGATGAATACCCGAAAGCCAATGCCACACTTGAAGGTTTGAGCAAGCTGCGCCCTGCGTTCGACCGAGAAGGTACAGTGACAGCAGGTAATGCATCGGGCATTAATGACGGTGCAAGTGCCATCATTTTGGCCTCAGAAACTGCAGTTCAAGCGCATGGTTTAACACCAATTGCCGAGGTAGTGAGCTACGCACAATCTGGTTTAGACCCTCAAATTATGGGGCTTGGTCCTGTTGAGTCAGTGAACAAGGCACTACAAAAAGCCGAGCTGAAAACCAGCGATATCGATGTTTATGAATTAAACGAAGCCTTTGCTGCTCAGGCATTAGGCGTGATTCATAAATTGGCTGAAACCAACCAAGTACCAGTAAGCTCGATTCAAGATAAAGCCAATTTTAATGGTGGTGCTATCGCATTGGGTCACCCACTTGGTGCATCAGGTAACCGAATTTTGGTTACGTTGGTTCATGAACTTCACAAACAAGACGGTCAGTACGGGGTTGCTTCACTTTGTGTGGGCGGCGGTATGGGCACGGCTGTGATTGTAAAAGCAGTTAAGTAGTTATTTAAACGGACATTTTTAATTCTTTCTCTAGGAGATAAACCATGTACACTGATTTCTTCAAAACTTTTAGCGATCAAACTGAAAAGAATCTAGAACCATACTTGAAGTTCAACAAGCTAGTAACAAAGAACGTAGAAGTGCTTACTGAGCTTCAACTGAACGCGATCCGTACTTACAGCGAAGTGGGTCTAAACCAAATGAAAGCAGCGTCAGAAATCAAAGACGTGACTTCTCTAACGGCTTTCAACAGCCAACAACTTACCGTTCTTACTAAACTTTCTCAGCAAATGATGGACGACAGCAACAAGCTGCAATCTATCGCAAAAGAGTTCAAAGAAGACGTTGAGAAAATGACTTCGGAAAACCTAAAGACTGTTACTCCAGCGTAATACGTCCGCTTGCGCCGCCCGCTTTTTGGGCGGCGTTGTTTTTTCCGAATATAGGAGTAAGACTATGTTTCAACACTTCTTTTCGGACTATCTTGTAAAGCTTCAGGAAACCAATCAACAGTGGTGGCATGATTTCGAAGTGAACAAGGCAGTCGTGAATTCTCCTTTGAACAAGGCCATGCAAGAAGTGAACTTTGAAGATACTGCTAAACTGTTCGAACAAGCGGCAAACCAACCCGCTGCAATTTTGAAGTTGCAAGCAGAGTGGTGGGAGCAGCAGCTTCAAATTTGGCAGAATGTGGCTCTAGCAGGTAATCAAACGCAACTTATCGAAGCAGAGAAGGGCGACAAGCGTTTCTCAAATGATGCTTGGCAGCAAGAGGCCATGTACAGCTTCATCAAGCAATCATATTTGTTGTTTAGTAAAACCTATCTAGACACGCTCGATTCCATCGAAGGTCTTGATGAGAAGACGAAAGAGCGTATTACCTTCTTCTCTCGTCAGGCTATCAACGCACTTTCTCCATCTAATTTCATCGCGACCAACCCAGAACTGCTTAAACTCACTCTTGAGCAAAATGGTGAAAACCTACTGACGGGTTTAGAGAAGTTAAAAGAAGATGTTGAGTCGAGTGCCGACATTCTCAAAGTACGCATGACCAACAACAATGCGTTTCGCGTTGGGGATGATGTAGCGACGACTGCGGGCGATGTTGTGTTCCAAAACGAATTGTTTGAGCTGATTCAGTACCGTCCCTTGACGGAAAAAGTGAATGCGACACCGCTATTAATCGTTCCACCGTTCATCAATAAGTACTACATCCTTGACCTAACGGCGAAAAACTCAATGGTTCGTTGGTTGTTAGAGCAAGGTCATAGCGTATTTATGATGTCTTGGCGCAATCCGGGTAAAGAACAAGCGCAGGTTGAGTTTGGGGACTACGTAACCGAAGGCGTAGCGAAAGCGGTTACTGCGATTGAGGATATTACTGGTCAAGAGCAAATCAACGCAGCTGGCTACTGTATCGGTGGTACGGTTCTCGCCAGCACCGTAGCTTACTATGCAGCGAAACGTATGAAGAAGCGTATTAAGTCTGCGACCTTCTTTACGACCTTGTTGGACTTCTCTCAGCCGGGGGAGGTTGGGGCATACATCAATGACACAATCATCAGTGCTATAGAAACGCAAAACAACGCCAAGGGTTACATGGATGGTCGCTCGTTAAGCGTGACATTCAGTCTGCTGCGTGAAAACAGTTTGTACTGGAACTATTACGTCGATAATTACCTCAAAGGTAATAGCCCTGTTGATTTTGACCTACTGTATTGGAACAGTGACAGCACTAATGTGAGCGCCGCTTGCCATAATTTCTTACTGCGAGAACTCTATTTGGAGAATAAGCTGGTACAAGACAAGGGTGTAAAAATTGGCGGTGTTTGGATTGATCTCAACAAGATTAAGATCCCAAGTTATTTTGTATCGACCAAAGAAGACCATATTGCACTGTGGCAAGGAACGTATCGTGGTGCTCTGAATACAGGTGGTAATAAGACCTTTGTTTTAGGTGAGTCAGGGCATATTGCTGGTATCGTGAATCACCCAGCGAAAAACAAATATGGATATTGGTTGAACGACAATCTTGATGACTCGGCGGACGAATGGTTCAACAACGCGAATCATCAAGAAGGTTCTTGGTGGACGCATTGGCATCAATGGTTGATGCAGTTTAACCCGAAAGAGCAAGTTGAGCCTTTCCCAGTTGGTTCTGAGCAAAATCCGGTTATTGAAGATGCTCCTGGTCAGTATGTTCGACAAGTTCTGCCTATCAACGAGTCCTAGACTGCTCCTCGCAAGCAGTATTATTTGGCGATCTGAATGGTCGCCTTTTTTCTGTCTGAAGCTTTGCTTCGCAAGGAGCAAAGAATCATCACAACAAGCAAGTGTGAGAACCACCATAAGCCGTCAGAGAGTATTGGGTTTGGTGCTTTGGTTGGAAACGTAGAAAGAAAAAACGCCAAGCAAATGCTCGGCGTTTTCCGTCAACAAAATAGGCAAAAAAGTTGACTGGTTCGAGGTGAATTACACCTCTTTATCCTTACCTAGTGAGAGTAGCCATAGAGAGATTGCTGCTACTCCGACAAAGCCGGAAAGAATAATGACTGGCATTGCGCTGTATCCAAGGAAGTGCCAGATAAAGGATTCAAGATTACTCATTGTCTATGTTTCTCCTTATTGCCAGCCTTCAACACCGTGCATGTCAGGCAGTTTGTGTGCGATACCTTTATGACAGTCTACACAAGTTTTATCGCCTGAAGCCAGAGCGGTAGAGTGTTGAGCTGCCGCTCGTTTACCCTGCTGCGAGTAGTCCATGTAATCAAACTGGTGACAGTTACGACATTCAAGAGAATCATTCTTCTTCATACGCGCCCACTCACGTTCCGCTAAGTGTTCACGACGAGCTTGGAATTTCTCCGGCGTATCGATCGTCTTCGTTACGAAGTGAGCAAACAACTCTTTAGACGCTTGAACTTTACGAACGATCTTATCGGTCCATTCGTGTGGTACGTGACAATCAGAACAGATTGCACGAACACCAGAACGGTTCGAGTAGTGAATCGTTTCTTGAATTTCAGCGACGATAGGAGCGTGACAGCCAGAACAGAATTCTTCTGTGTTGGTCGCTTCCATACCTGTGTTGAATGCGCCCCAAAACAGAAGACCACCAGCGAAGCCAAGGAACAAAACCACACCAGCGGCAGCTTTACTCGGGCTCGACAGTCTCTTCCAAAACGCTTTAAGTATTTTCATAAGTAACCTCTTAGTACTCGCGTTTCAATTACTGAAGCGAATCGACTGCCTTAAACTCGTTTTCCACTAATGGTTTAGCATCCGTTTGTGGAACGTGACATTGCAAACAGAAGTAACGACGTGGTGACATGTCTGCTAGTACCGCGTCTTCACGGTTAACGTAGTGCGTTACACTGATCTTGGTAGCGCCTGCGTCTTTAGCATTTTTCCAGCTGTGACATGCTAGACATTTGTTTGCGTTCAAAGACACTTCGTAGTTACGGATGCTATGAGGGATCAGTGGCGGCTGATATACAAAGCTGTCTGCAACGATCTGGTCTTTGGGAAAGTCTTTAAAATCATCTGCAGGGCGAGTGTCTTCAAGTTGCGCAGTGCCGCGTAGCGAGTCTAGACCGCCTGTGCCACCTGGATTGTCCAGTTCCGCTTGTGCAACGCCTGTAAATAAAGCACCTACAGATAAAAGTGCGATAAGGTATTTTTTCATCATTTCATCTCCGCCTTATGGCTTAAATTCTTTTTAGGCCGCCGAGTCGACGGCCTTTGCATTCGTTATTTGACGGTTAAGCAATTTTCGTGATTTTGACTGGACACTTCTTAAAGTCTGTCTGTTTTGACAGAGGGTCAGTCGCATCAAGAATCAGCTTGTTAATCAAAATACGGGCATCAAAGAACGGTACGAATACCAAGCCTTCAGGTGGACGGTTACGACCACGGGTTTCAACACGAACGCGTACTTCGCCACGTTTGTTTGCAATCAGAACTTCTTCACCGCGACGTACATTACGTTTTTTCGCATCCGCAGGGTGCATGTAAACCACAGCGTCTGGTACAGCTTTGTAAAGCTCTGGTACACGACGAGTCATAGTACCTGTGTGCCAGTGCTCAAGAACACGACCTGTACATAGCCATAGGTCGAACTCTTCATTTGGTACTTCTGGTGGCGCTTCGTAAGGCGCAGAAATGATCTTCGCTTTACCATCAGCATTACCGTAGAAGTCCCAACCTGAACCTGCTTTAGCGTATGGGTCAGAACCTTCTTTAAAGCGCCATTGTGTTTCTTTGCCATCAACAACCGGCCAACGTAGACCACGTACAGTGTGGTAGACATCGTAAGGTGCTAAGTCGTGACCGTGACCGCGACCAAATGTTGCGTACTCTTCGAACAGACCTTTCTGAACGTAGTAGCCGAAGTGGTGCGAATCATCGTTTAGTTCACGAGCTTCTTCGATAGGGAACTGGTCAACTTGACCGTTCTTGAACAGCATGTCGTACATGGTTTTACCACGGTACTCTGGTGCTTTTGCAAGAAGCTCTTCTGGCCACACTTCTTCCATCTTGAAGCGTTTAGAGAATTCCATTACCTGCCAAAGGTCAGATTTTGCATCACCGATGGTCTCTACTTGTTGGTACCAAGCTTGTGTACGACGCTCTGCGTTACCGTAAGCGCCTTCTTTCTCGATCCACATTGCAGTAGGAAGGATAAGGTCAGCGGCTTGCGCTGTTGCTGTTGGGTATGGGTCAGACACAACAATGAAGTTTTCTGGATTACGGTAACCTGGAAGACGCTCTGTGTTGATGTTTGGACCAGCTTGCATGTTGTTGTTACATTGAACCCAATAACAGTTCAGAACGCCATCATGCAACATGCGGTCTTGCAGTACCGCGTGGAAACCTGGTTTCGGTGGGATGGTGCCTTCTGGCAGTTTCCAGATCTCTTCCGCGATTTTACGGTGTTTAGGGTTAGCAACCACCATGTCTGCAGGTAGACGGTGAGCAAACGTACCAACTTCACGAGCGGTACCACATGCTGATGGTTGACCCGTTAGTGAGAATGGACTGTTGCCCGGAGTAGCAATCTTACCGGTTAGTAGGTGGATGTTGTAAACCAAGTTGTTCATCCATACGCCACGAGTATGTTGGTTCATACCCATTGTCCATAGCGACATCACTTTCGTGTTTGGATCCGCGTACTGCTTAGCAAGCTCGATTAGTTTCTCTTTTTCTACGCCTGAGATTTCAGATGCTTTCTCTACGGTGTAAGGCGCGACAGTCTTCTTGTATTCTTCGAAAGAGATTGATGTTAGCTTGCCAGAGTTCGGGTTCTTAGCGGCTTTTTGTAGCGGGTCATCGTCACGCAGACCGTAACCGATGTCAGTGTCTGTTTTGGTAAAGTTCGTGTGCTTGTTCACGAAGCCCCAGTTCACTGCATCGTTTTGAATGATGTAGTTTGCGATAAAGTTAGCAATCGCAAGGTCAGACTGAGGATTAAAAATGTAGCCGTGGTCTGCCAACTCAAATGAACGGTGGTAGTAAGTAGAAAGCACGTTCACTTTTACATGAGGGTGGCTTAGGCGACGGTCAGTAATACGAGTCCACAGAACTGGGTGCATTTCTGCCATGTTTGAACCCCAAAGAACGAATGAGTCAGCGTTCTCGAAGTCGTCGTAACAACCCATTGGTTCATCGATACCAAATGCACGCATGAAGCCTACTACTGCAGATGCCATACAGTGACGCGCGTTCGGATCGATATTGTTTGAACGGAAGCCTGCTTTCATCATTTTGGCTGCGGCATAACCTTCCATTACTGTCCACTGACCAGAACCGAACATACCGATGCTTGTTGGACCTTTCTTCTCTAGAGAAGCTTTCCATTTCTCAGCCATGATATCGAAAGCGGTGTCCCAAGATACAGGAGCGAAGTCACCGTCTTTGCTGTATTTGCCATCTTTCATACGTAGAAGAGGCTGAGTCAGACGGTCTTGACCGTACATGATCTTAGAAAGGAAGTAGCCTTTGATACAGTTCAGACCTTTGTTTACCGGCGCTTCAGGGTCACCTTGAGTCGCCACGACTTTGCCGTTTTGAGTACCAACAAGAACAGAACAGCCTGTACCACAGAAACGACAAGGTGCTTTGTCCCATGTGATTTTAGTTTGGTCAGAGCTTGCAATCAGATTGGTTGCAGAAGCTGGTAGTGTAATACCTGCGACAGCAGCAGCTGATGCAGCCGCGTTTGCTTTCACAAACGCACGTCTTGTCATTTTCATACTTCACCCTCGATTTGGGAATGTTGTGTTCCAGTGTCTTCTTCTTCCGTTTCTTCAAGCCCAGTTTCGATTTGGTGATAAACCAATACTGTGCTCAAGACATTCGGTAAATTATTAATCGCATCGATAGTGTCGGTGATGAAACCTTGATTCTCAGTTTCTAGCACCACCACGATTTTGCCTTCTGGGCTGTCACCGTAGATTTCTGCGTTTTCGTACGCTTCAATCTGGGTTTTAACTTCAGCCAGATGTTCAGGCAGAACATGGACTACCAGACTCGAAATGTGCACTTCGTTTAGTGACATACATCTCTCTCGTTTTATCGCCTATCGCGCCGACCACTAACGGCTAGGCTGTTATATTGCTCACATTGATGGATGAAGTAGGGCACACTGAAACACAGGCGCCGCAGCCGTTACACTCATCAAGGTCTAAATTTGGTTGTGCTACTTTGCCAAGTTCTAACTTGAACTTAATCGCCATCGGGTCGCACATGTCCCCACAGCTTCGGCATTCGACATTTTGTTTTGCTAAACAGCTATCGGTGATGCTCGCTTTTGCCTGCCAAGGTTGCTCCGCTTCTGCTAAAAACAGTGGCTCTGGGCAAGCCTCGGCGCATTGGTAACAAAATGTGCATTCATCAATAGAAAAATCGACTGCAGGAAAACCGCCGTCGCTTTTGGTTATAATTTTGGTTTCACATGCCTCGATGCATTTGCCACAGCGAGTGCAGTCATCCGTGAATTGAGTTGGCTTTGCTAACCAAGGAAGACGTACCGAATTATCCGGTTGCGCTTTGCGAGCAAAAAGTCTTCGTCTAGAAAGGTCTACCACTTAGTCACCTCAAAAATTGAAACCCAAACTAAGCATAGTCCACAATTTCATTAATAAACTGTCATTTAAGTACACGAAATTGTAGTTTTTGACATATATGTATAAATACCTCTTAGGAGGTAATTAGGATGCAATATTGTTTTGGATCAATAAATTCCGGCGCAGGTGATCACATATTGATAAAGTTGAAAGATAATGCGCGTTGTATAAAGACAAACGTGGTTATCAAACGAGCGGAGTTCAGAGTTGTTTAAAAATGTGAAAAAGTCAGTAACACGCACTATTGCGTCTGCCATGATGTTGATTTTACTCCTATCGGTGGCGACGACTGGCTTTGCTATATTCACTCTTGCGTCAAGCCTTAATGATGCGGAGGCGGTCAACGTAGCGGGTTCGATGCGAATGCAGAGTTATCGTTTAGCCCATGATATTCAAAGCGAATCTGTTGACTATTCTTCACATATTGACTTATTTGAGCAGTCAATTTACTCCCATTCAATGCTGGCACTACAGCATTGGTCAGTACCAGAAGATATTACAAAAGACTACTATCGGTTGATTCTGCGCTGGCACGAGCTGAAATCGGTACTAAAGAGCCAAGATAGAGACAAATATCTGATCTTAGTGGCTGGTTTTGTTCAACAAATTGATGCTTTTGTATTTAAACTGCAGAACTACTCAGAACAAAAACTGATCAACTTAGCGTGGATTGGTGGTTTAGGGCTTGGCGGCATACTGTGTGTCAGCATGTTTGTCGTGCACTTTGTGAGACTAGAAGTTGTCAGACCTTTACGCGCTCTTGTGTTTGCAAGTGAACAAATTCAGAATCGTTCGTTTAATGTGTCACTCAATGTATCGAGTGACAACGAAATGGGTATTTTGACCCGAACTTTCAATAGGATGGCGAACGATCTTGGTAAGCTATATCGAGGGTTGGAGCAAGCTGTCGACGAGAAAACACGTAAGCTACAACATGCGAACCAATCGCTGAGAGTGTTGTATGATTCGTCGAAAGAGCTGACGGCTTCACGTATCCATCAGGAGAATTTCCAAGCGATTTTACAACATATTGCAAGTTTGGAAGGAATTCGTGCAGTTAAGCTCGAAATTGATCAAATTGGGGAACCAAATTGGATACTCTCAGAGGGGGAAGAGTGCCGTCACGAATGTGATAGCGAATGCCACACGAAGATATTAACGCTGGACGGTGTTCACCTTGGGTATTTGCATTGGAAAGCGGGTTTGCCGTGTCCTAATGAGTCTCTTATTGACAACTTTGTTCAAATTTTATCTCGTGCGGTATATTACAACCGAGCGCAGAGACAAGCTGAGCAGCTGCTTTTGATGGAAGAACGTGCCACTATCGCTCGTGAGTTACACGATTCACTAGCCCAAGCATTGTCTTATTTGAAGATCCAAGTATCGCTACTCAAACGAAGTGTGAAGAATATTCCTGATGACAAAGCGATAGAGCAGACAAATCAAGTCATTGCTGAACTCGATACTGGGCTGTCAGCAGCATATACCCAACTTCGTGAGCTTTTGACTACATTCCGCCTAACAATAAAAGAGGGTAGCTTTGGTCAAGCGCTTCAAGAAATGGTTTCGACGCTTGATGATCAAACAGCGGCGAAAATCTCGCTTGATAATGAGCTTTCTTCAACTGAATTAGATGCACACCAGCAGGTCCATCTACTACAGTTGATCAGAGAAGCGACAATAAATGCGATCAAACATGCTCAAGCGAACAATATTAAGATTCAATGTCTTGATTCTGATGGGAAAGTCACAGTGACTGTTACCGATGATGGTATAGGCTTTGAGCAGCAAGACGAAAAATTAAATCATTACGGTATGAGTATCATGCAAGAGCGAGCAGCCAGATTGCACGCTGAGTTGCAAATTGAAGCCGCAGCTAATAGCGGCTGTATCGTAAGACTAGAATTCCAACATAGTAAGGAAGTAAACATTGACAGTGTGTAAAGTAATGCTGGTGGATGATCACCCACTCATGAGACGTGGTATTCATCAGTTACTCAGTTTTGAGCCAGAATTTGAAGTCGTCGCAGAGGCAAGTAGCGGTGCGGATGCGGTTGCGAAAGCTCATGAACTTGAGCTGGATTTAGTACTTCTTGATCTGAATATGAAAGGCATGTCTGGTCTAGATACGCTAAAAGCTTTGCGTGCTGACGGTTGTGAAGCTCGCATTGTTATTCTCACCGTATCGGACAGTCCGGCAGACATCGAAGCTATCGTGCGTAGCGGCGCAGATGGTTACTTGTTAAAAGACACAGAGCCAGATGAATTGGTTGAACTGCTAAAACAAGCACACGAAGGGGACAAAGCCTACAGCCAAGCGGTAGCGAAATACCTAAATGAGCGTGAAGGTCAAGAAGACGTATTTGACTCATTGACTGACCGTGAAACGCAAATCCTCCAAGAGGTGGCGCGTGGTTTTCGCAATAAGCAGATTGCCGATCGCCTGTTTATCTCTGAATCGACCGTTAAAGTGCACATGAAGAGTTTGCTGAAAAAGTTGAAAGTACCTTCACGTACTGCAGCAACAGTGCTTTATCTAGAGCGATTCGGCGAAATTAAGTAACACTTTAGACGCCCATTCTAGAAACGCCAAATAGAAAAAACCGCCCAAACAAGGGCGGTTTTTTATTGGTCTGGGCGAATGGAGTACAAATCACTATTGTGTTTGCCACACTCCAAATAGTAACGATGCGCCGCTTTCTTATCTTCCGCGACGACTCTCATACTGTGCATTTTCCCCTGTTCAAAGTAGCGAATTTCGTATTCTACACTCGTATCAAGTTGCTCAGCAGCAGCCATGCTACGCCTCCATAAACTATCCTGATGTTATTGAAGCAATTTATATGCCACTTTAAGGAACGCTATATCGTTCGAGTTTTGGCTAATAATTGCGCACTAACTCACTTTTTTGCGGATAGTTGTGATAAAAAAGTTAATTTCAAACTCTATATACTACTAGGGTGGCAATGTCACTTTGCCAGACTGACGTAAGTTTGCCGCAATAATAAGTGATTTAGATTGAGTATAGAACTTAATCAATGGAAAAGGGAATATGGATCGGTGATGAAATTAAAAAGTTTATCTAATAAAGCGGTTCGATATGGATGTATCTTGTTATCTATTTTGGCGCTTGCTGGTTGTGCAAAGAAGTTTTTATACAGCAATATTGATTGGGTAGTGATCGAATATTTAGATGACTATGTGTCTTTAGATGGTGAACAAGAAGCTCTGGTAGAGGAGCGAATCTTATTATTAGCCGATTGGCACAAGAAAGAAGAATTACCTTTATATATCGATCACTTAAAACAATTGGAGGCACTGAATAAAGACAGCATTACATTGGAAGCATTGCAAGCGAATCGAGACCAAATGCGTGAACACTATCAACGTCTTGTTTCGAAAGCCGCTCCAGATCTCTTCTCGTTAAGTATGCAGCTCGATAATCAACAAGAAGCAGAGTTTATTGATAGCGTAAGAGAACGTTATAAGGAGAGAGATGAAAAATATGTAGGAAAAACGGAACAAGAACTGAGAGAAGTTGTCTTAGAGAATACAGAGGAGTGGATGGAAGAATGGTTGGGGAAATTATCTAGCCAACAAAAAGCGCGAGCCAAACAGCTTTCTCAGCAAGTGATTATAAATAGTCCCTTATGGCGTGATTATCGATCTTCCATTATTCAAGAATTAGAATATCTTTTCGAAAATAAAACCAACAGCGTGGTTTACCAGCAGGTATTCATGCAGCTCTTATTTGAACCAGAAAGTTATTATAGTGATCAATTGACTAAGAATATTGATCAAAATATCGCACTAACGGATCAATTCACTCTAGATATAGCTCAATCCATGAGTGATAAACAATGGAAACACTTCCATGGCAAAATCCGAGAGTGGCGAGAACTTGCCGAAGACCTATTGAATTAAAACTCGATAAATCAAATTCTTAATGTGAGTGCTATAGGAGTGCGCCAGCACTTTTTAATGAAAAACTGATTCAAAGCAAATTCTTATCGCCTCATGAGCGTAACATGGTTTGTCGAACCATGTTGGATAGGATCCTCGCATACCAAGCATCCCTGTGCGTGGCATCCTTCGCCCAAAACAATGAGAATAATTATGAAACATTTAGTTGAAAGATTTCTTCGCTACGTCACGTTCGATACTCAATCTAATCCCCACGAATCAGCTTGCCCAAGCAGCAGCGGGCAACTGGTGTTTGCTCAGCAACTTAAAAAAGAGATGATTGAGCTTGGCTTAAGCAATGTGACGTTAAGTGACAACGGCTACTTGATGGCAAAACTGCCATCTAACGTTGATTACGATGTACCTGCTATTGGCTTTATCGCGCATATGGACACTGCACCAGATGCCTCTGGTAAAAATGTAAATCCTCAGTTTATTGAGGACTATCAGGGTGGCGATATTGCACTTGGTTTGGGCGATGAAGTGTTATCACCAGTCCAATACCCAGATTTGCACGATCTTCATGGCCACAACCTGATCACGACTGATGGTACGACACTACTTGGTGCTGACAACAAAGCCGGTATTGCAGAAATTCTTTCCGCGGTTGCGATGCTGATTGAAAACCCTCAAATCCCACACGGTGATATTTGCATTGGTTTTACACCAGATGAAGAAATTGGTCGTGGTGCGGACTTGTTTGATGTTGAAAAGTTTGGTGCGAAATGGGCGTACACTATCGATGGTGGCCCTCAAGGCGAGCTAGAATACGAAAACTTTAATGCAACCAGTGCAGATGTCATTTTCCATGGCGTGAGTGTTCACCCTGGTACAGCAAAAGGCAAATTGGTTAATGCGATGAACTTGGCGGCAAAATTCCAAGTGCAAATGCCAGAAGATCAGACGCCAGAAACCACAGAAGGCTACGAAGGCTTCTTCCATCTTAAATCAGGTGAACTTGGTGTGGCTCGCAGTGAGCTAGGTTACATCATCCGTGACTTCGATCGTGAAGGTCTGGAAAGCCGTAAAGCCTTCATGCAGAAACTTGTCGATGATATGAACGCTGGGTTGAAGCATGGCTCTGTTGAGTTGAAGCTCACCGACAGCTACTACAACATGCGTGAAATGGTTGAACCATACCCGCACATTATCGACTTGGCGAAACAAGCGATGGAAGATTGTGATGTGGAACCTCTGATCAAACCAATTCGTGGCGGAACAGATGGCGCTCGTTTGTCATTTATGGGTTTACCGTGTCCAAACATCTTCACTGGCGGTTATAACTTCCACGGTATCCACGAGTTTATTTCAGTTGAGATGATGGAGAAATCGGTTCAAGTGATCGTTAAGATTGCTGAGCTAACGGCGAAGAAGCACGGTTAATATCATTTGCTGAGTAATCTCACCATTCAAGTAAACAAAAGCCCAGACACGTGTCTGGGCTTTTTAATTTTGCTCGAGTGAAATGAATTCTGTACGTTTATTAGCCATCCAAGAGGTGGTTTAACGAACGCTTTTTTCTTCGATTTCACTAATTGGTAGCCAGTTCACTTCGACTCCGGCTTGGTCGAACATATCTTGGCTTACTTGAATCTTATCACCCCAACGAGACAAGAAATCTTCAGACTGTTCTGGGCAACTCACGCGAGCGATACCTGTCTGAATGATCTTTGCCGCACAGTTTGGGCAAGGGAAGTGCGTTACCCAGATATCACATCCATCTAAGTCGCGCTTTGAAAACAAAATCGCGTTCTCTTCTGCGTGCAGTGTTTTTAAGTATTTCAGTTCACGTTCATCCGTATCCACACTGTCAGAAACACCATGTGGGTAGCCGTTGAAGCCAACAGAAACAATGCGGTTTTGTTTTGTGATAACCGCACCTACCTGTGTCGATGGATCTTTACTCCAAGATGCCACCAGCTCAGCCATTTGGTAAAAACGTTTCTCCCATTTAGAAATCATACTCATCCTCTCGGTCGAAAGCTTTGAATTATCTGCATGATAACGCATTCTGTTTAAAAAAATAGTCAAAACATGTCTAGCGATCATGAAGATTCTATTTTCCTATGTAGACTTTGATTTCCAAGTGATGATGACGCCATATTCTCATTGCTTACTTCACATCAATTTTCAGCGTGATTCGTGTACATGATCGCAACAAATTTAGCCTGTTGATTACGATGTTTGCGAGTCGTTTCATCGGCTTACACTTTGATACACTTTCCCCGGTTTCTCTTGAAGTTTTCGGACAAAGCACCCTGTAAGGTTAGGGTATTGTCAAACGAATCCTGTTCTATAAAGACGGTATATACATGCAAAAGAAACCACTCGTCGCACTAATGGCGGCAACAGCTATCCTCGCGGGATGCGGAGAAGCAAACAATGCCCAGAAGGGGGTGCAAGCTCCTCTTGTTGTGACTCAAGATGTCACAATTATCGACTACCAACCGAGCAAGTCTTACATCGGTCGCATTGAAGCAGTAGAAGATACGAATATTACGGCACAAGTCTCCGGCTATCTTGAAGCTCGCCATTTTGACGAAGGTCAGATGGTAGAGAAAGGGCAGTTGTTGTACTCCATCGAGCCTTCTTCTTTTGAAGCGCAAGTGGCGAGTGCAAAAGCAGCGCTAGCTCAGGCAAAAGCGGCACTTAAGAAAGCAGAGCTCGACCACCAACGTGGTAAAAACTTGTTGCCACGTGGCAGTATTTCCCAATCAGAGTTCGATGCTTTGACGGCGACGTTACTTGGCGCGCGAGCAGAGCTTGAAGCAGCAAACGCTCAGCTTAAGCTTGCGGAAGTAAACCTTTCTTACACTCAAATTCGTGCTCCATTTAGTGGTCGCATCAGTGACAGTAAAGTAAGTACTGGTGATCTGCTTTCCCCATCTTCTGGCATTTTGACGACATTAGTTAGCCTAGACCCAGTGCATACCTCATTCAGCGTGAGTGAACGTGAACGTTTAAACCTTGGTATGGACGGTATTAAAGGCGACGGTAGTGCAGAGTCGAGTGGCGTTGAGGTTCAGCTTGAACTGGAAAACGGAGAGTACTTCGAACATCTAGGTCAATTGGACTTTTTAGGTAATCGGATTAATACGCAAACCGGTACGATCGCGATGCGCGCAGTGGTACCAAACCCTGAGCAAAAGCTACTTCCTGGCCAGCACATTAAAGTGAACCTTCGCGATAAGAATGCAAAAGACGTCATCGTGATTCCTCGTCGTGCAGTGCAAACGGACCTAGAAGGTGACTTTGCCATGGTGATGGCAGAAGGCAATGTTGCGGAGCGCCGTAACGTTGAACTTGGTGCGCAAGTAGAGCAGGGTATCATCATCAAAGAAGGTTTGAACAAGGACGACACTGTGATTACACAAGGTCTACAACGTGTACGCAACGGTGTAGAAGTGCGTATTCAATCACCTGCTGAACAGAAACAGTAGGAGGCGTCATGTTAAGTCGTTTCTTTATTCAAAGACCGAAATTCGCACTGGTTATTTCGATCATCTTGACGTTGGCAGGTGCCATCTCATTAGCGATCTTGCCTGTTGCTGAATATCCTAAAATCAGTCCACCATCGGTGAGCGTGACGGCATTCTATACGGGTGCAAGTGCTGAGGTTGTGGAGCAAGCGATAGCCGACCCAATAGAAACCTCCGTGAACGGCGTTGAAAACATGATTTACATGTCTTCAAAGAGTGCTAACGATGGTTCTTACAGCCTAAACGTCACCTTCGATGTGGGTACTGACCCAGACATGGCGCAGGTTAACGTGCAAAACCGTGTATCGCAGATTGAGTCAAAACTGCCTCAAGAAGTGCGCATGGTAGGCGTAACGGTGAAAAAGCGTTCTCCTGACTTGTTGATGGTTTTGAACTTCTACTCACCTGACGGTAAGTACGATGACAAGTTCCTTATCAACTACATCAACCTGAACGTAAAAGACCAACTGGCGCGTGTTAAGGGCATCAGTGAAGTTAACGTTATCGGTGGTGGTGAATACGCGATGCGTGTTTGGTTAGATCCAGAAAAAATGGCTAACCTGAACCTCACAACAACTGATGTGTACTCGGCGTTGGCAGAGCAGAACGTACAGGTAGCGGCCGGTCGTATTGGTGCTGCGCCATACAACAACCCTCAAGAAGTTCAGTTTAACTTGGTGACCAAAGGTCGTCTTGAGAGCGTGAGCGAGTTTGAGGATGTAGTACTTCGTGCAAACCCAGATGGTTCTACTGTATACCTAAAAGACGTCGCTCGCGTTGAGCTTGGTAAGAAGTTCTATGATGGTAACGGTAAGTTCCGTGGTCAAGATGCTTCTATCGTCGCGTTGTCACTACAATCAGACGCAAACGCATTGGAAAGTGGGCAAGCGGTCATGGACTTGCTTGAACGTTTGAGCACGAATTTCCCTGAAGGCATGGCTTACGAAACCAGTTATGACACAACCGTGTTCGTTGCTGAGTCGATCAAGGGTGTAGTGAAAACGCTGATTGAAGCGATCTTGTTGGTAATTGCAGTTACTTACCTGTTCCTTGGTAGTGCGCGCGCAACCTTAATTCCTGTTGTTGCGATTCCAGTATCCCTTATCGGCACATTCGCTATCATGCAGGCGACGGGTTTTACCATCAACACGGTAACCCTATTCGGTTTGATCCTCGCCATCGGTATCGTGGTAGATGACGCGATTCTAGTTATCGAAAACGTCGATACCACCATGGCGAAAGACCCAACCATTTCACCGCGTAAAGCGACTTTGCTGGCGATGAAAGAAGTAACGGGTCCAATCATTACCTCGACCTTGGTTCTATTGGCGGTATTCCTACCAGTAGCCATGCTTCCGGGGATTACCGGCATCATGTACCGTCAGTTCGCATTGACGATCTGTATCTCGGTTGTGATCTCGTCTATTAACGCACTAACACTGTCACCTGCTCTATGTTCATTGGTGTTGAAGCAGGGTGGTGGCAACACGGCAAACTGGTTCCAAGCGTTCAACCGTGGTCTAGAGCGTGTAACAGCGCGCTACGGTCAGATCGCTGGCTTCTTGGTCAAGAAGTCTATGTTGCTGATTGCTTTCTTCTTCGTCGCGGTTGCCGCAGTAACTTTCTTCGCGAAAACAACGTCTACGGCGTTTGTACCTCAAGAAGATAAAGGCATTTTGTTAGTGAACGTGCAACTTCCGGACTCTGCGTCACTTTCTCGTACCGAAGAAGTGACCAATGAACTGATGAAGATGGTTGAGCAAGAACCGGGTGTTGATGGCGTGACGGTTGCGAATGGTTACTCATTCATGACGGGTGCCGCAGCATCAAATGGTGCGTCTCTGTTTATCAAACTGCATGATTGGGATACGCGTAACTCACTTGACGGTGAACATGCTGCTAACGCAATTGCAAACCGCATCAACGGTCGTGCTGCGATGGAACTGCCGCAAGCGATAGTATTTGCGATGGGACCTCCTGCCGTTCCGGGTATGGGCGCAGCCTCAGGCTTTGAATTTGTACTTGAGGACACGTTAGGTCGTAGCCGTACTGATTTGTCGATGGTAATGGGTGAAATGATTCAGGCGGCTAACCAAGCTCCAGAAATCGCATATACCTTCAGTACCTTCCGTGCAAATGTACCGCATTACTATGTCGATATTGACCGTGAGAAAGCGCAACAATTAGGTATTCCACTGTCGTCAATCTTCCAAACATTGCAAGGTAACCTTGGTTCGCTATACGTGAACGACTTCACCATGTTTGGTAAGAACTTCCGTGTGACCATGCAAGCAGACAGTGAACACCGCAGCAGTATGGAAGATCTTGAGCGTTTCCACGTTCGTTCTTCGAGCGGCGATATGGTGCCACTGAGTACATTAGTGAGCTACGAACAGGTGTTTGAGCCGGATGTTGCATGGCGTTATAACATGTACCGCAGTGCCATCATCCAAGGTCAACCTGCTCCGGGTTATTCAAGTGGTGACGCGATTGCAGCAATGGAACGTGTTGCGGCTGAAGTTCTGCCACAAGGTTACACCTACGAGTGGACGGGTATGGCGTATCAAGAAGTCTTGGCAGGTAACCAAGCGATTTACGCGTTCGCATTGGCATTGATCTTTATCTACTTGTTCATGGTGGCGCAGTACGAGAGTTGGAGTATTCCTTTAGCGATCATCCTAGTGGTGCCAGTGGCAACGTTGGGTTCCTTCCTCGCATTGAACTTAACCGGAACGCCACTCAACTTGTACGCTCAGATAGGTCTCGTCCTGCTCATAGCGCTCGCGGCGAAGAACGCAATCCTAATTGTGGAATTCGCCAAGCAAGAGCGTGAAGAAAAAGATGTGGATATCGACAGTGCAGCAGTACAAGGGGGTAAGCTTCGTTTCCGTGCTGTTAACATGACGTCTTGGTCGTTCATCTTGGGTATTTTCCCATTGATCTTCGCCGCTGGTGCGGGTCATGTGAGTCAGAACTCATTGGGTATTTCCCTAATTGGTGGTCTGCTGTGTGTGCTCCTAGCAGGTACTTTCCTGATTCCGGGCTTCTACGCTCTGGTACAGAGAAAACGTGAGAAGATCCACGGTGGTAATACCAAACTGGTTCCTTTAGATGATGAATAAGCACTAAGTAACTTTAAATAGAAAAGCCCGAGGCATGAGAGTGCTTCGGGCTTTTTGTTGGTACTCATTTAAACCGAGTAAGTGAACTTGGGCTACGCGCTGCGAGTTTTAAATTCCGCAACCGCTTCGTCCATGTCATGGGCTTGAGCAGAGACAGAGTCGACTTCATGCAGACACTCTTGTGCAGATTGCATGTTGTTTTCTGAAATCACGTTCAATTCAGTAATCGAGTCGCTCACCTGATTCATCACGATGCCTTGCTCTTCAATTGCTGATGCGATGCGTTCAGAGTTGCCTTGAATTGCATGCATGTCTGCAATGATTTGCTGAAGGCTTGAATCCAGCTTCTCCGATGCTTGTAGGGTTTGCTGACCCTGATCGTTACATTGGTCGATATCAGATACGACCATCGACATTTGTGACTGAATGTCTGATACCACGCGAGTGATCTCTTCTGTCGATTGATGAGTACGACTTGCGAGTGCGCGTACTTCATCCGCCACGACGGCAAAGCCACGACCTTGCTCGCCGGCACGTGCTGCTTCAATTGCTGCGTTTAGCGCGAGTAGGTTAGTTTGCTCTGCAATATCTTGGATGATGTTTACTGCACCGCCAATTTTCGCTACATGTTCGTTTAAAGAGCCAATTGATTGCTGGCTGTTCGAGAGAATACCAGTTAATTGACCGACATTTGTTACTGTGGTTTCAACAACGGTACGACCTTGCTCCGCATTGTTTGCAGCTTGGTGAACGCCTTCTACTGCCACAGAAGTACTTTCAGAGATTTCACCAATCGTGGCGACCATTTGCTGAACTGCTGTTGCCATTGATGAGGTATGGTCTGCCTGAGTGTGGAACTGTTCCATCACACCTTCTAGTTCGCGATGCATGTTGTCAGTACTTGCTGATAGCTGTGCTGACTTCTCTTGTGTGCCGTGAATCAGGTGCTCAAGCTTATCCAACAGATCGTTTAAGTGGTGGCTGATGTCCGCCAGTTCATCTTTACCTGCCAACTCTGAACGTAAACCCATGTTATTACTTTCACTGATGTTCTTTATGGTCGCAAGCAGGCTACTAACGCGTGCATTGATTGAGCGTGAGATTTGCGAAATCAGAGCTAAGATAATAATAAATACTACCGCAGTGATAACTTGTTTCACCATGGTGTTTTGACTATCACGTTCGGTCGCTGCATTACTCAACGCAGATGAGAAGGTCTTAAATTGTTCTTCAACTGTGTGTGATAGGGCACGAGTGTCACCCAGTAGACCTTTGTTGTACGCGACTCCAATCGTCTGTTTCTGCGTCGCAAGTTGGCGCGCATTTTCGATTAATGAAGGAACATACAAACCTTGCAACAGGCCTTCGTCCATTTGTCCGGCTTTAACTCGTTGTGCGAACTTAGTCAGTGCCATTACTTGTTGGTGGTTTGCATTTTGCTCGGCTTCAGATAAAGCCTGTTCAAAGCTCGCTAATAGACCACTGTTTGCATCGAGACCATAGCGTTCGTAAGCAGCAACTAATTTTTGAAATCCTTTTTGGTAAGCCAGTAAATCTTGCTTGAATTGATGACTAGAAGGAAGTTCATAAAGGTTGAGAATGCCAGCCAATTCTTGTTCGGTACCCAAAAATTTGTCGACGTTAGCATTGAATTTATCGAGGTATTTGATGTTGCTGCGTAACAAGAAGTCTTTTTCATTACGGCGCAGGTTAAGGAGACGAATTTCGAGATCGCCAACCAATTTGATTGCATGGTTGAGCTCTTGGCTTTGGTTAGCGAAGTGTGACGAGGTACCCAATAGGGTCACAATGCCAAGAATGGCAATTACTCCTAGGGAGTAGAGCTTGTGCCTAATAGTCATATAGTTTGTCCTGAAGAATTGACTAAGTTAAGAAACCCAAAGAGGCTTCCAATGGCTAGCTCTGACGTTTGTTAGTACAGCACTTTCTGGCGTTGCTGTTTTTTTGTCGCTTGCTTGGTTTTGCTATCAAGTCTGCGACGTTGTGAAGCGCGAGTTGGTTTCGTTTTAATACGCTTCTTTTCCTGTCGGCTGGCAGATTGTATCAACGCTTGTAATCGATTTAGTGCGTCTTCTTTGTTCTGCTCTTGCGTCCGAAACTGCTGAGCTTTAATGATGATCACCCCTTCTTTTGAAATCCTACTATCCGAAAGGGCGAGGAGTCGCTCTTTATAGAATTCCGGCAGTGTGGAATGACGTACATCAAAGCGCAGATGTATTGCGGACGATACCTTATTAACGTTCTGCCCACCATTTCCTTGAGCCCGGATAGGCAATAATTGGATTTCCCAATCTTGAATTGTGACGGAGTTCGAAATTTTGAGCATGATTACTAAATGCCAATAAGGAATGTGACGATGGCTGATAAATTACCATCAGAGATGTACAAATAGAAGAATTGACATGAACACAATAGATTTAAGCCCCTATAAAGGGTTAATTTTCGACATGGACGGCACCTTGATTGATACGATGCCAGCGCATTTAGCTGCATGGCAAGCGACAGCAGACCGTTTCGAGTTCCCTTTTAACCAAGAGTGGTTGCATAGTTTAGGGGGCATGCCAAGCTTCAAAATTGTTGGCGAAGTGAATCGTCAACACGGTTTATCTCTCGACCCAAAAGTTGTTTCTCGTTTCAAAATGGACACGTTTGCAGAAATGGAACAACACGGTGAAATTATTTCATGCACGAATACGGTTTTGGACCAACATCTTGGTAATAAGAAGATTGCTGTTGGAACAGGCAGTCAACGTGATAGCGCACTGCGTCTGTTAGCAAAAGCGGGCATTCTGAAGAAGTTAAATGCTGTCGTTACGGCAACGGATGTAGAAAATCACAAACCTTTCCCAGATACGTTTCTTATGGCAGCCGAACAGCTTGGTTTGTCTGCACAAGAGTGTGTGGTGTTTGAAGATACCGAGTTAGGAAAAAAAGCCGCTCATGCCGCAGGAATGGATTGTGTGATGGTCGAGGGTAATGAGCTAGTATTTTATCCAAAATCTTAACTTAATAAGTTAATTGTCATTTAAAAGACCACGATATTATCGTGGTCTTTTTGTATAACCTCAGTGAATTTATATAATTCTCATAATGAGAATGTGAATGTTTATTGTGAAATTAATCAAATTATTAATCTAATTATAAAGTATTAATAATCTACACTCGCTATAGTTATTTATTCCTTTTACTAAATTATTTTTACAGGAAAGGATCATGACACGCTCTCAAAATGTTTATGTAATTTCTTCTGACTCAGATTGGTCAGGGTTAGTTATTGCTGGTTTATCTCATTCTTTTAAAAACTACACTTTTTACACTGAGAAAACTGTCAATAATATATGGAATTTAAAAAATACTGATATTGTTATTTATGATCGCCTTACTTTAGGTAATCCATCATTGCACTTAATCTCACCACTTTCGCGTGGCGGCGCTTGGTTGCTTGCCAATGCGAGTAAGCAAGACTTAGAGGGAGTTCAAGGGCTTATATCTCTGGGTTGGGGTGGGTTACTAGAGAATGACTTTACCTTAGAACTGCTTCACAAATCCGTCCGAATGGTGGCTTCTGGTCAGTTATGGTTTAGTCGAGAAGCCATGTCTTCTTCATTGAAGAATATTGTTAGGGGACAAGTTCATAGTTCTTCATCTGCGGAAGTTCTAGGTGCTAAATACGAACTTTCTACTAAAGAACAGAAAGTATTTATGTATTTAGTTCAAGGTTATTCAAATAAAGAAATAGCAGGTCAACTGAGTGTAAGTTTAAGCACGGTAAAAACACATGTCTCCCATATATTATCTAAAACAGGAAAGCAAAGCCGTTCTCAGTTAGGATCTTTAATGGTTGAGTGATTTTTGATCTAGTTCAAATTAATTATTTGGTTGTCCTTTACTCATCCTTTTATGTAGCTCTTTTGGTCAGATGACCGATAGGAAAAAAGTTAATAAGGCGTACATTTAACTCGTCTACTTAATTCAACTTTTGGTCTATACCGCAGGAAAAAATGTAAAGGAGAACAATCATGAAACGTTTAGCAGGTTTTGCAGCAATGGCGTTGCTTGTATCGGCTGGTGCAGTTGCGAATCCATGGGTCGTTGGGTCTGACGAAGGTCGCGCAGACTTTTACGTTAAATTCAAAGGTGAAGTGCCTAAGCGTTGTGAAATGATGACTTACGGCAACTTGGATGTCATCAATTTCGACTTAACTAAGTCATCTGATACAAAAGAATTTGGCTTTAAAACGTGGTGCAACTCATACGGCACAAAAGGTATCGTCCAAGTTGACCCATTTGGTTTTACCAACAGCAATGAAGATGAAATTCCAATGGAGTACAGCTTCAATGGTGAAACTAAGCTAAAAGACAAAGGGATTGACACTACCGTTGCTCGTATCCATCAAGTGGTTGAAATTAGTAACAACCTAGATAAAACGATGACTGATGAGCACAAACTTTCAATTACCTCTAAACCTCAAGCTGGTGCGCGTTGGGGTGAATACAGCGGCGCGATGTATGTGACTCTATTCCACATGTAGGAAGGAATGCGCTGAGGGAGGTCCCGTCCATCCCTCAGCCATTATGTTGTATGAAAACACTTCGAATATTATTTCTCATCTTGATTTACATGCCAGCACAAGTGTTGGCTTTTGAGCTTTTCCCAATGGTGCAATTTCTTTCCGATTCAGGGAAAGAGACAACGGTATTTTTCAAGGTAACCAATACCTCTCTTGCACCTTTGCCTATTGAGGTGACTGGCGTTAAGCGATTAGTTGAATTCAACAACGAAGAGTCGCTTCTTGAAACCGATGACTTGATGATCTTTCCACCGCAAGTACTTATTCAGCCGGGGAAATCTCAGACCATTAAGGTGCAATACATTGGCGCACCCAAGGGTGTAGCAGAGTCCTATCGTTTGATCGTGAGCCAATTGCCACTCAAAGCGGATGAAGTTGAGAAAGATGCCATACAAATGTTGTTCCGAATCGGAGCGCTTGTGTTTGTCTCTCCACAAGATGCGCAAGACCAATATTCTAGCGAAATCATTGTATCCAATGACAACAAGCCAAACCTGAAAATTAGCAATACAGGTTCAAGTGTTATTGAGTTAAACAAACACACTTACTCGGTTGATTGGCAGGGTCAAACTAAGCGTTGGGGTTGGGAGCAACTAGAGCCGGTTCTGCCGATGCAATATCTCGTACCAAACCAGAAAGTTCAGGTGAACGTCGAGTCACTTCTTGTGAACTAACGACACCCAGTTTTCATAACGTCGCTGACATACACGGAAGGTTACAATGTGGCGCGCATTCGTCGTATCGATCGCTGTCCTTATTTCTGGGGCTGTATGGGGAAGCTCTTACAGCCTCTCCTTGCCCCTTGTGTATGAACAAAATCAGCTTGGCGAACTCCCTGTTGAAATAAACGGCATGGCTCTTGAGCGAGTGTCTGTCGATGCCCTCCAAGATTTGCTCGGAACGCGCGT
Organism: Vibrio sp. SSH13-20; assembly: GCF_040104475.1. NCBI lineage: Bacteria > Pseudomonadati > Pseudomonadota > Gammaproteobacteria > Vibrionales > Vibrionaceae > Vibrio > Vibrio sp. SSH13-20. The sequence continues at coordinate 478,411 of NZ_JBECOU010000001.1, forward strand.
GAGTCCGGAATGGTGGTCGCAGTTTTTTGGTTCAGAGCCGTCAACATTCGTTGATATCGAAACACTCGCTGAGCGAGGTATCGAGGTGACACTTAATACTGAATCCTTGTTTATTGATGTTCGGCTCTCGGCACAAATTCTTAGCGAACAAGACATTACTTTGTCGTCTGGCTATCCCGATTTTATTCCCTCTGATAGTGGCTCGATAAGCTGGTTAAACAGTTTTAGCTTCGCCTATAACAATTATTGGCAAGAGGATGTTGAGACTTGGGACACGTCACTGGATTGGTTGTCACAAGGCAATATCGGTGGTGCCAGTGGTGTGAATTTTCTTTTAGCCAATTATCTTGAAGCGGATAACGAAACCACAAAGTTTTCCCGAGGTGAGTGGATTGCTTTCTATGATGATCCAAACTTACCGATGCGTGCTTCCACAGGGGATGTTATCAGCGGTGAATCCGGACATATTTATGGCATGTCCTTGGGTGGTTTTTCTATTGAGAGTCGATACGCTGACTTACAACCGGATCGTGAGACAAGCCCTGAGAGTAGCCAACAACTTGTTCTGCTCGAATCCGCTGAAGTGGAAGTTTATGTCAACGGTGAACGAATTTCTGGTGGGCGATTGGAGCCGGGACGTTACAACCTCAAGAATCTTATCTTAGATAACGGTGCTAACGATATTACGGTTGTCGTCAACTACGTTTCTGGTAAGCAAGAAGTATTGCGCTTTACTCAATTTTACAACGCTAAGCTGTTGAAAAAAGGTCTGATTGATTACTCGTTTTCCGTTGGGCAGCCAATCATCTATGACAACCGTCAAGTAGAATACGAAGAGGAATGGGTAGCGACAGGTTACTTAGAATATGGCGTCACTGACTGGTTAACCGCAGGTGCAAACGGCTTATATGCTCAAGATGGTTCGATATTTGGGGCTCTGTTTACTTTCAAAAGCGGTGTAGGGAATGTGACTGCTCGTTATTCGCTAAGCTCTGCAAGTTCGGGAGAAGACGGTTGGATAGCTTCCCTTGATTATGAAAACAGCATTTTTGGAAGTGGGGAAAGCCAATCTCCCAACCTACGTTTTGCGATTGAAAAATCGGATGATTTTCAAAACAAACCTTGGAAAGAATCCCAAGAAGGCAACTCATATACACAATATCTCGCAAATTACTTTTGGCAGATAAACAGTAAATTTGATCTGACATTAACAGGACGCCTGACTCAGCTCCCTCCTGATGACGATGAGTTACGTGGTTCGGTCTTGCTAAATTGGCGACATGGTGGTTTTACGGTAGGGGTTGGCAGCGAATACGAAGAATCCGAGCGTTATAACGAACCGGATACGCGTTTCTTGTTTACCTTTGAATACAATTGGTATTCGGATGAGCATGGAAATCGTATAGGTCTATCTTACAACAGTGAGAATGAACGGAGCCGAGCGTATTTTAGTAATGAAGGTTTGAACTACGTTGGTGACTATGGCGTAAGAATCGAAGCTGAGCAGGACGAATTTCGTGATACCCAACGAGCTCAATTGAGTTACACCGCAAATCGTTTTAGAGCAGAGTCCGAAGTAAGCCGTGATGTAGTGAGAAAAGAAGATACCGAGCAATACCAAGCTTCACTGCGCCTAGCGACTGCAGTTGGTATGGTTGACGGTGATTGGGGGTGGGGACGTGCGACCAGTGGTCCTTTTGTTTTGGCAGAAATGCACCCGACGTTGGGTGAAGCGACTGCGAACCTAGATGTAGACTCCCAAGGAAGACCAACCGCAATAGCGACAAAGCATCTTAATGGTCTTGTCTCGATCTCCCAACCTTATGCTCGCTATGCGATGGATTATAACGTGATGGATTCTCCCGTTGGTTATGACTGGGGAGATGGCAAACTTGAGCTAATGCCGGCGGCGGCCACCGGATATTTGTTGACGATAGGTTCCGATGCGTCATATACGGCGAGTGGTTATTTGAAGCGTCTTAGCGGTGAACCTATCGAGTACCGACAAGGGCGTGTGTTGGTTGATGATGAACAAATTGAGTTTTTTACCAACAAGCAAGGACGATTCTTCATTCAAGGTCTACGTCCTGGCATATATACACTTGAGCTTTATGGACTACAGACTAGCCCTGTCGTTATCTCGATTCCTGAGTCTGATACGAGCTTAATCGATTTAGGTGAAATCACAGTAATGCCGAACAATGACAAATAATTTAGCGCATTGTACTGGTAAAGGAAAAGGAGAATAGGATGAAAACAGTTAATCGCAGTGATGTCTTAACATTCGCAACCGTGCTATTTCTTACTGCTTTTGCTTCACCGTTGTTGGCGAATGATGCCAGCGAAGCGCAGTGTGAGGGGACATTTAGGGTAAGCATCAATGATACACCTTATAAACCTCATGTGACGCAACCTGATACCTTGTGGTTTCAAGGAAAAATAGAGTTAGATAGCCAACTAGTTAACTGTATGAGCGGCATTGTCATCAAACCTTCAAATGGTTGGCAGCAGGTTGTTTCTGGCCCTCAAGGTAAGATCAATTCGACCGTCCTTAACACGCAAAGAAAAAGCCTAAATAGAACCCCTCAAGGAGACTTTTTACTACCAAGTCGTGGTAGTAAGCAGGTCGATTTTTGGGTGCAAGTGCCCGAAGGAAAAACCATGCAACCGGGCAATTATCGGGCAGATTTTGAATTTTCGTTACTTGGCAAGCAAGTTGAAGTTGGTGTGAGGAATGCAGGGCTCGACTACACGATAAAGCCATTCGTACGAGCACGCATAGAGGCAAATTCAAGTTCCAATGTGTCTGTTTCTGGGGCAAGAGTAACGGTGGATATGGGGAATTTAACCAAGCAAAACCGAAGGGATTTGGACATTGTCGTGGTGAGCAACGCTTCCGTAAAACTTGAGCTCGACTCGTTGAATCATGGGCACCTTGTCAATACGAGGAAACCGAGTCATAAAGTTCCGTACACCACATTTTTGCAAGGTCAGACTCTTGGGTTGGATAGTCCGGTGTTTTTAAATACTCACCGTGGGAACCAAACTCGCTTCAATATGGCTTTTGAAAATAAGGCAGTGCCAGGTGCTGCTGCAGGGTTATATGAAGATGAGATGACCATTAGTTTGATTGCCTACTGACTAACGTAAGTTGAGACGAATAAAAAACGCCGCAATTGATGCGGCGTTTTTTTGTTCTTGCTGAGGATTATTGGATGTCCAATAGCTCCACATCAAAGATCAGTACACTTGCTGGTGGGATAGGACCAGTACCGTTTTTACCGTAACCAAGTGTGCTTGGCACGAACAGGCGGATTTTCTCGCCTACAACCATGTATTGCAGACCTTCTTGCCAGCCTTTAATCACCTGATTTAGACCGAATGTGATCGGCTCACCACGTTCTACTGAACTATCGAAAACCGTACCATCGATAAGCGTGCCATGGTAGTGAACTTTCACTTTGCTAGTTGCAGTTGGATGAACGTCGCCCGTTCCTTTCTCAAGAACAAGGTATTGCAGACCACTCTCTGTGGTAATCACACCTTCTTTCTTGCTGTTTTCTAGCAGGAACTCTTGCCCTTTTGCAAAGTTTTCGTCTGCCGCTTTGTGGTTTGTCCAAGTACGGTAGATAAAGAATGCCGCTAGGACGAAAATAATAAGAGGAAACAGAAATTTAGACACAGTAGCTCCTTGTCTTATTTTGGTTGTTTTAGCAGGTAGTTGATAGTGTCAGCCATTGCTTCAACGGTCTCGTGACCACCAGTGATTACTTGGTATTTACCATTTACGATGAAGGCCGGAACTGAGTTGATTTGACCACGAGTCGTGATCTCTTCTGCTTTAGTAATATATTCAAACAGTTTCGCTTGTTGTGCGTCGTCTAGCTGGTAAGGGCTTACTAGGTTACGAGACTCAAAAGCTTTCTCTACCGCTGCTTGGCGCTCATCGGCTGTTGCATCTGCACCCATTTGAACGGCAGCAAACAGTTCTTCCATAAACGCTTTGTCCGGAGTGCCGTTAACTTGCATTGCCGCTGTATAGAAAATGATCGCGCTGATTTGCGCACTTTCGTTAAAGGTAACGTGCATCTTCTCAACTTTCTGTTCTGTCAACGATTCAATTTGAGGAACGAACTGCTCCATCGTACGACAATGACCACAGGTGAGAGAAAACGCTTCAGTTACTGGTGCTAAGTTGTATTCAGCAAGAGAAACTGGCAGAACTTCGTATTGCTTGCCTTGTTGTGGCTGACTATTGCCGTTGTCACAAGCTGTTAGGGCAAAAACTGCGGCAAAAAGTGCAGCGCCTTTAGAAATGGTTTTGAACATGGGTAAGGCTCTAAATAGTAAAATTGGTGCTAGTTTATCGGTTAACGGTATCGACGAAAACCATTAATACGGCTTGTTACACTAAAGTGAGACAATCGAAGAAAGTTTAGACAAAACATGGCAATGACGTTGTGTTTAGTGCGCTCAGCTATTGAAAATTCGTGAAGTGAAACGCCATTAAGCGACAGTTTAGTTAACGAGATTTTCTTTGCTCTCTTATCTACCAAATAATGTTTGATAAAAATGAATGCCCAACTTAAATCGTTGGCATGAACTGTGCTTGTGTATTGAAGAAAATATGGTAATAGGCACTAAAGTTTGGGCGATTTAAGCCGACACAGTGAACAGGAATTCATTCTACGTTGGTAACGGTATGAAGCATTGGTTTTTAGTGGCATGCGGTCTATTAGCCGGGTGCACGAGTATTAATTCAGATATGGTTCCGGGCGGTAATATTCTCGATACTGCCCCGAGAACTAACTCAGAGCTAAGACATCCAGAGTGGGGTTACGCGAAATCTTACGTGTCAACTCCACGTTATGTTGCTCAGACTCCGAGTACAGCTGGAAAAAAGTCACAGGGCGTGACGTCACTGGAGATGTTTTTAAATAGACATCATATCGCCCATGAAACCATCAGTGGCGACCACCTTATGGTGCGTTTGAAAGAACAAGTGCATTTCCAAACGGGCTCTGCGAGATTATCATCGCAATCTCAAGACTGGATCCGCAATCTTGGACATTATCTTGCCGGGCGTACTGATGTTGATGTGGTGATAGACGGTCATACAGACAGTACAGGCGCAGAGAGTTTTAATGATTCGTTATCGGAAAAGCGTGCTCGTGAGGTAGAAAAGCAACTACTTGCAACCAGCTTGCCTCGTCAAAGAGTGTTCTCTCGTGGCTTTGGCGAATATGTGCCGCAGTGCAGTAATACCACAGCAAGCGGTAAGGCATGTAATCGTCGAGTGGAACTGATGCTGATTGTCGATCAGTAAGCGCCTATATCATTGAATTGAGATAAAAGAAAAGAGGCACCGTATGGTGCCTCTTTTGCATCCGCCAATGTTCTTAGGGGGAACTAGGCAAATTCTTTTTCAATGTAAGCGACGATGTCTGAAGACTCGTAAAGCCATTGCGTCTCGCCATCTTTTTCAATACGCAGACAAGGTACTTTTACACGACCGCCACCTTGTTCAAGTGCTTCGCGATGTACTGGGTCGTTTTTCGCATCACGTAATTCAATGTTCACGGATTGACGTTTCATAGCACGTCGAACTTTTACGCAGAAAGGACAAGCTTCAAATTGGTACAGTGCGTAGTTTTTGGCTTTATCATCAACGCTTTCCTGTGCTTCTGCCGAACGTTTAACGCCACGGGGAGAGAATACTGCATTGAGAAGTAGAATGATTTTTCCCAAAATCCAACGGATAAACTTCATAATGATCCCTTGATGTTCAGTGGATGAGTGTCCTTGTATGTCATGCAACGAACTTACGTAACGAAGTCGTTGAGCGTAGAAAACCGTTGCATGAAAGGGCGTAGTCTATCAGGTGTTCGGTTTGGACAAAACCATGTATTTTATGAGGAAAACAGACGTTTTACCCAACCCAATAGCCCGCTTGCTTTTACTGGGTTAGCTTCTTTACCAAGATAGAAACTCTGCATTAAATCGGTACGAAAAGCATCCAAATCCATGCGCTTAATCACTAACTCATGTTGCAGGATATTTTGCGTTTGTTCTGCATGGTCATGAGCAAGGCTAAAATCCATATTTAGATAGCCTTGGGTGTATAGCCATAAATGCGTCACCAGTACTAAGTCTTCGGCCGACTGATTGGTGAACTTTTCCGCGTGCTCTTCACCAAGCGTGTCGTTCAACACTTGCTGCATGTGGTGAGTGGAGGTGGCATGTTGTTCATACAGGGCGCTGGCTTCGATGTGAGATTTAGTCAAAAGCCCAAGCATATGCAGCGCAGGGGCTGTGTCAGGCTTGTTTTCACATACTCTAATGAACAATGGGGCTTGTTCTTTTGTCCAACGTCGCCTTGCAGCCTTATGCTCATTAACGAAGGGAATGTTTTTGAACCCCATTTCTTGGATCAGTTCATTAAGAGGCGTCATTACTTTGCAATTCCTTCACCGTCACTTCGACGTGTTGTTCGTTAATATCAACGAAAATAGAGGTGCCGGTAATCATAACAGATAGGCTAGTGCCACGGTCAAGGTGTTGTGAAATCAAGTCGATAGCATCGTAGTCAAGGCTTGCCACATCCACTGGAAGCATGCCAAATTTGCCCGCCATCTTATCCCACCAAACGGAGGCTTTGGTGTTGTAGGTATAGACTTTTACTTTCTTAGCCAAACGGGTCGCTTTCTTGATGCGATCTGGTTCTGGTTCGCCAATCTCAATCCAGTGAGTGATAGATTGGTCGTCCTCTACATGCCACAAATCTGGCTCTTCTGTTGTAGATAGACCCTTAGTGAACTCAAGATCATCTTGTGCATTCAAGCAGTAGGCGAAAATACGAGCCAACATGCGCTGTGGCTTTTCAGAAGGGTGAAGGGCGATAGTAAGATTTTTTGAATCGTAGTAATCGTTGTTCATATCAGAGATTGCGATACGAAACTTGTAAATTGTTGGTTTTAGAGCCATAGGAAGTATCGATAAATGAAGGGCAAAAAAATAGCCAGCTAAAAGCTGGCTACCATATCAAAATCTTAAAGGATTAAACTAGAGTGATTTTCTCAGCTTGTGGACCTTTTTGACCTTGAGTGATTTCGAATTCTACTTTCTGACCTTCAACAAGCGTACGGAAGCCGTCACCTTGGATTGCAGAGAAGTGAGCGAAAACGTCAGGACCGTTTTCTTGTTGGATGAAACCGAAGCCTTTAGTTTCGTTGAACCACTTAACTGTACCAGTAGCTTTGTTAGACATGTCTATTTCCTAAATATCTAATTTTATGTAAATCTTCGCCTAATCGGCGCTTATAGCGTGGAAAAATAAATTGCTATTGCGTACCACAGGACGGGGGAGTTACGAGTAATCCAACGAAATGTGAAAACAAAGAACTTTCTTTCTAGCCGTGTTCGAGTCTAGGTTAATTACGGGTATAGTCAACATATATCGACCCATCAAGGGCAAATATTTGTATCTAGTCACTTTTTATACGGTGTATTTTTGATGAATTTTCAAATAAATGACGTTGTTGTGAAGTTTTTGGAGAATAAAATGAATTTTATTATACAAATTTGACTATTTTCCCTAATTATTGTCCAATCTGGTTCGACCATTAAGGAGGAAGTATGGTAAAGAACAAATCTAATCCTCAGCCAAATGAATTGAATCAAGATACCGAGTTTGGCAGAGGGGAAATCAAAGACAACGCACTTAAAGCTGTCGTCACTAGTCAACTGTTTAGAACGCGGGTTGTGAAAGCCAAAAAAGGCAAAGGCAGCTTCAATCGGAAAGCAAAACATAGAGGCAAAGAGCCCTATTCAAAGTTCTCACTAAAGTGGATTTTGAATAGGGCTTTTTTCTTATCTGAAGGTGATGGCGAGAGGGGGTTTTAGCGTTCTATTTTTGGAGAGTAAATTGAGTAAGCCGTGATTTGCCCCGCAACGATAGCAGAGAACATAAACAGCGCAGACAGACCAATACTTGGAATGGGTAAAATAGATTGTTCAAACACGGATTGGCTTGCGCTTACTAAGACGCGGCTACCCGGAACCAAAATGATGATGCCTTGAACAATGTAGATAGAGCCAGTCAGTTCCATCTTTTTCGCAATCCAAGTTCCGTACAATGTAATTAGAACTGTAGTTACCCAAGTCCCCACAACCCAGCCACTTTCGAAACCAAGATAAAAAGGTCCCCACATGCCCAGCATTGCAACGGGTAAGCCAAGCAGAATGTCGATAGGGCGAGCGTTAAAGATCACTCCAAGGCTGGCGGAAATTAAGAATAGCCCGCTAATGTGCATCCAAATCGGGATTTCATTGGTGTAGTCGATGGATTGCGCTTGTCCCCAAATCGCTTCGCCAATGTTCAGACCCATCGTGATACCAACAAACAGTTTGATCAGCGTGAGAGCGCATTGCCCCAATAAACTGGTCCCTGATACCAAATCATTAAACGCGAGACATTCAAGGGAGTTAGCGATGGAGAGTCCGGGTACAAATAAGACAATCGTTGCGATACATAGCGCCCAAACAGGGATCGGCAGTCCAGTGCTGGACAGGTACGCAACAATAATACCTGTGAACAAAGCTGCAATGAACTCAACTGCAATTGCACGTCTCGCTCGGCAAACTTGCTGGCATCCCCAGACCATAAAACCAAGAATAAAAGCAAAGCCGACCGCTTCTAAAGTACTGCCGACCAGCATCAAGTACGCGGGTGGAATGCCCATATTCGCCAATGCAATAACCCATGAAGGATATCCAGCAGGCTCTGGGACGGGTTCGCTACTCGGTTGGTTGATTCGAATGATGGTGTTAGCTAGCAAACTTAAGTTGATTGAAGCTGGTTTCAAGCGCTTGAGTACCACTGCATTGTTATCATCTGGAAATTGATAATTGATCGCGGTTGGCGTGGCTTGAATCATCACATCCACGCCATGTTTTTGCGCGTAGTGCTGAGTGTATTTCTCTACTTTGTATGGCGCACAGCCACTACGATGCAGCGTATCGCCAATTTCGAAGATTTTGTTAATTCTATATTGAGAAGGCATGGCGAAAGCGAAAATTTCGAGTCACAAAAAAATTGCGCGTAAGTTAACAAAGTGATTCTTGTCGAGCGAATAATCATTAACTTTTTTGTGTGATTTTGTGGACTGTGTCAGGTGTTACTCATGTCGCTAAAAGGCTCAACCCAGAGAAATCCGGAGTTTCGAACTTTTATTCATATTAAATTCATAACAATTCGTGATGATTCCATAAAATAATCTAATGTAAAAGTACCATTTTTCAGTGTAAAGGTACTAATTTAGATTCATATCAATAAGAGTTGCTACATAAAGAAAGAACCTCTGCTATACCTTTAGTTCTATTTAAGTCTTAGATAGCCCTGTAGGGTAGGTTAGTGAGAAGTAGGTATGACCTTCATGCGTTATAGTACTAATGATTGGAAAAACACAATATTTGGCATGTTTCTGCTGCTTATTGTTGCGTTCCATTCCAGCGCAGTCTACGGGCACGAAACTAAGCAAGGTACCTTAGTTGTTGCTAATTCAAAAGCATGGAAACCCTTCTCATACCTTACGCCAGACGGCGAGCCGCAAGGCATCTTGATTGATTTCTGGCGCGAGTACTCCGTTCGAAATGATGTTCATGTGAAATTTCTTTTGCTTGACTGGGAAGAATCTTTACTAGCAGTAAAAGAGGGACGAGCAGATATCCATGCTGGATTGATATTTTCTGCAGAGCGCAGCCAGTATCTGAACTTTGGCACAGTGATTATGCCTATCGATACTCAACTTTATGTCAACAGTGACCTGTTAGGAATTGACGTGGAATCGGTGCTGAAAGGTGAATCGGCAATGGAAGTTGGTTTGGTGAAAGGAGGATACGAAGAGACTTTCGTTCGTAAACACTACCCGAACGCGGCAATACGGTTGTTTTCGAATAATGATGCGTTGCTAAAAGCGGTTACGAATAAGCAAATTTTTCTGTTTGTCGCTGATACCCAGGTATCCAATTTCTACATGGCAACAACACCTGACTCGGTGACTTTCTTACCTGCATTGCATCTTTACAGCAAAGATTTAAGAATCGCGACGGGTGACGGCAGTGCAAAGTCGATTGAAGAGGTATCGAGGAATTTTGAGATAGTCATGGAGGCAAATAAGGACCGGATCCTCAGTCGTTGGATTCATGTTAAAACCGTCTATCCAGCGTATCTTGCTCCACTTGCTGTTTTTGCGCTGATTATTGCTGCCATGTTCCATATTTTTTCACTTAAGCGTACGGTTGCTTTGCGTACTCGGCAACTCACTATGGCGAATCAACAGCTTTTTGAGCTCACCCTGACTGACCCTCTCACTAAGCTTTATAATCGACGTCACTTGATAGAAAGGTTAGCGACGTTAAGTACAGTAAAAAGAAACCTGACCGTGATGGTGTTTGATATTGATGACTTTAAATCCATCAATGATCAATTTGGACATTTGGTTGGGGATCAAGCTATTGTTGCTGTCGCGAATACAGCAAGATCTGTCATCGATGAAAGAATGACTTTAGCGCGCATTGGTGGTGAAGAGTTTGCCTTAGTAACGGCTTCGCTCTCTGCTGAGGAAGCAGAAGCTCTTGCTCGTACAATTTGCACCCAAGTAAATTGCGCACCAGTGACCTTAGATGGACAAACGATTAGCGTGAGTATCAGTTTAGGGTGCGCGTATTATCCAAAATTTGATGAACAACCAAGCCTGCAAGATGCTGATCAACTTATGTACCATGGCAAGGCAAATGGGAAGAATCGCGCGGTGTTCCAAATCATTAACAGAAACAGAGTGGAACCATTACTTCGTAAAGCTCAGTAAAACTTTGAGCGAGTTCTCGCTGACCTTCATCCTCTCCTTGCTATACTGATTTGAACTCCCTGTTTTTATTGTTATTTCTGACGCGAATAGTGTTGGATTTCAGTGTCGAGGACGGTTATGCGTACTGCTTTGCTATCTCTATTGTGTTGGTCCATTTCATTTGCTGCCGTGGCTGAAAGTGCTTTTGATATTGTGAAAAAGTCAGATCAGGCAATGCGCGGTGATTCCAGTTATACCGAATCTACCATGGAGATCATTCGTCCTGATTGGACTCGGTCGATGACCATGAAGAGTTGGACCAAAGGGACGGATTTGTCTTTGGTGTTAGTTACGGCGCCAGCCAAAGATAAGGGCAGCGCTTCTCTAAAACGACAAAGAGAAATGTGGAATTGGGTGCCGAGTATTGAACGCGTCATCAAAATTGCGCCATCTATGTTGAGCCAATCGTGGATGGGCTCAGACTTCACCAATGATGACTTGATCAACCAGTCTTCTATCGTCGTCGATTATCAGCACCAATTGAAAGGTGAGGATGTGTTTGATGGCGACAAGGTTTGGGTGATAGACGCCGTTGCGAAGCCCGATGCTCCCGTGGTTTGGAGCAAAGTAACGTTGTGGATTTCCAAATCGACCTACCTGCAGCGCAAAGTGGAATTCTACGATGAGTTTGATGAGCGAGTGAACGTGATGACGACTTATGACGTGAAAGAGCTCGGCGGGAGAAAATTAGCGACCAGAATGGAAATGCAGCCGCTTGATAAGCCAGACAACAAAACCGTACTCATCACCCACCAAGCGCAGTTTGATTTCGATATCGATGACAGCTTTTTTTCTCAGCAACAGATGAAATCGCTGCGCGACTAAGTTTGGATAAATGAGCGGCTAAAAGAAGAAACGGATAATCAAACATCAACGGAAGGAAGCGAATCAATGCTTGTGAAACTGGCTTGGCGAAACCTCTGGCGACAAAAACGCAGGACACTACTGACGGCGTCTGCGTTGGCATTGGTGCTGTTTCTTTCGCTGATTACGCGAGCGTTTCAAGAAGGGAGTTATACGTCCAATATCAAAAATGCCGCCAAGTTTTATACCGGGTTGATTCAACTGCAAAACCCCGAGTTTGGTGACTCTTCCAGCATTGATGATGTCTTGCCGCAAACCAACACCTTCATTTCGGCGGCGAAAAACAATCCCAATATTGATGTGGTATTACCTCGGGTAGAATCTTTTGCTTTAGCCGCAAAAGACGAACGCTCAAAAGGCGTGATGGTACTAGGCGTTGAGCCTGAAGCTGAAGATCAGTACTCCAATATCAGCGACAAATTGATTGAGGGAAGCTACATCCAATCAGGGCAAAAATCAGTGCTAGTCGGTGGTGGTTTAGCCAATTATTTGCAACTCAAGGTTGGCGATGAATTGGTGCTTTACGGTGCCGGTTATCGAGGACAGACCGCGGCAGGTTTGTATCAAATCTCGGGCATTCTTCATTTCCCTTTGCAGCAGCTTGATTCTCAGTTGGTGTACATGCCGCTCGATACCGCGCAAAACCTGTATTCATTGGATGATCAAGTCACCGCGTGGGTTTTAAATACTGAGAGTTTAAGAGACTTACCTGATACCGTTGAAAAGCTTAAAGCCGAGTATGGCAAAAATATTGCCGTGAAAGATTGGAAAGAGCTGTCGCCAGAAATGGCACAGCAAATCGCCTTGGATAAAGCGGGCGGTATTTTCTTGATTTACATTCTCTACGGCATTGTTGGTTTTGGCTTGTTTGCGACTATCTTAATGACGACATTAGAACGTCAGCGTGAGTTCGCTGTCATGCTGGCAACCGGAATGCTGCGCTCCAAACTCGTCCTTCTGCTCACGATAGAGTCTCTGTTTATGTCCGTTATTGGCATCATTATTGGGCTTATTGTGAGTGCTCCCGTGTTGGGGTATTTCTACTTTAATCCAATCGAAATTACCGGCGATGCTGCCAAGCTCATGCGCGAAAGTGGTTTTGAACCTATTGTGCCAGTTTCGCTCGATCCACACTTACTGCTCAATCAAATCGCCGTCGTGCTGTTTATTCTTTTGTTGTGTTTGCTTTACCCAATGATTCGTATGCTTCGAATGCCCATTGCGACAGGGTTAAAAGGAGGTGCTTATGCTGGTTAAGTTGGCTTGGCGTAACTTGTGGCGCAACAAGTTGAGAACCTCAATCATGCTCGGAGCTATGGTATTTGGCTTGATGGGCGTGGTTGCCATGATGGGATTCATGAATGGCTTGGTCGATAGCATGATTAAGAACGCCATCTCTTGGCAAACCAGTCATTTGCAGATCCAGCAAAAGTCCTATTTGGTCAATCCTGAGCTAAAAGATGTGATTCCCGATGCGAATGAGATTAGCAAAGTACTGGCGAGTAACCGAGAAGTGAAAGCCATCTCTGAGCGATTTCTAGCAGATGGCATGATAGCGTCGGCGCGCAGTACACGAGGTATTCGCATCAATGGCGTTAATATCGATCAAGAGCAAAACATCACGCCACTCTCGAAACATATTGTCTACGGTGAATGGTTGAGCGAAGAAGGCAGAAATCCGATTTTGGTGTCGAGCAAAATCGCCGAACGATTGAAGCTACGTGTCGGCTCCAAAGTGGTACTTACTCTGTCTGATGTCAATGGAGAGGTCGCTGGTGCGGCGTTTCGTGTTCGAGGCATATTCAAAACACCATCGACAGGGTTTGATGACGGGAATGTCTACGTTCGAAAAAACGATCTAGAAAAGGTCGCGGGGCTGAGTGGCACGCACGAAATCGCGATACTCCTTACTTCTAATAACGATGCTGAGCTTAAGCAGTTACTGGCGTTCACTCACTCTATTTTGCCGCCGGAAAGTCAAGGTTTGCTCAGTGTGAGACCTTGGCAGGAGATCCAACCTTTGCTCTCGACCATGATGAGCACGATGGATGTTTCCAACCAAGTAATGCTGGTGGTTTTTGTGCTGGCGATGACCCTTGGCATCATCAATATCATGCTGATGTCGGTGTTTGAACGCACACGAGAGTTCGGTGTGTTAATGGCTGTCGGCATGCAAAAACACAAGATACGCTTGTTGATTGTTTTTGAAACCTTGTTCCTCGGATTAAGCGGTTGTGCGCTTGGGTTGCTCGGGAGTGCAATTATGCTCAAGGTGCTGAGTATTACCGGATTGTCGCTGGCTGGTATGGCGGAAGGGCTAGGGGCTTATGGCGTGGATACCTTGCTTTATCCACGGGTATCAATAGCGGAATATCAAATGATCATTGTCGCGATTTTTGTTGCCAGCCTTATCGCAGCCCTATATCCCGCACGACAAATTTTGAAGCATCGACCTGTGGATGCCATGGCGGAGAAAAACTAATGACCATCAAACTAGAAAACCTAACTAAGATTTACAACGCCGATGGTGACTACCCTGTGCACGCAGTGCAGTCGGTAGACTTAGAGATTAAGCAGGGTGAATTTGTTGCGATCATGGGACCATCTGGTTCGGGAAAAACGACGTTGCTGAACATGATTGGCGGTATTGATGCCCCAAGCTCTGGCAAGGTGGAAATCGATGGTTGCATGATTTCATCGATGTCAGAAAAAGAACTGATTGCCTATCGTCGCGATAATATAGGCTTCATCTTCCAAGACTACAGTTTGTTACCTGTGTTAACCGCGCTTGAGAATGTGGAATTCGTCATGCAGCTGCAAGGTAAAACTGAGCGAGAGTGCCGTGAACGTGCGACGTCCTTGCTTGAACAAGTGGGCTTAGCGGAACAAATGAATAAGGTGCCAGGTAAAATGTCCGGCGGTCAGCAGCAGCGTGTTGCGGTTGCGCGTGCTTTAGCGCCGAAGCCTCGTTTTGTCATGGCGGACGAACCTACTGCCAACCTAGACGCTAAAAGCACCGCGGAGTTGCTCGACATTATGGAGCAACTTAGCGAACAAGAGGGGACGACGTTTATCTTCTCGACCCATGACCCGAGAGTGATAAAACGTGCACACCGAATTATCGTGTTTGAAGACGGTCGTTTGGCGCGTGATTTCAGCAATATCGATAATCGCGCAGAGAGGTCGCATGCATAGAGCTGTTTCCTATTTGTCTGCGACTTGCACCAAAACTCTCCGATTACATACTTGCTTGCCCTGCACAAAAGTAAATGCAGTGTTTATTAAGGCGTTAAATCTTTCATTGCTTAGTCTTCAAGCTGGTTCTGCCTTGTCTGCTGTTCCCGGATTAGAGCCTCAAAAGTCATGGGATTTGGATGGCTACATCAAATACATGGCAACCTACAGTATTCCTGATGGAACTGCCAATACGTTCGATAATCTGATACATAATCGGCTGAATTTTGAATACCGTTTTTCCTCTAGCTGGCGTGTGAATGTTGGGCTACGAAATCGAGCACTTTGGGGCGATTCTACCGACTTTCCTGGCTATGCCGATTTGGTTGCGTTGGATTCTGGTTACATGGATTTGAGCAAAAACTGGCATGAAGATGATGTGGTCATTAACAGTCAGCTTGATCGTCTATATCTCACTTGGCAGCAAGATGACTGGGGAGCGCAACTAGGGCGCTTTCGTATCAATTGGTCGATGAATACGATATGGAATCCAAACGATATCTATAATGCGTATTCGATTTACGATTTTGACTATGAAGAGCGGGCAGGCACGGATGCGGTCATGTTGAGCAGAAAATTAGGTTTTGCCGATGGGGTAGATTTGGTGTTTTCACCAGCTCGTCAGTCAGGACAAGACAGTGCCTCACTGCGTTACTTCGCCAATCAATCGGGATGGGATTATCAGTTTATTGCAGGGCGAGCTCGGATGGATTACGTACTCGGTGCTGGTTTTGCAACGGATGTGTTTGATGCGGGTTTTCGTGGAGAGCTCACGTGGTTTGATCCCATTGATCCAGAATTTGAGGGTGAACCGACCAAAAAGACTACAGTTGCCAGTATTGAATCGGATTACAGCTTTGGCGGCAAACGCAGCTGGATGGGGCGTGCAGCGTGGTTATTTATCTCTGAACCGCAAGATGCATCAAGCGCATTGGCGTATTTGAATCTTCCTCTTGATGCAAAAACGTTGAGCTTTACACGAAATACATGGTATGCCGATGTGAGCTTTGACTTAACGCCTTTAAACCGCGTCACGCTCTCAACCAGTTACTACGACGATCATTCCTATTTCCTTGGGATATCGAGTAACTACTCTCTCGCTAATGACTGGCAGTTGCTCACGGTAATCCAAAGCTTTAACGGTAGCAGTGGCAGCTTGTTTGGCGAAGTACCTGCGACTTTGTTGTTTGCTAATGTAAAGTACAGTTTTTAAATGTATGTTTTAAAAGTGAATTTATTTAACTGTTAGTAAGTGAAACTCTTCTATCAACTCTGATGTAAATACGATACTGAATGTTGCTCCATAAATCCCAACCCGCTCACGCTTTGACAGTTGAGTGCAGAGTTGATATGAAATTAAATGCAATTTCTTGGTAAAGCTAAAAAGCCTTGTCTACACTCAACGTAAAACGAATGTTATTCGTTGGGTGGCATATTAATTGAGCCGCGGAGAAAAGTAGCCAAAGAGCTACACAAGTAAAGTTGGCTGATAAGGACGGGGAAATGAACAACGAGTGTTTTGCTAGGTCCCGAGGTGTCACGGATGAGATGCCAATGAAAGAAACGTTTTCTGCAGGTAAAGATCCTTATGCACATTACCTAAAAGACATCGTGGGGATTGATTTACTCTCTCGAGAAGATGAACTGCATTATGCCAAACTCAATCGAGCGGGGGACAAAGAAGCGCGCGAGGTGATGATCGAATCCAACTTGCGTTTAGTGGTGAAGATTGCCAAAAGCTACTTAAAACGTACTGGTAATAACTTCACGCTGCTTGATTTGATTGAAGAGGGCAACATTGGCTTGATCAAAGCCATCGACAAGTATGATCCTGAGCCGGGTTATCGCTTTTCAACTTACGCAGTGTGGTGGATTCGCGAAAACATTGAAGCGGCATTAATGAACAACGGTCGTACGGTGCGTCTACCTGCTCACGTTTGTAAAGAGATAAATAGCCTTGCGTCGAAAAAGCACGATGCGAGCAAAACCATGAGCAAAGACATCTCCATTTCAGAGTTGTCCCATTGTTCAGGCGTAAAGGTAGAGCGTGTTGATGAGTTAGTCGCGTTGAGCGGCTTTATCGATGTTTCAACAACTGTCGACCTTAATCATGCGCCATTTGTGCTCGAACAGTGCGAAAGCGAATACACAACAGATCCACAGCAAGATTGCGAAGACCATTGCTTTACTCAAGCACTGGAGCACGTCGTTAACACATTGCCTGTGAAGTTGCAGCAAGTGTTAATTCATCGCTTCGGCTTATTTGAACACAACGTGAAAACATTAGCTGAAGTTGGGGACTTACTAAATATCTCTAACGAACGCGTGAGACAAATGCAGAAAGAGGCAGTAGAGCGAATACAGAAACGTCTTCAGTTTGATGGATGGGTGTAATACCAGTTCAATAGCTTCTAAAAAGCCAGCGTCATTGCTGGCTTTTTTCTATCTGCGTGTTGCTCAGTTGGTCTTTGCTTGTTCTTCGGCAAAAAGCAGTAACTCAAGTTGTGCTTTTGCGGAGGGTTCCAGTGTCCAGATGCTCAACATGCGGTTAAGGGCTGCTCGATACACTCTGCTCTTGAGTAAGAAAGCTAGAGTACTCGTGTAGTTGTTCACCACTTGAGTTTGTGTTGCCACTAGCTCCGCTTTGTTTGCGATGTCTATTTGCTCGAGATTGAAATCAGGCAAAAATGCACACTCGTACCACACCTCGACAATCTCGCGGATTTCGAGTTCTTCTTCAGGCACATCAAAGTCCTGTAATGCGTGGTTTTCCGGTATCGCTGATAAATAAACCACATCCAATTTATCAGCAACAAATGTATACATCTGAATCCTAAATACCTCTATATCTCGGTCGAATCATCTCTCTGGTTTATATCTTTGTCAATTGTATCTGTCTGATTAAAGAGTTAATTGTGAATAAGCGCCACAGTATTAACTTAAGCTGTTTAAGTATTTGTCTGTTAAGCCAAAATATTTCAAGTTGCCGTCCGGCTCTAATACCAAACTCATGTTCGAAGTGGCGATCAACCCCGGATCATTGGTAGAGAACACCACGGTTTTGTTTAGCAATTTATCGGTGAACAAGCGGTTGAAGTACTGAGCATTTTCTTGCTCAGCGCCATTAAATGGTTCATCAATGATGATCAGTGATTGTTCACAGCTTCCAAGCCCCAGCGCGAGGCGCAATTTCTGTTGAATACCGTTAGGTAAGTTCTTGCATTTATCTACGCTTAGCTGAGTGTTCAATCCTTCTGGCAACCACGCATCGAGTTCGAAAAAGCTCACCATCTCTTGCATCTTTTCTGTAGGGATGAGTCCATTATGCAAGATGAAGTTAGTCTCCAGAGAGCCTTCAAAAATATGCAAATTAAACGGGATGTAGTTAATCGAGGTTCGGTAGCGATAACTGTTGAACTGTTTGATGTTGTAGCCGTCTACCGACACTGCGCCTTGGTATCTATCCTCTAAACCCGCAAGAATGGAGATTAGCGTGGTTTTGCCGCAACCAGTCGGTCCACAAATCACCACTTTCGCCCCTGGGGCAATTTTAAACCCGAGATTGGTTAAGCCCGTTGCTGCGCCAGTGTAGCGATGGCTTACACCGCTGCCGACAATGCTGCCTTGGAAGAGGCGAATAGGGGGGCTTTTCTCCAACGTTAGCTTGTCATCATTCATCGCCATAAGGTTGTTGATTTGCGCAGAGGACGCCTTAATGGATTGGAATTTAGATATGGAGTTGTAGATACCCATTATCGGACCTAACGCCTTCCAGACTAAAATCACGGTGGCAAGCATGGCGCCGGCATCAGATGTGCCATCCATTACGCCGATAACCGCGGTCACGATACTTGCGGTACCGATCACCTGAATCAAACTGCCACCTGCGGCTTGAACCTTACTGTTGGTCACCGCAACGTTTTCAGCATCGTTGGTGCTTTGCATGTGTGAAGCACTGAAGCGAGATTGAATAACGCGCAACAGTGGCAAGCCTTGGATGGTTTTGATGCCGCGAAGAATTTCATTCCATTGGTAAGAAACCATGGCGTTAGCGCGAGAGCTCTTAGACGTGGCTTGTGAATAGATGTAACGAGAATAAACACAGAACACCAACATCAGAATCAAACCCGCCATGACGACCAATGCTGCGGTTCCTGACATGATGGCAATCGCGACAATGAACACGATAACAAACGGCATGTCGAAGTAGCTCAAGGTCGACTCTGCCGTTACCAATCGGCGAAATGTGTCGATGTCTTTTAAACGCGCTAACTGAGAAGACACGCCGGCGGTGGATGTCATCGCATACGGGAGCCATAGCAGCTTGGATATAACCGCTTGAGAAATGTGTACCGCCAAGTCTTTACCTGACGTGGCAATGATGTTGACTCGCATCTTCTTAAAAAAGTATTCCGAGAACCCAACAATCACGGCAAACAACGTGAGCCAATAGAGCGTGGCTTGGGAGCTAGACGTCAAGGCGAAGTTGTACACACTCATGATAAAGAAGGGTTGGAGCGCGCCCAGGATACTGATGACAAAGCTCAGAATAATCAAGCTTTTGAGTTCATTGTTGTAGCGATAAAACGCGTATTTAATCCAGTTACTGCGGTCTTGAGATTCAGGTGGCGGCTCTCGGAACAAGCGCGAGTATTCGCTGATCGAGACTAACAAACATGGCTTTTTGCAAAGCGGGTATTCAATGGTGTTGTTATTGGTGTAATCAAACAGGATCAGTTTGCCGTCTTTAGTGCCCAAGAAAATCGCAGTGAGGTTTTCTATCTCGATAAAACAAGGATGAGGGTGCCCCTCGATGTGCTCCAACGTTTTTAATTTAGTGACGTCACAACGGTAACCAAGGCGTTCAATGGTGGCGATAAAACTGTCGCTGTCTTTTGGTTTAGGGATAAAAGCATCACTGAGGATAGAAGGTGTGCCTTCCCATTCAAGTGCAATGAGGGTGTAAGCTAAACCACGAATCAAAGGTGACTGATTGTATCGCTCGTCATAGCTGCGAGCCTCAAAGTCCAACAAGCGCTGAGGGACATTATTAAAATCAACCAAAATACTCATTGGTCACCTCCGGTAAGTTTGACGCGTTTGAGGCGATGATTGAGTTTGTCCATCTTATTGCTGACGATGATGAGGATTTTGTCGTTGGCGCGATAGGCGGTACTGGTCAAAACCAATCGAGCAAAGTCGTCGTCATAAACACAGTCGATGTCGTCGAAGATCAACACACGTTTGTTCGCAAGTAAGGCACGCACTAGCAGCAAGGCATAAGCAACTTGGCGCGAGAATGGGTTGCGTAAATGCCCTTTGAGCTCGGTGTAAAAACCCGCGGGAAGGGCATCGATTTGTGCTTTTATGTTCATGGTTTCGCAAAGCGCAAATGCGGTGTTGTTTAAGCTCGGGCGGAAACAAGTCAGGTTGTCGATGATGGTCCCTTCGACGAACGAGCTGGTTTTGTCGACCATGAGCACGCTATTGCGCCAGACGTTGTAATTAACGTCATCGAGCGGTGTCTCGTTGATTTGAATGTCCAGTTTGCTGTCGGTGTTTTGCCGCGTAATGCAATTGGCGAGGTGGGTTTTGCCTGCGCCGCTTTTCCCCGTCAGCAAGTAAGCCTGACCGCGTTCAAACTCGATGCGTTGTTTTTGCGAATACTTCACCGAGATACGCTCGACTTCTGTCGTGTCATTTTGTTGTTCTACAGATGCCGCAAGCTCAAGCAGTTCGGCGATACGTTGAATGTGAAGCTTGTTCAACTCCCAGCGGCTCACCGTGCGCATCACTTGCTGGTATGGGGCAAAGTAGCGGTTGGTAAGCATGATGATGGCTGCCATGATGCCTTGGCTAGATTGCATGTTGATAACTGCCGTTGCTAAAACTACCACCACACAAGCGATGGAGAGCTGTTGTATGAGCGACAAGATAAGGCTGAAGTTTGATTCGATCTGCTCGTATTTGATGTTCTCGACTTCACGCTCTTCCACCATTTGTGTCATCAAGCTCTCAACGCGATATTCCATATTGCGCGCTTTGATATCGAGTGGGCTAGAGATGATCTCGATGATTTTTGAGGTGGTTAAGCCCTCGATGTCGGATTTGTTTTCTAGGCTGTTGATTTTTTGCTTGGAAAGACTGAGTGCGAACACCGCCAAAACGATGGAGGCGAGCAAGATGGTCACCCCTGCCCAGATGTTGATCAGACCAATAATCAGAATGGTCAGCATGCTGACGGCAAGGTTGATCAATGCCCGTACAGATTCTCCGCCAAAGAAGGATTTAATCTCTGGAATGGTGGCAATACGCTCTAAGTATTCACCGGGTTCTAGGTGACGAAACTTCGATATCTCAGCCAAACAGATGGATTGAAACACCTTGTTGGTTAAGTTGGTTTCGAATTGCTTCATGATCACAGACGAAATCTTCTCTTCCTGATTCTTTAAGTGATAGTCGAGGAAGATGGTGATCAAGATAATGGCAAACAGAAGAAACAGCGTATCTTTGGCTTGGTTAGGTAAAACTCGGTCAAAAATAATCAGTATCGAAAAGGGCAGTACTAAGCCAAACAGCGTTGAGATGACCGTTGAGAAAGTCAGATAACACTTGTCAGCAAAGTTAATCTTCTGGGAAAAATGCTCAGTTTGCATTGCGACCTCCTTTCTTAATCGATGGTTTGGAGAGAAGGTGTTTTGGAACTAAGTCTTGATTGCTTCTGCCTTCGATATCGCTCATCAACTGCATGATGCTTTCGATGGATTGCACCGACAGCATGCCTTTGATTTGCTCAAGATTGATCGATTCAATGATGTAGTCATAACGTGCGCTCTCGTAATCACGTAGCGCACTAAACAGTTTACTTTCCGCTGCCAGTAAGTCGGTAATGGTTCGCGTACCAAGCTGGTAAGCGCGTTGAATGCCTTTGTAGGAAGCGTAGTTTGCACGAATGATGTTCTCGTAACTGCTGATGGCGCGGGAGAAGTCATTGATGTTGAGTACCGAGGTGTTAACGCTATTGCGCGTCGTGAACAACGAATCTTGGTACAGTAGCTCGGTTCGCTCGATGGCAGTCGACGATTTTTGATAACCGTAGTAATCCGAGCCGCCGGAGAAAATCGGCACATTCAAGTTCAAACCGACGCTGGTGGAGTTACTGTCTCCTGTTGCGGTTGGGTCGGTTCGGTCATAGTTGTTCGCGTCGTCGTAACGGTAACTGGCAGAAAGCGATACGGTCGGCACAAAGTTTGAACCGCTTTCTTTCAAGCCTCTTCGGCTGCGTTCTACGGTTTTCTTCGCAACCAATAAATCGTTATTGAGCTTCAAAGCTTGTTCAAGAATCGCACGTTGTTCGGACTCGCTGATTTCTGCCAAGGGTACGCTTTCGTAGATGTCCTGCGATGGGGTGACTGGATATTGAACTTGAATTTCCAAACCGTTCAAAATTACGCGTCGGTCTTTCTCTAAGGTTCTTAAGCGATTGGCAATGCCTTCTTTCTGAGCAATCACCTCATACAACTCGCTCGCCGCAGTGTTGCCAAGCTCCACGTTGCGACGCATTTGGCGCTCACGTGTTTCAGACGATTTAAGCTCGACTTTGGTGGCTTTGATTTGCGCGTTGTTTTTCAGGTACTCGAAATATTGCGTCGCGATTTCAGAAATGGTGCTCTGGATTTTGTTCTCGTGCTTGATTTCTTCAATGTTGAAATCAAGCTTTGCGGTGCCGTATTTGAAGATGTCGCCAAGGTTAAACACCGATTGAGATAAAGACACGCTGTAGCTGTTTGAGTTGTAGCTAGAACGCGTATCCGGTGTTCCCGTTAATATGGTCTCGTTTTCATTCCATGTGGTATCAGCGGCACCGTTTAAAGAGGGCAGGAACTTAGAACGGCTAATGTCGATGTTGTATTCGTTTTCTTCCACGCCTTTGTCACTAGCGCGCAGAGATAAATTGTTTTCCAAGCCGAGTTTGACCGCCTCAAGCAAGGTGGTCGCCATTGCCGAAGGAGCATTGCTCAATGTAAGCGCTGCCAATACGCAGCTAGTTAAGTTTCTGTACCGCCACATACTTGTTGATCACCTTGATGATTTCGTCGTTTTTATAAGGTTTGCTGATCACGTAATCCATTCCAGCTTCGATACAAGCTTGGTGTTCATTACTACTGGTCAATGCTGTCGCACCTATAATGGTGCAAGGGTTCTGTCCGCTTTCTTGTTCGTATTGTCGAATGCGTTTGGTTGCTTCAATACCGCCCATGCCCGGCATGATGCAGTCCATAAAAATGATATCCGAGCGCTGGTTCATGAAGTGCTGAACGGCGTCTGCGCCATCGCCAACGGTGTCGGCTTCGTATTCTTGCTTGCTCAAAATACGTTTGAGTAGAATCTGTTGAACACGGTCATCCTCAACAATCAGGAATGAGCTGTTCTCCATCTGATCTTCAGAGGCTTCCGCTTCCATGATTGCTAACAGATTGGGGATGAACTCATACGGAATCGCAGGAGAGTTCAGAATTTTGTCGACAAAGGTATGGCTCTCTTGTGCTTGCTGAGTGCTAGTAACTGAAAGCAGCAATTTAGTATTCGGGTGATTGCGCAGTTGCGATTTCACCGTTTTGCTCAGTGAGGGCAGCTTGTTTGGCTCGAACGTGTCAGTCAGCATGATGGCGTCGTATTCGCCAAAGGTTTTTGCAGCAGAGAAGAGCTCGTTCGGCGTTCGAATTGGCGTGATCTCCAAGCCCAAGTTGACTAACATTTTGTTCATTACATCAATGCGCAGCTGAGAGTTGGCACACAGCAACAAACGTTTATTGTCGAAGCGAGTTTTCTCGGTGTGGAAGCTTTTGGCTTTCAAATCGAGCTGAATTTGAAAACGTTCCTGATTGCCCGATTGATACCAATGGCTCTCGTAATAGCCGTAATCTTTCAGTACGCTTTTCGCCAAATCGTCTTTGGTTGCAGTGTGCTGTTTATGGTCGCTCCAGTGTAGGGTATTGAGCTTGGCAAACGGCACATCCAGAGTGGTTAAGAAATTTAGATTGATGGTCAAGCGAGTGTTTTCAATGTCTGACGCCGCCCCAGATTCAATGGTGACAAACAGTTTCTTGTCGGCTTTGAGTTGGATGGCGTTCGATAGCTGTAGGAACAACACCCAGAATAAGCTGGTGGATTGCCCTTCAACACGGTTTGGTAGGTTATCCGAGATAAAGCAGTCTAATTCACCTTCATTTCGTTGTACTTTTGAACTGATGTGAATCATCAATTCAGACAGCACATTAAGCAGTGAAAACTCTTTCGATTTGCTCTCGGTCCCTTGTGAAATGAGTCGGTTGTAGTTCTCTGCCAATTCAGACAGGGTATTGGCCGCCGAGGTTATATCTTGTGCCATCAACACGCCGCTCTCATCGGTCTCTTGTACGAGGTATTGCACGCCGCCGTTAATGGTGTTGGTGATGCCACGAATCTCGTAACCAATAAGAGCATAGAGCTGTTTGTAGAGATCGTTATTGCGTTTTTGCTCTTCGAGTTTGCTGAAAATCAGTTTTAGGTGAGAGTAGATCTGACGCTGCTTCGGATTGATGCTCACTTCGTTCAGCAACTCTTCCAGCCTTTGTAAATCCAGTTGTTTGAGCTCTTGATAAAGCCCATCGAACTCTTGGTCAATGTCGCGCTCATTCGAACTGGATTTTCTCAGTTTAAGGATTGCCACCAAATTCGATAGAACGGCGATACCAACCAGTACGACAACAACCATAAACAACCAAATGAAGAACTCGTTTTTCTCCATCATTAGGTCGCTCGCATGGTTGTTAAACATGGTGCGATAGTTGTCGTCCATTTGTAGGTAGTTATTGGTGAGCGAGAGATACAGTGCCAACACATCGTCACGCGTTTTTGAGCTGTCCGAGAAGCGATTAATCGCCAATTCAAGTTGCGTATATTCGGTCGCGCCCACCAAGCTAAACTCGGTTTTGTTGAGTGACGCGAGAGATTTAAACTGGTCAATTTCGTTCTTCAGAACCTCAAAATCGAGCTCTGTTGTACTGCAATAACGCGCGGCTAAACAGCGTTGAAGCGTTTGGATATCAAGTTCGATGGTTTGGTTGAGTTGTTGAGCTTGAACCAAGAGAGGCGCGTTTTGCACTTGCTCCACTGAATCCACTTTTTCCCAAGATACATACAAATAAAAGGCGAGGGCAGCCAGCACCAAGCTGAAAGCAATGCTTAGGCGCATAACAGGAACGGAAATATTGTAGGAAGGTTTGTTACTCATCCATTACCTCTCATCGAACGCGTCTTCGATAGCCGACATAACCGGCTTCGCAGCGTATTCGATAACCCGACGTGACCCTGTTTTCACGTCGGCGGTAAACTCCATGTAAGGGGACAGTTTGTATTGTGTGCCTCCACGCTCTAGATAGTTTTGGCTGATTTGGATTTCAGCGAGGTAGAATTCAGCGTCCTCTTCTTCATAGGACGAACGGCTGATCGACGCGATTCGACCTTCCAAAAATCCGTATTTGGCAAAGTTGTAGGTGTCCATCTTCACTTTGACTGCCTGCCCGATTTCAACAAAGCCCATGTCTTTACGTGGAATCTTCGCTTCGCCATGAAGGGAGTTATTGATCGGCGCAATGTCCGCGATACTTTCCCCCGGCGGTATCACCGCAGAACGGAAGTTGAAATGCACTTTATCCACCACGCCATCAATAGGGGCGTAGACCACAAGGCGATCCACTTTGTCTGAGTGTTGAGGACGAAGAATGCGTTTCAGCTTGAGATCTTTCTTCGCTTGAATGATTTGCGCTTGGTATTCGGAGTTGCGATTTTCCACCAAGTCTCGGTATTGCTTCTCTAGCTTGTCGAGTTGGAAGCGCTCATTCATGACCGACTCATCGAGATTTTCAATTTCACGCACCATGTTTGACTCTTGAACCTGCATATTCAGAACATCGACATAAGATGCCATTTCTTCTTTGTACAAGGTGTTCTTGATATTGAGCTGCTTACGAATCAAAGAAAGCTGGTTCTCGGAGCTTTTGCGGCGCTTAAGCATAGAATCAATCAACGAGTTCTTGTGATTGATGTCGTGAGTGATCAACTCTTCATTAGATCGGTTTTTGGAAAACTCTTGCTGCCAGGTATTCATGTTTACCTGAACCAATTCTGGGTATTTTTCGATGTAGGCAGAGAAATCGGGCTCTACCATATCGCGCAGGCTTTCATAACGGAGTTTGTCTAACTCGAGCTGAATGATTTCTGTGTTCACCGTATCGAGTTGAGTGTTTCTATCCAAAGAACGAATTCGCGCAATGGGTTGACCTTCGTAAACCACTTCGCCTTTGCGCACTAACATTTCTTCGAGAATACCGCCTTCAAGGTGTTGCACTTTTTCTACGTCAGATTCCAGCAATAACTCACCGCGCACCGACACCACAATGTCGATACGAGCTTGAGACGCCACGGCGATCGCCACCATTGAAAGCAAAAAGATAACCAGCAATGTTTTGTGTACGCTGGTCATCGCACTGGCTAGCACGATCGTATCGTCTGCGGTCACCTTCGAAGACTCGTTATTGGAAACGAGTGCTTTTCTGAGGTGGTGTTCGATCTGCTTGTTACTCATGATCCACCTCTGTTATTCATCATCAGTGTTGTTATCGATAGAGTTTTCGATATCTAACAGCTGGCTTATTTGTTTGTTCACGTTATTGAGCTCAGTTTTGATGTCCTCAATCAGTTCATTAGGTGCGGGAAAGCGGTGCTTACTTAAATGTTCCAGCTTTGCCATCTTGGGTGGTAAATCATCATCACAAAGCAATACGAGAATAGTCTTCAGCTTTTTTGAGTAGCCGCTCAGCTCTTCAAAACGGTTTTGTTTATGCAGCATTTCGATGTTGATCGCCGCGCTGCTGAAATCCTTATAAAAATCTCCCAATAGCAATTGCAGCCCTTTGTGGCTGTTGTCGACTGAGCGCAACAGATTCGTCATGTTTATCATTGTTCCACCGCCCTAATTGCTTTAATGACAATAACTAAGGATCTTTAAATTGCGTTTTCAAATTTTTTTTACCTCTTTCTGGTTAAACAACATGAGTATGAAAAAAGTTGGATAAAAAAGTTGGTTTTCCAGAATGGTGTCCTTTACTGCCTCTAAACACGATCAGTTAGCTAATGGCAACGGAGGCTGTAATGGCAGGTGACAACAATCAAAATAACCAAAACAAAGACCTAAACGACGCGGTAGAACAAACGGAAACCAATGACGCGGGTACGCCCTCCCAGCAGCAGAATCAACAAAACCAACAGAATACGATTGCTTCGACCGTAGCGACGGGTGCTGAAAATACCGATGCAGCAGACGAAGCTAATCAGGCGATGGAAGACAACCCAAGTGGTGCAGGTGCCGAGGAAGAAGCCTCGGCGTCCGGTGGTGCGGTACAAGAAGACTCGCCAGAGAGTAGCGGTGGTTCGGATGCCGCTCAATCGAACGTGGTAGACAGCGTGGCATCAGACGGTGGGTCTGGTGAAGAAGCGTCTGGCAGCGGCGGTGCGGCTTCCGGTGCGGGTGCACAAGCTGTTGGTGGCGGTGATGCCTCTGGCTCTGAAGGTGGTTCGGACGCAGAAGGCAATGAAGCACAAGGACAAGCTGTACAAACTTCGGCTGCGCCAAGTGCCTCTTCATCCGATTCTGAAGGTTCACAAGGTGGTGATAACCTAGATTCAGAAACCACAGAAGAAACCTTTGCGGTGGACATTCAAGACACCAGTGAAGAGACCACGACGCAAGTAGAAGATGATTTCGACTCTGAAACCACGAGCGAAACGTTCCAAATCAAAGTCGAAGGTGAAAACGATGCGCCAGAGGTAGAACAAGATCTGGCTTACATCATGGATGAAGACGGCACCATTACCTTCACGCAAGAACAATTACTCGAATACGCAAGTGATGTTGATGGCGACGACCTTGTTGCGTCTAACGTCCAAGTAGGTGTGAATGCATCGGTTCAAGACAATGGTGACGGCACGTTCACCGTGGTTCCGGACGCTGATTTCAATGGTGAACTCGACTTAACGTTTGATATCAGTGATGGTCAAGAAACCGTTTCAAGTTCTATCGATTTAACCGTTCGTCCAATCAATGACGCACCAGTGCCTGAAGATAAAACCTTTGAGGTGGAAGAAGACGGCACTCTGATCTTCACCGATGCTGACCTGCTTGCTGGCGCAACGGATATTGAAGGGGACAACCTAACAATTGAAGGCGTGAGCTACGATGGTGGTGACGGCATCCTGACCGACAACGGCAATGGGACTTACACTTTTGCGCCAAATGAAAACTTCAACGGCGATGTGAACTTCAGCTTTGATGTGTCCGACGGCACGGATACGGTTTCTGCCAACATTGATGTAAGCGTTACGCCAGTCGATGACGCACCAGTGTCTGGCAATCTTGCTTACTCGGTGGATGAAGATGGCTCGATTCGTTTGAGCCAAGAGCAGTTGTTGTCGCAAGCTTCCGATGTGGAAGGCGATGCACTGACGGCGTCTAACCTTTCGGTAGATGGCAATGCGACGGTGACTCAAAACGAAGATGGCAGCTTCACCATCACGCCGGACGCAGACTTCAACGGTGATATCGACATCAGCTTCGATATCTCAGATGGCACGAACACCGTTCAAGTAACCGCTGATCTAACCGTTAACCCAGTCAACGATTTGCCTGTTCCTCAAGACCAGCAGTTCAGCGTGGAGGAAGACGGCACTCTGATCTTCACCGATGCAGACCTGCTTATTGGCGCAGCGGATATTGAAGGCGATAACCTAACAGTTGAGGGCGTAAGCTACGACGGTGGTGACGGCATCCTGACCGACAACGGTAATGGGACTTACACTTTTGCGCCAAATGAAAACTTCAATGGTGATGTGAACTTCAGCTTTGATGTATCTGATGGCACAGATACGGTTTCTGCCAACATTGATGTAAGCGTCACGCCTGTCGATGACGCACCAGTATCTGGCAATCTTGCTTACTCGGTGGACGAAGATGGCTCGATTCGTTTGAGCCAAGAGCAGTTGTTGTCGCAAGCTTCCGATGTGGAAGGTGATGCACTGACGGCGTCTAACCTTTCGGTAGATGGCAATGCGACGGTGACTCAAAATGATGATGGTAGCTTCACCATCACGCCAGACGCAGATTTCAATGGTGATATCGACATTAGCTTTGATATCTCAGATGGCACTAATACCGTTCAAGCAACCGCTGACCTAACCGTTAATCCAATCAACGATCTGCCTGTTCCTCAAGACCAACAATTCAGTGTGGAAGAGGACGGCACACTGCAATTTACTGATGCGGATCTGCTTGCAGGTGCTACCGACATTGAAGGCGATGACCTTTCTGTAACGGGAATCAGCTACGAAGGAACCGACGGCGTTCTAACTGACAATGGCGATGGCACGTATAGCTTTGCGCCAAATGAGAACTTCAATGGCGATGTAAACTTCAGCTTCGACGTATCTGATGGCACAGATACGGTTTCAGCGAATGTAGATGTGAGCGTCACGCCGGTGAATGATCCTCCTGTGGCTGGTTCAACGTCTTACACGGTTCACGAAGACAACTCTATTACCATTTCTGACGCGCAACTGTTGGCAAATTCTTCGGATTTAGAAGGGGATGTCTCGATTGATAGCGTGAGCTACTCTGGCAGCGATGGTGTGTTGCAAATCAATGGTGACGGTACGTACACCTTCTCTCCAAATGAAAACTTTAATGGTGAAGTGACGCTTGATGTTGTCGTCGCTGATGAAGAAGGCGCAACGGATGCCACCACTGCTGGCATTACGGTGCTGGAAGTGAACGACCCACCAGTCGCAGGACCAACTTCTTACACTATTGATGAAGATTCTGTTCTGACCTTCAGTGAGTCGCAAGTGCTGCTGAATGCCTCTGATGTGGAAGGTGATGTAGAGCTTGTTGGCATTAGCTACGATGGTCCGGATGGCATTTTCACCGTTAACGATGATGGCACGTGCAGCTTCGCGCCAAACGAGAACTTTAACGGACAAGTTCAACTTGATGTGACCATTCGAGATGAAGATGGGGCAGAAGTTGATACCGTCATTAATGTGAATGTATTGCCAATCAATGATGCGCCAGTATCGGGTGATTTGGCTTACAGCGTTGATGAAGATGGAGCGATTACACTCAGCCAAGAGCAGCTTCTTTCTCAAGCGTCTGATATTGAGGGCGATGACCTGACTGCTAGCGATTTGACTGTAGATGGAAATGCAACCGTCACAGCGAACGATGATGGCAGCTTCACGATTACACCAGATGCGGACTTTAATGGTGACATTGATATCCAATTCAACATTACAGATGGCACAGACACTATCCAAGCAACGGCGGATCTAACGGTTAATCCGGTTAACGATCTTCCTGTTCCTCAAGACCAGCAGTTTAGTGTTGAAGAAGACGGCACGCTGCAGTTTACCGACGCAGACCTACTTGCTGGCGCGACCGACATCGATGGCGATAACTTAACGGTTGATGGCATTAGCTACACAGGCAGCGATGGTGTGCTGACTGACCACGGTGATGGTACTTACACCTTTGCACCAAATGAAAACTTCAACGGCGATGTCAGCTTTAGCTTTGGTGTTTCTGACGGCACTGAGACCGTACCTGCAAATGTGGACGTGAGCGTCACTCCAGTGAACGATCCTCCGGTTGCGGGTTCTACGTCTTACACGGTTGATGAAGATAATGCGATTACCATTTCCGACGAGCAGCTTCTGGCTAACTCTTCGGATGTGGAAGGAGCAGTGTCCATCGATAGCGTGACCTATTCAGGCACCGATGGCGTATTCCAAGACAACGGTGACGGCACTTACACCTTCATGCCGAATGAGAACTTCAGCGGTGATATCAGCCTTGATGTGATTGTGGCGGATGAGCAAGATGCGATTGACGAAACGACTGCAGGCATTACGGTCATTGAAGTGAATGACCCTCCAGTTGCCGGTCCAACGTCTTACACGGTTGACGAAGATTCAGTACTGACATTCAGTGAGTCACAAATTCTTGCCAACGCATCTGATATCGAGGGCGATGTAGAGCTTGTTGGCATCAGCTATGAAGGCTCGGATGGTATCTTTACCGTCAATGGTGATGGTACTTGCAGCTTTGCACCAAACGAGAACTTCAATGGTCAAGTTCAGTTGGATGTGACCATTCAAGATGAGAATGGGGCAACCGTTGATACACACATCAATGTCGATGTCTTACCAATCAACGATCCACCAGTATCGGGCGATTTGGCTTACACCATCAACGAAGACAGCTCAATTACGTTAAGCCAAGAGCAGTTGCTTGCCAAAGCAGGCGATATTGATAGTGAGAACCTTGAAGCCATCAATCTATCGACAGATGACAACGCGACAATTCAATACAACGATGATGGCAGCTACACCATCACACCGGATGAAAACTACAACGGCGACCTAGATCTGACCTTCGATATCATTGATAACGATGGTGGTTCGGTACAAGTTGGTCTGGATATTACGGTTAATCCTGTGAATGACTTGCCACAAGCGCAAGATCAACAGTTCACGGTAGAAGAAGATGGCACCTTGCTGTTCACGGATGCAGACCTATTGGAAGGCGCATCGGATATTGACGGCGATGATCTGTCTATCGAAAACGTTCTCTACATAGGTGCAGATGGTGTGCTTACCGACAATGGCGATGGCACTTACAGCTTCGCGCCGAATGAGAACTTCAACGGTGATGTTCAGTTCACATTCGATGTGTCTGACGGCACAGGTTCAACGCCAGCATTCATTGATGTCAGCGTGACACCAGTGAACGATCCTCCGGTGGCAGGTTCTACGTCTTACACGGTTCAAGAAGATGGTCAAATCATCATTAGTGACGAGCAGTTGTTAGCCAACTCTTCTGATGTGGAAGGCGATGTAGCCTTGGCGAATGTTAGCTACTCTGGTAACGACGGTAGCTTCGTGGACAATGGCGACGGCACATATACCTTCACGCCAAATGAGAACTTTGACGGTAACATTTCGCTCGACGTTACGGTTATCGACCAAGATGGTGCAACGGATACGACAACGGCAGGTATTGATGTTATTGCGGTGAACGACGCACCAGAAACGTCAGGTATTCAAGCTGAGGTGGATGAAGATAATGCCATCACCATCACGCAAGAACAGTTGCTTGCGAATGCGACAGACATTGAAGGTGATGACCTTGTTGCCAGCAATCTACAAACCAATGACCCAGATGCGACGATCGTAGCCAACGATGATGGTTCATTCACCATTACGCATACGGAAAACTTTAACGGAGAGTTGGACTTCACTTACAACATCAGCGATGGCGAAAATGATGTTCTGACCACGCTGGATCTGACCGTTAACCCTGTCAACGATGCGCCAGAAGCGGGCGACGAGATCTTTATTCAAGCGGAAGAAGATCAAACCGTGGGTGTTTCTCTGCGTGAAGAGCCTGCGTTACGTCTCGACCAAGCCCCTGAAAACGGCATCATTGAAGCGAATCTAAATGACGAATGGGTACAGCTAGAAGTCGGGCAGGAGGTTCCTGCAGATACGGAAGTGCGCTTCATTCCAAATGATGATGCGTTGGCGAACGGTACGCATACCACTCAAATCGGTACGTTTGATGACAATGCGAGTGTTGATGATTGGGGTGATGAAATTGACCCATATACTCGCCAGTTCACTGATGGTGATTTGACCGTAACGGTGCAGAGTAACGACGACCCTCTTGGTGCTTGGAATGGTAACACGCACATTGGGCATGGTATTGGCGATACTGACCGCCAAGGTTTGAGTGGCGATGAAAAACTGACTGTAACCGTTGAAGGTCAAGACATCAACGAAATCAGCTTCCACCTAGATGGTCTAGGCGGCTGGTTTATGGAAGAGTCTCGCCACTTTACAGAAGTGGAAATTCGAGCATTCAACTCCGATGGTGACTTGATCGACTCGATGACTTACCACAAAGAAGATCGTGGTAGTTATGAGACGGATTACACCCTAACGGTGAACGAGCCAGTGTCTTACTTTGAGCTAGGAACGATTCAAGGTAACGGTACTTACGTGGTTCAAAACATGACGGTTTCGCAAACTTGTCATGATGAAGCGGTATTCACATCTATCGGCGTGGACGGCACGGAAATCACAGAAACGGTAGAACTGAATATCCGAGAAGGTGACAGTGAAATCGAACTGACTGCTGATCTGCCAAATGTGACCATCGATACCGAAGGTTCTACGCAGTTTGCCTCTGTGGTAATCACAGAAGAGCAGCTTCTCGCACAAGCGAGTGATATCGATAGTGACGTTCTTGATATTCAAAATCTAGAGCTGGT
Organism: Vibrio sp. SSH13-20; assembly: GCF_040104475.1. Taxonomy (NCBI): domain Bacteria; kingdom Pseudomonadati; phylum Pseudomonadota; class Gammaproteobacteria; order Vibrionales; family Vibrionaceae; genus Vibrio; species Vibrio sp. SSH13-20. The sequence continues at coordinate 511,838 of NZ_JBECOU010000001.1, forward strand.
GGGGGATAACGCGGAGCACGCTACGTTAACCGACAACGGCGATGGTACATGGACAGTCACACCAGATGAGAACTTCTACGGTGAGATTGAGCTTGGTTACCAAGTTACAGATGGTGAACTCACCGACGACAACATCATCAACATCAACTTCGAAGCAGTAAACGATGCGCCAATTGTTTCTGGTCCGATTGTGTTGTCGACTGATGAGGATGTGGGCATTACGTTTAGCGCGGATGATTTGCTTGCCAATGCAAGTGATGTGGAAGGCGATGCGCTGTCTATCTCTGATATCTCTTACAGCGGTGATAACGGTGAGCTTGTCGACAATGGCGACGGCACTTACACCTTTATGCCGAATGAAAACTTCAATGGTGAAGTCGATATCGATTACAAAGTCTTCGATGGCACCGATGAAGTCGATACCCATCTAGATCTGACCGTTATTCCGGTCAACGATGTGCCAGTTCCTGGTGCGCCGCTGCATACTCAAATGCTAGAAAACGGCACCATCATCATCGAAGCAAAAGACCTGTTATCAGGTGCGACCGATGTGGATGGCGACATTCTGCATATCGAGAATCTGCTGCTTGTTGACCAGTCACAAGGTACGTTGACAGACAACGGCGACAACACCTTTACCTTCGAGCCAACTTCGAACTTCTACGGTGAAGTGAACCTGACCTTCGACATCAGCGATGGTCAAGCAAGCGCACCAAGCACTGCGAAGATCGATGTTGAGATCGTCAACGAAGGTCCAGAGGTTAGCGGTCCAGTTGATGCGGTCGTTGATGAAGATGGCTCAATTACCATCACTCAAGAAGACTTGTTAGCGAATGCGACGGACGTGGATGGTGACAACCTTGAAGCGGTGAACCTGTCGACCAACGATCCTAATGCAACGATCGTTGAGAACGCTGATGGTAGCTTCACGATTACACCGAGCGAAAACTTCTTTGGTGAAATCGAATTTACTTATGACGTAACTGACGCGATTGAAACCGTCGCTGCGGATCTAAACCTCACCGTTAACCCAGTGAACGACCTGCCAGATGTACCTGATTTGTCCTTCACCACAGAAGACGGCGAAGCCATCACGATTACTGAAGCAGAGCTGCTGGCTCAAGCGACGGACATCGAAGGCGATGACTTATCTGTTGTGAACGTGACGAGCTTAAGCGATACGGTTCAAGTAACAGACAATGGCGATGGCACTTACACATTAACGCCAGAGCAGGGCTTCTTTGGTAATGTTGACCTCACGTTTGATGTGAGCGATGGCACCGATGTGGTGGCGGCAAACATCGACCTGAAAGTTGAGTTCGTCAACGACGCACCAGAAGCAGCGCCAATCGTGGCAGACGTGGACGAGGATGGATCTATCCTCGTGACACAAGAAATGCTGCTTGAAAACGCCAGCGATCAAGATGGTGATGACCTATACGCAACGGCATTAGAAACCAATGATCCTAACGCAACGATTGTAGACAACGGTGACGGTACCTACACTGTGACGCCATCTGAGAACTTTAATGGTGAAATTGCGTTTACCTATGAAGTGAACGACGGCGAACTAAGCACTTCAACTGATATGACACTGACGGTTAATCCCGTCAACGATATCCCAATTGTCGCACCAGCCATGTATAGCATCGAAGAAGATGGCAGTATCTTGTTTACAGAGGCGGACTTACTGAGTGGCGCAGTTGATGTTGAAGGCGATGACTTATCTGTTACTAGCATCAACTACTCGGGTGATGAAGGTACTGTAACAGACAACGGTGACGGTACGTTTAGCTTCGTACCAGAAGAGCACTTCAGTGGAGATTTGCAGTTCAGCTTTACGGTTTCTGACGGTACTGATGAAGTCGAGCAAGACATTAATGTTCACATTGAAGCCGTGGCAGATGCGCCTGATTTGGTCATTCGAGATGGTGATGGTGCCATCGTGGATGACCAAGCGATCATCGTTGATCCGGGTGGTGTTGTCGAGTTGAATATTGCTGCAGCTTTGGTTGACCAAGACTTGTCAGAAACGCTGACCGTGACCGTTGATGGTGTTCCAGAAGGCTCCGTTGTTACTTACGACAACGAAGGTGTACTGAACGACCAAGATAACGGTATCACCAGTTACAGCGATACTGAAATCACGGTTACGTTTGAAGGTGAAACCGCGGGTTACCAAAACACAGCGGGTTACTACAAAGTCGATGAAGATGGCAACATCACGGGCGTTGAAGTGGTGTACGAAAATGCCTCTCAAGTTGGCGGAGGCGGTGACCTCATTTCGGGACAAGATCAGTTCAGCTTCCAAATCTCGGAAGGGGAAAGCTTCAACCTATTCTTGATTCCTAACGGTCACAACTTCAATGACTTTGCATCTATGCAAGATGGTCAGTACGAGTTTCGTGCAGCAGATGGCTCTCCCGCGAACATGGATACAGTTGACCCACAACTCGTGTTTGTTGGCGCTGATGGTTCTGAAACCGTGATTCAAAGCCAATTCGGTGATGCAGTCTTCCATGGTGGTTCAAGCTCAGAGCTCAACCAAGATGGTATTGAACATACCCGAACTACCGTGAACGAAGACGGTGAATTGGTTTACGGCTTTGAAGATCTCTACGGTGGCGGCGATGCCGATTACACCGACTTTAACTTCACTATTGATGTCGGTGAAGTAAACAGTCAAATCTACAGTGGTGAAGTGACCGTTGGTCCTGATGGTTCAGTTGCAATACCAACCACGGCGATTGATAAAGAAATTGAAATTCAACTGCCTGAAGACTTCTCAGAACAGCTTGAGATTCACGTGACAGCGACCGCAACAGAATTATCGAATGACGATTCTGAAACCGTGTCCCAAACCATCTACATTAACGCAACTGGGGCAACGATTGAGCATGCTCCGGAAGCGCTGCCGGTATCTGCTCAGGTTGAAGAAGATGGTTCTATTCTGATCACTCAAGACGACTTATTAGCGAATGCGAGTGACTTAGATGGAGACCAACTGACAGCACTGAATCTGGCAACGGATGATGAAAACATCACCATCACAGACAATGGCGACGGTACTTACACCTTAACGCCAGATGCGGACTTTAATGGTGATATCACCTTTACGTTCGATGTGTCTGACGGCGATGATGTTGTCTCAACGAACCTTGAGTTAACGGTATCACCAGTCAATGACGCACCAGAGCCACAAGATCAAGCGTTCACTGTTGGCGAAGATGGTTTACTGACCTTTACTGATGCGGATCTGCTAACAGGCGCAACCGATATTGAAGGGGATGACCTATCTGTTGAAGGCGTCACTTACACAGGCGCGGACGGTGTTCTTACTGACAATGGTGATGGCACGTATAGCTTCGCTCCAAACGAGAACTTCAATGGCGACGTGAGCTTCACTTTCGATGTTTCTGATGGCACGGATACCGTGACGGCAAATATCGATGTAACAGTGACGCCAGAGAACGATCCACCGGTTGCAGGCAGCACGGCTTACACCGTTCATGAAGACAATTCGATTACCATCAGTGACGAACAGCTATTAGCAAATTCATCGGATATTGAAGGCGATGTGTTGATTGATAGCGTGAGCTACAGCGGTAACGATGGTGTGTTAGAAATTAACGGTGATGGTACTTACACCTTCTCACCAAACGAGAACTTCAGCGGCGAGGTGAGCCTAGATGTTGTCGTTGTCGATGAAGAGGGTGCAACGGACTCTACCACTGCTGGCATTACTGTGATTGAGGTAAATGACCCACCAATCGCAGGTCCTACCGCATACACTATCGATGAAGACCAAGTTCTAACCTTTAGTGAATCGCAAGTGCTATTGAATGCTTCGGATGTTGAAGGCGACGTTGAGCTAGTAGGCATCAGCTACGACGGTCCAGATGGCATCTTCTCAGTAAATGGCGATGGCACATGTAGCTTTGCACCGAATGAAAACTTCAACGGTCAAGTGCAGTTGGATGTAACCATTCGCGATGAAGACGGCGCTGAGGTCGATACTTACATCACAGTCGATGTCTTACCAATCAATGATGCGCCAGTATCGGGCAACTTGGCTTACAGTGTCGATGAAGACAATTCAATTACGCTAAGCCAAGAGCAGCTTCTTGCTCAAGCATCGGATGTAGAAGGCGACGCGCTAACCGCGACTAACCTAGTGGTTGACGGTGATGCAACGGTTACGGCAAATGATGATGGCAGCTTTACCATTACGCCTGATGCGAACTTCAATGGTGACATTGATATCACGTTCGACATCAACGATGGCACCGACACTATTGTTGCAACGGCTGACCTAACGGTTAACCCAGTTAATGACCTACCACAGCCAGAAGATCAAGCGTTCACCATTGGTGAAGATGGCGTCTTGCTGTTCACTGATGAAGATCTGCTTGATGGCGCAACGGATATCGATGGCGATGACCTATCGGTAGAAAGTGTGTCTTACACTGGCACAGATGGTGTTCTAACCGACAATGGTGATGGCACTTACAGCTTCGCGCCAAACGAAAACTTCAATGGCGACGTGAACTTTACCTTCGATGTTTCTGATGGCACGGATACCGTGACCGCAAACATCGATGTAAGCGTGACGCCAGAGAACGATCCACCGGTGGCAGGTAGCACGTCTTACACCGTGCACGAAGACAACTCGATCACCATCAGCGATGAGCAATTACTAGCGAATTCGTCAGATATTGAAGGCGATGTTTCGGTTGATAGCGTGAGCTACAGTGGCGCAGATGGTGTGTTCCAAGACAATGGTGACGGCACTTACACCTTCTCGCCAAACGAGAACTTCAATGGTGAAGTGAGCCTTGACGTTGTGGTTGTCGATGAAGACGGTGCGACGGATTCAACCACCGCAGGTATCACGGTACTTGAGGTGAACGATCCACCAATCGCCGGCGCGACCAGCTACTCAGTGAACGAAGACGAAGTCATCACCATCAGCTCTGAGCAGCTATTGGCGAATGCTTCTGACGTTGAAGGTGAGGTGGCGATTGATAGCGTCAGCTACAGCGGCTCTGATGGTATCTTTACTGACAACGGCGATGGCACATTCAGCTTCGCGCCAAACGAAAACTTCAACGGTGATGTCAGCCTAGATGTTGTCGTGACCGATGAAGATGGTGCAACGGTAGCAACCAATGCAAACATTGATGTATTGCCAGTCAACGATGCTCCAGTATCAGGTGATTTGGCTTACAGCGTGGATGAAGATGGTTCTATCACCCTCAGCCAAGAGCAGCTTCTTGCGCAAGCAGGCGACGTAGATGGCGATGACCTAACCGCAGCGAACCTCACTGTTGACGGCAATGCGACCGTTGTTGCGAACGATGACGGCAGCTTCACTATCACACCAGATGCGGACTTCAATGGCGACATTGATCTGAGCTTCGACATTACGGACGGCGATGCAACTATTCAAGCGACTGCCGATCTGACTGTGAATCCAGTAAACGACCTACCAACGGTTGGTCAGCCACAGTTCGTCACGCAAGAAGACACCAGCTTCACCTTTACCGAAGAGCAACTGCTGCAAAATGCAGGTGATATCGATGGTGATAACCTAACGGTTGAAAACGTTGCTTCTGACAGTGGTACGTTAGTCGATAACGGTGACGGCACGTACACCTTCGCACCAAACGAAAACTTCGATGGCAACGTCAACGTGACGTTTGATGTCAACGATGGCACCGCAACGGTTCCAGCAGAAGCGAACATTGATGTTCAATCTGTGGTTGATATGCCAGAGCTGTCGATTGCTTCGGACTTGGTGATTGCCTCTGATAACTTCGAGTCTGGCTCGAACGGTTGGAACGCGAACACTGAAAGCTCTCAAGGCTTCGAAACGGGCGATATGCTGGGTCGTATTGGTGGCACTGGCGGTGATGAAGCGGTCAGCAAAACCTACGAGATCCCAAGCGATGTCAATGAAGTGAATATTTCGTTTAGCTTCTACGAAATCGATTCTTGGGATGGCGAGTCGTTCCAAATCTTTGTCGGCGGTGAACAGCTAACCACCTTGGAGAACTCCGCGTTCCGTACTCAAGATGGTACGACAACGCTTTACGACTCTAACGGTAACGAAGTAGGTGAAGTTGTCCACGGCTCTTCACAAGGCGAAGGCTTTAGCTTCTGGAATGATCAGGCCCACCAAGTGAACTTAACCGTTCCGGTGGAAGACGGTCAGCTTCAGTTAGGCTTTGGTTCTACGCTAAACCAAAGTATTCCTGACGAGTCGTTCGGCATCGACAACATCGAAATCACGGTAGCGGACGCGGATTACCAAATCATTGGTACCGAAGATACGCCAGTGCCGCTTGATATTGATGCGGCGTTAACCGATACCGATGGCTCAGAAAACCTCGCTATCTTGATTGAAGATGTGCCAGAAGGCAGCTCACTATCAGCAGGTGTTGATAATGGCGACGGCACTTGGTCACTGCAACCAGGCGAGCTAGACGGACTAGAGTTTATCCCTTCTGCGGACTTCAACGGCGATGTGACGTTAACCGTGAACGCAATCTCTACAGATGTGGATACCGGAACCACGGCGACAGCGACGCAAGATGTGACGATTCATATCTCGCCAACTAATGATGCACCAGAAGTGACGGGTGACATCAGCGCAGTCACTGCCGAAGACAACAGTATTACGCTGACTCAAGAGCAGTTACTTGAACACGCTGTTGATATCGATGGTGACGACCTAAGTGCAATCAACCTGAGCACCAATGATGAAAATGCGACGGTTGAAATGAACGAGGATGGCAGCTTCACCATTACTCCAAGCGAGAACTTCTACGGTGACATTGAGTTTAGTTACGATGTCACGGATGGCGAAGAAGTGGTTGCGGCTGGTCTCGACTTAACAGTAACACCAGTCAATGACGCTCCAGAGCCACAAGATCAAGCGTTCACCGTGGGTGAGGACGGTCTTCTTACCTTTACAGATGCAGACCTATTAACAGGCGCGACGGATGTAGAAGGTGACAACCTAACAGTTGAAGGTGTGACTTACACTGGCGCGGACGGTGTCCTAACCGATAATGGTGATGGCACTTACAGCTTCGCACCGAACGAGAACTTCAATGGTGACGTGAACTTCACGTTTGATGTATCAGACGGTACGGATACAACCTCTGCCAACATTGATGTGAGTGTGACGCCAGAGAACGATCCACCGGTGGCAGGCAGCACGTCTTACACAGTGCATGAAGACAACTCGATCACCATTAGTGACGAGCAGTTACTCGCGAATTCATCAGACGTCGAAGGAGATGTCGCGGTTGATAGCGTGAGCTACAGCGGTAACGACGGTGTGCTAGAAATTAATGGCGATGGTACTTACACCTTCTCACCAAACGAAAACTTCAATGGCGATGTTAGCCTAGATGTTGTCGTGGTTGACGAGGACGGCGCGGTTGATACAACAACAGCGGGTATTACCGTTCTTGAGGTGAACGATCCACCAATTGCAGGTGCGACAAGTTACTCTGTCAATGAAGACGAAGTCATTATCTTCACGGAAGAGCAACTGCTAGCGCAATCAAGCGATGTGGAAGGTGACGTGAGCCTAGAAAGCGTCTCTTACAGTGGTAGCGACGGTATTTTAACGGCGAATGACGATGGCACTTACAGCTTCGCGCCAAATGAAAATTTCAACGGTGGCGTAAGTCTCGATGTAGTCATCGCTGATGAAGACGGTGCAACTGCGACAACCAACGCGAACATTGATGTATTGCCAGTCAACGATGCTCCGGTATCTGGCGACTTGGCTTACAGCGTCGATGAAGACGGTTCAATCACATTGAGTCAAGAGCAGTTACTGGCTCAAGCGGGTGACGTCGACAGCGATAATCTAGAAGCGGTGAACTTAACCGCGGTAGCCAATGCGACCGTTGTTGAGAACCAAGATGGTAGTTTCACGATTACGCCTGATGCGAACTTCAATGGCGATATCGACCTAAGTTTCGACTTGATTGATAACGATGGTGCGAGCGTGGAAGTGGGCGTCGACCTAACGGTGAACCCAATTAACGATGCGCCGCAATCAACGCCAGTGAATATTGCTGGCACCGAAGATACCACCATTCTTATCACGCAGGACATGTTGCTTGCTAACGCGACAGACATCGACAACACCTACGATGAACTGTCTGCTGTCGACCTAGTGATTGATGAGCAATACGGTGACTTGCTAGACAACGGTGATGGTACTTGGTCATTCACTCCGGCTGAGAACTTCAATGGTGATGTGCCAATGTCGTTCGGCGTCAGCGATGGTGATTTAGTGACGCCGGTTGAAGGCAATCTAAACATCGAAGCGGTTAACGATGCACCGGAAGCGCCAACCATCCAGATGCAAGGCGAAGAAGATGTGGTCATGGTGATTGACCCAGCTTACATCGCTGATCAAGTTTCGGATCTTGATGGTGACGAAATCAGCGTAGAAAGCATCACGGTTCGTGCTCCTGCAAACGCGACATTAACTCAGCAACCAGATGGTATGTACCACTTGGTAACCACTCAAGACTTCAATGGTTTGGTGGAACTGGGCTACACCGCGACGGATGGTGAAGAAGTGGTTGAAGGCTCGTTGAATGTGGATGTCATTCCAGTCAACGATGCTCCATTCAATGTGGGTAATGCCTTTATGGCAACCGACGAGGATGGCGCATTCACCTTCGACGCTGGCGACCTGATGAACTTGTTCGGCGACATTGACACTGAAAACCTAGTCGTATCACGCATTATCACCGCAGAAGGTGAAGATGGTGGTGAGGTAACAGATAACGGTGACGGTACTTGGACATTCACACCGACTGGCGATTTTGCAGGGGTTTCTGACTTGCAAGTTGTGGTAAGTGACGGTGAGTTTGAGACGGTACTTGATGTACCAGTGTTTGTTCGCCCTGTTGCGGATGGCGCGGTCATCACAACCGACCATGATGGTCCGTTAGTGTTTGGTGAGGACGAAACGGGTCACCTAGGCTTGAATGTTGGTCTGATCGACGATTCAGAAACGCTGAGTAACCTAGTGATGACTGGTTTCCCTGTTGGCTTCGAAGTTACGGATGGTGTGAACACCATTACCATTACGGAACCGGGTCAATACATCGACTTGAACGAGTGGGATATTTCAGATCTGCAAATGACGCCTCCGGCTGACTTTAATGGCGAGTTCTTCGTAACCGTGACCGCAACAACGGTGGATTATGGTGACGAGCCAGAAGAGTTCGAAGATGGCATCGATTCAGGTGACTTCGAAACCCTAGCGGGTGAACCTGTTATCCTAACCGCAGATGACCTAATCGGATTGGCAGAGAACGTAGACGCTGACGCGGGTGATGAAGTGAAATTCGTGCACCTAGCTGATCGCAGCCAAGGTGAAATTGTCGATAACGGTGATGGCACATGGACATTCAATCCAGCACCAGGCTTTACTGGTGAAGCGGATATCGCTTATGTGATTGATAAAGACGGTGTGCTTCATGATGAGCAAACAGGTGTGGTCGTGAAAGAAGACGCACCACAAGAGAATGCTTCTCCAGAAATCGACAGCATTTCTACCACAGAAATGGCAGCGGATGGCACCTTGTCGTTCACCAATGATGACATGCTATCGACCTTGAGCGATGCAGAAGGTGACAGCTTGAGCATTGAGTCAGTGAGCCTAATGGAAGGTCAAGGTGTGATAGAGACCGATAACCAAGGTAACTACCAATTCACACCAGCAGAAGGCTACACCGGAGATGTTCAAGTAGGCTTTATTGCAACTGACGGTGAAAACCGCATTGAGAGCTTCTTTAATGTCGACATCCAAGGTGAAGGTGAAACCACAACCAGCGAAGGCTATGCACTGGCTGATGATGGTTCACTAACACTAACGGAAGCACAGTTGATTGATGAGCTTGGCATTAGCCCTTCTGCAGAAGTGTTGGATGTCGCCGATGCAAACGATGCTGGTTTCTTCGCGAAATCAGGTGATGAAGAGTGGACGTACTGGCCGAACGATGACTTCGATGGCAATTTGGCTATGGATGTTCAGGTCAACGAAAACGGTGAAGTATCGACTCAGAATCTGAGCATCCAAGTTGCGGACGATTCAGCGCAAAGCGACGAGCCACAAATTCAAACTGCTCAAGCATCATCCAAGCAGCAAGTTGGCGAAGCGCAACAGCCTGAAGAGCAAGCAGCAAACGGTGCAGACAGTGAAGAGGAGAGCGCAGCTGATGTGACTGCAGCACCTGGCGATACCATTTCTATCTCGGTTCCAGATGAGGTCAGTGGCAACGAATCGGTGGATTATGCAGAAATGTCCGGTCTACCTGATGGTGCATCAGTAAGCAACGCACTGGATAATGGCGATGGCAGCTTCACATTAAGTGGCAACCTGAACCAACCAGTATCGGTTGACTTACCAGAAGGTTACGAAGGTACGAGCGAAATCCAATTCCAAGGTTACGATGAATTGGGCAGCGCAGTAGAAGGTGCGAGTGGCACAGTTGAAGTTGAAGTCGATGATCAATACACCATGCAAGGTTCTGCTCAAGATCAGCAACCAGACATGGCGGGTATGGAATCTGGCGGCAGCGACTGGACAAGTGCGGGAGGTCAAGATCAAGGTGTTGACTTCACGGATGACTCTGGCAGCTTCGACTCGGATACTCAAACGGGTACTGACCAAGGCAACGATTTCGATCAAAGCTCAATGTAACCAGTCCTAGACTAGGGCAGTGTCATTGCTGCCCAAACCAAAGTCATGCAGAGTCTACTTTGCATGGCTTTTTTGTTGGATTTCTTTCTGTGAGCTGTAGAAAAAACTTGGAAATTGAAAAAAGTATTCTTAGTTAGTTTATACCCAAGTAACCTCGAGATGTTAGGTTCAGCGAGAATGGCTTGGTTTGTAGACGCGGCGGCGATTTAAAGGTCTAGTGGGTCTAAATCAAGAATCGACAACAAAGTATACAAACCAAGACAGCTCGCCCTTCGGGAGCGTGTCATTGACTCGCTTCTTTATTGAATCAATGGCTGTGTCAAACAACTTGGAAAGAGCTGACTATTACGCTGCGTTGTTTTCCTTGACCCCGAACCAATGACAACGCTCTGAATCCTGCATCTTGAAGTCACTTGGGTATAAGAGTCATTTACAAGGAGGAGCGACATGTACCGTTATGTTAGTTCGCCAAAAGCATCGAAGTACATAGTGCCACCACCACAGCATCGTGAGTTGTCGAGTATCGATGTGCCGGAGTCAGAACTAGAGATGCGTGAAATTCTGAACAATTGGTTTGCCGATGGATTGGCGCCCATCATTCAGAATGAAGATAATTACATTTCTGCTAATGAGCAACAGCGCTTTGAGCAGCTCAGCCGTACGGTGGGCGTGCTACTGCGTAATAAAGATTACTACTTCGCCACCAAGCGGATTCTCTCGTTGTGGGAGCAAGACTGCTTAGAAACCACTTACGTTAATTATCTGATTTTACGTAGTGAGCGCATACCATACTTCGAATAAGTCCCATTTATTGGCTTGAAATAGTGGTTTACATGGTTTTCTTAGTAACTTTTGATACTTGTATTTAACATTTTTGTAAACATCGTTATATTTAAGGCTCATCGTTGTCAGGAGTTTATGGATGAACCTTACGATATCAGGGAAGTTGCAGCTCAGTTTTGTGCTGCTAGCCGTACTTTTTATGGCATCAGCGGTATTCACGTATCGCAACGTCACCACCGTAGAGCAATACGCCTCTTCATTACTTAAATCCGATTTACCGACCGTCGACACCAGTCGCGGTATCCAACAGTCCGTTCAAGCGTCGCTGTCTTCTATTCGAGCCTACATGTTACTAGGTGGCGATGAAGAGGCGAGCGCACGTCTGAGTGAGGACGTGCGCAATATCATGGCATCTACAGACGAGTCGCTTCCAACGTTGCAGGCTTTGATCTCTGAACAGGATTTTCAAGCGATTCAAAGCCAGTGGGATGCGGTCAAAGTCTCTTTGAACAAGCTGATTGAACTTAGCCACAGTGACGAGAACTTACCCGCGCACAACCTCTTTATTAACGAAGCGGCACCAATTGCAGAAGTGGCACTTGATCAGCTTCAAAGCTTAATCAATGAAGAGTCAGGAAACCCATTTGGTGGAGACAGAAAGCGTCTGTTTAAAGTCTACGCCGACAGCTATACCTCGCTCGCCAATGCTCTGTCTGCTTTGCGAGATTTCCTGTTGTACGGGCAGCAAGATCATTTGGACAAATACCACGACTTGATTAAGTACCACAATCAGTCCGTGGCGGAAATCGACAGTAAACTCGACAGACTGACTGATAACGACCAATCATTGTGGTCCCTGTTTAAGGAAATGCAGCAGCTGTACTTTCCTTTAGCAGAGCAGGTAATTGCATTGCGTCAATCGCCAGAGTGGAATGAATCAAACTTGTTAATGGCGAATGAACTGTTGCCAGCAGCGGATGCACTAGACCAAAGCTTAGAGACGATCGTATTGGCTCAACAAAGTCGTGCAGATCAAAGCGGACAGGGTATCAATCAATCGATCAAGAACGTACTCACCACTATGTTGATTGCGGCAGCGTTGGTTTTGTTTGCCGCGATAGCGATTTCAAAATACATGGGTAATACCATTGGGCGCCGAGTGAAGAACTTGTCGGAACGAGCAAAGACGATCGCTTCAGGAGACGTTTCTCAGCCTCCGCTCACCGTTGTTGGGAAAGATGAATTGGCAGACCTTACCGATTCGATTAACCGTATGAACCAATCGTTAGCGAGCATCGTGGCAGGGGTGAGTGAGAAAGCGCACCAAGTGGATACCAGCATGGGGGCTTTATTGGAATCGGCGCAAGTCACGTCATCGAATGTAGAGCAGCAACAGACCAGCATTGTTGAAATGGGAAGCCAATTGGATGAAATCGCTTTAGCCGCACGTAACACCCTAGATCAAGCCAATCAATCGGTGCAGAAGCTTTCTGATTCAAAAGGCGAGATTGAACAAGGTCGCGATGCACTAGAGCAAAACAAAGTCACCATGGAAAGCTTACATGGCAGCATTGAAACCGCGAGCACGCAAGTGACGCAGTTAAGCAAAGAGAGCGAAGCCATTGGTCGAGTTACAGAGGTGATTGAAGGCTTAGCAGAACAAACTAACTTACTGGCATTGAATGCGGCGATAGAAGCAGCGCGTGCGGGTGACCAAGGACGAGGCTTTGCGGTTGTGGCGGATGAAGTACGTATGCTGGCGACTCGCACTACTCAATCGACGACAGAAATCAACGGCATCATCAATGCGATTCAACGTTCGACTAATTCGGTGGTTGAGGAGATTGAACACAGCCAATCACTTGCAGAGCAGGGGGCAGAGCACATTGAAAAAGCGGTCACTCGTTTGCTCGCTACTACTGAGCAAATCGGTTCTTTGAATGAACAAATGGCAGAACTTGCTGCAGCGGCAGAGCAGCAATCGCATGCAACCAATTCGATCACTGGATTGATGTCTGATATTACACAATCAGTGGACGAGGTTTCGAATAACAGCCAACGTGCATCAGAGACGTCATTGCAAGTAAAAGAACAAGTTACTGAGCTGAATCAACAGATGGCAACTTTTAAAACGGCGTAGATAAGGTTTACGTCTGTTCATCTACTTTTGAACGTTAACCAAATAGTAAAAAAGCCCCAATCCTTTTTACACAAAAAGGGTTGGGGCTTTTTGTTGGATGATACGCCGATATTCGTCTATTTGCTCATTGGATTTAGCTATTTAAATCATAGTTAAAACCAAATTTTCTTCACCGAGCCGGAGTCGTAATATGACTCCATCGGCAGCAAATACTGCAAAAGAATTTTTAAACTTTATACCAATCCCGGTAAGAGAATCGTTCGTTACTACGATTGGTATCATCCTTCTAGGAGCAAGATTATGAACAAACAAGTAAGCCTAATTGGTCTAGACAGCGAACAATCAGCACAACTAGCTCAACAGTTAAATCAACTGCTAGCGCATTACCAAGTGTTGTACATGAACTCTCGCGGTTACCACTGGAACATTAAAGGTGCGCAATTCTTCGAACTGCACGTAAAATTTGAAGAGATTTACACTGATCTACAAACAAAAATCGATGAGCTTGCAGAGCGTATTCTAACTTTGGGTCACACGCCAGCGCACGCATTCAGCAACTACTTGGAAGCAAGTGAAATTAAAGAACATCAAAACGCGACTTCTGGTGAGGAGTGTGTACAAGGCCTAGTTCAAGGCTTTAGCGTTCTACTTCTAAAACAGCGTGAGATTCTACAAAACGCGGGTGAAGCAGATGACGAAGGTACAGCGGCATTGATGGGTGACTACATCCGTGAGCAAGAAAAATTAATGTGGATGCTTAACGCTTACCTACAAGGCTAAGCAGCGCATCACTCAAGCAATCCTTGGGAACGCATGAAACAATCGGGAATAAGTCATAAGGGGCACGTTGGTGCCCCTTTTTTTGTTTGCGTATTTTATATGTGTGCTTTATTTACGTGGTAAGGATTCGAAATGGCTCAATAAATCACTGAGTTCATTAAGCGCCAACGAGGCTGAATCATTGAAGGTTTCTTGATTACCGTGATGAACAAGGCAAGAGGGCATCTGAGCGTTATACGCTGCCTGCAAGTCGTAAAGGTAATCGCCGACATAAAGCACTTCATCCGGCATCAAACGCCACTCTTTCGCCAACACCTGCAAAGACAATGGATCTGGCTTGGGCGGGAAGCATTCACGAGTGATGACTCGCTCCACAGAGATTTGGTTGTGCTCTAGTTTGCGCTGCGTGGCGATTTGGCAGTTGCGTGTCACGATAGCGGTTTTGATTTCATTTTGATGCAAGTGGGCGAGCAATTCATGGCAGCCAATCATTGGAGCAGACTGCTCAGCATCAGAAATCTCGTAATCAAATATCACGTTATGAGCGTGCTCTCGATGATGAGGATGCTCAAGTGCGTCGACAAAATCCAATAGATCTTCACTCTGCGGACAACCCAGCTGTTGTCGCAATTCGCCGAAGTTCATATCAGAACTCACCAAGGTGTTGTCTAAATCAAACACCACGGCTTTAATTTTATCGAGCTGTAAAGGGAATGGAATCATAATGACCTCGTACAACTTAACCGAACTATCGTTTTAAAAAACAAAAGGTTATTGTTAAGTTTAGATTCTTCTGCTTAGATTGTACGAAAATAAATCAACCATGTATCACAAAACAAGGACGCGCATGATCATTCCTAAACCATTACAAAAAGGCGACACCATCGGCTTTTTCTCGCCATCCTCCCCAGCCACGGTATTTGCACCAGCGCGTTTTGAGCGTGCCAAAGCGTATGTGGAATCCCATGGTTACCAGCTAAAAGCAGGCAGCTTAACGGGTAAAACTGACCAATACCGCTCGGGTTCGATTCAAGAGCGAGTAGAAGAATTGAATGCGCTGATTCGCGATCCTGAAGTGCGCTGTATTATGTCGACCATTGGCGGTTACAACAGTAACTCTTTGCTGCCTTACATTGATTACGAGGCATTGAAGAGAGATCCTAAGATCATTGTTGGCTATTCGGATGTGACAGCTTTGCTTATGGGCATTTACGCACAAACTGGCATCGTCACTTTCTATGGTCCTGCTTTGGTGGCATCTCTGGGTGAATTCCCGCCATTGGTGGACGAGACCTTCGCTTCGTTCGAATCGATAGTGAATACATTAGATGGCTTGGAGCATCAATACGCAATGCCTCAAGGGTGGACGGATGAATGGATAGAGTGGGGCGAACAAGACCGCGCAAAGCAAACCTTGCGAAACCATTGGCACTTCAAAGGTGAAGGCAAGATCACAGGGCGTTTGATTGGCGGCAACCTTAATACCATGACGGGTATTTGGGCAAGTGAGTTTATGCCGAGTATCGAACAAGGCGATATTTTGCTAGTGGAAGATTGTTTGCAGGGCATTGAAACGGTCGAACGTTCTTTTGCGCTGCTCAAGCTCTCTGGTGTGTTTGATAAAGTTGGTGCGGTTGTGCTAGGCAAGCATGAAAAGTTCAATGATAAAGGCACAGGACGAGCACCTATAGACGTGTTACTAGAAGTACTTAACGGTCAACCACTGCCAATTTTGTATGACTTTGACAGCTGTCATACCCACCCAATGCTCACCGTTCCATTGGGCTCGACCATGACGCTCGATTTTGACAATGAAACGGTGGCAGTGAGTTTAAAGAGCTAGCTTTTTTTGACTCGTTCGTCAGAGAAAACTATTTCTCCTCAAGACGAAAGATTTTGCCGCTGTCGGTAGAAAAGTAGATATAACCATCGGGGCTGATGGTTATATCTCTTACTCGCTCACCAAGATTCTCCATCAATCTTTTTGATTCGGTGAGCTTGCCATTCTCAATAGAAACCACGTTGATGTGCGCCAGTTTCAATGCACCGGCGAGGATTTTTCCGTCCAACTCTGGGTATTTATCGCCACGGTACAAAATCATATTGCTGGGTGCGATAGAAGGGATGTATACCAACTTTGGATCTTCCATTCCCGGTAACGACTTAGCTTCCCCGACGTCCAACGGTCCCCAATATTCTTTACCATGAGAGACTTTTGCCCAGCCGTAGTTCGCGCCTCTCTTGATTAAATTAATTTCATCGCCGCCGCGTGGTCCATGTTCAATCGACCACAGCTGTTTTGTTGCTTCGTCGTAAAACATACCTTGTGGGTTGCGGTGCCCGTAACTCCATATCTCAGGACGAGCTTCGGAAGATTTGAATGGGTTGTCTTGTGGAACCGAACCATCAAGGTTAAGGCGCAGAATACTGCCAGCATGGGTTTGAGTGTCTTGCCCATTATCACGTTCGCCACGGTCACCGATTGAGAAGTAAACTTTGTTGTCAATAAATGAAATTCGACTGCCGTAGTGGCGACCTGTATCGGTGATGGCATCAGCAACAAAGAGATCTTTCCAACCCACAAGATGATTGTTTTGCAATTGCGCCGTCGCTAACGCCACCGTATTGCCTTTGCTCGTACGCTTGCTGTAGGTAAAGAAGAGTTGCGGATTTTGCGTATCGGCATTCGGTGCGAGCGCGACATCCAATAAGCCAGCTTGCCCACTGGTATTCACATCGGGAACGTTAAACAGCTTTTGAGGTTTGCCTGTGGTGATATCTAGCAACGAAACCGTACCGTTCTTTTCATTGACGATTACGCGTTGGCTATCTAAGAACTCGATCCCCCAAGGGATCTGAAATCCATTCGCCACTTCGTTAGCGCGGTATTCGGCAGCGTTGGCAGAAAAGGATAAACAAGCGAGTAGGGCTGCAGCAATCGTTCTCATGGTTCCTTCCAATATGAATCGCATTAATGCTTAAAAGCTAACACTAAAAGAGAACGTTTTGCAGAGCATGGATTGTATAAGAATGTAAAAAATCCCCGATACGAGATCGGGGATTGAATTAAGGCTAGAGAATTGTTTATGTAGCGAGATTACATCGCTTCTTCGAAGATCTTAGAGATTTCTTCGTGAGTTGCTTGTTTAGGGTTAGTGAAACCACAAGCGTCTTTCAGTGCGTTGTCTGCTAGTGTTGGGATGTCTTCTAGTTTCGCACCAAGCTCTTTAATACCTGCTGGGATACCCACATCTTTCGCTAGAGTAACGATAGCGTCGATTGCTGCCGCTGCACCTGCTTCAGCAGACATGCCTTCTACGTTTACACCCATTGCTTTTGCTACATCACGTAGACGCTCAGGACATACTTGCGCGTTGTAGCGCTGTACGTGAGGTAGAAGAATCGCGTTACAAACACCGTGTGGAAGGTCGTAGAAACCACCTAGCTGGTGTGCCATTGCGTGTACGTAACCTAGAGACGCGTTGTTGAACGCCATACCCGCCATGAACTGTGCGTATGCCATTTGTTCACGAGCTTCTAGATCTTCACCGTTTTTCACTGCTGTGCGTAGGTACGCTTGGATAAGCTCAATCGCTTTGATTGCTACCGCATCAGTGATTGGTGTTGCCGCGATAGATACGTAAGCTTCAATCGCGTGAGTTAGGGCATCCATACCTGTTGCCGCAGTTAGCGAAGCAGGTTTAGCTAGCATTAGCTCTGGATCGTTTACTGAGATAAGCGGTGTTGTGTGCTTATCAACGATAGCCATCTTGATGTGACGCTCTTCGTCAGTGATGATGCAGAAACGCGTCATTTCAGATGCAGTACCCGCAGTCGTGTTGATTGCGATAAGTGGCATCATTGGTTTTGCAGACTGGTCTACGCCTTCGTAATCTGCAATTTTGCCGCCGTTAGAAGCCACAAGCGCGATACCTTTCGCACAGTCGTGTGGTGAACCGCCGCCTAGAGAGATAACGAAGTCACATTCGTTATCAGTAAGAAGTGCTAAGCCGTCGTTAACGTTGCTGATAGTAGGGTTTGGTTGAGTGCCATCGAACACAACAGTTGCTACGTCGCGTTCTGTTAGTAGATCTTGAACCTGCTTTACTACACCGATTTGGTTAAGAATCTTATCCGTAACAATCAAACCTTTTTTAAAGCCTTGAGATTGGATGCTGTCTGCTGCGTCTTTCAAACAACCAGCGCCCATTAGGTTTACAGTAGGGATAAAAAATGCACTTGTCATATAACATTGCTCCGTCGTTATTTTTAATAATCTTTCTTAATCTGTCATTTACTCTTGCATACCTGACGAAGTTTCCTATTTGATCTAGCGCAATTTTACCCCCTAAGTAGTAGTGTTAAGAGTTAAAGTGTGAAATGGATCTTGTTGCACACCCTGTTGGTGCAACATTAAAGCAACAGATAGGAAATGATTTATTTATTACGCAAACGATTGGTAAAAATAACAAGTTTCGTACGGTTTATCTCTCAATTAGACTAAAGTATAAAAAATCCCCATTAATATGTAGTCTATCAATGGGGATTGGAATGGTGTGTTTTAAGCAAACGTTTTCTATTTAGGAGATTTTAACTAACTTATCTACTAGTTTTTCAATGCCTGACGCGGCTTGGGAGATATTCTCCGCTAACATATAAGCTGGTGTTGAAAGCACGTTGTGTTTTTCATCGAAATGGATTTCATCCACCTGACAATTGACGTGCTCCCCCCCCATATGACCGAATGCTGCTGCAGTGGCTTCATCGTTACCAATTGTGCCTTTTACACCTTGATCGTAAATCATAGGGATAATAGTTGGTGCGATGCATAAATAACCTGCAGGTTTGCCCGCTTGAGCGAATGCACGACACGCTTGGGCAACGTGAGTATTAATCGAACACTCCGCACCCGAAACGGCGAAGTCGGTTAAGTTTTTCGCGGCACCAAATCCACCTGGAAGTAGTAGGGCATCGTATTCATCAACGTTAAGTTTGGCGACATCGTCAATGTTTCCGCGAGCGATACGAGCTGATTCGATCAAGACGTTGCGTGTTTCATCCATTTCGTCACCAGTTAGGTGGTTGATGACGTGGAGTTGGTCAATGTTAGGTGCAAAGCAGTGCCAAGTTGCACCTGCCTTCTCGATGGCGTAGAGCGCCAATACTGCTTCGTGGATCTCAGAACCGTCGTAAACGCCTGAACCACTTAAAATGACTGCGACTTTTTTCATGATTGGATTCCTTTACTCTGAACGTTCCTTAGATTGTTCTTCACTATCTAGACCATGCGTTTCCGAATGTGTTTCAACGTTTTCACTCTCGTCGTCTTCTTCATAGTAGCGCACAACAAAGGGTGTCAGCATGACACTCGAAGGCAGAAAATGTTTCATATCGACTCCAACCGCTTAATAGAGTGGTTTTTATACCGATTTTGGAAAAAGAGTACGTTGAAGCGGATCATTTTTGAGTTAAGCTGCAGTTTCCTTTGGCATTCATGAGCAGTAGGTCACATAGATAACATGCAATCCTATCAGTTTCGTTTCACCCTTTATGGTTGTATCGCCATTCTCTCTTGGAGCTGTTTGCTAGGCATCGCAAGATTGGTGACAGAAAGTTTGGGACCCGTGGGTGGATCAGCCATGCTGTATTCTCTGAGCTCCATTTTTCTGTTGATTGTGGTTGGCATCCCAAAACTGTCATATTTCTCACCCAAGTATTTAGTTCTGGGTGGAGCGATGTTTGTTTGCTACGAGATCTTCCTCGCGCTGGCATTGGGCTACTCCAATTCTCGTTCTCAGGCGATTGAAGTCTCGATCGTCAATTATCTATGGCCGGCACTAACCGTTTTGTTTGCGGTATTGGGCAGTAACAAAAAGCCGAACTGGTTACTGTACCCGGCAGTTATGTTGGCATTCATTGGTGTGGCGTGGACGGTCAGTGGTGATAGCGGTTTATCACCGACGCAGTTAGTGGCGAACATCAGTAGCAATCCGATTGTTTACTTCATGGCATTTGCAGGCGCAGTCATCTGGGCGGTGTACTGCAATCTGACTCAAAGACAACAATCGAAGCACAACGCGATTACTTTGTTTTTTATCGCGACCGCGGTGTCTTTGTGGATCAAATACGCCTTTACTGATGAGCCGCCAATGGCATTCAGTTGGGAAGCGATGGGGTACTTAATTGCGTCTGCGGCTTTAATGGCGGGTGGTTACGGATTGTGGAACATCGCGATTGTGGGCGGCAATATGGTGTTTCTCGCAACCTTGTCTTACTTTACGCCGATTTTTTCTGCTCTGTTTTCCTCTCTTATTCTAGGCGTCACTCTAAGCCACAGCTTCTGGCAAGGAGTCGTAATGGTAACGGTTGGTTCGCTGATGTGTTGGCTGGTCACCAAAGAGAAGCGCGAAGCGGCGGGATGAACGCTGGTATAGAAATATGTAGAGCACGCTTGAGTGTCTTTCAGGTTCAAATCAAAGCAAGAAAAAAGCTCCCGAGATTGGGAGCTTTTCTTTTGAGTTCTAATGATTGTTTGGTGGCGCTCTAATAAGCGACGTTCAAGTTCAGTTGAAGCTTGAATCTGTGCTTCGATAGTCGCTTAGTAAGTTGCTTACGAGTGTGTTCTAGCGTATCAAGCTCTAGCGTGTCGTCATCCACATGCACGTCCACATTTACTCGCAGTTCTTGACCAACTTTAGTTACGCCAGCCAGTTTCAATTGGTGCTCAGTCACTTTTTCAATCTCAAGAACGTCTTTACCAACGCTCTGACACAACTCTTTGCTTGGTGTCATCATTAACAGTTCGCGTAGGGCACCAACTAGCATATCAAATGGTACTTTAAGGAAGTAGAAGCCCATCAAGACCATCATCATAGGGTCTGCATAGACCGCGTAGTGTGCGTATGGTGTTAGTGATACCAACCATGCAGCGATAAAACCAACCGTTACTGCCACGCTTAACAACGTATCCATTTGCCATTGTTTTTTCTCGGCTTCGATCAAACCTGATGAGAAACGACGACTTTTCTTCGCCATAAACCACCAAGCGTAACCACAACCAATCACGTTAACGACACCGAAGATGGTTGCGATGGAAGCGTCTACTTCACGACCGCCTGTCATCAACGCGGTTACCGCTGAAAATAATGAGAAAGAAACCACCACTAAAATAACAGCGGCTTTAATAGCGATAACGATAGGTTCAAGTACAGCTTTGCCGAAAGGAAAAATAGATTTTGATGGCTTGCTGATGTAGTAAGAAGCTGCCAGTGACAATAAAGTTAACAGCAGACTGACTAGAGAATAAACACCGTCAAAAACGATGACGATCGACCCAACAAGCAAGCCAAGTACCATCCCTCCAATTGCAAACCCAGATGCTAAAAGGGCTGAGAAGGTTAGGATACGGTTTTCGTTTTTGCTTGTCCTGTCACACATATAAGATGCCTTAAATTATTACACCCTTACATTCTTCTCCTTAGGGCAAATTTAAGCAAATGAAAACTGTGTGACATTTAAACGATAAAATGTTGATTTTGAATTATGTTTTTATTTTCAATGACTTAATATTGAATTTTACTGTCAATATAATTGACGCTCACTGCAATATGTTTAGAAGTCGAATAAATACTCGCTTAACTTATCGGCCAACCAACTCATTGCAGGATGCTCTGTTTGTCCATTTGGTACGAACATACAGTAGTCTTCTTGCGTCAAACCATAGGTGTGTTTGATCACCGCAAGTTTCTGATGTCTCAAGTAATGTCGGATCAATGGCTCTGGTAATACGCCCCATGCATCTTCTTCTAAAATGGTGTTCAGCATGTAGTCAAAACTGGAGAAGCCAATGTATCGAGTAGAAAAGGGTTGTAGCTCGGGGTTGTCTTTCTCATTCAAATACACCATCAAAGCTTGCATCTGGTTACGCAAATCTTCATCGGTGACGCGACGCATTTTGCTGAGTTGGTGATCGAAGCTGCATACTGACATCATGCGAATTTTGCCTAGAGGGTTGTAGACAATATGCGGATCGTCGACACGTTCGTAGTCCACGCCAAATGCAAAGTCGACTTGTTGTGTACTGACTAAATTTGAAAGGTCACCACTGGACGCCAATATTAAGTTGAAGGTTGTCGATGGGAAGCGATTGTTTAGAGTATGAGATAGCTCTTGCCACAGTTCGTCTGGCAGCGAGTCGTCACGTGCCACCCAGACCTCAGCGTTGAAGCCGTCAGAAACTTGAGCGCAGGTCTTTTTGATTCGTTGTGCGGTTACGAGCAGGTTTTCGCAGTCTTTGAAGATGGCTTTCCCCGCTTCCGAGAGCGTTAGTTGATTGCCTGTGCGAGTGAATAGCTCGACGTCTAAGTCTTTCTCAAGCGCTTTAATTGCCATACTGAGTTTGGTGCGGTTGCAATCGAGTTGACGCGCAGCCTCCGATACGGAGCCATATTCGGCGATGGTACAAAAAGCTTCGACTTGAGTTAAGTTCATGATTAAAAAAGACCTAAACTAAAAAGATGAGAATCGATAACGTAGATGAATGAGCGTACTGACGCTTAGAAAGATTATCGAAAAAAACACGGATTCGCCAGATAAGTCTATGGTGTTTTGGCGTTTTTGCGGTAATCTATGGGGGTTACAAGAAGTGAACATGGAGGCCACGATGGCACAAGATTGGGACGGCTTAGCAAAGAATTGGGAATCTAACCCAGCAACAGATCAATTTGCTCAGTCGGTGTTTGCACAGTTACAACAGCTTACTCAGCTTGATGGCATTAAAGTATTGGATTTTGGATGTGGGACAGGGCAGTTAAGCCAACTATTGTCGCCATCCGCAAAAGAGATTGTGGCGCTGGATGCATCTGAAGCCATGATTGAAGAGCTTGATAAGAAAGAGTTAGAGAATGTAGAACCAGTTGTTGACGCATTGACGCGTGGTCTAGTTGCTCAGCACCCAGCATTCCGTGGTCAGTTTGACTTAGTCGTTGCTTCTTCAGTTCTGGCTTTTATCGAAGACTACGAAACGTCTCTAGAGATTGCTCACTCGTTACTTAACGCTGGTGGTCACTTCGTGCATTTTGATTGGATCGCAGATTCAGCAAAAGAAGGCTTCACGCTAGCGAAATCAGAAAACGCACTTATCAAAGCCGGCTTTACTGAGGTAGAAACGAAGAAGGTCTTCGAAATCACATCAGACGGTCACACAATGTCAGTATTAATGGGTGTAGGTCGCCGTTAATCTCCGACAAAGAACATAAGAAAAGCGAGCTGTTTAGCTCGCTTTTTTGTTTTCTTTGATTAGCTAGACAAACGTGAGTTGTCGAATTTCTTCTAAAACATCCGGGTTCGCAATCGCACCTAAATTCTCGACTTCCTTACCATTTATGACTTGTTTGACTGCAAGTTCTACCAACTTTCCTGAGCGTGTTTTAGGAATGTCGCTGATGGCGAAAATTTGGCTTGGCACGTGCCTTGGCGAACAGGACGTTTTGAGGCGCGACTTAATCTCTGCTACTAACCTGTCATCTAAAGTGACGCCAGAAACGGTCTGAACAAACAGCCAAATTTGTTCGTTTCGCTCGATCTCTTTACCAACGGCAATGGAATCGACGATACCTTCAATGGCATTTACCTGCTGATAAATCTCCGCTGTGCCGATGCGCACACCGCCAGGATTCAACAATGCATCGCTACGACCGTAAAAAACAAACCCACCTTTGGCGCTGCGTTCGACATCGTCACCGTGATGCCAGATATCATCGAACTTGTCCCAATACGCGTTGTGGTAGCGCTCCCCTGTATCGTTCCAAAAGCCGACAGGGAAGTTAGGCATGGAATTGACACAGACGAGCTCACCGCGTTGTACACTCACGCTTTGACCTTGCGAGTCAAACACTTGAACATCAATACCCAAGCCGGCGTACTGGCACTCACCACGATAAACAGGCGAGATAGGATTGCCTAATACAAAGCAGCCACAGATGTCTGTTCCGCCTGAAATAGAAGCCAAGTGCAAATCTTGCTTGATGTGTTGATACACGTAATCAAACTGCTCTGGATAAAGCACTGAGCCCGTAGAGCACAAAGTTCTTAAAGCAGGGAGAGAGTAATCTTGGATTGGTGACAGTCCGGCTTTTTCTATCGCCTCTAGGTACTTGGCGGCAGTACCAAAGAGACTCACCTCGGCGCGCTGAGCTAAATCCCACAACACATTAGGTGCTGGATAAACCGGGCTCCCGTCGAAAATCACCAAGCACGCGCCACTCGCTAGAGCAGATACGTGCCAGTTCCACATCATCCAACCACAAGTTGTGTAGTAAAAGACGCGGTCTTTAGGCTGAATATCTGAATGAAGTTGATGTTCTTTAAGATGATTAAGAATCGTACCGCCAACAGAATGCACGATGCACTTAGGCTTGCCCGTCGTGCCAGAGGAATAAAGCACAAACAGCGGACTATTGAATTCCACGCGAGTGTAATGCAACGGAGCTGGGGAATACTGATTAATGATGTTTTGCCAATCGTGAGTACAAACATCGCATTCGAACACATGCGGTTTGAGGTATCCGATCTGGCACACTTGTTTCAGTCCATCGAGATGATCCGCGATGTGGTGGTTCTTCTCCGACATATCGAAGGTTTTTCCATTAAAGGTATAACCATCGCAGGTAAAGAGAACCTTTGGCTTCACTTGCCCGAAGCGCTCAATAACGCTTTCTACGCCAAAATCAGGGGAGGTGGACGTCCAAGTCGCGCCTAAGCTGGTGGTGGCTAGCATTGCAATAACGGTTTGTGGCATATGTGGTAAATAACCTGCAACCACATCGCCGTGCTTGATGCCACATTCGACTAACCATTGCTGAACGCTCGAGACCTCATCACAAAGCTGTTTCCATGTGTAAGTCTGTTTGTCGCCGCGCTCGTTTTCAAACCAAATCGCTAGCTCATCGGCTTGTTGCTCTGCCAAACTAAGCAGGTTCTCTGCGTAGTTAACTTGAGCTTGAGGGAACCACACGGCATCTCGATTTTGCATTGGTGATTGCCAACGGCTTTCGCCTACTGCTTTGACCATTTCACCTTGCGTCCCAATTAGGTCGCAAAACTGCCAAACCTCTTTCCAAAAATGTTCGTTATGCTCCAAAGACCATTGGTGCAAATCAGAGTAGTTTTTGAGCTTGAAACCCTGCCGATTAATGTGCTCGATAAACTGCGTGATATTGGCTTGCTCGATTCGATCTTTCGTCGGCTGCCAGACTTTGTTGCTCTCGCGCATAGCTCCCTCTATAACAAAGTTTTAACGTTTTCAGTCTGAGGTGAACAAGAAATAAAGTCAAACTCGTTGGAGAAACTAGCTCCTTATGTATATCAATGTGTTAGGCGTTAATGTAAAGAAAATGTTACACCTGAATTTTGAGTGGAAAATGGTCAGGGGATTGGAAGGACAAAAGAGTGTAGATAGGCTTAATGTAAAGGATTTGTTAACGGAGATGTGCAATGACTCAGTATCATTCAAAACCCGTCGATCAGGATGGAAGGGTAGAATGGAGCCATGAAGAGGATGCCATTTGGCGCGACTTGGTAACAAGACAAATGAGCGTGACTCAAGACCGTGCATGCAACGCGTATCTACATGGACTCAAGCTACTCGATTTGCCTCATGACCGCGTGCCACAACTGCCCGAAATCAATCGTGTTTTGATGGAAACAACGGGCTGGCAAGTGGAGCCAGTACCTGCGTTGATCGACTTTGATCGTTTCTTCAATTTGCTTGGCAATAAACGCTTCCCAGTCGCGACGTTTTTGAGAACACGAGAAGAGTTTGATTACCTACAAGAGCCAGATTTCTTCCATGAGATCTTCGGTCATTGTGCCATGCTCACCAACCCTGATTTTGCCGCCTTTACCGAGCATTACGGACAGCTCGGACAAGCCGCGACACCAAAGCAGCGAGGGTACCTTGCGCGTCTATATTGGTTTACAGTCGAGTTCGGCTTGGTTCAAGAGGGTAACAAAACCAAGATCTACGGTGGCGGCATCCTTTCATCTCCGGGAGAAACCATCTATTCATTGGAAAGCGACATCGCGATTAGAGACGAGTTTGACCTGCAAACTGTGCTAAGAACCCCTTACCGCATCGATATCATGCAGCCGAAATACTACGTGATTGAAGATTTGTCCCAGCTTTTCCAAATTAGCCAACTGAATTTATTGAAACAAGCCGATCTAGCGATTGAAGCCGGATTGCTTCCACCACTTTTTGAACCAAAGGAACCTGCTCATGTTGAATGAACAAAAATGCGAAGCTTGTAGTATCGATGCCATTGCACTTAGTATAGAGGAACAACAGTCTTTGCTGCTGCAATTATCAGATTGGCAGATCATTGAGAGAGATGAGATTCCTCAACTTGAGAAGGTCTATAAGTTTAAGAACTTCAAACAAGCGTGGGCGTTTAGCAACAAGATTGCCGAGCTTGCAGAAGATGAATTCCATCACCCATCTATCTTGCTGGAGTGGGGCAAAGTGACCATCACGTGGTGGAGCCATTCTATTAAAGGTCTGCATAAGAACGACTTTATCTGTGCTTCGAAGTGCGATGCATTGGTGATTGAGGAATAGAGCTGAGTGATTATGCTCACTCGTTATAAACAAAAAGCGCCCGGACTGAAGTTCGGGCGCTTTACTTTTAATTTTGTTCTCTTGAAGAGTGGGTATTAAAGCTCAATTCGAAACACAGATGTCGTACCTGACACTTCATTACCAACCGCGATAAAGTGTTGTCCGTTACGAGCAAAGTAGTTGATTGACTCTGGAGCCAAATCACCTGCTTTTGGATTGTAAGTGTCGTTCGTGCATTCGCCATCTTCCACCTCTGTACAAACTGGTTGGCTGTAATCACGACGGTTTACGTAATGCAGGAACTGCGCTTGTTTCGGGTCTGTGATGTCATAAATCATGATGCCACCTTGGCGCTCCAAACCGATGAACGCATAATGACGACCATTGATTTGTGCTACTTCAATCGCTTCTGGCTCAATGCCCTTGTCGTCGCTGCGGTCATCGCCACTGTCATTGCTATCGTTGGTGCTGTTGAAGTTCTTACTTTCATTCATTAATGCGATGGTCGCGAAATCGTCACCATTATCGAAAACCAACTCACCGTTTTCATCCCAAATAGAGAACGAACGCGCGCCAAAGGCTTGAACATTGTCTTGCGCAGAAAGCGTTTTTTCTGGCTTAATCACTTTTAGACGCGCGAGTTGCTTGTTGTCTTTTAGCGCCTCTGCCAGCGGGTGATCTGCCGCAACTTTCAGCTTCTTACCGCGCACTTCATCAACATGGCTTAAACAGGTGCCTTGTTCAGAAGTATATTCATCTGTACCGAGGTAATCGTCTTCATCCCACTTAAAGCCTGCTTGGTCACATAGAGCTTGTGTTGTTTTGAAGCCATATTCACGACCGTCACCTTCGTTGGCAGAGAGGATGTAAGTTTTGCCATCTACCGAATAACTGTCGAGGGTATCTGGCATGTATAGACCAACCAGTTGAGGGTAGCTCTTAAAGTTGCCAATGATTTTGTCTTTGTTCGAAGCATCCAGTTTTGAATCAGACCAAGATTTCTCGCCCAGACCCACAATCTTCTCTACCGATTTGCTTTCAGGGTTTACGATTGCCATTGCATTGTTCTCTTGCAGTGCAACGTAGATTTTTCCATTGTCTGCAAAAGTGAGGTATTCCGGTTCAAGATCTTGCGCCACCGTGGCATTTGGACCAGAGATTCGAACATCAGCTGGTAATTCAGACTTACGTGTACCATCAAACTCATTGAAACCAATCTGCGTGACTTCTGCTTGGTTTACGCCTTGGCTCAAGTCGATCAATGTGATGCTGCCTTCTGGATCGACGCTGTAGTCACCATTTGGCTCACCTTCGTTTGCTGTCGCAATGTATCTGCCGTCTTTTGAGAAGCCAACCATGTCCGGCAATGCGCCAGTAGGGAAGGTGGTGATTAGCGACAAATTATCCGAGCGGTACAAGCCAACAATGCCATTCGCCTGCTTATTACTGTTTTCAATCGCTACAGCGACTAAACCATTAAAGACAGCAACGCTGTTTGCCGCACCAATTTCAACGCCTGCCGCTTCACCTGCACTGTTGAGATCAATGAATGCGGTTTGCGTTGGTGCGCTGTTGTCATCCATAGAAAGCACATCGACACGCTTTTCTTGAGCGTTGACCACGTAAAGCTTGTCAGTACACGCATCATATTGAACGATTTCTGCTGCTGATGTATCGAACGGTGCGTCAGCGATAGACGTTCCCATAAAGGTCAAACCTTGGATGGATGTCTCCCCAGCAACAGGTGCTACCGATGCTTTACATTGGGCTGCAAACGAAGAGAGAGAATCGTCAGGTTGAGATGAACATGCGATGGCAAGTGAAGATAATGCCAATACGCCTATTGCCTTAAATGGGGTGGTCATGATATTTCCTTATTAAGCAGATACAATGTTGCTCAATGCACCTAAATTAGATATCTATTCATTCACTACAACAGTGAGGAATAGTGCATTGATTGAAGTGTTATGAGGGGCTGTTGATCTTTCGCGGTTAAATTTTGTTCGAGATAAAATCGTTTTAGGCGAGGCAAGGAGTGTGTCGCCTAGTCGTTCTAAGCAAATACTCCTTAACAAAGCATGAAACGATTTTAGCCGAACCCTCCGGGCAGCGTTTGTTGGTCATTTCTACCGCGTTATCGACTTCTCATGTAGGCTAGCTACATAGCAAAGTCTCTGCCTTGTATAAATGTCCAACAATTCGCTGCAAAAATCAGCTCGAAAGGTCAACAGCCCCTAAATAAGGCTCTGAATATATTTATGATTTATGACTCTTATATTGGCTTTTGATGAAACAAATGTGTCAGTTTTAATCAGAACGTATGTCGAACACTTGAGATGAAAAGACACTAGGAACTAGAAATAATGGAACTTAAAGAATTTTTGGATGCGCTAACGGCATCACCTGAGACAGTAGAGTTTGAAACGACAATGGCAGCGATAGAGGCAAACTACGCGTTTACGCCAGCGGCTTTTGTGAATGGTGAAACGCACAATAATGCAGGTGAGAATAACGGCTCGTGCAAGATCTTCGCGTTTGGTCAATTGAATAACCTAAGCAAAGAAGCAACGTTGGCGTGTTTTGGTCGCTTCTACCGAGATGACGTATTGGCACATCCAGAGAACAACGACCATCAAAACATTCGTAACTTTATGGTGACAGGCTGGGATGGCGTGAAGTTCGAATCCCAAGCGTTAGCGCAGAAATAGTTCGCAGAACTTACCTTCATTTCAATGATAGCCAGTCCGTTATGTCCTATATTCGATAGGCTAGGCGACTGGCTTTTTCTCCAAACATTTACGACACAAACAAAGCTGTCCCGCTTCTGGCTTGGGTAGATCTCTGGTCTCAATATCAAAGCACCAGCACGTCTCTTTCCCCGCAGCAATATCGCAGTGCGCATTCGTGCCACACTCAGGGCAAGAGTGGGTTGAGTCATTTCCAACCAATTGCTCGATGATCGCGTCTCGTTGAGCATCAGACTTATCTTTCCACAGCACGATTTCTTCCATGGTTCGGTGGCAACCAGAACAGATTCCGCCGTTATTTTTACAGGCTGCGCGGCAAGGTGACTTCATTATTTTTCTCGTTATGCTTTCCAGTAAGCGGCGTACTTTAACATGAAATGATACTTCGCGAATCTCTATCCTTGACTCAACAAAATAGCTATTGAGTGAATAAATACTGGTCAAATTTATATGGAATGATAAACTGTATATTCAAAGTTTGAGGAGTTGGTATGTTTAAGTCATTGGTTGAGCGCTTGTTTAAGGCGACGGTAGTTGTATCTCTGGGTTTCATCTTGAGTGGATGTGCTGGTGGCCCCGTCGTCAGTGCGACGAAATTCACCAGTTATAAAGATTTTCGTCCTGGTCCAGAGGGTGGGGTCGATCTCGTTTGGGCGAGAGCAGGCTTGCGCGATGCTGCTCGTTTGAAAGAGAAAATGGATGAATACGACAGCGTGGTAATTGATCGAGTGATGGTTGTGGTTCAAGAATCTGAGCTCGATGATGAAGAAATCAATGAATTGACGACTTACATGGTTGAGCAGTTAAAAGCGCGCATCTCTCCTGTCAAAAAGATTGTCGACCAACCCGGTGAAACAACACTTCGCTTGAGCATTGCGGTAAGTAATGTGGAAACGCCGAATCCCGTTCTTGCTGTCACCTCAAGCATTCTGCCGGTTGGCTTGGGGATTTCTACCATCTCAAAAATAACGACAGGTGAGCACACCAATGTAGGCTCAGCGACGGTGGAGTTACTGGTGAGCGATTCTGAGAGTGATGCGCCTTTGTTCGCGGCGATTGATCGTCAAGCAGGAAACAAAGACTTCTCAACCATGATTGACTCTTTAGACGATGCTAAAGACGCAATTAACTGGTGGGTCGATCGCTTGGGTGTTACTCTTAGCCAAGATTTATCCCAACAGACTCCGTAGTATATGTTAGAAAAAGAAAACCTTATTAAACTCGCTCGAATGCAAATGCCGTTTGGCAAATACGCTGGGCGTGTTCTTATTGATCTTCCAGAAGAATACCTACTCTGGTTTGATAAAAAAGGTTTTCCGGAAGGGGAGTTAGGCGAACTGCTAAAGCTCTGCCTCGCACTTAAAATTGAAGGCTTGGACAGTGTTGTTAAGCCTTTAAAGCGCATGTAGCCTGCCACAGAAACTCCCTATTTTTGATTTAAAGAATTACCATGAATTTTGATATTAATGCACTGAAACACCACCAACTGGTCGAAGATGGTCAACTAGAAGGGTGCTACCTTCATCAACCTGCAAAGGGCAGTCAGCAAGATGACAAAGCGGTTTTGGCAGAACGCCAAGCGTTGGAAAAGATGGGGTATAAGGTGATTCAGGTCCAAGCTAAAGGCGGAACCACAACGTTTGCTGAGGCAATGCAAGAGTTTGCGCAGAAGACGGGGCTCCAGTCCAAGTAATAAGCGAATGGAGCAGGGCTTTTTATGTCTGGCTTATTGGCTTCTTTGATACTTTTTCGCGATCTAGAACGCACAAAAAAGCCCGTAGCATCACGCTTACGGGCTTTCTTAATTCGTTTTAACTAGGCTTTTTCAGGCGCTAGGCTTTTTTTTTCCTGTTGCATTTTCGCAAGGAAGTACACGTTAACACATGCAATAAAGCCGTTTGTTAGTACTACTGGCCATGAATCAATCATCAAACCGTAAGCTGTGAAAAGCGCACAGCCGATAAAGTTAAGGATACGAAGCTTAACGATATCTTTCATAGTTAGTGAGATTGCAACCATGATTGAAGCCGCGTAGCCTAGAATCTCAACCATATTCATTTCCATTATTTGACCCTCTTAAATCTGCCGAATTCTGTCGGTACCACTTCTTCTCATCTTGAGATTAACGAGGAAGCTCCATGCCTCGAATGGTCTTGTTCGTTTTGATGGGTGAACTATAGCAATGGAAAAACCGTGATGAAAGCCTCAAATCAAGGTTAAGAGAAGGTTAGCGATTACGCAAACGTTTAGGAAAAAAATCATTGATAATTTTACTTATTATGTTGATTGATAATAACGATGTCACCAATAGATAAAACAAAGTTGAAGAAATAAGAATTATCGCATACTATTGCAAATGAGAATTATTTACAATTAA
The DNA here is from genome assembly GCF_040104475.1 of Vibrio sp. SSH13-20. Taxonomy (NCBI): domain Bacteria; kingdom Pseudomonadati; phylum Pseudomonadota; class Gammaproteobacteria; order Vibrionales; family Vibrionaceae; genus Vibrio; species Vibrio sp. SSH13-20. The sequence goes on from NZ_JBECOU010000001.1 coordinate 544,025, forward strand.
GTCGATATTATGCCAGTAGCCATCAGTTTCTTGTTTTCGTTTGCTCTAATGATGCGTACTAAACCTCATACATGGGGCGTGATTCTTCACGTTTTAACACATGTGTTGATGCTACTTCTTATCCCTTCTGACTATGTTGTCCAATACCTTATGGTGATGTTTTTCTCTTCTCCATTCCTTATTCGACTTGCAAAACGCTCCTCTTCTTATGACATCTTATTTGCCTTTTTACCGCTTCTTATCGGTACTGGCGGGATGATGTTTACCGCTTAAAATCTGCTGGTTTCTACTTTTTACAATTAAGGTCTAAGCTTTAATTAATAGGCTTATGTTTTCATATGGTTATGTAATGTATTGCCATGGTGACAAATGCCATTGTTGTGATGAAACACAGATAACATGTCTAAAGCGTATTGAATGTTCAAAATTTGATTGTTTATTGAGTTGATTGTTAGTTAAATCAGCATTGTGAGCTAATGCGCATCACATTTCGATAAACTAAAATAATTTATAAAGGTCTTTCGTAAAGACGTTAGGCAATGAGCGGGGGTCAGATGAGTACACAAACTGTGCCGCAGGAAGTAGTTGTTGATGCTGTCAAAGGTAGTGTTTACGCTTTAACCCCAGAAGGGAATGTTAGAGAAGTAAAAGTTGGGGATATTTTATTTCCTGATGAGGTGGTCATCACGGAAAATGGTGCTGCTCTGGAGGTTATTGCTGAGGGGGCACTTTATCTCGTTGATGAGAATTGTGTTGCTTGCATACCAACCTCAAGTCCTGAACAAGACTCTAGTGATGCGCTTGTCGTTGCGCCTGTTGATGGCAAGGTTAACGTTGACCCAACCGCAACTGGTGATGCTGAATTCGGTGAAGAAGATGTCGCTGCGATTCAACAAGCTATTTTAGAAGGCGCCGACCCAACGGCTATTCTTGAAGCTACTGCTGCTGGTCCAGGTGGTGGTGGCGGTGCGGGGTCGGCAAATGCGGGTTTTGTCACCATTGAATACAATAACCCTGAAATTCTTGCTTCGACCTTTTTTGAAACCTCCGCTCCAACAACCGACACTGAAACTGATGAAGATTTGGATGGCATTAATGTCACCATCTTTGCTGATGGCGGTCAAACGCTGTCTTCTCAAGTAACAGAAGGCTCTATTTCTCTCTCTACTTACCCTCAAACTATTTCTTCAACTGTGGTGGTTGGCGCCGCTGATCTCGCACTTGATACAGACTCCTTTGTACCTGAAGCCGCATCTCTTGCATCTTTACTGGCAGAGTTAAACGCGGATATCACTTCCGGTGGTGTTGCCGTTTCATTTGTCTATGATGAAAACCAAAATGCGATCATCGGTACTCAAGGTAGTAACGAAGTTCTTCGTATTGAAATTGATGCAACGTCGTTAGGTTTAGATGCAGAACTTGAAGTCACCACGACAATTAGCCAAGGTATTGATCATTTACCTTCGATAGCGGATGGACAAGTCTCCATCGCTGGCGACCAAATTAGCATTGCATTTGATATTACGGGTGCAGATGTAGGTGGTAACAGTATTCTAGCTCCAGTGGATTTTACAACCACTGTGATTGATGGTGATAACCCAAGTTCGCAAGACATCGCGTTTGAAAATGTTGAGTCTTCTTCAACACCTATTACAGGGAGCTTTGTCGATATTGGCAGTGATCGGCTATCTTCTGTCTCTTTTAACCAAGAAGGCTTGAGCCAGTTTAATGGTTTGCTTAGTGACAACCAAGCAACAGAAGTAACACTATCCGATGACGGTAGCACCATTATTTTATCTATCGCCGGTTCTAACGAAACGGTTTTATCGATAAGTCTCAACACAGATGGTACGTATCAATTCGAGCAGTTCAAACCGCTAGAGCAGAGTAATGCCGACGATACCATTGTGCTTTCTCTGCCTACCACTATTGTTGATTTTGACCAGGACATCACTGCTAATACTTTCAGCCTGACCATTTCTGATGGCAACAATCCAGTTATCGAAAACGTGACAGGGCTATCTTTAGACGAAGCGGGCGTAGATCAAGGCTCTCAAGAAGGGGCTGTGATTACCAGTGGTGCTGGATCTATTACGACTTCTGTTGGCAGTGACATTGTCGACCATTATGAATTAGAACCGAGCGAATTTAATAACTCTGGAGAGCTGCAATCTCAAGGGCAAGTTGTTCAACTGGAACAAACCTCCGAGAGCAATGGCGTTCGTACTTATGAAGGGTATATCGAACTGGGTGGTAATCGCATCACGGTCTTTGATGTGACGGTTGACTCTCCGGATCTTGGTGAATACCAGTTTAATCTATATGAACAGTTGGATCACACTGGCAGTAATAATGATTCTCTAACGTTTTCTTTGCCAGTCTATGCAGTGGACGCCGACGGAGACCGCTCATCTATTACCGCTGGCTCGAATACACCTGAAGCTGCTCAGATTGTCATTCAAGTCCAAGATGACACACCTACGATTGATGATGTAGTTGCCTTGTCAGTTGATGAAGATGATTTAGCGTCAATTGGTTCAGATGGCTCCGAACCAATTTCAGTTGGTGGTAACTTCACGACGACACAAGGCTCCGACCGAGTGGTGAGCTACCAGCTTGATGGATCTGCGACGCCAGTTGATGGTTTGAAATCACAAGGTGTCGACGTCGTTCTGAACGAGACTGCCAACCCTGATGGCAGCTTCACGTATGAAGCGACCGCTGGGACCAATGCGGTCTTTACGTTAACGGTCAACACCGATGGCAGTTATAACTTCACGCTACAAGGTCCAATTGACCACGCGCCAAACAGTGATGAATTGCTCCTCAATTTCCCAGTTATAGCGACAGATTTTGATGGCGATACCTCGACGGCAACGATTCCTGTCACGATTGTAGACGACAAGCCAACGATTACTGATGCCGATGCCATCTCTGTCGATGAAGATGATTTAGCAAGTATTGGCTCAGACCAAAGTAATCCGGTTTCTATCGATGGCAACTTCACGACGACGCAAGGCTCAGACCGAGTGGTGAGCTATCAGCTTGATGGCTCTGCAACGCCAGTTGATGGTTTGAAGTCACAAGGTGTCGACGTGACACTAGCGGAAACCGCAAACCCAGATGGCAGCTTTACGTATGAGGCGACAGCAGGGAACAGTGCGGTCTTTAGGCTGACGGTAAACCCAGATGGCAGCTACAATTTTACGCTGCAAGGTCCAATCGACCATGCGCCAAACAGCGATGAGCTGATCCTCAATTTCCCAATCATTGCGACAGACTTCGATGGCGATACCTCTACAGCAACAATTCCGGTTACCATCGTAGATGATCAGCCGACCATTGCCGACGTCGTTGCGCTTTCTGTCGATGAAGATGACCTAGCGAGTATCGGCTCAGACCAAAGCAATCCAATTTCCATTGATGGCAATTTCACGACGACACAAGGTTCTGACCGAGTAGTAAGTTATCAATTAGATAGCGCTGCAACGCCAGTTGATGGTTTGAAGTCGCAAGGTGTTGACGTCACTCTGAATGAAACAGCAAACCCAGATGGTAGCTTTACGTATGAAGCGACAGCAGGTGCTAACGCGGTATTCACGCTTACCGTTAATACCGATGGTAGCTACAACTTCACGCTGCAAGGTCCAATCGATCATGCGCCAAACAGTGATGAGTTGATCCTCAACTTCCCAATCATTGCGACAGACTTTGACGGTGATAGTACAACGGCAACCATTCCAGTAACGATTGTGGATGACAAGCCGACGATTACTGATGTAGATGCGATCTCTGTCGATGAAGATGATTTAGCGAGTACCGGCTCAGACCAAAGCAATCCAGTTTCAATTGATGGTAACTTTACGACAACACAAGGTTCCGACCGAGTAGTAAGTTATCAATTAGATAGTGCTGCAACGCCAGTCGATGGTTTGAAGTCGCAAGGAGTCGACGTCAGTCTAAACGAAACGGCTAATCCAGACGGTAGCTTTACTTATGAAGCGACAGCTGGGGCAAATCCCGTATTCACTCTGACGGTGAACCCAGATGGCAGCTACAATTTTACGCTACAAGGTCCAATTGACCACGCGCCAAATAGCGATGAGTTGGTTCTCAATTTCCCAATTACGGCGACCGATTTTGATGGTGATACGTCAACCGTAAGCATTCCAGTGACTATCATCGATGATAAACCAATAATCACAGACGTAGATGCGATTTCTGTCGATGAAGATGACCTAGCAAGTATCGGCTCAGATGGCTCCGAACCAGTTTCAATTGATGGTAACTTCACGACGACACAAGGTTCCGACCGAGTGGTTAGCTACCAGCTTGATGGTTCTGCAACGCCAGTTGACGGTCTGAAATCGCAAGGTGTCGACGTGACATTGGTGGAAACTGCGAACCCAGATGGCAGCTTCACATACGAGGCGACAGCGGGTGCAAATGCAGTATTCACGCTTACCGTTAAAACCGATGGCAGTTATAACTTCACCCTGCAAGGTCCGATTGACCACGCGCCAAATAGCGATGAGTTGGTTCTCAATTTCCCAATTACGGCGACCGATTTTGATGGTGATACGTCAACGGTAAGCATCCCAGTCACGATTGTGGACGATAAGCCAACCATTACTGATGTTGATGCGATCTCTGTTGACGAAGATGACCTAGCAAGTATCGGCTCAGATGGCTCCGAACCAGTTTCAATTGATGGCAACTTCACGACGACACAAGGTTCCGACCGCGTGGTGAGCTACCAGCTTGATGGTTCTGCAACTCCTGTCGATGGTCTGAAATCGCAAGGTGTCGATGTAACATTGGCGGAAACCGCGAATCCAGATGGTAGCTTCACTTATGAGGCTACAGCAGGTGCGAATGCGGTCTTTACGCTGACGGTGAACACCGATGGCAGCTATAACTTCACCCTGCAAGGTTCAATTGATCACGCGCCAAACGGTGATGAATTACTCCTTAACTTCCCAATCATTGCGACCGATTTTGATGGGGATACTTCTACCTTAAGCATCCCAGTCACGATTGTGGATGATAAGCCGACTATTACTGACGTTGATGCGCTCTCTGTTGACGAAGATGACTTAGTAAGTATTGGTTCAGATGGCTCCGAACCAGTTTCAATTGATGGTAACTTCACGACGACACAAGGCTCCGACCGAGTGGTGAGCTACCAGCTTGATGGTTCTGCCACACCAGTTGATGGTCTGAAATCGCAAGGTATCGATGTCACATTGGCGGAAACTGCAAACCCAGATGGTAGCTTTACTTATGAGGCAACTGCGGGTGCAAATGCAGTATTCACGCTTACCGTTAATACCGATGGCAGCTATAACTTCACATTGCAAGGTCCGATTGACCATGCTGCAAACAGTGATGAGTTGACTCTCAATTTTCCAATTATTGCGACCGATTTTGACGGTGATACCTCGACAGCCACGATTCCAGTTAGCATCGTAGATGACAAGCCAACCATTACTGATGCCGATGCGATCTCTGTTGACGAAGATGATTTAGCCAGTACTGGTTCAGATGGCTCCGAGCCAGTTTCAATTGATGGTAACTTCACGACGACACAAGGTTCTGACCGAGTGGTGAGCTACCAGCTTGACGGTTCTGCAACACCTGTCGATGGTCTGAAATCGCAAGGTGTCGATGTCACATTGGCGGAAACCGCAAATCCAGATGGTAGTTTCACTTATGAAGCGACAGCGGGTGCAAATGCGGTATTCACGCTTACCGTTAATACCGATGGTAGCTATAACTTTACCTTGCAGGGACCAATCGATCATGCGCCAAACAGCGATGAATTGATCCTCAACTTCCCAATCATTGCGACAGACTTTGACGGTGATAGTACAACGGCAACGATTCCTGTCACGATTGTAGACGACAAGCCAACCATTACTGACTTAGATGCGATTTCTGTTGATGAAGATGATTTAGCGACGATTGGTTCAGATGGCACAGACCCAGTTTCAATTGATGGCAACTTCACGACGACGCAAGGCTCTGACCGGGTGGTGAGCTACCAGTTAGACGGTTCTGCAACTCCTGTCGATGGTCTGAAATTGCAAGGTGTCGATGTCACATTGGCGGAAACCGCAAATCCAGACGGTAGTTTCACTTATGAAGCGACAGCAGGCACTAACGCGGTCTTTACGCTGACGGTAAACACTGACGGTAGCTACAACTTCACCCTGCAAGGTCCAATTGATCACGCTCCAAACAGTGACGAGTTGATCCTCAACTTTCCAATCATAGCGACAGACTTTGACGGTGATACAACAATCGCGACTATCCCAGTTACGATTGTGGACGACAAGCCGGTCATTACTGATGTCGATGCGATTTCTGTTGATGAAGATGATTTAGCGTCGATCGGTTCAGATGGCTCTGCCCCGGTTTCAATTGACGGAAACTTCACTACCACACAGGGCTCAGACCGAGTAGTGAGCTACCAACTAGAAAGCTCTGCAACACCAGTTGATGGTTTGAAATCACAAGGTATCGACGTCGTTCTGAATGAAACTGCAAACCCAGATGGTAGCTTTATTTATGAGGCAACAGCGGGTGCTAACTCGGTGTTTACGTTAACGGTCAATACCGATGGCAGCTACAACTTTACGCTGCAAGGTCCGATCGACCATGCACCAAACAGTGATGAGTTGATCCTTAATTTCCCAATTACAGCAACAGATTTTGATGGGGATACGTCAACAGTCAGCATCCCAGTCACGATTGTTGATGATAAGCCAACCATTACTGATGTTGATGCGATTTCTGTCGATGAAGATGATTTAGCGAGTATTGGCTCGGACCAAAGCAATCCGGTTTCCATTAATGGTAACTTTACGACGACGCAAGGTTCAGACCGAGTAGTGAGTTACCAGTTAGATAGCTCTGCAACACCAGTTGATGGTTTGAAATCGCAAGGTGTCGACGTCGTTCTGAATGAAACGGCAAACCCAGATGGTAGCTTCACTTATGAAGCGACAGCAGGCGCTAATGCGGTCTTTACGTTAACGATCAACGCAGATGGCAGCTACAATTTTACGCTGCAAGGTCCGATCGACCATGCATCAAGCAGTGATGAGTTGGTTCTTAACTTCCCAATTACAGCAACAGATTTTGATGGGGATACGTCAACAGTCAGCATCCCAGTTACCATCGTTGATGATAAGCCAACCATTACCGATGTTGACGCAATCAGCGTGGACGAGGACGATTTAGCGGCTATTGGCTCAGACCAAAGCAATCCGGTTTCCATTGATGGTAACTTTACGACGACACAAGGCTCTGACCGAGTGGTGAGCTACCAACTAGATAGCTCTGCAACACCAGTTGGTGGTTTGAAATCGCAAGGTGTCGACGTCGTTCTGAATGAAACGGCAAACCCAGATGGTAGCTTCACTTATGAAGCGACAGCAGGCGCAAATGCAGTCTTTACGCTGAAGGTCAACACCGATGGCAGCTACAATTTCACGCTGCAAGGCCCAATCGATCACGCTCCAAACAGCGATGAGTTGATCCTTAATTTCCCGATTATTGCGACCGATTTTGACGGCGATATAACAACGGCAACGATTCCTGTCACGATTGTGGACGACAAGCCGGTCATTACTGATGTCGATGCGATTTCTGTCGATGAAGACGATTTGGCGAGCGTTGGTTCGGATGGTTCAGATCCAATTTCAATCAATGGTAACTTTACGACGACGCAGGGCTCTGACCGAGTGGTGAGCTATCAGCTTGATGGCGCTGCAACGCCAGTCGATGGTTTGAAGTCGCAAGGAGTCGACGTTAGTCTAAACGAAACGGCTAACCCAGACGGTAGCTTCACTTATGAAGCGACAGCAGGGGCAAATCCCGTATTCACTCTGACGGTGAATCCAGATGGCAGCTATAACTTCACGTTACAAGGTCCGATTGACCATGCTGCAAACAGTGATGAGTTGATCCTCAATTTCCCAATTATCGCGACCGATTTTGATGGTGATAGCACAACGGCAACGATTCCGGTTACGATTGTTGACGACAAGCCAACGATTGCTGATGTAGACGCAATCAGCGTGGATGAGGACGATTTAGCGACTATCGGTTCAGACCAAAGTAATCCGGTTTCCATTGATGGTAACTTCACGACGACGCAAGGTTCAGATCGCGTGGTGAGTTACCAACTAGACAGCGCTGCAACACCAGTTGATGGTTTGAAATCACAAGGTGTCGACGTCGTTCTGAACGAGACTGCAAACCCTGATGGTAGCTTCACGTATGAAGCGACCGCTGGGAGCAATGCGGTCTTTACGTTAACGGTCAACACCGATGGCAGCTACAATTTTACGCTGCAAGGTCCAATCGACCATGCGCCAAACAGTGATGAATTGATCCTCAATTTCCCAATCATCGCTACTGATTTTGACGGTGATAGCACAACGGCAACCATTCCAGTCACGATTGTGGATGATAAGCCAACCATTACTGACGTTGACGCAATCAGCGTGGACGAGGACGATTTAGCGACTATCGGTTCAGACCAAAGTAATCCGGTTTCCATTGATGGTAACTTCACGACGACGCAAGGCTCAGACCGAGTGGTGAGCTATCAGCTTGATGGCTCTGCAACGCCAGTTGATGGTTTGAAATCGCAAGGTGTCGACGTGACACTAGCGGAAACCGCAAACCCAGATGGCAGCTTTACGTATGAAGCGACAGCAGGGACCAGTGCGGTCTTTACGCTGACGGTAAACCCAGATGGTAGCTACAATTTTACGCTGCAAGGTCCAATCGACCATGCGCCAAACAGCGATGAGCTGATCCTTAACTTCCCAATCATTGCGACCGATTTTGATGGTGATACGTCAACGGTAAGTATCCCAGTCACCATCGTCGATGATAAGCCAACCATCACTGATGTTGATGCGATCAGTGTGGACGAGGATGATTTAGCGAGTATTGGCTCAGACCAAAGTAATCCGGTTTCTATTGATGGCAACTTTACGACGACGCAAGGCTCAGACCGAGTAGTGAGTTACCAACTAGACAGCTCTGCAACACCGGTTGATGGTCTGAAATCGCAAGGTGTCGACGTGACACTAGCGGAAACTGCAAACCCAGATGGTAGCTTTACCTATGAGGCGACAGCAGGCGCTAACGCGGTATTCACGCTTACCGTTAATACTGATGGCAGCTATAACTTTACGCTGCAAGGTCCAATCGACCATGCGCCAAACAGTGATGAGTTGCTCCTCAATTTCCCAATCATTGCGACCGATTTTGATGGTGATACGTCAACGGTAAGTATCCCAGTCACCATCGTCGATGATAAGCCAATCATCACTGACGTAGATGCGATTTCGGTGGATGAAGACGATTTGGCGAGCATTGGCTCGGATGGTTCAGACCCAATTTCAATTGGTGGCAACTTCACGACGACGCAAGGCTCAGACGGTGTGGTGAGCTATCAGCTTGATGGCTCTGCAACACCAGTTGATGGTTTAAAATCGCAAGGTGTCGACGTGACACTAGCGGAAACTGCAAACCCAGATGGCAGCTTTACCTATGAAGCGACAGCCGGTGCTAACGCGGTATTCACGCTTACCGTTAATACCGACGGCAGCTATAACTTTACGCTGCAAGGTCCAATCGACCATGCACCAAACAGTGATGAGTTGCTCCTCAATTTCCCAATCATTGCGACCGATTTTGATGGTGATACGTCAACGGTAAGTATCCCAGTCACCATCGTCGATGATAAGCCAACCATCACTGATGTTGATGTGATTTCTGTCGATGAAGACGATTTGGCGAGTGTTGGTTCGGATGGTTCAGACCCAATTTCAATCAATGGTAACTTTACGACGACGCAAGGACCAGATGGTGTGGTGAGCTATCAATTAGATGGTTCTGCAAACCCTGTCGCTGGACTGAAATCGCAAGGTGTCGACGTGACACTAGCGGAAACAGCAAACCCAGATGGTAGCTTTACGTATGAAGCGACAGCAGGCGCTAACGCGGTATTTACGCTTACCGTTAATGCTGACGGCAGCTATAACTTTACGTTGCAGGGACCGATTGACCATGCGCCAAACAGTGATGAGTTGATCCTCAATTTCCCAATCATTGCGACAGATTTTGATGGCGATACTTCGACAGCAACGATCCCTGTTACGATTTTGGATGACAAACCAACCATAACTGATGTAGATGCAATCAGTGTGGACGAAGATGACCTAGCGAGTATCGGTTCCGACCAAAGTAATCCGGTTTCCATTGATGGCAACTTTACGACGACTCAAGGCTCAGATGGTGTGGTGAGCTATCAATTAGATGGTTCTGCAACCCCTGTCGCTGGACTGAAATCGCAAGGTGTTGACGTTACTCTCAATGAAACCGCTAACCCTGATGGCAGCTTCACTTATGTGGCGACAGCTGGGGTGAATGCAGTATTTACGCTAACGGTTAATACTGATGGCAGCTATAACTTCACGTTGCAAGGTCCGATTGACCATACGCCGAATAGTGATGAATTGATCCTCAATTTCCCAATCGTCGCTACGGATTTTGACGGCGATACTTCAACGGCAACCATTCCTGTTACGATTGTGGACGACAAGCCAACCGTTACTGATGTTGATGCACTCACTGTCGATGAAGATGACATCACAACCATTGGTTCTGACCAAAACGACGACGCCTTTATGTCAGGCATGTTCACGACCACAGAAGGTTCTGACGGCGTAGTGAAGTATCAATTAGATACGACGGCAGATCCGGTTGCAGGGCTGAAATCTCAAGGTAATGACGTAACACTTGCTGAGACCGCTAATCTTGATGGCAGTTATACCTACACAGCCACGGCTAATGGTAGTGCTGTATTTGAATTAGTTGTTAAGCCTGACGGTAGCTATACGTTCACCTTGCAAGGTCCACTTGACCATGCGACCAACAGTGATAGTTTGCAGATTGACTTCCCGATCATTGCGACCGACTTTGATGGTGATACATCATCTGAAACGCTTCCTGTCACGATTGTGGACGATAAACCGACACTTGGCGGTATTATTGATACCAGCACGCAAACAGTGGATGAAGATGACATTCCAACGATAGGATCTGATGGTGCTCAATCGAATAGCATTACGGGTAACTTTATCGCGAATGATGGTTCTGACAGTATCGTTGAGTATGAGGTGTCCGATCTAAATTCTCCAGTTCAAGGTTTGCAGTCTGGAGGGCAAGACCTAGTGATGGTTGAAGTCTCTAATTCAGGCGGTGTTTCTGTTTATGAAGCGCGTATTGATGGGACCACGACACCAATTTTCCGCGTTACGCTTGATGCATCGGATGACAGCTATCAGTTTGATTTGCTTGGTGCGCTAGACCATCCTGATGCGGACGGAGAAAACCAGCTCGTCATCAATTTACCTATCCAAGCGACCGACTTTGATGGTGATGTTTCTAATACGCAATTGCTACCGATTACGGTTGTCGATGATGTTCCAATCATTGATGGCGTAGTGGCTGGCAGCGAGCAGATGGTGGATGAAGATGACTTGCCGGCAGGCACTGACGCGGCAAGTGCCGAAGATACTGTCATCACAGGCACGCTGGATATCAATGAAGGCGCAGATCAAGTTGCCTCTATCCAGCTTAGCGATTTGACCACGCCGGTTGCATCATTAATGTCTGATGGTCAGCCTATCTCTCTTGTGTTGAGTTCAAGTCTCAATGGGGTCAATGTTTACCAAGGCATTGCTGGTAACCCAGCAGAGGTGGTATTTGAGCTGACGTTAGATGCGACAGATAACTCTTATGAGTTTGACCTACAAAAACCACTTGATCATCCAGATGGTAATCAGCAAAACACCATTGTTATTGACCTTCCTGTTACAGCGACAGACAACGATGGCGATACGTCACCAGTGTTTACGTTGCCGATTACGGTAGTGGATGATGTTCCAGTCGTTACGCAAATTGATAGTTTGCAAGTTGACGAAGATGACCTTCCTTTGGGTTCAGATTCGCCGAAAGAGCCTTTGACCGTATCCGGTGAGTTTGAAGTAACCAGTGCCGATGGTATTGATTCGTTTGTTTTGGATCTGAGCACGAATCCAGTTCCAAACCTGAAATCGGGTGGGGAGGATGTCACCATTTCACCGGATGCAAGCGCGTCAACGGCAGATGCACTTGTCTACATTGGTCAAACTGCGAATGGAGCAACGGTCTTTACCTTAACACTCCACCAAGATGGTAAATACGACTTCGAACTGTCTGGTCAACTTGATCATGCGGTTAACTCAGACCAAATACTATTGAATCTTCCTGTTCAAATTACAGATGGCGATAACGATACGATTACAGCAACGTTGCCTGTTACCATTGTGGATGATAAGCCAACGATTGATGCCATTCGTCCTGGTAGCATCTTGTCAGTGGATGAAGATGACATCCCAAGTGAAGGTTCAGATACCACGCCTGAATCCAATGTTATTGGCGGTAACTTCGATGTTACTGACGGCGCTGACTCTATCGTGAGTTTCCAATTAGATAGCTTAACATCGCCTGTTTCAGGACTAAAATCAGGAGGTCAATCCCTTGAGTTGGTTGAATTCTCTAACGCTAACGGTGTCGTTGAGTATCGTGCTTACGTCCAAGGGACAACCGACACAGTATTTAAACTGACGCTTAATGGCTCTGCAGACAGTTATGAATTCGAGTTATTGGGGGCTTTGGACCATCCATCAGGCAGCGACCAAAACTCGCTAGTGATTAACTTCCCTGTTAATGCGACCGATTTTGATGGTGATGTCTCAAACAACATTACCTTACCAATCACCGTTGTGGATGATGTCCCGGCGATTATCAAAGTCGCGGACACAAGCGAACAAACAGTGGATGAAGATGATTTGCCAGGAGGCTCGGATACCACTAGTGGTGATTCTCGCGTACTTAATGGTGGTTTTGACGTTGTCGACGGTGCGGATGAGATTGTTAGTTATCAAATCTCAGATCTTGATGCGGTGGTATCTGGACTAACTTCGAACGGTTTAGATCTTGAGCTGAAGCCATTGCCTTCTGCCGGTGGTGTGACAGGTTATGAAGCCGTCATTGCGGGAACTTCAACGCAAATCTTCACGCTGACACTCGATGCGAATAACGACAGTTATCAATTTGAGTTATTGGGTCCGCTCGATCATGCGGTGGTTCAAGGTGAGAACACGCTAACGATCGATATTCCAATCACGGTCACCGATTATGACGGTGATACGTCTGCTTCACTTAATCTACCGATCACCATAGTGGATGACATTCCAGAAATTAAATCGGCGGATGCGCTTGCCGTGGATGAAGACGACTTAGCCAATGGCTCTCAAGCAACGGGTAAAGATAGCTTAGAAGCAACTGGCAATTTTGATACGGTTGAGGGGGCAGATACGGTTGTTTCTTATCAGCTTGATCTGACTTCGAATCCTATTCCTGGTGTCACTTCGGGTGGGTTAGCGGTGACTCTGGTACAGACTGGGGTAAGCAATAATAACTACACTTATCAAGGACAAACGCCAAATGGCAGCTCCGTGTTCACCTTGGTACTCAATGCAGACGGCTCTTACAAGTTTACGCTTGAAGGTGTCCTTGACCATTCTGTGCAGGGTGAAGACACTTTAATCCTCGACCTGCCTGTCTTTGCTACAGACGTGGATGGAGATACTGCGGGCATTAATTTACCTGTAACCATAACCGATGACGTCCCAACGTTATATGACGCATCGATTTCACGTGTTGAAGGTCAAAGTGGACGCACGGTTCGCTTGTTTAGAGACCCAGTAGAAGGCGACGATGATCTTGGCGCTGATGGTGCGCAAATTACCTCTTTCTCAGCGGACAATTCCGGAATTTACTTCAAGCAGAATGGTGTTGACTCCAGCTCAGTTGACCTCAATGGTAGTAATCAAACCGTCTCAGTCCATAAAGTATTAGATGGTGTCGATGCCGAAATCGGTGTTTTGATTGTTCGCACTAATGGTCGTGTGACATTCCGCCCTAACGACGACTTAGATCATACCGAAACAGATTCTATTGATTTCACTGTCAACGTTGTTGCTACCGATGGTGATGGTGATACAAGTGATGCAGATGTAGATATTTCGGTAAGAGATAGAAATGCTGAAATTAAAACGTCGACAGTAACCGCGTTTGAGGACCAAGGGCGCGGTGGTGTTGTCGCTGGTGTTGATTCAGCGAATACACAAGACAACCTGTCAACGTTAGATATCACTCCTGCAAAAGTGGACCTCGTTATTGATCTGCATGATATCGATCGTAATGAGAGTTTAGGCGATATCATTATTCGTGACGCGAACAGTTACGAAGGTACTTTCTTCTACCTAGATAGTGCTACCGGTAGCTATGTGGCGCTAACGACTAGCGGTAACAATGTTATTTTGGATGGTGCGAATGTCGAGCAGTCGTTCAACGGCGAACTTGTGTCACTCGATAATCTATATTTCGTTCCTGACCGCCATGCTTCAACAGATGCAGCAGGTGTTGACCCTCGTATTCGTATTGAAATCCTCAACAACGGCGTAAGAGATCACTTTGTTGATGGTCGTTTAGATATTGAGGTGGATGCTGTTGCGGATATTGCTACGTGGAAAGGGACCAGTGACTTTGCGTATACGGTTGATGAGGATGCTAACAACGTCTCATTAAACATTGAAGCTGAAACGCAAGATAACAGTAATCCAGAAGCAATAGCCTATGAGTTTGTATTTACTGAAGGTGGTGCGAGCGCAACACTTGTGTACTCAGATGGTTCCGCTATCCCAGAAGTGGGTGGTAAATATCTTGTTGACGCAAACCGAATTGGTGAAGTCCAGGTTGATCCTGCAGATAACTTCTCCGGTCAGATCAAAATCGATGTGACAGCGATTACGACGGAAGGGAATAACCCGCTTGCTGGTAAAGATACCGCTCGCTCTGTGACAGAAGAAATTGTGATTGACGTGAATCCGGTTGCTGATGCCGGTAGTTTTACTGTTAACCGCATTAATATTTTTGAGGATAATGCGAGAACGCAAGACACCGTAGACCCAGTGACAGATCATGATCCACTTCAACTCAGTGAAGTGATTAAGATGACGCCTTCTGCAGATATAGATGGCTCGGAAGAGCTGTTTGTACGCATCGATAACTTCTCAATTGATGGTGTCACCTTAGTGTGGCTTGATAGCGGTAACCCAAGCCAAATCAACGTTGTTACTGACTCTGGTGGCAATGTTCTGTATTACGAAATTCCAGAAGCGAATCTAGCGGATGTTGAGGTGCTTCCTCCAATTCACAGCAATGAAGACTTCACTTTCAATGTCGAAGGTATTGTGAAAGACAACGCATCACTTTCTTCTGGCGCCGCGCAGGATATCCGCTCATTAGGTACCCAGTCAGTGATCGTTTCAGTCAAAGGTGTTGCCGATATCCCGGACATTGAGCTGAACGATAAAACTGGGGTTTGGAATGTTTTTGATGATGGTAACGTTCGTGGTATCGAAGCAACCATTGACGAAAATGGTCAAGTCGATCTTGCATTTAGCGTGGTTTCCGGAGAACTGAAGGATAACCCTGCAGACAGCTCAGAAACCATTACGGTTCTTCTGTCGAACATTCCAAACGGTGTTGAACTGTTTGATAGTGATGGCTCATCCATCGATTTGACGTTTGTTGGATACGACGGTGCTGGTGAACCGATTTACGAAGCGAACATTACGGACGCAAATGTGAATTCAGGTATTGTGATTCGACCTGAAACCTCATCTACGGAAAATATCACGATCACGGCGACCACTATCGTGACAGAAAACGATGGTCATACTCGCTCTGTGGCGGGTGAGATCCGCGTTAAAGTGGCACCAGTTATTGATGCTCAAGACAACTATGTGGTGAACTCTGAAGGTAATGAAGATACTCGCATCAATATCGATTGGGAGCCAACTGCAACACAAAGTCCGGATGCGGACGAATTCTTTGCCGAACTAACCATCAGTGGCTTCCCGAATGGCAGCACCGTATATGTTGGTGGTGTTGCTCAAACGGTAACAGGTGGCAGCATCACGTTGACGCCGGGAACCAATGAGTCAGAGCAAGATTTCTCGGCGCGAATAACCCAAGACGGATATATTCAGGTGCAATTGGAGCAAGACTCTAGTCTAGACTTTGATTTGAGCACGCAAGTGACGGTGAAGGAAATTGATGCTGAATACGTAGATTCGGGTAATCCGGGCGAGGGCATAGCATCAACGGTCATCAATGGTACGGTCAAGGTTCAAGTTAACCCAGTGGTTGAGCCAGAAGATTTAACTGGTCCAGTTTCAGGTCAAACACGTCTTCTTGTTGAAGGTACAGGCGGTGCTGTTACTGATACGGTACAGTCCGATACTCAGGGACGAATTGATTTCACTATTAATACTGCGGCTGGTGGTTCTGCTGATGCAAACATTATCAAGTATCAGGAGTTCGATAACTCTTCAGATGAAGTGGTCACCCAACTTGTGGTGCAGTTTAGTAATACTTCTCCAGAGATCTTGAATCAATTAGTTATTATTGGTGCTTCTAACGAAGGCGGTGGTCGTTGGACTATTACCGATGAAGAGAACTTCTCAATCATTGCGCCTGCTGGTTTAGATTTGACGCCAAACGACAACACGGATGACGGAGCAAACGGTGGTATCTCTTCGATTGGCCTTACCATCTATGCTCAAGTTAACGATTTAGGTGAAGATGCGTCAGAAGTCGACGCAACCGTGACGCGACAAACCGATATCACACTGGAGTTCCCAACTGATATCACGCCTCAAACTAGTGTAGCGGCTGATATAGAGCTTGATAACACGGTCCAAATTGATGGTAGCGAAGACAATGTCATTGATTTAGGTGTTCAGTTGGCATCGAAAGTCAGCACTATGAATGGCGATACAGTAGAAGACGTGCTGACGTTAGTGATAGACCCAACATCCCCAAGTGTACCGCCAGGTCTTGTTATTGGTGGTACCGATGTCGACTTTGTTAATGGCAAATATGTGTTCCAAGCGACGGTTGATGCAAGTGGAAATATCACTGGTTTGGACGGTCTCACTCTACGTGTGGCAGAAGACTGGGCGGGAGACTTTACCTTACCAGTACTATTTGTAACGACTGACACGCAGTCCGGTGACGAAAACTCAACGCTTGAGTCACTTCCTGTTCAGATCCTACCCGTTGCAGACGTACCAGGGTCCTCTGTTGATCAACCTCTTGATAGCGACGTCACTCCGGATGTGACGGTCGACATCACTGGCACACTTGGTCTTGATGCTAACAAACAACCGGTTAATGACCTCAATAGCGATGTTCCAACGAACGATGGTGTTGGCTACGAAGATGGCTTGATTCAGTTGAATTTGAACGTTGATTTTGCTGACGACCGTAACAATCTTCAAGCAGGACAAGAAACGCTCACTAACGTGAAGCTTACGGTTGCCGATACAACACTGGGTGAGTTTGTTGATGCAAATGGCAATCCACTTGGTACAAGCATTGAGTTTAATGCTACTGAGATTGCGGCAGGTGCACTTGATGAGGTGTTGTTTA
The DNA here is from genome assembly GCF_040104475.1 of Vibrio sp. SSH13-20. NCBI lineage: Bacteria > Pseudomonadati > Pseudomonadota > Gammaproteobacteria > Vibrionales > Vibrionaceae > Vibrio > Vibrio sp. SSH13-20. The sequence goes on from NZ_JBECOU010000001.1 coordinate 561,659, forward strand.
AACCGAAAGAAAACTACCCTGTCGGTGGTGGTCAAAATACGGTTCAAATCAATATTGAAGGCGAGATCACCGATACTGCAGTTATTGACCAGACTACATTGGCAAACCCGGGTGATGATACGGACGTACGCAACTTCACCGACAGTGTGTCATTTGAAATCACTCCTGTTGTGGATGACATCACTATTAGCGGTGCCGATCCAACTCAGCCTATAGTGGTGACGGGTGATGAAGATACGTTGATTTCCTTAGCGCAATCAGGCTCTGGTGTGTCAGTGAGCCTGAATGACAATGATGGTTCGGAACAGTTTGTATCGCTGAAACTGACGGGTTTACCGACTGACTTTATCGTCACTTCAAATTCTCCTGATTACACCGTGAAGAACAATGGCGGCGGAGAGTGGAGTATTCAGTTGAAAGACTTGACGCAAACGTCAGTTGATCTCAGCGCTATTCAAATTCAACCGCCGAAAAACTTCAGTGGTGAAGCGGAGATCGGAATTACAGTCTTTACGCAGGAAGAATTACTTAAAGTTCCTACTGAACATACTGGTAATTTCAAAGTTGTGATTGACCCAATTGGTGATGATGTCGACGTTAACCCAGATACACTTGTGTCAGGTAACGAAGGCGAAGACATCGATATCAACATAAATGCTCTAGTGGTCGACAATAAAGAGTCGATTGGTGATGGTGCAACGTATCAAGAAAATGACCCAGAAACACTTCGCGTCGAAATTTCAAACGTGCCAGATGGCGCAACCATTGCACTGGCAGATGGTACTCAGTTTGTGAACCAAGGCAGTGGTGTATTCGTCCTAGAAATCGATGCACAAGATTTGGATAAAGTGGTCTTCAATTCGGGTGATCGCAACGATAACTCTTGGAATAGTACGCTTGAGTTTAAAGTTCAAGCCGTGGATACCGGTCTAGATGGAAGCCAAAGCTTAGGCACTCCACAGCAATTTGATGTAAATGTTGAGGTTGAGGCGATTAACGATCGTCCTGAATTCCTTAATACCGTAGACGTTGAAACGCCGGAAGACACACCATTACTCCTTGATGGTTTTAGTGTTTCGGATGTTGATGCCGTTCTGGATGATCCGAGTGCTGAGTACGTATTGGATGTGACGGTCGATAGCGGTACGTTGGTTCTGGACCCTGCGCTTGTCACTACTTACAACTTAACCGTGCAAGGTGATAGCTCTGATACTCTTGAATTGAAAGGGACAGTGGCTGATCTCAACAATGCTATTGCCAATGGTTTGATAGAGTTCAACCCTGATTTGAACTTCTTTGGTGACGTTACCGTTGGCGTTACTGTCGATGACCAAGGTAACGAAGGTCTAGTGATCAGTGGCGTCGATGACACACTCAATACCAACAGCACTAGCTTTAATATCGAAGTGACTGAGGTCAATGATACACCAGAGACAACACCAGTTACCTTGCCGGATATCGAAGAAGACAGTGGCGTATTCTCTATTTCTGAAGCAGACCTAATTGCGAACGCGACGGATATTGAAAACGACAACCTCACAGTAAGTAATGTGCAGGTGACGGATCCAAACGCTGGTAGCGTGAATTTTAACAATGTGACGGGAGAGTGGGAGTTCACGCCAGCGTCGGATTATAACGGTCCAGTCGAGCTCACTTACACGATAACAGATGATGGTACGACAGACGGCGCATTGGATCCTAAGTCGGTAAATGGCACCGCTTCATTCAATGTAACGGAAGTGAATGATGTACCAACCACATCACAAGTTGCGCTCTCTGACATAGCTGAAGACAGTGCGGCGGTCGAAATTACTCAAGCCGATCTGCTCGTTAACGCATCTGACATTGAAAACGACACCTTGACTGTAAGTAACGTGCAATTGGTTGATCCAAGTAGTGGCTCACTCACCTTTGATAGCATTGCGGGTACATGGTCTTTTACACCAGCGCCAGGTTACAACGGCACAGTAAATCTGACTTACGACATTACCGATGATGGTACAACCAATGGTGCTTCTGACCCACAGACTGCGTCAGGAACAGCAACCTTTGAGGTGACGGAAGTCAATGATGCACCAGTGACTTCTGAAGTGACGCTGAGCAGTGCGGAAGAAGATGGCGGTACCGTGACAATTACGGCGACAGAATTGTTAAGTAATGCCACGGATCCTGAATCGGACAACCTGACCATTAGTAACCTTGCTCTCGCTAATCCTACTGACGGCGTTTTAACTCAAGTGAGCGCAACGGAATGGACGTTTGAACCTGCTTCAAACTTCTTCGGAGATGTGAATTTTACCTACGAAATCACCGACGATGGTACGACCAATGGTTCACCAGACCCAATGACGGTCGCTGGCACAGCAGTGATTAATGTTGAAGCTACCAATGATGCACCACAAATTATGGCAACATCGGTTACGGATACCATTAATGAAGCAGATGGACAGAAAATCACAGGTATCAGTGTCAGTGATATCGATTTTACAGGTGCACAAGCGAACGAAATTATGACCGTAACACTCAGCTTGACCGAAGGCGATGTTCGTGTTGAGCCACCTGCGGGCAGTGGTGTCACTGTTGGAAATGGGATGGCGGGTGAAGTTATTCTTATGGGGACGCCTGACAATATTAATGCCGCTCTTGGGGCAACGGATGCTGCTGAAGGTGTATTTGTGGATGCAGGAGACGTTAACGCGGCTTCTATCTCGTTGTCTGTCAAAGTCGAAGATAATGGCGTCTACTTTGAGAATACAGCGGGCACGGCGCTAGAGGCAAACCAGGACTTTGCTATCAATGTGACACCGGTAGCTGACGCTCCGACATTAGGTATTGACCCTCAGTTTAACTACATTCGTCAAATTGCGGCGAGCCAAACGGCGAGTGCTCAAGGTTTAGCCATTGTCGGTATCATGGCGGCACTGACGGATATTGATGAAGTGCTATCTCTTGAATTGACCGGCGTACCCGCGAGTGCGAACGTGACCAGTGGTATTGCACCGTCAAACATTACGTTTGATGGCACAACATGGACGGTTCCAAGTGATGAGATTGATACACTGCAAATTGTCGCAACGGATACAAACAGCGGTATCGATGTGGGTAGTTACGATATCTCCGTAACGGCGGTATCAACCGAATCTAATGGGGATGAAGCGCAATCATCACCCGTTCAAATTAGTTTAGATGTTAGTAGCGATGGAGACGACATTGATCAATCGAGCGCATCGGATGACAGTTACCTCGCTGGTGGCGATACGGGCATTAGCCTAACTGGTGGTGACGGTGACGACCTGATCGTTGGTGGTGATGGTGATGACGTCCTTATCGGCGGTTTGGGTTCCGATATCCTCACTGGTGGTGATGGTAGTGATATCTTTAAATGGACAATCGATTCTGTAGATGAGGGGGCGATTGATACCATTACGGACTTCACCCTTAACGAAGACAGTATCGACCTACGCGAAGTAATTTCTGACCTAAGTAGCCCAATGATCGATATGGATGATTTGTTGAGTCATATCTCTGCAGACTACGATGCGTCAACAGAGGCTGTGTCATTGAACATCACGACCGATGCCAATGTTCATCAAACTATCGTGGTTGAACATCTAGGTGATTCAATTGATTTCAATGGGTTAACCTCTAATGAAATTGTTGAGTCATTGTTGAATAATAACGTTCTTGCCAATGGTTAAACGAGTGTAAAAGCAAAAGCGCGATAGCTCATAGAGTTATCGCGCTTTTTTGTGTTCAGTTTGTTGCTGTTCGACCGCTGACTGCTGGTAGATTACCGTTGCTCGCAGGTATTAATTAGGAGTGGCTTAAACGTGGATATCGAGTAAGCTACCGATGACTTCGTTGTTTTTATCAACAACGGAAGCACCAATGCGATTGTAGGTTGAGGCTTGGGTGAGATTTACCAAGGGTTCGATTGGGTTAGAAGGCAAATCAGAAGCCTTATTGAACTCAAGTTCGTTGCCTTTTACTAAATCGACTTTATTGAAGGCGAGATCATTTTCTTTTATGAAGTCTTGCTGAATTTCATGCGCAGCACCTTCAGCCATCTTATGCGATAGCTGAATCATATTATATCCGGACTGTATTCCTGATACTGGCATGGTTACTCTCTCACTTTTTATGCTTTTGTTAGCATAGGAAGTGTTGATAATTCGTGCAAGTGCTTTATTTGAACTGTTTGATTACGCAAACAGTTTTGAAAGCATATCACGCTCTTCCGAAGAAAGAAGCGGACTCTCTTTTTTATTAAGGGATAGATTAATTTCACCTTGAAGTGACTTTAACTGAGAAGCCGTCAGTTCATTAATCTTCTTTCTTAATTCATAAAATTCTTGAGTAGTCATCGTGACCTCCCCACATTTCTTGGGTTTCTCCTTCATCAACCCACCTCAGCAACCCTCATGGTCACAATCAAACAGTGTTCTAATATGGCTAGATTAGATTTTGAGTGGTGATTTTTTGTCCGAGAAATGTCAGATGGTGTCAAATGACATGTAAGAATATTCTTATGAATAAGTCTGCTAATCATAAAGGAGTAGAATCATAACCTACTCCTCTGGAACAGTGTTCTTAATCAGTTTACGCGCACGGCAAACTTAGAAGCCAGTGAATGCAACTCGGGTAACATGCGATAGATTAGGTGAAGCTGTTGAAGCACCATTCGTGCAGAATGATCATCTTCATCACGCCACTCATTTAATCGTTGTTCCAAATTCGTGTCATCGATCGAGGACAAATCGCATTCTTCACAGTGTTGATGCAGTTGTCGGTGCAGTACGTCTAGGTGCTGGTGAATACAACGGTGTGCATCCAGAACGAGTTGGTGAATTGACTCATCCTCAATCCTTGTCCGGTGTGCGCCCAGTGCTGAAATGTAACTCAACATCGCGTGGTTTAGCGTAAGGAATCGGAAACTCTCATCCACGGCTGTACGGTACTTACCCGGTTCAGCCAGCATAGTGCTGATGGCTGAAGATAGGTTGGCATCGGTATTGTGCGCCTGACGACGAGCAATTCGATAGCTCAAGTTATCTTTCTTACCAATTCGGTACTGACCGATGATCTGTCCAAGATATTGCTTGTTGGCGTCGATTGCATCAGACATGACTTTATGCAGACGTTTTGATTGCCAATCAGGCAGAATCACCATAACAGCACCAACCGCTAACACACAGCCAATCAAGGTATCTGCAAGGCGAGGGAGCACCACAGCGTAGCCTTCGCCCAATTGGTTAAATAGGAACAGCACGAGTAAGGTGATAAAGCCTGTCGCATAACCATAGTTGTTGATGCGAAACGCAAAGAACATCACGCCGGATATCACAATGAAGACCAACTGGCTTTCTTGGGAAGGAAAGAAGGTGAGCAGTGGTACGCCAATCAACAAGCCCGCTAACGTGCCAATTACGCGCGCAGTAAGCTTCTGTCTTGTCGCACTGTAGTTTGGCTGGCAGACAAACAACGTGGTCAGCAATATCCAGTATCCACGATCAATATCGAACGCTTGAATGATCCCATACCCTGCAGTAAGCGCAATCGACATGCGCAAGGCATGACGAAACAACATTGAATCCTTGTTCAAGTTAGCTGAAATGCGTTGCCACATTGCTTTAAGCGTGTGCGGATTGGTGTCATCCAGTACGTCTTCTTCCAATCGTTCAGCATCTGGGTTGTTGATGTTACTCAACTGCTTTTCCACGGTCGCAAGGTTATTGAACAGGTACGTTAACTGAGCCAATAAGCGCTTCCAGTGACTTTGCTGTTGTTCTTCTAAATAACCCAATGAGTTTTGTAATTCCGCTAATGCCAATATGGATTGATCAGTGTGCGTGTACTCGTTTCCCAACCGAATCGCATGAGCGATATCGCGGCAAGCTTGGGCTTGAGACTCAAGCAAATACTTAAAGCGGAATAAGACGTCAGAGCGTTCGAATTCCGTCGCCAAATCTTGATAGCGATAATGGCTGGAACTCACGCGCTCGTGAATGTCTTGTGCAATAAAGTAGATATTGAGGAAGCGGTCACTCGGACCATCAATATGCCCGCGTTTGGAGCGGCTAAGCAGGGTTGCCTTACAAGCATTCAATGCATTTACGGTGGCTGCGTTTAATCTTGCTGCTTCAATACGCATCGGCTGCGGGGTTAAGTTCGTTACTGGATGAAACAGCTTGGCTTTCGCATCAAGGTAATTGGCGATTTGCAGGAACACAGTTGCCAGACTTTGCTGAACAGGCTGCATTGGCCAAAACATCTGCCAAATCATCGACATAAAGTAATACCACGCAGCGCCCGTTAAAAGCAGCAATGGTTGGAACCAAATATTGGTACTCTCATGTGCCCCAAGCATGGTGTAGATGGCGATCAACAATGAGCCAAATGCAATGCTAGCGTACTTAGGTCCGATTGCTCCTAGCATGATGAAGCCGAATGTCGAGATAAACAGACCGATCGCAAATGCCCATGGCGTATCAAATAAGATCTCTATTGAGAAAGCAGCGACCGCAAAACAGATAAAGGTGAGAAAGAGGGCTTTTATCCTACCTGTAAAGCTGTCATCACTCTCTGCAAGTGCAGCGGCAATGACACCTAGAATCAGGGGCGTGATTAATGTGTTTTGCTGGAAGTACCATGCGGGGATCACGACGCCTAGTAAAGTGATCAGAATAAGAATGCTGTAGTTGAGAGTTTTGTTTGCCCAAAAGAGGCGGAATTTTAAAGCTGCTTGCACGATGCGCCTTTCGTTGCCGGTGGAAAACGAGAGAAGTTTAACAAACTCACTATAGCGCGTTTATGACCTAATTTAATAAAAATCGTCACTTGCTCAGGAAATCAACAGATTTGTCATTGACTTAACGAATCTACACGGATGAAAGAATATACCGTTGTTCACAAATTCAACAGTAATGTGAATTTTAATTAAGAATACAGACAGAAGGCGATTTGTGCTTCATCCATCGCTACAATTTAGCGGTCTAAAATGATATAAAACGGGAACTTCTATATCAAAAGGCGCACCTTTCATGCAGCTTACTGCCTCTAATAAAGCACAGTTTTTTATTCAAAATGAGTATTACCAAGTCGAAATAAAAGAAAACAGTGTTTTATTAAGCTCAGTGGGTAGTGAAGAACACATCCCGTTTACGATTTGGAATGGCAAAGTTAGCGTGAAACGTGGTCTTCTCTGGAGCTCACTTCAGTTTTTTGCTCATGAGCAAGATGGCAAGCAACAAAGCTGGCTTGTGCAAGGTTTACCTTGGCCGCAGTGTCGTAAGTTTGCGGTCGAAGCCGTGCGTCAGTATCAAGATTGGCATAACACCCAATGTCGTAAACTCGCGGAATATCTACCCAAGTGGGAAGATGAGCTGTATCAACTCAAACATCTTCCAGCCTACTTACCTCACTCAAAAGTGCAGTCTTGGGTGACTCAACTGAACGAAGAGCTCATTGAAATCAAAACCAGTTTGGCAGAAGCGAAAATGCGCATGCCTAAACGTATGGCGGAGATTGAACCATGGCTTGCACAAACCTCGCAGACGTTGAGTGAGCGTAACCATGAGTGGCTAGAGAACGAACGCCCAAACTGGGAAGTGTTGTTTAGTCGAATTGAATCTTCGCCGCTTAACCTTTCTCAGCAGCATGCGGTGCTCCTTAACGATGACCATAACTTGGTACTAGCCGGAGCTGGTTCAGGTAAAACTAGTGTGCTGACAGCGCGTGTGGCGTACCTTCTACAAAGCCATCAAGCGCAAGCAGAAGAGCTGCTGATGCTGGCCTTTGGTCGTGATGCTGCCAAAGAGATGAAAGAGCGATTGGTCGACAAAGTTGGCTTGGCGGCAGAAAGTGTTCGCGTTAATACATTCCATCAACTTGGTTTGCGCATCCTAAATCAAGTTGAGACTCAACCCGTGGAAATCAGCCCATTAGCGCTTGATGATAATCAGCGCTCAGCCTGGTGTATTGATTGGCTTAAGAAACATTGGATGACGCCAACAAACTTTAAGCGTTGGCAAAAGCATCTAGATAAATGGCCGATTGCGTACTTGAAAGGTGACGATGAGCTCGGCAGTCACTCGGAAAATCCTAAACTGATTGCTTGGTTAGATAACCAATTGTCTCAACTTGCATCGGTTGGTTTAACCAAGAAACAAGTACAAGAAAAGCTCGTTAATCACCAAGACTACACTCGTTTAAACAGTGAGTTGGCACTTTGCTGGCCGTGCTTTAGTGCGTGGCAAAAGATGCTCAAAGAAACCAATCAAGTGGACTTCCCAACCATGATCAGTCGTGCGACCGATTACGTTAAGAAAGGGAAATTCAGTTCACCTTGGCGTTTTATTATGGTGGATGAATACCAAGATATTTCTCCTGATCGCTTGGCGTTGATTGAGGCTCTATGTGAATCCACAGAGAAGCAAGCAGGTGCAACCTTGTTTGCTGTAGGTGATGACTGGCAAGCGATCTACCAATTTGCGGGCGCAGATGTGGATTTGACGACAGGATTCCAAGATAGATTCATTCATTCAACGGTGCACCACTTGGATACTACGTATCGCTTCAACAATCAAATTGGTGATGTAGCAAATACCTTTGTGCAAGAAAACCCGTCGCAATTACCGAAGACACTAAATAGTCACAAACAACGTAAGCAGAAAAGCGTTCACACAGCACCAAGCAACCAAGTTGAGAAGATTCTTGACCAGCTTAACCAGCAGGCGAAGAAAACCAAATCTGTGTTGTTGTTAGGACGTAATCATTACCACAAACCAGACTTATACGATGACTGGTTGAAGCGATTCCCGAACTTGGATATTCGCTTTATGACTTGTCACGCGAGTAAGGGTAGAGAAGCAGACTTTGTAATTATTCTATCTGTGGACGAAGGGCAATTCCCTGCGAAGAAAAAACAAGCTCATATTGATGGTGCGCTATGTGAGTCGAAAGACAAGTATCCATACGCAGAAGAACGTCGTTTATTCTATGTGGCAATTACGCGTGCGAAGGAAAAAGTGTGGATCACGCACACGGGAGCTGGGTCCTCATTTGTACAAGAACTGGTAAATGGTGATTATCCCATCGTGACGTCAAGATAAGGTATACCTGTTATCTGATTACAACAAAGGCGATACTCAGTATCGCCTTTGTTTTACTTGTGATGAGTTTTATTTGTGACGAGTCGATCCGCTCAGAGGAATTAAGTGCGCTCTGCTATATATGCGTCGTAGTCTGGCACTTCAATATCCACTTCTTGGTCGATCAGTGGAGAGTTGAATAGGAACTTCGCTGTCGCGCGGTTCGTTGCTACAGGAATGTTCCAAACACTTGCAATACGTAGTAGTGCCTTTACATCTGGGTCATGTGGTACAGCATTTAGCGGATCCCAGAAGAACACAAGAACATCGATATTGCCTTCAGAAATCAGCGCTCCAAGTTGCTGGTCGCCTCCCATTGGACCACTGATCATGCTCTTGATCGCTAAGCCCGTTTCTTTGCTTAGCATGTGACCCGTTGTGCCAGTCGCATACAAGAAATGGCTTTGTAGCTTTTCTTTGTTCTCTTTTACCCAGCGAAGCAGTTCAGGTTTGCAATTATCGTGGGCAACCAATGCCACATGTTTGTGCGCAGGCATGGTACGAGTTGTTTTTTGCATCAAGTTATTTCCGTTTTTATGATTTTAAAGTTGTTACGGTTCAATAAAACACACTTTTTGCCTATCAATCAACAGCCTTAACGCTGAATGTCGGCCTATATTCTGACGGAGATAACGATTCTTCAATTGTATCGTCGTGAAGTGTCTTTGGCGTCAATGGTTTGATCTGTGGAGACGCATGTTTTTCATACGGTTGATGACGCAAATAGTGCGTCGCTTGAAGGACAGACAAACGACCTTGTTCTACCATTTTATCGGTTGGAGCGAATAACACCTTATGACGCAATAGTCCACGATACACACCATGACTGAGATACACGGAAACCAAACCAATGTCCTTGGTTTTGTTTGCACTGCGTAGTTCACTGATCGCGGCTTCGATCGCAACCGCACTACCGACAATGTAGTCGATATCGCCCATATCAATAACACGCTGAACTAGGTTACGCTGTAACTCTTTGTCATTGTCAGCCCAGTAAGAATCCACGATGTGAATATCGCTGTTCTTTATTGCTTCGTAGAAACCTGTGGTAACCGGTTTGGTACCACCACGCGTTCTTGGACCAAGCAGTAGGGCAATATTGGTTTTACCCGAGCCTTTAGGGTGCTTTTCTGCAAGGTATTTGCCGGCTTCATAGCCCATCCAATACCAGTCCACACCAACTACGCCTTTAAGCAGTTTGGTTTGCTCTGCATCAAGGTCGAGTTGATTTACGGTAGCAAATACAGGCGTATTACCAACCCAGTTTCTCAGGTTGTGCTCATAAGCTTGTGGATCAACGGTACCAAGGATAATGGCATCGGCACCCCATTGAGTGCACAAAGCCAATTGTTGTTCTTGGCGCGTTTTATTGGGATAACCGCCTGCCTCAAGTACGCGCAGGTTAACACCCAGTTTTTCCGCTTCGGAAACCATTCCATAGTTTACTGATAGCCAGTATGAATCCTTTAAATGAGGGTAAATGGCACAGATTTTCTCTGCTGCAAAACTCGGCACTGAAGCGAAAAGTGTCATTGCTAGCGCAGATTGTTTGAAAATTGTGCGAAATGAACGCTGATTTATAACCATGAAATGAAGTTCGTTGGCATAGATTAAGTAAACACTGCAAAATATAACGTAATATGTCGCCGAACACGAATATTAAGGTCAGGAAAATATGTTGCTAGCTACCGCAAGCATCGGTCGTAAACTGTTATTGTCCTTCATTGCGATGGCAATGTTGGTGATGTTATCAGCATTAATCGGTGTATCAGGGTTTTCTCTGGTGGCAAAAACGGAAAGGAACGTGGTAGATGCTGCCATACCAGCAATGATTGAAGCTCGACAAGTGTCAGAGCTCAGTACCCGCATCATTTCATCGGTTCAAATGTTGTCCAATGCGCAAAACGAACAGGAGCGTAAAGAGGCGGGGCGCGTCTTATTTGATCAGCTTGAGTCCTTACTTACTCACATCAAAGAGCTGGGTGGAGAGTCTTTTGATTCACAATTGCTAGAGGCATTGGAAAATAACGTCCAGAACGTCATTAACAACCTGGCGGAGTTAGGTGTCACGGTAGAACGCAAGCTTTGGCTAGCGAAAGAGATCGATACGCGTGTAGAAGAAATGCGCTTATTGAGTGAAGAGTTGGAGCAACTTACGCGTACTCAAGTGCAAAACACCAGTACCATTGCCGTTGCGAACGTGACGCATATTTATGATTTGCTTGAATCCAACAAGAAAGATCAAGTGTATCAAGCGCTAGATGCGTTAGTGGAAGTCGACCTAGACCTGACCGAACGACTTCACGAGCTGCATTTACTCGCCTTCAAGATGCTCAACCAAATTGAAGAAGCGCGCACACTGACTAACGTAGACCGTATTCAACAGATCCAAACAGCGTTCGAAGACAACCTAAAAATCATGAAACGCCGAGTGTTAGCGGTAGAAGACCCAACGCGCTCAGAGCAAATGAGCCAACTTCTTACTGAACTGGGTAAACGTCAAGTTGTCTTCACCATTTTGCTTCAACAATATGAGAACAACGAGCAGTCTCAGCAACTAATGCAAAAAACGCTTGAGCTTTTCTCTGAGTTAAACAGCACCGTAAACAAGCTGGTGGATGATTCTAACCAGACTACCCGTATTGCGGTTGAACAACTGACAAGTACCTTGAAATTTGCTCAGTGGTCGCTGACGGTCATTTCGATCATTGGTTTGATCATTGTTGTGCTTATTCTTTGGCGTGTGGTTTACGTGTCGGTCGTGAAGCGCTTGACAGAATACTCTTCGGCGCTGCTTTCTGTTGCGCAGGGCAACCTAGCGGTAGAGCTGGAAGTGAAAGGAAAAGATGAGCTGGCGCATATGGGGCAAGCCATCATTACTGCTCGTAATACGGCGCAAGCCCTCAAGGTGGTTGCTGAGGGCGAAGCGAAAGCCAAGCGTGAATTGGAAGAGCATAAAGAGCACCTCGAAGAGCTGGTTGAGCAACGAACTTCTCAGCTGAAACAAGCAAACCGCCGTTTGAATGAAGAGGTGTTGAACCACGCGAAAGCACGTAAGCAAGCAGAACAAGCCAGCCGAGCGAAGTCTGCCTTCCTTGCTACTATGAGTCATGAGATTCGTACGCCGATGAATGGTGTGCTTGGTACGGCACGTCTGCTGATTGATTCCGGCCTGAACCCAATTCAAAAGCGTTACGCAGAAATCATCAACCGCAGTGGTAAAACGTTGCTGGCGATTTTGAATGACGTTCTTGATTACTCGAAAATCGAAGCCGGACATTTGGAGATCCGCAGTTTAGGTTTCGACTTGCACCAAATGATAGAAGACACATTCCAGTTGATGAACGGCAAAGCGCAAGAGAAAAAACTGCTGTTCTCTTACCATATCGAAAGTGATGTAGGGCGTTACTGGAAAGGGGATGTTACGCGCATCAATCAAGTTCTAAATAACTTAGTGGGTAATGCGATTAAGTTCACCGAACAAGGTGAGATTGACATCTATGTCAGCTTGAACCCAGAAGATGAATCGCAAGTTCTGTTCGAAGTCTCGGATACCGGTATTGGTATTGCAAAGAAAGACCAAAAAACCTTATTCGATGCCTTTACACAAGCTGAAGGCGGTTTGAATCAAACTGGTGGTACCGGGTTAGGTCTTGCTATTAGCCGCCGTATTATTCAAGCAATGGGGGGCCGTTTGGATGTGGATTCGGATGAAGGACATGGTAGCCGTTTCTGGTTCTCCATTCCTTTAGAAGAGAGTGAGCCTGTAGAGACGGTTTCCATCGCGAGCGCTCGTTGTAAAGTGAAAGCGAAAGTTCTGCTAGTAGAAGACAATCCTGTAAACCGTGTTGTGGCGGAAGGTTTCTTAGAGAGCATGGGACACCAAGTTATCATGGCAGAAAATGGCTTAGAGGCGGAGCAGATCATTGACAAGCACGATTTCGACATTGCACTGGTCGATATCAACTTGCCAGATTGTAACGGTGCTGATTTAATCCACCGCCTTAAACGCATAGAGCGCAACAAACCAGCGGATAAAGCACTTGCACCAACGCCAATGGTGGCGGTTTCTGCTCATGTATTTGCTGAAGAAGTGGAAAGCTATTTGGCGGCGGGATTTGATGGCTACTTACCAAAACCTATGGAAAAAGAAGCTCTTGCTGCGCTCATCCAAGATATGTTGGATGGCAAACAGCTGCTGCTTCCTCAAAGCGGGGAATGCATCCCACATGATGAAATAACAACAACGACCGACAACAACGAATCGGCGGTCACAACAGACACGATAGCAGAGGAGCCAGCAATGGTTATCATCAACCCTAATGTGATTCAGTCAGACATGAAGATTTTGGGCAGAGAAAAGATGCTGCACATCATTGATTTGTTCAGACAAACCAGCGCTGATGTACTAAGCCAAATGGAAACGTCTTCAGAAAGTGGTGACAGCCGAGGCGTGAAAGATCTTGCCCACAAATTGAAAGGCAGCGCAGGCAGTTTAGGTCTGACGGCATTAATGAATACATGCCAATGTGTTGAAATTGCCGCTGAGCCATTGGAGGCGTACGCCACACACCAAGGTGCACTAAAAGAGCAAGTTGATGAGTCGATTCATGCCCTTGATAACCTGATGGCTGAATAAACGTCTATTTTGCTACCTGCTTGAGCCAGAAGGTAAATTCGAGCAAGCAGATCAATGCCGATAAACAAAAACCTCCGGTTTACGCCGGAGGTTTTTTTCTATTCGGTCAGATCATCTTCCCACTCAAACCGAGTGTCTAATGCATAAGGATCATCTTCGAACGGATGCTCCATTCTGCCACGCAAGTATTCGAGTTGGTGCTCAAGCATGTTGACCGTATCGTAATCCCCCTCTGAGCAAGCAACGTAAATCTGTTGCTCGAGAGCGGCAATGTTGTCTCGGATACTCATGAGAACCCCCTTAAATCATCATCGATTCTCAAAACGATTATAGTCAAGTAAACCAAATTCGATCGGTTGATTTGTACGATACCAATCGTGGATACGATCGCTAAACGGCCAGAACTTTTCTGAGCTTCGGCGAATCGCAAAATTATCCAGTAACTTAACGTAATCTGACTCGGATTTTAGAGCACTAAATTGATCGACAAATTCTTTTACCTGATTTTCGTCAATTGAGAAAAACGCAGCTGGGTAACTGCCAACAACACCTCGAACGATGGTCATATCATCATTTGCGAAGTCACGGTTACTTTCTTCATCAAACAAACTAGAAATATTGATATGCGCGTTATTATGCAGCAGGGTAAACAGCTCATCTTGACCGGAATTACTGCGCACCATCAGTATGGTGATTTGCGGCACAGTTTGGAGTCCCTCTCCACGAACTTGGTTGATGCTTGCCAACTGCTGCTCACTCTCCACCGTTAGTGAGGTATCTACAATGTCATAACGTGGTAACAGGATAGGTGAAACCTGCTTGTGCAAGATGTCGAGCAGTTCGGATTTCGGGTCGTCAGTATGGTACACAACGCTAGTCGGTTGGCTAAATGGTGCGACATTACGCTGCAAGAAGTCGCTTAGCTGACGCGGTTGATCTTGGTACCAACTTGAATGCTCTTGATGACGCATATCGGCAGGCAATAGGGCAATAAAATTACTCTCCCCTTCAAGACGAAGGAAGTCCATGAACATACGAGTGATCAACTGATGACCAAAGTTGCCGTAAACATCAAACCCAGCAACGAGAAGGTAGTGAATTCGCTCAAGTAGGGCATAGTCCAGCACCCAAGCTGTTTTTGGTTGTTCTCCGACTAAACCCTGCACGACAGATGCACTGTCAAAGTGGCGGAATACCGTTAGCGCTGCATTCGGATTGGTGCCGTTACCATCCCAAATCACATCCGTAGAAAGATGCTCGCCGTTTTTGAACCATTTGTTGATGAAGTCTGATTTAGCCTCTAGGTAACGAGCTTGCTGGCGTGAGTACTTCACCCAGTTTGTTACTGGTACAGTATTGCTTTCTAACTCGCCCGGAAGCTTCAAATTGTCTGCTTGTGAACGATAAAACTCGTTCACCTCGGGAATATCCGCTTTGTCTGGATCGAGGAAGAACACCCAGAAACGGTCGTTAATTACATTCAATGCTAATTGACCGCGACACACCGGACCTTTGATGTAAGCCATAATGGTGTTTTGTGCATTATCCAGCATGAACTTGAAGCGAGATTTCACTGGTAGGTCAATGAATGCAGTCATTGGGTTAGCAGCGACTTCTGGCTCGTAGCTTGGCAGTTGTGCCACTTTGTAATCGGCATCAATAAACCACTTTTTCCAGTTATCAATGCGTTGTTTATTCAAGGCAAACGGCATGTGGGTCTTATCCACGATAGTGCCTTGCTCTGGAATAATACGGTAGTAAACGCGTTCCACTTTGGGGGCATCATATGGACGACGTGTGGTAATGCGTTTTACAGGCTCGCCGGGAGGCGTCGCAGAGCGAACTAATATAAAGAATCGAGGTTGTTCTCCATCTAATTCAGAGAAATATAGGTGAGATAAGAACAGATGTTCGTAAATGTAACGAGCAGCAAGTTGATTCTTACGAGAGCCCTTGTTGAGTAACGCTTCGTACTTGTCTACTTCTGTTTGTTGTTGCTCGGTTAACGGTACATGTGCGTTCATGATCGCGCCGTTCTTTAACCAAAGCATCAATGTTTGATACTCCGCTGAAGTTAAGTTCGGCATACCAAAAGGCATTCCCCATGTTGGGTTGTCTTGCTCATATTGCGCGTATTCTTCAATGGTCGGACAGGTTTGTTCACGATCGATAGAAAAATCGAAGCCTTCTAACTGAACTTGGTCGGGAAGAGGGTGACGTTCCTTTTGTTGCAGCATTCGTGCAATTAGACCCGCATCCATGTTAGCCGCCATGCTCTGCTCACGTTCGTTAAGCACAGGATGGAAGCCAGCGTCACGCCACTCCTGAGTGGTTTGTGCATCTTCAAATAGACGAGTTGGGGCAGCGGCAGTGAGGCGAGTGCCTTCATATACTAAAGCTTTGCTTGCTCCGCGGTCTATGCCTTCTACGGAAGAAAGTTTGAGCTGACAAGGGGCATCGTAGCAGGCATGGCAAACCACACAGCGATTATCAACAATAGGTTTGACGTCATGTTGAAAGAAATCCGCTTGTGGCGTATCAATCGTTGCGGTTCGCTCGCGAACTTGCTCAGGACCAAACAGTTTATCGTAGTTTAGTCCTGCATAGGTCGCACAACCCGCAAATAGAGTGGCAATAGACAGTGTAAAAATTAAACGTAAATTCATTGAGTTATTTTGAGTAAATTGAATTTGCGTTAATTAAAGCAAAATACGCCGCTAAATACCAAAAATCGGAGCAATTCGCCCCGATTTCTGAGTTGTTATCGTTAGGTCAATGGCAATGTACTCACTCGAATCTAGAACGCGTAAGTGACGTTAAATCGGAAGTCTCGACCTGGGCTCGCATACCCTTGTGCTACTGGGCTTCCGATGTATGCCATGTATGAGGCATGGTCGAAGTAGTACTTATCAAAGACGTTCTTCACCGATAGGGTTAAGGAAAGTTCTTCATCAGCTAATGGCATCCAGTATGCGTAAACGTCATGCACACCATAGCCTGGCTTTTCTGGATGGACGGTTGGATCCGCTACATCGGTCAAGCGTTCAACAAATCGTGCATTCCAACCAAACTCAAGGGTTTCCATTGGTTGGTAGATAAGATCAAGTACCCAAGTATCACCAATCGATGTTCCCAATGTGGAATCTTCATCAGAAAGCGGTGAGCCGTTTAGCTCTGGACGGGATTGGTTGTAACTCAATCGAGCTGATACATCAGCAATTGCATAGCCTAAGTAAGCGGTAACACCTTGGTTATCTAAATCGCCCACGTTGGTGTAAACCGCGCCTTGGTTTGTTACCACGTCTTTGATTGTGCTATCGAAGAAGGTGACGCCAGCAAAGAAATCATCGTATTGGTAATTTGCCCCTAGCTCTAAGTTGCGTGCTTCTTCAGGTTTACGATTTGGGTCATTTTCGCGGTAATCGATAACAAACAGTTCTTTGATTTGTTGACCACGGAACGCTTCCGCATAACTAGCAAATAGGTTCAAGCCTTCCAATGCATTGTAATTAATACCTACGTTAGGGCTAAAACCGTTTGAGTCGAAGTCTTGGTCCTTGTTATCGGTTAACTCGTACCAATCGTAACGAGCACCAGCGGTTAGAATGATGGTTTCTGTTAACATCCAATCATCTTGGACAAACAGACCATAGACTGTGCCTTTTTCTTCATCATCCTTTTTACCATCGTAGTTGGTTTCAAATTCCGATTTGTCTTTCTTGTAATCCAAGCCATAGACCAAAGTGTGGTCAGTCAATTTACTCGTGTTGAATATCTTTATACCAGTAGTCTGGATCGAACCATCACTGGTGCCCCAGCGGGGGTGATCTTTATGAGCTAAGCGACTATCGGTGTAGTAGAGCGTGGTGTCTAAATTAAACAATTCGCTTGCTGTGTATTTGTGATTCAGAGTAAAAGTAGAACGATCGGTTTCTTGATCGAGAGGCGCATTTTTAAAGCTTGGCTGGAAGTGAGGGCGATTTAAACGTCGACCATCATCATTGCGGTAATCGTAACTGATAGATAAGTAATGTTCGTCATTCAACTGACCAGAAAGCTTTAGAAGCGCAATTTGTTGCTCTAACGCTGTGTAGGGTTGTTCCTGACCTTTACCGTCTTCGATGTTATCGCCGTCGACGTAACCAAATGAAGCCAGAAGACCAAGCTGATCAGCGACTTCTCCGTATAAACTTGCTGAAACCTTGTAACCCTCATTATTGGTGTAATAACCGCCTTTTAGCATCGCACCATAGGTTTCACCTGCGGCAAGGAGATCGTGTGCATCTTTAGTGGTGAACTTAATCGCGCCACCGAGTGCACCTGGTCCGTCTGTTGCACGACCTGTACCAGCACTCACATCAACTTGCTTGAGAAGTTCAGGTTCAATAGAGAGTCGACCTTGATGGTGGAATAGGTTACCGGATTGCTCCGCACCGTCGATAGATACATTCAACATGGTATCTTCCAGACCACGGACATAGACCTTTTGAGAAACGCCAGAAGAGCCACCGACGCTAACTTCTGCATCTTTACGGAAAATGTCGTTCAAGTCTTGCGCTTGGGATTTAGCGAGCTGATCGGAATCGATTGTGATATCGACGCCTTCAGGCGTGTGCCCAGTAACTTCGACAATTTCGATGTCATCCTTGGCGTATGTCGCTTGTGATGCAACCAAAAGCGCGATGGTAAGTGGGCTTAGCTTAAATACGGTTGAAGCAGACACCGTAACCTCCATTGTTAATGAGAATTATTATCGAGTGAGATTTTGGTGATTCTTACACTCTGAGTAAACGACTTTTACAACTGTTACAATCCTTGCAGTGAGCTGGAGTTAGCGTCGTTTAGGTAATGAAATATCCATCGTCAATCCCTTTGGTTCTGCGTTGTAAGCGGTGATCTTGCCGCCTACTGCTTCGATGTGGCGCTTGGCGAGCGCAAGACCTACACCAAAGCCTTTTCGGGATGTGACTTGGTTATTTGCTTTAAAGAAGGGTTTGAAGATTTGTCGATACAGACTAGGGTCGATACCCGGACCTGAATCAGTAATCAAGATTTGATAATGATTGGATTTGGTGAGAACACGAATGTCTAACGTTTCTTTTGTTTGCGTGTATCGCAGGCCGTTACGAATGATGTTCTCCAAAGATTGGCTGAGCGCCATTTGGTTCGAATCTTGTAGAGGAAGAGAATGATCTTGCAGCAATGAAACCTGTTTATCCGGGTATTCAAAACGCGCATCTTCTACGATGATTTCAATTAGCTCGGCGAGATCAAACGACTCGGTTCTTAAGTTTGGTTGCTCATTTTCAATCCACGCAAGGGTCAGTGTGTCTTCGGCGGTCGCTCGCATTTTTTGAGTATCGCTTTTGATTCGTTCTAGCATTTGCTCGCGTTCGATATTTTTATCTACGCAGTCAATTGCCATCTCAATTCGAGCGAGTGGGGTACGTATCTCATGTGACATGTCCGCAATAAGGTTGCGGTTGTGCTGAATCACATCTGACGTTCGTTCCGCCATTTTGTCGAAAGTACGAGCGACTTGGCTAATCTCGTCGTTGCCTAGTTTCATGGTATGCCCAATACGGGCAGAGTAATCGCCCTGACTAAAAGCTTGACTGGCACGATGAAACTGCTGCAAGGGGCGCATGACATAACGGTACAAATACACAGTCAGTGCTAGTAGAGAAAGAAAGGGAATCACAAAGCGAAACAACCAAAACGCGTGAGACATGTAGGTTCCCGGTCGCATTCGATCTGGTAGCAGAATCAAAAAGTGGTATCCGAATGGAGAGAGTGGGACTTCCATAATTGGGTTGTCTGGGAAATCGAGGTGAATCTTCCACTCTACACTTCGACCAATTCCATAACCTTGCCAAAAACGTTGGTTGAGCGGGTTCCCTCCTTTTACGTCAAGATGGGATTGCAACACGGTTGCCCAAGTTGATTCTTTGATAGCAAGCTCTTCCAGCCAAACATCAAGTCCGTGCCAATCTTGTTGGTCAATGAAGGTTTGTGCGGTATTGCCCCAATCTAAAATTTGTTGACGATGAGACTTCTTTAAATAGCTCATTTTCTCGTTAGAGAGGATGGCAGCACTATGAATCAGAGAGAAAAAGATCACCACTCCAAGGGATAAGACGATAAATAGCCGCCAAAACAGCATTTTTTTCATTTAAAAATGTATCCCTTGCCATGAACGGTTTGGATGCGGTCGTTAGACATTCCCTCTGCGATGAGGCGCTTGCGTACTCGGCTTAAGTGCATATCAAGAGCACGGTCGTATTGACTGAACTGACGCTCTAGAACGGTCTGATAGAGAAAGGGTTTACTTAACACTTCACCGCGATGTTCGATTAAAGTCCAAAGTAACTTGAACTGAATCGGTGTGAGTTGAACAGGTTCCATTTCTGGGCGGTGATGAAGCGTAACGGAATGCGTCTGCTTACTGAGAAGAAGCTCTCTATCAGTGAGTTTTGTGGCAGAGTTAGGTTGTTGAATCAGTTGGGTTCGGCGCAGTATCGCTTCAACACGTAAGCTAACCTCGGTGAAGTTACAGGGTTTAGTAATGTAATCATCAGCACCACATTTAAGACCTTGAATTCGATATTCTTCCGCACCGTAAGCGGTGAGCATGACAACGGGGGTTTGCGACTGAGATCGAATCACATTGAGCACTTCAAATCCATCAAGGTTAGGTAGGTTCACATCTAAAATCACCAAGTCGAACGTTTGTTGATGAAATGCGCTTACTCCATCGTCACCACTGTACATAGAACTCACGTTGTAACCTTGCTCTTTGAGTAGTTCTGTGAGTTGAAGGTTGAGGTCGGGATCATCTTCAACTAACAAAATAGAAGGAGCAGTTGAGGGAGCACTAGACGACCAGTTTTGATGAGAAGTGCTAGCGGCTGACGTTGGACTGAACATGTTGATGCATTACTCATTATTTGATAATGCGAACTATTATCAAAAATCAACTAGTGAAAATCAATGTGCTGAATGAGAAAGCTATCAGTTATTAGTAATAGAGCGTCAAAGTGCGACCTAATTAGAAGTTTCGTTATCTGAGAGGGAGGTGATGCGAACGTGTGATATAGGTCGGTCAATTAGTAAAGAACAAGCGGCTAACGGATAAAAGTGAAAAAAGAAAACCCACCAAGGCTGGCGGGTTTTTTCGGTAGTAGCAAAAGAAACTATTTCATTTTCTTAACTTCTTGCTGAAGTTGTTCTAGCTGTTTCATTTTCCCTTGTAGACCAAGAGATTGGTAGCTAATTGATGCAGGGTTCATCATTTGACCTTGCTGCATTGGGTAATCCGGTAGTGTCTTGAAGAACTCACCTAGCACGTCTTGGATAGGTACAAACAACCACATGTTGTCAGCCATCCAGCGCAAGTACATACCAGACTCGTGAGGCGCTTTCTCGAATGGGTCAGCACGTAGGTGGATGATCTTCGGCCAGTTTGGTGCGAAGCGTACCGCGTCCGTAATGTTACCTTCTAGTGTTGCGAAATGCAGTTTCCAATCGTTCCAGCGAACTGCGTTTAGCTCACCGTTTGCTGTGAAGTACAGTAGTGATTCACGCGGACCTTTCTCTTCTTTACCTTGGAAGTAAGGCATGAAGTTGTAGCCATCAATATGTACGCGCCAGTCTTTGCCATTTGCTTTATAGCCTTTAGCCAGTTTCTCTTTCACGTCAGGAACGCCTGCTGCTGCCATCAGTGTTGGTAACCAGTCTTGGTGCGCCATCATTTCGTTGATCTTAGTACCTGGTTCGATTACGCCAGGCCAACGAACGAGCTGAGGAACACGCATACCGCCTTCCCATGTCGTGCCTTTTTCACCGTGGAATGGTGTTGCACCGCCGTCAGGCCACGATACAGTCTCTGCACCGTTATCGGTTGAGTAGATAACGATGGTGTTGTCTGCGACGCCTAGCTCATCCAATTTGTCCAGTAGAATACCCACTTGATCATCATGCTCTAACATGCCATCGGCGTAGATACTGATGCCTGATTTACCTTGGTATTTCTCTTGAAGGCGAGTCCATACGTGCATGCGTGTTGTGTTATGCCAGATGAAGAAAGGCTTGTCCGCTTTTACGGCTTTTTCCATGAACGCCAATGACGTTTCTAGGAATTCTTCATCGGCATGCTCCATACGCTTACGTGTCATAGGACCTGTGTCTTCGATCTTACCGTCAGCAAATGACTTGATTACACCGCGAGGGCCGTAGTTTTTACGGAATTCAGGGTCTTTCGGGTAGTAATATGTTTCTGGCTCTTCTTCAGCGTTTAGGTGGTAAAGGTTACCAAAGAACTCGTCGAAACCATGGTTAGTTGGCAAGTGTTGGTCTTGGTCACCCAAGTGGTTCTTACCGAACTGAGCCGTCATGTAGCCTTGCTCTTTTAACAAGTCTGCAATGGTCGGTGCCCAATCAGGGATGCCGTGAGTTGAGCCTGGCATACCAATTGTAAGCAAGCCAGTACGGAACGGTTCTTGGCCTGTGATGAATGCTGCACGGCCTGCAGTACAAGATTGCTGACCGTAGTGATCAGTAAATAGTGCACCTTCGTTTGCGATACGGTCGATATTCGGGGTTTCGTAACCCATCATACCTTGGTTGTATGCACTGATGTTCCAGTAACCAACATCATCACCAAAAATCGCTAGGATATTCGGTTTGTCTGCCGCCACTGCTGCGCTTGAGGTTGCCAGTACGCCGAGACCGACAGCCAGCTTGCTCATTTGGTTAGCCATAAAAACTCCAAATTGGTTGAAAGTTGGAAGAGAAGCTTAGGGACCGCCTACGCTTCGTTGGCTATTAAGTTAATGATGCAATTGAAGAATGTCGCTTTATAGTGTTTATAACCATAAGTTATGCAGACGCGTAACTCTTTGTTTTCTTGGTTTAATATTCAAACCTTACCTTTTGTATGGAAAACTGAAGCGAGACTTGGGTCACGTTAATTCCCCTTTGGTTTAGAGCTTATAAGACCTTAGTTTTAACTTAATTTTAATTATGCTATTGGATTCGCATTAGTCTGTTTTGTGAGCTATACGTTTGTGTGCAGGATGCACTTTTCTAATACAGACAGAGGTTTATATGACAGCGAATTATGGCGTTAAACGCCGATTAGCGATTCTTGCCGCTGCTTTTATCGGCGCGACAAGTAGCAGTATCGCAGCAGAAAAACCGAACATTCTGGTTATCTGGGGTGATGATATTGGTCAGTCGAATATCAGCGCCTATACGTTCGGCCTCATGGGCTACAAAACCCCAAACATCGATAGAATCGCAAAAGAAGGTATGATGTTCACCGACTACTATGGCGAACAATCATGTACCGCGGGTCGCTCCACCTTTATTACGGGTCAAACAGTGCTGCGAACCGGCTTGAGTAAAGTTGGTCTTCCGGGGGCTGACCTAGGCTTGCAAGCAGAAGATGCAACGATTGCAGAAATGCTTAAACCTTTAGGTTATATGACGGGGCAATTTGGTAAAAACCACTTAGGCGATAAAGACGAACATCTTCCAACCAATCATGGCTTCGACGAATTTTTTGGCAACCTTTATCACTTGAACGCCGAGGAAGAACCGGAAAATGTTGATTACCCGAAAGACCCAGAATTCCGTAAGAAATTTGGTCCTCGTGGTGTCATTAAATCCTTTGCTGATGGCAAAATTGAAGATACGGGGCCGCTCACTCGTAAGCGAATGGAAACCGTAGATGAAGAAACGCTAGATGCGGCACTTGATTTTATGGATCGGGCGGTGAAAGCCGACAAACCGTTCTTCGTTTGGTGGAATGCCACACGCATGCATTTCCGCACTCACGTCAAAGAAGACAACTTGGGCAAAACTGGCATCAGTTTTTATGCCGACGGCATGGTTGAGCACGATAACCATGTTGGTCAGCTATTGAAGAAAGTGGATGATCTTGGCATTCAAGATAACACCATCGTATTTTACTCCACTGATAACGGTCCACACATGAACTCGTGGCCAGATGCAGGTACAACGCCATTCCGTGGTGAGAAAAATACTAACTGGGAAGGCGCATTCCGTGTTCCCGCTATGGTTCGTTGGCCGGGTAAAATTGAGCCGGGAAGCGTGTCTAACGAGATCATGCATCATATGGACTGGATGCCAACATTCCTAGCGGCAGCAGGCGATGATCAAATCAAAGAGAAACTCCTGAAAGGCTATAAAGCAGGAGATAAGACGTTCAAAAACCATCTTGATGGTTACAACTTCCTGCCTTACCTAACTGGTAAAGAGGACAAAGGGCCACGTGAAGAAATCTTCTACTTTACAGACGATGGTGATTTGAGCTCACTGCGTTTCCGCAACTGGAAGATTGTATTCCTAGAGCAGCGCGCGAAAGGTACGTTGCAAATTTGGGCTGAACCGTTTACACCGTTGCGTGTGCCTAAGATCTTCAATCTACGCATGGACCCATACGAAGTCGCAGATATTACGTCGAACACGTATTACGATTGGTTGATCGACCATGCGTATATGCTTGTTCCTGCACAGGCTTATGTGGGCAAGTTCTTAGAAACATTCCAAGAATTCCCTCCAAGGCAGAAAGCTGCGAGCTTCTCACTTGATCAGGTGATGGAGAAACTGCAAGAAAGTCACAATAAATAGATTGATTGCAACCAAATGTGGGGCTCTTCGGAGCCTCTTTTTTTGCGCCTCGTTTGAGTTTTTCTTAAAACCTATGTAATTGCTTGTCTAAAAAGAAAAAACACTTCTATCTTTGATCAGAGAATAAAAAGAATCACACAAGGACAGTTATGACTCAGTGGGCAAGTTGGAAGCAGACCTTAACTGGTCTTGCAGCGCTCGTCAGTTTTTCTCTGTTTGCGCAGGAAACACCGCAATCAACCGAATCATCAACGCTAACTTACGTAGGCAGTGAAGCTTGCGTAGATTGTCACCAAAAAGAAACCAAAGCGTGGCAAGGATCTCATCATGATATGGCGATGAGGCATGCTGATGCACAGTCCGTATTGGGTGACTTTAACGAGCACACGTTTACATTCGAAGGAAAGCCAAACCGTTTTTATCGAAAAGGGGACGAGTATTGGGTCAATATCCAAGGTCCAGACGGAGAGTGGCACGACTACAAAATTAGCTACACCTTTGCATGGGAACCGCTTCAACAATACATGGTGGAGTTTGAAGATGGGCGAGTCCAACTCATTCCTTTTGCATGGGATTCGAGAACCAAGCAACAAGGTGGTCAGCGCTGGTTTCACCTATATCCAGATACCACGCCAAAAGATGAATTCTATTGGACGAATACGGGGCAGAATTGGAACTTCATGTGTGCCGATTGCCACTCAACGAATCTAGAAAAGAACTACGACGCCAAAACCAATACGTATTCAACCACGTGGTCTGAGATCAATGTGGGTTGTGAAGCGTGCCACGGTCCTGCCAGCGAACATGTAGAGCTTGCCAAACAAGCGGAAAAATCTGGAAATACCATCGTCTCAGCGAATCACTATGGTTTTGACCGAGATTTAGGTCTGGCTGTAAAAGAATGGGTCTACGAAGAAGGGCACAGTACGCTCCAGCCAAAAGAAATAGCGATGACGCACCAAGTTCAAACGTGCGCGCAGTGCCATAGTCGTCGTACGCAGCTCAACGAAACTGAAGATCACGTAAAAGGTTCGTTCCTAGATAAATATCGTCTTAGCTTAATCACACCAGAGCTCTATTATCACGATGGTCAAATCTATGATGAAGATTACGTCTACGGTTCATTTTTGCAATCTGCCATGGCAGAAAAAGGCGTTACTTGTACTAACTGCCATGATCCGCATACCGCAGAGTTGAAGATCCCAGAAGAAGCGGTTTGTGCTCAGTGCCATATTGCGTCTGGCTACATGCCGGAAAATCACACTTTCCATGAGGCAAATACTGAGGCATCGCAATGCACAACTTGTCACATGCCAGAAACGACTTACATGCAAGTGGACCCGCGTCGTGATCACAGTTGGCATGTGCCGCGCCCAGATTTGAGTATGCATATTAATACGCCAAACGTCTGTACGTCTTGTCATGAAGACGAAACCAATCAGTGGGCAGATAAGAAAATAGGCGAATGGTTCCCGAATTCAAAATACCGAAACCAACAACACTTCGCGGTCGCATTTTACGCGGATTCTATTGGTCATCGTGGTGCGCCTGATGCATTAGCATATTCGGCTCAAGACGCATCGTTAAGCGATATTATTCGTGCGTCTGCTTTAGAACGTATGGGTGGCAATGCCGGACAGAACACTTTGGTTTCATTAGCGAGGGCAGTAAAACATGAAAGCGATATGATCCGTTTGGGTGCCGTTGCTGGTTCTTCTGGTTATGAATTTAGCGATCGTTGGCAAATTCTCGAACCATTACTAACTGACCCAGTATTGTCCGTTCGCGCTGAAGCCGCGGCTGCTTTGGTTCGTCATTATCCAGAAATGAATCCGCTGCAACGCGACAAGATCAAACAGCCGTTGGAAGACTACATGGCAATCCAGCGTTTCAATGCGGATCGAGGTTTTGGACGAACCAACCTAGCAAATGTCTATCGAGCTCTTGGAGAAACAGGTAAAGCCATTGCGTCTTATCAAAAAGCCATTGAAATAGAGCCTTACTTTGAAAACAGCTACGCCAACTTAGCGGATTTGTACCGTACACAAGGTAACGACAGAAAAGCACTAGAAACCTTGATGGCAGGGATTGAAGCGCAACCTAAATCGAGTGCTTTGCCTTACAGCGCTGGTTTGGCATGGCTTCGTGTTGGAGATGGCGTTAAGGCAAACCAATATTTGAAACAAGCGGCTGAAACGGCAGAACACAACCCGCAGTATTGGTATGTGTATGGTTTGGCGTTAGAGAAGAGTGACATACTCGCGGCAAGCAAAGCACTGAGCACAGCCTACCAAGTGGGTGGAAATCCGCAGCATTTGTACGCCGAGTGTGAAGTGTTAGCGCGCAACTATAAACAAGGCGCCGTAGCTTTTGCTTTTGAACAATGTATTAAGCAGCTTGCAGAAGTGGCTCCAGCGGAGGTTATTCAACAATTACGAGCTACAATTTCAAATTAAAATTGGCGGTAAGTTATTGGCTATAAATGGTTACAAATAAGTTGGGTATTAAGTTTATAACCAATAGTTATAGGGCTTGTGAGTAGGATGTACACAGCAAAAATTACGCATTTTGAGGGCACATTATGAACCACGCACAACAAGCCATTAATGAATTAATCGAACAAACTGAAAAAAGCGTCATTGGACAAAGCCATGTGGTTCAGGCTTTGGTGATAGGGTTACTGACCAATGGTCACGTACTTCTAGAGGGTTTACCGGGGACGGCAAAAACGCGCTCGGTGAAATCGCTTGCCAATCTACTTAATACCAGCTTTGGTCGTATTCAGTTTACCCCCGACTTGTTACCTTCAGACGTTACAGGTACCGAAGTGTACCAAGAACTAGATGGCAAGCCTCAACTTCACTTCCAACCAGGTCCAATCTTTAACAGCATCGTATTGGCGGACGAGGTAAACCGTGCGCCAGCAAAAGTACAAGCTGCACTGCTAGAAGCGATGGCAGAAGGTACGATTACAGTGGGTGATAAGACGCACGTCTTGCCAGAGTTGTTCATGGTGCTTGCTACGCAAAACCCAGTTGAACAAGAGGGCACTTACCCATTGCCAGAAGCGCAGATGGACCGCTTTATCATGAAAGTGACCGTGGACTATCCAGAAGATGAAGCTGAGCGTGACATTATTCGTTTAGTGCGCAGTGAAGAGCTGGGCTCAGAAACCAGTAGTGAATTAGTGACGCCAAAACACATTGAGCCAGAGCTTGTGATTGAAGCGCGACGTCAACTGCCAAACGTTGCGGTTTCCGATTTGGTTGAGAACTACATTGTGGCGCTTGTGATGGCGACACGTAAACCAGAGCGTTACGCCGATTCCCAGCTACAAAAATGGATCGAAATCGGCTCAAGTCCTCGCGCATCAATTTCGTTGGACAAATGTGCTCGTGCTTACGCATGGTTACAAGGGCGTGACTATGTAACGCCTGATGACGTACGTGCGATGGTGCCATCGGTACTTGGACACCGATTCTCACTTTCTTACGATGCACTTGCCGATGGTGTTGATCACCTGCGAGTGGTGCAAGAGCTGCTTGATTGTGTAGAAATCGGATAAGCAGGAGGGACTATGGCAAAGCCAACGCTTGCTCCTCAATCCCAAGGGCTCGATCCTCGCTTGTATTGTGATTACGCTCGCTTAGTGCGTTTACAAGCACAAGCCGAATCCTTTAGCCTGCTGCCTCACTTAAAAGCGGGCAGTGTGCTTTCTGGACGTCACAACTCATTATTCCGTGGGCGTGGTCTGAACTTCGAAGAGCTGCGTCACTACCAACTAGGGGACGACATCCGAAACCTAGATTGGAAAGTCACCATGCGCACAGGCAAGCCTCATGTGCGCAGTTACACCGAAGAAAAAGACCGCAATGTGATTGTTTGCGTTGATCAGCGCAGTGCGATGTTTTTCGCCTCTACCGAGGTCATGAAATCCGTAGTCGCTGCTGAAGTCGCTTCTATGTGTGGTTGGCGAGTATTGAAAGACGGTGATCGAGTGGGATTTGTTATCGCTTCTGACTCCGCTCTATATCACAGCAAAGCCCAGCGTTCGCAAAACGATCTGCTTGCACAACTGAAACGACTCTCTCAAGTCAACCAGCGCTTAAATGTGGACTCGATTGATGCAGATAACGTGACGTTCAGTAAATGGATAGAACTCATCAAACGCATGAAACTAAAACAATCCACATTAATTTTTATTAGTGATTGGCGTGATTGCGAAGAGCACCACCTAGATCACCTTAAGCAGCTTCAACAGCACAACGATGTTCTCGCGGTAATGGTGAGCGACCCTTTAGAGCAGTCGCTTCCTCAAGATTTGGCAAAAGTGAAATGGGTGATTGGTGACGGTCGTTACCAGCTCAACTTAGACAGCAAAGCCAAAGTCGACGCCGCCAGTGCCAGTTTGGTTGAGAAAGCGCAGTTAAAACGTCAATCACTGGCGCAACTAATGGCGATGAAAAAGCTGCCTCATATCGAAATCGATACATCAGGTGACCACATTACTCAATTCCAAAAACTCGTTGGAGGTCGATAAATGACAGACTTACACACGCCTCCAAGCACGTATATTCTGCGTGAGCTGCATGACGTTGCGGTGCCAGAAAGCGTAAGCTGGGTACCACAAACCATTGGTTGGAAGATCCTTGCCGTCATTGGTGCGATTGTATTTATGTATCTGGGTTACCGATTGCTGCACCATTGGTGGGATAACCGCTACCGTAAAGAAGCTATTGAAGCCATTTCTCGTTTGAATCCAGATGACGCGAGTATGCCCAAAGCCCTGTTCTCGATTTTGAAAATTGTATTGATTCATCTTGATAGCTCCCATGCTCGCTTGTTTGATACGGCGTTCCTGCGCAAGTTAGATGAGCTTAACCCTAAGCATAAAATGTTTGATGACGAAGTCTCGAAGCGATGGCTGCAAAGTATCGTTGACCCAAGTGTTGAACTGGAAAAAACAGAGTGTTTACAACTTCTTGAACGCGCCACTAAGTGGGTGAAAGAGCATGATGAGAACGCTCAAAATATTGAAAAGCGCACGCTTGCCTACAAAGCGCGTGTATTAAAAGGAGGTCGCCATGGGTGATCTTCTGGCTTCATGGCTGGGCATGAGCAGTTTTGAGTTTGAGCATCCGCTTTGGTTCATCATCTTGCCACTGCCTTTGGTAGTGTATTTCCTCGTTCCAGCTTACCGCACCAAACAAATGGCCATCAAAGTGCCGTTTTTTAGTCAGCTTGTGGATGCCATAGGTGAAACGCCATCAGAAGGTGCAAGTCAACTGACTCCGAGCTGGTGGCAGCGTGCAACGCTCATCATTTCTTGGCTTTTGGTCGTGACCGCAATGGCAAAACCGACAGTACTTGGCGAGCCACAGGTGCGTGAAAGCTTAGGGCGTGATGTCATGGTTGTAGTTGATTTGTCTGGCTCAATGGCAGAGCAAGACTTTACATCCCAAACCGGAGAAAAGATCACTCGCCTTGACGCCGCTAAAGAAGTGTTGAGTGACTTTGCCAAAACGCGCAAAGGCGACCGTTTAGGTCTGATTTTGTTTGGCGACGCAGCATTTGTCCAAACTCCATTCACCCCCGATCAAAAAGTGTGGTTAGAGCTGCTTAACCAAACGGATGTAGCGATGGCAGGGCAAAGCACTCATTTAGGTGATGCAATTGGTTTAGCGATTAAGGTGTTTGAGCAAAGCGAAAAGTCGCGTACCGACGTAGAAGAGAACAAAGAGAAAGTCGCCATTGTTCTAACGGACGGTAATGACACTGGAAGCTTCGTTGAGCCTATTGATGCGGCGAAAGTCGCGAAAGCGAAAGATGTACGTATCCACGTGATTGCCATGGGTGATCCACAAACCGTGGGTGAAACTGCGCTAGATATGAATACGATCAAACGTATTGCGAAGGAGTCCGGCGGTGAGGCGTTTGAAGCGCTCAACCGTGACGAACTTGCTAAAGCCTATGATGAGATTGGTAAGTTAGAGCCCCAGCTTTATGAAAGTACCACGTATCGCCCCAAGCAAAGCTTGCATCACTATTTAATGGCTTTAGTCGTTGTGATGTACTTGACCGCGTTCACGTTAGCGACATTTAAGCGTCGTCGACTATCAGTGACTAGTGGAGCTTCCACGCAAGCAGAAAACGGAAAAGGAGAGCGCCATGTTTGATTCTCCTTTCTCTAGCATGGGACTAGAACAGTTCTTCACACAGTTCCATTTCATTCGTCCAATGTGGCTATTGGCGTTCATCCCAATGTTTCTTTTGCTTTGGTTAAGGTGGCGAGAAGAAGCCAAACCTAGCTGGAAAGACATTCTTCCAGAGCACTTACGTAAAGCCTTAACGATTGGTGATTATGGTTGGCGAAAGCAACTGCCGCTCAAGCTACTTATGGTGATAGTGGCGATTGCTATCATCATCTGTGCTGGACCTTCGTGGGAGCGCCAAGCTTCTCCATTTGGCGAGGATAAAGCCTCCATGCTGGTGGTGTTGGATAACAACGATTCGATGTTGCAAAAAGACCTTCCGCCAAGCCGTTTGGAGCGCTCTAAGCAAAAGATCCGAGACCTCTTGGCAGCAAGAAAAGGAGGCAGTACTGGGCTAGTTGTGTATGCGGGGTCTGCTCATGTTGCGATGCCTGTGACGCAGGACAGTAAAGTATTCGAACCGTTTCTTGCTGCGATAACACCAGAAATCATGCCGGTTGAAGGTAAACTTGCTGAAACGGCGCTGCCTTTGATTGACCGACAATTACAAGACCAACCGGGTTCGACGGTTCTGTTGGTCACGGATGGGGTTAATCCTGCAACTATTACCGCTTACAAAAACTACTTCGCTGACAAGCCTTATCAATTGCTTATCTTGGCTGCGGGTAACTCAGACATTGTTTCTAACAACCCGGTCGATTTGGACTCGTTAAATAATCTTGCCAGCGCGACTGGTGGACGCCTTGTGGAAGTGACGGTAGACAATAGTGACATAGAGAAGCTGAATCGTTTTGTTGAGCGAAACATGCAACTCAATGGTGAATCCTCAATGCCTTGGAAAGACATGGGTTATCAACTGTTGTTCCCAATTGCGCTCATCATGATGCTTTGGTTCCGCAAAGGGTGGTTAGTGCAATGGTGTGTTGTCGCGATGGTGTCAACGTCTTTGTTTATGACGCCAAAAGTCATGGCGGAAACCGTCTCGCTCAAAGCGGATAAGCTTGAAGTGGTGCAAGAGGTTACGGTCTGGGATAAAGCGTCTCAATGGTGGTGGGATTTATGGCTCACGCCAAACCAACAAGGGCAGCGCCTGTTCAACAAAAACGAATACCTTGAGGCAGCAAAGCACTTTACGGATCCGTTGCGAAAAGGGACGGCTTATTACTACGCTGGCGAATACAAACTGGCTCATACGGCTTTCTTGGAGATGCAAAACGATCCATCAGATGCGGTAAAAGACTATGGCTTGTACAACGCTGCGAGTGCGTTGGCGCGTCAACGTGAGTACTTGGCAGCGCGTAATTTATTGCAAACACTGGCAGACAAAGACACCTTGAGCGATCAATTGCGACCAGACGTTGAACATAACCTAAAAGTCATCGGCGGCATTGTTGAAGAGATTAACCGCACCAGTGAAAGTCAAGCAGGGACAACGGATGGACCCGAAGAGTCATTTGAACTGGGTGACAACCCGCAAACGGCAGATGGGGCAGACGAAAAAACCGCTGCTGAGTTAATGCTGAAAGAGAAACTCAATGCGAACGAAATTCTTGGCAGCCAAGAGCTGGCGGATAAGTGGTTAAAACGCGTAGAGGCTGATCCCAAGTACTTCTTGCGTGCTAAGTTCCAAATTCAACTGCGTGAGCCCGTGAAAACGGAGCCGAAGCCACGACCGCAACGACAACAAGAAGAGGAGCAAGCACAATGATGAATGTATTCAAGCTTGGCGCTGACTCTATTGTTGGGCGTCTAAGCACTATCTTGATGGTGTTTACTTTGTTTTTTACTGGTTTGGCGAACGCACAAGACATTCAAGACTTGCAGCGCAGCGATAATGTTGAATTGTTAGCATGGGTTGGTAAGCAGGGAGCAGGGACCGATAGGAAGGAAGCACCTAAGTTCAGTGTGAATGAGCAGGTGATTTTGTACATCGAAGTCGCAACGCCTCGTTGGTTCACAGGTGGTACACGCATTGGCAGCGTAGAAATCCCTAACGTGATTGCAAAGCAGCGTAACCAATTAGCAACCAACTATACCGAGCGCAAAGGGGGACAGACTTGGTCTCGTCAGCGTTGGGAAATAACTTTGTATCCGCAAGCCTCGGGTCAGTTTGTGATTCCACCTGTCGCTGTTGGTGTGCAAGTCTCTGCGCCTGATGGTTCGAAGGTCGCTGGTACGCTTTATACGCAGCCAATTAAGTTTGAAGCGTCTATGCCTTCTGGATTGCTCAGTGATGAGTCTGCATGGTTTACTGCGACTAAGGTGAGTGTGGATCAGAAATGGACAACGTCTAACGATGAGCTGAAAGTCGGCGATGCAATCACTCGCACCATTACGATCAATGCACAAGACAGCCTGTCAGTATTGCTTCCAGACTTGTTATCCAATGATTCTACTGCCAGTTATCAAGCCTATCCTCAACCAAACCGCTTAGATGATAAGCAAACGCGTGGCGATTACCAATCGAGTCGTATCGAAGAAAGCGTGTATGTGATCCAACAGGGTGGTGAGTTCACCTTGCCTGAGCATACGTTCCAATGGTGGAATAGCCAGAGTAAACAGCTGGAAACGGTGGTGATTGAGGGTAAGACCTTCAAAGCCAAGCATACATTCAAATCCTTTGTTCGAGCTTATTCTGGCTGGTTGATTGGCTGCGCAGTGACGCTATTTGTTCTCGTTATCGCCGTCTTGAGCATTCACCGTTATTATCGTTCTCGTCCTACGCCTCCTTGGTTAGTGTTCAGACGAATGGTGAAAGCAAACCGATGGGGTGATGTTCGAGCAAGCTTGTATAAGCAGTTGAGAAGCAACACAGGTGGTCTTGAAATGAGTAAAGCCAGTGACTCTGACGTTTGGCAGAAGCGTTCACAGCGCCTACAAGAGGGGCAGGAGGACGTAAGCTTGATGAATGCTCTTTGGAAAGGGATACAAGCGTTGAAGCCAAAACGCTTCAAGTGGGTGATACCTAAAGCCTTGCCACAACTCGATAAGCAGGCAAGCAATAAGAAATAAAAACGAAAAGGACGCTAGTAAAGCGTCCGTTTTTATATCCTTTAATAAACGTCATGTTGTTATTTTTGCGTGCTACAATGAGCGTGACAAAATAATATATTCTACATATATTTAATTCTTGTCACTTCGACGTTCTGCTTTTGATCTATTTTATCTTTATATTAAACAGGTTTATTAATCGGCTATATATTAAAAATAGTATATTTAAGATTATATAACCAATAAATCACTTTAATTCCTTTCGTGATGGAGTGTCACTTCCATGTGACAAGCTTTTCGTCTTAACCCTGATAAAGACGGCTTATTCAATGTATATTTCATTTTTGATTTGTTCAAATAAAATAACACTTCAAAAATGGAATGATAATTTGCAAGTTTTTCGATTTAGATTATTAAAATTATCGGTGTATATTTCTGGGGAAACGGAAATACGGAGTGATTCCGTTTTGATTTTTAAATATGTGAATAATAATTATCAGATTAAATTTGATTCTGTGTATTAAATTTATCTTAATATAATTCATCGTCACTAGGCAGCTTTATTTTGTGAAGTTTAATTATCAGAAGTTTTAATTCGATATTATTTTAAAGGGTGATTTATGGAAGCTAATATTCACGACGACCCAATATTGGTGGCAGGCAAGAGGATTCTGATTGCTCAAGCAGCTTTGGGTCTGGTATTCATCGCGTATGAGTACATGCGAAGCGGGACTCTAAGCGCTGAATCAGCAATCACTGGGGTACTGATTGCGATTCTTCCATCTCTGTTTGGCATGGTATTCGCGTCCATTAAATCTAGGGTGAAACCAGAAGAGAGTTTGCGTGACCTCATGCATCTGAGTCGAAATATCAAAGTCATTTACACCATAGTGATGTTTGTTTTGACGTTTCGATTTATGGCTCTTCGCAACATCGTGGTCCTGATAGGCTTTTGTGTGACGATGTTTGGTCACTTCTTAACGCCGCTGTTCAGAGACCGCTTCGAAAGGAAGGCATAAATGGAGACTGTCCAGTCCGCTCATGAATATATTGAGCACCACTTGACCTTTCTCACCGCCGGCGACGGTTGGTTTGGAATTAACCTTGATTCCATGATCATGGTCTGGTTGACGGGGCTCGTTTTCATCCTTTCATTCCGTTATGCGGTGACGAAAGGAACGAAAGGAGTACCAGGACGATTCCAGTGTTTGATCGAGATAATATTTGAGTTCGTCGATGACATTGTAAAAGAAATATTTCAAGCGAAGGACAAGTTAATTGGTCCTTTGGCACTGACAATATTTGTTTGGGTGTTATTAATGAATGCCGTGGATTTGTTACCGATTGATTTAATTCCTGCACTTACTCGTGCTGTAGGGGTTGAACACTTCCGTGACTTACCATCCGCTGACGTCAATATTACGATGTCGATGGCATTAGGCGTATTTATTTTGGTGTTAGGTTATACGTTTAAAAACAAAGGCGTGAAAGGTTTTATTAAAGAGTTAACTACTCAACCATTTTCACATCCGTTGTTATATCCAGTGAACTTAGTTCTTGAATTGGTGACGTTAATTTCTAAACCAATATCTTTAGGTCTTCGATTATTTGGCAATATGTATGCAGGTGAAATGATCTTCATTCTAATTGCATTAATGCCGTGGTGGATGCAATGGGCACTAAGTGTTCCTTGGGCACTGTTCCACATTCTTATTGTTGTTCTTCAAGCATTTATTTTTATGGTACTGACCGTGGTTTATCTCGGCATGGCTGTTGAAGAGCATTAATTTCAAAAATCTTGTTTCTTAATTAAAAAATTCAATTCTAGGAGTTGTTATGGATATCGTTAGCGCAGTTCTTTACGTGGCGGGTGCACTACTGATCGGTCTTGGTGCAGCGGGTGCCGCAGCAGGTATCGGTAACCTTGCAGGTAAATACCTTGAAGGTGTGGCTCGTCAACCTGATTTGACCCCAATGCTTCGTACTCAATTCTTCATCATGATGGGTCTTGTGGACGCGGTGCCAATGATCGGTGTTGGTATCGGCTTGTACATCATCTTCGCTGTAGCGTAATTCGAATTAATAATTTTCATAACGTTATAGAAGAGAGGGTGCTATGAACTTAAATGCCTCAATGTTTGGTCAGGCGATCTCCTTCGTGATTTTCGTTTGGCTGTGCATGAAATATGTCTGGCCACCACTTGTAAAACTGCTTGATGAGCGTCGTGCTGAAATTGCCCAAGGTCTTGAGCAAACAGAAAAAGCAGCACAAGAGTTAGAACTGGCAAAAGCGAACGGTGAAGCGCTGCTGACAGAAGCTCGCTCAAAAGCTCAAGCTATCATCAACCAAGGTAAGCAACGTCAAGAACAGATGGTTGCGGAAGCGGTTGATCTGGCAAATCAAGAGAAAGCGCGCATTGTCGCAGAAGGCAAAGCAGAAGTGGAAAGCGAACGCAGTAAAGTTCGCCAAGAGCTGAAAGATGAAATGGCGGATCTGGTGATTGAAAGTGCCAGCAAGCTGATCAATCGCAATCTGGATAGCTCGGCTAACCGCGACTTGGTGAACCGCTTCATCAACGAAATGTAGGAGGGCACATGTCCGAATTGACAGTGGTAGCTCAACCCTACGCAAAAGCGGCGTTTGATTACGCACGCGACGCAGAATGCTTGGACGATTGGCAACAAATGTTTGCGATTACCCAAGTGGTCTTGGAACAACCTAACACGCTTCTGGTCTTGAATGACCTCGATGAAGACGGTTCTGAACAACCATTGTTGGATCTGATTCTTCATGCTGGTGGTGAATGGTTGAATCAAAACTTCGAGAATTTTCTTCGCATTATGGAAGAGAACAAGCGTCTAAAAGCGCTCAGTGAAGTAAACGTTCAGTTCCAAGAGATGAAAGCGGATTACGAACGAACCATGACAGTAACAGTGCGTGTTTCAGAACCTCTGGATGAGGAACAGATGGCAAGGCTTAAACAAGCGTTAACCGAAAAGTACGGTAAAGCCATCACACTAGAAACACAACTGGATCCATCCCTTGTAGGTGGTGTGGTGATCACAGCAGGGCAGACCGTGTATGACGGCAGTGTCCTCACCAACCTGAGCCGATTGGCGACCAACCTACATGTGTAACGGGGTATAGAAATGCAATTAAATTCAAATGAAATCAGTGAATTAATCAGAGAGCGAATTGTTAACTTCAACCTCGAAAGTGAAGCGAGAAATGAAGGTACTATCGTCTCTGTGAGTGACGGCATCATCACAATTCACGGTCTTGCAGACGTTATGCAAGGCGAGATGCTAGAACTGCCAGATAACCGCTTTGCGTTGGCTCTGAACTTAGAGCGTCATTCAGTCGGTGCTGTTGTGATGGGTCCATATGCGGACTTGTCAGAAGGAATGAAAGTAAAAGGCACCGGTCGTATTCTTGAAGTGCCAGTTGGTAACGGTCTGCTAGGTCGTGTAGTGAACACGCTAGGTCAACCAATCGATGGTAAAGGCGCAGTGTCATTCGATCGTATGGACCCTGTAGAGGTTATTGCCCCTGGTGTTATCGACCGTAAGTCTGTCGACCAACCAATCCAAACTGGTTACAAAGCGGTAGACTCCATGGTGCCAATTGGTCGCGGTCAACGTGAGTTGATCATCGGTGACCGTCAGACAGGTAAAACCGCGATGGCGATTGATGCCATCATCAACCAAAAAGAACTGGGCGTTAAATGTATTTACGTCGCAATTGGTCAAAAAGCATCGACGATTGCCAACGTGGTTCGCAAGCTAGAAGAACATGGTGCACTAGAAAACACTATTGTGGTGGTTGCGTCAGCATCAGAAGCGGCAGCGCTGCAATACCTAGCGCCATACGCAGGTTGTACCATGGGCGAATACTTCCGTGACCGTGGTGAAGATGCGTTGATCGTATACGATGATCTATCAAAACAAGCGGTGGCTTACCGTCAAATCTCACTACTTCTAAAACGCCCACCAGGTCGTGAAGCCTTCCCAGGTGATGTTTTCTACCTCCACTCACGCCTACTAGAACGTGCAGCACGTGTTAACGAAGAATACGTAGAGCGATTCACTAACGGTGAAGTGAAAGGCAAAACCGGTTCTCTAACCGCACTGCCAATCATCGAAACCCAAGCGGGTGACGTATCGGCGTTCGTACCAACCAACGTTATCTCGATTACCGATGGTCAAATCTTCCTACAGACTCAGCTATTCAACTCAGGCTTACGTCCAGCGGTTGACCCAGGTATTTCGGTATCTCGTGTAGGTGGTGCAGCGCAAACCAAAGTGATCAAGAAGCTGTCGGGGGGGATTCGTACCGCGTTGGCGCAATACCGTGAATTGGCAGCATTTGCTCAGTTCTCTTCTGACCTAGATGAAGCGACACGTCGTCAGCTTGACCACGGTGAGAAAGTAACGGAACTCATGAAGCAAAAGCAGTACGCACCAATGACCGTTGCTGAGCAAGCACTGGCGATCTTTGCAGCAGAGAAGGGTTACCTCACTGATGTGGCGTTAAACCAAATATCTCGCTTTGAAGATGAGTTGATGGCATTTGGTCGTACAAACGCGCAGCCGCTACTGGACAAGATCAACCAATCCGGTGATTACAACGACGAGATCGAGAGTGAGCTACACAGCTTGCTGAAAGAGTTCACTGCGCTGCAATCGTAGGACCACTAACAGGAGTCCGTTATGGCAAATACCAAAGAGATTCGCACCAAAATTGCTAGCGTGAGTAGCACGCAAAAGATTACGAGTGCGATGCAAATGGTCGCCGCCAGCAAGATGCGCAAAGTGCAGGAGAACATGCAGGCGTCCCGTCCTTACGCGGAGAACATGCGTAAGGTTATCGGTCACGTCTCGTCCGGTACGCTGGAGTACAGCCATCCTTTCCTTCAAGAACGCGAAGTGAAGCGAGTGGCTTACATCATCATCTCATCCGATCGAGGTTTGTGTGGTGGCCTGAACAGTAATTTGTTCAAAAAAGTATTGGCAGAAATGCAGGACTGGCAAGAGAAGGGCGTTGAAGTAGATACGACGCTCATTGGTTCGAAAGCAATCAGCTTTTTCCAGTCCCTCGGGAAAGTAATGGCGCAGACTTCTGGGCTTGGTGATGCACCAAAACTGGAAGATATGTTGGGTGCGGTTAACGCTATGATGGAGCACTACTCCGAAGGCAAAATCGACCGCTTGTTCCTTGTTTACAACCAGTTTGTAAACACCATGGTGCAAAAACCAACGGTATTGCAAATGCTGCCGTTCCCGAAAGAAGACATTTCACGTGATAAAGAGGCTCGTTGGGATTACCTCTACGAGCAGTCTCCTCAAGACATTCTCAACCACCTGATTCAACGCTATGTGGAATCACTGGTTTATCAGGGGGTGGTTGAGAGTATCGCTTGTGAACAAGCCGCGCGGATGATGGCAATGTCTGCCGCGACGGATAACGCAGCGCAACTGATTGAAGACCTACAGTTGGTTTACAACAAAGCGCGTCAAGCGGCGATTACTCAAGAGTTGAGTGAAATTGTATCCGGCGCACAAGCGGTTTAGAGAGAGAATTTGAGGTTTAAATTATGAGTATTGGCAAAATCGTCAAAGTCATCGGTGCGGTGGTCGACGTCGAGTTCGAACAAGGCAAAGGTCCGAAAGTTTACGACGCACTGAAAATCAACGATGGTAGCAACGGCTCACTGATGCTGGAAGTTCAGCAACAGTTGGGTGGCGGTGTGGTTCGCTGTATCGCAATGGGTTCTTCGGATGGTCTGAAACGTGGCCTAGAAGTGGAATCTACGGGCAACCCAATCACGGTACCTGTGGGTGAAGAAACCCTAGGTCGTATCATGAACGTGTTGGGTCACCCAATCGATGAATGTGGTCCAATCGGTGAGCAAGTGTCTTACGAGATCCACCGTGATGCCCCAAGCTATGAAGAGCAATCTAACAGCACTGCGCTACTGGAAACGGGCGTTAAAGTTATCGACTTGATTTGTCCGTTCGCGAAGGGCGGTAAGATCGGTTTGTTCGGTGGTGCGGGTGTAGGTAAGACGGTAAACATGATGGAGCTTATCAATAACATTGCTAAAGCTCACTCAGGTTTGTCGGTATTTACCGGTGTAGGTGAACGTACTCGTGAGGGTAACGATTTCTACTACGAAATGAAGGAAGCGGGCGTTCTCGACAAAGTAGCCATGGTTTACGGTCAGATGAACGAGCCACCGGGTAACCGTCTACGTGTTGCGCTAACAGGCTTGACCATCGCAGAGCGTTTCCGTGATGAAGGTCGTGACGTATTGTTATTCGTGGATAACATTTACCGTTACACATTGGCAGGTACTGAGGTATCGGCGCTGCTTGGTCGTATGCCATCTGCAGTAGGTTACCAACCTACGCTGGCAGAAGAGATGGGTGTGCTGCAAGAGCGTATCACGTCGACTAAAAATGGCTCTATCACGTCTATCCAAGCGGTTTACGTACCAGCGGATGACTTGACTGACCCTTCACCAGCAACCACGTTTGCGCACTTGGATGCGACCGTTGTTCTATCTCGTAACATCGCTGCTTTGGGTCTGTACCCAGCGATTGACCCATTGGATTCGACATCACGTCAGCTTGACCCTCAAGTGGTTGGTCAAGAGCACTACGATGTGGCGCGTAAAGTTCAGCAAACGCTGCAACGTTACAAAGAGCTAAAAGACATCATTGCCATCCTAGGTATGGATGAACTGTCTGAAGAAGATAAGCGCTTGGTATCTCGTGCTCGTAAAGTCGAACGTTTCCTAACTCAGCCTTACCACGTAGCTGAAGTGTTTACGGGCCAACCGGGTGTATTTGTTCCACTAAAAGACACCATTGCAGGCTTTAAAGCGCTGCTTGATGGTCAGTACGATGACATCCCAGAGCAGGCATTTATGTACTGTGGCAACATCGACGAAGTGCTTGAAAAAGCGAAGAAACTGTAAAGCGCGGGAGGCAATATGGCCATAGCGGTTTCACAAAATACGTTTCAACTAAATGTGGTAAGTGCGGAGGGCACTCTTTACTCAGGTCCGGCACATGCTATCGCGGTAGCGGGTGCGGATGGTGAGTTAGGTATTCGTCCGGGTCACTCACCGCTTATCAGTAAAATCAAGCCGGGCGTTGCTCGTATTACTGGTGACTTGTCCAAGCCTGAAGAGATCCTGTATGTCTCTGGTGGTTTGGTCGAAGTCCAACCTGATGTGGTTACTGTATTAGCGGATACTGCGCTTCACGGTAAAGACATCGACAAAGCAAGGGCTGAAGAAGCTCGTAGAGCAGCGGAAGAAAACATTCGTGCTCATGTAGACGATATCAGCTTTGCACAGGCACACATGGAGTTGAACAAAGCATTGGCTCAGCTTCGTGCAGTTGAACTAACGATGAGAATTCGTTAGTCAACACTTCGGAATGCGGTCTGAAGGGTAACCAAACGGGGCAACTACGGTTTGCCCCGTTTTTTTATTTTTTATGGGGATTAGGTTTAGCAATGAGTCGTTTGTTGAGATAAGACGTATCAGTATTGCAAACACTTTTATATAGCGAGGAAAGCATGCTGGCGTTAGAATCCATCACCCAAATTCTGAATAACGAGTATCAAATTCAAATGAACCAACAATTTATGCTTCGTGCGTTGGAAGTATCACGCAACGCGCTGCCTGCCTGTCAGCCAAACCCGCCTGTCGGATGTGTGCTGGTCAAAAACGGTGAAATCGTATCAGAAGGGCACACACAAGCGATTGGTGGTAATCATGCAGAAGTGGAAGCCCTAAACGCATACAACGGAGACCTAAGTGACGTCACTGCGTACGTAACACTAGAGCCATGTTCATTTGTGGGTCGTACGCCAGCTTGCGCTAAAACCTTAGTGACTTGTGGTATCAGAAAAGTAGTGGTTGCTATGCTTGATCCTGATCCTCGTAATGCTGGTCGCGGTATCGAAATCCTAAAAGAAGGTGGCGTTGAAGTAGAAGTTGGCTTATGCGGTGAAGAGGCGAGTGCATTCTTGACCCCTTACCTAGGAAAATCCTGAGTGATTTTCAGAATATTCTTCGTCAATGCAAGGTTAAAACTCGCGAAAACATGCATAGACGCTCAAATCTAGAGTTCTGAGTCGTTAACTATCATACTGTTAGCTAAAATAAGGTCATGTCCTGTTTTATGTTTGCAAAATGAAGAGCACCGACTTAAACCTTATCCCCATTTTCGTGGCGATTTATGAAGAGCAGAACCTGTCTAAGGCTGCTGCTCGTCTTGATATCAGCCAACCTGCGGTGAGCAAAGCACTCGCTCGTTTGCGTGACATTTATGATGAGCCACTGTTCCACCGCAGCACATCGGGTGTCGAGCCGACCAGTTTTGCTATGGATATTTATCCTGCGATGGTCGCTGCGCTGAAAAACTTTACTTCTACCTTATCCGCCTCGAGCAGTTTTGATCCTAAAGTATCCAATCGTATTTTTTCCATCGCCTGCGTCTCAGTTGCCAGTTATGAGTTAATGCCGCAGCTCCTGCGCCAAATCCGTAAAAACGCACCGAATGTCGGTTTGGAAGTGCATCCTTTGTTTACGGAAGATTACGAAAGCGATCTGCGTTTACAACGATATGATTTGATTATCGATATGCCACCGCGTGGTCGTACTGTCCTCAAAGTAGAGCCAGTGTTTTCCGAGCGTTTGATGGTCGTGTGCAGTGCCGAGCACCCACGAATTCATGATGCTTGTTCTGTAGAACAATTTTTGGCGGAAGAACACGTCGTGGTTTCGCGTTGGCATGCGCGTAAAAGTTTGATGAATGAGGAAGATATTGCAGACCTAGCGCAAAGGAATATCGTGTATCGCGCATCTGGTGCAATGGAAATGCTGCCAGTCATTAATGGTAGTGAATACATCGGTATGCTGCCGTTGTCGACCATTCAACACTTTTCAAAAACGTATAATATTAAAGCCGTCCCGCTTCCTTTTAGTGACAAAATTCATGACCTTTGTGCAATCTGGCATTCTAGTCGTCACAATGAAAGTGCGCATCAATGGTTGAGAGCTCAACTCAAGCAAGCAGGGAAAGCAATCGAAGAGTAAAGGACCAGTATGAAGACAATACGAGCCATTCTAAACGGTAAGAAAGCCGGAACGCCTGAGCTTCGCAGTGAGATCATGCGAATGCGAGAACAAGGTGTGGATCTGCAAGTTCGGGTCACTTGGGAATCACAAGACATGACTCGTTTAGTGAGTGAAGCGGTCAATCAAGGAATGAAACGTATTGTTGTTGCTGGTGGCGATGGCACCGTTAACGAAGCGGTAACGGCTTTGAATGAGATTGAGGCGAACGTTCGTCCAGAATTGGCCATTATCCCAATGGGTACGGCGAATGACTTCGCGACTGCTACGAAAATCCCAATCATGATTCGAGAAGCCATCGAACTTGCCGTCAATGGTGACGCTGTTGCGGTAGACTGCGTTCAAGCTAATGATCGCTATTTTATGAACATTGCTGCAGCTGGCTTTGGAGCAGAAATTACCGCTGAAACACCAGTTGAACTGAAAAACTTTTTGGGTGGTGGTGCCTACACATTAACCGGTCTAGTGAAGGCGCTTGGCTTTAAACCTTATGATGGCTCCCTCACAATTGAGCAGGGCAGTTATCAAGGGGAGATCTTGGTTGGGGCGTTTTGTAATAGTCGCCTTGCGGGAGGAGGTCAAGAGCTTGCGCCAAATGCATTGATAGATGATGGCTTAATGGACATTACTTTGGTGCATCCATTCTTGCCCCATGAGCTACCTCAGGTCATTGATGAAATTCAAAATCCAACTGAGACTGGGCAGTTTGTTAAGCATACTCAGGCGAGTTGGTTGGAGATCGATTTCCCTAAAGCACTGCCTTTAAATCTTGATGGTGAGCCTTATCGTTCCCGTAAAATTCGATTTGATGTTAGATCTAAAAGTATTCGCTTGGTCCTTCCGCCCAATTGCCCATGCTTGAGCGTTTGTTAAGAGACGCACAAAAGCCACCCAATGCGGTGGCTTTGTACTTAACAAGAGTAAGGATCTCGTTTGAACGTGTGGCTTATAGCTTTTGAATCGTATCGACGTCGATTTGAGTCTTTGTCCATTCAGAGTCTACTTCACCACGAATGGCAACGCGATCTTGCGGTGATACGTCTTGACCCATCCAGTCTTCGTTATCGATCTCGACTTGAATCTCACCTGTGTTGTCTTTGAATAGGTAAGTCTCATTACCAAGTGCTTGAACGATGTTACCTGTCAACAGTACATAGCTATCATCAGATGCATTTTGCGCCGCTTTTACAGTGCTGATTGCTGCGGTTTCAGGACCGTTGAAGGCAGCCAATGCAGAGCCAGAAATTAGGGCTAAT
Organism: Vibrio sp. SSH13-20; assembly: GCF_040104475.1. Classification (NCBI taxonomy): domain Bacteria; kingdom Pseudomonadati; phylum Pseudomonadota; class Gammaproteobacteria; order Vibrionales; family Vibrionaceae; genus Vibrio; species Vibrio sp. SSH13-20. The sequence continues at coordinate 605,711 of NZ_JBECOU010000001.1, forward strand.
GTTGTCGTAATAATCAGTTTTTTCATGCTAATGGCTTCCTAAGTTAGAAGTAGTAAGTAGAGCCTACGTTGATTGATGCTGTGTTTGCGTAGCTATCAAGCTGGTATTTTGCGTTCGCGCCGATGGTCAATTGAGGGAAGATTTTGTACTCCGCACCGATAGATAGCATCGCGCCCACTTCATTAGTGTCATGTTTGATTACAGGTCCTTGAGCAACTGAACTTTCGTGGTCGGTTAGCTCATTTTCTGTCTCTAAGTATTTACCTGCGTGAGCCTTGTATTGTGTGTAAGTCAAACCGGCTTTCATTTTAGCAGACCATTTTTGGTTTAATGTGTAGTTAAATACTGGTGCTAACGTAATTTGTTTTGCCTTAATCGACGAATCCCACTCCATCTCTTTTTTGATTCCGGTTGAAGAATCAAAGCTATCAAATCGTGAACGACTGTCATCGAGATCAAATTGGTTATAACCCAGTTCTACAGCCCAAGAATCATTGATAGAGTAGCCAATGAAGCCACCAAAAATACCGTCTTCCAATTCAGGATTCAGATTCACACCGTCAGCTTGAAAAGATGGTTCAAAATCGTGAACTGTGGTGCCGAACCCGTATTCCAAACCCACGTAAGGTGCTGCTGCAACCGAAAATGAGCTTGCTGCGAGAATCGTCAGGACTGTTTTTTTCATTATATATTTACCTCTTCGTTTCGATGGGAGGCATTTTGTGTGAAGAGTCGTGAAGTGTTCGTGAAGAAAAGACTAACGTTTGAAAATTAATAAAAAAACTCCTCACTAAGGAGGAGTTTGTCAGTTGCAAAGGTATGGTTAATACACCGTGCACCACTCATTTTTCATGTCAATGAGGTGCCAGTTATCACGCTGATTGGCTTCATCCATTGCTTTATCTAAATGACCCACACTGGACTTGCGGTCGTATTTCCACTCACGCTCTTCGTCGGTATGGTGAACGATCATCGCCATAGAGTTTGGTTGACTGGTTGCCCATTGCATCATCGCGTGGTCACCGTCTGAGTTACCAATCGCGAGAACGGGTTTCTTACCGATGATGTGCTGAATGTTCTCAACTTTACCGGCTTTGTCATCAATCGTGAGGATTTCACCTAACTTGGTCACGGTTGGCTTACCGTCGTTGTAGTCGTACTTGTATTTTAGCGCGCTGCCAATGATTTGCTCTTCGGGAATACCGTACACCTCTGGTGCCCAAACGCGCATAAAGTCCACACCGCCACCTGATACGATGTAAGTCTTAAAACCATGCTCTTGCAGGTAGGTGACCATTTCGCGCATTGGTTTGTATGTAAGTTCGGTATAAGCTTTGCCAAAGCGTGGATCTTTCGCGACTTTCAGCCAATCGGCGACTTTTTGCTGATATTCCTCTACCGTCATACCACTATGAGTGACCTTGACGATCTCAAGTAGTGCTTTTTCACCGCCTTTGAAAACACCTTCAATATCGTCATTCAGTACAGATTTAAACGGTTCTTGCGTCTTCCATTCTGGATGGTCTTTTGCCATCAGTTTCACTTCGTCTAGCGCATACGCCAGTTGGAAGTAAAACGGTTTTTCTGACCATAACGTACCGTCATTGTCGAACACCGCGATGCGGTCTTGTTCCGCAATGAAGGTTTTTTTCGAAGCATCAGTAGATTGATCAACATAGTTAACAATTGCGGATTTACTCGCGCCATCTTTCCAAGAAGGTAGTAAGTTTGGATCGCAATCTAAAGCCATCGCTGAGAATGATAAACCAGATAAGACTGCAAGGGCACAGATGTGTTTCTTCATATTATTATTTACCTAAGTTTGAATGTATTGTTTGTATACATTTGAGGTTAAATGAGAACAACGTAGATTTAGCCTCTTTCCCTAACCATTTCCCTAACCAAGAGACGTCTTAATTGGTAAGAATGCGCAAAGGGGCAGTCACGTCGTTTCTCATGCGTAGTCGTGCTTAATCAGCATCTTTCGCAAGGCGAAGTCCCATGTCCGACATAATTATAGACTGGCTGGCGAAGTCTCGACGGAAATTCTCTGATTCATCAGAATCATAGGCAAAACTGCCGCCTCGTACGGATTTGTGTGCTAAGCCTGCTTTTTCGTCTTTAGCGTTGTTTGGATTTTCGGTTGGACCAAAGCGGTAGAAGGTGTCGTCATAAGCATCAATAACAAATTCACCAACGTTGCCTGTCATGTCATAAAGACCGAGTTCATTGGGTTGCTTTTGACCAACGGGGTGAGCTTGGTTTTTAGAGTTGTCGGCATACCACGCCACATCAGCAATGTTGTTCGAGCCTGCGTAAGTGAAACCTTGGCTCTTGTTACCGCCTTTCGCGGCAAACTCCCATTCCGCTTCTGTCGGTAAGCGGTAGCTTTCACCGGTCAGCTCGTTCAACTTCTCGATGAAGTAATTTGCCTGCTGCCAACTCAAGTTATTAACCGGAATGTTTGCACCTTGGAAGTAACTCATTGAAGAACCCATGACAGATTCAAACAATTCTTGAGTGACCTCGAATTTGGAAATGTAGAAGCCGTCTACCTTTACTTCGCGTGCTGGGGTTTCTGCCTTCTTGGCGGAGTCGCTGTCCGATCCCATGACAAATGAACCGCCTTCCACCAACACCATGTTTTGATCAATGTTGAGCGCGATAGGGTGCGGTGATTGAGTTGCACAACCACTCATTAATACGCTGAATGATAGAATGGAAAGTGCGGTTAACGATTTGCTTTTAAATGATTTCATCAATAGTTTCTCGCCAAAAAAGTCACGATAAATATTAGCAATAAACGCTATGAAAAAAGGTTATAAACGGTATAACAAGCCTCTTGTATTAATGGGATTTATGATTAGGTCATCAAGGTGAGAATGGCACGCTTATGAGCGTTCTCAGCTGCATTTCATAACGAAAAAGGTGACGTATGCACATTACTCAAGGTCCTCAGTTCAACGGTAAAGCCTCTAAGCGTTTACATGTCATGGCAAAACCTATTGGGGCGGCTTGTAACATTGATTGCACTTACTGCTATTACCTCAGCAAACAGGACTTACTTGAGTACAAAAAAGGCTGCACGCCTGTGATGGATGAAGAGACTCTAGAAACCTACATTCGTCAGTACATTGAAGGGCAGAACACGCCGGAAATCATCTTCTCTTGGCAGGGTGGTGAACCAACAATGTTGGGCTTGGATTACTTTAAAAAGATTGTTGAGTTTCAATCTAAGTACAAGCCTGAAGGCGTGGTCATTTCTAACGATCTACAAACCAATGGCACATTGCTCAACGACGATTGGTGTGCATTTCTGAAAGCAAATAACTTCTTGGTCGGTTTGAGTATCGACGGCCCAGAAATGATGCACAACGCTTACCGAACCAACCGCGCAGGTCGTGGTACCTTTAACCAAGTGATGAAGGCTGTTGAACTGCTGCACAAACACGACGTGAAGTTCGCAACGCTGACTTGTGTAAACAATCTAACCAGCCGCAATCCTCTTGAGGTATACCGATTCCTGCGTGATGAAGTACGCTCACCGCAAATGCAGTTCATTCCCATCGTGGAACAAAAAACGTTCCGTACTACCGCACCTCAAACATGGCAGCCGCAAGAGCAACTGAAACAAGGCGACAAGCGTCTTATTCCTGGTCACAAAGACTCTGTAGTAGAGCCTTGGTGTGTGGCAGACGAGGCGTGGGGTAACTTCCTTATCGCGATTTTTGATGAGTGGATTCAACACGACATTGGCAAAGTGTTTGTGCAGTACTTTGAAGCGAGTGTAGAGACTTGGATGGGGCGCAAAAACCCACTTTGTACACTTGGCGAGATTTGTGGCAAAGGCTTGGCAATGGAACCAAACGGTGATGTTTTTGCTTGTGACCACTACGTTTATCCAGAGTACAAGATTGGCAACATCCACCACGAAAAATTAGACAAGTTGGCCTATGGTCCTGAGCAGCAAAAGTTTGGCTTTGCCAAGACTCGCTCGTTAACCAAGCAGTGCCAACAGTGTGATTACCAATTTGCTTGCTACGGTGAGTGTCCGAAAAACCGTTTCATCCGCACCAAAGACGGTGAACCCGGGTTGAACTACCTGTGTGCAGGTTGGAAAAAGTTCTTCTCTCATGCTGATAAGGCAATGGCATACATTCTTCGTGCAACGGGTAACCCTGTGGCACATGGCAAATACAGTGATTCAGTGCTACGCCAACAAGCGGCGAAGCGTCCTGTATTCGAAACCAAATTTTAAGGGGATTGATATGACATTCTCAAAAACACTGTTAGTTGTCGCTTTAGGTATCACCGTAAGCCAATCTGTCATTGCACAAGATGAAACCTTGCTCGCACCAGACCAAGTCTCATCAGCGAGCGTGACAAGCGCTCAAAAAGCAAACTCAGCGCAGATGTCGCCACAGCAAATGGTTGCGAAGCTGTCTTACCAAGCGCAGGACATCAAACAACCCGTTGAAAAGCGTATTGAAGCACTGCACGAGTTGGCGAATTACCCAAGTCAAAACGCGCTGGTAGCGGTTGCACGCAGCCTTCAAGACCAAGATCCTGCGGTTCGTGAAGCCGCGATTGTTGGAGCAGAGCCATATACGATTGAACATCGTTGGCGCATGATTGAGCCATTATTGAGTGACCAAGAAACCATGGTTCGCATTACTGCGGCGACCAACTTAGTGCGTGACTTTTCTAACGTGAGCAGCGAGCAGAAGCAAACGCTTGAAGCCCCGGTTGCTGAACTGATCAGCTATTTAGAGAACAAGCAAGATAACGGTTCCAAACTGTTATTGGCGGATGTCTATCGTTGGCATCATGAATGGGATAAAGCGGATAAAATCTATCAAGCTTTGGTGATCAATCAGCCGGAGAATCCACAAATCTGGTTAAGCTTGGCGGACAACTACCGAGCGCAGCAACGCGATGCCGATGCAGTAAAGACGCTGGATTCTGCAATTAAGCTTCATCCTGACAACGCATCTTTGCATTACTCGAAAGCGTTAACGCTTGTGCGTCTTGATGACAAGAAGAGTGCAGCTTTAGAGATTGAGAAAGCAGCCAACATGGCGAAAGATAACAGTTACTTCTGGTACCTCAATGGTGTACTGCAAGAAGAGTACAACCTAGACAAATCGGTGAAGTCTTTTGAGCAAGCGTATTTGATTTCTGGCGCGCCGGAGCAACTTTATGCGGTTTGTGACATTTATGTTCGCTACGACAACCCGAAAACAGACGAGTGCTTGGGCGAACTAGAGAAAGTCGCACCAAGCTACGTGATTGATCAATTGAAAGAGAAGAAAGGGCAGAAGAACGCCAAAGTAAGTAGCTAAGACCATTCTGGCTCTTTTCTAAGCTTGTGCTGTTATACCCAAGTAACCTCAAGATGCTAGGTTCAGCGAGAATGACTTGGTTTGTAGACGCGGCGGCGATTTAAAGATCTAGTCACTCTAAATCAAGAATCGACAACAAAGTATACAAGCCAAGACAGCTCGCCCTTCGGGAGCGTGTCATTGCCCCGATCTCTGCGTCAAACAACCTGGAAAGAGCTGGCTATTACGCGGCGTCGTTTTCCTTGACCTCGAATCAATGACAACGCTCTGAATCCTGCATCTTGAAGTCACTTGGGTATACATAACAGACCGAGAACGGTACATTGAGGCGATTGAACTCCTTGATCCAACGCCATTGGTTATCTTGGAGTTTATCGCCTGGGCCTTTCACCTCTATCCATTCAAATTTCCCTTCTTTAAATGCAATCAAATCCGGCATGCCGTTTCGATAGAGTTTCAGATCACTTAACTGCACGTTAAACAGTTCGACCAACAGGTCATTAGGGATGTGTTCAAGAGCTAGGGATATCAGCTCTTCGTTCACGTATGCCCAACTGACGAAGGGATTACTGATCCCAACTTTATCCCGGTATGTATCAAACAACGCCTGCGTCTTCCCTTGTTGAACTTGCTCAAGCGCATTGTCGATAAGTTGCTTTCTTTTGTCGGCAAAATCGGCGTGATACAAATCCAATGGTCGATGTTGATAAGCGTTAATAAATGCCCCCTCTATTGGTGCAAAAATCGCATCCCACAAAGTTAAGCCTAACAAGCCGTTGAGTAGGGTATTCTCAGAATAGAAAACGGTCCAACCTAAACTTTCGAAATGTGCTTTGGTTGCCAGTTCAACACGTTGCTGTGATAGATCCAATTCGATGTGGTATTCGCTGCATTTAGGCTTGGAGGCTCTCGGGACTTTAAAGCCCTGTTTACGTTTAACGCGTTGTTCAAGCTTTTGTGCCACTTCAAACTCGGAGACATCAATAGGGTGGGTGAGTATTTCCGTGACAATGTCACTAAATAAATCGTTTTGTTCTAATTTGTCGTAGATGCGAGCACGACGCTCTCGGCTTGGGGCGAGTGTGGTCGTCTCAAACAACGCAATTGCAATCTCAAGTTCGTTTATGCGCTCGTAATCACGGGCAATGTCGTTAATCATGTGTTCACGTTTACGGTCGACGTAGCGATGTTCAACCCGTTCTGGCATCGCTTCGATAAGAACATCGAGATTCGCTTTTTGTTTTCTGTCGCATTGCCAATAAAGGTTGGAGAGCTGGCTGAGCTCAATAAGACGGTCGATTTGCTCTCTGCTCTCGAAAAATCGACGCGCTTTACTTAACTGGTATTGTTCGAATTGGTGTAAGCCTAAATCATCGAGCACGAACTGGCTGAGGTCTTGATGGGTATTAGCAAAAAACAGCGTCAGCAAAACATCAATCATGTGTGCGGAGTTCAGCTTAATCACCGTGAAATCCAGAGCCTCAAATAGCTCGAAACGCTCTTCACTTAGGCATGCCACTAACGCCTCTTTCTTGAGGGATTTAAGATGCTCAGGATAGAGCGTGACGATCTCTGGCTTGGTCAGTAGATTCGCTGCTAATTCTTGCGTTGTTAGGTCAGGGGAGAGCGAGACAAAATCATGAGCTGCCAATTCATCCAAAGCAGACTGGATATTCTCGATTTCTTGATAGTTGAGTTTGTCGCTGCGAAACCAGCACCCTTTACGGCTGTATAGACGAACAAGAAGACACTGCGCAGGTTTGCTTAAGCTCTCAAACGCGGATAGCCATTGATGTTCATCTTGGCTAAGTAAATCGCTGTACCACTTGGTAGCGTGCTGTGTGAGCTTAAAGAAGTTATCGAGATAGTAATCTGGCGCGAGTTCGACGGTGTTTTCCATAACCAACTAATAATAAAAAAGGCTTAACCCATAGGTTAAGCCTTTTTCGAATCAATTTCTGCAGATCTACTAGATAAATAGAACTGGACTGCAATTAAGCGTTTTTCAGTTGTGCTACTTTCGCTTCAGTCAGTGGCTTAGTGATGAACGCCAGTACGATACATACCGCCATCATTGCCGCTGAGATAGTGTAAGCAAGCGTGTAACCGTCACCGTTAGTCATTGAGAAACCAACAACAGCAGCACCGATTGCACCACCGATACCCCATGCTGTGTATAGCACGCCGTAGTTAGTACCGTAGTTCTTCAGACCGTAGAATTCAGCCGTTAGAGTAGGGAATACTGCTAGAAGCGTACCGTAGCCTACTGCTGCGATTGCTGTACCTATGATCAGCGTAAACTCAGTTTTGAACGTTGCGAACAGAACCATGTTGATGCCCTGTAGAACGAACGCTAGAAGAAGAGTACGAACGCCACCGATCTTGTCTGCAAGCATACCTGCTGCTACACGACCGCCTGAGTTAAATACCGCAAGGATAGACGCTAGGTAAACCGCGTTTGGCAGGTTCGCTTGAACGCTTGCAATAGTAGTGATGTTACCGATGATCATAAGACCAACAGAAGCTGCGAACGCGTACATGATCCATAGAGAGTAGAACTGTGGCGTTTTAAGCATTGCTTTCCAAGTTAGGTCGTCAGACTTCTTCACAACCTTAGGCGCTTGACCTTCTTTTACTTTAGGCTCTGCTGGCGTGTAATCCGATGGTGGGTTGTTGATTGTTGCAGCTAGAGGAACTGCGATAGCAAGGATACCAACACCAAGAACTAGGAAGCTCGTTTGGATGCCCATGCTGTCAATCAGCGCAGAAGTCACAGGAGCTAGGTAGATAGCTGCTAGACCGAAACCTGCTGCGATTATGCCGTTAACCATACCTTTCTTAGATGCGTGGAACCACTTCATTGCTGAAGGAGAAAGACACGCATAACCAAAACCGATACCTGCACCAGTGATCACACCGAAAGTGATGTTCAGCATTAGTGGTGAGTTAACAAAACCAGACGCGATCATGCCTAGACCTGTTAGAACAGTACCTAGAATAAGGATCAAACGTGGACCCATACGGTCTTGAAGAATACCTGCAACAAGAAGACAGATAGAGAAAGTAATAGTTGCAGTCGCATAAGGTGCAGATGCTTCTGCTGCGCTCCAGCCTGACTCAGTCACTAGTGCTTTGTTGAATACACTCCAAGCATACAGGATGCCAAGACAAAGGTTGATACAGAATCCTGCTAGCAGGATGCGCATAGCTTTATCAATCTTGCTCATTTTTGTTCTCAGTAATACCTCTTGGCAGATAGCAAAGAGGAGTCGGTTTAAAGATAGGGTTTACTCAAAATAAGTTTGCATTTTTCAACGCATAACGTAATGAGCGCGGATTATAACCAATAAATGTGTGATTGGAATCTCTTTTTACCCCTATTACTAAAAATAATTCGAAGCATTAAAAATGGTTGTAATGAGAGCGTTTTATATATGAAGGAAATGTTGATCTAACGTAAAGAATCGTTGGTTTGGTAGTGAGATCCTAAGTGAAACAAGGTTTATAGCTAGAGCATGGGTATTTGGCTCACAGTTTAAGCAAAAAGTTTCAAAATATTTTAGTGTTAATGTTCTGTAACAAAAGTGGGCAAAATAGAGACTGTTTTCTGTAAGTGCAGGATCTAAAGGGTTTATAAATTAGAGAATGTTAACTGCTTGTAATAACTTGATTCAAAAGGAGGGAGTGAACATAAATTGAGCGAAAAATGTGCTTGTAATTGCTAAATAGATAAGCAAAATAGGGCGCAAAATGAGTTTTCATTAATGAAAGGATGCTTTTCTCTACTCGTAGTGAGGTGACTTATGAAATTGTTCCTATTACTTATGGCTTCTGTTTCTGCAGGTGTCGCATCAGCAGATCACATCCATTCATTCATGCTAGGTCTTTCTATTGCATCGCTTGCAGTAGGTAGCTGCTACTTCTTCGCATTCCGTAGTTCGCGTTTCCCACAGCTTGCTTTGTTCTTACTGATCTGTGGCATGTTATCTAAATTGACGATTACGGTAATTGGCGTAATGTGGGGTATGTCAGCCGAGCTGATTACATCTCCAATCGTGTTTGCTTTGTCTTACTTGTTCTTCTCATTAGCGGTAACCTACTTGTGGTTCAGCTATCGTCAAAGCATCACTAAGATTCCAGAGCGCTTTAAAGCTGCTTAATCAGCGTCACTTATAGCCGAATACAAAAACGCCAGCGATCATCGCTGGCGTTTTACTTTTTGCAGTTAAAGCGTCACGGTAAGCGGCGGTTCTGGAACTTCCAAGAAACACGCTATCACGCGGTACAATTCGCCTTCCGCGACGGTGATCTTACCATCAGACTCAATTGCTAAACGACACGCCTTAACGAACTGTCGCCGTTGAAGGGGTTTAAGTTGCAACAACAGCTCCAATGCAGCGCGACTTAAACGCCAGTTGTTGTTTGGCGCTTCCAATGTCGTTTCTGCAAATCCTAGCGAGGTGAGCGAAGCGTTGAATGCGCGTTGTGCGCCTTCTCGTTCTGAATGCGTGACCCACGCCAATTCACGTAGCAACCAGTGCACGCTTTCTTGGAGTTGCTTGAATGTCTTGTTTTGGCGAGTAGAGCCAAAAGGCGCAAGAAGCTGCTTTTCCAGCAAGTTAATGACGCACCATTCACCCAGTGAGTAGTGATTGTCCGTTTGAGACAACTCTCGCAACACTTGGCAAAGTCTGTTTTTCTGACCTTCACTCATTGATTTAAGTGCTGGGATGGCGAGCTCTAGCAGAGGAAGTCTTAAGTGCAGGGGCAAATCGTAATCCAGCCATGGTAACAGCTTTGCGTGCGAGACCATTGGAATATGACCTTTGATCATCTCACGTTGCACATCGCTGCCATCAAAGATCAGGAGCAATGCAATAAAGCGCGAACTGTAGGGTTCACGCGCAATGTCTACCAAGTCTTGGGGCAATTGGCTGATCAGTTGTTTTCCTGTGTCACTTAGTTCTGAGGAAGTTGGAGTGACACTTTGTGGTTCATGGTCTTGAGAGCCGAAATCGGCATCCGAAGCAAATCCGCTGACTTGTTCATGAGCAAACGTCGAAGTTTGGCTATGATTTCTGCGCGAAAAACTGCCGTCCCAGTTGGGTTCAATGCGACGGATTCGTTCTTCAAGAGGCGGGTGAGTAGCAAAGAAACCGGTGAAGCCAGACAAGCTGCTTTGTCCAAACATCATGTGGCTCATTTGGCTGCTCGCTTGCGCATCCAAGCTAGAGCCAGATGCGTGACCGCCAATCTTTTTCAACGCACCTGAAATACCTTGGTCATTACGAGTAAACTGAACTGCACTCGCGTCCGCCAAGAACTCACGTTGCCGTGAGATAGCTGCTTTGATCATTGAGCCAAATAAAGTACCAACCCAACCGAGCACCAAACACACAACCGCGATCAGCATGATGACAGCGAAGCCTTTATCGGAATCGGAAGAGCTTCTTGATGAACGACTAGTGTAGTGTGTATTGTCGAGAACCAAGTGACCCAAGTGCGCAATACAAGTAATGCCGAACAAGACGCCAATCAAGCGCGTGTTCATGCGCATGTCGCCATTCAATACGTGGCTGAACTCGTGGGCAATGACGCCTTGCAGTTCATCACGAGAAAAGCTGTCGAGCGCACCTTGCGTGACACCTATAACGGCATCATCAATGCTCATACCTGCAGCAAAAGCGTTAATGCCTCGCTCTTCTGGCATCACATAAACAGGAGGGACAGGAATGCCAGAAGCAATCGCCATCTCCTCTACCACATTAAGCAATTGGCGGTGTTTTGTGTCCGTTGTATTTGAGGAAATAAGCTTACCTCCAATACTTTCAGCGACGCCACGACCGCCATTGGAAGAAAGCTCAGATAGGCGGAACATAGAGCTGATTGCGACGACCAGTGCCACACCTGCAAAGCACAGTAAGGTGTAAGTAATCGCGGTGCGTTGATCAAACGGCTCGCCGGTTACTACGTAATAAATAGTAATGGACAGTACGCTGACCAAACTTGTGATGATTAATACTGCTAAGGAGAACAGAAACACCAAAAGCCCGGTACGCTGACGTGCGGTATCTTGATGGTCGAAAAAATCCATTAGAACTCAACCTTTGGCGCTTCTTGGATTGCTTCGCTGTCTGCAAACTCCAGCAACTTACCATCTTGGAAGCCAAACATATTGGCAAACAAGACTGGTGGGAAAGTCTGTTTGTAAGTGTTGTAGCTGGTAACAGCATCATTGAAAGCTTGGCGAGCAAAAGCGACTTTATTCTCCGTGCTGGTTAGTTCTTCTTGCAACTGAGTCATGGTTTCGTTGGCTTTCAGTTCTGGGTAAGCTTCAACGACGACGTTTAACTTACCTAGTGCATTTTGTAGCATGCCTTCTGCTTGTGCCAGTTGGCTAATTGCCGCATCGCTGTCTGGCGCGTCACTTGCTGCTTTCAAACCCGAAATTGCCTGGTTACGCGCTTGGATGACTCGCTCGAAGGTTTCTTTTTCGTGTTCCATGTAACCTTTCGCTGTGCTGACAAGATTTGGGATCAGGTCGTAACGACGTTTTAACTGAACCTCAATCTGAGCAAAGCTGTTTTTAAAGCGATTACGCAGCGTCACTAGTTTGTTGTAAATGCTGACCGCAAACACCGCGATAAGCAAAATGATGACGATGAAAACAATAAGTGAAGTCATAGTAAGTTCCATTTTGTGAATGTATTTGGACTTTATATAAGTAGTTGAGATATTAAGCAAATTAGACTTACTTATAATGTGCAATGTTTTGTAATTATGGGACGTATTGCGTATTCAGTACGAGGTATCAAAGAGGGGAAAGGTGGTGACAAGGTCTGTGGAATACAAATAAAAAAGCCCGACAAAACTGCCGAGCTTTTACGAACTAGATGATTGTGATTAGCGCTTACGCTGACATTGGTACAAGAACCATAGTACCGATGATCACAGTAATCAGACCCGCTAGAACTGGCACTGATGTGCGTTTTACTACCTCAAATGGGCTGATGTTTGCCATACCTGAAGTAGCAACTATTACGCCAGATACTGGCGAGATAGTACGACCTAGGTTAGAAGCTTGTAGCATTGGGATGATTAGGAACGCAGGGTTCAAACCCATTTTTGCAGCCAGTGAAGGAGCAAGTTCAACGAACGCGTAGAATGGTGCGTTACCAGAACCCGTTGCAATTGCTGCCGCCACGGTTAGACCTGTTAGGATAAGCATTAGTGCGATACCGCCTGCGCCTGCGTTATCCGCAAGGTGAAGAAGGTTGTCGATCGCACCGATAGACATAAGACCTTGAGCAAACACACCAGCAGCAACCAAAAGCATTACTACACCCTTAAACGCATCCGCCATGCCTGTGTAGCACGAGTCTAGATCTTCAAGAGATTTCTTACCGTCGAATTTATTAACAACGTAATGAATAACCGCACCTAAGAAAATCGAGCCAACCACGATCGTGTAGATATCTAGGCTTAGGCCAGGGATTGTGCGACCGTTGAATAGGAAAACACCGATGATAGGTAGGAAAGGTAGCGCAGCGTAGAATGCTGGAGCATCTGCTTTGATCTCAGATACGTCGATTCTTTCCATTGGTGTGTTGTCTTTCTTATCTAGGTATTTGTTCCAGAAGAAAGCGGCTGCCGCCATTACGATGATTGCACAGATAGAAACAGGAAGTACGGTTTGAACCGCAAATACGTCAAGCGCGAGACCAGATTTTTCTGCTGCGATAACCACGTCACCTGATGTTGGCGAAAGAATGATTGCCGCTGGTGAAGCACACACTGCCACTGCCGCTGGACGAGAAATACCCATTGCCGTCATCATAGGGAATAGGGTAGCCATTAATAGCACGCCCAGACCTGTTGCTGAACTCACTGCAAGAGACATCAAACATGCCACGATGTAAGCCGCTACCAAAAGGACGTATGGAGACTTGATAACAGAAAGCGGTTTAGAGAACTGTTTTACAACAACATTGTTTGCGCCGATATGTGTCATGTAAGACGCAAAACCACAAAGTAGCATGATTTGCATACCAAGACCGCCGCCACGGTATTGAAGCATGTATTTTACGTACTCTAGTGCGTCCGTCACCATATTACCCGTTGAGGTTACTTTTGATGGCAGAACGTCATGGCCAAGAATGCCAGTCATAAGAAGCAAACTAATACCTGCGGTTAATAACACGCCAGCAGCTTTGTAGCCTTTGACAATGAAATAACCCACAGCAATGGTCACTACCAAGCCAATTAAGAGCTCTAACATAGGGTTGTCTCCAGATATTATGAAAAAAAGAAAGAAACTGTTTCAGTTTATGTCTGGGAATTTACAGAATTCTTTCCTGTGGCACGAGACTAAATTAGAGCTAGTATGATCTAAAACAAATAATAGATTAATAAATAATTGCATTGGATTATATTGTTTAAATTACGTTTTTTAGGTGTTATGTACTAGTTTTCTGGATTTTAAAGAAACGAAAATATGAACATTCAATCGAATAAAAATCGTACTAAATGATTAAAAAGTGAGAAAAGCGATAGTTCGAGCTAGATCACGTTAAAGGAGCTTGGTTGAACAAAAAAGCTCCGAATTAACGGAGCTTTTGTTTTGACGTCTTTATATTGAAGCGCGAGTTACACGTTACGCGTAGCGACGCACTAAGAGATTCCAACTGCGTTGTTGACGTTCAAATTCTTCCTTAATTTGTTGGTATTTTAATTTGGAAACGGATCGCTCGTACTTTTTCACTACTGTTGCAGTTTTCTCACCAAGCACTTCTTTGCGCGCTTCGTAGTACTCCTGCATGTGATGTACTAATGCGTCGAACTCCTTCTGAAGCTGATCACGAATCGACTGGCTGTTTGGCTTACTCTCTAGTTTTTCTTTGGCTTTCTTCAATAACTGCGTCGCGCGTGCTTTTTCTATGCGAAACGTTGACGTCGTACGAAGCTTCGTTGTTAACCCCAGCCAAGAACAAGATTTGATCAGCCATTTGGTTGGATCGTAGTGCCACCAGTAAACGCCATTACGGTAATCGTTCTCAAAGATGTGATGGAAGTTGTGGTAGCCCTCACCAAAGGTAAAGAATGCCAAAATGCCATTGTCACGAGCTGTGTTTTTATCGGTGAAGGTTTGTTTACCCCAAACGTGCGCCAATGAGTTGATAAAGAAAGTGGTGTGATGGCTCAAGAACAGACGAGCAGCACCGACAATTAGGAACATTCCCCAGATATCACCGTATAGAAGCCCAAGAGCCAGTGGGAAACCAATGTTCGTTGCGATAGCCAAAGGGACATAATATTTGTGCTGCCACACGACGATTTTATCTCGCTTCAAATCTCGACAATTAGTGTACTCATTCTCTTTTGATTTGTTGTAATCACGAAGCATCCAACCGATATGTGAATACCAGAACCCACGTTTTGCTGAGTATGGGTCTTTGTCGTTGTCGTCGACATGTTTGTGGTGAACACGATGATCGGATGACCAATGCATTGCACTGTTTTGAAGAGAGAAAGCACCACCGATGGCAAAGATGAATCGTAAAACTGGGTGAGCTTCGTAGGTTTTGTGACTCCAAAGGCGGTGATAGCCCGCTGTAATAGAGAGGTTGGTGAAACTAAAGGCAATAATGCCCCAGATCAGATGCTCCCAGCCTAAACCGAAGTGGTATGCATACCAAGGCAGTACAATAAAGGTGAGAATAAAACTGGCGGAAAATATCAATATATTCAACCAGATAAGTGGTGGTTTATTATGCTTCACAATGTGTCCCTAACTTTGAGCTAACAACTGTACGCCAGAATATCAGCGTACACGTGTAAGTCAAACTAAAGTTCGATGACTTTGTTTCGAGTTGTGACATTTCTATCGTTAAGCGAAAACTCGCAATAATTGGGTTTCGTTGGTGGGATATTTTGCTTTTAAACGAATAATGAGTAGTATTAATCAATGAGCTGTGGCTATAGATTTGTAAAATCTGCCAATAATATGCAGTTAATGAGGTGGAAAATGCCAAAGCTCGTTAGAGAAGCAATACAAGAACATAGGAATACGTAATGGAATTACGATTAGCGGAATATAAGGATTATGAACGCATCGCGCAGTTACACGCAGACAGTTGGAAGCGCCATTACCGTGGTGTGTTGAGTGATGGCTATTTGGATAGCGAAGCCATCGACGACAAACTGTTGATATGGCAAACGCGCTTAACCAATCCACCATTCAACCAACACATTGTTTTAGCCGAAGAGGGTGGTCTTCTTCTTGGTTTTGTTTGTGTGTTTGGTAATCATGATTTTGAACGTGGCAGCTTTATTGAAGCATTGCACGTAGATGACAGTTATCGCGGAAGAGGTATAGGCAAACAGCTACTTCTTGCGGTAGCGGAATGGCACCAGCAATACTTTAAGGACAGTGGTTTGTATCTTGAAGTCGTCTCTCAGAATGAACCTGCGGTTGAGTTTTATCAACATATTGGCGGGCAAGAGTGTCAGGAGCGAAACTGGAAAACTCCGGGCGGAAATGAAGTACTCGAAAAAGTGTTTCGTTGGTCTAACGCGCAATCACTAGTGAGTGGCATTGAAGAGAATGTCATTTACTCGTAACTTAGATTGAGTTTCCTTCAAGCATACAAAGAGCAGCACGTCGCTGCTCTTTTTTGTCTGCATAGGGATACCACTTAGAAGGTGAGTCCTAGTGCTTTGAGTTCTTGTTCACATTGTTCAGCATTCTCAAATTGAATCGCAGAGATTCCAAGTTTTCGAGCGCCTTCTACGTTATAAGGCATATCATCAAGAAAAACCGTCTCAGCGGCGATAAGTTGATGAGTATCAAGCAAGCTCTGATAGATCTCAGGCTGAGGTTTTAGCAAACCAAGCTCGGCGGAAACCGTCGTTCCATCAAATAAAGGCCAAAACTCATAGGTTGTTTTTAAGTGTTCAACAATCTCAACAACATTATCGGTTAATGCATACACGGAATAACCAGCACTTTTGATGCGTGTGAGGAGTTCTACGCTGCCAAAGATCAGAAGTTGTGTTTGCTTAACATAGTAAAAGAATCGCTCACATTCGTTGTGAGACAGCTGTTTCTCTGATTGGTAACGCTCTTTCGCCTCAGCTTCTGTGATTAAGCCTTTGTTTAAATCTAACCATATATCGTTTGCGAATAATGCTTTAGCTTTTGCCTCAGCATCAACGTGGTTGCCCAATGTCAATCTGACGATTTCTAAAGGTGACCATCTCACCATGACGTTGCCGATATCAAATACGACATTCTTAATTGAGTTAGCTTGCATAGGTATCCTTGGGTTAATTTGATTAGGTACGTGTTCAAATTCCGGCAATATCTTAATTGCAATATGTTTATGTAAAAATTGTTGCGTATAATCCGGTTTTTCAAATACTTTTCGATGTTATTTGACTAATTATCACCTTTATGAATGTAACGGATTGAATTTAAAGCAGACCGTCATAAACTTTTGAACAACACCTCGCTGTTTATGTGCGATAACTAATATATAATTATAAGAAAACAATGTAATAGACAGTTAAACGTTAGGGCTGAGTTAATTAAGTAATAATATGGACGCGATTCGCAAAGTTTATCAGTACGCAGAGCCAAACCTTACCTTAGTAGGGTGGATGGGCTTTGTGGGCTTCCCAATTTATTACGTGGTATGGGAATTCATGTTCCCACAACCGTACGAAAACTTGCCACTGAGAATTCTCTGCTCTTTCTTGTTCTTTGGTATCATTTATCGTAACCGCCTACCATTCGAGTGGCGAAAGTATCTGCCGGCTTTTTATCAAGTCGCAATTACCCTTTGTTTACCTTGTTTCTTCTTCTATATGTTGTTGATGAACAACTGGTCAAATGTTTGGGTAATGTCGTTTATGTCGGCGATATTCCTTCATATTTTGTTGGTTCATATTACTTGGGTTATGTTTGCCCAGACCTTTGCTGGTATTGGCTTGGCGACGTTTTTCGCTTGGGTAGCTCAAGGCTTTCATATTGAGCTCACCATGGATTGGACGCATGTACCAATCTTCTTGTTCATTTATCTATTTGGTAACTTGTTCTACTTCCGAAATCAAGTGGAGCACGAAGCAAAAGTTTCCTTGGCTAAGTCTTTTGGTGCGGGCATCGCCCATGAAATGCGAAACCCACTCAGCGGCTTGTTGACTTCAATTGATGTGATTCAATCAGTGTTGCCCAACCCGAAAGAGGGAAGAAAAGCGCAATACGAGCTGAGTGACGAAGATGTGACCTTATTGCGTGAAGTCAGTGATGATGCAATGAAAATCATTCACTCAGGTAATGAGACCATTGATTTACTGCTAACTTCAATTGATGAAAACCGAGTGTCGCGTTCGACGTTCCAGAAACACTCGGCTCAATCTGTCGTTGAAAGTGCAATTGAAAGTTTTAGCTACAAACGAGCGACTGACCGTTTTGCCATTTCGTTGGATGTGCGTAGTGAATTTGATTTCTTGGGCAGTGATACGCTGTTGAAGTACGTCATGTACAACTTGTTTAAGAATGCATTTCACCACCGAAGTTCGGAAGATTTTCATATTCACGTCACCATGTACAGTGACGATTTCAGCAATCAAATTGTGGTTACGGATAATGGTTCAGGCATCGCGCCTGATGTGTTGCAAAGCATTTTCCAAGACTTCTACACTACAGGCAAATCGGGTAGTTACGGCTTAGGTTTGCCTTTCTGTAAAAAGGTGATGCGTTCATTTGGGGGGGACATTCGGTGTCAGTCAGAAGTGGGCGAGTGGTCGCAATTTACAATGACCTTCCCGGCGATTAACTCAAATGAAGTCAAAGAGATCAAAAGTGAGTTAACCAAGCTAAAAACCACACTCTTTGTGAGTGAGCAAAACATTCTAGTGTCTAAAATGACGGACATTGCTCGGTTTATGGGCTTTAGCCTTACGGTGTTAGACGTTGATGCTCTGCTCAAGAAGAAAGAATATGAATTTGAATACGATTTGATCTTTGTCGATATCGAAAGCCTAGACGCCCGAGGCAGTCATATGGACAAAGTGGAGTCACTATTTTCATTCACTGAAGCTCGTATTGTTTATCTGTTTGAGCACCACCCAATTCAGAGAGCCAGAAAGGCATCTTTTGCGCCGATTTGGGTGGAAACACAAGCATGGTTACTCAACACAAAAGCAACCATTGATCGTTTGCTATACGACGCCAACTATGTGGTTCCTCAGGTATCAACGAAGCCGCTAGATGCAACGAACAAACGAACGATTATGGTTGTTGATGATAACGAATCCTTGCGTAAGTTCACGGCAATGCTGCTTGAGAAGCAAGGGTTTGAAGTGATCCAAACCGAAGACGGTCAGCAAGCTATAAGCGCATTAGATACAAATGACATCGATCTCATCTTAATGGACATCGAAATGCCAGTGATGGATGGGGTAGAGACATCTCGTCGAATTCGAGCGTCAAACAAACCTTATGCTTCCGTGCCTATCATTGCGCATACGGGAGACAGTTCACCAGTGACTCTCGATAAAATTGGCTCATCTGGCATGTCAGATTTTATTGTCAAACCGGCAGATAAAAACAGACTGTTCGATAAGATAGCGAACTGGATTTAATTCCATCGCCTAACGTACTCATTGCCTACCATCATTATTGAAGAACGGAATGACGATAGAGCTCAGCATTGTGCTGAGCTCTTTGTTTTTCGGCAGCGACAAGCTTCCATTCAATTGTGCCGTTATCGATTCGTTATGCGAATTCTAGTTCTGGATGGTTAAATGCTTCCTGACAAGCGGTAAGTACGTGGTCCACATCGCGAGAAGTCATATCTGCATTGATTGAAAATCGGATGATGTTTTTGTTCTTACCTGTTGCTGGGCGACAGAATACTGCACCAAACACATTACGTTCTTCAAGAAAGTCACGTACACGTTCCGTATTTCTCTCGCTACCGCACTCCAAAGCGACAATTTGAGATTCACTACGGATATTAAAGCCAATTTGTTTTAATCCTGTTCTTAGCTCTTTAGCTCGGTTGAACAGTAAGGTTCGTTTATCGTCAGCTCCCTTAATCACCTCAAGCGTTTTTTCTAAGCGAATCACTTCTTGCGGCAATACCGTCGAGCTAAAAATCGCTGGATACGCGACAAATGGGAGTGTCTTGGCTAGCTTTTCAGGACCAAGAATAGCCCCCGCACGGTATGCGAATGTCTTAGCCAAACTTACCGTAATGAAATCAACTTGATCGGTTAACCCCAACGCCTTTACAAGACCCGCGCCATTTGGACCGTGAGTTCCAAGTGAGTGGGATTCATCGACGACCAATGCACAATCAAATTCACGTGCCATTTCGTAGATGTCGTGAAGTGGGGCGATAGTACCAATCGTGCTATAAACTGAATCGACAACAATCACACCAGAGCCATGACGTTGGATCTGTTTACGCAAGTGGTTCATATTGTTGTGCATAAATGCATGCGCGTGTGCTCCCGCTGCTCGAATGCCTTCCCATAACGACATATGCGCAAAAAAGTCGATATAGACGGGCGTATTTGGTGGGCAAATCGTTTGCAACAACCCGATGTTTGCTGCCCATCCTGATTGTGAGATCAAGCAGCTTCCCATTCCCACGTAATCGGCGAGTTGGGTTTCAAATGCAGGCTTGGAAGTATCATCTTGCAGGAAGATTGCAGACATTACTACGTTGTCGTCATGCTCGGTAATTGCATCACGATGTGCCTTTTGAATCAGTTGGTTGTGGGATAACGATAAGTAGTCGTTGCTTTGCATGACCACCGCTCCGGATTGTGGTCGCTTACCCAAAACCAAGTGTTTCTGGTTCTCGTTTTGTTCGATCAAGTCTTGAATATAAAAGTCTAGGCGTTCCTCAACAAAAGAAGGAAGAGGTTTCGTTTTCAGTTTATCACTCATAATAATTTCTCTTAGTAATACGAAAAACGCCAGCGCTGACAGTTATATAGTTTTAACTGATATGAGAGATGTGTCATTGCCAATGTTGCATAAGTTTGCGTACGCTTGCAAACTCGGTATTTAAGGGTTGGGTGCGGTTTGGAATTCCTTACCTTTCGGGAGTCTAACTATGATGGAGCTTAGAAAATAACCGTTAAAATACATAGTAAATCACTATGAATTTGTTTGGTTTTTTCTACAAAAATTAACGAATAGATGTCAAATCACAACGCCATTTTGTGGCGTTTTAGAGTGGTTCGTTCCATTTAATGTGGTTAACGAGTCTGTGGATTTTCAAGCTGATAAAAAAGATATACCCACGTGACTTCGCGATGATGTCTTCAAGATGAGGATTTCAGAGTGTTGTCATGGATTTGAGAGCAAGTACAACCATCAAGTGGAGTATCAAGCTCTTTTCAGATTGTTATAAACCTGGAAAATAGGCGAAAAAAAGCGCGTATAAAACGCGCTTTAAAACAGTGATTGAATAGGAACTATCGTTTGTTTCGTAGGTAACGCTTACGACGTTCTTCTTTACGTTTTGCTTTCTCTTCTTCTTTACGAGCGGTTTCGATTTCTACTTCGATCAGCTCTTGAGTAATCATCTCTGGCAACTCAAGGGTGATTTGCCCTAAGGTGCCCTGACGAAGTTCGTGTAGAAGGATTTCAGATACCTTGTGTAGGTCAACACGGCCACCCGCACGAAGTGCTCCACGACGACGACCAATTTCTTCCATGATTTCGATATCAGACTCTGGAAGCTCTTCGATTTGATAACGCTCTTTAAGCTTCTCTGGGTAATGAGCAGCTAGGTATTCGACCGTGTAAAATGCCACTTCATCGTATTCCATTGCGGTATCTTTCACCGCACCTGTTGCTGCGAGTCGGAAACCACTGTGCGGGTTTTCAACTTTTGGCCACAAAATTCCTGGGGTATCTGAAAGTACGATGCCATTTTGTAGGTTAATACGCTGCTGACGACGAGTGACCGCTGGTTGGTTGCCTGTTACGGCAATCGTGCGACCTGCAAGAGTATTGATAATGGTCGATTTACCAACGTTTGGAATACCCATGATCATGGTACGAATGTTCTTACCAATTTCTTCACGGTGAGGCGCTAGCTTGCGGCAAAGCTCCATAATCTTATGTACTTCACTCGTCTCTGACGTAGTGATTGCCATTGCTTTTACGTTTTGCTCTTTCTCAAGGTGATCAATCCACACTTGAGTTAACTCCGGATCAGCAAGGTCGCGTTTATTCAGTACCTTTACTACTGGTTTATCACCGCGAATTTGGGAGATCATCGGGTTTTCACTACTGAAAGGAATACGAGCATCCAGTACTTCGATGATCACATCCACTTGCGGGATTGCTTCTTCGATTTCTTTACGCGCTTTGTGCATGTGGCCAGGAAACCACTGGATAGAGTTGTTAACCATCTGAAAAATCGCCTTATTGTTTCATGGTTATGCTGGTGGGTTAATCAATTTACCTACATCACTAACGAGGATGTTAAGGGGAGCGGGGTATGTTTCCCCACTCAATACCACTACAGCGAGTCATGTGAGGATCTTAACACTTTATTGGATGGGCGGAAATGTTAGAGCAAGCTGACATCGCGATATTTAAGGGCTTGAGCGTTGCTTTGGCTTTGGTTAGTTTCGAATCGAATATCAATGCCTCGGTAATGATGTGCCTTATCACGATAAAGAAAATGACATCTGGGTGATTCGAGCGTCAGACCAACAAGGTGCGTTATGAGGCATGTTTGTTTAATTCTCTGATCAGCTCTGCGCGTTCAGTCCTTGCTGCTAACATCATTTGCATGTTCACCAGAGGAGAGGGTGCTTTTCTGATGTATTGTGCGTAATCAACAGGAACGCCATCAACGATCAACTCTATGTGCAGGTGAGGTCCGGTTGTTCTGCCTGTGTTACCTGAGCGACCAATAGCTTGTCCTTTCGTTACGTGGTCACCTACGCGAACGTTGCTGCGTGATAAGTGCAAGTAGCGGGATATAGAGCCATTTGTGTGACGGATGTTTATATAGTTGCCTGCAAAACGATTGTAGCGTGATTTGATGACGACACCGTCTGCAATACTTTTTATCGGCGTTCCAATTGGGACTGCATAATCTGTCCCTAAATGAGGAACAATCAAACCGGTTACTGGATGTCTTCTCTTTAAATTAAAGCCGGAGCTAATTTTGTAAGCTTTCGCTAGTGGAAATGAATAATAAGGCTTTTGAATTAGCTTATTTCCATATTCATCGTAAGCATTGTCTTTACCATCATTAATAATGAAAAAGTCTCTTTTACTACCTGAGTAGTAAAAAGAACTAATGTATCTTTCATTATAACTATTGGTTTTGATTTTTACTGAAAATCGGTCGCCTTTCTGTGCTGAACCAATAATGTTGAACTCATCTTCGATTAACCTGAACAAAGATTTGATCTCATGCGGGGATAATCCGGAATTAATTAAAGAGGCAACAAAGGAGTAATCAATAATGCCTGTGGTGATCTTGGTGCGTTGAAAGTGTGCTTCATAAGTCTGCTCGATACTATTACTATTTATCTTATTGTAACTTTCTGTTTTTGCAGTTGATTTTGTGGGAGTGGTCTGAAGTTCTGGGGTGAGAAAGTAATGAGTCAAAGATACGCCAGCAATGATAACGAATGCAATAAGAACAAGGGGTAAAGCAATATGCTGAGTCTGCTGTCTTAATATTAAACTTGTCATTAAATCGAAATTATGCTCATAGGCGAAAAATTGAGGGGAGTATAATATTTAAAATAAAATCTTACACGCCGTTAAGGGCAATTCCTGTGTTTTTACTAATTAAATAACGATAGATGTGAAGTGGCGCTGCTAAAGAGATTGAAAACTGCCTATTTCCTTAGCGTTTATGTTTGATTTTATGGTTATTTTGTCACGTTGAGAAAATTCTAGACAATAATATAATCGCGGCAAAATATACTCTGCCAAATTACTATGATCACTAAAAATACGCTAAAACCAACGTTAGGTCTCATGGCTGCTTCACTATTATTGAGTGCATGTGGCGGTGGGGGTGGGGGTGACAGCACGCCGCCAGCTAGGAAGACAGGAAGTATCTCAGGAAACGTTTTTGACGCTCCCGTCAATGGTGCGAAGATCGAGGTGTTTGAATACAAGAACGGAAAAGTTGGCAGGTTGCTTGCCAACACGACTTCTAACGCCTTCGGTGATTACAAGCTTGAATTCGAATCTTCATCGATGCCTTTGTATGTAGTTGCGCAACAAGGAAGCTATACCGATCCGCTTACGAAAGAGATCGTGTCGTCAAGTGCAGGTAAGACTTTGCGCCTAGAAGGTGTCGTCAACTTTAGTGAAGGCAGCAACCAGACATTAATGCTGACGCCTTTAACTAATATTGTTTCTGGTTTGGCAAAGTACAAAATTGCAGAAGGGGCATCTGGGGCGGATGCTATTTCTAAAGCATTGAGTAGTATCAATGGTATGTATGGGTTCAATGTCAATGAAACCACACCGATTGACATAACTAAAGGCGGTCAGAGTAGCTTTGCTACACCCGGACATCAGTACGGTGCGTTGCTAACGGCTTATTCTTCTTACTCTTATGATTTGATAGAGAAATACGGTCAGTCTAAAGACAATATATATACCTCAATGCATCTTGCAGACATTCAATTCCGCGATGTTATTGCAGACGGTCTTTTAGATGGCTTAGAAATTAGTGAGTCTACAGGTGCCGTTACTCCACTTACGTTCGGTCAACAGAAAGTCACCAGTGACGTTTATACGCAAGATCTTTCGCAGCAAATTTTAATTGTGGTGAACGATCCCAAGCTCAATGTTTCTGGAACCGATGCTGATGATTACGTGGCGTTTAGCCAACAAGTCAATGATTTGGGGACTCATGGTCAGGCTGATGGCGTTATTCCGCCTCGCGACGAGACGGAAATTGACACAATTCCGCCAACTGTTACTCGCACAGATAGTGACGTTTTAGCTGGCACAGATAACGTCGATCTCAGAATCAACGACGATATTGGCGTTCAATCTATTTCTGCTTATGTTGAATACAAGCTAAACGGCATTTGGTCAGGAGAATTTAAATGTAGTGACCAGCAAACTTCCGGCAGTGAGTTCTGTTCGGTAGATGCTAGCGGTTTTGAAGTTGGTGTTCGTGAAACAAACATCAAAGTAAGCATTGATACCAATGCGATTGATGCTGTAGAGCGTGATTCGGATACTGGTCTTTCTAATGTATCGGATGCTCGTTTGGTCTTTTACACTGCAGACGTTTTAGGTAATGAACTTGTTCCTGGCAGTAACAAAGGTCACTACGTTAATTTTTATTGGGATAATGACGCGCCTGTTATTACGGTGAGTTCAGCGAGCGCGATCAACAAGCAGCTTCCCGAATATGTGTTAAAAGGGACTGTTAAAGAGGCATCTCAAGACATTAAATCGGTTAACGTCTCCTTCAAAAACGGTTTACCAGAAGATCTCAGTTGTACTCCGGTTATCACTGAGTCAGGCAGTGCTTGTGAATTCACAAGTAAACCATATTCGACAGAAGAATTCTTATCTACGACCACGTTTGATATTACGGCGAAGGACACTAAAGATAATGTCGGTAAGCTAACATTTACCGTCAGTCGCGATGACCAAGCTCCAGCTCAGATCGTTGCTTACCCTGAAGGGGCGTCGATGAACTACGTCAATGTAAACCTTGATGGGGAGCGATCGACATACGAGGGGGTTTACACACAAGATACTTATACTTCCGATAACGTGCAGTCGAGTCGTGACTACTTGAAGATCGACTACGTCTACGCAAGCTCAGGTTTGAAATCTCTTGATGGTGTCGACTTCGCAAACTTTAACGTTAACTTATTAAAAGAAAAGAAAATTCCTTATGTAAAGGTTCGAGTTTCCGATGTGAGTTCAGACACTGTCTTGGGAACGAGTGCTGACAAACTGAAGCTAGTGGTCAAGTACTATGTAAGCCCAAACAATGATGGTCAATATGCCTTCCAAGAGAGAACACAAACAGTAGCCTCAACAGAAGACGTTACCGCAAATATTCCTCACGAAACGATCATGGACAGCAACGGTCGAGTCAGCGAAGTTATCTATTATGTTCCTTTCGTAAGAGAAATCCTTGGTGAAGGCTTTAAGAACGTTTCTGAAAATGCGAGCCAAAAGCTGGAAATCCAAACCATCGATGAATCTGAAAACGTGAGTGCTGCGCAAGTCGTTTACTTCAGAAGCAGTTTTGACTTGCCGACAATGACTGTCGTGACGCCTTTTATTGGTGCGCGAGTGCAATTAGAAGGGTTGAACCCCAATGGCGAATTCACATCTTTAGCTAGTTGTACCACCATCCAGCAACCTGAAAGTGATCAGACAACCGCGCTTGACGTCGCGGTGTGTGAAACCACAACTGATGTGGTGAATTACGAATTCATGCGCGTACGTTTAATCGGTGTAGAAGGGATGGGTCCTCATTACTACCAATGGAAAGATGATGAGGGTAAAAAGGCAAGTGTAAACTTAAACAACGCCAATATAGGCGCATATTTTGAGCTTGATGGCTCAAACACTTATTACATCACTGAGCTTGCAACCTACCAAACGGGTTTGTTTGATTATCGTTGGAACCAAGTAGAAGCAGGAGATAAAACGTCAGAACGTGCATCGCAAATTCTTACTGATGTGAAATACGCTTTGTCGGGTACCAACAGTAACAACAGCTCATTCTTTGGCTTTGACCCGACCGTGACGGCTTATGCCACGAACGAGATGTTAGAGAAACCAATACCTAATGTTTTGACCAATGACTACTTACATCGATTCCTTGTTGAGGCCATCGATGGTTTGGCGCAAAACCTGCCGAGAAACAACTCTTCTGATTTTGCCTCTGCTATCTATGATGATCTTAGCTACGATGGTAAAGCAAATGGTCTTGGAGCTGGTGGTAACAAAATCAAACTAGATGATTATGAGTTCAGTTCTGACACTTACAGGAAAGACCTTGCTCAGTCGTATTACAACATCATGACGGGTAAGTATCAGATTCCTGATAATATTGCTCAGCTATATGCTGATGATATTTCACAGGCAAACCCAAAACTTGGCAGTGACAGTATTTTTGATAGTGAAGGTGGAAGTATTGATGTATATCCACCGGAGAAAACGTTGAAGATAGTAACTGGTCGCCAAACGATGGTTGGTAACAAACGTTATGTCGCGGGGGAAGTGGTTTCCCAAGTCGTTTTGGAAGACCCATCAGGTATTGTCGAAAAGGGCGATAATGCACCTAAATTCAAAAGTATGTGGTATGCGGGAAGCAATCCAAATACGGCTATTCCACTGGATCTAAACATAGAAGAGTCAGGCGAGAGTGGGAAGTTCAAAAAAGAGTACTTCTTTACGCTTAACTCAGAGTCATCAGACTTAAAGGATATTATTGAATTTGCACTGGAGATAAGTGCGTTTGATACCAAAGGCAATGGTTATTCTGAGTCCAACCCACATGTAGAACGCCTTTATGTAGATAACGATTATCCGAAGGCGAGTTATGAGCCTCCCAAAGACATCAATGATGAAGAAATCAAAGATGGTGTTTATCTAAGCGTTAAGAATAACATTCACGATCTGACTTTTATCTTAGATGATGTCGTTGGCGATAAGCTCGATAAGCGTAGTCTTTTACTTTACAAAAGTTCAGGCGAAAAATATCCAGTTTCGTATGAGCAGTTTTATAAGAATGAAACAAAACGATTTGTAGTACGACTATGCAGCCAGAAAGACTGTTCGGGTCAAGGAGTCACCATCAACCCAGGGGATGGTAACTGGTTCGCAGTCGCTAGCGCAGAAGATAACTTGGGCAATGTCGTATCTGATGCTGATAGCGGTGCGCCAAGGTTCCGCATCTACATCGATTCTGAAGCTCCAGTTGTTAATGATGCGAATATTGCTGAACGATTGGGTGGCAACAGTGTTTGGACACCGATCATTGATTGGGGCGAACTCAGTCAGGGAAGTAACGTAAAGATTGAGTTGAGCAAAGGTTCGGGTCAGACCCAGACATTAGAGGCGTGTGACCCTGTAGCAAGTAGTTGTGATGAACCGTACCTTATTGGCGAGCAGCCAGATATTAAAGTTCAGTTGGTTGCAAATGCCTTTAGTTATGATGCTACCAATGAATTCTACGTGACGGCGACAGATAAAGCGTATCCGAAAAATGAAAGTAGAAAAGGTACGTTTACCTTCAAAGTTGATAATGAAGGACCAACTATTTTACTTTCTACCCCTTGGGTTGAAGACGCTTTAACAAAGGAAAATGCAGTCGTTGGTCGTAATTTCAACGTGCTTTTTGATGGAGTGACAGATGATTCGAAAATCACGGAGGTCTCGTTATTCCAAGTTGGACAAGCAGATGCGCTGAAAACATTCAAACCCGCAGAACCAAGCCAAAAGTTTCCAATGCCACTTGTCGAGAGTGATACTGACAAAATTGATATGCCGGGTGAAGGGAACAGTGTCAGCCTTTACGTCAAAGCGAAAGATATTCATGGCTTTGAGAGTCAATCCAACACAAATAGCGTCATTTTTGACAATCAAGGTCCAGATTTTAACTTGGTTGGTCACGATGAAAGTAGCTATTACGTCAACGATTATGTGTTTGAGCTGAGAGCCGTTGACTTGGGCGCAAGCGGTAATGTTTCTGTTGAAGGTGTTGATAGAGAAAATCTAGAGTTCTGGATATTTGAGGATGCAGAGCCGCCTTTTGGTACGCAAGGTACGGACATAGTTAATGCCGAAACTCTAAAGGTTCCTTTAGGTGGTTTGAGTGATGGTGAGCATACTATTAGGATCAAAGGTCTTGATGTTCGTGGTAACTCTTCCCAAAAAGATTTCCGGTTTAATGTAAGTAACAAGGTTCCTCAACTGGATTTAAAAATTACTAACGTTGCGAACGGTGAAACAATAGATCGCGTCGTATATGACGAAGGTGACATAAAGCTGACGTTAAAAGTAACGGATGTGAGTGGTGTAAAGAACATTGTTTCTACTTATAAATACTCCGGTGAGAGCAAAGCTACGGACTTTCAATTCGATGAAGTTGTGGGTGAAGAGGGTACGTGGACTGCTACCTTGAAAGAGTCTGAGTTAAAAGCTGATGGTAACTATGAACTCAGTATTAGTGTTTACAACAATGTCCAACATAACAGCGACGATAATCCATTAGTCAGTAAGATAAACCACACGCTTAGTGTTCAGCGTAATGGTGTTGCTCTTGATGTATTAAAACCAACTCAAGACTTTCAAAACTATGTCTCTAATGGTGTGCTGGATGTCACATTCACAACGCTAAGTGAAGTTAAAGCGCAGCAAATTCAGTGCTGGGTTCGTCAAGAGTACGATGGTAATGAAGCCCCTGATGAGAACGAAAAGCCAACTTCTGGCAAGAAGAATATATCTCCAGGACAAGAACCTAGTTGTACCGTTGACTCTGAAAGTACCTCATTGTCACCGGCAATATTGATTGTTCAAACTAAGGGGACGAATGGCGCGGTAGCGGTTCAGAAATTTGACTTTAAAATGATGGACTCAGATTCCCCAGTAGTCACTCAACCAGCTACTGATACTTATCAATTCTCTGGTGGTGAAGTAACCCACAACCCTGGTGATGACACGAAGTTTCTAGCGTTCGAGCTTATGTTTAAAGATGAATTATCAGGAGTGAACATCACCAATGAAGACAACTACCCTAAAATAATTCGGAAAGCGGGAGCGATTCCTTTTAGCGCAGAAAGTTGTGTATTAAATGCGGATGGTCAGGTTGTGTGTCGCTACAAGGAAAAGTACTCCGACATTATCCAAAAGACCGCAGTTACACATGATTACAAAGTAACAAACATTAAAGACAATGCAGGTAATTTAGCCCTAGATCATGAGTTTGAATTTTTGTTACCGACTGAAGATCCAATCGTTGAAATTATCAGCCCAAGTGAAGGCAACGTTCTAAATGGTAAAACTCTTGATGTAGAGTTTAGAGTGAAACTGAGTAAAAATTCAGAACTAGAAAACGTAGAAGTCACCTTCGGTGACGAGTCCTACAATCTCAAAACGGATGATAACTTTGAAAAGTTCAAGCCTTGTGGTGTTGATGGAGAATATCGTTGTTCTATTTTCCATAGTGACCAATTAGAAAGCTCTCTAGAAAACAAAGCACTGACTGTAAATGTGACTGCCACAGATGTTTGGGATAACCGTGGAAGTGCAGCAGTTAAAGACATTCGATTCGATAACACTGCCCCAATTATTGGGGATGTGATCACGGTTTCAGAGCAACCAAACGATAAGGTTAGGTTCACTTTTGATGAGATGAGAGATGAAGTCAGTGGACTCGCTACGGTTAAATACACAGTGCGTGTGCTCAACTTTGAAGAAGAAAAAACGGAGAATGTGACCTATTTCGAGTTGCCTAAAGATCAGATCGCAGGTCGTGATGAAATCAGAGTTGAGGTTATCGCGACTGATGCTGTCGAAAACTTTGAGTCCGCAACAAAAACTGTTTATTTAAAAGCGCCAACAGTAACACTTGCTTTTGATGGCATTGCTGGCTTGCAAGGAAACAAGCTAGCATTTGTAGATGAGAATCAATCATTTACGATTACCTCTAAAGATAGTGAGCACGTCAAGGCTTCTAGCTACTCTGTAGATATGATTCCGAAGGTTGGGGATACGCTTAATTTCAAGGGAAATATAACGTCATCAACGGCGTCAGGCACTATGGTGTTTGATGCCGATGACCAGGCTGAGTACACGTACAAAGTCACTGTCATAGATTCCATAGGACGTTCGATTACAGACTTTGAGCTTTTCGATAAATCTTATGATGCCAAAGGTCTCGACTCTGTTGTTGACCATGAGATACCAGTTATCACGGGTGTTCGCGCTGATCAAGTTTCTATGACTCCGACAGGTGATAAATACAATTTGGATGTAACCGCTTATGTTTCAGATAAAAACTTAAGTTCAGTCACATCAACGGCTGATAATGGGGCAGGGGTAATTGTTGGTCCACAATCAATCACACAGCCTGCCAACGATAGCGACCCGTATGTAATGCACTACCTATTATCAAAAGGAGACTACACGATAAAAGTAGTGGCGTCGGACCTCGTCAACCATAAGGCTGAAGAAACGATAACGCCGACAGTGGAAGCTGCAAGTGTCCCTGAACTCACAATATCGAGCTCTGGGAGTGCTCCATTAGCTGGTGGTGTTGAAGTTCAGCTTACGTTTAAGTTTACGGAAGACGTCAAAAACTTTGAGTTCTCTGATGTAAAACTCGAAGCAAGTGATGGAAGTGATATTGGAGAGCTGAAGCTTCTATCTTGGAACAAAACTGATGACAAAACATGGACTGTCAACTACTTAACTCCAGAAAGGGCGGATAAAGATATAACCATACGGGTCGATGATGGTAGCTATGAGAGCGTCAATACTATCCCCGGAATTGGGGATAGTTTGCTTCTAGGGGTTGAAGGTGTGTTGCCAACACTGACTAAGGTAACGTTTGACCCGATACATCAGGAAATCGGCAAATCTGTCAACATCCAGCTTGAGTTCGACAAAGAGTTGCAAGAAGCGACTGCATCACTAGGAAGTAATAACGTTACATCACTAGCGGTGACCGCAAATAAGAAGGTGTGGACAGGCACAGTTGAGGTTCCGAATGTACCGGAAGCTAGCGTTGGTCTTGTTGTCAGTCAATATAAAGACTTAGTGGGTAATGTGGGCGAAAACAATGCCTCAAACGCATTGCCAATAACTCCAACCTTAACAGTTGAGAATATCCGTGATGTCAATTCAACTGACGCTGCGACAGTAGCAGTCAGTGGCGGTAGCACGCGCTTCGAGACCACCGACACATTAACCATCAAAGCGGTTGATACGGACGGTAAAGAAGTCACGAAAACCACCACTGCGAATGCTCTAGGTCAATGGAATACATCCTTGGATGTCACGAGTCTAAAAGATGGCAGTATTACAGTGACTGTTAATGGCACGAACGATTTGAAAGCCGTGGCGAAAGAGGTGTCTACAACGTTCACTTTGACGCAAACCAAACCAACGGTTGATGATAGCCAAACGACTATTTCACCGCAGTACGCTGCGGCGGGTGAGACCGTCACAGTGACAGCTACATTCGATAAAGAAGTGATGACTCCAACAGGTTCAACTCTAGGTACTGCGGCGATCAACTGGACGCCACAGGTTGGCACTTACACCCAATGGGTAGGCTCTGTCCAAGTGGCAGCAGTAGCCGATTCAGTGAAGAGCGTGTCGTTAACGCTTCAGGGTTTTGAGGATGCAACTGGCAATGCTGGTGAATCGTTCACTTCAAGCAAAGCGTTAGCTATGACACCAACTTTAACGGTTGAGAATATCGGTGATGTCAATTCAACTGGCGCTGCGACAGTAGCAGTCAGTGGCGGTAGCACGCGCTTCGTAACCACCGACACATTAACCATCAAAGCGGTTGATACGGACGGTAAAGAAGTCACGAAAACCACTACTGCGAATGCTCTAGGCCAATGGAATACGTCCTTGGATGTCACAAGTCTAAAAGATGGCACTATTACCGTGACTGTTAATGGCACGAACGATTTGAAAGCCGTGGCGAAAGAGATGTCTACAACGTTCACTTTGACGCAAACCAAACCAACGGTTGATGATAGCCAAACGACTATTTCACCGCAGTACGCTGCGGCGGGTGAGACTGTCACAGTGACAGCTACATTCGATAAAGAAGTGATGACTCCAACAGGTTCAACTCTAGGTACTGCGGCGATCAACTGGACGCCACAGGTTGGCACTCACACCCAATGGGTAGGCTCTGTCCAAGTGGCAGCAGTAGCCGATTCAGTGAAGAGCGTATCGTTAACACTTCAGGGTTTTGAGGATGCAACTGGCAATGCTGGTGAATCGTTCACATCGAGTAAGGCGTTAGCTATGACACCAACTTTAACGGTTGAGAATATCCGTGATGTCAATTCAACTGGCGCTGCGACAGTAGCAGTCAGTGGCGGTAGCACGCGCTTCGCGACCACCGACACATTAACCATCAAAGCGGTTGATATGGACGGTAAAGAAGTCACGAAAACCACTACTGCGAATGCTCTAGGTCAATGGAATACGTCCTTGGATGTCACAAGTCTAAAAGATGGCACTATTACCGTGACTGTTAATGGCACGAACGATTTGAAAGCCGTGGCGAAAGAGGTGTCTACAACGTTCACTTTGACGCAAACCAAACCAACGGTTGATGATAGCCAAACGACTATTTCACCGCAGTACGCTGCGGCGGGTGAGACCGTCACAGTGACAGCTACATTCGATAAAGAAGTGATGACTCCAACAGGTTCAACTCTAGGTACTGCGGCGATCAACTGGACGCCACAGGTTGGCACTCACACCCAATGGGTAGGCTCTGTCCAAGTGGCAGCAGTAGCCGATTCAGTGAAGAGCGTGTCGTTAACGCTGCAAGGCTTTGAGGATGCAACTGGCAATGCTGGTGAATCGTTCACATCAAGCAAAGCGTTAGCTATCACGCCAACTATTATGCTCAAAACCATCAATGATGTATCAGGTGCGACAACGGTAACCGTCAATGGTACCAGTACTCGTTTTGAGGTAGATGACACAATCGAAATCAAAGCTGTTGATAGTGCTGGCGTAGAAGTAACAGGGAATACACTTGTGCTTGTCGGCGGAGCATGGACGATCGATTTAGACCTTTCAACCCTAAAAGATGGTGTCATTACTGTCTCCGCAAAAGGCACTAACGCGTTATCTGCGACAGCTGATGAGGAGAGCACAACATTCAATTACGACAGTACGACGGCTCTTGTTATTCCAACGTCTTGGGATAAACATCATGGTGATATCCCCTTGCTCAATGCAGCCTAATTGAAAGCGAGCTCTTAGCTCGCTTTTTTTACCTAGATTTAAGTGATCTAAATCAAACGATTCGCTTTTTATAATAATTTAACCGGATGATTCAATGGTCTTTCTACAAGGTGAATTATCTAGAATACCTATAAGTATTTTGTTTTTAGATGGTGTTGGTGTGATTGTGGTGGTCAATTTAGATATGTAATGGTGAATATGCCACGTTGAGAATATGTCGCAATATTATATAGTTACGGCTGATTGCTATACCCCAAGTATAGAGTTCTGCAAACGATAGGGTACAACCTATCACTTGTGTAATCGTATTGAAGTGACACCAACCTAGCATCACGTCAAAACGGTTATGCGTTTTTGTGGGTGTGATAAGCACTCACCTTTTTATTCACGCTTTCTCAGTAGTAATTAACCAACGTATTGTTACTGGGGAAGCTGCTCCCTTTAGAGCCTTGGCTTGCCGCTATATTTTGGTCTATTGAAATTGTTAACTTCTGCCCAAAAACGAAAAAAAACCGATTTCTGAAAATATAACTTTTGAAAGGTTTGGGTGGTTATTGTGTCTTTATTGCTAGTGATAATTACCAATAAGCCTGTTTTTCTGTTGTTTTTAATGGTTTTAACCTTTTCGTCGTTTTCTCTATCTGATTGAATGTTATAAATTTAATTAGTAGCATTGAGCCACCAAATCGTACTTGTAAGCCTTATCAGCTTAAATGTCACCGCAACCATATTTACGATGTTGGTTGTGGAGAATCCAAATGCATTTAGTTTGCAAATTTATACCTAGCTCGAAGCTATCCTCCAACGAGCTATCTTATGTTCTTACGCCAGACGAGTGTATAGGGCAGCTTTCGCGTTTGCGAAATTCAGATGACATTCTTAGAAACCTCCCTAAAGAGTTTGCGCAAAAGATTTCTCTCTCTGCCAAGAAAACGACCAGCGGATTGTTAGCTGCGATCAGAATCGAATTGGGCAAAGGTAGCTGGGTTCCATTATCTTCCTTCGCTCGTAGGTCGCCATTAACGGATTCTCAGTTGCAAAGTTTCCCTAGGCTTAAAACACTCGTTGACTCTGTTTCTGCTTCGAATGAAAGCAAAGTTTTCAAAGCGGGTTATAAGCAGGTTACTGATGATGTAGCTCTAGTCCGCAGTTACACGCATGTACCTTCTGAGCCAAGCCCAGAACAAAAAATCGTTGTCGAATTTGCAGGGCAGTGGTCTAGCAATGCAGCATGTTTGATGTTGGGTAAAACCGAAGCTCAAAAAGAAAAAGTGACTGTAGGCAAGGCCGATACCGAGAATAAACACCGCAGCCTCGCGACGTTTAAAGATCTCGATGCTGAAGGCAAAACGCTTTATATCAAAATCCCTTGCTCCGACCAGCCTCAGCCAATCTTGCTTAAACTCGCCGAAGACCTTCAGCCCGTTGATAAAGAAACTCAGATGGATGAG
Organism: Vibrio sp. SSH13-20; assembly: GCF_040104475.1. Taxonomy (NCBI): domain Bacteria; kingdom Pseudomonadati; phylum Pseudomonadota; class Gammaproteobacteria; order Vibrionales; family Vibrionaceae; genus Vibrio; species Vibrio sp. SSH13-20. The sequence goes on from NZ_JBECOU010000001.1 coordinate 640,501, forward strand.
TGGGATAACGTGTTGGTGCCTGTGTTACCTATGCTAGAAGGCACAAATGGACATGAGTTAGTTGCAGAAGGTTATTTCTATGTAATCTGGAATAACAAAGTTTGGCGAGAGGTTGAAGTTACACCAAAAGGCTACTTTGCTGATGTTGATTTAGAGTACTACAGAAATAATGATCCTGAATCTTCGATGAAAACGCGGCATGTCAATATTGATGGAGCAAACCTTGTACCAGACTATTATATTGGCGAAGAAGCATTTGAGATTTATCAATCCGGACAGAAAGTATATTCGGGACACCTAAGCCTTGATCAAGGTGCTAGGATATTCCGACTTGTAGATGATGAAGTAGATGTTGTTTTTCCAGAATTAGATATTGATCCTATCACTGTTAAAACGGTATTAAGCCCCTATAAAGCTGGTAAAGATGGTTTGCGTATTGCACAAGGTGTTCCTCTACCGCATATTTGGGTGCCATATAAAGTCGCGGGAGAGGCACAAGAATGCTATATCCATTATTCCGAGTTGGCTTTGACAAACACGGAACTGTCTGAGCTAGAGAGTGATCCTGCTTCAATTGCTAAGCCTCTTTCAGAGTTACAAATATACTCCTCATCTCAAAGCTTTGATAATGCGGGTGAGAATATTATTCCAGTTTCCGGTACCGCATCAACAGGGGTTGGCAGTGGAATCATCAACGAACATAAAGAAAGCAATATTGCGGGTCTTAAGTTGGCTCCAAGAGGCGCTTTGCCTTCTATACGTTACCTTCACGAGCCTTTGACAGATCAGCCGGACGATTTTTTTGGGCTTCGTAACATAGAACACGATTGGATTCACAAATCGTACTTTCGTTCAGCAATGAAAGACGACGATGGTTATATGACGCTGCGTTTTGCATTCCCGCCGGAGGAGGTCAAGAACGTCGATATTATTCGAGGTGTCCACTCGAGCCTCTCCACCGGTAGCCAACGTCTTGTCGTTGTAGAAGAAAATGTACCCATTTCAGAATTGCTAGGTTAACCCATGAAGAAAATACTATTACTGTTGCTTGCTGCTTTATCGATAGCGGGTTGTAAGGATGACGGCCGCACTTACATTGGTGAACACAACTATTACACCCTAGAGCCAAGTGAGCTCTTTAAATCTGACTTTGCGACTTATCAACAACGTGACTTTCCTCGTTACTTCATCCATCGTGCTAAAGAATGGCCAAGGGAAGACTTAAATGACGCGAGCTCTTACGATTTGCCACGCGTTCAGTTTACCTGGGCCAACTTATCAAACGACTCAGGCTATGAGCCAGACCCTATGTATAATGAATACGAAGGGCGTAAAAAGATTTGGAGTATGAAGACCGATGGCACGGATCTCCGCTTGGTTACCGATTTGCCTTGGTTGGGTAAGGATGATTCAAGTGTTGGTAAAACTAGTCGCTCGCCAAACAATCGTTATGTTGCAGTAGGTTATGGAAGTTTTAACAAACTTTTCGACATAAAAACTCAACAAATGATCGAACTACCGCATAAGAGAAAAGGGCCTGCCGGTTTCCTGTGGGCTGAAGACAGTAGCTACGTTTATTACCGTACGGGTATGGTTGGTCGTGTGGTTTATAAGTGGGACCTTGCTAAAGGTGAGGCGGAAAAGACTGATCTTTACATCAGCGATACTGGCTTTATAAAGGACGGGAAAAGATATCAGGTAAATGATTATGCCGCACTTGTTTACGATGCAAAGACAAACAAAAAAGAAAAAATAGTTTATTGGGATAAGGAGTTAGCGACGAACAAATCTAAAGCGCATTACAAAGCGATAAGCCCTGAGGGGGACATTGTTTGGGCAGCTAATCGCAACTATCACAATGTGTTTGTTGTTGATCTAGCAAATGGTAAACAGATTGAACGTGATGGGGCAATGCAATACGCCATTGGCCTGAATAATCGCTTCTCTTTAACGAATTACAACGCGATGCTGATGTCGGTGCAGAATAACCTGACTAAACAAGCGTGGAGCTGGTCTCCGTTGGGTTATAGCCGCACAAGAGATCCGGCCATTGTGTATAACCTTTCCGCAAACCAAGGTAACTGGTTTAAGGAGGGTGAGTAATGGCTCGTATATTCGATAATGAAGTCTATCTGTTTGGTGCCTTCTTTACTGCAATAAAGATAGATGGTGTGGATAAATTCCCAGACTGGCATACCCAGCCCGATCTCACCCAAGTAAATGAGTTAACGGGTAAGATTCGTCCCATTCCTTTAACCCCAGTAATGGTCAATGCCATGTCGGGAGGCGAGCCCGCACTGTGGGGCACCACCAAAGAGGGGAAATTAGTCGAGTTAGGTTTAGGCGAGCCACCACGAGCAACGGGTAAGCAACCTTTATCGGGAGAAAAAGTCGATTCTGAAAGTTCAGTACCGAGCGATGCCGACAATTTTGAAGTACTCAAGCTGGGCAACCGACCGGAAGGGATCCGCAAAGGGACAAACTATGAATTAAGCTTTCCGCCATTGCGTTTGCTGGCGCAGATGATTGCGCCGCAGAATGATCCAGAAAGTACGGGGGGCGCAAAAGATCTGGCAAGCTTTGCTGAAAACATTAAGCATTTTGCTCAGTACATTGATGATGGGTCTAACGAAACAAACCAAACTGGTGTGCAGTTCCAACTTACTGAAATTGCCCTGAGTCAACTTGCACCTGCTTATGTTGGGGGGGAGCTTACGCCAGAGGAAGAACGCTACAATAATTGGTTGGAACGCCAGAAAAAAAGAAATCTACCCCTGAAAGGTTTCGTCGTGCCAAGAATGCACAGTTGTGCGGTACTGTTCACAGACAAGCTTTATGGTGGCGCTGAGGTTTCGTTGATTCGCCCAGTTAAAGATATTAAAGCTGGCGATTTAGAGAATGCATCAGAGAGAAAACTAGGTCATCTAACCATACAAAAACAGACTCCTATTTGGTGTGATGATCTTGAAGAGAACGATGTCTTACCAAGCGTACTGTTCCATCTTGACCCTAGCCAAGTTGAAGATGGTTTTTACTTGCTTCGTGTCCAGTTTTGGGAAAATGAATGGTTAGCATTCGATAACACACGTAAAAAGTTACCTGAAAGTGTGCTGAAGGCTAATGCCACAAAGCAGTTCATGAAACACCCTCAAACAGGTAGGGAGCAGAATGTATATACCTATGAGCTGCATGAAAAGCTAATATTTATTGAGACAGCAGGTATTGGCAAAATGGCGTGCGTATGTGGTGATATGATCACCTTAGAGGAAGCGCTTATCCAACAATTCCCTAATCAGCTGCCATCTTATGCAGACTACGCGACAAAGGGACTAACCTATCAAACTAAGCAAAAACCGGGCGTCGCACCGTTATCTTTGCATGCTGCGATCAACAAAACCTACGAATCGCTGAGCAGTGACTTTCTCTCTATTGAGGGCGCAAAGCTTTATGGCCCACCTGCAGAAATGGCGAAAACCATCGGGCAGGCGCTATGGGAAAACAGTGAATCGGGGTCCTTACCTCCATTTCTGATGAGTGGTATCGCGTTACATTCGGCACTTGCCGCAACCAGTGGTGTTAAAAAGAGCGTCAGCCTTGCAAAGATTTTTGCGCGTAAAGAGCTAACGCTGAAACAAGCACAAGCGTTAGTGTTTAGAAAGCATGTCATCGATATTCCTTATATCAAACGTGCTTTTAAAACGGCAGACCCAGAGTCAAAAATCATGCGTGGCGTTGGACGATTAAGCAGTGATTTTTTGAGCGGAACAAATCGCGCACTGCCAGCAATCGGTGTGATCGCAAGTGGTAAGGAAACGCTCGACCAATATTCGGCGTTCACAGAACAAATTAAAAATGCGAAAGAAGCGCAAGACACTTTGGGTAAGTATGCTGAGAATTATCTTTCTTCTTTGACGTTTGTTCGCCGCTTTGATAACAAAGAACAGTGGCAAGATAAGGCAGAAAAGGTGCAGGAGGCACTTGGTAAAGAGGGGAATGCTCAGATCTTTGCTGATGGTCAAGGGGTTGTTGTTCGAATGAACTTCAAGTTTAACTCCGCTGAGTTTGAGAACGAAGTTCAAGTGCTGCATATCGACTATATAAAAGTATGTAAAAAATTATGCCATCTTTTATCACAAAACCCGGATTACCAAGTCGCCATTATTGGCCATGCGGGACCAATAGGAACGCATGAAAATAACTTAAAGATATCTAAAATGCGTGCGGATGTAGTTAAAGATGCCATCCTTGCCAAAGCAAGCGGAGAAGAACGAGCGAACCTAGAATCAAGGTTGTTGATTGAATTTAAGGGTAAGTCACAACTGATTGATGATATCGACGGTTATGCCGATGTTAATGACCGATCAGATAATGCGGATATCGCTGTGAACCGACGTGTAGAGGTAAGGTTGATCATCCCTGACTTCGCAGTTTCTCTACCACCGAGTCGGTCTGGGACGATGGCATTAAATCGCGCGCATCAAATTTGGGAAGGGTATCAGCTTGCGGCAAAGGAAGCTGAAGATAAGATGATTCTTGCCGCCGTTGATGCAATGGCAAGCGTAGCAATCTGGACGCCTGCCGCACCAGTGGCTGCATATTATTTTGCCGGTAAAGTGGGTGCAGATCTTTTGGGCGCAGCAACTGATTTCTATGGCGACCTTTTTGGTGATGCCACGTTTAAGGAGATCAAAGCTCAGTACAACAACAAAAGCATGCTAAAGACACTCAGTAGCATCAATAAAGAGCTTATCTCTCTGTATAAGGGGATCAGTCAAGATCTTCAACCTCAGGTCATTGATGCTGTTGGCTTAGCTGACTTTCTCAAAAAACAGGTGAATCATGATGAGTTGTTGAAGCGCTTTTTGTTGCGATCCTATGCTTTGAATTCTTTGATTGAGTTATTAACGCTTCTCCGCGCTAAGTGGAGCCTGACGGGTGACTTTGATGATTTCATTGAGGATTATCGAGTTGACGAGTTTATTCAGCTGTATGTCATGAGTGATAACTGGGAAATACCAGTCAATGATGGTAATACACTGGCCCTGAACTGGGTAAACCGCTTTAAAAAATCTGGTTTGTTCTCTAACTCAGATGCCAATAGCTCGCTACAATGGGGCTATGGTGAAAAAATAGGTGGCGCATTTAATACGGGGTTCCCTGTACAGACACGCCTATTCTTGGACCGAAAATCAGATGACTCCTTGCAAGAAAGAGCTTCTATCCGAGAAGGCCTAAAGGCATTTTGTCACGACTTCAACTTAGCTAAAGTAGAACTTGGGCATGATGATATAGAGTTCAGCCGCTTGCTGGTTCGGGACGGTGAGAAATGGACGCCATATGTAGAGTGGGCATTTGCGCAGAATGGACGAAAACTACGCCCACAAACTCGCGTGAAACTACAGGTGGTTTTAAAAGACAATGTCTCATCTAAAACACTGTTTTTACAGGAGGTCGCTTATCGCGCAGCCGTTGTTGGCTTGGATTCTCACGGGCCAACCTTTGATGTATTGTTCACCAAAATGGATGCCTCTCAATTCGAAGATCCTGATGGAGCGATTAAAAAACACTTTGATAGTAAAGGTGCTAAGGATAAGGAATTGCATGGTCTTGAATTTGAGCCAATATATGGATTTGGTGAGTTTTTAATCCATGGCATCAAGCCGTTATGCCCAAATGTTAAAGTGATAGATGAGGTGAAAGCCTTCTTTACAGGTCAAAGCGTGTTTGAATATGTTCGAGACACCGGTGCTTTTGAGCAGATGAGATATGTCTTCTCACTAGGAGGGCATGATTTGCTAGTGGGTAAGTTAGAGGGCTTGGGTACATATAAAAATTACACTCTAGATATTACTGAAGTAAACTTTGGGGTCGATGGTCAAAGCCCTGCACAAGAAGCGAAAAACTTTAACGGTCGAACATTGGAAAAGACGAAACTCACAGACACTGACTTTTTGATCGAAGAGTTTGTCATGAGTGAGTCTGCGTCATCTCGAGACAGTACACCGAAGGTGATCGATGGCAACCTTATTATTTTGCCTGGTATTGAAATTGACGGTGATCTTGCTTGGAGTGAAGGCAATGCGAATAAACTGATAAGTAACAACTTTGATTGGTCGAAAGAGCAAAGGTTCTCACTTTGTTTTGCGGTGTTAGGGGATGATCGTGCGAGTGACGACTACGATACAATGTTACTCAACGCCATTGAGTGTGGGGTGAAACTGCAGATCAAAGATGGTCCAGTTAAACATGACGTGATGCATTATGCTGGAGTGGTCAACATTCGTTCTCGTCTTGTTACCGAGAAGTCAAATTCTGGGTATAACGGAATAGAAACAAGAACCGTTTTTGATCTAGAGCTTGACGATAGCGACGCTACTAAGCGTACAGGTCTGGAGCAAAGCGCCGTTCAATTTATTGATCAAAATGACGCTAATTTCTCAAGTTTATTAACTTCAAGCGAGAAAAAGCACCTTTATATCATTCGCTTTGAGTACTCTTATGTGTCGCCTACAGGCAAATTAGTTAATGGTTTAAGACCTTTTGGTGATGTTCTAGATGGTAATGATCTAAAACCTATCAGACTCGAGCTGGCTTCATTTGAACAAATGGATACGAGTGAAGGTTATGAACTACCGAAGTTTGAGCTTCGAGTTCCTGCGGTGAAAGACTTCATGACGGGTAAGCCATGGATAGAAACGGTTGAAAAGGAAAAGGCGACAAGTGAGGCGAATCACTTACACTGGAAAAACCTAGAGGTACAGAACGAGCAGAAAAGATATGTTGAGAACTGGATAACGAAACAAGCGTCTTCACTTAATGCTCCGGAAATCGCTCTTTTACAGGCAAAATAACAAATATAAAAAAACCGCCTTCGGGCGGTTTTTCTTTTCTTATCAATGAAAACTGAAGTAGGAGTTCTCGCTTCTCCAATCAACCCGCTGCAGAAATATCGTATTTCTTCATTTTGTGGTTGAGGGTACTCATTGGTAGAGCCAGCTGTTCGGCGGCTTTCTTGGTGTGCCAGTTGCAGGCATTTAAGCAGTCGATGATCACTGTGCGCTCGTACTGACTGACCACTTCCTTAAGACCCATCAAGCCATCGTCAGAATCAGAACGCCTTGGTTCTTGGACTGGCTGTTCAGGTTGCTCGGTAACAGGGGAGACAGCATTAACTTCGAAGCTTGGCACATCTTCTAGTATTTGTTCACCAAACTCAATGTGAGTGATGGTTTCAAAATCTGACAGCAGCACCGAGCGTTCAATGATGTTTTTAAGCTCGCGCACGTTACCTGGATATGGATAAGCAAGAAGCTGTTTACGGACGTTGGCACTTAAGCCTGGTGCCTGTGGTAAACCTAACGTGTTAGTCGTGTGCTGAACAAAATGTTCCGCAAGTGGAATAATGTCCGACTGACGTGCTCTCAGCGGCGGTAAGGTAATCGGGAATACATTCAAACGGTAGAACAAATCGGCACGGAATCGACCATCTTTGATTTGCTGCATGAGATTACAGTGGGTGGCCGCGATTACGCGAACGTCTACCTCAATCTCTTTGCTAGCACCGATAGGGCGAACCTTACGCTCTTGTAGCACACGCAAAAGCTTTGCTTGCAGTAGCATTGGCATATCGCCGATCTCATCTAAGAAAAGCGTACCACCATTGGCTGCTTCAAACAGACCGACTTTGTCTTTATCTGCACCAGTGAATGAGCCTTTCTTATGACCGAAGAGTTCCGATTCTAATAATTGCTCTGGGATTGCGGCACAGTTCTGAACGATCAAAGGTTGCTCTGCTCGGTTAGAGTTTTCGTGAATGTATTTCGCGATCACTTCTTTACCAGCGCCCGTTTCACCACGCAATAAAACATCGACAGGAAGGGATAACACCTTATCAAGTCGATTCAAGACATTGAGCATTTCTTCGCTCTCTGCAATAGGACCCTGATAGGTTTTTTGGCTACGCTTTTTGAGTTGAGTGTTCTCACGAAGCAGTGCTTGGTTATCGGCACTCAGGCTTTTGATCACTTGCCCATATTGCTCTAACCAAACCGCTTGGCGAATATTGCTTGCGGCCATGCGACAGAACTCGGTGAGTGCGGCTTCGTTGTCGATAACACTTAAGTCGAGCAAGACCAAGAGTCCAATGGTCTTACTTTCGCTATCAATCAAAGGCCAAGCCAGTAAATTCTCGCTCTTTAATCCAAGCGTCTGCTCAGTTAGATAAATGCTGTCACAGTCGTAGCCGTTGTACTTATACAACTCGTTAATCAACACCACCTCACCATTGCGAATGGCAAAGTTAAATGGGTCGTTCTCACTAGCGGAATCTATCTGCAATGCCTCCCAAGGGTGGGAAACAATCGTTTTATCGTTATGGTGAGCGGTACTTGGAATCAACGCCTGGCCAGTCTGATCCAAAACATAAATGATGCCGTGCTTTGCGAGGGTCATTTGTCTCGCAGCAGTCAACACGGCATCTAAGGTTTGGGTAAGCTGGCTGCGATCAGCCAAAGATTGACTGATCGCAAGTAGGGCGTTGCTAAGTTCGCTATGGTTAGCTGAACGCATAGGTTAGTGTTCCTTGCTCATCGACAGACACTTCGATTTGCGTATGTGAATCATCCTTGTCATGCACTAGTAGCTGAGTCGATAGCTGAGGCAGTAGTTGACGGTTGATGACCGCATCAATGTTACGCGCACCTGTTTCAGCAAGACGACAGTTACCAAGTACGAACTCAACCAAGTTATCTTCGTAGCTCAAAGACAACTTATGATGACTCTGTAGACGCTGAGAGACTTTGTTGAGTTTGTGGTGGATGATTTCTGTCATTGCCTCGTCAGACAGAGGCACAAACGGGAGTACCGACATACGTGCCAATAGCGCTGGTTTGAAATGCTGGTTCAAAGTAGGGCGGATAGCCTCTGCGATGATGTTGGCATCAATGTCTTTTGATTGATGAACCAAAGATTCAATCTCATGCGTTGCAAGGTTGCTAGTCATGATGATTAGCGTGTTCTTGAAGTCGATAGTACGACCTTCACCGTCGTTCAGTGTACCTTTATCGAACACTTGGTAGAACAGGTTCAACACTTCTGGATCGGCTTTTTCAACTTCATCAAGCAGCACAACTGAGTATGGACGTTGACGAACGGCTTCTGTGAGCATGCCTCCTTCACCGTACCCTACATAACCCGGAGGTGAACCGATTAGGCGAGATACCGTGTGCTTCTCTTGAAACTCAGACATGTTGATGGTCGTCATGAAGCGCTCACCACCAAACATTTGGTCGGCAATTGCACGAGCGGTTTCGGTTTTACCCACACCGCTTGGACCAACGAGCAGGAATACACCTGTCGGTGCGTCTGGGTTTCCTAGGCCGGCTTTTGCAGTTTGGATACCTTCAGACAGTGCATCGATAGCGTATTCTTGACCTTTGATGCTTTGTGCTAGGCTTTCTTTTAGTTTAAGAGTGGTTTCTGCTTCGTCTTGAAGCATCTTACCCATTGGGATACCAGTCCAGTCCGAGATCACGTGGCTGACTTCATCTGGACCCACTTCAAAGTGAACCAGTGGGTTGTCATTGCGGATTGCGTCTAGCTGTTCTTGGCAGGCTGAAATTGCAATGCGAACCGCTTCTTCATCCATTTCTGCGCATGGAGAAATGTCTTGCTCATGTTCTGATTCTTCATCAGTAATCTGCTGTTCTTCGTCGGTTTCAGCAGACACTAACTCATGTAAACGAGAACGTAGTGCAATCATTTCTTCGATTTGCTCTTTCTCTTTGTGCCATTGTGCTTCTTGTTCTGCTAATTCTTCTTTTGTTGCTTCCATTGCCAGTTTTAGGTCTGGAATATTAGCAAGACTGTGTTTATCGCCCGTTTGTTGAAGCGCATCTCGCTCAAGGGCTTCGAGCTCGCGCTGTTGTGCAGCAAGCTCTTGTTGAAGTGTTTCTACAGACGCCGGAATGGCATTTAGGCTGATGTTCACACGCGCGCATGCTGTATCTAGAACATCAATGGCTTTATCTGGCAGTTGGCGACCCGAAATGTAACGAGCAGAGAGCGCTGCAGCTGCGGTGATGGCATCATCGCGAACATATACATTGTGTGATTTTTCGTAAGCAGGGCGCAAACCACGGATGATCAATGCCGCTTGTTCCGGAGAAGGCTCGTCGAGTTTCACAAGTTGGAAACGACGCGCAAGGGCAGGATCTTTCTCGAAGTACTTTTTGTATTCCGACCAGGTTGTTGCTGCGATTGTCTTGACTTCACCACGGGCTAGTGCAGGCTTTAGCAAGTTTGCAGCATCGCTGCCGCCTGCTTGGTTACCGCCACCAACAAGTGTGTGTGCTTCATCGATGAAAAGAATGATAGGGGTTGGCGAGTTTTTCACTTCATCCAATACAGCGTTTAGGCGTTTCTCGAATTCACCTTTTACGCTTGCCCCGGCTTGTAGAAGTCCCATATCCAAGCCATAAAGCTCGACACCTTTTAGGTTGTCAGGCACATCGCCTTGCACGATCTTAAGTGCTAGTCCTTCAACGACGGCTGTTTTACCAACGCCAGGCTCACCAACCGCAATAGGGTTGTTTTTGCGACGACGGGCAAGAATGTCCACAATTTGGCGGATCTCTTGGTCACGGCAGAATACTGGATCGATTTCGCCTTTGCGTGCTTTACCAGTGAAGTCGGTCGTGAACTTGCTCAGTGCTGAGCCATCTTCACGAGCTTGAGTGTTTTCTGACGTGGCGACTTGCGCTTCGATAGAGTGGCTCGTTAGCTCTGCAAAGTTGCGTTTGAGACTATCAGGATTTAGGGCTTCAAGGATAGAGGCGTAACCGTGTTGACCGTAACGTAGAGGGTTGCTAACAAGAGTAAGGAGCAGAGCACCGGAGCGGATTTGTGTTTCAGACAGATCTAAAGAAGAAACCAGCCAGCTTTCTTGTAACCATTCAATTAATAAAGCAGAAAAAACGGGTTTGCTGCCATTCCCTTTGGCGTTGGTATCGAGAGTAGATCGAACCGATTGTCTTAATAAGTTCTCTGAACAATCAAAATGACTTAATAAGACGTCAAAATCACTATTTGGCCTTTCTAATAGACTCAATAAATAGTGCTCAATTTGAACTTCGTTTGCTTTTTCAGAAACTGCAAGTGCAGCTGCGTCTTCTAGTGCAACTTTTGCTATCGGGTGTAGACGCTGAATTAATGAGGAAAGGTTTATATTTATCATGACCATTTAATTCTTTAGAGGAAAAGATGTAATAGCTATTATACTAAAAGTGACAATGTTCTTTTTTTATCAAGATATTTTAACTAGCGTTTATTGGTGATTTTAATGAGAGTATTAGTGGTAATATTTATCGTGGCGAATCATACTTTGTTATTTTGAATTAATTATTAGTTAATATAACTAAAAGGCTAGGTTTATTAACTTTATTGTCTTGTTGTTATATGGTTATTTCCACTTTTTATATTCGAAACAATTTATTATTATTTGAATCCAATTTTTTGGTTTTTCAACCAATAAATTGTACTTAACAAATAGGTAAACAATGGCTGATTTTTTGTAAGTTATTGTATTTTATTGTTTATTTTAGTTGGCATGGAGTTTGAATATACCAAGTAGTCGCGGTGATAAGCGATTTGGTGATTAAACAAAACAGATTTTAGAAAAGGAAATAGCGATGCCAACTCCAGCATATATGTCTATCAACGGTGAAACTCAAGGTCACATTACAAAAGATACTTACTCTGCGGACTCTGTAGGTAACACATGGCAAGAAGCTCACGTTGATGAGTTCCTAGTGCAAGAGCTTGATCACGTGCTAACTGTTCCACGTGACCCACAAAGCGGTCAGCCAACTGGTCAGCGTGTACACCGCCCACTTGTTGTAACTAAAGTTCAAGACCGTTCTTCTCCACTACTATTCAACGCACTAGTATCTGGTGAAAAACTTCCTGAATGTGTGATTCGTTTCTACCGCACTTCAGTTCAAGGTAAGCAAGAGCACTACTACTCAATCAAACTGATTGATGCGCTACTTGTAGATATCCAAACTCGTATGAACCACTGTCAAGACGCAGCAACCGCAGACCGTGTGACAGAAGAAGTACTTAAGTTCACTTACCGTGCAATTGAAGTGACTCACGAAAACTGTGGTACAGCGGGTAACGACGACTGGCGTGCTCCACGCGAAGCTTAATTGCTCTTTGCGTAAAGATTCAGGGCCAACAATTGTTGGCCCTAATCCGATTATTTGTATCAGGTAAAAGATATGGTGAATGACGTAGAATTTAAATTTGAAGTGCCTGGATGTGGGCATGAATTTCGAGTAGAAAGTTTTCAAGTGAATGAAGAGCTTTCGAAACCTTTTCACATCAGTCTCTCATTACTTTCACTTGATCCAGATATCTCTTTTGATGCGTTAATACGAAAAGCGGGCACATTAACCCTTTATGGACAAGGTGTTGGTGCTGCACGTGTATTTAACGGTGTCGTGAATGAAGTTCGCTATTTGGGGACTGGGCGCCGTTTCTCTCGATACCAATTGGTTTTGGTGCCGCAAGCTTGGTTTTTATCTCAGCGTCAAGATTGTCGAATTTTCCAGCAGAAGTCTGCGCAAGATATTATTACTGAAGTGCTGGATGATGGAGCAGTCACCGATTATCGCTTCGAGCTTTCAGGCATATATCCTCCCAAAGAATACGTTCTTCAATATCGTGAATCGGACTTGCATTTCGTTCAGCGCATGATGGCTGAGCACGGTATGTGGTACTACTTTGACCATACTGATGCAAATCACACCATGGTAATAGTGGATAGTAATGATGCGATTGCACCTTTGGTGAGTTCGCCAATCAATGCTTCTTACATTGGGCCGATTGTTTATCATGCTGATGGTGGTGGCGTTGCCGATCGTGAGCACATCTCCGATCTAGAGTTAGTTAACCGGGTGCGAACGGGTCAGGTTACGTACACGGATTATAACTATGAGCAACCAAAGATCCCGCAAGAGATGACGCATGCGGGCGATCTTGACCAAGACTTGAAGCAGTTTGATTACCCTGGTCGTTACGTGGACCCTGCGATGGGGCAGGTAAGAACGACGGAATGGATGTCTGAACATATTGTTGATAATCAACAGGTTGAAGCGAGCAGTGATGTGATGCGTTTAGCATCTGGTTACAGCTTTAATGTCAGTGAACATCCTCGCGCTGAAATCAACCGTGACTACCTCATGTTATCTGTCATGCACACAGGGCAAGATCCACAGGTGCATGAAGACGAAACGAGTGGTATGCCAACCACTTACTACAACCAGTTCTCTTGTATTCCACGCGATGTGGTATTTAGAGCGCCTAAATTGGCTGCACCTGTTGTTGATGGTCCACAAACCGCTGTTGTGGTTGGTCCTGCTGGTGAGGAGATCTACACCGATAAACTCGGACGAATTAAAGTTCAGTTCCATTGGGATCGCTATGGTGATAACGATGAGCACTCAAGCTGTTGGATTCGTGTAAGTCAATCGATGGCAGCGCCAACTTGGGGGGCTGTGTATTTGCCGCGTATTGGTCATGAAGTGGTCGTCACGTTCCTTGAGGGTGACCCAGATCGTCCGTTAGTGACTGGGGCTGTGTACAACGGTCTGCATTTCCCTCCTTATGCGCTACCTGAGAACAAAACGCGTACTACGTTCCGAACCCAAACACACAAGGGGACAGGCTACAACGAGCTGAGTTTTGAAGACGAAGCAAACCAAGAAGAAGTTTACATTCATGCTCAAAAAGATATGTCGACTAAAGTACTCAACAACCGTTACCGCGATATCGGTCAGGATGAGTTCTTAAAGGTAGCGCGTCATCAAACCAACGAAGTGCATGGTGACCACAAAGAAACCATTGATGGTCATAAGACTACGCAAGTAAACAGCACATTTACCGAGACCGTAGAGCAAGATGTAACCGTCACTTACAACGCCAACGAAACTCAGTATGTAAAGAATAACTCTGATTTAGAAATTGGCGATAACCGCACAACTAAGATCGGTAAAAACGACGATTTGGACGTGGGTGAAAACAGTAACCTGACGGTAGGGGCGTCTAAGAGTTCGGACATCGGTGCCGATGACAATCAAACCGTAGGCGGCAATTTAACGGTATCGGTCAAAGGTAACACATCATACAAAGCCGACGGTGCGACGCAAATCATCAGTGGTGACAAGATTGTGTTGAAAACAGGCGGCTCTTCATTAGTGATGAACAGTGATGGCTCAATCAAGCTGTCTGGCTCTTCAATCACCATTGAGGGCAGCGATAAAGTCGTCGTGAAGGGTGGTAACGTAGCGATTAACTAATGATGGAAAAACAACCACTTACTACAGAAACTATCACGAAACAGCAAGCCGATACTCCGGCTTGCTTTTCGCGCTTTGGAACCATAGTCGCCATCAACGAATCCACAGGCAGTGTTCGAGTTGATTTTGATGGAAATCCATTTAACCAGCCACTTACCGCAAGGTTAGGGCGTGGCTTTCGTCGTTCTGAGTTACAAATGGCCATCGATAACCAGTTGAGTTGTCGAATTGAATTCCTGAACGAAGACTTAAGCTTGCCATTCGTGACGGACATATTCTTTTCCATTTTGGATGATTCTGACGAATTTGTATTAAGAGCCAAAAAGATGGTGATTGAGACAGAACAGGAGCTGATCGTTAAAAGCGGAGAGACAGAAACTCGTTATAGCGGGCGCGATGGTCGTATCACCACAAAGGCTAAGTACGTCACCTCTCAAGCAGAAAAAGCACAAAAAATTCAAGGTGGAACGATAGCAATTAACTGAGCACAATGAGCTGATTGTTAATAACTAACCATTACTAACTAATTGCTACTAGTTGACTGCTATCGCGTTCTCGTACGCTAACAATGGATAAGTAGATGCGACAAAGAATCGGTGTCGAGCACCTAAAGGCACCTATAACCAATCAAGACGTTGAAGGTGCGTTGGCGAAAGCCGAACGTGCAGTGAGCGACCTTTCCCAACTGCCAGCAACATGGCTGACCTTTTGCAACGAAAAGCTTTCTATCGCCTCAGAGAGCCTCGGATTCTTAATTAGGCAAAGAGTCCAAATTCATAAACGTGGTTATCCAAGTCGTGAATTGGAGTATCTCAAGCTCATTGAGCGCCAAATTGCTGAGCTCAAGCAGGTTTACTTATCGTTTTATCGATTAGCACCGGGGTTGATTCATCAATTAAGAAACCAAGAGCCAGAAATCTATACCTGGATCATGCTTCAAGGAGAGTTAGGCTCAGAGCTTGATAACCTTTTGTGTGGTCTGAGTTTACTCGAAGAGCTAGACAGGCATACCGCTATGGTGATTGTTACGCAATCGCCAGTAGAGCATATCGATAGTGTGATGTCTGAACTTATCGAAGGTAAAGTGAAAGCCAGCGCGTATTATTTTGAGTGCCTACGTGTCCGCCAAGCATTGAGTGTTGCGTTGATTAAACGTTGGCACAAAGCGGAAATCATCCTTTCCAATATCGCTTTGCCATTACTGGCGTTGCAGGATGTGGAAGAGGGTATTGAATGGATCAACGACAATGCTAATGGCGAACAGTATCTGTTTGAACGTTTGATTACTAAACGCGACCGAGGCACTTGGTTCCGTCAGTATTTTTGTACTGAACGGAGTCAGTTGCCTTCTGATCAAATACTCACTTTTGCAAAATTATTGGAGCTTAGAGAGTTTGAAGTGTTTGATATTTCTTCTTCGTTAGCTCCTGTCGATTTTGCACTGAGTGGGGATCACAGGCTAGTACCTAGAATCATCGATCACTTGCAAAGTTTAGAAGAAGATGAAGGCGAAGTTTGGATTCAAGCATTGTATGTGGTCTACGGAAAACTTCTTCCCCTGACTCCGCAAGACATTGGCGTTGAGCATGAGTGGGGAGAGATTATCGATTTGCTTAACGAGTGGGTGGAAGATGAAAAGTATGTCCAAAACCTACCCAGTCGTATGGGTTATGCATTGAGCTTCGAATCTACTTTAGCGGCGATGCAAGATGCCAATGTTGATGTCATGTTCCGCGATTGGTTATGGCGTCAAATCTGTATTCAATCAAGAGCTTATGTGCCATGGGATATGGCTATGCCGATCCATCAGCAAGACTGGAACTTTAACAATTTAAAAGCCGCACCTTCGGCGATCGAACGATTCAACTTAAGGAATAGCAATGCAGTTATGGGATATTGAAGCCAACCCAGAGCTATCACTTAAAGGGCGTTTTCAACGTGATGAAAACGGCGATGAAGTGTGGGTTGTTGTCGCTAAACGTACTTGGCAATTCGATGGTGTGGTTTGGCACGAATTAGGTGAAAGTGAAATCTTCGATGATCCCCAATATTTGGGCGAAGAAGGCTTCTCTGCGATGAAAGTTGACCACGAGTTTGCGTATACCAAAGACAACACAGATGTACTTGTTTACGGCAAAGCGCGCAGCTACGCGAAAAAGCCAGTGACATACCAAGAGTGCCGAGTTCTGATTGATGGTCATATCGATAAGACTCTCGCTATCCACGGAGAGCGCGTGTGGGTTGAACACGGGGGGAGTATCACACTCAGTAAACCGACGCCCTTTATAGAAAGAGATATTGATTACACCTGCGCGATCGGTGGTGACTTACGTAACCGAATTGGCGGTGGTGTCGCTGATTCCAATAAAGCGTTACTTGAGCAGAAAGTGCCCTCGGTTTTCTACCCGAGAGAAGAGTGGAGTGCTACTTCAAAAAATCTGCGAGTGGCGGGCTTTGGACCTATTCCCCCATTTTTTGAGTCTCGCCAAAAACTGGCTGGTACGTTTGATGAAGATTGGATTGAAAATCGCAAACCAATGCTACCGCTGGACTTCGATAGGCGCTTTTTTCAAAGCGCGCCCACCGACCAACAATGCAAAGGTTTTCTTCATGGAGGCGAGCGTTTAATGATGAGCGGCTTTTGTCATGATGACACGCTTTCATTTCGCATTCCTAAAGAGAAGTATCGTGCAACCGCCACTTTCAAAGACGGCAGCTACCAGGTCGATATGGTGATGTATACCTTGTTCGTTGATACTGAAAAGAAAGCCGTATCAATCAGTTATACAGCCGCGTTTCCTTGTCAGAACAAAGAACATTTGTTGGTCTCTACGTCTATCACCCAATTAGAAGAGGTAAGCGAGCATGCCTAACTCAACCGGTCGTTACGTGTTAGGCATGGAAGTCATGACGCCTACAGGAATGAACCTGGACGTTGCTACTAGCGTGGCAAAGGCGGACTTAGCTAGGTTTGATCAAATGGTTGGTAAAGACGGTATTGAACGATTTACGTTTGCCACAATCGAATATACGAAAGAGAGCGAATTATTTGGAAAAACCTGTGAGCTAACGGCTCACTTACTGGATTCCCTTTTGGTCCAACTACCTCGCTCCTTGAAGCCGATTCCGTTACTTATTTCTGTGCCAACGACAATTTCATTAGCGAAGATACAAGAGTGGCTCGGTGAAAGTGACTATTCTGACTTTCTTTCTGTGGTTGAAGCCGTGCATGCAAGCGGTCCTAGCTTCGTGCTACAGGCAATGAAGTCTATGGATAAATACGACGCCATGATGTGCATTAGCGTGGACTCTACGGTGAGTTCGATGCAAGAGCTTATTGACGATGCGATGGTAATGAGTACGAATAACCCATGGGGTGTTATTCCGAGTGAGGGGGGAGCGGGGTTAATTCTTTGCAGAAGAAATACTTTAGAAACACTGAAACTTAAGCCTCAAGCACAGCTTGGTTATATCGACACAGAACTGAATACCGCAGACCGAAGAGGCATGTTTAGACTTGTGCAGCGAGTGAGTAAAAAACTTGATTCGTTTGGTGAAGTTTATTCAGACATGACAAACCTGCGCGCGCATACGGAAGATTATGGTTTTGCTCTAGGTGCTAAAGCAGAACGCTTCATTGATCCAGAACAACCTAATCTTATCAATGAGTTATGGGGAACGATGGGCAGTTGTTCGTCACTTGCGCTGATTGCGTTTACGGTTAAGAATCATCACTTTAACCACCCGGCATCGTTATTAATGTTTGATTTTAATGGCGACAAAGGGATGCTTCAATTATTGGCATGCTAGTGTGATTCTTAAAGTAATATCCTTGAAGTCTTTTCAAGAACCTTTACTCGATAAAAACAACATAATTGATGTAGTGAAAGCGTAAGTTAATGAGTCTAATAACTTAGTAATTATCACTAAAGTAATAGGTTTACCGTTCGTTTTAAATACCAGCCTTGAAACAAGGATGTTTCAGCAAATATTATTTCGGCCTAATAATATTTGTTCGATAAAAGAGTGCAAAGTGTCAGATAAGCAGGGAGCAGCCAAAGGTTATATTGATCAATTGGTTGTTAAAGCCATTGAGAAAAAGAAACAGAACGAGCAAAGATTGGCGCAAAAAAATAAGCCAAAGCTTGAGTATGTACTTTTTTCACAATTTGATGTGCTAGACACACTGTTATCGAAAAATGGTAGGACGACCGTCTATCATCTCGCCAAAAAGGGTCAACCAGAAAAACAAATCTGCTGTAAAGTCGTCAATGAAGACGCCCCAGATATTGCCAATAAAATGTTGGTCAATGAAGCAAGCAGATTAGAGCTCTCTCAGCACCCAAGCGTCGCTGATTTTATTAAGATCGGTAACGAATTCGAACGCCCATATTTAATGTACGAGTGGATTCAAGGTGAATCACTGGCAGAGAAGATGGAACGCCATTCCTCTAAAGGTTTTCGCCACGACCACATTGCTTGGTTAGTGTACCAACTTGCGGGTGCGCTGGAGTTTATGCACACCCGAGGTATTTGCCATCTTGATATTAAGCCGTCAAATGTTCTTGTTAGTGAGGGCGACTACGTTAAGTTGATCGACTTTGGTGCCGCGCGCTACATCGGTGAAAACGAGTCTCATGCTGAAGCGAGTTTGAGTTATGCGTCACCCCTGTATCTCGAGACAGGTACGACAGAACCACAAGACGATGTTTATTCGCTCGCGCTATTAACTGGTCATCTATTTATTGGTTCGATCTTTGGTGATGCTTGGCACAAACAGTTAAAAGATCGCAAACGTCCGGCATTAATTCCAAACCATATTTGGAAACTGCTTAAGCAGGTGATTAATAACCCAAGAGGGCACGGCTACACGGCAATTTCCTTTGCCCAGCAACTTGCACGTATTGACACTCAATCTATTGATTCACAATCGAATGCACCTATTTTTAGCAGTTTACGCAATGCCGATTTATTACTGACACACTGTAAACCTCAAGATAAAGCGAGTTACGGTCGCTTTAAAGTGCTAGAAGCGAGTTTGGTATTGAGTGTGGTGGCAGTAACGGGTCATTACTTGTACCAGCAGAATCAGCCAGAGTGGAAAACGATCGTTAAGTCGCAGCCTATCTCGCAAACGGAAACACCACTGGTGAGCACCATTAAACCAGCGCAAACGGCTTCTTTTTTGGCTCAACCCCCTTGGGCGATTGAAACTGCACTTAACGATATGGAAAAAGACGTGATTTCGACTGCGCCTTATCGTGAAGCTTACCAAGTACAACAAATGAAACTGTCTAAGTTGTACAAAAAGAATCAGACTCAATTGACGTCTTATCAAGCTTTGGCGGATGAGTTACCAAAAACGCTGGTGGATTTACGCAAAGAGTTGGTCACGCTGCGAGAAAAACTCGTTGATGATGGAGCATTATTCCCATACGCAGACAAAACCTTGACCAAAGTGATGGCTGGTTTGAATGTTGCTTCGATAGATTCAATGAAGATCTCTGCTGTTGCAGGAAGTAAAGACGAACAGATTGCGAACTTAATCCTCGATGGCGAAGCAAAGCTTGCAGACGAAGAAATGAAAGCTGCTTGGTTATTAAATCAATCTGAAGCTTATTTCTATAGCCAAGTCTTGCCAAACAAAGTGATGGAAAATATCAATGCGTCTATCGATTCACACGCAAAAGATCACTTTTATACCAAAGCCATTGAAGAGGCTAAAGCCGCTAAAGCTTACTTTGGTAATACGCCAGAGCTCAACAAAAAGGTGACGGATCTCATTGTTGCTCGAAGCGAGTTCATTTTGTTTAGTACCGTCACTGAGCAATCCGTATTTGATAAGCAAAAGCTGCACGATTCACTATCCGACCTTGAGCGAAATGCCCCAAAGAAATTTGGCGAAATTACCGACCTGCTTGAGAGCATGGCTAGAGACTCCATTGATAAAAGTCATCAACTTTCTCGTCCTGCGCGTGGTGCAATCGCGGTTGAACGCGCTCTGAGAGACTACTTAGCAGAGGGGAGAAGTTAATGTCAGTCATTGAAATTGAACGCTTGCTCGCTCCCATCTCTGATTCCGCACCTGTAGGTGAGGATGCTCGCTACGAATTTTGCTATGAAATGATGGAATCCGAAGTAAAGAAATTCGGCTCATTGTTTGGTGAAACGGTAGATTGGAGCGTCGTAAAAACACATGCCACTGAAGTTCTAGAGCATCACAGCAAAGATTTAAAAGCAATTTGTTACCTCGTTCGCGCTCTAACAGAAGAGTTTGGACTGCAAGGCTTTGAACAAGGTCTGAAGCTGCTTAGTGAGGCGTTAAATCGTTTTGGTGTTGAACTGTATCCGTCGCGAAAGCGAGGTAGAGATGGCGCAGTGGAGTGGCTGAACCATCAATTTAAGTTGGTGAGCAGCAAGTTGGCTGAAAGCCCTCAGTCTTGGGAATTAGTTTCAAGTTGTATTTCAACCATCGAAGATGTACAGCGTCAGTACGACGACGTTTATCAAGACTCGGAAGCGGACTTCTTCGAGATTCGTACGCAGTTAAATGTGTTGTCTCAACAAGTTGCTGTCGACAATCAGAGCGACGATGCAACAGCAGCTATAGAACAAGCGACACCAGCAGCACAGCCTGCCAAAGCCGAAGTGGTAGAAACGCCAGCGCAGAGTGATGTGCAAACTACGGCATCTAACACGGTTTTGCAAACTTCTAAACCTGCACCAGTTAAGAAAGCCGTCACAAAAGAAGTCGATATCGATACGGACTTCTCGTCGCCAACTGCTTCGAAACGCACCTTGAAGAAAGTCGCGGAAGTGATGCTTCATGCCAACCCAAGTGATCCTCTGGCTTACCGAATTTATCGTCATCTAACGTGGGATGACATTGACGGTCTGCCTGATCATCAAAACAATCAAACGCCTTTGAGTTTGGCGGTATCGTCCGATCAACAAACGGAATACCGAGATAAAGCCAATCAAGAAAGCGATATCGACACCATCAAACGCTTGGAGCGCACATTAACTGATGCGCCGTTTTGGCTGACGGGTCACTACTTGGTGTCTTTGATGCTCAATAACTTGGGTTTTGATGACGCAGCAATTGCTGTGAAACAGGAAGTGAAGCGTTTTGTTGATTCGCTAGAGGGCATCGAGTACCTCACATTTAAGAATTCTTTGCCATTTGCAGATGAAGCTACCTTGAGCTGGTTATCGACTCAAGATGCAACTTCTTCGTCTTCTCAACCCGTTGTTCAAACGGTTGTGATTTCTGAAGAAGATTCGCTGCCGATGGAGGATATCACTCTAGAAAATCTAGGGGAATATGCCGCTGAACTTGCCCGCAAACTTGAGCTGGATAGCTCGGGACGTGGACAGTTCATGCTGTATTTACAATTGATAGCAGCTTACCAGTCTGTTGGATTATACCCGTTGTGTCTGCCTTATCTTGAGAAGGGTTGGGAAGTACAAAAAGCGTTTAATCTCGCGAGCTGGGAACCCCACTTATCGTCACAGTTAGAAGACCTGATTCGAAAAACACTCCATCAGTTATTCAGAAGTAAGGACCTTTTGCCTGAGAAGTATGAAGAGTGGAAAGCAATTTATGACTAATTAAAGAGTTAAATAAGGAACTAATTATGTCACGTGACGGCTCGGTGGCTCCTAAAGAGCGAATTAATATCCGTTATGTTCCAGCAACTGGTGATACGCAAGATGACGTAGAGCTGCCGCTGAGCATGATGGTTGTTGGTGATTTTACTGCACGTGCAGATGAGACACCAATCGAAGAACGTACTCCAATCAATATCGATAAAGACAACTTTAACGAAGTGCTAGAAGGCATGTCTCCAAACGTTAAAGTTAACGTTGAAAACCGTCTTTCTGATGAAGAAGGTGGTCAAATCGGCGTTGATTTGACGTTCCAAAACATGAAGGACTTCTCTCCTGAAGCGATCGCGAAAAGCGTACCAGAGCTAAACAGCCTGCTTGAGCTTCGCGAGGCCTTAGTTGCACTTAAAGGTCCTCTAGGTAACGTTCCAGCGTTCCGTAAGAAGATTGCATCGGTTCTTCAAGATGAAGAAGCGAGAAAGAAACTGTTGGATGAACTAAGCATTGGCGATGACCAAGAAGCGAAAGAAGAGTAAGGGATACCATGTCTGCAGAAGCACAAGCGCCAGAACAAGAAGCAGCCTTAGTTGAATCAGGCTCACTTCTGGATAGCATTCTTAACGAAACTCGTTTAAAGCCAAGTGATGAAGGTTTTGACGTTGCGAAACGCGGCGTAGAAGCATTCATCAGTGAGCTACTAAGCAGCTCGAACACAGAGAAAGTAGATCAATCTTTAGTTGATTTGATGATCTCTGAAATCGACCAAAAATTGTCTAAGCAGGTTGATGCGATTCTTCACAGCGAAGAAGTTCAAGCGATTGAATCAACGTGGCGTGGTCTTAAGTACCTTGTTGACCACACCGACTTCCGTGAGAACATTCAAATTGAACTGATCTCAGCGAAGAAAGATGAAGTTCTTGATGACTTCGAAGACGCACCAGAAGTGGTGAAGTCTGGTCTTTACAAACAAATCTACACGCGTGAATACGGTCAATTCGGTGGTAAACCTGTTGGTGCGGTAATCTGTGACTACGACATGTCAGCGTCGTCGCCAGACATCAAACTGATGGAATACATGGCGAACGTAGGTGCAATGTCTCATGCTCCATTTATCACGTCAGCATCGGCTAAATTCTTCGGTTTAGACAGCTACGAAGAATTACCAAACCTAAAAGATCTTAAATCTGTATTCGAAGGACCACAGTACGCGAAATGGCGTGGTCTGCGTGAGCACGAAGATGCGCGTTATCTAGGTCTATGTACGTCTCGCTTCATGCTACGTACGCCTTACTCTGTAGAAGATAACCCAATTAAGGCGTTTGACTACGATGAGCAAGTGACAGATAGCCACGACAACTACCTATGGGGTAACTCAGCGTACGCAATGGCGTCTAAGATCAGTGAATCTTTTGCTAAGTACCGTTGGTGTCCTAACATCATTGGTCCTCAAAGTGGTGGTGCAGTTCAAGACCTACCGGTTTACAACTTTGAAGCAATGGGTCAAATCGAAACCAAGATCCCAACCGAGATCCTTGTTTCTGACCGTCGTGAGTATGAGCTAGCAGAAGAGGGCTTTATTGCGCTAACCATGCGTAAAGGTTCTGATAATGCAGCATTCTTCTCTGCAAACTCAGTTCAAAAACCAAAAGTGTTTGCGAATACGCCAGAAGGCAAACAAGCAGAGATGAACTACAAGCTGGGAACTCAGCTTCCTTACATGTTCATCATCAACCGTCTAGCACACTACATCAAAGTGCTACAACGCGAGCAAATCGGTTCTTGGAAAGAGCGTTCTGACCTAGAAATCGAACTGAACAAATGGATTCGTCAATACGTTTCTGACCAGGAGAACCCGCCAGCGGAAGTTCGTGGTCGTCGTCCACTGCGTGCTGCTAAGGTTGAAGTATCAGACGTAGAAGGGGACCCAGGCTGGTATAAAGTATCAATGTCTGTGCGCCCTCACTTTAAGTACATGGGCGCAAGCTTCGACTTGTCTCTAGTTGGTAAACTAGACCAATAGCCCTTTGCTTAAACCAACAAGCAGCCAGTGAAGACTGGCTGCTTTTTTCGTAGGACCGAACATGGAAAAAGGTTATCGTCTTTTAGAGCGGATCGAGCTAGGTGAACCAAAGAATTGCTACGAGAAAGTGATGTCTCACAAGCATTTGATCGAGTCCATTCATTCTCATCTTGCTGATTTGCTGAACACGCATTCTGGTAACGCGATGATAGACAGTGATTATGGGCTGCCAGATTTTAACGACGTGCTTTCCAACAATACGAACCTCGTTCGTCATATTCAAAAGAACATCACATCAACCATAGAACGCTTTGAGCCGAGGCTTCTGAATGTCGAGGTTCATTACCGTGAAGATCACCATAACCCACTACAACTCGGTTTTGGTATTCACGGCGAAGTTTCCCATAACGGCGGTAAAGTCCCAATGTCGATCGATGTCTACATGGGAACCGACGGTCAATTTAACGTTTAGTAGGTGCCACTTGAGTAACAGTAAATACTTTCAAGATGAACTCACGTATTTGCGCGAGTCGGGGAGTGAGTTTGCCAAATATCACCCGAAGTTAACTCACTTTCTCTCTGAAGGAACCTTCGATCCAGATGTCGAGCGACTGCTTGAAGGTTTTGCTTTTCTGACCGGGCGTATTCGAGAAAAGATAGACGATGAGCTACCAGAGTTAACACAATCGTTAATGACGTTGCTTTGGCCCCACTACATGCGCTCGATTCCGTCTTTGTGTATCAGTGAACTCAAACCACATACGGGCAGTGTTACTGAGAAAACCCTAGTAAAACGGGGCGCAGAGATGGCAAGCGAACAGGTGGAAGGTACTCAGTGCCTTTTCCGCACTTGTTACGATGTAAATCTATACCCAATCACGATTGCCAACATTGAACAAACCAACAGTCGCACCAGCTCGGCGATTGATGTCACGGTGTCAACCGAGCATGGACTTGAATTGTCCCGCATCGGTTTGGATACGTTGCGTCTACACCTGCATGGTGAGATTCATATCACTCGCACAGTGTTTTTATGGTTATTCCGTTATTTGGATTACGTTGAACTGGATGTCGGTGGCGGCTACAAACATTGTCTTGGTCCAGAATACGTTAAGCCAGTAGGGCATGAAGAAGATGAGGCGCTGCTGCCTTATAGCAAAAACTCATTTGCGGGTTATCGTTTGCTGCAAGAGTTCTTTTCTTTGCCAGATAAGTTTATGTTCTTCGATATTAAAGGACTCGAGTGGCTAAAAGGCATCCCACAGCGCAGTACGGTGAAAATCAAATTCCACTTTAAGCGCGCATTGCCATCAGAAGTCGTGCTTAAAGATAAACATTTAAGGCTGCATTGCACACCCGCCGTAAACTTGTTCCAAAAGGATGGGGACCCAATTCGTTTAGAGCACCGCCGGAATGAATACAAAGTTCGCCCGCAGAGCAGCACCCAAGAACACTATGAAGTGTATTCGATTGAGCAAGTAGAGAGCTGGAGTAAAGATGAGCGCCGTCGCAAACCGCTTATCGAATTCGAGTCTTTTGAGCACCAAATCAACCAACGTGACAAACGAGAGTTCTATAAATCGAAGGTAGGTGAGCGAGTAAGCGGAAGGGGTTTAGAGCGCTATATCTCGTTCCATACTCACAATGGTGACATTGCGGATTTAGGTACCGAAACAGTATTGATGAAACTGCAATGCAGTAACGCGGACCTAGCCGAGCGTCTGTCGGTCGGTGACATCACTTATGCAACCCATAAATCACCAACCTATGCGACGTTTAGAAACATCACAAAACCGACCCAATCGGTCAACCCTCAGGTAAACGGCGAGCTTCAATGGCAGCTGATCGCCAATATGTCGCTCAACTATTTGTCTTTAGCGAATATCGATGTGTTGAAAGTTCTGCTCTCTACTTACGACTTTCATTCTCGTGTAGACAGGCAAGCACATCGCGCGTCGATTCATCGGCTTGATGGCATTATTTCTTCAGAGATGAAACCAATCGACCGTGTGTTCAGAGGCGTTTCAGTACGTGGTAATCAATTTAAGTTGGTTACTAACTCTCAATTCTTCGTAAACGAAGGCGATATGTTTCTCATGGCAACGGTACTGAACGAGTTCATTCGTCTGTATTCGAGTGTGAACTCTTTTACCGAGCTGGAAGTGTTTGATGAAGCAACCGGGGAAGTTTACAACTGGGCAAGCCTCATTGGGCAGCAGACGATTCTATGATTAATACACTTTCTGATAAGTCGAATGAGTTTAGCTTCTACCAAGCGGTGTTGCTGCTTGAGAAGCATTACCAGCTTGAACCAAATTCTAACTTTATCGCAGTCGGTGAGAACAAATACTTTCATCAAGAACGTATCGAGTTCAGTGTGTCGTCAAACCTTTGCTTTCCAAAGAGCGATATGGAATTTATCACCCATATGGAAAGAAACGGGCAGCAGTATTCACGCGTAGAAACGAACTTTCTTGGATTGCATGGTTCTAGCTCACCACTGCCAGCTTCTTATACTGAGAAACTTGCAGGGCGAGACCCAGATGACAATCCGGTAAAAGACTTTTTTGATTTCTTCCATAATCGCTATACCAGTTTGCTGTATCGCGTATGGAAGAAATACCGTTACCATGTACAGTATCAAAGTGGTGCGAACGACGCTTTTTCCGGGCGTATACTGCATTTGGCTGGTCTATCCGGCGTAATGCAAGATTGCGACGTCGCTGAGTTAGATCGAGCGAAAATTCTCTCTTACGTGAACCAACTGTCCACACGCACACGTTCTCCTAAGTTGATTTCTGGTATAGTTTCACACTACTTTTCGTTACCTAGTGTCCGTATCGAAGAGTGGGTATATAGGCGTGTTGAAATTGCTGAGAGTCAGCGAAACAAACTAAATCGTTCCAATTGTGTGTTGGGTCAAAGCTTACATTTAGGGCAAAGCATTGCAGACTTAAACGGTAAGTTTAATTTGTGCATCGACAACATTGATTTTGAAACTTTTAAGCAGTTTTCTTACGATGGTGAGTTACATAAAACCTTAGTAGGTTTGATGCGTTTTATTTTGCGTGACCCGATGTCTTGGGATCTTAAGTTAACGGTTAACCTCGATACTATCCCTGAAAACCAACTGGGGAATGGGGAAGGGAACCAGTTAGGGCAAACATTTTGGCTTGGTAATCCGGGTGACAAAGACGCCAAGATTCGCCTGATTGGCAGCATCTAATGCTTAGCTTATGATGGGGAAAACGCCAGTTACAATAAAGCCGCGAGTTGTTCGCGGCTTTTTCGTCTGTATAGAATATTTGGCGGGAACCAAAAACTTATCGGCTGATTGGTTGATGAAGAACAACCGTCGTGTCGAGCTTCTGAATACCGCTAAAAGATTCAATCTCATTACATAGATGGTGAATAGACTGAAGGTCTGGTGCTTCTATAAGCGCGATAATATCGAAGCTACCACCTACAACGCTTGTCAGTCGTACCTCTGGAATTTCTTTAAGGGCATTTGTTACGTCGTTTTTTTTGCCCTTTTCGCAAGAAATCAGCAGGTAGCTGGCAGCTTTGCGACCTTCATTTTCAACGCGGATTTGTGCAGTGTAGCCTTTTATAATCCCCGTTTTTTCCAATCTATTAATTCTTTCTGCAACAGCAGTACGAGACAAACCGATATTTCGAGATAGATTCGCAATCGACTCTCGCCCGTTAGATAACAGACTGGAAAGTATTTTACGATCTAACTTGTCTAAGCCTTGTAAAGTCATGTTTGAAATCATGTGTTCTGCCTATTCTGGTTTTTATATTGTTATTAAATCGACTCTGGGAGTGTAAAGTTATACAGCTCAGCTAGAGTGAATGGGTTTTTCTGTGTCAAAGGGGTGATACGAAGGCTCAAATCCCTTCCTGACACTTTTATGTCACTGACGAAGCTACCGTTATGAGTGTTTGTCAGGGTCGAATCACCTAGCAATCTGTATATCGCCCACTGACCACTCTTATTTAGAACGTGTTGTTTGCCTTCGTCTGTCACATCTTGGATCGTGATTCTTATATTGAAGTCACCGTTCTGCGGCGGCCACTCCATTTCACGAATTCGGCTCGGACCATGATAGTAGTTGATATCAGTGTCTGAAATTTTCAGACTGGCTCTGATAGCACTCGAATCAAGGTCTAGTACTTTCGCACTGAACGGGATGTAAACTCGGTTTGTGCTCTTATTGATTAACGTATCGCGGATAACGTTGTAGTTGCGCAATTGCACCAATAGGGCAGGAGAAAGAGGCATGGTTTCGCCATCTACCTGTTTTGGTGTCCACAAGTTAGTATCGTAGAACGGTGCGAAGTTCTTCTGAATAAACGTGTCTAATAAACCACCTGATGCGAACAACAGCTCGAAGTCTTCAATTGAGATCTCTTCTGTCGCGTTCAGATCAAATGGGTATTTACCAAGCCCTAGCTCTTTAAACTTGGTGTAAATCTCGCTGTACCATTGGGTTTGAATGCCTTTTGCTGATTCTTTGATCATCACTGACCAGCTTTGCTGAACGACATCAAGTAACCAACTGCGCACTGGCTCTGGCGATTTCTGAGCAATCTGCTTAAGTTTAATCAATGGATCGGCTTCAGTGCTGTTCATTCGGTGCTGGGCTGCAGCAAGTGCGGCCATTTGCGGGTCTGGCGCATCAGCGATGTCTTTCATGTAAGTACGAACACGGCTTAATGCTGCAATCGTTTCATCCCACGGAGTAGGGGAGTTAGGTGTTTCACTGACTTGAAGTTGGTTCAACAGGTGGAAGGCTTGTTCGACACGCTTCATTAACAAGTAGTCAGGCTTCACTGCTTCTTCTACCGCTTCTGATGCCGAATCTGCTGCTTCTGCCAGTTTCGGGTTTACTTTAGCAATCAATGCATTCTTCTCGCCGACAGGGGAGAACTGAGTGTTGGCGTAGACTTGCTTTAACACTGTGGTCATCGGCGAAGATGGACCTGAAATTAAGTCGATAGCATTGGTTAGATCACCGACATTGTTGTAATGGTGGACTTTCAGTTCACTCAGTGCATTACGCCAGTAGTTGATGTAGTCATCGGTGTACTTCTTACGGACTTGAGTTTTGAACGCTTCTTGTTCTTGTTTCGTGGGGATCACATGGTTAGATAAACCAAGAACCCAGTTGTCACTGATCACTTGTTGTGACATCAAATCCACACGAGGGCGATAGAAGGTACTAAAGCCTGTTGAAGTGTAAACCTTATCGATGACCAAGCGGTTATCGTCGAGTGGTTCGTTGAAAACGTTATTGAATTCGAAGCCAACCGCGCGTTGAAGATCGAGCGTGCCAAGGTCGATGGCATCTGCTTGGTTCAATATACCAGCATAAACAAGATCTACGTTAGAGTGAGCAAGCAATGAGCGTCGAGTAGCGCGAACAATGTCCATGTTGATGTCGACAGGGGCAAACTGGGTACGGAAATAAGCATCCAAGTAACGCATTGCCTGATTCACAACATCTGGTTTGTCACTCAAATCGTTCAGTGTTTGTAGCGTCTGACGACGTAGGAATTGAATATCGCGCTTGGATGGATCATTCAGCATTAAGTAGCCTTTGAGTAAAGGCAGTGTCGCAGTAATGTCGTGCTGATTATGAGTCAGTTCCAGACGGTAGCCTTTCTCAACAACTGGCATGAGCTGTTGTGAGACTTCTTTGAGCAGTGCTTCGTAGGCCAGTCTTGTCGTTTGGTCCAAGCGGCTGATGTTCAAAGGTAGTACTTCTTCATCAAGCGCACGAGAACCTTCTAACCATGCGCTGTATGAAGGTTGAATTGCACGAGTCGCACTCACTAATAGCTGATTAAAGCTTGCTTCTTGTTCTACCTGCCCTTTGTCGTCAATGCCGAGCAGTTGGTTAATCACACGCAAGTTGCTATCTAGTGTTGTGACAAAGAAATAGCCGCCGCCAGCTAATAGAATAACTGATGCCAGCATAGCTAAATGGCTTTGGCGCTGAATCAAGCGCAGATACGTTTTGTTTTCTCCCGCAAAGTCGCTCTCCGGTAAGATCTGAGAATCAATCAAGAAACGAGAGAAGTAAGGGGTTTCTGTAAGTTGTGTGTGCTCAGAAGCAATGATCGGCAAATTGAAGTAATTGCTGCAGCTTTTCGCCAACAAGTTGTACTTACGACCGCCTTGCAAGCTAGAACAGAAGAAGATCTCACGAATATCGAGAGAGTAAACACCACTGTTTGTATCACAAAGGCGTTCAAGTACATAACTAATTTCTGCTTGGCAAAGTTCAAACTGTTTTGGGAAAGCAAGAATGGCTTGTTTTTCGTCGATATCCGCTGAGTTTGCGGATGCGTCTAACGCATTCGTTTCCAGCACTTTCACTAAGTTACGGAATCCGTCACGATAGTACTCAGTGATTACGCCTTTCGCTTCTTTTAAAGGAATGGAAAGAAACTCTACTCGAGTCTTAAGAGAACTGAAATGAACGTATTCTTTGAAACCATCTAGCTTATCAAGCTTAGACATCATCATGTAAACAGGCAGTGCTGAAGACGTTTTCTCGCTGATAGAGCTTAGTCTCTGCAACAGGGCAGTAATCGTGTAGTCTTTTTGTTCTGATTCTGAAACGATCATGAATTCAAAGTCTGTAAAGAATAGACATCCAGAAAATGGTTTTCTTGGGCGATGACGAATAACTTCATCAACGAATGTATTCCACAGTGATGCGTCGCTACTGGATACCTCTTGAAATACGAGGCGTTGGTCTGGTTTGACATAAACGGCACTGTCAGACTCATACCATTCAAAGAAGTCATTTTTTGCCGTACGAGAACGGTCCATCGGTTTAATCGCACTGGAATTAAACAAAAATTGGCGTCGTCCAGAACCTTTATTACCAATCATTAGATAAATTGGCTTTTTTCCAGCGTTAGAAAGAAGAGGGCGAATCACCATTGAAAGCGCCTCTTCTTCGGTTTCTAAACGTTGTGCTTTTGAGTTGTTCTTTTTCTTAAGCCACAGTGAAAACTGGAATATAAGATAAAAGGTAGCAATGACTCCTAGACCAATCCATAGATAAAGCTTATCTGCATCTTCGAGTAAGAATAAATATACTGCTGCAAATATTACAGCCAAGATTAAAGCCACTATGGTAGAAACCACGATCGGGTTTCTTAGTATTTTTTGTTTGAACATAAGCCTATAACTTCTTTACTTGTATTGTTATTTATTGTCGTTTGACGCAGTTTTTAACTGATTAATCTTATATAGGTAGGTGTTCAGTAAAAGGAGGGAGCGCTCAATTTCCTTTTGCTGCGCATTTTTTTCTGCAAACTCTATTCGACCCAGAAGGGGAAATAGCGAATTGCTATACTCATACGCCTTCTTAGAGTCTTTATCTGAATTCTGATTAGCGACATTAGCGAATACCGTCCTAGCATAGGTAAAGCGTTTGTATATGACATCGAATTCATTTTCGAAACGAGAACGTTGATCTAAAAAATTCTCACGAAGTTGTTGAGCCGAAGATGAGTCAGGGTAGATTTCCGTCAATTCATGAGTGAGCTCATCAATCGTATTTACTCTGCTTACTTTTACAGGATCGAGCGTCCAATCCGTCATCAACGTATCTAATCGTTCTATCGTTGCTGAACGTAAAGAGAGGGAGTGATCTTTGTTTTCAACGCTAAATGAGCCGACGATGTTCGTCAGCTCTGTCAAAGAGGCATGCTCAATCTCAACTTTTAGTGTCTGAAACTGATGTTGCTTATAAATAAAGTGAGAAGCCAAAGCCGCACCCAGTAGTCCAACCACGGAGAGCAGCACAACGCGGCTTGATTTGGATGTTTCAGGCTCTTGAGCTGGTGGTATATGTTTCGCATTGGTCTTCGGTGGTGGTGCGATATCAACTTTAATTCCAGCGACCGGTTTAGGCGGCTCTGGCTTAGTTTGCTTCGCTTCTAATGCCATGACTTCTTTGGCTTTCGCTTCCTTAATCTCTTCAATCCATTGATTCAAGATACGACGAATACGACCAAAAGATGGAGCCTTAATGCCATAGTGAAGACGCAACTCTTCCTCGATGCGTAAACATAATTGATGTGCCGCTTCGATGAGAGGAAGTTCTTCTGGTAAAACTCGTTGTTTTTTGATTCGTTTCTCGGTGTATTCAACCATCCATTCGATGGCACTGATACGAGCATTAGCCTTTGCGTGTTCAGGGTAGGCGGTGTACCAATACACGACACACAAATCAAGCAACGAGTTCAAACCCTCAACTAAGCCTTTTAAGCCATCGTTGTGGGTGGCGGCTACCGTAAAGTAACAGCTACATCGAAAGTCTTTACCTTGAGTGCTAAGAATCTTCTTTGACAGAGTCTGAACAGTCTTCCATGAGACTCTTCCGGTTACTTTATTTAAGTTATTTATTTGACGCTTTATTTCGTCAAAATCATCTAAGCCATTAGGATTTGATCCACTAGGGTTACTTTCATCGATCGGTCTTCGAGTGAAGTCGCTGAAAAACATATTTTTTTAATTCCAACTGATTATATGGAAGGCAGAAGTTGACCATTTAATTATAAATGCACTGCTATCATCTTTTTTTTGAGGGATTTTATAGGCAAAAGAAAGAATTTGAATCTTAAAT
Organism: Vibrio sp. SSH13-20; assembly: GCF_040104475.1. Taxonomy (NCBI): domain Bacteria; kingdom Pseudomonadati; phylum Pseudomonadota; class Gammaproteobacteria; order Vibrionales; family Vibrionaceae; genus Vibrio; species Vibrio sp. SSH13-20. Next base: position 673,137 of record NZ_JBECOU010000001.1, read on the forward strand.
AATATCTAAATCAATATAAATTAACTTAGTGTGATGTTCCTTCACAAAAAAAGTCGGTTATGTTGATTTGTTTGGTATTAGCTTTAGTGATGTATATTCCAATTGTTGAGACAAAAAATGAAATTAATGGATTTCCTAATATTAAGCGTAGTTATGAGAAAAGTTATTTTTTTGAATTAAGATCAAATTATTAAAATTAAGACAATGTCGGTCTCGAAAGTGTCTCAATATCGAAAACTAATCATTTGTTTAACATTTCTGAATCTAGATGATAGTGGGTTTTCTAATTAAGAGTGCGCTAATTTAGTTGTTTTGATTGTGACCACAATATCTGTACAAATAACCTTTGCCGATTTTATGAATATATCAGTAGTTATATTGCTTTTATTTATAGGTAATTTGCCTTATTTAATGGGGCTATTTTTAACCATATTGAAAAAGAAAAGAGACTTGATATCTTTCGTCCCTGAATATTATTACTAGGTTTTCCAAGAGGGATGAAATGCTAAAACCAAGTCAAGTTGGGCTAATCTCAGCCATGTGTTTGTTCTCTACTTTTGCTGTCGCGAAAGGTGAGCGGTATGGTGGCTCGGTCAGTATGCTTACGATTGAGAGCATTGACTATGACGAAGGTTCTAGCGGAGACGTAGATACGTTGCGGTATGGTCTTGTGCACACACGTCCGATCGACGAAAACAACAACCGCTGGCGCTGGTGGCTTGGTCTTAATTACCTTACAGAGGATGTTGACGCTCCTTCAAATGGGATTTACCAAGAGGTCACAAACTATGAGCTTCGTGTCGTTCCTCAATACGCACTGAGCTCTTGGAGTATCTTTACTCCATACGTTGGCGCCGGGCTTTCTCTTGGTTACTCGCAGTATTCGAATCGCTGGAAAGTAGACTCGGATGGCTTTCGTTACGAAAGTATTGATGACATCGACCAATTCGAACTTGGTGCAGTTGTTACTCTCGGCACTGCAATCAAACTGGGCAGTAACCCAGATGCACATATTCAGATTATTCCTCAAGCTTCCTACATTCTTCCGGTAGTCAATGACGGAGTTGGTGGGGTAGAGCTTTCTGTCTCTTTACTATTTTAAGGTTTAGCAATGCAAACACATCAGCTAGTCCTATTCATTTCAAAATGTCCAGAGGAATACACGGGTGCCAAGCATATTGAAATGCCAGAAGGTGGCGGTTCAGTAGGTAGAGCGCCAAGCTGTACTCTCGCTTTGACAGATCACAACCGTTTTATTTCTGGTACACACTGCTTGGTCAGCGTATACGGAGACACTTTTTACATCAGTGATGTGTCTACAAATGGCACTATGGTCAACGGTAACAAGATCCTCAAGAACCAGCCGGTTTCGATTGTGGACGGTGATGTGATTTCTCTTGGTCAATACGAGATTGGTGTGGCATTGGAGCATGTTTCGGCTGCTCAAGACATTGCTGCGGATATTGCTCCAGAGCGTGTTTCCAATGACCCTCTTGTTAATCTTGGCGAGGCTGTGGTCGAGGAAGAGGAAAAAGTCGGTGCATTGGAAGATTTGTTCATGGAAACAAAACAAGACGATGTGGACAGTGATGACCCGATCGCTCACCTGAAGTTTTCGATGCAACGCGACGACGACCATCTTATTCGTGACGTCGAAAAGCCAGATGCTTCTCATTCCAAACCAATCGGAAATACACGACAAGTTGTTGATGATAGCTTTAGCATTCACTCAGAATTCGATATCCCTAATTTGATTCCAGAAGATTGGATGGCAGGTACAGAGACGAGCCAGGCATCAGTTGGACCAGAAATAGTGTCCGCTCAAAATCGCACAGTTATCCCAGAGGATTTTGCCAACTCCGAACCTCTTGCATCTCAAGCAGAGAGGGGGCGACCTGAAATCCATCAGTCTGGTTCGCAACCATTCGAGCAACGCGCTAATCCCTCAATTCAGCCGTCTCCACAAAGATCAGAGCCTGCCGGTCACAAGTGGGAAGAGGTAACACAAGCCTTTATTCCTTCGACACAATCGTCTCAACAAGAAGTGAAAACTACAGAAACGAAAGTGGGCTTTGTTAGCAATGAATCGTTGAACCCAGAGAAAGAAGGCGCTTCCTCTGACATTAGTAAAGCCTTCTACGAAGGTTTAGGGATCAGTAATCCAGATTTGATCAGCGACGAAGCCTTGCTGTTTAAGCAAATGGGAACGTGTCTTCGTCTGTGTATCGACAATTTGCAAAAAGACCTTCATGAGGTGGAATCACTTAAAGGTGAACAGGGATTAAGTGAAGCGGATTCGAATCTTGCGGAACTGATGTTGACGCTAAACAGCCAGAACCTTCTATCTCCTAACGAATTGGTAGAGCAAATGTTGGATGAGCTCAACGACCATCAAATTATTTTTAATAAGGCACTCAATGAGTTGCTGATCGAGCAGTCAGAGACGAATGACCCTGTCACGTTTGCAAGCGATGTGGCAAGTAAATCTATGTTCACCACTAAATCAAAGTTGTGGGGTGAATATGTGGAGTTTTACGCCAATAACCGTCGCCAGATGAATGAGATGTCATTGAAAGGTCTGATCAAGAAAAACTACACCAAAGCGATTAAGGGAAGTCATGCGTAGTATTGCGATGTTGCTCGGATGTGCTTTGCTATCCGGTTGTTCCATGTGGGACCAATTTAAAGAGTCAACGGGAATTACACCCGAAACGTCCTCAGTCGAATTAGTGATTGAGGCATCTTCTGTGCTTAATGTTCGTGAAGGTGGTCAATCCTCCCCAGTTATTTTGCGTGTTCATGAACTGACATCACCAGTGCTATTTCGCAGCTTAGATTTCTTCGCACTGTTTGAAAACGACAAAGCGTCGTTAGGCGATGAATACATCAAACGTTACGAATACCAAATGCAACCGGGTGACAAAATCCATGAATTTTTGGAGCTTGACCCTGCCACTCGCGCTGTCGGATTTTCGGTAGCGTTTCGCGATATTGATGGCTCTTCTTGGCGCAAAGTTGAAGTGATTGAAGAGAAGAGTGAGTACTACATCAAACTTAAGTTAGAAGGCAGTGAGTTAATTTCTGACAACACTCGCGGCATTGAACAAGTTTACTTTTAAGGAATAAAATCATGTCTTTATACAATCCAGTTGTTTGGCAAGATGGAATGTTCATGAAGCCGCAGCACTTTCAGCAACTCGATCGTTCGCAAAGTAAACTGTCGAGTATGTTGAGCGCTAATGCATCGCCTTTGCATTGGGGAATTAAGCGTTTAGATATTAACTCGCAACTGCTGGCGTTGGGTAAAATTGGTATTACTCGCGCTGAAGGCATTCTTCAAGACCGAACCCCTTTTGATCTGCCACTGCTCGCTGAACTACCAGAAGTAAAAGATGTCGATCCTTCAATCGCCGATAAAGTGGTTTACCTTTGCTGTCCGTTACCTTCTGAACGTTCAGAGCTATTCGGCACCAAGAAAGACGGCGCACGTTACACGATGGAATCGCAAGAAGCGGTTGACGCTTGCTATGATTCGGAAGACATGGCAAACATCGTAGTCGGTAAGCTTAACTTTTGCTTGATGTACGACCACGAAGACAAGAGTGCGTACACATCGATCCCAATTCTAAAGATTTCAGAAGTGAAGCCAGACGGCAGTGTTATCCTAGATGAGAGCTTTATTCCGACTTGTATTGATATCCATGCTTCGACCGTACTGAACAAGTTCGCAACCGAGTTTGCTTCTATGCTGAAACACCGTGCAGAGTCTATCGTTCAACGACTAGGTGTTGTCGACCAACAAGGCGTATCTTCAGTTTCTGATTTCATGCTGCTCCAAGCTTTAAACCGATACGAGCCATTATTCTGGCATTTTGCGAGTGCAGAAGGCGTTCATCCTGAATCGTTTTACCGCATTCTTCTTCAAGCAGAAGGAGAGCTTTCAACTTTGTGTTCGGCATCTCGTCGACCAGTTGAGTTTACCAAGTACAATCACGGCGATTTGACCAACTGTCTATCGCGAACCCTTGATAGCGCAAAAATGACATTGAGTGTGATGTCAGAGCAACGCGCAATCCCACTGACGTTGAAAGACCAAAACTACGGTATTAGAACTGCAGCGATTCCAGACAGTAAGATCATCGACACAACGACCTTTATCCTTGCGGTTAAAGCAGATGTTACTTTGGATGTTCTTCACACCCAGTTTGTTAGCCAAACGAAGATCGGTTCTATCGACAACATTCGTGACTTGATCAATCTGCAACTGCCAGGTATCGAGATAAAACCAATGCCAGTTGTGCCTCGTGCGTTGCCTTACCACGCTGGCTACACCTATTTCGAACTGGATAAGACAGGTGAAGAGTGGGCGGCACTGAAAAACACTGCTGCGATAGCGGTTCACGTAGCCGGCGACTTTGCTAACTTATCATTGCAACTATGGGCTGTTCGTCTATGAGTTACGCAGAAACCGACGTTACCGTAGTTTTATTCCAACCAGAGCCTGGCAAACCTATGGAGGTGATGCCAGCGCCGGACCTGTCTCGTAATATCGCGGTACAAGACTTAAACATCGAAAACATGGGCATCAACCCTTTGGTCGACCAGTTCTCATGGTTGATCGCCAGTTTATCTTGTATGTCTTCGATTCCTTGGCTTGATGACCCAATGCCGTTTCGTGAGCAAGTGGCTCGTGAGATAAGAAAAGGCGAGCGTAAGCTCAATGAAATGGAATTGGATCGCGCATCCATTTTGGTCATCCGCTACTGTTTGTGTGCCGCGATTGATGAGTCGGTCTGCCGACAAGAGTGGGGCGCTAACAGTCATTGGAGCCAGAACAGTTTGCTATCCGAGTTTCACAATGAAACATCTGGCGGTGATAAGTTTTTCGTCATTCTCGAACGTTTAAAAGCCGACCCACGAAAATACCGTCACGTTATTGAATTTTTGTACTTACTGCTTCAACTCGGTTTTCAGGGAAAATACGGTCGTGAAGAACGCGGTAACGAAAAGCTCGCTGAAATTGGCAATACCATTTATCGCTTGGTACGAGACGAACGCTTGGCAGAGCAAGAGAAAGTCTCTCTCGTTAACCTTAAGGCCAAGTATCTTAAGAAGCCGTTAAAAAGGGTTGTCTCACCCAAGCTGATTTTAGGTATCAGCGCGATTACCTTCGCAATCATGTATGCCGCGACCTACATCGTCATCGATTTAAAATTCCAGCAACTGCTTGAAGTGTATCGATAAAAAGGAGATCTCAAAATGAGATCTTCTGCCAGTTTTCAGCTTTATCGTGAGTATTACTAGCTTATTAGTGAAATTCACTAGGTATTTAGAGAGATTGCAATATGCGATCTCTTTTATTATTCAATCAACAAAATTCAAATGGATTGGTTATGGGCGTAACAGTTGGTGCAAATGGACTTTCGATAGTTCATAAAGGCTCAGGTGGTGAAGCGAATGCAACGCTCCCAGATGTTTGTTTAACGAAGGTCGGCAAGCCGATCGTTCCTATCCCTTATGGCAACAATGCTAAATCAGCAGACCTTGCTGGTGGCACAACGACTATCTCAATGGATGGCGGCAACAGTGTCGCAATCAAAGGCAGTACGTTCTCAAAAAGTACCGGTGATGCGGGCGGCGATAAAAAAGGCGTCGCATCCGGCACTATAGAAGCCGAAGCAAAATTCATCTCAGCCTCACCAACGGTTAAGTTTGAAGGCAAGGGCGTATGTCGTCTGTCTGACCAAATGACCATGAACAAAGCCAACACTATGTGTTTGGGTGGCGCACAAAACCCATCGGTTTCTGTTACGGAAGATCAGGAAGGGACGTATACGGTTGATTTGTACCTCTCTTACTCAGACGGTGAACCCGTTCAAGGCGCAACTTACACTCTCACAGATCAATCTGGCGCCGTATTTGAAGGAACACTAGACAACAACGGTAAGGCTTCGGTCGGTGGCGTTGCTCCGGGTGAGTTTGCCATAGAGTACGGCGAGGACAGCCGAGACTTTATGCCGAATGTCCCAACGAAGACCAATCCAAACTTTAATCCAAGTGCGAACGCTCAACTGATCATTGAAGAAACAAAGAAAGGTGAAGTTGGCTTCTGGGAAAATGCTTGGACGCGAATGTCTGGTGCCGCCAGTTGGATTTGGGGCGTGATTCTTGGTGATTTCAACGATGATGCTTCCGTTGAGCAGATCATCGCCAATACGGCGCTGACAATGATCCCTGTTGTAGACCAAGCCGCTGACGTGCGCGATTTATCTGCGAACATTATGACTTTGTTGACTGAAGAAGAGCGCGATAAGCCTGAAAACTGGTTAGCGCTTTCACTTACCCTTGTCGGCTGTGTTCCTACATTTGGTAGTGCAGTAAAAGGTACGTGTAAAGTTGCGCTAAAAGGCGGTAAAGGAACATCAAAAGATACTTTGTTAGCTGTTTTAAGAGGCATGGGTAAAGGCGATCCAGAAAAATTCTTGCGTACGTTAGATTGGATGGATTACGCCAAGCAAACCAGCCAGATTGTTAGCGATGTTCTAAAACCTTGTATTGAAGTGGCAACTGAGTTGGCTTCATACGCAAACAGAATGGGCGCAGATGAGCTTGGTGCGTATTTCTTGAAGCTAGCGGATGAGGTAAAAATCATCGATAAGATGGTACCGGATAAGCTTAAAGAAGCGATGGGCGAGTTTGATGATCTTTTTGCTCGCATCTTAGGTAAGGGCGAGAAAACGTATCCAGCAAAAGTAAAACATAATACCGGTGAGTCTGCTCAGTCAGGAAAGAACTCTGCGAAGGCAAATGAGGAGAAAGGGACTAAAACAGTTCGTTGTAGAGTGTGTAAGCGGGCAATTGCCGATAAACGACATAAGAAAAAATGTGTCCTTCCAGGAAGGAAAAAATGAGTATGAGCAATAACGGTTTTTCTCGACATGTTTCTGGTGAAGCATTATTAAAGGCCAATCATATATTAGCTGAAAAATGTGATTGTCCTCTTACTGGACATCATCTGATTAGCTTTAATTTGTTCGAAAAGCTATCAACTCAGCGAACAGAACAGATGCGAAACAAAGAATACAGTTGGAACAGTTTAGACAATATAGTAATACTTCCCAGCAGTGACAAAGGTACTGCTAAAAAGGTTGCGTGCAAGTATCGTTTGCCTTGGCATTCTAGTGGTCATACGGGTAGAAATACAGTAAGTAAACTGAATCTTAAGAGTGATGAACAAGTGTACTCTAATTCAAAGCCTACCTCGATGTTAAATGGGGGGAATCCAATGAAGAGGGCTAGTATGCTGAACAGAGACAAAAATAAGATTAAAGCATATCCTTCTAAAGCCTATCATAAGTTTGTAAAGCAAGAATTGCTAGAGACGTTGGAAAAGCTACACTGTGAAATGCCACCTCCTGTATATCGAAAAGAACTGAATGATCTTTCGGAAAGAATTTGTGACATGATAAGTGAATTTACGATATTGCTTCACAATACAGGAGATGACTTTTCTCCAAAAGGAAATGGTTGTAGAAGCTCAGATTGTCAGCAAAGAACACACAAAAATACGACTTGGCCGGAGATAGAAGAAATATGGAGTGGACTTTTTTATAAGAAAGCCCTTAAGTTCAATTATCTAAAGGTTGCTAGTAAATTATAGGTTTAAGATGGAAATAGCATACATAAATGAGGACTTTAACGAGGGTGAATCATTATTTACTGCCGTTGATAGTCGGTCGTCTTTCTATGATGATAATGATTTCACTCCCACTTCTTGTATAAGTGAGATTGTGTGGAAAGATGATGATATCTATGAAATTGAAGCATTAGATTTAATCAGAGGTGGTGCTTTTAATGTCACTAAGCCTATTGCTGAACTAATTATGAGTTTCGACCCATACGGTGTTGAAGTTTATCCCGCAAAATTAACCTGTTCCGGAGACGGAGTGTTAACTGAGCGCTACATAATAGCAGTAGATAACTTAGTAGATGTCGTTGATTATGATAAAAGCATAAAAGTGACTGACGTAACTACCCGTTTTTACTTATCTGATGAAAAGATTAAGGAACTTCCGGATAGCAAGAGGCACGTTTTTAAACCTGTCGGAATGACAAAAACGTTCTTCTCAATCGAGTTGTTTGAAGCGCTTGTCCGTTTAGATGAGGAGGGTAAAATAAGTACTAGTATCGTTGCCTTTTCATTTGATACATCCGAAGAGACGCCCCGAGTCTAGTGTAAGTAGGTAAATAGAATAATGACTAACTACATAGTTTTATCTAAACAATCTTTGACTGACTTCCCATTCCAGCAAAGCCCTAAGCCAATAGTGCCAGTAGAGCCAGATTTGCTTTTGGAAATGACCTTTTCTCCAAAGCTATTTATCATCAGTGATATTGCGTCAAAAGTAGAGAAACTGGTCGTACATGGAGTAGAGTGGCTAGACGCTCGTGTCGATTGTTCTCCAAGCCAACCAACAGATGAACAAATTAAAGTTTACGAAGATTATCGTATGCCTTACATCCATCAAACTTATAAATTGACGGACAAAGAAAAACAATACGGTAAGTTGAACTGGTTAGACATCGAATCGACAGAGTTTGACTTCTCTAAATTAGACAATATCCCCTTAGAAGAACGATTAATATTTAAGCTAGAAGAAGACTTTGGCTTAGTGTTTATTCACCAGAGTGTGATTGACCTTCTTAAAAAAGACGTCAAAGACGTTTGGGTAAGAGATGTATAGAAAGCGCCGAAAGGCGCTTTTTCATTTGTTACAAGATGGAGTCTAAAGGTAGGAAAATAAACCATTTTAATAGCTAAGATAATGCTCCCAGTACTATAGAAGTAAAAGCATTTTTCTATAGTAGTCGTCGCTGGAAAAAATAAAGTAGGGTATATATGTATTTTTCATTGATCTCCGAAAACTACTTCTCTTCAAGTGTTAACTTTGCTTCTGTAGATAACAGAGAGTTGTTGTACAGTACAAACCATTATCATCCAACTTCATCGATAAACCCTGTTGTGTGGGCGGATAGTGAAGGAGGAAGTATAAAAAACGTTGGACCGATAGTTGATTGTGGTGATTTATCGGTAAGTCGTCTATTTGCTGAAATCTTAATGAGTTTCGACCCTTTTGGTATTGAATATTATCCTTCTCAGCTGAAGTTGGAGGATGGAGAAGTACAGAATCGATACATTTTAGCTATCAATAATATTATAGATGTACTAGATGAAGAGCGTTCAGATATCGAAATCTCTCCAAGAAGCGGTGAACTGATAGTCCACGAATTATTTATTTCTGAAGAAAAGTTAAAGCAAATTCCGTTATCTAATAGAGTAGCATTTCGAGTAAAAGGTGCTGAAACGGCGATGTTTTTTTGTGAAGAATTGTTTGATGTGATTGACTTTATGGCAGAATTTGACTCTTTGAGAAAAGCTAAGATTAGCACTGATGACCTTGCTCCAAAGTTTTGAGGCTTAAGATGAAAGAACAATATCATGTACTAACAAAGCAGGACATTACTAGTTTCCCGTTCCAACAAAGCGCTAAGTCAATAGGACCAGTTGAGCCTGATTTGCTGCTTGCCAAGTAGAAACACATGTTCATCGCTCCAATCACAAACGAGGTCTTGATTACGACTTCGTTTTAGATAAGTACAGCTAAGCCCAAAGAAATCCCGGATGAAGAGTGCGAGAAACTATATAGTTAATTTCGCACCTACTTGAAAGGAGCAAACAAATCAGCGAGATTAAAAAGAGAGCCGAGAAAAAATATTACTGAAGAGTCCGTTATAGAAGATGTTCAATCACTTAATGGTGCACTCGGATACCATAAAGTTGTTGCTAAAAAATTGGCTTTAAGGCTCAAATCAATCAATTGTGACACGTTACCTAAAAGCTATATTGATACAATAGATGATGTTTCTATTGAAATCCTCGGTGATATAGCAAGTTTTGACCTTTTGTTAATAAGTAAAGGGAAACTAATGGAAGAGGGTGATAAAGGGTGTGTGCGTTGTATTAAAAAAGGTTTCCGGCATACGCATTACACAAAGCGCTTTAGATCACTCTTTAAGCTCAAAAAGCGAGTTCCTGAACAAGAAACGGTAGATGCATTTAGCTATATACCTGGAAAATATCGCCTGATGAGTGTAAGAGAGCAAAGCCAGATAATTACCAAATAATAAAGAGGTATAAGATGGAATTTTCGGTAATCTCTGAGGACTTTATGAGAAGTTCATCGGCATTCCAAAGTGTGGATGACCGAGAGTTTCTATATAGTACAAATAATTTTCACCCAACGAGTTCGGAGAATCCAATAAGATGGGAGGACAAAAACATAACTTCCTCCATGGTTCACCCGATATCGGATAATGGCGACATATGTGTTTCGAAAGAACTTGCAGAACTTGTAATGAGTTTTGACCCTTATGGCGTTGAGTTTTATCCGGCATCCTTATTGACTAAAGACGGAGAAATCACTGAGCGATACATATTAGCTTTAAACAACATTCAAGATGTTGTCGACTTTGAACGAAGCGTTATAGAAGTATCACCAAACAGTGGGAACCTAATCGTCCACCGATTGTTTTTAAGTCCAGAAAAAATATTAAATATCCCTTTCCATAAACGGGTGGTGTATAGGGCTGAAGGAGCGGATACTGCAGTATTTTTTGCACCAGAAATCTATGATTTGATTAGTAATGATTCAAGATTTTCTCTAGTTAGGAAAATGAAGAAGAATACATCTACGCGTGCACCTAAGTTTTAGGGAAAAATAATGAAAGAAGACTATATTATTTTAACAAAGCAAAGCTTAACTAACTTTCCATTCCAACAAAGCCCTAAGCCAATAGTGCCAGTTGAGCCTGATTTACTGCTTGAAATAACCTTTTCTCCAAAGCTATTTATCATCAGTGATATTGCGTCAAAAGTGGAGGAACTGGTCGTACACGGAGTAGAGTGGTTAGATGCTCGTGTCGATTGTTCTCCAAGCCAACCAACAGATGATCAAATTAAAGTTTATGAAGATTATCGTATGCCTTACATCCATCAAACTTATAAATTGACGGACAAAGAAAAACAATACGGCAAGTTAAACTGGCTAGACATTGAATCAACAGAGTTTGATTTTTCTAAACTAGACAATGTTCCTTTAGAAGAACGATTAATATTTAAGCTAGAAGAAGACTTTGGTTTAGTGTTTATTCATCAGAGTGTGATTGACCTTCTTAAAAAAGATGTCAAAGACGTTTGGGTAAGAGATGTATAGAAAGCGCCGAAAGGCGCTTTTTTAATACCTATGAATAAAAATACTATATACGTTGCTCTATAAAGCCAGTGTCTTAGTGTCACATTTATTACTAAACTTCGTTTAGTTAACCACGTGATTGCTTCATACATCCTTTTTGCTGTTCGCTTTTTATACTGCCTGTAAATCAATCACAACGACTTACAGGTAGTTTTAGATTATGAGTACGAATGCAAAAGCATGGGTAGAAGAGATTGTTTTACCGACTTACCCGACGGGCAAAGTTGACTCGAATCCGTTATTTTTGGAAAACCGTGTTTATCAAGGCTCTTCTGGCTCCGTATACCCTTACGGCGTGATCGACAGTATATCTGATCATCAAATAGAACAGACATATCAAGCGGTATATATCGAAAATGATTATATAAAAATCATGCTATTGCCTGAGCTTGGTGGGCGCATTCATCGTGCGTATGACAAGATGAAAAAGCGCGATTTTATTTACTACAACGAAGTCGTTAAGCCAGCTTTAGTTGGACTACTTGGTCCTTGGATTTCTGGTGGCATCGAGTTTAACTGGCCTCAACATCATCGTCCGACAACGTTCATGCCTACAGATTTTAAGATTGAAGAGCATGAAGATGGAGCCGTTACCGTTTGGATTGGTGAAGTTGAACATATGTACGGTTTGCAAGTAACCGCTGGCTTCAAACTTTATCCGAACAAGGCGCTTGTCGAGATAACAGGCAAGGTATATAACGGCAACGATACTCCTCGACAGTTCCTATGGTGGTCTAACCCAGCGGTAAAAGGTGGTGATGATCATCAAAGTATCTTCCCACCAGATGTCACTGCGGTATATGACCATGGCAAACGAGATGTTTCGGATTTCCCAATAGCGACTGGGGAATATTACAAAGTCGACTATTCGCCGGGTACGGACATCTCGCGCTACAAGAATTTGCCTGTTCCTACTTCTTATATGGCAGATAAGTCCGCTTATGACTTTGTTGGCGCTTACAGTCATGATGAGAAAGGAGGGTTGTTGCATGTGGCTAATCACCATGTCTCTCCTGGCAAAAAGCAATGGACATGGGGAAACTGTGATTTTGGATTAGCCTGGGATCGCCAGTTGACCGACAGCAATGGACCTTACATCGAATTGATGACTGGGGTTTACACCGATAACCAACCGGATTTTACTTGGATTGATAGTCATGAAGAGAAAAAATTCACTCAACATTTCCTTCCATATAGCAATTTAGACAACGTTCATAATGCGAACACGGAAGTCGCGATTAAGTTGGATCGAAGCGGGAGTTTCGTTGAATGGGCAGTTTACGCTATTTCTGAGATTGCCAACTACGAGGTGGTTATTTCGGACAAAGCGAGTGTACTTGCTAAACACCAACTGACAATGACTCCAGGTGATGTGGTTGAAGAAAGCATAGAGCTTGCTGAGAGCACGCGCTTAACCATCACAATCTTGAATGAGGAGGGGAGAGTATGCCTGTCCTATCTAGAGCATATTGACGCTAAAGATGAACCAACGCCCGATCCTGCCTCCGCACCAGAAAAACCTGAAGATGTATCGAGCGTAGAAGAACTGTATTTCATTGGACAGCATTTACAGCAATATCACCATGCAACGAGTGATCCTGCGGACTACTACCAAGAAGCCCTCAAACGCGACCCAAATCATTATGCAACCAACGTCGCGATGGCTTCGCTTGCTTATGATCGTGCGGATTATCAAGGCACACTTAAATATTCTGATGCCGCTTTGGAGCGTGCTCACAAGCTCAACAAAAACCCTTTATGCGGCAGAGCAAGCTACCTTCGTGGCTGTGCAAATGAAAAACTGGGGCGTCTTGACTCTGCCTTTAGCGATGTATTTAAAGCAACGTGGAGTAGTAATTGTCGTGATACTGGCTTTTTCGCCGCTGCTCGCATTGCCACAAAGCAAGACCGTTTAAATGAAGCATTAGAATACGCGGAAAGAGCACTGGAACTGAATGGTACTCACTACCAAGCTGCAACATTGAAGGTGTTTTTGCTTAGTGCATTGAACCGACACGCAGAGGCTCTTCGTTTTATTGATGAACAAAGTGAGATGCAGCCTCTTGGTTATGGTATTTCATTCGAAAAGTATCAGTTAACTCGCTCTGATATTGACTTATTGGCGTTTAAGCAACTCATGAATCAAAGAGAAGCTAACACGATTCATCTTGTTAACTTTTATCTTTCGATTGATGCAAAAGAACGCGCTAAAGCGGTCTTAGCTCTGAACGAGAGCACAGGTTCAATGAGTTTGATTTATAAAGCGTATTTAGTCGATGAACCCGAACAGGCGGAAGCCTTATTAGATGTCGCTGCCGATCGATTTAACGACAATGTTTTATTTCCGAATACCTTAGCCGAAGTTGAAGTTTTAAGTGCTTTTTCAGGGCATTACTTTACCCAATATCTACTGGGTTGCTTCTTCTATGCGAAACGAAGCTATTCAAGAGCGGTATATCATTGGGAAACAGTACTAAGGCTCAACTCACACTATGCGCCCGTACTTCGAAATCTATCTGTCCATGCCTATAACAAGCGTCGAGAGCTGGATAAAGCGATTTCTTTGATGGGGTTAGCATTCGAATTGTCTCCGAGCGATGCCCGAGTTCTCTATGAACTGGATTACTTGAAAAAAGCGGCGGGTGATACGCCATTAGAGCGACTTGCTTTCTTGAGGGCAAATCTAGAAGTGGTCAATCAGCGAGATGACTTAACTGCAGAGCTGCTTAATTTGTATAACATCTGTGGTGAGCTCGAACTTGCACAGACATGCTTATCTACAAGGCAGTTCCACCCTTGGGAAGGGGGAGAAGGCAAGGTGACAGGGCAGTTCATCGTCAATAAGCTGAGATACGCATTGCAGTTTATGCAACAACGAAGCTTCAATAACGCGCTTGAGTTATTGAATGACGCTCTGACTTATCCAACAAATTTGGGTGAAGGTCGCCTCGTTGGTCAAACTGACAATGATATCCACTATTTCTTAGGGCGTTGCTACCAAGAGTTAGGCGAAAGAGAGTGTGCCAATCAGCACTTTGCTCTTGCAACTCAAGGTAAACAAGAGATTAACCAAAGCCGTTACTATAACGATCAACCCGCTGATTACTTGTTCTATCAAGCGGCTGCAATGCACCAATTGGGAGATACCGCACAAGCAGTATCACTGTTTGAGGATATGGTGTCTTGGGCGGACTCAGAATGGAATGCGCCCGTAGAGGTCGACTTTTTTGCTGTATCACTCCCATCGTTAATTGTCTTTGATAGCAATTTAACAACAGAACATCAGCAACACTGTTTATTTGTAAAAGCAATGGGTCAATTTGGCTTAGCTTTGATAGATGAACGTCATGGATTTGAAGATTTTGAACTTACATTGCAGGCACTGTTAGGACAAGCGCCTGCTCATACAAAAGCGAATCTATTAAAAGAAATCGCACAACATCGCTATGCGTTTGGCTGTAACAGTCAAAATTAATGGATAGGTCACTCCGGGTGACCTATCACCTGGGGTGACTCTAAAACAATAACTTTAATAGATATGTACCTCTACAAGGATTTACTATGCGTAAAACAAGCGATCAACTCAATATGAGAAACATATGGCTCATCAGTCTGGTGGCCGCCTGTGGTGGATTATTATTTGGTTATGATTGGGTCGTAATCGGTGGTGCCAAACCATTCTATGAGGCTTATTTCAACATTACGAATGCGTCATTGTCTGGATGGGCAATGAGCTCAGCGTTAATCGGCTGTATGGTTGGGGCATTTATTGCCGGCACCGTGTCTGACAAATATGGGCGTAAACGTCCGTTAATTTTAGCGGCACTGTTATTTGTTATTTCTGCATGGGGAACGGCCGCTGCCGATAGTTTTAATGCGTTTGTGGTGTTCCGAATTATAGGTGGTGTTGGTATTGGCTTAGCGTCAGCATTGTCACCGATGTACATTGCTGAAATTGCACCTGCTGATAAACGAGGAAAGTTTGTCGCGATAAACCAACTGACCATCGTTATTGGTGTGCTTGCTGCTCAAATCATTAACTTATTGATTGCGGAGCCTGTTGCTTCCAATGCAGCGCAAGCGGATATTTTGCAATCATGGAATGGTCAAATGGGTTGGCGTTACATGTTTGGCGCCGAACTTGTGCCTGCATTTGCGTTTTTACTGCTCATGTTTGTTGTGCCTGAATCTCCACGTTGGTTAGTAAAAATGGGCATGGTAGACAAAGCGAAAGCTACATTACTGCGTATTGGTAGCGAAAGTTATGCGTCTCGCACTGTGCAAGAGATCGAAAGTACCTTGTCTGCAGAAACTCGTTCACTTCCGTTTAGTGCGTTGTTTAAGCCAGATGTGAAGCCAATTTTGGTGATCGGTGTTGTTCTTGCTGCTTTCCAGCAGTGGTGTGGTATCAACGTCATCTTTAACTATGCACAGGAAATCTTTGCCTCTGCAGGCTTTGATATCAACGATACCTTGAAGTCGATCGTTGCAACAGGATTGATCAATCTCGTGTTCACCATTTTGGCGATTCCTTTTGTTGATAAAATTGGTCGACGTAAGTTGATGATTATCGGGTCGGCTGGCTTGACGGTGATTTATGGTTTGATGTCAGCCGCATATGCCTATGGAATGCTTGGTTTGCCGGTATTGATGCTCGTCCTTATCGCGATTTCTATCTACGCTTTGACGTTGGCACCAGTGACTTGGGTTCTTCTTTCTGAAATGTTCCCGAATAAGGTTCGTGGCACCGCGATGTCGGTCAGCACGTTGGCACTTTGGGTCGCGTGTTTCGCACTCACTTATACGTTCCCACTGCTTAATGCGGGGTTAGGTGCTTCAGGTTCCTTCCTACTTTACGGTGTTATCTGTGCCTGTGGTTTTGTGTTCATTTACAAACGCGTTCCAGAAACGAAAGGGCGCTCTTTGGAAGAACTGGAAAAAATCCTTGTTACTCGTGAAGCTGCGGTAGGTAAAGAGGTGAACGCATAACTCACTCAGTGCTCTCTATAGAGTGAAAATAACAGAGTAAGCTTCAAGAAGGTCGCTATTAAGGTGACCTTCTTTGCGTTTAAATTGGGAGTTACGTATAGAGGTTATCTAACTCTTGCTCAACCCATAGGTAGCTCATCCCGACTATTCGCTCAATTTGCGTTAAATGCCCGAACGAGACTACGGTGAGATCTTGTTTACGAGCATTCTCGTCTTCGAATGGATTAATGAGTGTTTGTTGTGTGATTGTCTTTAACCAACATTCACCTAGAGCACAAGTGTTTCCATACAAGATGATTTTGTTGATGTTGAGTGTGATAAGAAAGTTATAGAGAGATTGTCCAAGAATTGTGGCTGCGTGCATTGCAACTTCCTGTGCAATTGGGTCGTCGTTTTGATACAGCTTAACAAAATCATCGAATACAAAGTCATCGATATGCACAAGCTTGGATGCGTTTTCCTGACGGGAAAGGTATTGCTTACAAAGCGCTGTGGAACTGGCTTCCGTCTCTAAGCAACCTTCTCGACCACAGCCACAAATGATGCCGTTATTCGCGACTTTAATGTGACCAATCTGCCCACTGCCAAACATCTTTCCTCGGTATATGTCATTGTGGATCAAGAAAGAAGAACCGATACCGTAATCAACGTTGAGTACGCAAAAATCTTCACCGTGATGCCCGTCTAACCACTTTTCAGCTAAGGCTAGCATGACGCAATCATTGTCGACGAGGACCTCAACGAGCAAGCGTTGTTCAAGAAGATATTTTAGCTCGATAGGTTGTGTCCAAGGAGCTTGCGGCATTCGCATGGAAGATCCTACATGAGTATCCACTTGTCCGTGTACGGCAATAGAGAGTCGATAACTGGTACTTGGCTTGGACTGACGGCAAGCAACAATAGCCGTCACGATATCCTCAATTAGTTCGTCAGGTGTTTGTGGGGTAATGGCTTGATCAATAAAGTCCGAAGAGGGCGTCATTTCATTATCGACCATTACCGCTTGGATACGGGTAGGAGAAACACTCATGCACACGGTGTAAGGGCGATCACTTGATACTTTGTACAAGCCGCCAAAGTTACCCTTTGTTGCTTTGGATACACTGAAGTTTTCTACTCGACCTTGCTCAACTAAAGCATCAACAATCTTACTAATAGCAGGAATGCTAAGTTGCGTTTCACGAGCTAACTCTGATTTGGTCATGCCTTTGCTTTTATACAGCAATGCCATCACAAGGCGACAGTTGTAGTGTCGAACTTTTTGATTATTCAACCCCTTATGGGCGCCAGATTGAAATGGTTTGTTAGGCATTGTTCGAACATGGCTCTTGGATGATTTAACGTAGAAGGCGCTAACTAAATTCTGTTTAGTTATCTCTGTGACTTTGTTATCAGTTGTTGAATATCTAACTGCATAAAGTAGCTATAAACAAACATATCATAATGAAGTGAAGGTTTATCGATGGCTACTCACACTCTGAATAATGGCAAGTTGAAGTTGGTCGTGAATGAGGCTGGAGGGTGCGTTGATTCATTTCAGCATATTAACGGATTCACCTTTGATGTGTTGAGAGCCAGAGTCAATACTTCCAACGGCTTTGCCGGAGATTCAAGTATGTTTCCCATGCTGCCAATGGCGAATCGTATTCGCGGAAATCAATTTGTTTGGCGTGGGAATAAAGTCGTGCTGCCGGTTAGTCGTGCCATCGATGATATGTTTTTCTTGCATGGAAATGGATGGATTTCTGATTGGGGATTACTGACCAAAAACGCAGGTGATGACTTTTTGGAATTAGAGTTAACGTCAAGTATCGACGGCGTATGTGAATACCATGCCAAACAGTCTTATCAACTGTGTGATGACGCCCTTATTGTTACCATGGTTCTGACCAACCTTGGGGATGATGCTTTTCCTTTCGGGGCTGGCTTCCATCCATTTTTCTCAGTTCAGCAAGATACACTTGTAGAATTCCCGGCGACAGGTTTTTGGTTTGAAGATAAGCAGAATCTTCCTGATCGTTTCGTTAGGCACATACCTTCAGATTACAACTTCAATAGCGAAAAAACAGTGCCCGATTTATGGATCAATAATGGATATCAGATGAGTGATAGCAGAGTTAGGGCGATGCTAAGGCACAAAAATGGCGTGTCGGTATTAGTGTCGAGCCCTTGCCGTTACCTGCAAGTTTATAAGCCCTCGGGTGAAAGCAACTTCCTTTGCCTTGAGCCTCAAAGTCATTATGTTGATGCGCATAACTTTGGTTGTGAAAGCCTGAGCGTTTTATCGCCGCAAGAAAGTATGCAAATCAGTATGTGTATACGAGTTGTGACATGAACTTGATGAGAAATGTGCCATAAAAAATTGGTATGAAAGCCCCTAGCGATAGGGGCTTATTCTGTGGAACCATTTATTCTGCGGAACTATTTGATAGCGAGTGTTAGAAATAGTGGAATAGTGGAGGTTCGTGCATTAAGAAGTTTTGATGAGAGATGTTCCAAGCATAGGCGCCAGCAAGCGTGAACACGACATAATCTCCAATATCGAGGTGAGTAATGTTTTGATTTCTCGCAAGAACGTCTTTTGGCGTACAAAGTTGACCGACGAATGTCGCGTGTGAGTGCGTAATCGGCTGTGATATGACTTTGGGTTTATTACTCGCTAAAATCGCAAATGGATGATCGTGACTTTGTGCCGCAGGGGTGCGGAAGTGATGTGTACCACCACGCGCAATGACAAAGTTCTCGCCCAAGTTTTGCTTGATGTCTAACACTTCCATAACGTAATAGCCGCATGGTGCAGAGATGTAACGTCCGCATTCAAATCGCAGTTTCCAATCTTGAACTTGTTCTTTCGCGATCAAAAACTCTAACTTGTCGCAAAATTCAATCCAAGGGAAGTGCTGCTCATCATTTTGGTAGTTAATGCCCATACCTCCGCCAAGGTTGAGCATTACTTCATCCAGCTCAAATTGCGTTTGCCAAGCTTTAACGACTTGGAAGTAACGTTGCATTAATGCTAGGTGACGATCTACCTCGAGTTGATGAGACATTAAATGGAAGTGGAAACCTTTTAGGTGCACGTTTGGAAAATCACGCAGTAGAGTGAGTGCGTTACTTAACTCGCTTTCATCCAATCCAAAAGGCGTGGGTTTCCCACCCATGGCGAGTTTGCTTAAGGTGATATCGCCAATATCGATGTTCATTCGTAGAAAAATCGAGGCAGAACGGTTCAGCTTTTCTGTTAATGCACCAATGCGATGCAATTCAGTGAGGCTTTCGACATGAATTGCATCTACGTTGAGCTCAATCGCTTGCTTAAGTTCGCTTGGCATTTTGCCCGGACCGCCGAAGATCAAGGGCATATTGAGTTGTTGTTCGTGCAGATGAGCAAGCTCTCCGCCGGACGCAGCTTCGAAACCGTCGACATAAGGCGCGAGTGTTTTCAAGATTGGCTCTGATGGGTTGGCTTTCGCGGCATAAAACAGCTCAACATTTTTGGGTAGAACGTGTTTCATCTGTTTAATGTGTTGCTCCAGCGCCTTTAGGTCATAAAGGTAGGCACATAGTGGCTGCATGTGTTGCTCTGCCAATTGCAAAACTTCTTGTTGGACGTGCAACGGAAGCTGTGAAGAATTAAGCATGATTGGCTCCTTGGTGATTCGCCCATGGCACTGGAACTTGGGTGTAGTTGGATTCTTTATCCGCTCTTTGCATTAAGCGCGTAGTAAAGTTGTTTTTGCTCGGGAAATTGCCGCCGTTTATCAAGGATTCAAGCTCAGGTTGTTTGCCATTGACGGATTGCCAGCGAACAATTGCGCTTTTAACCGAGTTCCAAAGCGTTTTCTCAAGCGTTTGGTCTCCTTCCGCAATAAAGAAAATGGCTTCACTGATGTTGTTGATGAAGGTACAGTAACCAATACGATTCCAACCTTGTTCCCGGCTGTAATAAACCGATTGGTGAGCGCGTTCAGAAAGCTGGTTCAATGACTCAGGTGACCAGAATTCTGGAAGCAATTTGGTGCCTTCTAGATCGCGTATCCACACGCAGCAGGGCATGCCTTTTTCAAACCCAATGAGTGTGTTTTGCAAATGAGGCTCAAATGCGACGCCATGTTTAAAGTAGTAGTTGAATACGCCGGGAATTAAGCAGTGTAAGTAGCGCTCAAACCATAAAGTCGCGATGTCGTGGTACGTTGTTTCTGATGCTTGTGCTTTGGTTTCTAATTGAGCAGCGATACAGCTGTCGCCATTGCGATCATAGGCGAATAGT
Organism: Vibrio sp. SSH13-20; assembly: GCF_040104475.1. Lineage (NCBI taxonomy): Bacteria > Pseudomonadati > Pseudomonadota > Gammaproteobacteria > Vibrionales > Vibrionaceae > Vibrio > Vibrio sp. SSH13-20. Next base: position 693,708 of record NZ_JBECOU010000001.1, read on the forward strand.
GCTCCCGCTAACGTTGGTTCTAGTACATCAATTTCACACAAGGATAGGTTTTCTCGATATAGGATACCAAACGACTCTCGGGCTTTCGTCAGATCTTCTCTTTGCTCGGAATCAATCGATTCCAAGTTGATGGTGGTGGCAAAAGGTTCTGTCATCACTTTGAAAACCGGATTCTGTAATTGCTCACTTTCTTTTATCGGATGCAAAATCGAGCTCAGTTGCACCGCACTATCGAGTTCATACCATGCGTTTTTACGCACACAATTGGTCAAGCGGACGTTAATCGAGAACTTGGCGAACCATTCTGTTTCAGGGTGGTACATGGTACGCACCGATGATGTCGGCAGCATTTTTTCTCCGCCTAGCCCTAATGGCGTCATTTTGCCTTGTTCAATCGCTCGTTGAACTAATGGGTTTTGCAAGATCGTGTAGCTCTCCCATGGATGGCAAGGGTAGAGGGTGGCGTCTCCAGAGTGCGGCTTTTCTGGTGCCAATTGCTCAATCATCGACTTAGGAGTATGACGTTCATCCGAGCGAAGCACATCGAGCAATGTATTATCCACTTCAAACCAATATAGCGGGACGCTGGCTCCCACTTCTGGTGAGCATGCTAATAGATCATCCATACTCACGCCGGAACGGCTTTTTGGCGTTGGGTGGAAGGAGTGCCCCCAAAGCAATGACTGCTCTGAAGCGATAAAAGCATTGTGCTGTTGAGGTCTTGTGTTTGCGTTTAGAAATTGCTCCGTTACCAACAGGCTGTTTTCCATTTGAGCCACAAGCTCGTTGTTGAATGGAATCGCTAACACTTGTTTTAGATAGTTCAGTAACAGTGTCAGTGTTTGGATTGCATCTAATTTATGCCATCCAGAGCCCGGCATTTTGCTCCAGGGCATATCAATCAGTTTGACTTTACCAAGCTGACTCACGTACTCAGCAGGCAACAACAAAACACCGTTTTGATGGGGAAGATGGATGCCCACGCGCTGTTGTTGTGAATAGTTACGCTTCAATGTTTGTGGTAAAGATGTTGAACGGTACTGCCATTCAACTTGCTTGTTAGGGATCGCGTATTCGCGTAGATAGCAGTTGACGACGCCCGTTATGGTGTTGAGCTGAGCTTTTCTATTGTTGAGTTGTGCTTGGCTTTTCGCAAGCGTTTCACTTGGAGACAATGGCGTTTGTAACATGTTGATGCCCAAATTTTGAATGGATGATCAGTGCGATAAGAGTCAAAGCACTGACCAACGCAGAAAGGAGAAAAGGAACGTCGAGCGAATAGAAGCGGATAATAGAAGATGCGCTAAGACCTGCGGCAACTCCGCCCCATTTAGACATTGCATCAAAGCGAGAAAACACTTTGCCGCATTGTTGCCTATTAAGTCGGGTTGCAAGCGCTTGATGTAAACCTTGGTAACAGCAAACCATGCCACAGCCAAACACGATGCGAGCTACGATCAATAAGACTTCATGTTGAACGAGGTGCATGACGCAACTGAGGGAGAGTAAGGTAAAACCCAACCAAAGTGTACGTTGCTGCTGGTGGCGGTTGATCTTCTCTGAAAGTGCATGAATCTTGGTTGCAAACACAAGATAAACACCATGCGGAAGCGCATACAAGAAGCCGATCCATGCCGGATTCACGTTGCCGTATTGCTCAACATAAGGCGAGAAGTACGGGAAGGTCACTATCATAGCGAAAGCAAAGCTAAACTGAGCGCCAAACACCCAATATAGAGCACGTAACGAGCAGTCCGACATAACATCAGATTTGTCTACAAGAGCGTCCGATTGGGGGGAAGGCGTTTCGGTTTGATCGACGGGTAGGGTAAGCGTGATCGCAAATGCCACAAGTGGCAATACGGCTAACCACAGGTATGCATTCAGCGGGTTGGATTCCGATAACGTCCATCCTAGCCCAATGGGTGCCACTATCAGAGCCAAACGAGCAGATAGTTGGGTTTTATTGAGCGTTTTACTCAGCGCTTTCGTATCTTCTATTTGGCTTGAAAGGTAGCTATTAGACGCTGCCATTGTTCCGCCAAACGTTCCTTGAATAATGAGACCAAACACAAACATGGGTAGCGTTGTTGCTAAGCCACACAGCATAAACCCCGCGGCGAGACCAACTTGAGCGCGCAGTAGAGAACGGCGTCTGCCGTATTGGTCGGCAAACTGCCCCCAAAAACGAGCGGCCATAGCAGTGCAGAAGGTAGGGAGAATAAACAAAACACCTGCCCAGTCTGCATTTATGTGGGCTCCAAAAGTGGGTAACACCGTCGGTAAGAACAACGGCATGCCTAACGCAGCAAATGCAGCGATAAAATGGCAAAGCAGTACGCTGTAGATGAGTTTGGTCATGATTAATTAGCTCACGCTCTGTTTAATGGCAGTGAGATAAGCATGTTGAGCGTCTTCGCTGGTTAACAACAAGAAGTTGGGCGCGGATAACCCATAATATTTGTTGATATCGCTTGCACCTGATGCTTCTTTGGAAAGTAGACTCCCTGAGCTCAACAAATATTTGGCGTACAAATCTGGGGAATCAAATAAGAGTTCACGTGCCAATTTTGTTTCGTGACCTTGTGCGCCTAAGTAGTCGATATAATAAGCGAGGCTTCGTGCGACTACTGCGTACAAAGAGGCGCTTGAAGCAATCCCTTTCGCTGCCATTGCCTCTACAATCGCGGCAATATCCAGTTGTAGCGTAATCGTGGTAAACATCTGACCCAACGCGAGTTCATTATCGACCTTAATTCGTTGATCCAGTAATTGATCGCACTGAACAGGGGAATGCTGTTCAAACGCTTTGAAACGATTTGGCCAGATACGAGCGGCGTCATTGTCCTTCATAGCTAACGTCATTTTGCCTTCTTTATTGAACGCAATGATGGCGTTTTGCTGATTGGATTCCAAAGCAATGCCATAACGCAACCAAAGAGTCAGATGCACTTTACATAACAGATCAACGTAGTCGGTAAACCAAGCCAATGTATCTTGCTGGTAGTATTGTTCGGCGAGATGCTCAAGGAATAAGCGACCATCAGGCATTGGACTGGTAAGGGCTGCAACAGGCACTAATGCTTGGTCTTCGCAGTGGTGAACAGGGTATTCGCGCACAATGTAAGCGAACGTTTTATCATCGCCAACGTGCCCACCATGCTTTTCGTTACAGTGGAAAAGCGTGCCACTTAGCTCACTATCACTTTGCTCTAAATGCGTTAACAAACGCTCAAACCAATGACCGTCATACAGTGTCGATGGTTTAATAAGACGAATGTTCTTAGTTCCTAACGAACGCATAATAAGTGGCACTTTTATATGAACATTCGGTGTTTGGTTCACTACCACAGTGCGCACCGATAAGGTTGGTGTCACCTCAAGAAAAGCGAGTGGCGCTTCAATCACGCCTTCAGGTAGTGACTCTAAACTGCGTAAAGTCAACGGGTGAGCAGGGAACAAGTCATGACTCAGTGAGAAGTCGGCAGGCAATCCAACTTGCTCCATTGTCGGCCAGCACTCAGGAGGCGCAGAGGTTAAGGTCACTAGTGATTTATCAATGGCTAACCAACGCAAAGTAAAACTCTTGGCAAACTCCGGTGCATATTGCGCTAAGTCATTATCACTCAGTCCAAATTTTGCTCGAGCTGTCGGATAGTATGGATGATCCAAATATGAAGCGATTTGGTCTGCTTGTAACAGTTTACGTTCCCAACCATTGAGTTCCGATATTGGCTGCATCAATGCTGCTGAGTTTTGCTCGAATGCTTTGTCACATAAGCCTTTATGCTTTTCCGCACATTCGAGTTCTTGTAGATATCCATCGAGTAACGAATGAGAGCTTTCGTGAGCACAAGCTTTTAATACTTCAATCCAATCGCGGTAATGTTGCTGTGATTCAACGGTTCGATTTTTCTCTACAAACCAGCAGGTTGGCGCATGGTGGTTAGTCACGCCGTAGACCCATCGCTGCATGTAATAAAAAGGCGTAACAGGTAAGTAAAGATTTAAATCTTGTGTTGAGAAGGCGAGCCAAGTTTGGTCTGCGCCATAAGCATTGATGTTCAATTTGTTGGGTAAAGCATTAATGAAAGCGCCTTGAGAAACTAAACCAAATAAATCTTCGCGTAGACACGTATCGATTAAACGCTGGGTGAGATATAAAACGTTGTCGTTCATGCCGTTACCTCTTCGACTGGCACAAGGTTGAAAGTGGCGAGAGCCTGTTTGAGTGAAGGCTGCAATGACTGTCCGGATGGTGAGCTAATGGAAATCCTGGCTAGGTAGTCTTTGTTTGAATAGCTTTGTTGGATGTGCTCTCCAGCGGGCTTAAGAACCTGTTGTTGCGTAACAATATCGCCTTCTTGATGAATGAAAGATGTTGATGTACCTGCTATGGTTCCGCTCGTGTCGGCGACAACATAGTGCACTTGAGCGCTACCTTGGATAGTGAAGTCCAGTTCAAGTTTGTCGCCAAGATGCAGTTTTAAAATGGTGCTAAACCACTGATGATGGCTCAGGTTATTAAGTAGAAACTCGCGTCCATCTCCGATACTGCGATAATTGACCTCCACCAACACGGGACCGGAATCGGTGATAATAAATTCGCTATGGCACACGCCGAATCCGACACCAAAAACTTTCAACTGGCGGAGGCATTCGTTACGAAATTGGACGCTGTGAGTACCATTCCAACACGCCGCCATCTCGATAAAGTGCGGTGGGGCAGACAGTTCGACATCAAACCCACCAACGGCGAGTAAGTTATCGCCATCCCCTAATGTTTCTATTGTGATAAGCGGGCCCTGCAAAAACTCTTCAACCAAGACAGGAGTGGTTGGGTGTTTTTGCCAGAATGCATCGCAATAATCCCCAAGTGCGGCATCGGTGTCGCAGCGTTGAACATCCAAACTTGCAACGCCTTCCTTTGGCTTTGCGACGACAGGGAAATTGAGTGTCTTGCGAGGCGATGAGTCACCTTGATGCAGCAAGATACTTGGTGTGCTTGGCAATGATTTGTCATTGAGGACTTGGCGAGTTAGGTGCTTGTTCTTAGCTTTTAACGTCACAGTCCAGTCTTTAGCGGGCAAGTTAAAGAATTGAGCACAGATAGCCGTTGAAGTTTGCAAATGATCGCTGTTACTAAAAATAGCGCTAGGGTGTAATTCGTGCTCCGTGATGACCTCGATGAGTTCAAGTGGATTGAAAACATCACATTCTAGAATGTCATCGGGGGTGAACTGGTTATCTTCACTGGCCAACTTGAGATGGTTGAACTTGTGGTCAGTGATCAACACGACGTGAAGACCCATCGCTTTTGCTGCAGGTACGAAGCCGTGGGTGACTGCATCATTAACGACATGACTCACGATGATCATCGTTGATTTCATGGGACTTTCCTAATTTTTCTAACGTTGTTACTGCGTGCTCACAGCCGGCTTCCAATGCGTCTCTTTCGCGGCATTTTAGGGAAAGGTTTTATTATTATTCTGATTTTATTGATTATTTTGTTATTTCCCCAGTTACATGGGGCAAACAAATATAGATCATAATTTTTATATTGCAAACACAAATGATATTGGTTTACATTCGCACCTGTTGGCAATTTTATAAACTAACGGAATTAAAAAAATGGAAATGAAGTTGACCTTGTCCCCATTAGCATTAGCTATAGGTGGAACGTTAACTGCAGTGGCAGTCGTGCCGAGTGTATCGGCATCAGAAAACGTTGAAGCGAATGAAACCGTACAAGTTGTTGGTCATAGGTACGAAGGTTACGCCGAGCACATGCCACAGTCAGGCACCAAAACGGACGTTGAATGGTTAGACGTTCCGCAAGCGGTATCGGTTGTGACTAAGACTGAAATGCAAGATCGCGGAGCAGTGCGCTTAGTTGACGCGCTAGATGGTGTCGCTGGTGTGAACAATACCTTAGGCGAGGGTAGCCGAGATCAGTTTGTGATTCGTGGATTCGACGCCCTTAATGATATGTATCGTGATGGAATGAGAGATGACGGTACATTGCAGTCCTACCGTAGTCTGGCAAACATTGAACGTGTCGAGGTGGTAAAAGGACCTGCTGGTGCGCTGTATGGCAGAGGCTCGGCGGGTGGCATCATTAATTTGGTGACCAAACGTGCTAATGGTGACAATTTCACGAATGTGAATGGCAGTGTTGGCAGTAACAATCAATTTGTTGGTCAGATTGATAGTTCTATGGCATTTAGCGACAAGGTCAATGGTCGTATTAACTTAGAGTATCGCCAAGCAGACTCTTACGTAAACCATGTCGATTCTAATGATTTCTTTATTGCACCGACGATTCGCGTATTGCCTGCTGATGGGCATACCATTGATTTTGATGTTGAATATGCTCATCAAGAGCTAGTTCCTTACCGAGGTGTGCCATCAAAAAACGGCAAGCCAGTTGACGTTTCAGAAAGCACGTTCTTTGGTGGAACCAATGACTACCAAGAATCGGACAGCCTTCGTATGGCAGTTAATTATGAATGGCGTTTAAACGATGAATGGGCTTGGACAAACCGTGCTTCATACAACCGCATTGAACTGGAACAAAAGGGCACTCGTCAAGGCGCTGTTGTGGGTGATGAAGTTTCTCAAACGGTGAACAATTTTGGCTACGACCCTCGCACAACAACGACTCTGCAATCTGAGTTAGTTTGGGAGACAGAATCCAACCAAATGATGATTGGCGCAGACTATAACCAGATCAATATTGATTTGACTTTAGCCAGTGACAAGACGCTGCCTCCAAAAAATATTTACAACCCTACAGTAGGACCAACGCCAAACCCTGGCTTTAAACCTTTCCGTGATAACACGGCCACAACAGCGGGCATCTACATTCAAGATGTTTACACGTTTGGTGATCTTTCTGTGATTGGTAACGTGCGTTATGACTCAATGGATCTTGAGCAGCAAAAAGCCGGGGCAGCGAAAGAAGATCTCGACGATAACAAAGTCAGCTACCGTGCTGGTTTGGTCTACCGAATTAACTATGACATGTCTGTGTACGCGAGTTTAGCGCGTTCATGGCAGTTACCTTACTCTGGTATTTACATCAATCCAAAACTGGCTGAATTTTTCCATACCGACCTGAAAGAAGTTGGCGCAAAAGCCTATCTATTAGACAACGCTCTAATGCTGAACGCTGCTGTGTTCCAAATCGACCAAGAACAACCGCAAACCAATATCGATGGTGATGTGATCAATAAGATTGAAGCTCGCCATCAGGGTATCGAATTGGAAGCGCGCGGTCAGATCACGCAGCAATGGGATATCTCAGTTGGTTATAGCTACCTTGATGCGGAAGACAAAGACACGGGTAAAAAACCAAATGACGTGTCTGACCATCTGTTCTCATTGTGGAGTACTTATCAGCTTGATGACAACTGGCGTTTAGGCGGTGGTGTTAAGTACGTAGGTGACCGCTACGCTGGTAACGATGAAGCGGTGGCACTTGGTGATTACACTACAGTGGATTTGATGGCTGCCTACACAACAGGCCGTCACAAAATCCAAGCAAACGCTTACAACGTGTTTGATGAGAAATACATCCTAGGTGCCACCAATGGCAAGTCTGGATTGAACCAGATTGGTTACGGTGCGCCAGCAGAATTCATGCTCAGCTATGGATACCGATTCTAATTATTTTCGAATTCTCGCTACTGGTTAGCGAGCTTTCTTGCCTCATTTTGAGGATTGATAGCCCATAGGGTCAAAGCCACTTTTTTCTCTTTGACCCTTACTTCTCTTAAAGGAGACCCCCATGCTTTACCAAAATATGGATGGTAACCCCCAAGCTAAGCTGCGTTTAAGCGTGCTTGCGACCGCGATTGCTTCTGTCACCTCCATGAATGCATTTGCTGCCTCTGAACCTCAAACCACTACGATGGAGACGGTTGTTGTCACTGCGAGTGTTATCGGCAATTCAGCAATAGAAGATGTAAAAGAATACCCAGGAGCACGTACGGTCCTGACGAGTGAGCAAATTGAAAAGACGGCCGCTCATTCAATCGATTCAGCGCTGCAAAGTGTACCTGGTATTAAGGTGCAAGATGAAACTGGCACCGGTGTACTGCCTAACATTTCGGTACGAGGCTTAAAAGCAAGTCGTAGTGGTCATGCTCAGTTCTTGATGGATGGTGTCCCTCTTACGCTGGCGCCATATGGTCACACCGGACAATCCATTTTCCCAGCAACGTTATCCATGATTGATCGCATCGATATTGTACGTGGTGGTGCGGCTGTTCAATATGGTCCAAACAACGTGGGTGGCGTCATTAACTTGGTGACTAAACCGATTCCAAACACTTGGCAGACTGAAATAAGTAACCGCTTAACTGTGTTTGAAGGCGGCGATACGCCACTGAACGACTTCTATTTAAGAACGGGGGGGTGGTTAACGGATACGTTTGCGATTCAATTAGAAGGTAATTTTTTAAAAGGCGAAAGCTTCAGAGAACATTCTGATACAGACGTAAAAAACTTCCAAGTTAAAGCAAACTGGTTGTTGAGCGACACTCAAGAGTTGCAAGCATTCATTCAAAGGTATGATGCGGACACACAAATGCCCGGTGCCTTGTCGCCAGACGATTATAAAAAAGATCGCAACCAATCTAAGCGTCCTTACGATGAATATCAGGGGAAATCAACGCGTTGGAGTTTGAAATACATTCAAGACTTAAATATTGCGGACAGTGCAGAGCTGCAAGTTCAAGCCTTTGGTCATAACTCTGAGCGTTTCTTCCAGTGGGGCTTTAATGGCGCAGGTGGTCACTGGGCAGATCCAGCTTTGCCTTCAACTGATGTGCGTACTTCTCCACGAGAGTTCAAAGTATATGGAGTAGAACCTAAGCTCGCGATGCACTTTGGCGAAGGCAGTGCGGTGACGCAAAACTGGATCGTTGGTGCTCGCTACGTAAACGAAGACATCGACTACAAGCTGACTCAAACTCCAATTGCTGGCGGTGCGACGAAAGTACCTCGTGATTGGCATTTGGATACCGATGCGTTTGCTGGTTATGTTAGCAATGAAGTGGGTCTGTTTAATGATGCGTTAAAAATAACTCCGGGCATTCGCTACGAGTCTGTCGACATGACGTTTGATGACTTAGGAAAAGCACAGAGTACAGATAACAAAGTGACGGAATGGCTACCGGGTCTAACGGTCGCGTATAATCTGACTGAGCAATGGGTTGGTTATGCGAACGCTCAGAAATCGTTGCGCGCACCTCAAATTGCATACATTCGAGGTTTAGGTAAAGAGGGCAGTGAGCTTGCGTGGAACTACGAGTTGGGTGCTCGTTATACACATGATTCAACCAGCTTTAACGCTGCTTTGTACCGCATTGACTTTAAAGACCAACTACAATGGCAAAGTGCAACCCAAACCTTTGAAAACATTGGTAAGACGCTTCACCAAGGTATTGAGCTATCGGCTCGTTACGTTCCTGAATCCGTACAAGCACTTAGCCTAGGTGCAAGCTACAACTACTTAGACGCAACGTTAGAAGAAGAGGGCGCAAATAAGGGCAATCAACTTCCTTATACGTCAAAACATCAGCTTAGCTGGGATGCTACCTACGCGTTCTCAAAAGTAGATACAACACTATCTGGCTACTACTTCAGTGACGCATATTCTGACAACGCAAATACGAGTGACGAAGACGCGACAGGTGCGAAGGGTAAAGTACCGGCTTACATGGTTTGGAACTTCAACCTTGGTACTGATCTGTACAAGGATGACAAGGGTAAGCTACGTATGAATGTTGCCGTGAACAACTTGTTTGATGAGGACTACTATTTCCGAGGTATTGATACCAGCCCTGTTGGTCGATACCCGGCGCCGGGACGTTCTTACACCTTGGACCTGAATTACCAGTTCTAGCTCGTTATTGATTGATATTAACACAATTCAAAGTCGCCAATTTACGTTGGCGACTTTCACGATCTTAGTGTTGGGGATATAAAAACATGGAAAACGAATCTCGGTTTCTATCGATGAACTTACGGCTTGCTGCATTTCTCTTATTGTTCATAAGCGTTATGTCTTTTCCAAGTTCAGCAAAAACTCGTGTCGTACAAGATGAACAAGGGACATTTAAATTAGAAAGCACACCCAAACGCGTTGTCGTTTTGGAGTTTTCTTTTGTGGATGCGTTAGCCGCAGTTGGTGTGTCACCCGTCGGTGTTGCAGATGACAACGATGCATCAAGAGTGATCACAGCAGTACGTGATTTAGTTCAGCCATGGCAATCTGTTGGTATGCGTTCTCAGCCGAGTTTAGAGGCTATCGCTGTGCTAAAACCGGATTTGATCATTGCGGATGCAGAGCGCCACCGCACGATCTATCAAGACCTCAATCGCATCGCACCCACGTTGCTGCTAAAAAGCCGTGGTGAAACGTATCATGAAAATCTAGAGTCTGCGCGTAAGATAGGAATCGCACTTAACAAGCAAAAAGCGATGAACAAGCGTATTCAATTGCATCAACAAACCATGGCTGAGTATAAGCGGCATTTTGCGCTTAAACAGACGGTACAGTTTGCGGTGGTGTCAGACAAAGGTATGTGGCTCCACAGCCCTAAATCCTATGCTGGTGGTGTTCTTAGCGAGTTAGGCATTACGAGCCCACTAGTGCAGGCTACGGAAAAAGCTTATCTGCCTGCGAGCTTTGAATTGCTATTAAAAACAAACCCGGATTGGTTGCTGATTGGTGCATACTCGCAACCAAACATCATTGATGAATGGAAAAAGAACCCGTTGTTCAAGTTGTTATCTTCAGCAAAAGCACAGCATATTGTTGAAGTGTCACCGGAGCTTTGGTCTCTTAATCGAGGCATGCTAGCAGCAGAGAAAATGGCGCAGAACTTAGAACAGATTTTGGGTTCGTCATGAACAAAGCAACGATATTGAAAGAAAGCCCTCATCAGCCTCAAGTGCCATGGAAAGCGATGTTTGTTGTCGCTATTGTTTTGGCTTTGGTTCTGACAGGGTACGTAGCTTCAATGCTTGGCTGGTCAAACTTTTCACTCACACTCAATGATTTAGTGGGGTATTGGTTTTCATTTGATGAAACCAACATGAGCCATCAAATCCTTGCTACGTTACGTGCTCCGAGAGCGTTTGCTGGGTTAACAATTGGAGCTTGCCTCGCTGTTGCTGGTTTATTGATGCAGGGTTTGACGCGCAACGCGTTGGCATCGCCCTCAATTTTAGGTATTAACGCTGGTGCAGCGTGTTTTATGGCTTTCGCTGCCATTGGCGTGCCGATAGTCAGCGATATCAACCCAATTCTTAATGCTGTACTTGGCGCACTACTTAGTGGCGTTTCTGTAATGATGCTTGGTGGTTTTTTTTCTATTCGCTCGCATCCTCTGCGTTTGGTTTTAGCAGGTATAGCAGTTAGCGCTCTACTGCTTGGTCTTACCCGAGCGGCGCTTATTCTTGCGGATGACATGGCTTATAGTGTATTGCATTGGCTGACGGGGTCTTTAGCAAGTGTGGACGAGGAACAATGGAACCAACTGTGGCCGCCAGCATTGACTGGATTGGTTCTCGCAATGGGGTTGGCTCGCAATCTCAATTTACTGGCTCTTGGAGAAGAAGTCGCGGTTGGATTAGGTAGCAACATCCAGATGACTCGGCTCGTTACGGGCATCACTATTGTTTTATTGGCGGGAACGTGCGTTGCCATTGCTGGGCCTATTGGCTTTGTTGGTCTTCTCGTTCCTCACTTAGTAAGACCAATAGTCGGTCATAACTATCATTTACTGATCCCATGCTCGGCATTGGCTGGGGCGGCTCTGGTTGCTTGGTCTGATGCATTATCACGTGCCATCGCGTTTCCCACTGAAACACCGGTTGGCGTGCTTACCGCGTTGATTGGCACACCTTGTTTTATCCTTGTTGCGATGAGGAGGTCGTAATGCTTCATCAAACAAAACTGGCATTGTTGTTTGGGCTTGTTGCTTTGGCTGCTGTTGCGAGCTTATTAGTTGGAGCCGCTTCGCTTTCTGCTTCTCAAGTCATGACGCTCCTTGTTTCTTTTTCAAACGACGACTTTGTTATTCATCAATACCGCTTTCCTCGCACTTTACTCGCAATTGGCGTTGGAGCTGGGCTCGGGTTATCAGGATTATTAGTTCAAGGTGTGATTAGAAATCCGCTAGCTTCTCCGGACTTGATGGGAATTAGCGCAGGAGCGGGGTTAGCGGCAACGGCAAGTTTGGTATGGTTTCCTAATACCTCACTCAGTTGGCTACCTTTGATTGCAATGGCAGGAGGTCTATTTGCAGCAGGTTTCATTGCGATGCTGGCTTGGCGTTCAAAACCTACACCTGCAAGATTAGCGTTAATTGGTATCGCCGTTAGTGCTTTTCTCGCCAGTGGTATCGACTTCTTGTTGGTCACGCATCCCATTGAAATCAACACTGCGATGGTTTGGTTAACAGGTAGCCTTTGGGGGCGAAACTGGCAGCAAGTGCCTTTCATTTGGGGGGCGCTCTTATTGCTGATACCGCTAGCGCTGTGGTTAGCATGGCGATTAGATGTCATGGGGTTGGGTGAAGAAAGCGCAACCACTTTAGGGGCGAAGCCAACGCAGATCCAAGTGGTTGCGTTGTTAGCAGCGGTGCTTCTAGCCAGTATCAGTGTATCTGTTGCCGGAACGATTAGCTTCGTCGGACTATTAGCGCCACATTTGGTCCGTTTGTTGTTTGGGCATAACCATAAATTGTTGATTCCCGGATCTGCACTGGTTGGCGCATTACTGGTTACTTGTGCTGATGCCTTGGCTCGTGGGATTCAACCACCGATTGAATTACCTGCTGGAGTGCTTACGTCCGTTATCGGAGCGCCTTATTTTATTTTTCTTCTATATCGTTATCGAGGTTGGTAATCATGCTAAAGACGCAGAACCTTTCCGTCGCCTATGGCAAAAATACAATCATTCCGAATTTGTCAGTCTCAATACCAAAAGGGAAAATTACCGCGTTGATAGGACCAAACGGCTGCGGTAAATCGACGTTATTGAAGACCTTAGTAAGGATTAATAAACCTTTATCTGGTGATGTCTTTTTTAATGAAAAACCGTTGTCGAGTTATGGAGATAAACGCCTAGCTCGCTCGTTATCACTGTTGCCCCAAATCTTAGTAAGCCCAGAAGGAATCACAGTAAGAAAACTGGTTGAGTACGGTCGTTCTCCCTATTTGTCCCATTGGGGAAGGTTAGGGAAGGATGATAAAACGATTGTGGAACAAGCAATGCATGATACAGGCGTATTCGAATTTGCCGATAAACCGGTTGAATCATTATCCGGCGGGCAACGTCAAAGAGCATGGATTGCGATGGTCATGGCACAAGATACAGAGGTCGTGATGTTAGATGAACCTACCACCTACCTTGATATGTCGCATCAAGTCGAGTTGATGAATTTGATGCAACAAATGAATGCCAATGGAAAAACCGTGGTGGTTGTCTTGCATGATCTTAACCAAGCATGCCGTTACTGCGACCATCTCATTGTCCTTGAACAAGGTCAACTTATTGCAGAGGGGGCACCGGATGAAGTGTTTACTGAGTCATTACTTGATGAGGTTTTTGACCTGAAAGCGAAAGTATTCCGTGACCCGATTTCTGATACTCCGATGTGTGTTGCTGTCTAATAGACGCAAGATAACTTGCCCTTCAACAGTGACCAATTATTGGTTGCTGTTGATTGAAAACTGCTACAAGTTTAATCGTTTCGATAAAAATTACTCAGCGTAAAATAAGGTGGTTTAAAATGAACCGATAGGGTGCTAATGGTACACTGTACTCATATAGATACATTGTCATTTAGCGTTTGAACCACTCCCCCCGCTAATTAGCTAACCAAGCGTTCAAACGTTGAGAAATACCTTATGCGTTTGTCGTTCAGCTTCGTTTTTGCTTCTTCATTTGGCGTTGTTACGCCTGTGTTTGCCAACTATGACCTCGATTCTCTGTTGGAGATGCCTTTGTGCTCTCTAGCGGAAACCAAAGTGGTCTCAGCTACTCGTACCTCTCAGTCTTTGGCGGATACGCCAGCGTCCGTTTATGTTATCACCGCTAAAGAGATCAAGCGCTCAGGAGCTCGCTCTGTCGCTGATGCGTTATCTTTGGCACCCGGTCTTCATGTCGCTAAATATTCTAACTATGATTGGGGAGTGACGGTTCGAGGCAATAACGAAACGCTCAACAATAAAATGTTGGTGATGGTCGATGGACGTAGCGTGTTCAACCCGATGTCGTCTGGTGTGGATTGGGATCTCATTCCAGTCAGTATGGACAACATTGCTCAAATCGAGATTGTACTCGGTCCTGTTGGGACGATTTGGGGGGGAAATGCCGTCACTGGGGTAATTAACGTTATTACAAAAGAAGCAGAGGGTTCACCAAAAGGGCAGCTAGCCGCCAGTTTCGGCAACTACGACTATCGTGAGTATCAACTTCATCATGCTGGTGCAGTTGGTGAGTATGCCAATTACAGTCTGTATGGTGAATTTGTAGACCATATGCCTTGGACCAGTGAAGAGGCTAGGGTACAACCGTTTCAACATTTCAATGTATATACCGAGCGTTTTGGTGGGCGTTTGGATTACCAGAAGCGTGAACACACCCTAAGTGTCCAAGCCGGCGGTATTCGTTCTCGTGAAGATTACAACTGGGGTAATTATCAGCCGCATATGATCATGCCGGGCTCTGAACCCATGCGTACCTACGAAACAGAAATGACGATGCAGGAGTATTTCGTCGGCGGTCATCATATTTTCGATCGTGCCAATGGTGATAGCTGGGAAAACGAAGTCTGGTTTACGTACAGTTCTAATGATAGCACTCATGCCAATGCGCAGTTTTTTCGAACCGACTTAGACTCTCACTATACCTTTTCCGATCTTTGGGGAACGGAGTTTACCATTGGTGGAAACATTCGCCTTATTGACGAAAAGTTCGGTACGTTTTCAAAGTATGATGAACTCACCATGCCATATTTGCGCGTGGCAGAAGATCCTGATTTCTTAAATCAATCTTATGGTCTATACGCAAACTGGAGTGTGCCACTGACGGACAGAACCAAATTAACCCTTGGTAGTCGATGGCAATATAACAACCTTACTCATGATATCGACCCACAACCCCAAGTCCGCTTGAGCTATGAGCTTGCCGATAACCAAAGGATTTGGGCTGGCTGGGGTAAAGCAATCGTAACCCCATCGCGTTTGGAGCTGAGCACCTACATGCGTGAAAATCAGTACATGCAACATGTGCTATTTAGCAATAACCAATATTACGATTATTACTACAGTGTGCTTCTCGAAGGAAATGAAGATTTAGATGTAGAGTCAGTCTCGACTTATGAAGTGGGCTATCGTCTTTGGGACGACAATGCATTGCAATTTAGCGTGGGAGGTTTCTATACCCGTCATGAGAATATTCGAGTTTATAAGACAGAATCTGCTACTCAGAACATCATCACGGGTGGTTCTTCTCCAGGTACGGTTGGCACCGTTGTGGAGCAATATACCTCCACGCTGGTTGATCCTATTTGGAGTGAAAGCTTTGGTGGTGAAGTTGCGGTCAAATGGCAGCCCCGAGATGATGTACAGATCAATGCTAACTACAGTTACAAACGCATTGTTGGTCATTGTGAAGGTGATATTTGTGGTACAAACAATGCGGTAAAACGCAGTATCGAAAACGAGCCAAATCATTTTGTGAACGCGCAAGTGATGTGGGATATCACAGCTCAATGGTGGGTGAGTGTCAGTGGGCAATATGTGTCTGAATCCAAGTTGCATAAAGACTACGAGTCTGCACTAAACCCAATCAACGTGGCGAACAAAGATTATAACTGGCCCGAAGTCGTGTCTTTTGATGCATCCATTAGCTGGCAGTATAACGACTGCCTGCCAGAGATCACGGCATCAGTTGAGAATTTAGGCGCTGACCAGAGCAAAGAGTTTCCAACTAACTACAGTTCTTTTGCTAATGGCACTCAATATTGGCTAACGCTAGATTGGAATTACGCCAAATGGTAAAACGAACAGAAAAGGTTGTCGTCGTTAAATGGCTGATAGCTTTTTGGGCGCTGCTTAGTGCAACATTTGCGTTTGCTCACTACGAAGATGCGGATTTAAAAGCCGTGTATTTGTATCGTTTTGCCCTGTTGGCGGATTGGGTGGCGACGAGCGAACCTGTTGCTCCTGTAGAATATTGCGTATCTGAAAATGACTCGGTCGCAGAGCACCTCCAACGGATCGTCGCACGCAAACCCCAATTGTCACGGTTTTATGATTTATCCAAAGGCGAGACGCCAAGTTCTTGCCATATTTTATATTTAACTCAGGCGGATAGTTCAAAAATAGCCACCAGACGAAAACAGTTTCCCCATTCACTCTTAATTGGTGACGGAGATAAGTTTATTAAAAAAGGCGGTATGGTGGCATTTGTGAAAGAGAACAACCGCATCCGGCCCATGATATCTCGCAGCCACATTGCTCCAACAAAAGTCCAACTACGCGCGCAATTGTTGAGTATTTCTATCTTAGCTGAAGATGAGGTGGCTCCATGATCCGTTCTCGCCTTGCTCGGCTGCCTTTGCGTCACAAAATGATGCTTCCAACGTGGTTGATGATAACTTTGATCGTGATTGGTTTAGGCACCCTAGCCATACAATACTTGGTGATTGCGCAAGAGAGTGCTTTAGATCGCCGAATCAATATCCTTGGTCAAGGCGTGGCAAATACACTTCAAGCATCCTTGATGTTTGACGATGCGTATTCTGCAAAAGAGCAATTGATTAACTTAAGCTTTGACCCAGATATTATTTCTGCTGTGGTGATCAACCAACACGACCAAACCATCGCTTCTATTGAAGATTTACCAAAAGAGTGTGCTTGGCATGGTCGTGAATTGTTGTGCGCTAATCAAAGCGTAGTCATGCGCCACAATGATGTATTGTTAGGAGGGGAGAAGCTCGGTGCACTTGAGATTTGGGTTTCGCTTGAAAGCTTGCTAATTCATGAACGTAAAATGTGGTTATCCTTGGGTGTGATTGTCCTGTTACTCTCAATCTGTGCTTGGGCATTAGCCAAATTATTGCATTCATTAATTTCGCTTCCTTTGTTGTCTTTACATCGCTCAGTTGAACATATGGGGCGGGTCGGTGTTATTCGCAAAGCATTACCGGTTTATCATCAAGATGAAGTGGGGAAACTGACCGAGTGTTTTAACGAAATGACAATGAGCCTTGCTGAGCGAGAATCTCAAGTGGCTCAAGTATTGAAACGAGTTGAAGACAAAAACCGTTATATTCGAAGCGCGCTCGATGCGATGCAACGTTGCGTTCTTGTTGTATCGTCGAATGAGCAAGTAACCTATTTCAACCCAGTGGCAGAAAGCGAACTTCGTGGCATAGAAGTGAACGCCAGTGCCCGCAATTTGTTGATGAACTATTTTGAGCCTCAGCTAAAAATCGAGCGCATTATGTTTGCTATTGACACGCATACCACGGTAGAAGGAATCGAGGTACGCAGTGTCGATAAAACTAAGCGCTACCTTATTTCTTGCAACCCCATGGATACTGAAAAGAGCAGTCTGATTCAGCTTCGAGATATCACGGAGCATGCGCTGTCAGAACAAAGACGCAAACTTTTGGATTTGATGTTTGACCAAAACCAAGACGCTATTTTAGTACTCGATCGTGCTTTGAATATTAAGACGCAGAACAACTCAGCGACGCAGTGGTTTGGTGAAGTGGATGCGCTTAAAACTCTGGAATTGCTTTCTCCATTTGAAGCAACAAAAGCGATCAAGTTACGCTTATTAAAAACAGGACATTACAAAACACATGTGGAGCTGAAAAACCAGCAAGGTCGGGTGATACCATGCGAGTTGAAAGTGCGAGTATTAAAAAGTGAAACGGGCAGAGCAGAAGCCTTTGTGGTTTCCTTTACTGATTTGACGATAGATATTGAACTCAAACGTCTCAATTATCAGGCAAACCATGATCCCCTGACCGGTCTTGCCAACCGCGCGAAAGCGGTTCGTCGGCTCCAAGAGAAGCATGACGTTGGTGCCTCACAACACATCTTATTTGTGGACTTGGATGGTTTTAAGGCCGTTAATGACCAATATGGACATGCAGTTGGAGACCAATTGTTGAAGGTTGTGGCGCAACGATTAATGAACTGTGTCGCACGACGCGATCTGGTTTCGCGCTTGGCTGGAGATGAGTTTTTAATTGGGGTCCGTGATGCGTCGAGCAGTGAGCCTATTGCTAGGAGGATCATCGAGAGCCTCGAAAAACCGTTTCTTCTGGGAGACGTGACGTGTGAAGTTTCTGCAAGCATAGGTATCAGTTATTGGTCTCGTGAAGACTCTGCGACGTTAGATGAAAAGATCAACGAAGCGGATGTTGCGATGTATTTAGCGAAAAAAGCGGGGAAAAACCGGTACCACAGCGGCGCTGAAACGGTTTGTTTACTTGATTGACGGAAAACCATGTCTTTGGGCATGGTTTTTATACTACGCAATTTGTTGAGCATGCGATAAACGTTGAGCTGTTTAGTTGTTGAACAGCACATTTCAGTTTAATGATGGGATATCCTACCCAAATATGTTGTAGTCCAAGGTGGATAATCTTGTCAGAATGTCCTGACTGAAATCAAAAAAATGCTTTTATAACAATGAAGTAAACACAATTCAAAAATTGTCGAAGTTTGACATTTATGCTGTGCAAATTAGTCTGATCTCCCAAGTTGTGGAAGTCGTTATGTTCAGCATTTTAAGAAAAACCGTCATACTTTTTGTCGCATTTATCGGCACAATCTCTCCGTCATATTCCTTTGCTAGCGATGAGTCTAGTGAAACCGTGCTTGTCGGTGTGATAGCGCTACGCTCAGAAGATCCAGAAATCAGCAACAAAATTGGCACTTATTATGGGATCAACCTCGATTACCTGACTAACATCGCCAAAGTGCTCAATCTTGAACTTGAGTTACGTTCATACAATACGATTCCAGAACTGTTCGCTGATATTGAGAATGGCACGATAGACGGTGCTGTTGGTTTTAGTAAGTCGCCGGACAGAGAATCTCGCTTTATCTTCTCGGATGCTTTTTTCTCTAGCACCATCGCGGTTTGGTATCGTGAAGACAGCTATTACCAACGTGATCCACGAGAACTCCAATGGGTTTGTGTTATCGGCACCGTTTACTGTGAATACCTCGAAGATATGGGGGCGACGAAAGTCCGCACAGTGGAAAGTCGCCTTAAAGCCTTTGAAGAAGTCAGAGGCGGTCGCGCAAACGCTTTGATCTCAAGTTACGTTGCTATCAACCAATATTTAGACGAGAACGACATTGTCAATGGTGCGGTTGATATTCCCAGTTGGCTGAATGAAGAAGAATCGAGATTTATAGCTTCCAAATCAAACCAAGCGCTTGTTGACCGTATTAACAAAATTTTAAGCTGGGAACGCAATGGTAAAAACATTCGCTCGGTTGCGTCTACGAACCCATATCATGTCAACGACAAACTGCTGGTGGAATACCGAAGAGATTTAGAAAACAAGCAAATCATTACCTACAGCAGCAGTGAAGAAGCGTTTCCTTTCTTATTCAGAAACCCTCACACCGATGAGTTGGACGGGTTTCTGCCTGATTTCATCGATTTGATCCAGTCTCGCACTGGCTTGAAGTTCGAATATCAAAAGCCTAGCAGCAGCTTAAACAGTGGATTGACGGCGTTCAATGCCGACTTAGTTCCTGTGGCTTATGTAGAGAATCCCCCCTTATCAGATTGGTTAGTCACCAAGCCGTTCATGCACAACAACTTTGTTGCAATAGAAGCATTGGACCCGAAAGAGCATCCCGCACACGACGCGCGATCTGGCATTCTAATGAGTTTAAAAAAACAAGGTTTGGTTAATCTCGACTCATGGAAGGAAGAGCGCTTTACTCGCTATGAAGACCTTAGGCAACTGTTGACTGATCTCAAACAGGGCAAGGTTGAAGTTGCGTATATCCCTGATGACATCGTGCATAGCATGATCGCGCAGGACAACATTGATGGGTTGCTGATCAGTGAAAAAGATACGCTGACCTTGTCGATTGCTTTTGCGGTAGCGGACCATAACACCAAGCTAAAGAAAATACTCGACAGCATCATTGATACCATTGATGCCAAAGAGATAGAAAAGCTTAATAGAACTTACCGAAACTTCAATCTCGTCTACGGTTACGATGAAGAACATATCTTCACCATGATACTGATTGTTGTGGTTGTGTTTGTGATCCTCTTGGCGGTTGCGTATTTCGTGTTGGCACACCTTAAGCTCAAAGTCAATTTGGCAGAGCTAAACGCAACGAATGAGGAGAAAGAGAAGCAGTGGTTGATGGAGATTATTCAAGAAATCAACAGCATTGTTTTTATTCATGGCGAAGATAACCAAATTCAAATGAGCAATTGCTCTTTATATAAAAACCATCGTTGCAAAGGCTGCACGATTCAAAGTCGAAAAAGTGCCAAACCTTTGGTCGACAATGTGATCGAATTGCGTCAGGTGATTGCAGGTAAACGCATCGCAGATATAACAGCATCCAATGGCTGTAAGCTTGGTATTCAGCATGTTTACCGAGAACGTAAAGCCATTCTTTCTCCAAGTAGCAAAAAGAAATTTGTCCTGACCGTACTTCAAGATATCACTGAGCAAAAAGAGCGAGAGTTTGCGTTAATTGATGCGCAAGAAAAAGCGCAAACTGCGGTTCGTTCTCGAGAGAATTTCTTGGCAACCATGAGCCATGAGTTAAGAACACCACTTTCCGCTGCGAATGGTCTACTCGACTTGTTAGACCGTCAGACCAGCAGTGAGGGGAGTAAAGAGCTTATCACCCAAGCGATGCGCTCACTAAACCATTTGAACCTGCTGGTGGACGAAGTCCTTGATTATTCCAAGCTAGAAGCTGGTCAGCTGAAAGTGACGCCAGTAAAAACTCATGCTGTAAACACCTTGTGTGACGTGATTCGTAGCTTTGAACCAAAAGTGTCCAGTAAAGGGTTAGAGTATCGAGTGACCTTCAAACCCTTCTTGAATCCATGGTTGAAAGTGGACGCAGTGCGCTTAGTCCAAATCGCGACCAATCTACTCTCCAATGCCGTTAAGTTTACCAACGAAGGAGAAATCAGCGTCAGCATTGCCGTTCATGAAGGGCGATTGATCTTAAAAATCGCGGACACAGGTATCGGTATGACGGAAACGCAACTCGAAGGTATTTTGCAGCCGTTTGTTCAAGCAGATGACACCATTACGCGCAAGTACGGAGGAACAGGGCTTGGCTTGAGTATTGTCGACCGTCTCGTGGATTGCATGGGAGGGGAGTTATGTATTAATTCCCAGTTCGGTCTTGGCACCACGATGGTTGTGAAGTTGCCTATTACCTTCTGTGAACCAGAGCCTCAAGCGGCACTGTCTTATACATTTTCACCGATGTTGCCTGCCAATGTCCGTGATTGGTGTCTTGCGTGGGGGATGGCGTCGACAGATGTGAAGCCAAATTTGGTGGGGCAGTTTTCACCGCAAGGGAAATACCAAGGACTAAACCTTGATTGTGGTAGTAAAGGAAGCTGCGAGTTAACGCCGTCAGAAGCTAAGTATCCAGATACCTTACTGGCGTTGTTGCGTCAAGATTGCACCTTAAAGCCGACAGATGAAACAGAAGACACGAATAGCAATCTTGATTGGAAGCACGGAACTGTTTTGGTCGCAGAAGATAACCCGATCAACCAAAGCGTGATCACGATGCAACTGCGAGAACTTGGCATTGAGCCTGTCATCGTAAGTAATGGTCTTGAAGCATGGCAATACGTGAATCGCGATCATCAGGTGGCGTTGGTTCTTACGGATTTTCACATGCCCGAAATGGACGGTTTTGAGTTGGTGAAGAAGCTCAAAGCAGCACCAGAGCTGGCTTCAATTCCTGTTATTGGTGTCACCGCGGAAGACTCTCGCTTAGCAAACGAACGGGCTAAACACATTGGCATCGATGACATTCTTTATAAACCTTATGACCTTGAAAAGTTAAGGTCAAAACTGCTGCCGTTCTTAGGGCAAGAGAAAATGGCACAGTGGCCAGAATGGATTGAGAAATTTAGAAAGCAAGACGCTAAGGAGATAGCCAACGTTTTTAAAAGCTCAATGACGCACGATGTGGCAAACCTAAAAGCTGCGAAAAGCAAACAAGATAAAAAACGCATTATTCACGGTATAAAAGGCGCGCTTGGCGCCATTGGAGTAACCATTTTAGCGGAGTTATGCATTGAAGCCGAGAAGGCCAGTGATGGTGAGTTTGAAGCTCATGTCACCGACCTTATTGAGCGCATAGAACAAGAAATCAACCTTGCAGAACATTGGATTAAAGCACATGAATAAAGATCTTAAAGCGATGGTGATTGATGACCATCCACTGCAAATCACTTTGCTAAAGCAAATGTTATCTCGGCATGGGGTTGACGTCTCGACATTCGATAATGTTGATAGCGCGATTCAGCACGTCAAAACATCGGACGTGGACATTATTTTTTGTGATTTGCAGATGCCGAATAAAGATGGTGTCGACATGATGATGATGCTCAACCAAATCGGCTACCAGGGAAAGGTTGTGTTAGTGAGCGCAATGGAACTGATGATTGTCGCCACCGTTAGAGCGATGTGCGAATCGTTCAGTTTCGAGGTTCTCGGTAAACTTCTAAAACCTTACGATGAAGAGCAAGTGGTCGAAATGCTCAACAAGTCGGGTGTTCAACCAGCGAAATTTACTTCATTTCAGCAACAAGTTTGCGTGCAAGACCAAGAGTTTTTGTTTGCTTTGGCTGAGGGGCGAGTTAAAAACTACTACCAGCCACTAGCGGACGCAAACACGGGAGAGATCATAGGCTATGAAGCCTTAGCGCGTTGGTTTCATCCCATTTACGGCGTTTTAGCTCCGTACAACTTCCTTTCTATTGTGAAGCGCTGCCATTTATCTGCGGAGTTGTTTGATGCGGTGTTTAGTAATGCGTTATACGACATGAAGAACCGTGGGCTGAGGTTACATGTTTCACTGAATGTTGATCATGACAACTTAGAAGATCCGGAATTTGCGACTCGCTTTATCGAACGTTGCCGTGAGCATGGCATCAGTCCAGACCAGTTTACGATAGAAATTACTGAGCGAGACACGTTTGAGACCAATGCCGCACTTTACAAGAACCTACTTAAATTCCGAATGAGTGGAGTAACCGTCAGCATTGATGATTTTGGTACGGGATCATCATCGTTGGAAAAGCTCGCTCAACTGCCTTTTAACGAACTGAAAATAGACCGATCTTTCATTCAAGGTTTGGTCAATGACCCTAAAAAGAAAAACATAGTATTAGCCATCTGTGCACTCGCAAAAAGCTTAAACATTAGTGTTGTCGCAGAGGGGGTGGAAGACGAACCGACGCTAAACGCGATGCGCCAATACACGGTTGACGTATGTCAGGGTTATTACATCGATAAACCAATGCCATTAGAAGCAATAACGATACTGAAATAAAAGCATGATGAATAAACTGAACTATCTGATCTTTGATGATCACCCGCTGGTTTGCATTGCCATTAAATCTTTGGTCGAGAGCCTAGGCACTGCAAATGATGTTTTAACGGTAACCAATTCAAAAGACGCCTTAAAAATATTGAAAGAGCAACAAATTGGGCTGCTCATTTTGGATGTAAATCTCGCTGATTGCGATGGCTACGATTTCTACAAGCGCATTAAATCGCACGGTTTTGCAGGAAAAGCGATCTTCTTTTCTGCGGAGACGAGTCATATGTATAGCCAAATGGCATTTCGCTCTGGTGCTGATGGTTATGTATGTAAATCAGAAAACCACGAAATCTTAAAAGACGCGATTGAGGCGGTTTCCAAAGGTTATTCGTTTTTCAAATTCAAACAGAGTGTTGAAGAGCATCGTAATGTACCAGCGTTATCCAGCCGTGAGAGTGCCGTGATGAAGTTATTGCTGCAAGGGAAAACCAATCGAGACATCGCGGATGTACTCTCGATCAGTGATAAGACGGTAAGTACCTACAAGCGCCGAGTTTTGGATAAGTACGATGTGAAGAATATCGTTGAACTCTCTAAAGTGCTAGGTACGTAGTAGGAGAAAGAATGAACCTGAGAAACGTTTATTTGTCATTCTTCTTTGCTGTGCTTTTGTTTGTAACCTCAATGACCATGATTGGAGCCATGCTCATTTCTCATGAGGTGAAGCAATTTAAAATCTACACACAAGGCATTTCAAAAACCAAACAAAAAGTCATCATGCTAGGGCTCTTATTGGAGTCTGAGCTAGCGCGTTATGAAGGAACTTCGGCTAAGGAGATTACTGATGCGACCGAGTTCAGCTTTCAAGATGCGATTTACAAGCTTGATCCAAAGAGCGAGCTAGACTTTGTGGAAGCCGTTGCGCGTAAAGTGCTACATGAAGCTGAAGGTTATCTATCCAATGTCTACGAGCGGATTGATATCGTCCTTTATTTTCGTTCATACACAGGAAACAAGTTGATTCTTGAAAATGCTATTGATGGACTACAAGATTTGACGGAGCCTTTTGATATTGATTGGTGTAAAGAGACAAATTCTTGTTCGTTGGCGGCATGGAAAGATCAGTTGTCTGACCGTATTCTGATTTCTAAACCTTTTAAAACCACCTATTCGGATAGTCGAGCCTTTAGCATTATTAGCCCGGTCTACTTCAAAGGGGAGCTGGTTGGTGAATTTGGAGAGCAAATCTTTCTCGATTCGCTAAAGGCAGAAGGAAAGCAACTCAAAGTCGATATTAACAACGGAAATAAGCACATTGTGGTGTACTTTCCTCATTATCCTTGGCCTGAGTTTGCATACACTCAAACGTACGTAGCAGATAATAATAACCTGATTGTGTACAAATACCCGTTTAGCAAGATACTTATCGATTTTGGCTGTTTGTTCTTTGTCTTTTTTGTTGTGATCTTTGCGTATTATTCAAAAGCGCAAGAGTCAAAAGAGAGCAAAATTCAACTGGCTAACGCAATCAGTGACGCAACGAAAGACGAGCTAACCGGGTTGTTTAATCGAAAAGTGTTCAAAGAGCAGGCATTTAAGAACAAGATTAAGATGACACCGTTTACTGTGATTGCCATTGATGGCGATCGAGTTAAACGAATTAACGATAAATTTGGGCACCACGTTGGAGATGAAGTCATATCGATAATTGCTGACTCCATGAAAAAGGTCTTTCGGTCGACGGATTATCTTATTCGCACGGGAGGCGATGAGTTTATTGCGATATTACCCGATTGCAGTGAGAGCAAATCGTTAATTTTGGCGAAGAAACTACGCGCTGCAGTGAAAGAAAATCGCTTAAAAAGTATGGATGTAGAAGTGAGTGTCAGTACTGGTATTGCAATGAGCACTGAACATGAGACGCTGAACAACGTCATCATGCGCGCTGATGAGGACCTTTATGAATCTAAGCGTCACCGTAGTTAAGTAACCAAGTAGCTAAGTAACCAAGTAACTAAGTAACTAAGTAAACAAGTAACTCAGTATCCAAGTAGGTTAAGTAGCTAAGTAACTAACTTAAGACAGTGTCTTAAACCTGAAAATTGCTTTAACTGACTTTAATGTCATTAAGCAACGGCATAAGAGTTTGATAAACTTGACCAAAACGTGACTTTGGTCTTCTATAGTAAAGCAGCCTTACTCATTAGGCTGCTTTCTGTGTATTTGGCTGAAGGTAAATAAAGAACTCAATTTTCATCTCTGACCCTATTTGGTAGCTGTGCTGTGAATAAAGATCTCGACCTAAACCTACTTAAAATACTGGTGCTACTGGAGCGTCATCGTCAATTGAAACCCGTTGCGAAAGCATTGGGCAAGAGCGAAGCCTCTATCAGCAAATACCTAAC
This sequence comes from Vibrio sp. SSH13-20, assembly GCF_040104475.1. Classification (NCBI taxonomy): domain Bacteria; kingdom Pseudomonadati; phylum Pseudomonadota; class Gammaproteobacteria; order Vibrionales; family Vibrionaceae; genus Vibrio; species Vibrio sp. SSH13-20. The sequence goes on from NZ_JBECOU010000001.1 coordinate 719,726, forward strand.
TCGCCTGCGTACTCAATTGGAAGATGAACTCTTTATCCGCCATGCACATCACTTTGAACCAACGGATTATCTAAAGCGTAAATTACCAGAAATTACTGATGCGCTAGGGCAGTTAGAATCTTGTCTAGTTCGCCGTGAGTTCGACCCTCTCTCGTACGAGAAAAGCATCTCAATCTGCTTGCCTCAATCAGCACAACAGTCATTTGGTGATCTGCTTCTTATTGATTTAATGGAATTATTTCCTAATGCCTACATCAATGTAGAAAGCAGTACGGATAGCACAATAGACGATATCTTGGTTGATAAAGTAGATATGCAATTGCATTACTTTAACGAAGAGTATCCAAAAACCATCCATCAACAATTTATTGGTTATGCGCCAGCTGTCATCGTGGTACCCGAAGAGCTTGGGATCAACGATCTCGAAACCGCGTGTAAGCTCGATTTCATTTTGCTTGAGTTAGCCGGTTGGAAGGATAGGGAGCAGGTGACCAAGCGAGCGCTCGAACAAAGTGGGATTAATATAAACCGTGTTGCGACGATTGGTAATATCACGAGTCTACTCAAAGTCATAAGAAGCAAGGCTGCAGCGACAATATTACTTGAGTATCAAAAGCCAATTGAAGGCTATACCTTTATCCCTGTACCGGAGAGTTTTTACCCTCAAGGGCGACCAAAGGTCGTGATACAAATGAAGCAATCTCATCGCTACAACTCGATGCATCAGCTATTAACCGATGCTATCGCGAAGTACGTCATTTCTTAGCAGCACAAGCTGCCGCATTCATCTTGCGGAAGTGTATTAAGTAGCTCTACAACGGACTCGGCATGGTATTTCTTCAATATGCGAGTCTTATAAGTACTGATGGTCTTTGCACTTAATGACAGCTGTTCAGAAATCTTCTTATTTGAATAGCCTTGAGCCAAATAATGGAAGACCATTGCTTCACGGTTCGATAAAGCAACGTTACCGCTTGATTGATTGTGCGTTGCTTTAAACATGGAATAACCACGCGTCACGCTAACAATCGCATCCATAATGGTCTCTTTCGATTCATTCTTATTTAAAAATCCATGCGCACCCATTTCAAACGCGGCTTTGGACAAGCTGCTGTAATCGCGAGAGGAAATAAATAAGATTCTTCCTTGATAACCAGTTGCCAGAATATTCTTTGCCAAACGCATACCGTCTCTGTCACCTAAAACTACATCTAAAATAACCAAGTCAACAGGCTGGTTGCGAATGAGCTCCATAACTTCGGCACTGTCAGTTGATTCTACAACGTTCACAGTTTGGAAAGCGTTTTGAACAAGAGAAGCGAGCGCTTCGCTATATAACGGTTGGTCGTCGATAATAAGAACGTTATTCATATTTTGTGCCTCACCTTATATTTCAATTTACTTGCCGCTTCCATTCAGCACTCATTTAACGAGAAGGGATTGTAGGAAAAATCCTTGCTGTGTGGGTGAAAATGACAATTTCATTATTTGAAAAGGTGTGTCTCATTTTTTAGAAAGTGTCGCGTGGTAGATAATGGAATCAAAGAGATACGGCACGAAAGAATCACTGACCTCAGTTGAAGTACCAATCTTTCTTTGCCGTCGGAAAAGGCTTACATATTCGAATAAATTCAATTATAACAACAAGGTAGTGTTGTTTGTGTATTGGGGCGAGTTTGCGACTTATCCGTTAGGTTTTTAGTATTTCCACTTGCTGTTGTTATGGAGTATGCGGAATGCTTAATAGAATTAAAAAAATAAAACATAAATTTTATCTGATCTTGAGTGCCGTTATTTTGGTGCTGTCTACAGTGTCTGCTGTTGGCTTTTTTACGACCAAACAGGTCAATTCAAATTTTATTCACTTTCAATCAATCGATGAGGCGGCTTTTGAAGCGACAGACGTTGAAGCAAATCTGTTGAAGGCTCGAATCAATGCATTGACGTATCGTACAAACCGCGACCCTCAATTTTTTAATCGAGCAATTGAAAGCTTGAAATTAGCGCAACAAGAGGCACAAAAGCAGGCTTTGAAGTCGACAGATAATGAACGGAAGGGGCGCTTTGAAAAAGTCACTTCGCAACTCGAAAGTTATATAACAAACTTGACTGAAGTTTCGCAATTAATGCGAGAACGTGACGCTTCTGTTCTTGAACTGGTTTCTTTTCAAAAGCAGATTGAAGCAAAAATATCGCGACGACTGAGTGAGTCAGAAGTGCTTAATAAGCAACGTGCGGAAGTTTCTCGCGTAGCTATGGTATTCAAAGCGTTGACGCAAGAAGCAACGGAGTATCTGTTAACCAATAACGAGCAAGATTACGAACAGTTTCAAGATCAGCTATCGCAATGGAAAAATGATTTGTCCAAGTTAAGCTTCGCAAGCCAAGAACAACTCATTGAACTGACAGAAGGCTTTGCTCTCTCGTTGTCTCAAGTTGCCAGCACGATTCGGACTCGAAACGATCGTTGGGAAGTACTTAAAGAGATTGGTTTTGATATTGCTGAACAACTGAATGGCATCAGAGTCGATGCCGTTAATGATCAAAATGCATTGAAAGGTGAGATTCAACAATCCACTGAAGAGGCAATCATCAATGTGACGTTAGCTTTGTTGATTGGATTGCCAATCGTCACCTTCTTATCTCTGTATATTTCGTATGATATTACCGCGAATGTTCAGTTTGCTAAGCAAGTAGCTGAAAAGCTGAGTCGTGGTGAAATCGGGATGAGTCATGACCAGGTGAAAGGGAATGATGAAATCGCTGAAATGCTTGATGCGTTGCACCATATGGAAGCGCAGCTGTATAAAACGGTGTCAGGTGTGGTGTCTTGTAGTGACTTGCTTGCTTCGGCATCAGAAGAGTTGTCGGCAGTAAACGGAGAAATTCTGACGAATGCACAAGCCCAGCAATTAGAAACTGATCAAGTTGCCACCGCGGTGAACCAAATGACGGTAGCCATCACCGAAGTCGCCCAAAGTGCGAGTGGGGCATCACAAGAAGCTGCGTTGGCGACGAGTGTCTCTGAACAAGGCCAGACTGTCATGCAACGAGCCATGGAGCAGGTGGGCGGTTTAGCCACGCAAATGGGAACCATGAGCCAAGAGGTGGCTACCTTGTCTAATGGGACAGCAGAGGTTGCGGATATTACGGAAGTGATTCAAACCATTGCTGAACAGACAAACCTTCTGGCACTCAATGCAGCGATTGAGGCCGCGCGTGCTGGCGATCAAGGTCGTGGTTTTGCTGTTGTAGCGGATGAGGTGCGTCAACTGGCTCAAGAAACCCAGAAGGCGGTAGAAAAGATCGGTCATCGCATCAGTACGCTGCAACAGAATACGACTCAGGTGGTTGATTCCATTAATGCTGGGCAACGCATGCTAGAAGAAACGGTACAGCAATCAGCCTCAGCGAATGAAGCCTTTGTGAGTATTTCGGGGAATATTGAACAGACGAATGCGCTTAACACTCAAATCGCTACGGCGACGGAAGAACAAAGTGCCACGGCTGAAATGATCAATCAAAGCGTGGTTTCGGTACGCGATCAAGTGGAGCAAACCGTTAATATGATTCAAGACTGCAATCAGGCAACAGATGAGCTAGCAAGAATGTCGGTTAACTTATCTGATCAAATTCGATTCTTTAAGCTGCAATAGAGAGATGTTAGGAGCGAAATTTTACCTGATGGTGTATTTATACTTGCAGCTAAGCAATGAATCAGTAAAGATCGCGCTTTTACCTAAGTTTTGAGTCCGTTATGAGCCAATCTTCTTTTGAATCTATTGTTCATTCACGTCGTTCCGTTAGAAAGTACGATACGAATGCTGAATTTAACCATGATGATGTAGCCAAGGCGCTCGCGTTGACCACGCTTAGCCCAAACAGCAGTAATATGCAGATGTGGGAATTTCATCGAGTGATTTCAGCGGAGAAGCGAGCGAAACTAGCCGACTTCTGCATGGGACAAAATGCGGCAAAAACGGCGAATGAGTTAGTCGTTTTTGTGGCGACTACTCATAACTGGGAAGAGCGCGCAAAGCGCAACGCAGAGACTGTGCGCCAAGCTTTTGAAGGCCGTGACGACGCTGCGGCCAAGCGCGCTCTAAAGTATTACGAAAAACTTATCCCAATGGTTTATAACAATGATGCATTTGGCATACGCGGGGCGGTACGCAAGTTATACAGCTGGTGGCTAGGTCGAAACAAGCCGATGGTAAGAGAAGTGGCTAAAAGTGACGTACGTGTTTGTTTGCATAAGAGTGTTTCTTTGGCAGCGATGACTTTTATGTACGCGATGAGAGAAAAAGGCTATGACACTTGCCCAATGGAAGGCTTCGATTCAAAACGTGTAAAACAGTTGCTTAATCTAAGAGACAGTGATCAAATCACCATGATCATCAGTTGTGGTATCAGAACCGAAGAAGGGGTTTATGGCGAGCGTCATCGCGTAGATAACGAAGCGGTCATTAAAACTCACTGATTCTTTACTAATTATGGCTAAACTTTTTGTTTTCCCTGCCGTTAACTTAAGGAACCCAGCTGCAATATTGAATACTTGAATGTGTTTTGTACAAAAATGAGACAAATTTTAAGCATTTGATATAGAAGTGTGCAGTCAGCATCCTTTTGATTATTTACAAATTCTGTCTCAACGACTACAAAAGGACTCTTGGATTTTTTCGCCTGTGAAGTGATTCTCTGTGGCATTGCATCAAGCCTTTTTCTTGGTGCGTATTTTGGATAATTGTGTTTATGAGTAACGTAACCAGCACTATATTGACTGAGAGTGGTACCAATGAGCTTGAAATCATTGAGTTCCACCTAGAAAAACAGATGCCAGATGGCAGCACAAAAACATGTTATTACGGTATTAACGTCGCTAAAGTTCGCGAAGTGATTCGCGTACCAGAGACTACCGATTATCCGAACGCACAACCGCATATGATTGGCGTGTTCTCTTCCCGTGAAGTGTTAACTCCGTTGGTGGACCTTGCTGGTTGGCTTGGCGTTCCGACTCGTCGCGACTTAGAGCGTAAGTTTGTGATTGTGACGGATTTCAACAAGATGACGAATGGCTTCTTGATTGACAGCATTTCACGCATCCACCGTATTTCTTGGAATGACGTAGAATCACCGAGCCAGTTCCTAGAAGCTGGTGAACAGGACTGTGTGGTTGCTGTTGTTCGCAAAGATGGCAATCTGATCATGATCCTCGATTTCGAGAAAATCATTGCAGACATCAACCCAGAGCTGAGTATGGAAAAATACGACGTAACGGGTGATAAATCGGTTGACCTTAACCAGCGTATGGTTGGTAAGCGTAATGCGAAAACCGTTATGGTTGTGGACGATTCAGCGTTTATTCGCTCACTGATTCAAGATACTTTAGCATCAGCAGGCTATAACGTGATCACATGTAAAGACGGCGGCGAAGCTTACGAGAAGTTAATGAGTCTCATCGAAGTAGCGAAACAAGAACAACTGCCAGTGCGTGAGCTGCTTGATGCTGTTGTTACCGACGTTGAAATGCCGCGTATGGATGGTATGCACTTGGTAAAACGACTACGTGAAACGGAAGCCTACAATGAAATGCCAATCGTGATGTTTTCTTCTCTAATGAGTGAAGATAACCGTGCGAAAGCACTATCACTAGGGGCAAATGACACGATTACTAAGCCAGAGATTGGTCGTATGGTCAATATGATGGATAAATACGTGTTTAACTTTGCATAAGCAGAGAACAAGATGACAAAAGGCTGCCGATTGGCAGCCTTTTTTGGTTATGAACATTTGTTTATTTTTAGAGTGTATTTGGCTTTAGCGTTTTCTGGCGGAGCGTAGATAATACTACATTCATTTTCGTTGGCGGATTTGTCATCACGAGCTGTTATGTAAGCCGTTCTGTTTGGAAGCATTCGTATCATCCAATCAGTTGATTCAACATGACTACCTAGTTCTTGCACAAGTACAGTTAATGATGTTGTATCTGCTTGCGGATAACCATATTCAAACGCGCAATGCGTGCTTGAACTTTTTTCACATCCATCAAAGGGTAAACCTTGCATCGGGACTAGCATGCTTCCATCATGATTTTTATAGTCAGTATCATTAGAAACATAGGAGAGACCTTCGAGACCCGCGATCGCCATTTTTCCATACCCAATGTTCAGAGCTGATGCAATTGCACCTTTCATTCCTTCCAAACGCGCTTCGCGAGCATCATCTTGAATGTTTAAGAAGCGGGGGGCGGCAGTGACAGCAAGGATGCCAAGAATTACGATTACAACAACAAGCTCAATTAAAGTAAAACCTGATTTTCTTTTCATAAACCATCTTTAAGTTAGGTTGATACGATAGTCTAATATTTATTTTTATTTAGTGCCTTAGACTGTGAAATTCTACGTGTGGTGAATTTTGATAGTGCATTCACGCTATAAAAGCCGCTGATTATAATGTCGATTTTGTGTTCTGGATAGAGGTGTATTGATAAATTAAACATTGCATCTTTGTACAAAATTCGAAGTTGCAGAAAGTGAGCCTCTAAAGTTCGGTTATTGAAATATTTTGATTGTGTTTTAGATAGGTTTGATGAATCCTACGCAGGGCGAGAGTAGGTGAATAATAGATAATTTATATTTAACTAACTCTCTAATAAATAGATAAAATATAAGAACGCATCGATGGAATTCGATTCTACTAATTTGCTTGCAATGGGGCTGATTTTCCTCGGCTCTTATGTACAAACGGCTATTGGCTTTGGCTTGGCTATTGTCGCGGCCCCACTACTTATTCTATGGGCTCCGGAATACGTTCCTGCTCCCATCTGTTTAGTTGCATTGTTTATTTCATTAATGAATGCGATGAAGCACCGCAGTAATGTTGAACTCGGTGGTTTAAAGATGGCGTTGATCGGTCGTATTCCCGGATCGTTAGCGGGTGGGGCGCTGCTGTTTTATGTTTCGACAGAAGCGTTAACGCTTTGGATTGGTTTTCTCGTGCTTTTTGCTGTGGCTGTGAGTGTCTTACCTTTTCGCATTGAGCCAACACCAGGACGCATGACGTTTGCAGGTTTCTTTTCGGGGCTCTTTGGTACAAGCTCCGCGATCGGTGGCCCGCCGATGGCGTTACTACTTCAGCATCAAGAAGCGAATCAGTTACGCGGTAACCTTTCTGCTTTCTTTGTGTTTAGCTCTATTATCTCGTTGGTGGTTCAAATTCCGGTGGGATTCTTCAATCTTCATCATTTGATCATTACTTTGCCTTTACTGCCTGCAGCCGCGTTCGGCTATTGGTTGGCAATAAAAACAACACAGTCCTTGCCTAAAGAAAAAGTGCGTTTCGGTGCGCTAGCGCTGTGTTTTATTAGTGGAATTACCGCGGTAATTCAAGGCCTAGCCTTATAGCGAATATTGGTCCTTTTGTTTCGCTTTACAAACCAAATTTGCTCTATAGAATCGCGTCACTTTTTTATTTGTCGAGTCAGTTATGAACAACAATCGTTACGGTAATTTTATGGCTGCACTTTCCTTTGTTATCTGGGGATTGTTGCCTGTTTACTATCGTTTTCTGCCAAATGCATCAATGGATGAACTGTTAGCGCTGCGCATCATTGGCTCTGTACCTGTGGGGTTTCTATTGGTACTGGCGATCACGCATCACATGCCGAAATGGGCTGCTATCTGGAAAGATAAAAAGTCCCTTTGGTATACCTTTGTTGCAAGTAGCCTAATGTGTATTTCTTGGGTTGCATTCACTTGGGCGTTAACCAATAACCGTGTTATTGATGCGAGCTTAGGCTTCTTTATTGGACCTTTGGTTTCTGTTGCGCTGGGTGTTTTTGTCCTTGGTGATAAGCTGTCAAAAGGTCAGTTCATCGCCATTCTTTTAGCAACCATCGGTGTAGTTTATCAGGTTATCCAATATGGTCAGTTACCATTAGTGGCACTGACAATGGGCTTATTCTTTTCTCTTTATGGCTTATTTAAGAAAAAGATTAACTTTGATTGGAGTACAACACTCTTTATTGAAGCGGTGGTGCTTACCCCAATCGCATTGGCATATCTGATGTTTAAGCAATGGACGATCGGTGAGTTATCTTCAACCGTCGACATGACCACGTTCATGCTTTATTTAGGAAGTGCGCCAGTAACTATTCTCCCACTGATTTTTTATTCGATTGCGATCCGAATTACTAACCTGTCGACAGTAGGGTTGATGCAATACATTGAACCGAGTCTTCAATTTGTATTGGCTGTCGTGTTCTTTGGTGAACTATTCGATAGTGTAAAAGCGGTGACATTTGCTTTTATTTGGGTGGGTCTGCTGTTCACGATCTGCGAAGGTATCGCCAAGCTTTCTAAGCGTAAAAAGCTCGCTAACCACTCTCTTTGATGATTTCTTTCTTTAGATTTATAGGGCTAATTTATACCCAAGCAACTTCGGGATGCCCGGTTCAGGTAGAATGCCTTGGTTTGTAGACGCGGCGGCGATTTAAAGATCTAGTCACTCTAAATCAAGAATGTATGTATTTTATAAATATGTTTTTTATAGAATAATTAGCTCAAAATAATATCTAAAGAAGGAAGTTTTATGGTTACCGCGCTTTACGCATCTATTCTCGCATTACTGCTCATCTGGCTCGCTTTTCAAGTCATCAAGCAACGCCGCAGCAACAAAATCGCTTACGCCGATGGTGGAGTTGAGGCGCTTCAAATCGCTCGCAGCGCACAAAGCAATGCAAGTGAATACGTTCCTATCACTCTCATTTTAATGGCGTTATTAGAATACAACGGCGCTTCGCTACTGTGGATACACCTTGCTGGTATTGTATTTGTGATTGGGCGTGTGATTCACGCAAAGGGAATTCTCGGTGAGGATTTAAAAGGTCGAATTACAGGGATGAAGTTAACCTTCTTTACTATGATTGGTTTAGTAGCCCTTAACTTGATCTATTTACCTTACGGGAGCTTATGGTAAAAAAATCGACATACTTACCGCCTGCATGGCTATTGGTGTTTGTTGGACTGGTTCTTAATATTGCTGCGATTATCTTAACCAGTGTTGTGTTAGATAAACTCGGTAAAGAGATCAGTTTACTGGCTGAACAAAAAGCCGATAACCTCTATTCGATACAACTCGCTTGGAATAGTGTCGAAACATTGGAGCGAAAGCGGGAAGTATTGTTGTTGCATTTGCACCTTGCTCAGAGTGAACCTGTTTCAGAAGAAATGAACCAAGTGTTGAGAGGGCATTTGTCAGCATGGACAGGGCAGGAAGTAAGTCCAATCCAAATTGAACAGTTACCTAATCTGATGTCTGAGATCAATCAGGCGCAAAATAACTACCGTAATCGTATAGACAGCTATTACCTTGCCAGCTTGGAAACCACGGAAGTGATGACAGGTTTGGAAGAAAAGATGGCTTGGTATAAAAGTATTGGTTTGTTTCTTCAAGTCTTCGGTTTGGCATTAATTTTAGCGAGAGATCTCGCCCGTAAGCCATAAATGAATTGAAGATTGTATTTGCATATTGCAAGGTCTTGTTCGCAATATGCAATAAGTGGAAAGTGGTTAGTGTGATTATTCGTTCAATTTGACTGCAAATGATTAAATAACAATCGGTTTTACTGCATCGAAAAGTTGGCATGTCTAATGCTTTAGTTTATACGACCCTTTTAAGCCGAGGGTCACCTAGCCAACTGACGTTGTTAGTGAACCAGATTGTTCACAGAAATATATAGCCAATCACCCAATTGTGATTGGCTTTTTTTATTCCTGTTAGCTTGGAAAAACAGGTCCTGAAGTCTGCTGACCCTAGCGAATGTTGATAGTGTTGTCGCGCCTGTCGTACATGTCTGGGGTGGTGTGCAGACCGCCAGCATATCCAGCCGCTTCCAATGTTTCTCTCACTTCTCGCACATCTGCCGCCGTCACTTCCTGCTGTTGATCCCCGAGATGCCTACGTACAAAGGTAATGAGCTCGGCTAAACGTGCGTCAGAGAGGATATCCTCAAAACTAGCCATCGGCATGAAGTTACGCTCCGGATCAATATAGGTAGGCTGCAAGCCACGCACCGTTACCGCAATAGTGTTGAATGGGTCACTGTGCATGATGATGCCATTGTTCAAGAGCGTTGGTGCTATAGGGTCTCGACCTTTACCATCGTTCCCATGACACGCGCCACACGTTTGTTTGTAAGTAGCATAGATCGGATCTTGATAGGCAGCTTCATCGAACCCTTTCGGCTCTAAAGGCACCGCATCGGCAGCAATGAAGTTGTTTACGTCACCGCTGAGTAGGTAATAGGACATGGACTCGATGTCTTCGCGCGTCATCAAACTCAAGCTGTTTTTGACCACGTCAGCCATCCCGGCAAAAGCGGTACCTTTGTCTGAGTGGCCAGTGTGCAAGAAGTCGGTTAGTGTTTTCTCATCCCAACCGCCTACATTTAGCTCTGTAGACGTAATGTCAGGTGCGTTCCAACCATCTATCAAGTTGCCTTGGAAGATGCGTTCAGGGATTAGCGCTTGAGCAATGTTACGCGGCGTATGGCACTCTGAACAGTGCCCTAAACCTGCCACCCAATATTTACCTTTCTGCCACTTCTCGACGTCCTCCACCACGCCCTCAAGCTCTGAAGGTAGGTTGTAGTCGATAGGATCGGTGTCCATAAAGACAATGTTCCAACCAAGGAGACCAAGACGAATGTTCGATGGGAACATCATGTGGTTTTCATCGTTACGACGCGCCACGGCAGGGATAGACTGCATGTACTGCCACAAATCCGTCATATCTTGTTCAGTCAGATATTGATATGAGGTGTAAGGCATAGCAGGGTAGAGATAACCGTGCTTGCCTTTACCTTTCACGAGTGCATCACGAAAGTCATCATAGTTATACTCACCAATACCTTCACTGGCATGAGGCGTGATGTTAGTGGAGTAGATGGTACCAAAAGGCGTAACAAACGGCAGACCGCCCGCAAAAGGTTCGCCACCTTCCGCACTATGACAAGCGACACAATCACCGGCGTGTGCCAAGTACTCGCCACGTTCGACAGACTCGGCATTAAGCGCTGCGAGTTTCTGCTCTTGCTCTTCACCCGCTTTACGGATGTAAGCACCAAGCGCGAGGATTTCGTGCTCAGAAAGCTGGTTCTCAAACGCTGGCATCAGATTATTCAAACCGTAATTGATGGTGTGTTGAATCTCTTCGATGCTGCCGCCATGAAGCCAAACGCTGTCTGACAAATCAGGCACACCGGTTTGTTGGTTTGCGATGGAGCCATCTCCATGGCATGAAGCGCAGTATTCCACAAACAGACGTTTACCAAGTTCAACTTTTACCTCTGGCACGTCACTGTGGCGTTGATTGAGAGAGGCGAGGTAATAGGCGACTTTATTTACTTCGTCTTTTCTCATTACCTCTACCCATCCCGGCATAGCACCGTTACGCCCTTTTGCGATGGAGTGAATAATGGCATCGTCATCTCCACCATACATCCATTCTTTATCGATAAGGTTAGGAAAGTGTTTTTGCCCTTGCGCGTTATCTCTATGACAAGCGGCGCAATGGGTCTGAAACAGCATGCGTCCAGTGCGTACGATGTCGGTATTTTGTGCAAGTACCGCCAAAGAGGTGTTTGTTACTTGGCTAAACTGCTGATCGAGTGTGGTCGAAGGTGAGCTGAGTTTGTCATTTCCTTGGTCATAATTCACCAATCCTTTCCATTCACCTAGCCCTGGATACAACACTAAATAGCCTGCAGAGAGTAAAAACGCGACAGCGTAACTTATAAACAGCAGCTTAGGTGGTGGGGCATCTTTCTCATCTATACCATCAAAAGAAGCAATGGTGTGGTCTTGATCTGCTTTGTGGTTGCTTCGCCAATACTTGACGATAACACTTACCATAAGGGCAAAAAATATTATGGTGCAGGCAACTGCCCACCAGTTCCAGAATGTGCTCATGGTGCCACCTCCTGTGCTGTGTCTTGACCAAGGCTTTGAAGGTAACGAATCAAAGCTTCACCCTTGGTTTTACCTCGAATTTGTAGACGTGCGTCTGATATCTCTTGGTCGGTATAGGGTACGCCTAACGTACGCAGTGTTTCCATCTTGTTGCCAATGGCATTACCAGACAGAGTTTGCTCAAACAACCAAGGGTAAGCAGGCATGATGGATGTTGGTACAACTTGGCGTGGATCGATAAGGTGCAATACATGCCATTGGTCCGAATATTTCCGACCTAGGTTGGTTAAGTCTGGTCCAGTACGTTTAGACCCCCACAAATTTGGAAACTCGTAAATATCATCAGACTCTTGATTAGCGCGGCCATTGCGCTTGATTTCTGGTTCCAATGGGCGAACCATTTGTGTGTGGCACACATGGCAACCTTCGCTGATGTAGATATCGCGCCCCGCAAGCTCAATTGCGGTTAGGGGCTTAGCTAAACTGCCTTTGGCGATGTCATCCGTGCGAAGAATATTCGGCACAACCCAAACTGCGAGTGAAAAAGAAGCTACAACCACCGTGGTGATGATTAAGATGATAACCGAGTGAGTAAAGTCTTTGCTCATCTTATGCCTCCTTTGCCACTAGTACGGATGGAGAACGCACGGTCTTATACAAGTTAAACGCCATCAGGAACAAACCAAGTACAAAGAGTGCGCCACCGAAGAAACGTAAGAACAACCATGGCGCTTTAAAGTTCATGGCTTCAATAAAGCTGTAAACCAGTTCGCCATTCTCGTTTTGGGTTAGCCACATGTAGCCTTCGCCAATACCTGCTACCCAAAGTGCGATAGCGTAGATGGCGACACCAGCATGGGCTAGCCAGAAGTGCCACTTGATCAAACGCTGCGACCAAAGTTCGGTTTTGTTCCACAGACGCGGGATGAAGTAATAGAACACAGCAATGCCGGACATGCCCACCCAACCTAATGCGCCAGAGTGAACGTGCCCGATCACCCATTCGGTGTTATGCGCTAGCATATTGAACCAGCGAATCGCCAATAGAGGTCCTTCAAATGTGGCCAAGCAGTAGTAAAGAATTGCCGAGAAGAAGAACAGGCAAATGTAGTCAGACTTGAGCTTCTCTTTGTTTTGTAGAAGTGTCATCGCACTGTTGAAAGCGCCTGCCCAAGAAGGAAGCCAAAGGATGAGAGACATGATGATGCCAATGTTTTGCACCCAAACAGGTACTGATGAATAAACCAAATGATGAGTACCTGCCCAAGTGTAAAAACCAACCAAGCCCCAAAAGTGGATCACAGACAAACGGTAAGAGTAGATAGGGCGGTCAGCGGCTTTAGGTATGAAATAATAGTTCATACCAATCACACCAGCAGTCAGTAGGAAGCCCACTGCATTGTGACCCCACCACCATTGCACGATAGCGTCTTGCGCTCCGGCAAACACTGAATAGGACTTCATCAAAGAGACGGGCATGGCAAGGTTGTTCACGATGAAGATCATCGCAATAACAATGATGAAGGCGGCGAAGAACCAGTTCGCAACGAAGATATGGTCAACTTTCCGCTTCGCAATCGTGCCAAAAAACAGCACAGCGTAGAGCACCCAGACCAAGACGATCAGTACGTCGATTGGCCACTCTAATTCTGCATACTCCTTAGATGTCGTGTAGCCAGCTGGTAACGTAACGAGTGCTAAGAACAGCACCAATTGCCATCCCCAGAAAACCATCCAAGATAAACTTTGATTGAAGAGATTACAGCGTCCGGTGCGTTGAGCGATGTAAAGAGAAGTACCCATCAATATGTTGACGACAAAACCGTATATCACGCCGGAAGTATGTAATGGTCTCAGGCGACCGAATTGGAAGTATTGAGAATCAAAGTTGAGCACGGGCCAATATAACTGCGCGGCAAGAATGACACCGATGATCATCCCTGCAATAGCCCACACTAACGATGCCAACACAAAATACTTCACAACTTGAGTGTTGTATTGAGTTGCTGCTTGTTCCATAAGAACGCTCCTCGTTTAAGGCTGCGGCTCGTTACCTAACTGTGAGTAGTAATGGGCGATGTCTTCGATATCTTGATCAGAAAGTGCATCAGCTTGCTGCTGCATTAATACCGCCAGACCACTTGTGCGCTCACGCGCTTTGTAATCCTTCAAAGACGAAATTAGATAGCTCTTTTTCTGACCGCGCAAATTCGGGTAGGCGTCGATAGTAGAAATTCCGTCGGTACCATGACACGTCATACATACTTTCGCCTTTTCCTTACCAACCTCAAATTGAGCATCGGTATTGGTGTCGGATGCGAAGGTGATCGGAGAGAAGCACATAGTGACGACGAGAGCCGTCTTCAGCACTGTGCTCATGCATTGTGTGTTCTTTAATCTCATCACTGATTCCCTAGTAATTTGAATGCGTTTTCACTAACTTGGGCGTTTTACAAACAGGCTCTTCGCTCTTATTCGTGAGGTGAATGAACGGGTTTGTTTTTTATTGTTGTAGGTTAAAGAGTAAGCAGGTACTGGCGATATCGCTATGTACAAGCCGATTTAGTTGTGGTTTTCATTACTAATACGCGCCAACTCGATGGATTGGACAAAATCATTACCAATACAACTAAAGTGAAAAGAGGTGCTTAGCTTTTGCCTTTTGAAAAATGGCGAGTTTTGTTTGATTTGAGTGGGCTCAGTATTGTTTTAAGAGGATGAAGGAAATTGAAAACCGCCCTGATTTATACCCACTAGACTTTTAAATCGCCGCCGCGTCTACAAACTAAGTTATTCTCGCTGAACCTAGCATCTCGAGGCTACTTGGGTATAAGCAAGAGCGGTTAGAGAATAGGAGATCTTTCAAAACACATTATCGACCACGGTAGATCATCATGTCGTAGATATGTGTGGTGGATATTGGATCGGCTTCGATAGTACTCACGCGAAAAGAGGAGATAAGACTAAACAGCGAGCCGAGCGCAATTGGAGCAATGATAAGCAAGGCGATCAGAATGAAAAAGAGTACGGTTGAATGTCTCATAAAGTACCTCCTGACGTCTATTTTGTTTCGTTGCTATTGTAACATTTTGCCCCGAATTTAGACTTAGGTTATTCCGTACTGTATTTGAGTTTTTACCTAAAGGATTACTTGTAATTCTGATGGTTTCAAATAACAAAATAATGACAGGGTTTCACAGTAATTTTCTCGATGATGAATTAGTCACAATGTATACTGTGAACGCTTCGCAAACGTTAACACTCCTCAGTCTAAGTACACATTTAGTCCAGCATTTGCGATGTAAATATAACTAGCAATCACGCATTAAAATCAATGATATATGAACCCCTTACGAATCCTTCGTAGGGTCTTTTTTGTGAGTAATTATGTTTAACTCAGAACGCAAAGCTGCATTCGTGCTCGTCGCTACTACGATGATAGCGGCATTAGGGTGGATCTTCTCTAAAGAAACCATTCAAGGTCTCCCTCCATTCGGATTTATCGGTCTGCGATTCACTATCGCTTCACTGTGTTTGTTGCCTCTGTGTATCAAACCGCTTCGTGCTGCCAACAAGAAAGATATTTTTGCCGCGGCAGGCGTTGGTGTGCTTTTGGGAGGCGCGCTGATGTGTTGGATCTATGCGATTTCAATCAGTGATACGTTAGGTGAGGGTGCATTCATCATGAGCCTATCAATGCTGTTCGTACCCATTGTCGCGTGGATTATGTTTCGTCAAAGACCTCAACGAATTTTTTGGGTGTCACTACCAATCGCGATTCTTGGCTTAGGGTGTTTGTCTTTAGCTGGTGGTTGGCAACAATCTAGCAGTCAACTTTGGTTCTTAGGCGCTGCTTTGATGCTCGCTCTGCACTTCAACGTAAACAGCAAGTATTCGCAAAAATTGCCTGTGTTGTTACTGACGTGCATCCAATTGTTTGTCACGGGTTTGATTGGTTTGTTGATTTCATCTTTGGTGGAAACGGTGCCAACTGAAGTATCGACGTCTATTTGGATTTGGTTTGCGCTGAGTACGCTTTTGGCAACCAGCTTGCGTTATGTGATGCAAACCATGGGGCAAAAGTTTGTCCAAGCGGGTAACGCTGCACTGATTATGATCCTTGAACCTGTCTGGACTGTGATTCTAAGTGTGATTTGGTATGGCGAAGTGCTGACCTCTAATAAACTCGTCGGCTGCGCTCTTATCTTATTCTCTTTGGTGATCTACCGAACTGGCGGTAAACTTCGCTTTCCCAAACGGGCGTAATTAAGTTTATAGAGCCAACGATTTCACCCTCGTTGGCTTTTTGTTCCTTTTCATTTCTAGGCAGGATGCTTTCCATGGCAAACACAGAACATCAAGAGACGCTGGATTCACTCGATAAAATCAGCGTGTGCTTGTATCGCTTTGGTATCACTTTGTTTGCAATGGCGCTGCTTGTTTTTTCGGTTCTTGTCTCTGGTGCAATTTCTAGTTCACCATTGGTTTACCAAACCTCAGTCATTGTGCTTTGTGTGGCTGGCGCGTTATCTGCCGCGAATGTCCACGTTTACAGTAAACACGTACGAGCCGTGATCAGTTGGGCATCTTGGATTGGCTTGGTATTGATGGTGAGTGACTTGGAGTTTCAGCGCACTTGGTTAGGGCTTGGCTTTATCTTTGTGACCTTTTCGGGTATTGCGCTTAAAGAGTCTTTTTGCTTTAAAGTGCCAGGCTTGAAGATGGTGCCCGCGTTTCTCGCTGTAGCTACGTTTGCATTGTGGTTTAACCTTCCAATCCTTGCTGCCATTACTATGTTGTTGGCTGGATTAGTCATGGGCTTTCTGTCTTTTGCTAAGTGGCGTATGCCGCTGCATTTTGATATCGGTATCAAAGCGAATTACGAGATCTAGTGCTGCTTTAACGCCAGTGAGACTTTTGAGGTCGGCTGGCGGTTCAACTCTTCACTGATCATCCATCCGGCTCTGGCGAGCAACTCCAAATCTACTCCGGTCTCGATTCCTAAGCCTTGGCAAAGGTAGAGCACATCTTCGGTAGCAACATTACCTGAAGCGCCATGAGCATAAGGGCAGCCCCCAAGTCCAGCTACACTACTATCGACGGTCTGGACACCCATTGTTAAGGCTTGGTAGATATTTGCTAACGCTTGACCCCACGTATCGTGAAAATGCACAGCGAGCTTGTCGGTTGGGACTTTTACTTGCACAGCCTCGAGCATTTTAGCGATGCGCATAGGCGTACCTGTACCTATGGTGTCTCCAAGTGAAACCTCATAGCAGCCTAATTCCATCAGCAGGTTGGCAACTCTTGCGACTTGTTCTGGTTTAGTTGGCCCGTCGTAGGGGCAGTCTGCCACACAAGATAAGTAACCCCGAACGGGAATGTTATGCTTTGCTGTCAATTCCATTACTGGTTCAAAGCGGGTAAGGCTATCTGCAATCGAGCAATTGATGTTGTGTTGGCAAAAGCCCTCCGATGAAGAGGTGAAGATGGCGACTTGGGTAGCGCCGGCTTCAAGCGCTTTTTCAAAGCCTTGCACATTAGGCGTTAGGGCTGAGTAGGTGACGTTGTGGCGGCGGGTGATTTTCTTCATCACATCGCGCGAATCCGCCATTTGAGGCACCCATTTAGGCGACACAAAAGAGCCTGCCTCAATATGGGTGAGCCCTGTATCTGAGAGCAGGTCGATTAAGCGGATCTTGGCTTGCGTGGACACTGGTGATTCGTTTTGCAGACCGTCTCTCGCACCCACTTCGACAATATTTACCTTGTTTGGCAAATTCATTTCTTGCCCTTAGCTGGCTTATTTATCCAACCCGGTTCTCGTTTCTCCAGAAAGGCTTGCAAGCCATCTTGTCCCTGCGGCGATACGCGAATGTCTGCGATAAGCTGGCTCGTGTATTGAATAAGCTGACCATCAATCGGATTTTGGTGGCATTGATGGCATAACGCTTTGGCTTTTCGCATCGCATCTGGGCTATTGAGCAGCAAAGAATCAATCAAGCTTTCTACTACGGCTTCGATTTTATCCAGCTTATGAACCTCATGCACAATGCCAAACTTTTCAGCTTTGGTGGCGTTAATCACTTCGGCGCTGAGTATGTAACGACGAGCTTGTCGGTTGCCCATTGCTCGCATGACATAAGGAGAGATGGTTGCGGGAACCAGCCCCAGTTTGACTTCACTCAAGCAGAAGTTCGCATTCTCCGCTGCGATGGCGATATCACAGCAACAGATCAAGCCCAATGCGCCACCAAAAGCGGAACCTTGCACAACAGCAATAGTAGGCTGAGGGAAAGCGTCCAGTGTATGCATCAGGCGTGCAAGGTTCTGCGCGTCTTCTAGGTTTTGCTTTCTGGTGCTACTTGCCATGGATTTCATCCAATTCAAATCAGCCCCAGAGGAGAAATGTTTGCCGTTTCCTCGAAGCACCAAGCAGCGAACATCGGTACGCAAAGCGAGGTAATCCAGTCTGTGGATCAGCAAATCAATCATGCAAGCATCAAACGCATTGTGCTTCTCTGTGCGATTGAGCGTAAGCGTTGCGACGCCGAATTCATCGACGTTCCAAAGTACTTCATCTTGTCGTTGGGTGTTGGGGATGATACTCGGTTGATGATCCTGCATGTGACGTCCTTTCTTCTCTACATTTCTACATTCTGAATATGCCAAAGTTGCTGTCAGGAATTGGCGCATTGAGCGCGGCTTTTAAGGCTTGAGCCAATACTTGACGCGTCTCTTTTGGGTCGATGATGCCGTCATCCCATAAACGCGCGCTGGCGTAGTAGGGATGCCCCTGAGACTCATACAAGTCTACGATAGATTCTCGGAATGCACTTTCTTCGGGCTCTGGCCATTCTTCACCTTGGCGTTTCTTCACTTCTCGACGTACTTGAGTGAGCACGCCAGCGGCTTGTTCTCCGCCCATGACGGAGATTCGTGCGTTTGGCCACATCCAAATCATGGTTGGGTCATAAGCACGACCGCACATGCCGTAGTTGCCTGCACCGTAAGAGCCGCCAATAATCACTGTGAACTTAGGCACATCCGCACACGCAACCGCCATCACCAGTTTCGCACCGTGCTTGGCAATACCTTCTGCTTCAAGTTTTTTGCCCACCATAAACCCAGTGATGTTTTGCAAAAACAGTAGGGGAATTTTGCGTTTGGCACACAGTTCAATAAAGTGCGCGCCTTTCTGTGAGGACTCAGAAAACAAGATGCCGTTGTTCGCCACAATGCCAATCAGATGGCCGTGAATTCGTGCGAAGCCACATACTAAGGTCTTGCCATAAAGAGCTTTGAATTCATCGAAGTCTGAGTCATCGACCACACGAGCGATGATCTCTCTAACATCAAAAGACAAGCGCAGATTCGCATTGACGATGCCGTACATCTCTTCTGCATCATAACGTGGTGGCAACACGGGTTTGTCGCTTTGAATAGGGAGTGATTGATTGGTATTGGAGATAGCTTCGCGTGCCAGTTGCAATGCGTGTTGGTCGTTTTCTGCGTAGTAATCGGCAACGCCAGACTTACGACAATGCACATCGGCACCGCCTAATTCTTCATCGGTGACGATTTCTCCCGTAGCGGCTTTAACTAACGGAGGACCTGCCAAGAAGATGGTGCCTTGCTCTTTGACCATGATGGAAACGTCCGCCATCGCTGGCACATAAGCGCCACCTGCGGTACAAAGCCCCATCACAACCGCGACTTGAGGAATGCCTTGCG
The DNA here is from genome assembly GCF_040104475.1 of Vibrio sp. SSH13-20. Classification (NCBI taxonomy): domain Bacteria; kingdom Pseudomonadati; phylum Pseudomonadota; class Gammaproteobacteria; order Vibrionales; family Vibrionaceae; genus Vibrio; species Vibrio sp. SSH13-20. Next base: position 739,429 of record NZ_JBECOU010000001.1, read on the forward strand.
CTGACATTCTGGCTTGATTGAAGAAGATACGTCCAAAGTGTTCTTTATCTGGAAAGACTTCTGCTTGATGAGGAAGGTTCGCGCCACCAGAGTCCACCAAATAGACGCAGGGTAATTGGCAACGTTGGGCGATCTCTTGCGCGCGTAGATGCTTTTTCACGGTGAGCGGGTAGTAGGTGCCGCCTTTGACGGAAGGATCGTTGGCGATCACCATGCATTGAATGCCTTCTACGGTGCCAATGCCGGCGACGACACCTGCACATGGAATTGATTCTTCGTAGACGTTCCACGCGGCGAATTGTCCGACTTCAAGAAACTCGCTGTCTTCATCTAAAAGATGCATAACACGTTCACGAACGGGCAGTTTTCCTTTCAGGCGTTGGCGGTCAATGGCTTTTTGTCCGCCACCTTGTTTGATGGCTTTTATATTGGCTTTAAGGTTGCTCACCAACTCGATCATGACCGCTTTGTTCGACAAAAATAGCTCGTCGGTTGGCTTGGTTTTACTTTTAATGATTGCCATAGTGACTTCCTTGTCGGTGGGTTAGCGAGATTCTTCGAACAACTCTCGTCCAATCAGCATGCGGCGAATTTCAGAAGTGCCAGCACCAATCTCATACAGTTTGGCGTCACGGAGTAATCGCCCAGTCGCGTATTCGTTGATGTAGCCATTGCCGCCTAACAGCTGAATAGCATCGAGGGACATTTGCGTGGCAAGTTCGGCGCTGTAAAGGATCACGCCAGCGGCATCTTTACGTGTGCATTCACCTCGGTCACAGGCGGCAGCGACGGTATAAACGTAAGCTTTGGCGGCATTCATGCGTGAATACATGTCAGCAAGCTTTCCTTGCACTAGTTGGAATTCACCGATGGATTTGCCGAACTGTTTGCGGTCATGAACATACGGAACCACTTCGTCCATACAGGCTTGCATGATGCCAAGCGGTCCAGCTGCTAATACCACGCGTTCGTAATCCAAACCGCTCATTAACACCTCAACACCACGGTTTAACTCTCCCAGCACATTCTCTTTTGGCACGACACAGTCTTGGAACACTAATTCACAGGTGTTGGAGCCGCGCATACCAAGTTTGTCGAGCTTTTGCGCATGGCTAAAGCCTTCAAAATCCCGCTCAATAATGAAGGCGGTGATGCCGCGAGACCCACCACTGGGATCGGTTTTCGCGTAAACCACTAAGGTATCGGCATCAGGACCATTGGTAATCCACATTTTGTTGCCGTTCATCAGATAGTGGTCACCTTTATCTTCGGCTCGTAGCTGCATGCTAACCACATCAGAACCTGAGTTCGGCTCACTCATGGCTAATGCACCGACGTGAGAACCATCAATGAGTTTAGGTAGGTACTTTTCTCGTTGAGCAGGAGAGCCATTGCGAAAGATTTGGTTAACACAAAGGTTGGAATGTGCGCCGTAACTGAGTGCTACAGACGCCGAAGCTCGACTGATCTCTTCCATCGCAACAACATGAGCAAGATAGCCCATGCCTGCACCGCCAAACTCTTCGTCGACGGTTACGCCAAGCAAGCCCATTTCACCAAACTTGGACCACAAATGATTGGGGAATTGGTTATCGCGGTCGATGTCTGCGGCGATGGGGGCGATATGCTCGGTGGCGAACGCGTTGACGTGGTCTCGGAGCATATCGATGGTTTCACCAAGCCCAAAGTTGAGTGGGGTGTAGCTGCTTTTCATAACATTTCCCTGTTGAAAGTACTGCGGTTGTTAGTTCGAGTTACACTGCTTGGGCTTGGAAATTATGGTTATTCTTGTTTGTTTTAGTCGTTACAAGTTTTTAGTTATTGGCTGTAGTTTTATTGTCGCTTAGCGCTTGTTTGCATCGCTCTTTGGCGGTTTCCAGCTCATTCATTACAACGCTAATATCGTCCAGTTGCTGCTGTAAGTGCGCTTGTTTTTCATCAATAATGGTTAGCATTTTAAGCAGCTGACCATCGCTTTGTTGGGTATCGTAAAGCTCGAACAACTCTCGAATTTCCGCAAGCGAAAAGCCCAATCGCTTACCACGTAAAATCAGCTTGAGACGGATCTTATCCCTGCGTTGATATACGCGAATATTTCCTTTTCGTTCCGGCTCTATCAGCCCGACATCCTCATAAAAACGAATACTTCGGGTCGTGATGTCGAACTCTTTGGCGAGGTCACTTATCTTGAATTTATCCACTCGGTTTTTCCCTCTAATGAATAGTTTTGGCTTCTTAAAATCCCTTCAAGCCTTGAACTAAACGGTCTAGCTAAAAGCATGAGAGTAAATTTGTGTTGTTATTAATGTGTTTCTTTACGTTAACGTAAATGTTAGTGCTATGCTTACGTAAACGTCAAGAAATCACAGTGCGAAAATTCATCGTTTTATGAGAGGCTGGAGTGACACCACATTCTGTGTGAAAGCTCCGTGGTAGCAGGTGTGAGGGATGAGTTCGTGAACTGTGAATTATCGTCAGAAGGGACGAGAACATGGGAAACGACATCTGGATTGTCAGTGCAAAGCGAACGCCAATCGGGCGCTTTCAAGGTCAGTTACAAGGTTATTCAGCGCCTCAATTAGGGGCATTTGCTATCAAAGCGGCAATGGATGCGAGCGGCGTTAGCGAAGTCGACGAAGTCTATATGGGCTGCGTATTACCTGCGGGATGTGGGCAAGCACCAGCCAGACAAGCAGCACTAGGTGCAGATCTTCCGCTGACGACAGGCTGTACCACCATCAACAAAGTGTGTGGCTCTGGCATGAAAAGCGTCATGCTGGTTCACGATCTTATCAAAGCGGGCAGCATTCGCAGTGCCATCGCCGGTGGTATGGAAAGCATGACCAATGCGCCGTATCTGCTTAAAGAAGCGCGTAACGGCATGCGAATGGGTCACCAATCTACTTACGACCATATGTTTCTCGACGGTCTTCAAGATGCGTATGAAGGGCATTTGATGGGAGTCTATGCGCAGCAGACGGCTGACCGTTCTGAGTTTACTCGTGAACAAATGGATGAATGGGCAATCCTATCTGCGACAAGAGCGTTGGAAGCGCAAGAGCAGCGTCTGTTTGACGACGAAATCTCGCCGATAGAAATCACGACTCGTCATGGCGCTTCAACTTTGGATTACGATGAACATCCTCGCTCGATTAAGCTCGACAAGATTCCCCAACTCAAACCCGCATTCGATAAGAACGGCTCGGTGACGGCTGCAAACTCAAGTGCGATATCCGATGGTGCTGCAGCCTTGGTGTTAATGGACTCGCAGGTGGCACAGCATCAAGGCTTAACGCCATTAGCAATCATCAAAGGACACTCGACCCACGCCAGAAAGCCCGCCGAATTTACCCTCGCGCCCGTCTTTGCAATAGAGCAGTTGTTATCTCAACTCGATTGGTCAGTAGACGAGGTCGATCTTTGGGAGATCAACGAAGCGTTCGCCGTTGTCACGCAAATCGCGGTGCGCCAATTAGGCATCAATAAAGACAAAGTAAACATCAAAGGCGGTGCGTGTGCGCTTGGGCATCCAATTGGCGCAAGTGGCGCTCGTATTTTAGTGACTCTCATTCATAGCCTGCGCCAACTGCAATCGCTTGGTGTAGATGGCGACAACAACAATAAAAAAGTGATGCGAGGTATTGCATCACTGTGTATCGGTGGTGGTGAAGCCACTGCTATTGGTATTGAGATACCGCTTTAATTCCAATTATCGAATAACGTAAAGAAGGACTAGATTATGACTCGCACGGTTCCCTTATTCATCGATGGTGAGTTTCGTGAATCTCAAGCAACGGATTGGGTAGAAGTGACAAACCCAGCCACAAATGACGTGATTGCGCGTTTGCCATGCGCAACGGATGAAGAGATGCACGCGGCAATTGAAAGTGCAAAAGCCACCTTTACCTGTTGGAAAGATGTCGCCGTGTCTGAGCGAGCGCGTTTAATGCTGCGCTACCAACATCTACTGAAAGAACATCATGATGAATTGGCGACGTTACTTTCTCATGAAACAGGCAAGATCTTTGCGGATGCAAAAGGGGATGTGTGGCGTGGTATCGAAGTGGTCGAGCAAGCTGCCAATATCGCCAGCAACATGATGGGAGAAACCGTCGAGAATGTTGCTACAGATATCGACAGCTATTCGCTGATTCAACCGCTTGGGGTGTGCTGCGGTATTACGCCGTTTAACTTCCCAGCCATGATCCCTCTCTGGATGTTCCCAATTGCGATTGCGAGCGGGAATACCTTTGTCCTAAAACCTTCTGAACAAGTGCCGCTAACGTCCATTCGCTTGGCTGAGTTGTTCGAAGAAGCGGGTGCGCCAAAAGGTGTGCTGCAAATCGTGCATGGTCGTAAGGAGCAGGTCGACTTGTTGCTGAAACATCCCGATATCCAAGCCGTTTCTTTCGTTGGTTCTGTACCTGTAGCGCAATACATTTACACCACAGGCACACAGAACTTCAAACGTGTTCAAGCCTTTGCTGGCGCGAAAAACCACATGGTAGTAATGCCAGATGCGAACAAAAACCAAGTGGTGAACAACTTAGTTGGCTCTTCGGTTGGTGCGGCAGGGCAACGTTGTATGGCGATATCCGTCGCAGTGTTTGTAGGCAGTTCGAAAGAGTGGATTGCCGATTTAAAACAAGAAATGGCGAAAGTGCATCCCGGCGCTTGGGATGACGAGAATGCAGCGTATGGTCCTTTGATCAGCGCACAAGCAAAACAGCGTGTGCTCGGTTTGATTGAAGAAGGCAAACAACAAGGGGCGGTGTGTGAACTTGATGGTAGCCAATGCAAAGTCGAAGGCTTCCCAGAGGGTAACTGGGTTGGTCCAACCTTATTCAGTGGCGTCACCACCGAGATGTCGATTTATACCCAAGAAATCTTCGGACCTGTTTTGGTGTGTATTGAGGTCGACACGTTACAAGAAGCGATAGAGCTCGTGAATCGCAATCCATACGGCAACGGAACCTCCATCTTCACTGCAAATGGTGCGGCGGCGAGAAAGTATCAACATGAGATTCAAGTCGGTCAGGTAGGTGTAAACGTGCCGATTCCAGTGCCTTTGCCATTCTTCTCGTTTACTGGGTGGCGCGGCAGCTTCTACGGAGATTTGCACGCCTACGGCAAACAAGCGGTGCGCTTCTACACCGAGACCAAAACCGTGACGGCACGTTGGTTTGATGACGATATCCCAACCGGTCCAAATCTCACTATTAACTTGCGCTAACGAAGTAAGGAGCTCATATGGATTTTGAACTCAACGAAGATCAACGTATGTTTGCCGACACGGCTCAGCAGTTTGCGGCAGAGCGTTTAGCGCCAATGGCAGCAGAGTGGGATGAAAAACAAATCTTCCCCAAAGACATCCTACGAGAGGCAGGAGAACTCGGTTTCTTGAGCCTCTACACCCCAGAAGAACAAGGCGGTTTGGGCTTAAGCCGGTTAGATGCGTCTATCATTTTCGAGCAACTTTCTATGGGGTGCACATCGACCACCGCATTTATGACCATTCACAACATGGTGACTTGGATGGTCGCGAGCTTTGCGACCGATGAAGTAAAAGACGCATTCTGCCCAAAACTCATTACGGGTGAGTTTCTCGGATCTTATTGCTTAACTGAACCAAACGCAGGTTCGGACGCGGCGTCTCTAACGACTTCTGCGACTAAGCAAGGTGGTAACTACATACTCAACGGCGGCAAAACCTTTATCTCTGGCGCAGGCGATACTGACGTTTTAGTCGTGATGGCGAGAACCGGCGATGCAGGTGCGAAAGGCGTATCCGCGTTTGTTGTCCCCGCCGATGCAGACGGTGTTAGCTACGGACGTAAAGAGCCGAAAATGGGCTGGAACAGTCAGCCAACACGCGCGGTGACTTTCGACAATGTTTCTATTCCCGCATCACATCTGCTCGGGGAGGAAGGACAAGGGTTTGTGTTCGCCATGAAAGGTTTAGATGGTGGACGCATCAACATTGCGACCTGTTCGGTCGGCACGGCTCAGCAAGCGTTGAATCAAGCGGCGCAGTACATGCAAGAACGTAAACAGTTCGGCAAATCATTAGCTCAATTCCAAGCATTGCAGTTCAAATTGGCAGACATGGCAACCGAGCTTGTCGCTGCTCGCCAACTGGTACGTTACGCCGCCAGCAAGTTAGACCGAGGTGACCCAGATGCCACGACTTATTGTGCTATGGCAAAACGCTTTGCAACCGATGTCGGCTTTCAAGTTTGTGACCAAGCACTGCAACTTTACGGTGGCTACGGTTACATCAAAGAATACCCAATGGAGCGCTATTTCCGTGATGTTCGAGTACACCAAATTTTGGAAGGTACTAACGAGATCATGCGGTTGATCATCGCGCGTCGATTGCTCGCAGAGGAGTCGGCATTGCTATAAATGCGCCGACAAGCTCTGCTTTTATCCGTAAAGCTCAGGTCATTTTCATCAAGAAAGGATTCAGAGATATGTCACTAACAGAACAACAAGCGATTCAACATACCATCAGCAATCATGTTGCGGTGGTGACCATGAACAACCCGCCCGCCAATACTTGGACGTCACAAAGTTTAACCGCGTTGAAAGAGCTAGTGCTGGCGCTAAACGACAATAAAGACGTTTACGCTCTAGTGCTCACAGGGAATGGTGAGAAGTTTTTCTCTGCAGGTGCAGACCTCAAGTTGTTTGCTGATGGCGATAAAGCGGTTGCGTTAGAAATGGCGCGTATCTTTGGTGAAGCCTTTGAAACGCTCTCTGCATTTCGAGGGGTTTCCATCGCAGCCATTAACGGCTACGCCATGGGAGGCGGATTAGAAGTCGCATTGGCTTGTGATATTCGTGTGGTGGAAGAGCAAGCCGTGCTGGCACTGCCAGAAGCGAAAGTAGGCTTACTGCCTTGTGCTGGTGGTACGCAAAACCTAACCGCATTGGTCGGTGAAGGTTGGGCGAAACGCATCATATTGTGTGGTGAACAAGTCGGTGCAGCACAAGCGCGAGAACTCGGGTTAGCAGAAGAAGTGGTGGCAAAAGGTGGAGCGCTTAATAAAGCCATTGAGCTTGCAGAGTCGGTTGCCAATCAATCGCCGTCTTCGGTAACCGCATGTAAAGCGCTTATCCAAAACATGCGCTCAGCGCCACTCAAACATGGTCTGATAAAAGAGCGAGAACTGTTTCTAAACTTATTCGATACCGAAGATCAAACCGAGGGGGTTCGTGCCTTCTTAGAAAAACGTAAACCCAACTGGAAGAATCAATAGGAGGTCGCATGACAGGGAAAGTAACCATTAGCGAAATAGATTGCTTAGACGGCGTGCACCGAATTGGTATCGCGACGTTAGACAACAAGGCTTCTTTGAACGCGTTGACTTACGACATGTTGGCAGAGCTCAACGACCAACTTATCGAATGGCAAGATGACCCTGATTTGGTGTGTGTCATCCTCAATGGCGCGGGTGAAAAAGCGTTTTGTGCAGGGGGCGATGTACGAACCATGTACCACGTCATGCACGAGAAAAGTAAAGAAGAAACTGCCGAGTTCTGTTCTGACTACTTCTCGCTTGAGTACGAATGCGACTACCTGATTCATACCTACCAAAAGCCAATCATTGGCTGGGGAGAGGGCATTGTGATGGGCGGCGGCATGGGCTTGTTTATGGGCACTAGCCACAGAGTCGTCACCCCTAAATCTCGCCTTGCGATGCCGGAGATCAATATCGGGCTTTACCCGGACGTGGGTGGCACTTGGTTCTTAAGCCAAATCGACCCAGAGGTAGGTTTGTTCCTTGGTTTGACTGGCGCAATGGTGAATTCAAGTGACGCTGTCACTATAGGGCTGGCAGAATGGTTGCTGTTGGAAGAGCAATATCCGGCACTGTTAGAAGAGCTGAAGCAAGTCGATTGGGGCTCTGCCGATGCCAAATCGCTCGTCAGTGCGTTACTTCAATTGATGGAAGATCAAGTCATCGACAGCAAGCCGACAACTCAGATTTGCCCTTATCTCGACCAAATTAAAGAAGCCTGCAAAGGCTATGACTTAAATCAGATTGCCCAACGTATTCAAGCAATGGAAGGCGACACCCAATGGCTTGAGAACGCACAAAAATCGTTTGTTGCGGGCAGTCCGATCACCGCACATATCTGTTTTAGACAAGTCAAAGAGTACCATCGTTTGTCGTTGGCGGATTGCTTCCGTCTAGAGCTAACCTTGTCAGTTCGTAGCGCATTACTCGGTGAATTTGAAGAGGGCGTGCGCTCTCGATTAGTTGATAAAGACGGCAATCCAAAATGGATGTTTAACAGCGTCAGTGAAGTCGATGAGAGCGTCATCGATACCTTGTTCACTTCTCTTTGGTCAGAAGAGGAACATCCACTTGCACAGCTAGGAAAATAAGGAGAAACAACATGAGTACCATTGCATTTATTGGCTTGGGCAACATGGGCAGTCCAATGGCACAAAACCTATTGGCGTCAGGGTTTCACGTGCAAGTGTTCGATGTGGATGTGAACGCGGCGAGGCAACTTGAACCGTTTGGCGCGGTGGTTGCCAGTACGTTAGAAGAAGCCGTAGATGGCGCAGGAACGGTCATCACCATGCTACCAGCAGGTGCACACGTGCGCGCGGTGTACTTGGGGGATTTACACGGTGGTGTCGGTCTGCTTAACATTGTGCAGGACAACGCATTGCTGATTGACTGTTCGACCATCGATCCAGATTCCGCACGCTTGGTGGCGAACGAAGCTCAGAACAAACGACTGTTGTTTGTCGATTCTCCCGTCTCCGGTGGTGTAGCAGGTGCAAAAGCAGCAACGCTGACCTTTATTGTTGGTGGCTCGGATGAGGCGTTCTCCAAAGCCAATGCGATCTTGCAATACATGGGCAAGAACGTGTTCCACGCTGGTAAAGCGGGCGACGGTCAGATGGCAAAAATCTGTAATAACCTGATGTTGGGTATCTTGATGTCGGGAACCTGTGAGGCACTCAATCTCGGCATTGATCACGGTCTCGACCCGAAAGTCTTATCCAATATCATGCTGCAAAGCTCTGGTCGAAACTGGGCGCTGGAGCTCTATAACCCATGCCCAGGTGTGATGGACTCTGCGCCAGCGAGTAATCAATACAATCCCGGCTTTATGAGCAAGTTGATGCTCAAAGATCTTGGCTTAGGCTTGGATGCGGCGCTGCAAACCAACTCTTCTGTTCCGATGGGCTCTTTGGCTCGTAATCTTTATGCATTCCATAACGCAGCAGGTCATGCAGAACTCGATTTCTCTAGCTTGTTTGAATTCTATAAGAATCAGAAGGGCTAAAAGCGAGATTCCCTATCAGGCGTTTGAGCATGGAAGTTGTCCAGTAATGGAGTACAGATATGGATTTAAAAAACAGTGTCATTGCAATCACAGGTGCGGGGCAAGGACTAGGACAGATGATGGCGGTCAGCCTTGCTCAAGCGGGCGCAGATTTAGCATTGCTAGATGTTAACGAAACGGGACTGCTGAATACCCAAGAACAATGCCGGATGCTCAGTGCCAAAGCTTTGATCTATCGACTTGATGTCACCAATGAATCTGAAGTGGAGGATACCTTTAATGAGATTCTTCAAGACTTTGGGCAGCTAAATGGCTTAGTTAATAACGCTGGCGTGTTGCGAGATGGATTGTTAGTCAAAGCCAAAGACGGCGAGATCACCAAGATGTCGCTTGAGCAGTTCAACCTAGTGATGAACGTCAACGTCACAGGCACCTTCTTGTGTGGTCGAGAAGCGGCAGTCAAAATGATCGAGAGTGGCTCGAAGGGAGCTATTATCAACATCTCCAGCGTGGCGAGAGCAGGCAATATTGGACAAACCAATTACTCGGCATCGAAAGCTGCCGTCGCAACCATGGCAACAACATGGGCAAGAGAACTCGCCAGATATAGCATTCGCTCTGCGGCTATTGCGCCCGGTGTCGTCAAAACGGCAATGGCAGATCAAATGAAACCAGAAGCCATAGACCGGCTGCAAAAGATGATACCCGTCGGTAGGATGGGGGAGACGAGTGAGATTGCTCATGCTGTGAAATACATTCTTGAAAACGACTACTTCACAGGGCGAGTGCTCGAAGTGGATGGCGGGATGAGAATGTGAAGAAAGAGCCGATTACGGCTCTTTCTTGTTTTTGAGTGTCTCAATTTTGTGTGTGTAATAAGCATTTTGGAAGAATGCCATTCCGAACACGAAATAAAACAAACCAGTTTTAGTCGAGTCGTCTGCATCAGACCAGAACCACACTGTAAAAGAAAAAATGATGACGTAATTAAACGTTATAATAAGAAGTTTGGACATGACCGTAATGCCTGATTTTTCACCGTAATCAAACAATAAACTCATCGTAAGCCCAACAAAGACTGTTAGCTTCTTAGCCTCGAATGAACTCACAAATTTAAATGTACAGAATGAAATGTTCTCAAGCTAAAGACGTCGCTACTTAGTGTTAAATTGAGTTAACAGTTCAGTGGGCGTTTTCCCCGTTACTCGTTAAAACATAGAGTTTGTGAATGATATATCGTTCGCGGTGATTGAAATTTGAAATGCCATGTAAATAGTATGTGAATTCATAACTATGACACTGGTCACGCTTTCCTTAATTCGCACTTTCTAATGTAGCTCACACTCTCGTGCCGAATACGCAACTGATTACTCTTCTCGTTTACATTGCTTAAGTTACTGTAAAGAAAAGAATATGCGATGTAGTACGTTAATGTTGTGCACCTGTTTTGCTATTCCTATATCAATATAAGCTTTCATAAATGGAACGTTAGTTTCCATCTGTGGCTAATGAGCTTTCCTTTTTCCCTCCGCATAATGCGCTCGAATGTAACAATGTATTTCAAAGTGTAACAATAAACTCACGTTGTGAGTGTGGTTTTAACCATCAAGCAACTTGATACCTCCCACCAAGAAGTCCATTGCTGCACAAGCTCAACACAAAAATATTCTAATGACCAAGACAACCAATCGCAGGGCTTGCTCTGTTGTTGGCTAACCATCGAGAAAGTTAATGGAAGCTTCAAGATACAAACGCATCTTAGCGAGGATAAGTTTGGCAGGAACCATTCTTATGCTTTCGGGGTGTAACTCTGCTCTACTTGACCCGAAAGGTAGTATTGGCGTTCAGGAAAAAGAACTGATCATTACAGCGCTTTTACTGATGCTGATTGTCGTGATCCCCGTGATTTTAATGACAATCTATTTTGCTTACCGCTACCGAGAGTCGAACACTGGCGAGGAATACGCTCCAGAGTGGGCGCACTCGACCAAGATCGAAGTGGTGGTGTGGACGATTCCAATCATCATCATCGCGATTCTGGCAACCATCACTTGGCGTTCTACTCACGAGTTAGAGCCATCCAAGCCCATCGCAAGTGACGTCAAACCCATCACCATTGAGGTGGTGTCACTCGACTGGAAATGGCTGTTCATCTATCCAGAAGAGAACATTGCGACAGTGAACTACGTGGCGTTTCCGAAAGATGTTCCGGTTCAGTTCAAACTGACCTCAGACAACATCATGAACGCGTTCTTTATCCCGCGTCTCGGTACTCAGATCTACGCGATGCCAGGCATGGTGACCAAGTTGAATCTGATTGCGAACCACACAGGGGATTACAAAGGCTTTGCTTCTAACTACAGCGGTAAGGGGTTCTCGCAAATGAAATTTACCGCAGCGGCGATGGAAGATCGCACTGCATTCCTGAATTGGGTGCAGCAAGTGAAAGCCAGCCCTGATCGAATCGAAGACTGGGAGCAATTCCGTGCGCTTGCATCACCGACGGTGGCGGAGCCTGTGAAGATGTTCTCTAGTATTCCACCATTTTTGTTCACCGACGTCGTGACCCAGCATCCGGGTTCAATGAACTGTTTGCCGGAAAATCTAGGATAATCGCAATGTTTGGAAGATTAACACTTGAATCAATCCCTTATCACGAGCCGATTATTGTCGTCACTCTAGCGGTGATCGCGATCGTTGGTTTGGCTGTCGTTGCGGCGATAACCAAAGCGGGTAAGTGGCAATACTTATGGAATGAATGGTTTACTTCGGTAGACCACAAAAAACTAGGCTTTATGTACATCGCTGTGGCAATGGTGATGTTGATTCGTGGCTTTGCTGATGCGGTCATGATGCGTAGCCAACAACTGCTTTCTGCGGCAGGTGAGAGTGGTTATTTACCCCCACATCACTACGACCAAATCTTTACTGCCCATGGCGTAATCATGATTTTCTTCGTGGCGATGCCGTTAGTGATTGGTTTGATGAACATCATCGTGCCGCTGCAAATTGGTGCGCGTGATGTGGCATTCCCTTACCTAAACAACCTAAGCTTCTGGTTGTTTATTGTGGGCGTGATCCTCACCAATATGTCACTTGGCTTGGGTGAGTTTGGTCGTACTGGTTGGTTGGCGTATCCGCCGTTGTCTGGTATCGAGGCAAGCCCCGGAGTTGGGGTGGATTATTGGATATGGGCGCTGCAAATATCCGGTGTCGGTACCACACTGACGGGCGTGAACTTCTTTGCGACTATTTTGCGCATGCGTACGCCGTCTATGCCAATGATGAAGATGCCAGTGTTCACGTGGGCTTCCCTGTGTGCCAACATCCTAATCATCATTTCATTCCCAATCCTAACCGTAACCATCGCGTTACTGACGCTGGATCGTTACATCGGCACGCACTTCTTCACCAATGATCTTGGCGGAAACGTAATGATGTACGTCAACCTGATTTGGGCATGGGGTCACCCAGAAGTGTACATCCTGATCTTGCCTATTTTTGGTGTGTTCTCTGAGGTAACGGCAACCTTCTCACGCAAGAAGCTGTTTGGTTACACCTCACTAGTATGGGCGACCATCGTAATTACGATTTTGGCGTTCGTCGTTTGGCTGCATCACTTCTTCACCATGGGCTCAGGTGCAAATGTGAATGCATTCTTCGGCATCGCCACCATGATTATCTCTATCCCGACCGGGGTGAAGATCTTCAACTGGCTATTCACCATGTACAAAGGGCGAATCCGCTTTACCACGCCGATGATGTGGACAGTTGGTTTCCTGATTACCTTCTCAGTTGGTGGTATGACGGGCGTACTGATGGCGGTTCCGGGGGCGGACTTTGTTCTGCATAACTCTGTGTTCCTGATTGCGCACTTCCATAACGTAATCATTGGTGGCGTGGTATTCGGTTGTTTCGCGGCAATCACTTACTGGTTCCCGAAAGCGACAGGTTTCACCATGAACGAAACATGGGGCAAACGTGCATTCATTTGCTGGATTGTTGGCTTCCTAATGGCGTTCCTACCGCTTTATGCACTGGGCTTTATGGGCATGACGCGTCGTTTAAGCCAAGACCTTAACCCAGAATACTTCCCATTGTTGGCAGTTGCAGCAGCAGGTACGGCAGTGATTGCGCTTGGCGTGGCTTGTCAATTCATTCAAATCTACGTGAGTGTTCGTGACCGCGAGCAAAACCGTGACCTAACGGGTGACCCGTGGGGCGGTCGTACTTTCGAGTGGGCGACGTCTTCACCACCGCCGTTTTACAACTTTGCCCACCTACCAAAAGGTGATGTGCTAGACGCGTTCTGGTACCAAAAGCAGAGTGGCGAATTCGATCCAACCAAAGAAGTGGAATACGAACGCATCCACATGCCGAAGAACACACCAACAGGTATTTATGTGTCTGCATGGGCATTGGTATTTGGCTTCGCGATGATCTGGTACATCTGGTGGCTAGCAGCAGCAAGTTTTGTTGGCATCATCGTGACGTGTATCCAACACAGCTACAACGACGACGTGGATTACTACGTTGAAGTAGAAGAAATCAAAGCGATTGAAGCGGAGCGTCGAGCTCAACTTGAAGAAGCGAAGAAAAACGAAGTGAAAGACAACGATAAGAAAGACGATCTGGAGGTGACTTATGCAAGCTAATGTTGCGGTTCACGACCACGATCATCACCATGATTCTGCCGGCATTAAGCTGTTTGGTTTTTGGATTTACCTAATGAGTGACTGTGTATTGTTTGCGACTTTGTTCGCGACTTACGCAGTACTAGAAAGCGGCTCTATTGCGGGTCCAACCGGTAAAGACATTTTCGAACTGCCGTTCGTGTTTGTAGAAACCATGTTGCTGCTGTTCAGTAGTATTACGTTTGGCTTCGGCATGATTGCGATGAAGCGCAAAGACGTTGCAGGGTTAAAGCGTTGGCTAAAAGTGACCTTCTTACTTGGTGCCGGCTTTATTGGGATGGAAGTGTATGAGTTCCATCACCTGATTGTTGAAGGCTATGGTCCACAAGAAAGTGCATTTCTATCTGCGTTCTTCACTTTGGTCGGAACGCACGGTTTGCACGTAACCTTTGGTTTGATCTGGCTAGCCGTGTGCTACCACCAACTTTCAACCAAAGGCTTGAACGATAACATGTCGATGCGATTCCAGTGCTTGAGCTTGTTCTGGCACTTCCTAGACATCGTTTGGATTTGTGTATTCACAATCGTTTACTTATTGGGGGTTATGTAATGGAACAACATCTAGATACAGGTGCCTCTGATTACGTGAAGGGCTTTATTGCGTCTCTGATCCTGACCGTGATTCCTTTCTACTGTGTGTGGGCGCAAGTACTGCCAGATACCGCAACTTATGCTGTGTTATTTGGTTGTGCGATTGTGCAGATCTTCGTGCACTTTAAGTACTTCTTGCACATGGAAGTGAAGACGTCAGAAGGGCAGTGGAACGTGGTGTCACTGATGTTTACCGCCATTGTTGTGTTGATTCTGATCGCTGGTTCGATCTGGATCATCTACAACATGAACGTCAACATGAAGTTGTAGGCTAGGGTATGCTGAAAAGTTATTTGTCTATTACTAAACCGGGCATCATTTTCGGCAACCTGATTTCTGTTGCGGCGGGGTTCTTCCTCGCCGCAAAATCAGAACCCGCTAACTTTCTGTTGTTGCTAACAACGTTAGTTGGCGTCGGGCTTGTGATTGCATCAGGATGCGTGGTGAACAATATCTTCGACCGCGATATCGACCAAAAAATGAAGCGCACGCAAAACCGTGAATTGGTGATGGGAAACATCAACATCGATGCGGCGTTTGTTTACGCTTTGGTATTGCTGTTGAATGGCACAGCGTTACTATTCCAACTGGTGAATCCGCTCTCCGCTGTGGTTGTACTCTTGGGTTACGTGTTTTACGTCTTCTTCTACACCATGTGGTACAAGCGAAATTCGGTCTATGGCACCTTAGTCGGCAGCATTTCTGGCGCGGTTCCTCCGCTAGTGGGCTACCTTGCGGTGACGAACTACATCAGCTTAGAAGCGATTTTACTCTTCATTATGTTTTGTCTTTGGCAGATGCCGCACTCTTACGCGATTGCGATGTTCCGCATGCAAGATTACCGCGATGCAGGCATTCCTGTTCTTCCCGTTAAAGAGGGCATTACCAAAGCCCATCAACATATGAAGGCGTACGTGGTGGCTTTTGGTGTGGTTGCTATTGGGTTGTTTATGCTGGGTGAAGCCGGCTACGAATATTTAGCGGTCTCGGCGGCGGTGTGCTTTATGTGGACGCGGGTGACGTTCCAAAAAGTGAATTACAACAACTACATCCAATGGTCCAAAACGGTGTTTAAGGTGTCGTTATTGGTTGTAATGAGCATCAGTGGTGTGCTTGGCTTAGAGTTGATTCCACTGCCGTTTATTCATTAAAGGAAAGTAAATCTGAGTTAACGATTGATGGCATCAGTAGTAGTGATGAGAACAAAAACAATGAATGCGGAATCGGTGATCTATCTCACCAAACCTTAATCCAGATTAAAGTTTTGCCGCAGTTTCGGCGGTAAGGTTCGCGTCGCTCATCGCACTGAACAGAAATTCAGAGAAGGAACAGCCATGCTTTGTGTATCGCTGTTCCTTTTTCGTTCCTGCTCGGTAGTGATGCATCTAAAAAGACAGATTTTAAGAGGACTGGACTTGAGCATTTTGTTTTCAGAAGCCCGCATTGGCAACATGACACTAAAGAACCGCTTTGTACGTAGTGCAACGTGGGAAAATATGGCGACAGAAGATGGTCATATGACCGAGAAGCTGTACGATATTTATGAAGAACTTGCCAAAGGTGAAGTGGGTCTGATCGTTACTGGCTACGCAAACATCGTAGAAGAAGAGAAGCCGAACGCAGGCATGATGGGGATCTACAACGACTCTTTCATCGATGAATACAAAAAGCTGACTGACCTTGTTCATGAGCATGACTCTAAGATCGTTATGCAGATCGCTTATGGCGGTACAAAAACGACATTTAACGTTGGTGAGCGTGTGATTTTTGCTCCTAGTGAAGTGCCTGAGCGCGGCACCAAAACGGAAGGCAAAGCGATGACTCAAGATGAGATCGACTACATCGTTAAAGCATTTGCGCTAGCGAGCAAGCGTGCGCAAGATTCTGGCTTTGATGGTGTAGAAATCCACGCGGCGCACACGTACTTGATCAACCAGTTCTTAAGCCCATACTACAACCATCGCGAAGACCAATACGGCGGTAGCCTTGAGAACCGCATGCGTTTCCTTATGGAGATCTATGCCGAAACACGCAAGCTAGTTGGTGACGATTTCCCGATTCTGGTGAAACTGACAGCAACGGAATTCTTCGATGGCGGTTTGACGTTCGATGAAACGCGCATTGTTTGTAAAAAGCTAGAAGAAGTGGGCGTGGATGCAATTATCGTATCGGGTAACATTCATGGCAACGCAAGCACCATGGTAGGTGAATCGTTCGACGGTTACACGCTACAAGAAGAAGGCTACTTCCATGAATACGGTCAAGTGATCAGCCAAGATGTAAACGTACCAGTAATTACCGTAGGTGGTTTAAACGACTTTTGTGCGATTGAAGACTTGGCTGAAAATACCAAGATTCAATTCTTCGCACTTTCTCGTCCGTTATTGGCAGAGCCACAACTGATCAAGCGCTGGAAAGACGGTAACCGCGCCGAAGTAGATTGCGAACGTTGTTCTAAGTGTCGCACCAAGCGTGGCAACTTCTGCGTGGTTTACAAGCGCAGAAAGTAAAACATCCGAAACGGGCAGTTTGTGTGTAACTGCCCGTTTTATGTCTCCGGTCACTCCCTTTAGTCCAGTCATTGATTCTCTTTTCACAAACAATTCACGCTTCAATTGTTACACTTTGCAGTCGAACAATCGCGAGAGCTGTGATAGTTTTCGCTCGCACTTTTAAATCTAATTGGTTGTATTAATGAAGAAAATTGTACGTTTGGTTGGCGTAGTCTCCACTCTTTGTGCCCAATCTACTTATGCCATGAGTGAGAAAGATTGGGACGTGTTGACCGATATTGGCGCGTATGGCTTGGTCGCAACGGCGGCGGCTGTTCCGGTATACAAAGGGGACTGGGACGGCTTTTGGCAAGCTGGCTTTAGTATTGGTGCTGCGTCTGGTGTTGGCTTAATTGGTAAAACCACCATTGATGCTGAGCGTCCAGATAAAAGTGGCAACGACAGTTTTCCTTCTAACCATACGGCCAATGCTTTTGCTTCGGCTACTACTCTTTATTTGCGTTATGGTTGGGAAGCAGGTTTACCTGCATACGGTGTTGCCACATTAGTCGGCTATGGCAGAGTAGAGGCGAAGAAACACTATTGGCGAGATGTGTTAGCTGGTGCTGCATTGGGCACATTGAGTGCTTACGTGTTTACAGATGCTTATGATGAGAATGTTCAACTCGTGCCTTGGGTGACAAGTGAAGATGTCGGTGTTTCAGTTACTTACCGCTGGTAATTTGAGACCCGATAAAAAAGCCTCGGCATAAACCGAGGCTTTGTGTTACTAAATTCTAAAACGTTCGTGATTAGAACTGAGCTTTAATCCAGATCATGCGGTGGTCAGAAGAAACATCCTTACCGCTCCCTTTCTCACCAATGCGAGGATCGTTAAATAGCTCACGACCTTCTTCATAAGATGCAGCCCAGTAAACGCCAGAATCCACAACGTTTAGGTTTGCTGATGGCATAGCGTAGTCAACACCTAGACCAAATGTTGAAGTAATGCGATTTGGAATTGGGTGAGTAGAACTGCCGTCCGCTGCGTGTTCTGCTGCGCCAAAGCTTGTTGGGTAAAGCTCGCCATTCATCACGTCTTGGTTAACTAATGGATCATTGTGGAATGCTTGCATGATCTCACTAAAGCCATCACCATCCAATGGATCAAGGTTTTGGTCGCCCATCATGACGAACTTCGCACCTTCTGCCAGACCGCCTTTCTTACCAGCATCATCGTAGAAGTAGTCTTTACCCTGTACGTAATGATGCCAGAACTCAACCTCTGCACCGTTTTGTACTTTGTTTTTACCTGTATCAAACACTGGTGGGGTCGGGTGTGACATAAGCAGGTGAACAACTTCATCGCCTTTTTCTGTTGGGATGATAATTGGTGCGTCTACGTGGTTTTTAGAAGACAGACGAATTTGCTCCCACTCTTCAGCAGTGTACCAATCGTCACCACAGTCCATGCCTTCAGGGAATTTGCTTGGGTCATCACATAGCGTGATGGTAGGGATCTTAGCGCCTTCCATATCTTTCCATTTAAACTCTTGGAAAGTACGTGTGTTGTCTGTGTCGATTTTGTATTTAGACATTAAAGCGAACGCGTATTGACCGTGGTAGTTACCAAAGCCCCAAGCGTCACCAGGTAGTTTGCCTTTTACGCCATCGTTATCTAAGTCTAAGCCACTATTTAAGCCAGTATTTGTCGAGTAAGACTCCGCGTACGGGTACTCGATAGGCTCTAGATCAGCTTTACCGCCTGCACCTTCAAGGCTTTGTGCGATAGAAAGGTAGTTTTTCTGGAAGCCCTCTAGCGCGGCTTTGTTTTCGCCAGTGCCATCGTTGTTGTATTCCGCCATCATCAGAACATCAGGGCGGTTCTTCTGGATGATTGCTGCTACGTTACGGATCTGAATGACTTTCTCAGCCATTGCTTTGTCTTCCGCAGCAATTGATTTATCAAGGTACGCAGTAACGAGCTGAGTTTGTTTTGCTGGTTCAACTTGCATTTCTGCAACAAGAGCTTCGAAAGTATAGCGATCAAAAGAGAGGTTATAAGTGGCGATCTTTACTTCTTTAGGTTGAACATTCACATATTCAGTATCGTCATTGCATCCGGTAAGTAGGGTCGCACCAATGAGGAGAGCAAGAGGTGTTTTTATATATTTCATGGGTATGTCATACCTTATAATTGGATTCGCGCAAATACTAAAGTTATCAGTAGCTTTTGTAAGCGACATGAATCACACAAACGATTGCGAATTTGCATGATTGTTCCGGTTTTGTGTGATTTGTGCAATAAATGCATCACTTTCAACAGCAGAAGTTTATATACAAACTGTTAAATAAAGGTGTCTATACCCAAGTGACTTCAAGATGCAGGATTCAGAGCGTTGTCATTGATTCGAGAGCAAGGAAAACAACGCAGTGTAATAGTTAGCTCTTTCCAAGTTGTTTGACGCAGCAATCGGGTCAATGACACGCTCCCAAAGGGCGAGCTGTCTTGGCTTGTATACTTTGTTGCCGATTCTTGATTTAGAATGACTAGATCTTTAAATCGCCGCCGCGTCTACAAACCAAGTCATTCTCGCTGAACCCAACATCTCGAGGTTACTTGGGTATATTAAATGAACTTATTTTTCCTATTAATCGGTTCAACGTTTGCGTGAAGTCACTTCAATTTTGTTGGTAAGCGCTTTTTATTTATAATATGGATTCACAAGAAGTGAGGACGACCTCACCGCTCTTATAACTATCGGGGACGACCCCAATCATTTGGAATCTCTCAATGGCTTGGGCAATTCTATTTCTCGCGGGGCTATGCGAAGTGGCATGGGCGGTCGGTCTTAAATACTCGGAAGGCTTTAGTAAGCTTGCGCCGTCTGCCTTTACGGTTGGGTTTATGGTGTTAAGCTTTTGGTTACTTGGTATTGCACTTAGAACATTGCCTCTAGGCATTGCCTACGGTGTATGGGTTGGAATAGGGGCTATAGGAACTGCGATTGCCAGCATCTATTTATTTAATGAACCAGCCACGTTAATCAAGCTCATCAGCTTGCTGCTCATTGTTGCCGGTATTGCTGGCTTAAAGTTCGCCGCTTAATCTAGTTGAGCTGTCAAAAGAAAAGCCAGAGTCTTGATCTGGCTTTTGTTGTTTGAAACCAAGGGATTCCTTTATAAAGAGCTTATTATCGCTTCATAAATGGCAGTTTTAGGTGCTGTCCAAAGACATTAATCAAAGCGCCAGTCACGATGAGAGCTCCCCCCAGATATGTCCATGCCGCAGGCAGTTCTCCAAAGAAGACGATACCTAACACAACAGAAAAAATGATCTGTACATATGAGTAAGCCGATGCTTTACCAGCTTCTTGTGTTTGCATTGCCTTCGTTAACCCCAGTTGTCCTATCTGAGTAAACACACCAACCAAAACAAGCATCATTGTTAGATACAAATCCGGCATGACGAATTGATCGCCAATCAAAAGAATCGATGCAGGCAGCGCCACTAATGGGAAGTAAAAGATGATGACAGAGCTGTCTTCTGTCTGGCTTAGCTTACGTACGATTACATACGCAATAGAGCTGCCAAATGCGCCTAAGATAGCAATCATCACACTGAACATTGGTAAGGCATGTTCGGCGTCTGGACCAGTTTCTGGTCGCACCATGACGTAGACCCCAAGTAAACAAAGGGCGATACAAATAAACGTCGAGAACTGGATACGTTCTTTAAGGAAGAAAACGGCGAGTAAGGCAGTAAATACAGGGTGGATATACTGGAAAATGGTCGCTTCAGCCAGGGGCAAAGTCGTAACGGAATAGTACACGCACATCAGAGCCATGGTTCCAACGGCACCGCGAGCAAAGAGCAAGGGCTTATTATTACCCCAAACGGATATACCTTTACGTTTTACATCGAGATAGCTGATCACTAACGAAACCAGCGCCCTAGCGGCTACGATTTCAAATACGGGAATGTCGTGTAAGCTAACGTGCTTGACCGTGGCAGACATCAGTGCAAAACCAAACGCGGACAGCACCATAAAGCGCACGCCAATGGGAATCATTGAGTTGAGTGAGTTAGGCATCTTACTGCTCGTTTATTGCGGGAGATCGCACTTTAGCACACTAAACTCACAAAAAGATCAGCGCGCTGTGATAAAGCCCGCGTTTCTTTTTGAACCGAGGTAGACTGTCTTGCTCAGAGTAAAAAACAACAATTTCTAAAGGAAAAGTGGATGATTCCTATTCAAGCAACGCATGTGTCCGGTGTGGTGATTTCTGAATTCGACGGCATAAAGAAAATGCTATTACTAGAACGAGTGAAAGGCGGTTACTGGTGTCATGTCGCTGGTGGTGTCGAAGAGGGGGAAACTGGCTGGCAAACGATCGTACGAGAGCTTAAGGAAGAAACACAGATTGAAGATGTAGAGCTTCATACTGCAGATTTTCTCGAACAATTTTATGAAGCGCACAAGAATCGAATCATGGTTATTCCTTGTTTTGTATTATTCTGCAAACCAAATCAAACAGTAACGCTTAATCATGAACACACCGACTACCGTTGGTGCACGTTAGAAGAGGCAAAACAACTCGTACCATTTGCCAATCAACATCACCTGTACGAGCATGTATGGAAACACTATGTTGAAAGCGAACTGACGCCATTCACTTTGATCAAGCAAAGTTAACTACGGAATCACTATGTACCAAGGCTATGAACAACATCAGGCACTACAAATTACTGAGCGTATTTCCATTGAGCCTTTGCTGACTAAACATGCTTCTACCTTGCTCTCTGTGGTTAATGAGAGTCGGGAGAGTTTATCTCAATATCTACCTTGGACAGACTGGGTCACTAACCGTAGAGAAGCGGTGGCGTATATTTCTCAACGGATTAATTCCAATGCTCTCGATGCTTATTGGTTTGCGATAAAACTAAATCAAGAGTTTGTCGGTGTGCTTGGTATCAAAGGCATCGAAACACAAAGCAAAGCGACCGAGATTGGATATTGGTTGGCGGAGAAAGGTCGGGGTCATCAAATAATTGATTTGGTCTTGATGAGTTTGGTGCCACTGATTCGAGAAAGAGGCAATGCCAAAGTGATCCAATTTCATTGCATGGAAGACAACATACCAAGCATCAAAATTGCAGAGCGCGCTGGTGCGACGCTAAAGGAATACATTGATCATGATTTTGAGATGCTCGACGCCAGTCAGCGTTTGGGCATTTATGAATTGCATTTGAGAGAGTCGTAACGCATGAACATCAGTATAGATAAAATCACTTGGCAAGATGCGATGCCAATTCGCCATCAAGTACTTTGGGCAAATAAACCCATCGAACATTGCAAAGTAGAGGGCGACGAGGAAGCGGAGCATTTTGGCGCATTCGTCGACAGCGTATTGGTGGGGGTGGCGTCGATATACCGAGATGACAATCAAGCTCGATTGCGCAAGTTTGCTATCTTGCCTGAGTATCAAGGGTTGGGTATTGGTTCATCCATGATTCGATATGTGTTAGAAAGTCTTAAGTTCTCACCTGTTGAATATTTCTGGTGCGATGCGAGAGAATCCGCACTGGCTTTTTACGAAAAATTTGGGATGAACGTTGAAGGCGAACGCTTCTACAAATCTGACGTCTCTTACTACAAGATGAAACTTGCGCTTTAACCGAAACAAATCTGAGTTTGAACTCTAACTTCCTTATTGCGTTAATAGTCAGGATGTTGCCCTTATGTTAACTTTAAATCATACATAAGTGCGACATTGCCCTAGATTGGGTGCACAAGGAGAAAATCATGAATGCGATCGTCGACATCGAAGTTGGTCAACTGCTGCAACAAAAATTGGATAAG
This sequence comes from Vibrio sp. SSH13-20, assembly GCF_040104475.1. Taxonomy (NCBI): domain Bacteria; kingdom Pseudomonadati; phylum Pseudomonadota; class Gammaproteobacteria; order Vibrionales; family Vibrionaceae; genus Vibrio; species Vibrio sp. SSH13-20. Next base: position 762,382 of record NZ_JBECOU010000001.1, read on the forward strand.
CTCAAAGCTGCATACAATGCCGAACCTTATCCGGGCTTAGAGGCAAGAAAGCAAAAGCTTAACCTTCTTAAGCAGACTATTTTGAATAACCAGCAAGCGCTAGTGGAAGCCTTAAGTACCGACTTTGGTTACCGCTCTGAATTTGATACGGCAATGACGGATGTATTGCCGACGGTTGCTCAAATCAATTACACCTTAAAACGCCTTAATAAATGGTGTAAGCCAAGTCGCCGTCATTCTGGTTTGTTACTTGCCCCGTCTAAAGTCACCGTTGAATATCAACCTGTTGGTGTAGTAGGTATCATCTCGCCTTGGAACTTCCCTGTAATTCTGAGTCTCTCGCCATTAGTGACTGCGCTTGCGGCAGGCAACCGAGTGATGATGAAACTGAGTGAATTCACTCCTATGACCAACAAGGTGATTTCTGAGATTTGTCGAGCGTTGCCTGAAGATGTCGAGGTGGTTGAGGGCGCAGCCGAAGTGGCTCAAGCGTTCAGCAAATTACCGTTCGACCACTTGCTGTTTACTGGCTCTACTAATGTTGGTCGCGCGGTTGCTCGTGCTGCAGCGGAGAATTTAACCCCAATCACCTTGGAGCTTGGTGGTAAGTCTCCAGTTATCGTGGCAGACGATGCTAACTTGAACAAAGCAGTTGATGCGATTTTGTTCGGTAAATGCATCAATGCCGGACAAATTTGTGTTGCGCCAGATTATGCCTTTGTACCAGAGGGAAGGGTTAATGAGTTCGTCGCGCTCTTCTTACAACGTTTTGAAGCGCTGTACCTCAAAGGTCAAGAAGAACAAGGTTTTACTCATATCATCAATCAGCGTCAGTACGACCGATTAAAGGCGGTATTGGAAGATGCCAAAGCCAAGGGCGCGGAGTTACATACCGTGCCTGAAACGAGAGCAGAAGGTCGACGATTATATCCGCACTTAGTCACCAATGTTTCGAAAGAGATGACCATTATGCAGGAAGAGATCTTTGGTCCTCTTATGCCAATCAAGCCTTACCGTGATATCCAAGAGGTCATCAGCTACATCAACCAGAATCAACGCCCACTTGCGCTCTACATCATGTCAGAAGATAAGAGCATTATTGAGCGAATTACCCGTAACACTCACAGTGGTGGGGTCGGAGTGAACGACACGATTTTGCACGTTGGCGCGGAAGACGCACCATTTGGTGGTATTGGTGAATCTGGTATCGGTCACTACCATGGCGAGGAAGGGTTTAGAACCTTTAGTCACGCCAAAACCATCCTGAGTACACCAACGTGGCTACCTCGTGTAGGCATGTTGCTGGAACGTCGTGGCATGGCGATCAAAGCATTGCAAAAGTTCTTTATGCGTTAACGCTATTGATATTGGAACTTCAAGAAAAACATTCTGCGGCAGAGCCGGAGGTCTATGACTGACTCGTATTAGCTGCTGGGCAAACAAATAAGCGCACCTTAACATATCGTCGTGGTGCGCTTTTTCATATTTATACCCAAGTAACCTCGAGATGCTAGGTTCAGCGAGACTGACTTGGTTTGTAGACGCGGCGGCGATTTAAAGGTTTAGTGGGTCTAAATCAAGAATCGGCAACAAAGTATACAAGCCAAGGCAGCTCGCCCTTTGGGAGCGTGTCATTGACCCGATTGCTGCGTCAAACAACTTGGAAAGAGCTGGCTATTACACTGCGTTGTTTTCCTTGCTCTCGAATCAATGACAACGCTCTGAATCCTGCATCTTGAAGTCACTTGGGTATAGTTTCTTTGTTTCGTTAACATCGCTAGCGCTAAACGTCGTCGCTATTCTAGATGTTTAAACTGCAACGCGACCAATCGTTGATACAGTTCACAGCTTTGCATCAGTGATTGATGATTACCGATATCAATCAGTTCGCCACCGTCGAGTACTGCAATTTTATCTGCGTGCTGAATTGTCGATAAGCGGTGTGCGATGATCAACGTAGTGCGGTCTTTCATCAAGGCTTCAAGCGCTTGTTGAACATGATGTTCACTTTCACTGTCAAGTGCGCTGGTGGCTTCATCAAGCAGCAGAATTTTCGGATCTTTTAGAATTGCACGAGCAATGGCAATTCGCTGTTTTTGACCGCCAGATAGCCTTACGCCACGCTCACCTAAAAAACTATGATAGCCGTCAGGTAGCTTTTCGATAAATTCATGAGCATGGGCTTTCTTTGCTGCTTCAATCACTTGTTCGTCTGTGGCTTCCGGATTACCGTAGCGAATATTGTGGAATACATCATGGCTAAACAATGCGGGTTGCTGTGGGACTAATGCCATTTGGCGGCGAAGATCGTTAGGATCGAACTGTCGAATATCTTCACCTCCAAACAATACATGTCCTTGCTGCGGGTCGTAAAATCGTTGTAGCAGCTCAAACAGCGTTGTTTTACCGGCACCAGAAGGACCAACCAAGGCTAACACTTTCCCTTGTTCTGCTTTGAGATTTAATCCTTTAATAGCTGGCTGATCGGGGCGAGAAGGGTAGTTGAAGTTCACTGAGTCAAACGTGACTTCTGCAGGCATGCGGTCGGTAATAGTAAGGTGATAGCTTGGTGCACTGATATCACTCTCAACTTGCAGGATCTCAATCAATCGTTCGGTTGCACCAGCGGCTCGTTGCAATTCTCCCATCACTTCAGAAATAGTGGCAGTAGAGGATGCAACCATGATGGCATAGAACACAAACGCAGCTAAATCACCAGCCGACATCTTGCCATGAATAACGTCACTGCCACCTACCCAAAGCATGCCTGCAATAGCGCTGAAAACAATCACAATAACGCCGGAGATCAAGATTGCGCGCTGTTTGACGCGTTGTCTGCCAACCTCGTAGGCTTTTTCTACTTCGACAGCAAACGCTGCGCGTTCATGCTGCTCTGAGCTAAAGCTTTGCACCGTTTTTATGTGTTCTATCGCTTCGCCAGCGTAGCTGCCCACATCCGCCATTGTGTCTTGGCTTTGACGCGATAAAGCACGAACGCGCCGACCATAAACTAATATCGGCACCAAGACAAAAGGCACAGACGCCAAAACTATCAAAGTGAGCTTAACGTTAGTAGCGAACAACATAATGATCGCACCAAAGCACATCAATGCACTGCGCATCGCCATGGAAAACGACGAACCAATAATGCTCTGAAGTAGAGTCGTATCAGTCGTGAGGCGAGACATAATATCGCCGCTGCTGTTGGTCTCAAAATAGCTCGGATGCAGGGTAATCACATGATTAAACACCGCAAGGCGAATATCTGCGCTGACGCGTTCTCCAACCGAAGAAACCAGGTAGAAGCGGAAGAACGTTCCAACGGCAATACATAAAGTGACGGCAACAATAAACTGAATCGCGTTGGTTAGCTCTTGTAATGATTGCTGAGCAAAGCCTTGGTCAATCAAGATACGTACGCCATAACCGACGGACAACGTTAGGCTTGCTGTCGCAACAAGTGCGACTAGGGCAGCAGCGACACGCCATTTATAAGGCGAAATAAAGGTGTTGAGTTTAAGAAGAATGCCAAGGTTTTTATTATTTTTACTGCTCATGAGTAGCTCACAAAGCTTTATAGGTACTTGGCATAGTAAGCGACTTTTTGAGACGTGACCAGTGGCGCGTCTGATTCGAGTCATGGTTCATTCGTTAGAAAGAACACAGTCTCATGGAACCTAATTTCTCACTATTTGTTATTGGCATATGCTAATAATGAGAGCTACAGTTCATATCCCATTACCAATGAATAAGCGCCTCTCACCTTTGAATGTTGAGTTAGATGCATGATTCGTGAACGCTCTTATTAAAGCAGCTTAAGTTCAGAGACGTCTCAGATACAGAAGGATTTTATGTCACACCACTACCCCAAAAACCACCAGCAGTGTGCAGTGTGTTGCCAGCCATTTTTCAACGCCAACGATACTGTTCAGTTTTCCCAGATGCCGAATGGCGGCGTGCAGTGCGAAATCGTACCAACAGAGAAAGTTCAGGGATATCAAGGTGTCATGCAAGGCGGAGCAATCTGCGCTTTGCATGACACGGCTATGACCCACTGCCTTTTTGCTCAAGAGATATGTGCGATGACAGCAAAGCTCGAGGTTCGCTTTATCAAACCGGTTCCCCTTAATGCCATCATTCGCGTTGAGGCGCATTGCGTAAAGAGCAAACGAGGAATGTTTCTACTACAAAGCGAAATCTATGTGGGGGAACAATGTTACTCAAAAGCAGAAGCGAAGTTCATGCAGCATGTTGTCGACGCCGAATATTGACCTCAAAAGCCATTGGGATTATCGATAACATAAACCCAACCTCCATCTACATAATGCATGACTTCCAATGCCGTTCCTTGTATCGCGTTTTTTGTCTGAGTTGCACCTTGCGAAGTGTTCATTATTTCCCAATCTGAACGCACCATGGCAATGTCATCATTAATGTGGATGGAAACGCGCTTTGTATGCATGGTGACATCGCCTTTCATAAAACCTTCCAATACGCGTTTGATCGCTTCTTGCCCTTTGGCTTGATTGCCTTCTTTATCCAAAATAAATACCGCATCTTGATGGAAAAGTGTTCCTAATCCCTCCAAATCTTTATCCGCAAAGTATTGACCAAATAATGCATGTAACTCTGATGGTGTTTGTGGCTTCGGATAGAGCGTCTCCGCATGTAAACCAAGTGAGACAAAAGAAATAAACAGAAAAATATATCGCATAACGTAATCCTCTAATTATTGGCTCAGGCAGCTTTCGTCCCTTTGCCTAATTGCCAATTCAAGATAGAACGGTCAGTTACGAATTAAAATTAGCTTCCTAAAAGTAACTAGTTACTCTCAGGTAACTAATGGTCTGAGGTGTAGTGTTTGATTACACTGGCGGTAAAAAACGGATTAGGGAAGGGCGATGTCGTCAAAAGTAAATCATCAAGTACAGCCTGTTGGCTATTGCAGCGTGGATAAATACTTAACATTGATATCGACTAAGTGGACCGCTCACATCGTTTGGTTGCTCGGGCAACAAGAAGAGATGCGATTCGGTCAAATTCGCAAGCAATTGGCGCTGGTTTCAAGCAAGGTGCTCACCGAACGCTTGAAGTTACTGTGCGAATATGGGTTTGTTTGGCGAAAACAAGAAGACACTATCCCTGTGACTGTGAATTACGGTTTAACCCCAAAAGGCAGAGAGTTTGCTAGTGTTGTCGACATCATAGTCCAAAAAGTTGATGACTGGGATGCCGAGTAGGTTACATATCTAACCCCTTAGAACCCTTATGTAGAAACTAATAGATATGTTGATTGCATCTGATTGTGGAATGAGACTGAGAATTAACATATACCTGTATTACCGACCTTAAAAAAGAGTCACAATCATTACGGTTTTGACGGGTTGATTTATGAAATTTAATACATCTATTGACGATAATTTTGCTTCTTTCTACGACAGAGAGAACGACAACTATGTCTTTGTCGAAAGTACTGATAATGAAAACTTTGATGTAACAATAGGTACGGCAAGCGGCGCGACTTTGGTAGGTACTGTATCTGCAAAAAATAATGAGGAGCTGAATGCTAAGCTCGGAGCTCTGTATCAAGGTTTTATGATGAAGAACGAGCGTGACTCATAACGATTAGGTATTTCTAATCATAAACAACCATAGATTATTTACCTTTACTATGATGCTTGAGAACAAACATCATAGTCGCGAGATCTAAGCGCGGTTTTTCGCGAGTAGCAGATCGACTTTCCCTTTCGCTGTTTTACTCACGGTTTGCATAAACTTAAAGCTTGGATTGTGAATGCCGGATTGCTCCAAGCCCTCGACCATTTCAATCCAGAGTTTTGCTGTCATCTGTGCATCGGCTAACGCTCGGTGAAAAACGCCGTCATTATCGATGTTTTTGAAGCGAACTAGTTCTCCGAGTTTATGAGAAGGAGCATCTTGAATTAAACGTCTTGCCACTAGCAATGAGCATGCAAACTCGCCTGAGTAACCACAGTTGATTCGTTCAAGCTCCGCATCGAGGAAGCGCTTATCAAAAGATGCGTTGTGGGCGATAAGGTTTTCACCGGCAATGAACTCGCTGAATGATGCCATCACTTCATCGCAGCTTGGTGCGGTGCGTAACATGTTATTGGTAATGCCAGTGTAGCCCTCGATGAAAGAACTGACTCTAAAGCCTGGGTTCATCAGTTGCTGAAAACTATCGACAACCTCACCGTCGACTAATTTTACTGCACCGATTTCAATGGCGCGGTCACCCATATTCGGAGAGAGACCAGTGGTTTCAAAGTCGAGCACGACAACAGAGTTAGCTTGGGGCATGAAAGTTTTCCAACTGAACGATAAGGGGCAAGAGTATCAACGAAACGGATACAAAAAGAAAGGTTATGATGGGTAGACTGTGTGAGTTAGGTTATTTACTATTCTTGATTCATTCGAACAAAGACATTGCGATTGCGCGCTCTTTAAACGAGCGCTTTTAGCTTCGAGGGAAATTATGGAAACGATCATCAAACAAGCAATTGAGCTGCGAAAAGAAGCTAAGTATCAAGCGTCGAGAGCGTTACTTACAACACTACTAGACGATGAACATTTTGCCGCAAAAGCGCACTTACAAATCGCTTGGTCGTACGACAATGAAGGCAAAGAGCAAGAAGCAATCGGTCATTACTTGTCTGCGCTTTCAGGAACACTCTCTTCGGTAGAAAGATTTGATGCGTTGTTCGGCTTAGCGAGTACCTACCGAAGCCTTGGCGAGTATTCAGAAGCATTAAGCTATTTTGAACAAACGTTGGATGAATACCCTAATGCGATCGAAGTTCAGCCTTTTTATGCAATGTGTCTTTACAATGTGGGTCGACATAAAGAAGCCACATCATTGTTACTCGAACTCTTAGTGTCCACCACCAACAGCGATGCAATTAAAGAGTATCAGCGAGCTATTTCTTTGTACGCTCGAGATCTCGATAAAACTTGGTAGCTTTTGGTTTTAGTAATCATCAAATATTCAAAAAAGATTCACTACGCGCGGCATTTTCGCCTTGTTGTTTTTATCATTAAAGTGGTGTGTTAAAGCTTCATTAAGGCGCTTGCTCACCGTTTTAAAGTGTTACACCCATGGAGAGGACAATGGAATACTTTCAGTACTATGGGATCGACTGGGTTGCGATGGTACTTACGTTTCTTGCCATTTGGCAAATCGGAAACAAGAACAAAATTGGTTTCATCTTAATGATGTGCGGAAACACCAGTTGGGTTGCAGTCGGGTATCTCACAGGCAGCGTGGCAATGATAATCGCCAATATCATCTTCTTCTCTATGAACCTACGAGCCATCATCAAGTGGTCTCAACCTGACGACGAATCAAAAGTGACGCCAGTTGAGCAATAAGCGGTAAATTGAACAAGTGCAGGAGAGGGGACGGGTTTATTTAGTGTTCTTGTTATGTATTGAGTGTTTCAAATGCTCGACAAACGTTTCAAATGCTCAATAAACATCGGGATCTTCTTCGCTACGTGCTTTCTGGAAGCGTAAAAGGCGTATAACACCAAATCTTCTGGCTTGTATTCAAGTTCAACGACTTCCAGTACTCCGGATTGTACGTCTTCATAGCAGAACGCTTCGGGAAGAATAGCAAAGCCAAATCCTGCTAACGCGCCGACTTTAGCAAGTTGCCCACTATTAACCTTAAATGCAGATTGTACTCGTTGAGTTATCTGCTCTCCTTCTGAGTTTTTGAAAACCCAAGGCGTTCCTTTCAATGCCGTAAAACTGCTAATACAAGGAAGGTGTTTTAAATCGTTAATTTTGTAAGGTTTTTGGCATGTTTGCAGTAGGATAGGTGAGGCGACAACAACGCTAGACCAGCGCTTAATCTCTTTGGCAATCCAATTGCTGTCTTCAAGTTTTCCACGATGAAAACTCAAGATAACATCAAACCCATCAAGCAAATCCTCTTTAGGGCTTAGGTTGGTCTCGCAACTCAATGAAATCGCAGGGTGTTGAGAACAGAAAGAGACAACCGCTCGCGCCAACTCCGGTGAATCTGGCATTAAAACGTTAAGTTGTCCCGTGACTTGATGTGAGTGTTGCGTGACTTCTTCGAGCGCATCATTCAGTTTGTCCAAAAGAGGTTGCGTACGTATGTAGAGGTGCTCTCCGGCATCTGTAGCGCATATTCTTCGGGTTGTTCTATCAAACAATCGCACATCAAGTTGTTCTTCTAGTAAAGCAATATGGCGGCTGACATTTGAAGTCGGCAGGGATAAAAACTCGGCGGCTCTCTTAAAGCTATTGTTTTCATAGACACAATGGAAGCTCTTTAGCCATTGCTGATCAATTCTCTCAAGCATTTTGGTTTATCCCATATTATTGGATTATAAAGCCCGTAAAGTGCACTTTATTACTTGAAACAGGTTAATACAATGCTCGATAACGTTGTTTCTAAGTTGAAGGATCCTAATGAGTTGGCTAGAAAAGCTATTAGATAAAAAGAGCATCATCAGTACGCGCAAAGCATCCATCCCAGAGGGGGTATGGACCAAGTGTCATTCTTGCGAACAAGTTTTGTATCGGCTCGCCCTTAAGGAGAACCTAGAAGTTTGCCCAAAATGCCAACATCATATGCGGATGTCAGCGCGGCATCGTTTGGATAGCTTTTTGGATAAAGGGGAGCGGATAGAAATTGGCAGTGAGTATGAGCCAACAGATATGCTCAATTTTAAGGATAAAAAGCGCTACAAAGAACGTATCGCACTTGCTCAAAAGAATACAGGAGAGAAAGATGCATTAGTTGCAATGAAAGGCGAGCTACTAGGTTTACCCATTGTCGCCTGTGCATTCGAGTTTTCATTTATGGCAGGTTCAATGGGGTCGGTCGTAGGGGCTCGTTTTGTTGATGCCGTCGATACAGCAATAGAAGATAATTGTGCATTAGTTTGTTTTTCAGCTTGTGGTGGCGCTCGTATGCAAGAGTCCTTAATGTCGTTAATGCAGATGGCAAAAACCAGTGCAGCATTAGCGCGTTTGTCTGATGCACGCTTGCCCTATATCTCGGTATTGACCGATCAAACGTTCGGCGGCGTCTCTGCAAGTTTAGCTATGCTGGGGGACATCAACATTGGTGAACCTACAGCCAGAATCGGGTTCGCAGGACGTCGTGTGATTGAACAAACCGTGCGAGAAAAGCTACCGGATGGCTTTCAACAAAGTGAGTTTCTACTTGAGCATGGCGCTCTTGATATGATCGTACAAAGGCGGGATATGCGAGAACGAGTAGGTGGGCTAATAGCAAAGTTGACCAATACAAGTATCCAGATAGATGCAGGGTAACTTTGTCTTGTTGACATATAAGCTTGCTGCTTTGTCGCGGTTTTTTTACTGGGAAACAAGGAAGACCAGAAGCGCGGTCTTCCTTGATAGTCTGATACGAGAATATCTTCGAGAAGGGTTTAGCGTTATCTATTTGTCATATTGTACTGAATAGTTTGGCTAAAGCTTGGCAGTGTGACCTCTAGCAGTGCCACATCTGGCAGAGTATCACCGTCGCTGTTCTGGTATTGATAGCGGTATGTGCTGACTGCTTCGCCAGCGGTTTGTTTCATTGATTTGATTGGATGGAAGGCAAGACCAAAGAAATCTAAGTCTACTTTCCACTCTTTCACTGGATCTACATAGTAAACACCATAAACCAATGAACCATCATCCACATACTCCATTTCAAAGGTTTTGGTGCCTTTGCCGAACAACTTCTGAGTTGCTTTTTTGATTTCGCCATTCGGGTAGTATTGCAGCAAGAGGGTACTCTTTTCCTTTGGTGTCGAGAGCTTAACCTCACGGATTTTTCTTAACTTACCATCTTCATGGTAGGAGTAATGAAATTCGCGAACAGACATATCGTCGCCAGACTGCGGTACTTGGCGGCGTTGAAGAAGTTTGCCATCAGCACCATACGTATATTGAATTCGATATGTCGCGATAGGTGTACCGTTAAGATCGGCAGCCTCATCCTGAAAGACTTGCTTATTCTCAACATCAACTTGACCGAGTTCGTTATAGCTGTATTGAGAGATGAAGTTTTCTTTGGTGTGTCTAACGTAACTGTTGATTGAGCCGTGCTTCATTAGCGCACGTGCAGATTCCAAAAAGCCTGCATCGTTATAGGCGTAGTCAAATGTACTGTCTGCGTAGTCGCGCTGTGTTACTCGTCCTAGCTGATCGTATGAGTACGCGCCAGCTACAGTCAGTTGCCCTTGGTTAGACTTTGCTATTTGTGTTAAGCGAGATTGGTTTGCAGTGACCAGACCTTGGTCAATGTAATCTTTAAACACTGAATAGTGTTCGTAAGCCGTAGCGTTAAATGCAGCGAAAATTGCCAGACCGGCGAAGCTTCTTTTAATGTTCATAGTTAATAGCCTGTTATTTATGGTTTTTATTAATTTTTCAATCGGAAGAGAGGTTTAACTCGACCGATGTAAGCGCCCTCAATTTCAGTATCGAGAAGCAAAGCTGAGCTTATCAGTAGGACTTTATAAAGTAAGTATAAATATGATAATAATTATCATTTAAACTTATTTGTTTGAGATTGATTCAAAGAAAAAGCCAATGAAAACGCTCAAAGACCATAAAAAGAGGGGGTATTTTGAAACCAGAAACAATGTGGTGAAGTGACCTGCCTACATTGCTGTATCGCCAATATCAGCATGCCTGGTCGTTGTTTAATCAGTTGCGTGGCAATGTCACGGAATCTTACTAATATGCGAGCTTACTAACACGCCATACGTGACACTTAATGTATTCTTACTGGAAGCGAAGAAGAGGAATCTATCAATGTCAAAAAGCTCCAAGCTTCAGAATGAAGACAAACTGGTTAAGAAGGCACTAGAGATTGGCGGGAAGATGGCGAAGCTACAAGGCTTTGACCTTCCGCAGTCACCACAACCTGTAAGAGTAAAAGCGATTTACCTATTCTTGGTCGATGCTAAGCAAATCACGCCATTGCCAGAAAGCAAGCTCGACGGCGCAAACATCAAACACAGACTGGCAGTGTGGATACACAGTGCTTTGCCAGATAACGACCCTCTAAAGTAGTAAACTCAAGAAGTCGCATAGGTCATTAATTAACATAGAACGTTAATTAACAAGGCGAGCCAAATGGTTCGCTTTGTTTGATCTTGGCAAGCGCACTAGGGTCTCCGAATGTTTCGTTATTATTGATTTACAAAACAGAATCAAAAGGACTAAAGATAAACCAAGAGAAGCGCTACAATGCACGCGTTGCGAGAGAGCAACCAAGTAGACTCATTCACAAAAACCTTAAAGTAACCATACATGTCTAAAGATTTCGAATTCACCACAGAATACACACTCGACAAACCATTCTTTGCAGAGTGTTATGATCAAACTAGCCAGCCAGTTAAGTTCCCACACGCATACCTGAAAGGGATCTTGTTTCTTATTTTTGGTGTGGTTTTATTGGAGTTTGAACTGCTACCTAACGGTTATGTGGGTTGGTTCTTTATCGTATTGAGTGTGATTGAAGCGTTCAGCGTGTACTGCAAGCGAACGTGGTGGCTGTGGCGTCAAACCATTAGTTCAAGCCGTGGCAACAAAGTGGTGTTTGAAGTTAACGCGGATGGCGTGCGCTACAAAAGCGGTAAAATCGATCGCAGCCTCGCTTGGAAAGAAATCGACCAACTCGAACAAACCGATTTGGGCTTTATCCTTCATATTGGTAAACAACGCCAATACATTAGCAAATCTTGCTTAAATGAAGAAGTCATCGCGTTTATGGTAGAGCAGCACGCGGCATCGAAAGCGAGCTAACAAATCCTTACTTTCAAAAAAGGCGAGCCAGTGGGTTCGCCTTTTTTGCTCTTAGGATTTGGTGTTCATGGGGTAGCTCTGATTCTGACTCAAAAACTGAACCACTACACTCGGCGTTACAGGTGGGACATTCCAGCGAGACTAGGAATCTACCTAAGCGTGCTGTGGGAATCAAACCCGCATCGTCAGCTTGGAAGGAGGCGTAGTACGGGTTTTGTAAGATAAATTGGTCATTAAATCTATTTAATATCAACTATTACGTGTCCTTGTTTAGTAATATTTTTTCAGAAAATCCTTTCAAATCGCACCTACTAATAATTTCAAGATCGAGACCATTCTCAACAAATCTATTTTTAAAAAAGTAATGATATTCGTCCGAATTAATCTCACAACTTAAATCAAGAAGGTTATCTGAAATAAATTCATAGGGTTTCACATCAGAAAATCGAGCTTCTAGTAAGTAGTGTTTTATGCCATCTATGAAAATGTAAATGCCAATGTAGCTAGAGGACTCATGAAGGGTAGGTTCTTTAAACGTCTGATAGTGGTATGTGGGTTCGAAATGAAAATAACCCTTTTCTGACGTCATTGTCTCGGTGATATAACGGTTGTTAGAAAAAGCCGTGCGTAGATAAACTACCTCGCTAGTAAACGCTTTCCCGCCTAAGTATAAGCTGCCAGTGATCTCTGAGCTAAGTGTGTATTGAAACTTTTTTGATTTGAAGAAATTAAACATATCTGCGTTACAACCTGTTGAGAGCAATAATATTGTGGCACTCATAAGGAAAACCAGTATTTTGACCATTCGCTTGCCAATCTCGTACATAGGTCAACTCATCCCCACGCGTGAGGCGATACTATGTCCTAATGATCTCAAGTGCTAGCCTAAGGCTGCCCCAGTTTTCAAATTAAGTCATGCTAAATCGCATATCTAGGCGCACTTTAAAAAATAATGTAAATAATATGTCCATTACTTTCATGGTTGGCTTTGCGGCGTAATTCGTTGTCGAAGCCGAGCAGTCTTATTTAGATTGATAGTAAGCCAACACGGCAAGTTTTAGGCATACCAAGCACATTTTCGCTTTAAAACTCACATCGAAGTCTTTGGCTTGACGGCTGATACAACTGTAGTGTGGGCAGCGAAGTTCGTCTTCAAACTAAAGCCTCGTTTAAAATGAATTTATGGAATCACATCATTGGATGCATGACTTATTGCTGTCTGACGACCACGATATCGAGAGTATTGAAGTCTCTTACCTAAGCGAAGGTAAGTATGCTGCTCAATTTGATGTACGTTGGTGTGGTGATTTTAAGGATGGTTCGTTTACTGACCTCACCGCAACGCAACGCAGGGTGATGTACGAGCCGGAACAGTTTGCTCACCCAGTGATTGAGAACTACGTCGCGGTGGTAAAGAGCAATAACCTGACTGGTGATTAGGGGAGGTCGGAACAAGTTGCCCTTGATTGATTTCGGTTTAGCACCCTAAACATCTCAGCCTCAAGTCAGTCATCCAATCCAATACTAAAAGACGAACCACACGATTCGCCTTTTTCGATCTTGAAGCTTGGTGATAGTGGATTACTCAAATTTAGACACACAAGCTGAACCACTACACTCGGCTCTTTCTGCCGGGTCATTCCAGCGAGCCTAGGCGAGACTAGGAATCTCAGGAAGCACGTTGTGGAGTTAGTGTTTAAAATGAACCAAAAAGTAACACGGAAGTATGACGAATACATCTATTCGATGTTGACGCTGTCTTACTGCCTCTCTAGCTCAGTTCTGCCCCAAAGTTTGTTAGTGCTAGTCGTTCGTTAACTCAAATTTTGTAATGATAAAGATCTCAGCATCAGGTCGATGCACAATGCAAGACCTAAACCTGCTCGTTCTAACGAATTGGATATTAGAAATTTTTTGGCCGAAGAGTTGAAAACTATTTAACCAGCCCCAAATAAATACTTACTAACAGTGATGGATTTTGAGGCGGGGATGTCATTAGAACACGTTAATCATAAGACCTTATGTGAATTTGCAAAGGAAAAAGTAAATTTACCAAAAGAGCGAGCTGATAAATTCAGGAAACAGGCCCGTAACCTTAGAGACAAGCTAGAAACCTACTTAAAAGAGCACCCGGACTTTGCCTTGAAAAGGATGCAACTGTCTGGAAGTTTGGCTAAGGGAACTGGACTTAGAACGCTAAACGATATTGATGTGGCGGTATACATCGGAGGCATTGATTCAAGCATTGCTTTGAGTGATTTGTTGGATTATTTGGAAGAAAAGATTCGGAAGGCGTATCCACAGTTTAGCGACGACCAAATTACAAGGCAAACATACAGTATCTGCGTGTCATTTAAAGGTTCTGGGTTGGATGTGGACCTTGTACCAATTATTTATGAAGGAGAGCCAGATTGGCGAGGCTATCTGGTTAGTCAAATTGATGGGTCATATCTTGAGACTAGCATCCCTTTACATCTGGAGTTTGCTAAAAAGAGAAAAGCTCAACAACCAGAGCACTATACGCAAGTTGTTAGGTTAATAAAGTATTGGGCCAGGAAACAAAAGAGAGAAGTTGAAGACTTTAGGTTCAAGTCATTTATGATTGAGATGATCTTGGCGAAGCTATGTGATGAAGGTATTGATTTTTCAGATTATGTCGAGGCTTTACAAGCCTTCTTTACTTACATAGTTAAGTCTAACCTTGAGCAAAAGATAATTTTTGAGGATTACTATAAGTCAAGTGAAGTAGGTGCTTTCAGCCATCCAGTTCAGATTATTGACCCAGTAAATGCTAATAACAACGTCAGCAACCTATATACACGAACTCAAGCTGATTTAATTGTAAATGCCGCAATGGCTGCTGGTGACGCTATTGATGCTGCCGAGTTTGCACCAACAAAAGCTCTGACTCTGCAATATTGGCAATCGGTTTTTGGGCCTTCATTTACGGGGTAATTATGAGCAGTAGCTACACTTCAACTACAACCAATACGTTTACTATTACCCATGCTCGCCACATGTCAGCCAAAGTGTCTGCGGATTTAAGGCGAATGCAGCGATTCTATAGTAAACCTTCAAGTAGTCAGATTTCGGACTTCGAGGAAGAAATTGCCCAGCTGCTTAAAAATGGCTATCTAGACACTGCGACATTTGGCTTTCAGCGAGACAATAAATGGATTGAGCCAACTTTCAGCTATACCGCTAGCCAAATTAGCAATGGCATTGATGATACACCGGGGACGTTGAAAGCCAATGCTGATGTTAGCAATGCGCGTTTCCACAGCTATGTGACTTACACTGACAAGTATTTTGAGTTAACTCAGAGCGAAAGAGTCGCATTCAAAAATACTCTACCCGTACAGAGAGTTGGGGCGGATGAGCCTGGAGTTTCTGGATTTTATGAAAACGATAAAACTTATTCTTCAGGCGAGCGTAGTTTGTCGAGAAAATCATTAAGGAGTTATTAGAACGTGACAACAACTAAAGCAAGTAACCTGTTTGAAAATAGCAGGGAATTTCCAGACTTTGAAGCTCAAATGAAGCTTGATCGTCTTATTGGGCTTGATAACTACAAAATCAGATTAACCAAAATGCTATCAGTTTTGATTAATCCGCGCTCAATGGAGAAATGGGTAAACCAGTTTCATGGCGATCATTACGAAGTCTTGGAGCCTATATTGAATAGACCCCCGCTTATTGTTCTGGCTGGTGATGTTGGCTCAGGAAAAACAGCTTTAGCGGAGAGTATTGGCGACAAGGTCGCACGCTTGAATGAGATAGATATTACCCTCCTTCCACTTAGCTTGTCTTCCCGCGGGCAAGGTCGTGTGGGTGAAATGACTCAACTCGTATCTAGCGCATTTCAACAAACTAAAGAGCTAGCTAAAAAATATAAAAGCGATACTGGAAAGTCTAGAGGGGCGGTAGTTCTGCTAATTGATGAAGCTGATGCTATAGCTCAATCCAGAGAATCATCACAAATGCACCATGAAGACCGAGCCGGAGTCAATGCGTTCATTCGCGGGATCGATACTCTGGCAAGTGAAGGTCTACCAGCGGCAGTCATTATGTGCACAAATAGACTGGATGCTTTAGATCCTGCTGTCAAAAGAAGAGCCGCGGAGATCTTACCTTTCAAGAGACCTACGGTTGAACAGCGAAAGGCTGCTTTGGAGCAAACCCTGGCCCCTTTTGAACTGGGCGATATGACTATTGCAAAGATCGCTGAAGCAACGGGTGAGTCCGATACAAGAGATTATGGCTTTTCGTTTTCCGATATTACTCAAAGGCTCGTTCCGGCAATAATTTTGGACGCATACCCGAACAAAGCCGTAACAAAAGAAAGAGCACTAGAAGTAGCTCTGTCAATTCAACCAACCCCACCTTTCGGAACTACTAATGAGTAATGACAAATGGCTAAAGGACGTTTTTGAAGATGTTCAGAAGGGTCTTGAACACGACCTGTACCGCGCTTCAAGAGGCGTAGAGCACCCTGGTACGAAGGGAGACATCCATGAGGATAGTTGGATTGAAATTTTACGAGATTATCTTCCTAATCGATACGGCGTGGATAAGGGCATTATTATCGACAGTGAGGGTAATAAGAGCGATCAAATAGATATTGTCATTTTTGACCCTCAGTACACTCCCATGCTTCTAACACAGCAGAACCACAAGTACATTCCTGCTGAGGCAGTTTATGCTGTGTTTGAGTGTAAGCCGACTATTAGTAAGGACTATTTGGAATACGCCGGAAACAAAGCAAGTTCAGTTAGAAAGCTCACCAGAACTAGCGTTCCAATAGCAACTGCTTCAGGCACCTTACCGCCCAAAAAAGTGCACAATATCATTTGTGGTATCTTAGCCGCGAAATGCGGTTGGGCTGATGGTATAAAAAGCGATTCATTTGCTAGCAACTTGCCAACAGTAGTGGAGTGCCTATTAGATGTTGGATGCTCACTTGAGGGCGGGGCATTTGTTAGTGAAGGTGGCGAGCTTGAAATACACCAATCCGATAATAACTTGATGTATTTCTTATTTACCCTACTGGCCAAGCTCCAAGCTTTAGGTACTGTAGCCGCTATAGATTGGAAGGCTTACGCAAACATATTGAGAGAGAAGCCGACCCCAAAATAGTATATTAAAATTAATGTCTATGTGAGTAACGAGCACACAATTAGATCTAACAAAAAAATTACGGGTCAGTTTTTGAATTTTGCAATCAAAACCTGACCATGAAATTTTCTAATCCAACCATGCCAAATCAGGACTTTTCCTGTAACGCTTCTGTCCAATGGTCTGCCAGCGTGATCACAGCTAGCATTTATGCCCCTTTTTGCGTTAGAACAAATGATTTTTAGAATCTAGAAACATATATTTCCACTACTGAAACTTATCCGAAAGAACATTGGCGACTAATTGAAGAGGGCTTCTCAATTGAATACGTAGCTTCAGCAATTGGGTAAAAAATTTGAATGTGTATTGGTAGGTTTATAATCAATCAACCTCATCGATATAGTAAAGAAAAGGCGCTAACATATTAATAAAACGATTAAAATTTTATTGGATTCCATTCCAACCAATTGTATGCAATACAGCAAAGTGCTACCATCACGACCGCCCTGTCGGTGTGTATGTCTACAAGCCTTCAAAAGAGGTGATTCTAATCATGAAGCGATTTATCGCTTACTTCCTTTGTGAAGTAGCTCTTTTTAAGAGCGTTAACGGTCTTAAAGTATTCCCGCAGGGCATTCATTCGGAGTATCTATGAATAAAGATAACATTTGGTGGACACGAAAAAACTGGATTAATGCCGAAAAAAGACTTATGAGCATGGCTAGATGGTCAAACCTAGCTCTTTTTTGGTATTCACTGTGTGGCGTTTTTGCTTCAGTGCTAGTGTTAGGGGCGGATCAACCGGATCTCACTTCGAAGCTATTTATCTGCTTTTCTGTATTTGTTTTTTGTGCTTCTCTCTTATCCGCATTAGGACGCTATAGTGATAGAGCAACAAAGCTAAAAAGTGGCTATATCCAGTTACAAGCATTATATTCAAAAGTTAAACACAAAGAATCTTTATCTGAAGAAGATGAAACAAGGTATACGCAGATCCTTGATTCCTGCGAAAACCATTTTTGGTCTGATTTCATTAACTCAAAAGTAGAAGCTTATCTGAATACCAAAGATAAAAGTGAGCTGACAATAGTTGCGACCAGACTAGACTTTGTCTTTTATTTTGGACTACGTATTGTCAAAGTCATCAGCATCGCAGCAACAATGTTAGCACCTGTGTTGTTAATCTATTTTTCAATTTTTTAAGACGTGACTAATTGATGGCACCCTCGATATCCGACATCTTTACCTCTGAAAACCTAAGAGACATTTACTTATCACATTTTGCGCTATCAAAAGTAACCGGGGTGGACTGTATTCAGCCAAAGCATTTCTCCAAGGTACAAAGCCAAGAACTCCATACCATTGTCACTAAAGTTTATTTTGGTAATTACAATTTCACTAGATACAAAGAAAAATTGATATCTAAAGGGGCGAACAAACATCCAAGACAAATTGCGATCCCCACCTTAAGAGATCGAATTACTCTAAAAGCCCTCAATAATTATCTACAGAAAAACTTTGGACAAAAATTAGGTGTTCAGGTACCTCAGCAAGTAACTAGAGAAGTAAAACTGGCTCTTGATTCAGGACTTTATGAAACTGCAATAAAGATAGACATAAAAGACTTTTACCCAACTGTTAATCATCAAAGTCTTTTGGATCAACTAGCAAAACTAGGTGCTGAAAGTGACGCAATAAAATTAGTTCATGCTGCCATATCTACAGGGTTCCAGAAGAATCAAAGTAATATAATCGGTGTACCACAAGGCTTATCTATCTCAAACGTACTTGCTGAAATTTATATGATGGAGGTAGACAAGAAGCTGAAAAAACATGACATCTTCTACAAAAGATATGTGGATGATGTACTTATTTTTTGCAAAGAAAAGGATGCTCAAAAAATCTATAAAGATTTTGTTCAAGAGGCTACAAAGATAGGCTTGAATGTTCACGATCTAGAACAAAACTCGGACAAAACAACTATAACTCCGATAGATCAAGAATTCTCTTATCTGGGCTATGTATATAACCCAACAATGCATAAAGGCGAAGTGTCAGTTTCAGTACGAGAAGCTAGTAGAAAGCGATTTCAAGACTCTATAGCAGCTCTTTTTACATCTTATGCAAATGCGGGTAAACACCGCTCAAAAGCACTTTTATTCTGGAAACTTAATTTGAGAATAACCGGATGTATAGCAAGCAATAAATGTAAGGGGTGGTTGTTCTTTTTTTCTGAGATCGACGATATGAAAATGCTTTTTGAACTAGACAACATGATAAAGCATCTATGCGTTAGAAATCGTGTGGATTATAAAAACGTTAAAAAGCTGACCAGAGCAATTCATGAAGTTAAGCATCACAAATGGAAGAGTAACTACTTCCCAAACTTCGATTCATACAAACTCAAAAGTATGAAAGAGGTGGTTTCTCATGACATGGGAATTCCAGTCCATAAACTGAAGCTGTCAGACAATGATATCAAGGACCGATTTTGGTTCATCATAAATAGAGAAGTTAAGTCAATGGAAACGGACATTTCAAGTTTCTCCTAAGTAAAACTATTCGACTAATCTTAATACGCCCCCAGTAGAGACAGGTTTTGTCTGTTGTAGTTTCCTTACTTGAGTTGATCTGTTTTTTACCAGTTCAACAAAGTCACTCGCTCAGTTTTGTCCATAAACAAGTTTTAAAAGTCTAACCAAAAACAAAAAAGGCGAACCAATCGGTTCGCCTTTCTATATTTAGATTCTACAAAAATTAATCTTCGTAGTTATCAATGCTTGGGCACGAGCAGATTAGGTTACGGTCGCCGTATACGTTATCTACGCGGTTTACTGTTGGCCAGTACTTCCAAGATTTGGTTGCTTTAGAAGGGAAGCAGCCAAGCTCACGAGAGTAAGGGCGATCCCATTCTTCTTTCGCTAGGTCAACTTGAGTGTGTGGCGCATTTACAAGCGGGTTGTTATCTAGCGGCCATTCACCGTTCTTAACCTTCGCCATCTCTTCACGGATTGCGATCATCGCATCACAGAAGCGGTCTAGCTCTTCTAAGTCTTCCGATTCCGTTGGCTCAACCATTAGCGTGCCTGCTACAGGGAACGACATAGTTGGTGCATGGAAACCGTAGTCCATTAGACGCTTCGCGATGTCTTCTTCGCTGATACCTGTTTCTTCTTTCAGTGGACGAATGTCGATAATACATTCGTGCGCTACACGACCGTTGGAGCCACGGTAAAGAACAGGGTAGTGAGGACGCAATTGCTCCATCACGTAGTTCGCGTTCAGAATCGCTACTTTCGTTGCGTCTGTTAGACCAGCTTCACCCATCATAGCGATGTAAGCCCAAGAGATAGGCAGGATAGACGCGCTACCCATATCCGCCGCGGATACTGCAAAGTTTTCGCCGTCTGCACCGTTTTCAATGTGACCCGGTAGGAAAGGCGCTAGGTGCGATTTCACGCCGATAGGCCCCATGCCTGGACCGCCACCACCGTGTGGGATACAGAAGGTTTTGTGTAGGTTTAGGTGAGAAACGTCTGAGCCAATAAAGCCCGGCGTTGTTAGACCAACCTGTGCGTTCATGTTTGCGCCGTCAAGGTAAACCTGACCGCCCGCTGCATGAACCATTTCACATACTTCTTTCACTTGCTCTTCGTATACGCCGTGCGTAGAAGGGTAAGTGATCATGATGCTTGATAGGTTGTCTTTGTGCTTCTCGATTTTCGCTGCTAGGTCAGTGACGTCGATGTTGCCTTCTTCATCACACTTAACCACAACTACTTTCATTGACACCATAGATGCTGTCGCAGGGTTAGTACCGTGCGCAGAGCTTGGGATCAAACATACGTTACGGTGACCTTCGCCACGGCTTTCGTGGTAGCGTTGAATCGCGATAAGACCTGCGTACTCACCTGATGCACCAGAGTTTGGTTGTAGTGAGAATGCGTCGTAGCCTGTGATTTCACATAGCTTCTCTTTAAGATCTTTTGCTAGTGCGGCGTAACCGGCTGCTTGTTCTGCTGGTGCGAACGGGTGGATCGAACCAAACTCAGGCCATGTTACTGGAATCATCTCTGCTGCTGCGTTCAGCTTCATCGTACAGCTGCCCAGTGGGATCATGCCGTGCGTTAGTGAGAAGTCTTTGTTCTCTAGCTGTTTTAGGTAACGCATCATCTGTGTTTCGCTGTGGTGTGTGTTAAACACAGGGTGCGTTAGGTATTCTGTTGTGCGGCGCAGTGCTTCTGGAATCGCTGCAAATTCGTTGCCAGCAATTTCAGTTGATAGTGCTGCGACTTCTTCTTTCACGCCGAATACTGCGAATAGGGCTTCTACGTCTGCCACGGTTGTGGTTTCGTCGAAGCTTACACCTAGCTGAGTACCCAACTTACGTAGGTTGATGTCTGCCGCTAGTGCTTTTGCGTATAGCTCTTCAGTTTGTGCACCAGTATTGATGGTGATGGTGTCGAAGAAGCTGTTGTGAGCAAGCTCGAAGCCGCCTTTAGTTAAACCAGCAGCTAGGATGGCTGTCATGTGGTGCGTACGACGAGCAATCGTGCGTAGACCTTCTGCGCCGTGGTAAACCGCGTAGAAAGACGCCATGTTCGCTAGCAGTGCTTGAGCGGTACAGATGTTTGATGTCGCTTTTTCACGACGGATGTGCTGCTCACGCGTTTGCATGGCCATGCGCAATGCTTGGTTGCCGTTAGTATCGATAGAAACACCGATAACACGACCTGGCATAGTACGCTTGTGCTTGTCACGTGTTGCCATGAAGGCTGCGTGTGGACCACCGTAACCCATAGGAACGCCGAAACGTTGTGCCGAGCCGATTGCTACGTCTGCGCCCATTTCACCCGCAGGTTTTAGTAGGGCAGAAGCCAATAGGTCAGTCGCTACCGTTACAAGCGTTTTGTTCGCTTGTGCTTTTGCGATGATGTCCGTTAGGTCACGAACTTCACCTGTTGTGCCTGGGTACTGAACTAGCGCGCCGAATACGTCTTGCTCTGGTAGTGATTCTAGAGAACCAACTAGGACTTCAAAGCCGATGAATTTCGCACGAGTTTTTACCACTTCGATGGTTTGTGGGTGAACGTCGTCAGCAACGAAGAATACGTTACTCTTGCTCTTACCCGCACGCTTACAAAGTGTCATCGCTTCTGCTGCTGCCGTTGCTTCATCAAGCAATGACGCGTTCGCGATTTCCATACCAGTAAGATCCATCACCATTTGTTGGTAGTTTAGAAGGGCTTCTAGACGACCTTGTGAGATCTCTGGTTGGTAAGGGGTGTAAGCGGTGTACCAGCCCGGGTTTTCCATCACGTTACGTAGAATTACGTTTGGCGTGAAGGTGTTGTAGTAACCCTGACCAATGAATGTACGTTTAACTTGGTTCTGATCGGCGAACTTACGCATTGCTGCCAGCATGTCTGCTTCGCTTTTCGCTTCTGCCAAGCTCATTGGCTGCTCTAGGCGAATTTGCGCTGGTACGGTTTCGTCGATAAGCGCATCAAGGCTTACTGCGTTGATCGCTTCCAACATTTTTTGTTGGTCAGATTTGTTTGGTCCATTGTGGCGAGCAACGAACTCATTCTGTGTGCTGAGGCTTTGAAGTAATTCAGTCATTGTCCTTTACCTACTCCTTGGTTCGGGTAACGGATTTACGCTACTGATAATCTAAATTATACGTCCGAACCTAGAAAAAAAGCTGTCCACTAATCGTTATGCTAGGGGACAGCTTTCGTCTCATCCTAATTACTCTTCTTCGATAGAGCTTAGGTATTCTTCCGCATCTTTTAAGTCATCCAACTCAGATGGGTTTGAAAGCTTCACTTTCACAATCCAACCACCTTCGTATGGTTCTTCGTTGATTAGCTCTGGGCTGTCTTCTAGCTCTTCGTTGATTTCAACTACTTCGCCAGTGATTGGTGAGTAGATGTCTGAAGCGGCTTTTACTGACTCAACCAAAGAAAAGCTCTCGCCCGCTTCGACTTCATCTTCCACGTCTGGTAGGTCAACGAAAACTACGTCACCTAGCATCTCTTGAGCGTGCTCTGAAATACCGATAGTTACTGTGCCGTCACCGTTGTCACGTACCCACTCGTGGCTATCTGTAAACTTCAGTGTTTTGTCCATTGCTTAATCTCCAAATAACTTGTCAGGATAGTTTCTGATTTAATAAATCTTTTATTGGTAAAGAGGGTAACGACTGCAAAGCTCTTTCACTTGCTTGCGTACGCGTTTTTCTACTTCTGCGTCACCTTCAGGGTTGTTCACCAAACCGTCCAGTACGTCACCAATCCAATTACCGATGAGTTTGAATTCTTCAGCGCCAAAGCCGCGGCTTGTACCCGCAGGCGTTCCTAAACGGATGCCCGATGTAATCATAGGCTTCTCTGTGTCGAATGGGATGCCATTTTTGTTACACGTGATGCCTGCACGCTCTAGTGCTTCTTCTGCTTTGTTACCTTTCAAGCCTTTAGGGCGAAGGTCAACCAGCATTAGGTGCGTGTCTGTACCACCGGTTACGATGTCGCAACCGCGAGTTTGCAATACTTCCGCCAGAACTTTTGCGTTGTTGATCACTGAATCAATATAAGTTTTGAATTCAGGACCAAGCGCCTCACCGAACGCGACTGCTTTAGACGCAATCACGTGCATCAGTGGGCCGCCTTGTAGGCCTGGGAATACCGCTGAGTTGATTTTCTTAATGATGTCTTCGTGGTTGGTCAGAATCATACCGCCACGTGGGCCACGCAATGTTTTGTGCGTTGTGGTTGTAACAACGTGTGCGTGAGGAAGCGGGCTAGGGTGCGCGCCTGTTGCGATAAGACCGGCAATGTGTGCCATGTCGACCATAAGAATCGCGTTTACTTCGTCTGCGATTTCACGGAATTTTGCGAAGTCGATAGTACGTGGAATAGCACTACCGCCTGCAATGATCATTTTAGGTTGGTGCTCAAGTGCTAGTTGGCGAACGTCTTCGTAGTTGATTTCTAGTGTTTCGCGGTCAACGCCATATTGAATTGCGTTAAACCACTTACCAGAAAGTGCAGGGCGTGCCCCGTGTGTTAGGTGACCACCTGCGTCCAGAGACATACCAAGAATAGTGTCGCCAGGTTGAAGTAGTGCCAGTTTTACCGCGCCGTTTGCTTGTGCGCCTGAGTGTGGTTGAACGTTTGCGTATTCACAATTGAAAAGTTTTTTCGCGCGTTCGATAGCAATGGCTTCCACTGTATCTACGTGCTCACAACCACCATAGTAACGGCGACCTGGGTAACCTTCAGCGTATTTGTTTGTTAGGCATGTGCCTTGAGCTTGCATTACCGCTTTAGACACGATGTTCTCAGAAGCGATAAGTTCGATTTGTTCGTTTTGGCGAGCGAATTCTGCCTGAATTCCAGCAAAGACAGCGTCATCTGTCGCGGAGAGGTTGGTAGAGAAAAAGTTTTCCAAGCTGTGGTTAGGGTAACTCTTGTTCATGGTAGTTGACCTTCCAAATCTGAAAATGAACCCGCAGTAGAAATAGTTGTTTGATTGCGATGGTGGCTCATTTGTCCTCAAAACAGCTGAACTGCATAGCAGAACAGAGTGACTTTCGACCCGAATAAGTGGGTTAAAACTCCGTCGGATTGTGGTTTCTCTTGTCCAATCTCTTACGGAAATGTGCATCTCTACATCTAACAAGTTGGTAACATAGCGCTTGCGGAACGAACAATCAACCAAAAATTTCCTATAGGAAACGAGATTTCTGGTTTTGTTAACAAGAGCACGCTTTAATTAACTCGGTGGACTTTTATCCACTATAGGGTTCATGCACAATGCTAATAGGAAGGAATAAAGGATATTTACAGAGGGATTTATGGCAGAAAGTATTTACGATGAATACCCGTCAATGACGTTGGCGAAAGAGCAACAAGACCAAAATATTGAACCGCTTAAGCTCGGTCAGCGCATTAAAGATATCCGCTCTAAACTTGGTATCACTTTGGAAGAGGCAAGCCAACGTACTGGACTTGCGCGTTCTACGCTAAGTAAGATCGAGAATGAACAGATTTCTCCTACGTTCCAAGCGATGCAAAAGCTAGCTCACGGATTGCAGATCGATATGCCGCAACTATTTGAACCACCAAGGAAAAAGGTGGCAACAGGGCGTCGCGATGTGACCAAAAAGAAAGAGGGCAAACCGCACCCAACCCAAACTTACGAGCACGAGCTGCTGGCGACTCAACTTTCCAATAAGAAAATGATGCCTTTTAAGAGCCAAATCCGTGCTCGCAGTTTTGACGAATACAAAGACTGGGTTCGCCATGATGGGGAAGAGTTTTTACTCATCTTATCAGGTGAGGTTATGTTTTATTCTGAGTTCTATGAGCCCGTTGTATTAAGCGAAGGCGACAGTGTGTATTACGATGCGAACATGGGTCATATGTTGACCAGTGTGAGTGAGGAAGACGCGCACATTTTGTGGGTGACTGCCAAATAGTGATAAATAGTTGTAAATTTCCTATAGTGAAAGCAAACGATTGCTATCTGTTTTGAATGCGTTATGATGGCGCTCTGTTGATGATATCTCACTCAACAGAGCGCCTTTTTTGTGCGTTTTGTTGTGATTAAAATGTTAAAAGTCACACTTTTGAAAGTCGAGCGATGTCTTGTTCGTGCAAAATTGAATCAAGCGTGTTTATTATTGGAAACACATTGAATGCCGACAGCATTCTCGGGTCTATCTAAATGGAGACGAAAATGACTCAAGAACTTCTGAAAACACCACTGCATGCACTTCATGTTGAAGTAGGCGCAAAGATGGTCCCGTTCGCGGGTTACGACATGCCAGTTCAATACCCACTAGGCGTTAAGAAAGAACACTTACACACACGTGATGCAGCAGGTCTGTTCGATGTTTCTCACATGGGTCAACTTCGTTTGATTGGCGATGGTGCGGCAGCTTTCCTAGAGACGTTAGTTCCTGTTGATATCGTAGATCTAGGCGCAGGCAAGCAACGTTATGCGTTCTTCACTAATGAGCAGGGCGGTATCATGGATGACTTGATGGTCGCGAACCTTGGTGATCATCTGTTTGTGGTTGTGAACGCAGCATGTAAAGAGCAAGACATTGCACACCTTCAAGCGCATCTTCCTTCTGGCGTTGAGCTGGAAATCATCGATGATCGTGCACTGCTTGCGATTCAAGGTCCTAAAGCAGCAGAAGTACTAGCGCGTTTTGCTCCTGAAGTAGCAGAGATGCTGTTTATGGATGTTCGTAAAGTTGAACTACTAGGCGTTGAGTGCATTGTTTCTCGTAGTGGTTACACTGGCGAAGACGGTTACGAAATCTCGGTACCGGCTGACAAAGCAGAAGAGCTTGCTCGTAAGCTAACTGGCGAAGAGGAAGTAGAGTGGATCGGTCTTGGTGCTCGTGATTCACTTCGTCTTGAATGTGGTCTGTGTCTATACGGTCATGACTTAGATACAACGACGACTCCTGTTGAAGCAAGCCTACTATGGGGCATCCAAAAAGTACGTCGCGCAGATGGTGAGCGTGCGGGCGGTTTCCCTGGTGCAGACATCATTCTTAAGCAGATCGAAACAAAAGACGTTGCTCGTAAGCGTATTGGCTTGGTTGGTCAAACAAAAGCGCCTGTGCGTGAAGGTGCAGAACTGTACGATGCAGATGGCAACAAGATTGGTGTAGTAACCAGTGGTACAGCAGGTCCAAATGCCGGTAAGCCAGTTTCTATGGGTTACGTGCGCGCCGATCTTGCGGCTATCGGTACAGAGCTATTTGCAGAAGTACGCGGCAAGATGCTACCAATGACGGTAGAAAAAATGCCTTTCGTACCGCAACGCTACTACCGTGGTTAATTAAAGCTCGTCATTCCAGCGAGCCAAAGCGAGACTAGGAATCTACTTCCCACGCGCTGTATAGCTACAGTGTCGCGTTTAGGAATAAGCAACTATTAAGTAGGTTCCATTTCGTTTCCTCTTTGAAACGAAAAGCATAAACAAAAATGCCGAGCATATTGCTCGGCATTTTTACGTTATTCTGAAGGTGTTGATTACGCGCTTAATTCTTCAATCGGGCAACACATATCGATAACCACTTCACTCAATTTGTCTGGGTGAATCATGTCTTCTTTATTCACACTAAATTGACTTGCCATGATGGTGTTGAACAATTCCCAGTGTCTGATCAGCATCTTGTCGCGGTTGTTTGCGTCTTCTGGCCATGTCTCTTGCATCATTGGAGCTAGGCTAATCGCGCCATGAGCAAATACCAGCATTTGCCATTTTGATTCCCACTGATCGATTTGGTATTCAGGGTATTCAACATTGTAGTCAGCAAAGAGGTCGGTAAAAATCGCTGCAAATTCGTCTTTCGATCTTAAGAAGTATTGCAGTAGCGCATCATCGCCTTGGCGAATCGCGTCAGCAATCATCTGCACTGGGTGAGGGTTAACCAGCGCGAACGCAAGCATTCTTACCATGAATAGGTAAATCTTTTGATTAGACGGGGTGTTTGCTGGCATTTCGTTAACCAGTTGCGCCATGTAACCCTGCATGAACTCGTCCATGGCATCACTTACGGCTTGCCAGATCTTCTCTTTGCTTCCGAAGTGGTGGCGAATCAAACTATGGGAGACACCAGCCTTTTCACTGATGTTTCGAAGCGAAACTCGTTCATAACCTAACTCACAGAACATATCTGCCGCGACTCTAAGAATCAGGCACTTAGTTTGCTCAGCGGCTTCAGCACTCCTACGGCCTTGCTTTCTCTCTGTCATAGTTCGAATTTTCCCGAATATTATTCAACGCGCCTATTTTTACCAGAAACCGGACGATTTGACTAATTATTTTATTATCCACGTGGAAAATATGTTGATCATTTTTTCATTATTCTTATACTGCACGGCTGTGTAGTAAATAAAAAGTCGATGGAGAAAGCCAGTGCGAAAACAATACCTAAAGCGCACATTTGTCGGAGCAGCGGTGGCATTGAGCCTCGCTACGATGCTGACAGGGTGTAACAAAGCCGTATCAGAACCGTCCGAGCCATTAATCAAACCTGTAAAATTACTTGCTGTTAATGATCTGACTGTTGCCGATTCCGATGCATTCCTTGCGCGAATAGATGCAACGTACAGAGCCCAACTTTCATTTCAGGTTGGTGGCGAAATTGAGAAGTTGATCGTCAGAATGGGCGAGGAAGTGAAGCAGGGGGATGTCCTTGCAACGCTAGACCCAAAAGATCTGCAATTGGCGCTTGATGCGTCGCAAGCGCAATATTCGTTAGCGAAAACCCAATGGGAACGCTCGAAAAGCTTGTACAACAAGAAGCTGATCAGTACTGATAGCTATGACCAGCAAGAAACCCAGTACAAAGCCGCACTGGCAAACCTTGAGCAAGCAAAAACAGACTTAAGCTACACAGAGATTCATGCACCGTTTGATGGTGTTGTTTCTTACACCTACGTGAAGCCGTACCAAGTTGTCGCGGCGAAACAAGAAATTCTAAACCTTATCGACAATACCACGTTGGATGTGTCGTTCACTTTGCCCGTCACGTATGCAGAAGCGGTGTCACTGAACACATTAAAAGACGCGGAAATGTGGGTAACGATGGATAGCGAACCAAACAATCGCATTCAAGGCACATTCAAAGAGATTTCGACTCAACCAAACGCAGACACTAACAGTTATGAAGCGATTGTGACCATTACTCGTCCGTCTGATCGTAACTTGCTGACGGGGATGACAGGTCAAGTTCATATCGCTAAGCAAAATGTTTCGGATGCTGTAATGCTGCCAAGCGCGGCGTGGGTAAGCAAAAGCGAAACTCAAGGCGAAGTTTGGGTGATGGACAGTGAAACACAACAGGTGAATAAAGTGACCTTGTCACTAAATGAAAATGGTGGTGTGGAGTCGGGTTTAGACAAGAACGATTATGTTGTCATCGCGGGTGTTGAGCGCCTAGTTGAAGGTCAAGTGGTGAAAGCTTGGGTTCGTGAGGAAGGTATTTAATGAAACGTTCACTATTTACAGTTTCTGCTATTGCGCTTGCAGTGCTGACTGGTTGTAACAGCAACGAAGAAGTCGCTGTTGAACAGCCTTTGTATGTGTCGACGGTCTCTGTCGATGTTCCAGTAAAGAGCCAGTTCCGTACCTTTAAGGGACAAGTGGTGCCTGCTGAACAAACTCCGATTGCGTTTCGTCGAGCCGGTGAGGTGCAACATGTGTTGGTGAAAGCTGGTGACACAGTCAAAGAAGGTCAGATGATCGCTAAGCTTGATGACAGTAAAGAGAAGCAAGCAGTCAATGATGCCGAGGCGCAATACACGCTTGCTATTCGTCAGCTTAAACGTGGAGAAGAGTTGCACAGCCGCCAAATGATTTCGAAAGCGGAGCTAGACGAACTGACGGCAAACAAGGAGCTGGCAGAAGCGAACTTCTATAACGCGACAAACCAGTTGAATTACACCCGTTTGTTTGCCCCGTTTGCAGGCAAAGTTTCTGACGTATTTAAAGAGCGTTTCGAGCGTGTTGCAATTGGTGAGCCGGTTCTAAACCTTTATCAAAGTGACAAAGTGTACGTTCGTATTGAGCTGTCAGATAACGTATTAGCAATGGTGAACCCAAACACTCAAAGCATGAGTTACCAACCTCAAGCTACGTTCTCTGGTGATGAAAAGCGGTATCAGTTGAACTACTTGGAGCACACCAGTGAGCCAAATGCGCAAACACAAACTTACCAAATGTACCTGACGATGCCTCAGCCTGAGCAAGAGGTTTTGCCGGGCACAAGCGTAAGCGTGTCGGTTGATATGGTAGTGGCAGGCATTACGTCTATTGATGGCTACAACATCCCAATGACAGCGCTGCAAGCGGGCAGCCATGACGGTGAGTTTTTCGTTTGGAAATTAAATGGTGACGCGGTCACAAAAGTTGCCGTGACCATCAATCAAGTTAATGGTGAAGGTGCGATTGTGTCCTCGGGTGTTGCTCAAGGCGATGTATTAGTGAATTCCAGCTTACGCAAACTTCGTGAAGGTAAGCATGTGGACGTGGTGGAGAAAGTACAATAATGAGCATTGCTGAATACTCAATTAAGAACAAAGTCATCAGCTGGCTGTTTATCGTTATTCTTGCGATCGGCGGTGTAACGTCGTTCTTAGAACTTGGTCGATTAGAAGACCCGGCATTTACCATTAAGGATGCGATGGTGATTGCGACTTATCCGGGCGCGACCTCTAAAGAAGTGGAAGAAGAACTAACTTATCCGCTTGAAAAAGAGATCCGTAAGTTGCCTTATATCGATAAGATCACGTCAACGTCTTCGAGTGGTATGTCACAGATTATGGTGAGCATGAAGATGGACTACGGTCCTGATGAACTGCCGCAGATCTGGGATGAAATGCGTCGTAAGATCAACGATTTGCAACCAACTTTGCCGCAAGGTGTTCAATCTCTGCAAATCATTGATGACTTTGGCGACGTGTACGGCGTGATGTTAATGCTCACAGGTGATGACTATGATTACATCGAACTAAAGCGTTACGCGGACCAACTTACGCGTGAGCTTGAACTTATCGACGGTGTGGGCAAAGTGGACATTGCTGGTGATCAGCAAGAGATGCTTTTCGTTGAAATCTCTCTTGATCGTTTAGCTGCGCTTAACCTAGACATGAACGTGATTTCTGGTTTGCTGAACCAACAGAACAATGTGGTTTCTGCTGGTGAAGTGATGGTGAACGGCGAGAGTCTAATTATTCGTCCTAGCGGCACATTAAACACCGTAGAAGCCTTGGAAAACCTGATTATTCACGGTCGTGATACAGGTAATCTGATCCGCCTAAAAGATGTTGCAACCATCAGCCGTGGCATTCAAGAAAAACCGGGCAATGTTCTATTGTTCAACGGTAAGAAAGCGATCAACATTGGTATCTCGTTTGCGTCAGGTGTGAACGTGGTAGAAGTGGGGCAACGTATTGAAGCGGAACTGGCAAGCCTTGAAACGATCAAGCCTGCTGGTATCGATATGAACTATTTCTACAACCAGTCACAAGAAGTGGATGACTCGGTAAAAGCGTTTGTTATTAGCTTGGCAGAAGCGGTTGCGATCGTAATTATTGTACTGTTGTTCACCATGGGGCTGCGTAGTGGTTTGATCATTGGTTTGGTTCTGCTGTTGACGGTATTCGGTACCTTCATATTAATGAACTACAACAATATCGAGCTGCACCGTATCTCGCTGGGGGCACTTATCATTGCCCTCGGTATGCTGGTGGATAATGCCATTGTTGTTGTCGAAGGGATATTGGTTGGTCTTAAGAAGGGTCGTACTAAAGTTCAAGCGGCTACGGATATTGTAAAACAAACCCAGTGGCCATTACTTGGTGCTACCGTTATTGCGATCACTGCTTTCGCACCTATCGGTTTATCTCAAGACGCGACGGGTGAGTTTATGGGCTCGTTGTTCTGGGTATTGTGTTTCTCGCTATTTTTAAGCTGGATTACTGCAATTACGCTAACGCCGTTTCTAGCAGATCTTCTATTGAAAGAAGAAGACAAAGGCGCGGACGCTGAAGATGAAGACCCATACAAAGGCTGGTTGTTCGTTGCATTTGGTGCGTCTTTGAAGCTTGCACTTCGTTTTCGTTGGTTGACCGTTGCCGGCATGGTGGCGTTACTTGTGGGTGCAGTGGTTGCGTTTGGTAGTGTTAAGCAACAGTTCTTCCCACCTTCAAATACACCGATGTTCTACGTTGATATGTGGATGCCTGAAGGCACAGATATTCGTGAAACCATCAAGAAAGCAGAAGAAGTAGAAAGCTACATTCGTACGCAAGATGATATTGATTTTGTTTCTGCCTCGATTGGTCAAGGTTTGCAGCGTTTCGCTCTGACTTACCAGCCGGAAAAGAGTTACGAAGCTTACGCACAGTTCCAAGTTCGTACTACGGACCGTGACAACATGTTCAAGCTTCTGCACAAGCTAGACGACAATCTAGCGAAGACGTTTGATAAGCCAACGTTTCAGTTCAAGCTGATGGAGTTTGGTCCGTCGCCAGCTTCTAAGATTGAGGCACGTATTACTGGTCCAGATCCACAAGTGCTGCGTGAGCTAGCAGTACAAGTAGAAGACATTCTGCACACTGACCCAGGCGCTCGCAACATTCGTCACGATTGGCGTGAGCGTACTAAAGAGCTTGTACCGGTATTTAACGAATCAAAAGCGCGTCGCTTAGGTATTTCGAAGCAAGATCTTTCAAGTACGCTACAAATGGCGTTTGGCGGTAGCACACTAGGCTTCTTGCGCGATGGTACGCATATTCTGCCTATCATGACGCGTCTACCAGAAGCGGAACGTGTTGACTTTGAATCGCTGCAAAACGTGAACATTTGGAGTCCATCGTTACAGACGTACATCCCAGTTGATCAAGTGATTGACGGTGTGAAATTGGATTGGGATGAGCCGTTGATTCAACGTCGTGACCGTAAACGTACTCTAACGGTACTGGCTGACCACGACGTATTGAGTGACGATACCGCGGCAAGCTTGTTTGCTCGTGTACAACCAAAAGTGATGGCGCTACACATTCCAGAAGGGTACGAAATTACTTGGGGTGGTGAATACGAGTCATCAAAAGATGCGCAAGAAGGGCTGTTTGGCTCATTGCCAATGGGTTACCTATTGATGTTCATCATTACGATGCTTCTGTTTAACTCATTAAAGAAACCACTGGTTATTTGGTTCACGGTGCCGTTGTCTATCATCGGTGTGGCGTTTGGTCTTCTGACGACAAACATGCCATTCAGCTTTACTGCTTTCCTTGGTCTGCTGAGCTTAAGCGGTATGATTCTGAAAAACGGTATCGTACTTCTAGACCAGATTAACCTTGAGCTAGAATCGGGCAAGGATCCTTACTTAGCCATTGTTGATAGTGCGATTAGCCGTGTTCGTCCGGTAAGTATGGCGGCACTGACAACGATTCTGGGTATGATTCCACTCGTGTTTGATGCTTTCTTCGGTTCAATGGCGATTACGATTATGGCAGGCCTTGGTTTTGCTACAGTGCTAACATTGATTGTCGTTCCAGTCATGTTTGCAATTCTGTTTAAGATCAAACCAACCACTGCATAAGGGACCAACCTGACTTCTGTCAGATTCCTGCCTAGCCCTGGGGATTTTCCTCAGGGCTTTTTTGATCTTGGCGTATAGGGATGAGAAACGAGATTTGAGAAGAAAAAGAGTAGATAAAGGCGAAAAAGACAAAGTGGGTGGTTTGGTGAACACTTAACGGATTTTTATGATTTTCTTGCAAGCGATTGATAAATGATGCGTATACTAACAAAACATCATGATTAAAAGAGCGAACGCAAATGATAAATCGTGGATTACACGGACTCTTCCTTCTAGGTTCACTAACGCTTATTGGCTGTTCTTCTACAGACAGTGTTTCTACAAATACCACAGCTCCTGAAGCGCCTGTGGAAATCAAAAGTGTCGATGCGGCAACTATCGCAACTTGGATCGACCAAAGCATTTTGAATCCTGAAGGGCTTTCTCTAGAAAACGATAAAATTCGTTACCTAACAGGCTCCGCGGATTTAAATAGCGATGGAGTAGCGGAGCACTTTGTATTGCTTCAAGATCGCTATTTCTGCGGCAGTGGCGGTTGTAGCGCGTATATGTTTGACAACAACGGCAAGGTTCTTAACCGCATGTCAGTTACGAGAACGCCAGTTGTTTTGGCTGACAGTTACAGCAATGGTTGGCAAGACTTTATTGTGTGGAGCAACGGCGCATATCGTCAAATGAGCTTCAATGGTAACACTTACCCAAGTAACCCGTCGTTAGAGCCAAAAATTGACCGTGATACTAAGGTACAGACTGCGCTTGCTTATGTGATGGCAACTGAACTTTACCAGCAAGATGGTTATGACATTATGCCGGCAGAAGACCAAGAAATTTGGACGCCAGCCAATGTTTATCATTTTACGTTTAAGCATTACGGCGACCCACACAGTGTCTACCAAGCGACGGTAGACATGAACACGGGGGATGTCGATATTGAAGCGATACCGATGCAGAAGTAGGTCTTGCAAGTACATGATGAAAAAATAAGTATCGGTTAAACAGACCCGAACAAGAAAAGGGCGACAGCTATTAAAATTAGTGTCGCCCTTTGTGGTTCCTATGTGTTTGCTTTTTCTTTGATTATTAGAACTTGTACGTTGCGCCCGCATAGAAAGAGCCGATCTGGATGTCGGTATCTTTGCTCGAACGGGTTGAATCGACGTTGAAGTGGTCCATCTCATACGCCGCACGGAAAGTGATGTTGCTAAGCTGACGTGGTGTATATTCAAGACCAGCGCCGACGCGAAGTAATAACTCGTCTTCGTCAGGTCCTAACCCTTCCGGGATATCAACCGAGATATATCCCAAGCCTAATGTCGCAAATGGTCGCAAACCGTTGTCGAAGGTATAACCAATATTTGCCGCGACGGAGACACTGTTTACATCCAAATCTAACGGGGTGTGCTTAAGCTTAATATCACCATAATCTGTGTATTGTGCTTCAACACCAACGATACGATTGAACTGATACCCTCCGATAAGTTTAAAGGTTGTACCGTCACCATCGAGCTGTGTGAATGGGTCATCATCGCTATAGGTAGTATTACCGATACCACCTCCCAAATAAAAACCGGACACGTCTTTTGAGTCATTTGCTTGGGCTTGAATACTGCCCAGTGCTAGAAGAAGGATGACTGCTTTTTTCATTGTTATTTACCTCTGTATTACTGTCTGTCTTGTTGTGTTTAAAACAGTGTTCATTATCCGAGTGAGGCGATGAAAAACTAAACAAAAAGTAAACAAAAACCAAATAATTTCAATCGATTTAGATACTTACGAAATTGTGTGTTTTTTGTGTAATCAGAGGCTGTTCATCGCAATTTATTGATGATGCAATGCAGAGCTGCTGGGCGATTCAGTGCGATGGTGTGAATTGTGAACACTGAGAGTTTTCTGATTTGATTTTGCAAACCTAACCTATAATTCAAGGAGTTGAGAAAATAGTGAGACTGTATGCATAGAATCTATTTCGCCAATTTAATCCTCGATCCGACGACAAGGAAATTGTCCAATTCACGAGGCAGTGATGTACCGTTAAGGCCGCTCCCTTATCAAGTGTTGAACCTGTTGATTGAAAAACAGGGTGTTCATGTCACTCGAGAGGAGTTATTTGAAACGTGTTGGGATGGTTCGGTAGTCACGGATCAAGCACTAACTAATGTCATCTCGGGCTTGAGAAAGAAGCTAGGGCAGTTGGATGCAAAAGGCGTAAAGATAAAAACCGTTAGCAAAATTGGCTATTTACTAGAAATTGATGACGACGCTAAACCCACTAAACAAAAAGTGCAGATCCCGGATTTAGAAACATTGGAACCAGAGTCCGGCGAAACGGTTAGAACTTCCGTTCAAAGACCAACTGAATCGCGAGATAAGGCATTGAACTTGGCACCAATGCTGAGCTTGCTACTTGTTTTAGCACTTGGTTCAGTATTGTATTTTCGTCCTTTCGCGCCACATCCTGATTTCCTCAATAATTCTGAATATGACGACTTTTCCATCTCTGAAACGGACTTTTATTTTTACGACCTCAAACATGATGAGCTTAATCTTACGGCTTTGGCAACCAGTCTGAATGATGATTCATTTCCTGTCTGTCCGGCAATTGTTTATTTACGCGTTTCCGAATCAGCTTATCAAGAAGGTGCGTACATTTTGCGTGCCTTTGCGTTTGCTAAAAATAGCAATAAGAACGTCAACTACATTAACTTCTCACTTGAGATTGAGTCGTTAAAAGAGACGCTCTTGGAGAGCATGAGGAGGACGGACGCAATATGCAAATAAACAAACTCGCCGTGCTTAATATCGGATTGACACTCGCTTTAGTTGGCGTTGTCGTACATCAAAAGTACTTTCAGTCGGATGAGATTACTGGGTCCCGCTGGGCTTGTGCGACCTATGAAGAGGACTTTATCACGAAAGGCTATCGACGATACGAGCACATCAAAGATCGCTCTGTAGTGGTGTTTAGCTCCGATAGGGACATGTATATCTTTCAAAAAGGTTCACTTCTGACTAAGACGGGTGAAAGTAAAGAATACGAAATGATTTTCAATGGTAAGTATAAGGTCGATGGACATGAGTTATCAGTGGATTATCAAAAGGTAAGCTGGAATCACCAACCGACAGAAAGTGAAGTGTTTATCCGTGACATGAACTCGTATGTTGGAACGAAAACGGACTTTATTTATAAAGTTGAAAATGACCGTTTGTTCTTTTTCAATCAAAGCGAAACAGAGGAAAGTAACTTTGTTTGTTACCGCATTTAGTCATCCATTCGTTTTTTCATATTTAGTTATCTGACCACGCTTCTGTTCGCCTCTCTACAATAAAAAACACCTCCCAATGCCGAAGCAGAGGGAGGTGTCGAATGCCAAATCGAGGGAGGCATTGTTAATCGTTAATCAATCGTTGCCTAGGTGAGCACAAGCTGACCGTTGACGATTAAGCAGCAGCTTGTTGTTTCGCTTCTGCTTTGTTCTTTAGGAACGCGTAAGTGAAACCTGTTACCGCTGTACCTGCTGCGATTGCTACCAAGTACATCAATACCGGAGAAATTGCGTTAGGGATTAGCAGTACGAACAGACCACCGTGTGGTGCCATTAGTTTTGCACCGAACAGCATAGATAGTGCACCCGTTAGTGCGCCACCTGCCATACATGATGGGATTACACGCATTGGATCTTTCGCAGCGAATGGGATTGCACCTTCAGAGATAAAGCACAAACCAAGAACGAATGATGCTTTACCTGCTTCACGCTCGCTTTGTTCAAATTTGTTTTTCGCAATAAATGTCGCTAGACCCATACCAAGTGCTGGAACCATACCTGCCGCCATGATTGCAGCCATAGGAGCGTAAGTTTGAGAAGCCAATAGACCTACACCGAATGCGTAAGCTGCTTTGTTTACTGGGCCACCCAAGTCGAAACACATCATTGCGCCAAGGATAATACCTAGTAGTACAGCACTGTCAGAACCCATGTTGTTTAGGAAGTCTGTCAGACCGTTCATGATGCCTGATACCGGACCACCTACGATGTAAATCATAACTAGACCAGTGAACAAGGTTGCCACAAATGGGATGATCAGAATCGGTTTAAGTGCTTCCATCGATTGTGGAAGTTTCACTTTATCTGCAAGGAACTTCGCGGCATAACCAGCAATGAAACCCGCAGCGATACCACCAAGGAAACCAGCGCCGGTAGAGCTTGCAAGCATACCGCCGACAAGACCCGGAGCCAGACCTGGGCGGTCAGCAATTGAGAATGCGATGTAACCTGCAAGTACAGGAATCATCAGAGCAAAAGCGGAGCCGCCACCAATGTTCATCAGAGCAGCCGCTAATGTGCCTTCTTCTTTAAACGCTTCAATACCAAATACGAAGGATAGGGCGATGATCAAACCACCAGCAACAACCACAGGGAGCATGTGCGATACACCTGTCATTAGGTGTTTGTATGCGCCTTTCTTCTCTTCAGTCGCTGATGACGCGCTTGATGAGCCAGAATGTTGGTATACGGTTGCTTGTTCAAACGCTTTGTCCATCTCTTCTGCGGTTTTCTTCAGAGCTGGACCTGTTTTAGTGCGGTACATCTTCTTGCCGTTGAAGCGGTCTAGTGGCACTTCGATGTCGGCAGCGATGATTACCAAATCTGCGTCTGCGATTTCTTGGTCAGTGAGTTGGTTTTTCGCACCTACTGAACCACGAGTCTCCACTTTGATTTGGTGACCGCGGCGTTTACCTTCTTCTTCCAGTGCTTCTGCTGCCATGAAGGTATGCGCTACGCCTGTTGGGCATGCCGTAATTGCAACGATCTTTTTCGTCGCTGATGCATTTTCAACTGGTGCCGCAACAGTTGTTGCTTGCGCTAAGGCTGCTGCGCTTTCTACTGCAGTTTGTAGGAAAGCAGATGCATCTTTAGCTACGTCGCTGATATCTGATAAGTAGACTTTTTTACCTACGAAACGAGAAGTATCAACTGGAGTGTTAGCCGCAATTACGATCGCTTCTGCTTGTTCAATGTCAGCTTCTGTTAGTCGTGTTGGTTCAATCACGCTTGATTGGCATTCAATCTTCGCATTCCAACCTAACTTAGCGGCTGCTTGTTCTAGTAGACCTGCCGCAATGATGCTGTTAGCAACACCACTTGGACAAGCTGTAATGATGGCAATATTCATACTGATAACCTTCTGTTCCTTAGTTTTTGTCTAAGTTAGTATTAGGGTAAAGCTCGGTTACTTGTGTTTGGAGCTTGATGTTCTCCAGTTCTTCCTGACTGGTTAAGCCTACGCCAACTTGGCTAACTGCAAGAGCAGAAAGCGCGGTAGCGAAGCGGAGTAAGTCGTTTTTCGGCATCACTTGCATGTGACCCCAGCACAAGCCCGCAACAAGCGTATCGCCTGCACCAACTGTACTTACAACATTCATTCTTGGTGGTTGTGCGCGTAGCCATTCACCTTGGTTAAGCCACATCACACCGTCAGCGCCCATTGACACAACAATGTTCTCAATGCCTTTATCACTAAGTGTTTGCGCAGCGGTTTGGCATTGCTCTGGTGTGGCTAGATGTTCGCCAACAAAATCACTGAGTTCTTCATCGT
Organism: Vibrio sp. SSH13-20; assembly: GCF_040104475.1. Lineage (NCBI taxonomy): Bacteria > Pseudomonadati > Pseudomonadota > Gammaproteobacteria > Vibrionales > Vibrionaceae > Vibrio > Vibrio sp. SSH13-20. Next base: position 801,053 of record NZ_JBECOU010000001.1, read on the forward strand.
TTGGCTTGATCAACCAAGGATGCGCTTCGATGCCTGCACGTAATGCGGCTTTACTGCTATCAAAAAGCACTTTCTTACCTTGTTGGTGCAGCGCTTCAATCCACGTTGCACATTGCTCTGCGCTTACGCCGCCAGGTAGGCTGCCGGCAAGAACAAAGTAATCGTGTGTTTCTGCAAGGCGGAATAGGGTTTGTTCAAAGCGAGCGATTTCTTCTGGCGTGACTTGCACACCAGGGAAGTTGATATCGCTGACTTGACCATTTGCCTCAACCAGTTTTACGTTGATGCGCGTTGCGCCTTCGACTTCAACAAACTCGTTGTGAACCTTGATGTCGTCGAAAAGCTGGTGGAACAGTTCAGGATTGTCTTTGCCTAGAAAGCCAGTCACTGTCACGTCCGCACCTAAGTCACTCAGAACTTTGGCGACATTTACGCCTTTACCAGCAGCATGCAGGTTGCTCTTTTCTACTAGGCTGACCGATCCCACTTTTAGTGAATCCAGTGAACCCGTTAGGTCAAGGGCAGGGTTAAGCGTAATGGTCACGACTTTGTTTGTTGCTTTTGTCGATGAAATTGTTGCTGTCATGAATCCGTCCCTTAACCTTCACCAAGACCAGAAGCGATTGCTTTACCGATGGATTCGAGAGCTTGTGCTGCGTCTGGACCTTCAGCAGAGAATTGAAGCTGGTGACCGTGTTTTACACCAAGCGCAATAACTTTCATTAGGCTCTTTGCGTTTACTGGTTTAGCATCGCCATCTAAATTAGCAACACGGATGGTTGATTCGAATTTCTTCGCTTCCGCGACCAGCATTGCGCCCGGACGAGCGTGCAAACCGTGCGCGTTCTTAATCTTGAACACTGCAGTGTTGCCATCTTCAGATGCTTCGCTTGCTACTTCTTCGCCTTTGAATAACGCTAGAACTTGTTCTGCAGAAGCATCAAGTAACTTGTTGTGTTCGTTGTTAAACACAAGCTTTGAAATTGTGCTTAGGATCGATTGGTGCGCGTTATTGCAAGCAGCAAACGCAACTAGAGCACGAACTTTCTCGCCTTCAAACTCACAGTCATTCGCTGTTGATACAAAAGAAACACCAGTGCGAGTTACTTGCTTATCGCTACCGACTAGCCACAGACCTTGACCAAGGTGCGTCGGTGTTTTCGTCACAAGATCCGCAACGAATTCTGCACCAGCACAACCTGTATTCTTAAGTAGACCACCCGCAACCGCGCTCATTTGAACCATGTCGCTTGCAGGAAAGAGAAGTTGAATTAGAGAGGCATCGAAATCTGCTTCTAGCTGAACGTCACCATGAAGTAGGGCAATGATGTCATCTTCGCTTTTCGCATTGCGTAAGCGCTCTTCAACACCGTCTGCGCCCAATACTTTTGTTAGCTGCTTTAGGATGCCCAAGTGCTCGTCTGATTTTGCCGCGATACCAATAGCGACGAAAACCTTATTGCCGTCACCCCATTCAACACCTTCTGGGAAGTGGTGAACCGCAACACCCGTGGTTTTAACCATTGAGCGTGTGTCTGTGGTGCCGTGAGGAATCGCGATGCCGTTACCCAAGAATGTTGAGTTTTGGTTTTCACGGTTTAGCATGCCCTCTATATAGCCTTGTTCTACCAGACCTTCGTCTGTCAGGCTTTGAGCGATGTTTTTAATCGCTTCAAACTTATCTGTAGCGGATTGAGATAGGGTAATGTCGTTCTTACTTAGCTTAAGCATGGTGCTTCTCCAGCCTTAAGGTATCTATTTCTAATTCATCTTGGCTACGCGGCTCGTTCTTCGATGCGTAACCTTGTTTATCTATTCTTTGCTGAACTGCTGTTCCTGTTAACCAGCGTTATTTGCTACGAAACTGCTTAGCCTTAACAATGAACTGAATCGATTCAGCAATTGGTCAAATTTTTTAAAACACTCAGCGAAACTGTTTTTAAAATCAAAACTTAATCATCCAGTGATTGATTGCCTATAAAGCCTAGCAAAGCAAACCTCACTTGTTGTTTTTGGTGATTCCCGTCAATTTTTAAGTTTTGCTGAATCCTTTCAGCTTTTATACTGAATCGGTTCAGCATATAATTCAACTTATCGAAGGATCGTTGATGTATTAATATGATCCTGCGCACAGAATAGGGCTTAGAATATGACACTGGATGAAATAGCGAAATTAGCTGGGGTTTCAAAGACGACAGCAAGCTATGTGATTAACGGGAAAGCGCAGAAATACCGCATCAGCGAAAAGACTCAAAAGAAAGTCATGGCGGTGGTAGAGCAGCATAATTACAAACCGGATCACGCGGCTTCTTCTTTACGTGCGGGAAACTCGCGTTCGTTCGGTTTGATCATTCCAGACTTAGAGAACACCAGTTACGCACGTTTAGCAAAACTGATTGAGCAAAACTCTCGTAAAGCAGGTTACCAAATCCTGATTGGTTGCTCGGATGATAATCCGCAAACGGAAGAGAAAGTGGCTGAGGCATTGGTTAGCCGTCGTATTGACGCATTGTTTGTCGCAAGTAGCATGCCGGCTGCCAGTGAGTATTACTTAAAGCTGCAAAACTCGGGCACGCCAGTTATTGCACTTGACCGTCCAATGGATGATGAGCATTTTTGCTGTGTGATCAGTGAAGATTTTGACGCGGCATTTGAGTTGACTGAGTCGGTTTTGTCCTCTGAAATCAAATCGATTGGGCTTATTGGCGCTTTAGCAGAACTTCAAGTTTCTAAAGAGCGTGAATTGGGTTTTCGTTCTGCTTGCCAACAAGAAAGCAAAGATGTGCTGGTAGGATATGGTCAGCATTTCTCGCGAGAAGAAGGCAAGAAAGTGCTAGAAAGTTGGATTGCGAATGACGAATTACCTGATGCGTTAGTGACTATGTCATACACCTTACTCGAAGGGGTGTTAGACGTTATGTTAGAAAAGCCGGAGCTGATGGCGAAAGTGCGTTTAGCTACCTTTGGTGATAACCGCTTATTAGACTTTTTGCCAATCAAAATCAATTCGTTACCGCAGCAGTTTGAACTCATTGCCGACAGTGCGATGGAGTTGGCGCTTAATGCGTCTGCAAAACGCTACAAGGCTGGGGTTGAGTTGATTCCACGTAAGATTGTGAAACGCCACATCGACGCTAAAGCTTAATTTCTACCGTCAGCGCCACAAACGCGTGGTCGCTGGCGTTTTTATCTCGCTCAAAAGACGGGTTAATTAAGTGAGCATCCAGCACTTGATATCTCGTCACTTCCGCTATCGATATGTCTGCATGAGCATCGAATTCCTGCGATAGCAAGATGTAGTCCAACACATTTCCTTTTGCGAAGTGGTAATGCGTTGCTGGGCGTGGCTCCAGAGTTGGCGCTACTTGCAATTCCCACCCATCATTTAGTTGCAAATCAGTGACGCTGTCACCGTAATGTTCAATCAAAACCTTATTAACGCTTGTTGATGTGATGGCTTGGTTCATGTCTCCCATTAACACGGTGGGCATTGAGTTGCGTGCATACTGCTTTTGCATTGCGTCGCGTAGCATGGCTGCTTCCCAACCGCGTTGTTGTGTTGATAGCCAGCGCGCAATTGGCTTGCTTGCATCTGCAGGTGTCTCTGAATCAGCCGGTCTTTGTGATTTTAAATGCGTAACATAAATTGCAATATGCCCAATGATAGGGTGAACGATGATTGCTCGAATTGGTTTTCGGCTGAAAGGGGGCGCAGAGAAATCACCGAAGGCGTTGAGCGTTTCTTTATCGAAAGTGACGGCTTCATAACTTTCAATTGGGAAGCGGGACGCGATTGCCACTACAGGACGAGAGTAGATGTAGTCACCCTCAATATGCGGCGTATCGACACTGGCAAAGTACTGATATCCCATTGTAGTAAAGAAGGCTTTGGTTTCTTCAATGCTGAACACTTCTTGTAAGCCGATGACATCCGGGGCGAGTTGCTCGAGCTGTGATTTTGTCCAAGTGATTTTGTCCTGCCAGTCGTCGAGGGAGTAAATGTTCTCGAAGTCATAATACGCGCCAGGTGGAGCAACAAAGTTGAACAGATTGGCGGTGGCAAAGGTAATGCAGTTCTTATTAGACAAAATATTGCTCGTTCAAGGAGTTATTGGGTGAGTATATACCCAATTGGACAAGTTGAGTGAAGATCACGTTTCTATTTGTACGCATTCCGTTTAAACTCCGTTCATCAAGAAAAATGAGTAACGAACATGACCCAAGATTACGAACACGAAGAGTATTTAGAAGGCGAAGAGATTGAGATCGAAGCGATCGGTATCGACGTCGACGCGCACCCAATTGAACTGTACAAGCTTTTCAAAATCGCAAACTTGGTGAGTGGCGGTGGTGAAGCAAAACACATCATCGAAGAAGGTTATGTTGCGGTAAATGGTGAGCTAGAAACGCGCAAACGTCGCAAGATGTACGACGGCGATTTCTTCGAGTTCAACCAAGAATACTATGTCGTTGTGTGCGATGCGCCAGTAACTGAGCCAGAAACTGCGGAGCAAAAAGCAGAGAAGAAGGCGAAGAAGGACGCACAAAACGCGCGTAAAGAAAAATCTCGTTCGAATAAGAATGAGAAAAAAGCTAAAGGTCCTCAATCGACGGGTCGTAAAGCGGCGCACAAAGAGCGTAAGGCACAGAAAGAAGCATTGTCTCAATCTGCCAAGAAAGGTAAGAAAGAAGACAAGCCTCAAGTGAGTCGCGATCCAAAGAGTGGGCGTAACTCTATCGACTTCTTCTAAGTGATTTGTCTATAACACGGATAATTTCGCAAGCGCCGCTTCGGTTATTGAACAAGGCGGCGCTTTTGTATTTTGCGGTTGTTGATTTGACAGATAAGAATTTGGGGCTGATTGGTTAGTGTAAAACTTCGCTGTTTTGCGCGTGTTTGGTCCAGTGGTGAATCGAGTTTGGCTTAGCTAGGTAAAAGCCTTGGTAGTAATCAAGATTAAGCGCTTGCATAGCGGAGAGCTGCATGTTTTCCTCAACCCCTTCAATAACAACTTTCGCATTCATCTCTTCAGCCAGTTCAACTGCATTGGCAATCGCAAGCGTATCGCCAGAGCAGTAATCAAGAAGGTAAGAACGGTCTATCTTGATAATGTCGGGACAAAGTTGCTTAACGCGTGACATATCGGAATGGTGGGAACCAAAGTCATCAATGGCGAAAAGAAAGCCATTAGCTCGCATTAGTTGTACCGCTTGGATCAGTAATTCAGTATCACCACACGACTCTTCAACCACTTCAAAGACCACATCAGAAGGTTCCATACCTAGCTCATGCAACCGCTTATACAGCAAACCGTTATCTTTAAAACCCATGTCTTTGGTCAGTGTTAATAAGGTTTGCGGCATGACGTTTAGAAATAGTTTTATCGGCGAACCTGCGAAATGACGTGCAAAGTTTCGGATATGAATTGCCCGAGATAGAAACTCCATACAAAGTCGGAAGTAGGTATCTATGCTGGCATCGGCAAAGAAAAGATCTGGACGAATGTTGGCTCCGTCTGCGCCTCGAATGCGCAATAGGGCTTCCATCCCGATCATGTTTTGGTGTTTATCGAAGATTGGTTGATAAACACTATGGAAAGTATATTGATTGAGCACGACGTAATATTCGCCAAGGCTGTCCTGCCTTATGTATTGCTCGTAATCGGACTGCTTCTTTAACTCCATGAAAAACGCCAAAAAAATAGCATGAGAGCGAATGTAACAGGATGGAATTCGGATTTGAAGCGCTAGGCTGTCTTAATTTTGAAGCCCTTTGAGTTAATTTGAAATAGATTCCGATTTTTTCTCGATGTATCTAAAAAACATTGATAGACCGAAACAAATCAGAAAGTAAACCAAGCCCACAATTAGCCAAATTTCAAAAATGTAACCGGAAGAGTTTGCCATCTCGGTACCAACGAAGGTCATTTCTTGAATCGAAATCAGTGAGACAATAGATGTGTCTTTGACTAAGGAGATGGTTTGGCCTGCCAATGCTGGCGTAATAGCTTTGAGCACTTGTGGGGCAATGATAAAGCGATATTTGACCCAACGAGATAAACCGAGAGAATCTGCGGCTTCCCACTGTCCTTTATCGACACTTTGTAAACCAGCACGAACCACCTCAGCAATGTAAGCGGAAGAGAGCAAGCCTACGCAGAGAACTCCTGACGCTAGGTTCTCCCACAAATTCGCCGGACCAAAGAAGAAGCTTTGCAGTGCATTGGGTTCGCCGCGATAGTTGCGAAGTAGATCTTCTAACCCAAGTAACGGGATTAACTGGTTTGAAATAAAAAAGTAGAAAATAAAGACGAATACTAATGGTGGAATATTTCTTACTAACTGAATAAACGCGTTGGCAGGTGTGCGAAACCAAGCCGATTCCGAGAAGCGGGCTAAGCCAAGTAGGGTGCCTAATATAAGTGCGAAGCTAATGCCCCATAAACTCAGGCGTAACGTTGAAATCAAGCCTTGAAAAAAATATGGCAGCCCACCATCAGCACGCGGAGTAAACAACAAATCAATGGCTTCTTTCCAATGCCAGATGTAGTTCACCCCTACGGTGGAGCGGTGGTAAAGCCAACCCCCAACTAACGCGCAGATGGCAAGCAACACCCAATCAAGTAGGTTAAAACGGTTTAAGAAAAAGCCTGACTTTGTTTTGGTTGGTGCAACACGAGTGGTGGTTTGTCCGCTCAAGGTTTGACTCCGATAGTAAAGCGAGGACCGACCCTTCATTCGAGTCGGTCTGTGTATTCGATGTATTAGTTTTTGCGTTTATTGACCGTGTGCCACTTGGTCTTGCCAATCCAGTGTTGAGAACCAGTATTCGTAGCGCTCATCTAACCAACCGTCTTGGGTACGTGCTTCAATCCATTTGTTGAAGAAGGCTTTTTTGTCTTCTTCACCTAAGCGAACGGCAAAGGCTTCGTTACCTTTGGATAGACGCTCAGTAAATGGAATGAACAACTTATCCGCGTGTTTGATCGCTTCATGCTCAGGTTTAGGGCTCGATGCAATCACCGCATGTGCATTGCCGTTTAGAACTTCTTGGAATGCTTGTGCGTCATCATCAAATTGAAGGATTTTTGCTTTCGGGAATGTTTCACGCGCTACTTGAACGGTAAAAGCACCACGACGAGCTGCAATTTTCACTCGGCGAGAATCAAAGTCAGAAAACTCGCTAAAGCCAGCTGCCAGTTCTTTGTTCGCTGCAACTTGAACACCCGAGTGTGAGTAAGGTTCAGTGAACAGTACGCTCTTAGAACGTTCTGGAGTAATCGACATACCGCCAATGATAACGTCAAATTTCTTGGCTAGTAGAGCAGGGATGATACCGTCCCATGCTGTTGGTACGAACTCAACCCTCAGACCTGAATCTGCGGCTAGGCGTTTAGCGACATCAATTTCAAAGCCAATCAGTTCGCCTTGTTTATTTCGCATTGCCCAAGGTACGAATGTCGACATACCAACGCGAAGTGTGCCTCGTTCCTTGATTTGATCTACGTTTGGTGTTGCTGCTTGCTCATTGGCTAACGAAGGTAGAGCAATCGCAAGCCCCAATAATGCAGTAATGGTCGCTTTGAATAACTTCATGTTATCTCCTTATAATTTGCGCCAACTGGCTCCTAGTTTGTGTTCTAGCCAAGCGGATAAGCCAGAAAGTGATAATGTGAGAGCAAGGTAGATTGCTGCCACAGTAAACCAAATTTCAAATGGCATCGCCGTTTCCGATACGATGTTTCTTGCCTCGGTCGTTAAGTCGAATATTGCCATAACACTCACAATCGAAGAGTTTTTAATCAATGACACGACTTCGTTCGTCAATGGCGGCAGGGTGCGCTGAAGCACCTGCGGTAGGATCACGTCTTTGTATGCAAAGAAAGGCGATAAACCTAAGGTCTTCGCTGCTTCAAATTGACCTTTTGGAATGCTGTTCAAGCCTGCTCGGAAGATCTCTGCCGTATATGCACCTTGGAAAAGCGACAACGCCAACACCGCAGTGCTGAATCGATCTAAACCAATGACTGGTCCAAACACAAAGTAGAGCAGGTAAATTTGTACCAACAACGGCGTATTACGAATCAGTTCCACATAAGCTGTGCCAATCGCGTTGCCTACTTTGGAATTGCTCAAACGCAATAAAGCGGTGATTAAACCAATGACCAAAGTGAAGAATAGACTAATGGCAGAGATTTTTAAGGTAACGATGAGACCATCGACCAATTCTGCTGGCCACCATTCACCATCTTCGTAGAAGGCAATGTAGTCGGGCACGCGCTCCCATTGCCATTGGTAGCCCATGGCTTGAGCTCCTGAATCGAGCACCCAAATAATCGCAATCAAAAGAATCGCGATTTGTAATATGGCTTGTAAGACCGGTTTAAGGATTCGAACAACCATAGGCTAGTAGCTCAGGATTTGATTTAAGAATGCTTGCGTACGTGGGTGTTGTGGTGTTTCAAATAGCGCAACGGGGGAGTTCATCTCGATGATTTCACCTTCGTCCATAAACACAACACGATTCGCTACTTTCTTTGCAAAGCCCATTTCATGCGTCACACAAATCATGGTCATGCCGCTCTGGGCAAGTTCTACCATGACATCTAATACTTCGTTGATCATCTCTGGATCAAGTGCTGATGTTGGTTCGTCAAATAAGAGAAGGTCCGGCTCCATACAAAGAGAACGGGCAATGGCAACACGTTGCTGCTGACCGCCTGATAGTTGAATCGGATATTTGTTTGCTTGCTCTTCAATGTTGACGCGCTTGAGGTAGTGCATCGCTCGCTCTTCTGCTTCTTGTTTCGACAGTTTTAATGTACGAATTGGCGCGAGAGTAAGGTTTTCTAAAACGGTCAGATGCGGGAATAGATGGAAGTGTTGAAACACCATGCCGACTTTACCCGGCTTATGGGTTTTGGCGTTAGCTGGTTGCTCAAAGACGTTGAGTTCACCTTCTTGGATAGATTCTAAGTGATTGATACAACGAATAAGAGTGGATTTACCTGAACCGGAAGGACCACAAACAACAACGATTTCACCGGTATGTACTGAAAAATTAATATCTTTAAGTGCGTGGTATTCTCCATACCACTTGTTTACGCCGCTGAATTCAACAACGATATTTTTTTCTTTCAAGGCTGCCAACTTTTAGAATAAATTTCTTTCTACAATAACAAGTTATTAACCGTATTGCACCTGTTTATAAGGGTTAAACTGTCCAACTGGTGAGCAAATAACTCATTACAAAACTACCTGATAATGTAGTCAATTTTAAAGAAAACGGATCACTATCGCGAAGACAGACATGGTGATCAGAAACTGAGCTGAATAGTAGGTTGTCATGACGACTTGACGTGAAAATATCGAAGTGCTGCCAAAGCGCTCAAAGGCAAGCACAACGCCAGACATAGTGAAGATGAAACTGCCAAGCACCGCGAAAGCTGACGATTGTGTTTTACCACTTGCGTAATACTCCATGGCCATCCATAGCATCGTCATCAAAACAAAGATGTAGCTAGCAACGGACCATTTTTCTTTACCCAAGTCGGGCTTAAAGAACGAGTAAGCGCAGAGTCCAGCGCCGAATACAGCAAATGGGAGCCAAGGGGTGAAGTGCCAGGCTGCCATATTAATGAAGCCCAAGGCGTAACTGATCTGTGCGAGACAAAACAGTTTGATCCCAAAAACAAACTTATCTTTTGGGTGCATCATGATTAAATCACCGATCAGAGACAACGAAAGTCCGGAGATTACCCACTTTGTGTAGGGAAGGTGACTGGCTGGAGACATGAGTAACATGCCAATCATAGCGATGAGTGGCAGTGGTTTGGTCAGAAAGAACAGCCACTTTGGACCAGTCTTAATGCTGATGATATGTATGAGCGCACAAGCAATGACAATCAGCCACATACGATTAACTCTTGAATAGACGACATTACGCTCAATGTTTGATGAGCAAGCTAAAAAGGACACTTCGAATAGTAAGCACTTGGTTTGTTTTTAGTCATTGGCTTACATAAACACATCGAACTATCGCCTATTTGTTATTTTTCTAGCAGAAAAGTTCAATATTTATTGCATTGTCAGTGTTCGGCTAAATTAACATAAAAAAACGGTATTGTGTCTACGAGGACACAATACCGTTAAAAAAGGCAGTATTTTGATAGATTGAGTCGTTAAGCGACTGCTAGGTCAAGAATCTGGCGGCTGCTTTCAAGATCGATTGCTTGGTTTTCACCAAGAACAGTCATGCCATGTTTGCTCAGTTGTGCGATCACTGAGTCAATTGCTGCTTCGCGGTCATCACCGTAACCTTCTAATTGTGTTGCTACACCTAGTTGGTGGTAGAAAGCTTCGATCGCTTGGATCGTGCGCTCTGCCAAATCATCACCATCAGACAAACCAAATACGTTGCGACCCATTTGCTCAAGCTTAGGACGCTTAAATTGCATTTGGTTGCGAAGTAGGGATGGTTGAATGATTGCAAGTGAACGAGCGTGGTCAACATGCCACAATGCTGTAAGTTCGTGACCGATCATATGCGTTGCCCAATCTTGTGGAACACCACTACCAATTAGACCGTTGAGTGCTTGGTTTGCTGTCCACATCAGGTTTGCGCGCCATTGGTCGTTGTCACGTTCTTCAAACTGTTCGCCCAGAACTTTTAGGTTTTTCAGTAGTGCTTCTGCATAGCCGTCTTGAACCATTGCACCAGTAGGCAGTGTTAGGTACTGCTCACAAACGTGTACCCATGCATCTACGACACCGTTGATCAACTGACGCTCTGGGAGTGTTTTCATTACATCAGGATCAAGGACCGCAAATTTAGGCTGCACGGCAGGAGCAAGAAACGCCAATTTATCTTGAGTTTCCTTTTTGGTGATAACTGCGCCCATGTTTGATTCTGAGCCAGTAGCTGGAAGTGTCAAAATCGCGGCTAGTGGTGTCGCTTCTGTCACTTGATGTTTGCCAACCATGATGTCCCAGCCATCACCGTCGTATTTTGCCGATGCTGCAACGTACTTAGAACCATCAATAACCGAACCACCACCTACGGCAAGGATAAAATCAACGTTTTGTTCTTTTACGATTGCAACGGCTTTATCTAGCGTTTCTTTGGTTGGGTTTGGCTCTACACCTGAGAACTCAAGCCACTCGCGGCCTTCTAGAGCTTGCGCGACTTGGTCGTAAACACCGTTCTTCTTAATTGAACCGCCACCATAAATGACAAGTACTTTTTGACCGGTAGGGATCGCGTTTGTAATTGCGGCGATTTGACCTTGTCCGAAGAAGATTTGAGTTGGGTTGACGTATGAAAAGTTCATTATTAGACCTCTTGCTTCCATTGTGAGGAGAGTGAATACATGCATATTAGTACGCGTTGATGCGCCTTAGTAGGTCGATTTCTGTAATTTTTTTGCCTATTTCTACAAATGTGTGTTCGTTGTGCTGGAACTGTAAACAGAACTCCAAGTATAGTGCGTGGAAAGTTATTGGAGTGACACAATGAAGACACTTGCTCAGATCATGCAACAGTACGCCACTAAATTTGATTTGGATAAATTAGAAGGCATTAAAGAAACCGCTATTGACGGCGTGTGGTTTTATCGCAGTAGCAAAGGTAACAACCGCCAACCTTTTGTTTATCAATCTGGAATCATTGTTCTTGGGCAGGGACACAAGAACATCCATATCGGTCAGACGCCAGTTCGCTATGGACCAGATGACTATTTGGTGGTTGGAGTTCCTATGCCTTTAGAATGTGAAGCCATTGCCGTCGATAATGAGCCGTTGCTCGGGATTTCAATTGATATCTCGCCTGCGATGCTGCAAAAGCTGGTAAAGAAACTGGAATCGCAACGCTTTAGTAATGTATGTGAAGACGAGACCCGTTGTGGTTTGAAGTCAGTTCGAATGAATGAGCAGATGCTGGATGCGTGTAAACGTTTGATGACGGCTTTGTGCGATGATCTTGAAGTTGCAATGCTTGGCGACATGTTACTGGAAGAGATTGTCTATCGAACATTAGTGAGTGAGTCAGGGCATGTTTTGTTCGAATTAGCACATCAAGAAGGGTCATATGCGCGCGTGGCGAAAGCGCTTAACCGCGTTCATCAAGAGTACCATGAACAACTGAATGTTCAGACGCTAGCTGAAGAAGCGAACATGAGTGTTTCAGCGTTTCATCAAGCCTTTCGAAGCGTAACGCTTGAATCACCTCTGCAATACATCAAAAAGGTTCGCTTAAATAAAGCACGCGAATTAATTCAGTTAGAAGGAAGACGGGTAAACGATGCAGCACGTTTAGTTGGTTACAGTAGCCCATCACAGTTCAGTCGAGAGTACAAGCGCCACTTTAACGAAACTCCAAGATCAACAAAGGCTTAGTGATCTTTATTTCAAAATTACGACTTTTTTCGTCTTTTTTAATAAATTGCGATCGACATATTTATTTGAGTAATAAAATTAGTTATTGGTGCAAAATAAGATGTCTTTTGTTGCAACGTTTTAGTGGATTCTTGAGAGGTGTTGCTGAAAATTTATAAATATATAGTGTGAAACTCTGTAGTTGTACTTAAGTTATTTTACGTCGAAACAAAAGTAATAGTGCGCGGTAGTTAAGCGTATTTTGTATTGTATTAACAATAACTTAAGGAAGAGCAATATGCACCTTAGAAACGGGAAAGCAGTGAAGAGTGTATTTACACTCAGTACGTTAACTGCATCTTGTCTAATGGCTTTCAACAGCTATGCGGCGGTTGATTGTGCCCCTCTAGAAGTTTGGGATTTGTCAAAGGTTTACAATGGCGGTGACCAAGTTCAACACGAAAACAACGCTTACAAAGCGCGTTATTGGACCCAAAACAACAACCCTGCGCAATCAGGTCAGTGGGGTGAATGGGAAAACCTAGGCGCATGTGGTGATACGGGACCTGTCGATCCACCTGTGAATGAAGTACCGACGGTTACGTTAACATCACCTTCTGCGTCGGCTTCGATCACCGCCGGTGACGTGGTTAACTTAGCTGCGGATGCCGTAGATACTGACGGCACAATCAGTAAAGTTGAGTTCTTTGTTGATAGTGCGCTGGTTGGCACTGCAACAGCAGCGCCTTTCACGGCTTCATGGACGGCAACTGAAGGTGCTCACGAGTTCTCTACCAAAGCGTATGATGACAAAAATGCAGTGAGTGCGGTTAGTGCTGTCACTCTTAATGTAAATGCAGGTCAGCCAGGCAACGAAGCGCCAACTGTTGATGTTGCACTATCTGCAACTTCTATCGAACTTGGTGGCTCAGTCACGGTAACTGCGAATGCTGCTGATGCAGATGGCACAGTCGATAAAGTTGAGTTCTTCGCTGCGGGTGCGTTGATCGGCACCGCAACAGCAGCACCTTATGCCGTTGACTTTATGCCTGCACAAGCGGGTAGCGTATCTGTTTACGCGAAAGCAACTGACGATGCTGGCGCAACAACAGATTCTTCACTTGTTTCCTTGACCGTTAATGGTGGCGCAGTGGCGTCGAACTGTCGTCCTGACGGTCTGTACCAAACAACGGGTCTAGATGTACCTTACTGTACTATTTACGACGAAGAAGGTCGTGAAAAAATGGGTGCCGATCACCCACGTCGTGTCATCGGTTACTTTACTAGCTGGCGTAGTGGTGATGACCCACAAGCAGCATATCTAGTTAAAGACATCCCTTGGGATCAACTAACTCACATCAACTACGCGTTCGTGAGCATCGGCTCTGACGGCAAAGTTAATGTTGGTGATGTGAATGATCCAACTAACCCTGCGACGGGCAAAACGTGGCCGGGTGTTGAAGTAGATCCAGCGCTAGGCTTTAAAGGTCATTTTGGTGCATTAGCGACTTACAAACAGAAACACGATGTTAAGACTTTGATTTCTATTGGTGGTTGGGCTGAAACGGGTGGTCACTTCGGTGCAGACGGTAACCGTGTTGCTGACGGTGGCTTCTACACGATGACGACTAACGCAGACGGTTCAATCAACCATGCGGGTATCGAGAAGTTTGCGACATCTGCTGTTGAAATGATGCGTACATACAAGTTCGATGGTCTAGACATTGACTACGAGTACCCAACTTCTATGGCAGGAGCGGGTAATCCTTACGATAAAGACTTCATGGAACCACGTCGTCCATACTTGTGGGCGTCTTACCAAGAACTTATGAAAGTGCTTCGTGAGAAATTGGATGCAGCATCAGCACAAGATGGTCATCACTACATGCTAACGATTGCAGCGCCTTCTTCAGGTTACTTGCTACGTGGTATGGAAACCTTCGACGTTACTAAGTACCTAGATTACGTAAACATCATGTCTTACGACTTACACGGTGCTTGGAACGACCACGTTGGTCATAACGCGGCACTGTTCGATACAGGTAAAGACTCTGAGCTAGCACAGTGGAATGTATATGGCACTGCGGCTTACGGTGGTATCGGCTACTTGAACACGGATTGGGCATACCATTACTTCCGCGGTTCAATGCCGGCTGGTCGTATTAACATTGGTGTTCCTTACTATACTCGTGGTTGGCAAGGTGTGACAGGTGGTGAAAACGGCCTTTGGGGTCGTGCAGCATTACCAAACCAGTCTGAATGTGCGCCTGGTACAGGTGAAGGTGAGAAGAACAACTGTGGTCACGGTGCTCTAGGTATCGATAACATGTGGCACGATACTGACCCTAAAGGCAACGAAATGGGCGCAGGTTCTAACCCAATGTGGCACGCGAAGAACCTAGAGAAAGGCATTTGGGGTTCCTATGCTCAAGCGTATGGTCTAGATCCAGTTAACGACCCTTCAGACCAATTGGTTGGTACCTACACGCGTAACTATGATGATGTTGCGGTAGCTCCATGGCTATGGAACGCAGAGAAGAGCGTATTCCTTTCAACAGAAGATAAAGCGTCTGTTGAAGTGAAAGCGGACTACGTTATCGATAAAGAGATCGGCGGTATCATGTTCTGGGAGCTTGCGGGTGACTACAACTGTTACGTCCTAGATGCGAACGGCAACCGTACAACGATAGATGCAACTGAACAAGCGTGTGCTGCAGGTAATGGTGAATACCACATGGGTAACACGATGACCAAGGCGATTTACGATAAGTTTAAGTCTGCAACACCTTACGGAAACAAGATCGCGACAGGTCCGATTCCAACAGAAGCAGTAGACATCGCTGTTAGCGTTGGTGGCTTTAAAGTTGGTGACCAAAACTACCCAATCAATCCTAAGATCACGTTTACGAACAACACTGGTCAAGCGATTCCTGGTGGTACAGAATTCCAGTTTGATATTCCTGTATCAGCACCGGATAACGCGAAAGATCAATCTGGTGGTGGTCTAAGTGTGATTGCTTCTGGTCACACTCGTGCAAACAACATCGGTGGTCTAGATGGTGTTATGCATCGCGTATCTTTCTCTCTACCTGCATGGAAAGACTTACCAGCAGGCGGTACTTACGAGCTCGATATGGTTTACTACCTACCAATCTCTGGTCCTGCTAATTACACCGTAATTTCTGGCGGTAAAGAGTTTGCGTTTAAGTTTGAGCAACCAGATCTACCAATTGGTGACTTAAACTCTGGCACCGGTGGTGGTGGCGGTACTGAGCCTGGTACTTGTGACACTGCAGGGTTAGTTACTTACCCAGATCTGCCACAAACTGATTGGCAAGGTAACCCAAGCCACGCTAACCAAGGTGACAAAGTGATTCACAATGGTGTGGTATACCAAGCAAACTGGTGGACTGCATCAGAGCCGGGTAGTGATGGTAGCTGGTCAACAGTATGTAATATCTAATCCAATTTGAGTGGATGACAAAAGCGCGCGATTTACATCGCGCGCTTTT
Organism: Vibrio sp. SSH13-20; assembly: GCF_040104475.1. Lineage (NCBI taxonomy): Bacteria > Pseudomonadati > Pseudomonadota > Gammaproteobacteria > Vibrionales > Vibrionaceae > Vibrio > Vibrio sp. SSH13-20. Next base: position 816,937 of record NZ_JBECOU010000001.1, read on the forward strand.
TTATTTGGTGAGCTTGGTTTTTCTCTATTGATGATTACATGAGAGCAAAAAAGCTAGAACTGGTAACCTTCCGGAATAACTACGATGCCTTTTTCAGAAACATGGAATCGCTTTGCGTCTTCAATTTTGTTTATTCCAATTTGAGTATGAGGGGGAATTCGAACGTGCTTGTCGATAATACAACTCACCAACTGACAGCCTTCTCCAACTTCGACATCATCAAAAATAATGCTATCTACGACAGTTGCACTATCATGAATGCGCACATTTGATGCGATCACTGAGTGCTGAACAGACCCTCCCGAATTGATAACGCCATTGGCGATGATTGAGTTTATAAAAATACCTTCATTACCTGTGGCTGATGAAACGGTTCTTGCTGGTGGAAATTGCGCTTCATAAGTGCGAATCGCCCAGTTAGGCTGATACAAATTCATTGGTGGTACGGGTTCTAAAAGGTCCATATTGGCTTCATAGAAAGAGTCAATTGTACCTACATCGCGCCAGTAGCAATCTTTGTCTACACGACCTTTACTGCCACAGAATTTATAAGCGTAAACGGATTGAGTATCGATGAGCTTTGGGATGATGTCTTTGCCAAAGTCATGGTTGGAATCGTCGAGTTTCGCATCTTCTTCAAGAGCGTCTTGTAGTACGTCCATATCAAAAATATAGATACCCATAGAAGCCAAGCTTTGAGTTGGATCATCTGGCAGAGTAGGTGGGTTTTCTGGTTTTTCGACGAAAGATTCGACCAAACCATTCTCTTTGATGCCCATGACCCCAAAGGCGGTTGCATCTTCAACAGGAACATCCATACAAGCGACCGTTAACTTCGCACCGTTTTCTTTATGCTCTTCGAGCATCGCTGCGTAATCCATGCGGTAGATATGGTCACCAGAAAGAACGACGACGTACTTTGCATCGTTTCGCGAAAGTAGCCACATATTGTGGTAGATCGCATCGGCTGTACCTTCGTACCATGCACCACCTTTGCGCATTTGAGGTGGAACTGCCGTTATGTACTCACCAAGTTCGGGATTAAAGATGGACCAACCATCTCGCAAGTGTTTCTGTAGTGAATGTGATTTGTATTGAGTGAGAACCAATATCTTGCGTAAACCTGAATGAAGACAGTTAGTTAGCGTGAAATCAATGATACGATACTTACCGCCAAAAGGAACCGCTGGCTTGGCTCTATCATCGGTGAGAGGGCTTAACCTTGACCCCATACCACCGGCTAAAATTACCGCGAGTGCATCTTGCATAATCTTCCCTTTCCCTTATCTTACGTGCCTCGAAAGCGCTCTAAAGCCTGAGGAGTTAGCCAACTGCTGATTGCTATTCGATGTGCACAGTGAGTGTCCTTTGTTTTTTAGAAATCGTTTTGTTATATACCCTAGTACAAGATTCGAGCCATAGAATTTTATCAATGAAATCAATACATTTTGATAAATGAAGCGTTAACTTTGCACTATATTAGGGAGTGGGGAAATATGTCGTGCACTAAATTGGTGAGACCGGAGTGACCAAAGGTTGTCTATAACCCGATTTACAATGTAAAGCGGCGTTAAAACAATGAGGTAACGGGGGACGAGCAGAAATTAAAACAGGAGCTCAAAGGCTCCTGTCCATTGTAGAAAACAGCAGTGAGGTTATGACAGACCGATGATGTTACCTTGATCATCAAGGTCTAAGTTCATAAATGCAGGTTTGTCTGGTAGCCCTGGCATGGTCATGACGTTTCCTGAAAGTGCGTATACAAAGCCTGCTCCGGCACACAAGCGAAGTTCACGAATCGGAACGTTAAAGCCACTAGGTGCGCCTTTAATTGCTGAATCAGTACTGAGCGACAACGGCGTTTTAGCAATGCACACAGCTAAGCCGTCAAAGCCAAGCGTTTCAAAGTGCTTGAGCTGCTGTTTTGCTAGATCACTCATCTCGATATTTGATGCACCATAACCAGCTTCACAGACCGCCATCAGCTTTTCTTTCAATGATTGCTCTTTCGTGTAAAGAGGGGTGAACTCCGATGGATTCTCGCATGCTTCAACAACATGCTTAGCAAGCTCAACGGCACCGTCACCGCCTTTTGCAAATGCGGTGCTGATGGCAACTTTTACTTCAGGATTAAAGCGTTCTATTAAAGACTCTAATTCAGACAGCTCTTCTACAGAATCTTGCGGAAATTGGTTGATCGCAACGACAGCAGGAATACCGTATTTATGAACATTATTGATGTGCCATTTCAGGTTTTCAAACCCTGCTTCTAATGCCGCTTGATCGGGGTTGAAAATCGAATCCGGAATAGCCATGCCCGGACGCAAATCGTAGTGACCGGAGTTTGCTTTTAGGCCGCGTAATGTCGCAACAATCACAACACAATCAGGAGCTCGACCAGCCGCCGCCGCTTTTATATTACAAGCTTTTTCGAACCCCATGTCTGAACCAAAACCTGCCTCAGTGACAACGTAACTTGATAGTTTAAGAGCAATTTCGTCTGCAATGATAGAGGAATTACCGTGAGCGATATTAGCAAATGGACCTGCATGAATAAGGGTTGGCACACCTTCTAGAGTCTGCATTAATGTTGGAGCTATTGTCTCTTTGAGTGTGACAGCCATTGCACCTGCGACTTGCAAGTCTTCTGTGGTAACCGGTTGTCCCTCGATATCGTATGCCACGACAATACGCCCAATACGCTTACGTAAGTCTTTAAGATCTTTTGCTAGGGCAAGGATAGCCATAAGCTCAGAGGCTGCGGAGATATCAAAACCTTCACTACGTTCAAAACCGTTAATGGTCTTGCCTTCTTCATTCAGACCAATCTTCACCATGCGTAGTGCACGATCGTTGTGGTCCATTACACGTTTCCACGTGATTCGGTCAACATCGATTTTAAGTGCTTTTAGTCCAGTTCGTGCCTCGAACGCCGCGTAGCCTTCTCGTTGCTCGTGATAGAGACGAGCGTCAAGCGCGGCGGACGCAAGGTTATGCGCTGCGGTAACCGCGTGGATATCACCAGTGAGGTGCAGGTTTAGCTCCTCCATTGGTGCAACTTGAGAGTAACCGCCGCCAGCAGCCCCACCTTTAACGCCAAATACTGGACCCATTGACGGTTGACGAATACATGCCATGACCGATTGATTGATTTTAGATAGCCCTTGAGATAAGCCGATTGTTGTAACGGTCTTACCTTCACCCAAAGGAGTAGGGGTAATCGCAGTGACCAACACTAACTTTCCGTCTTGATTTGTATTTGTATTGAGGCGCTCAAGACATTGGGGATGAACTTTAGCTTTGTGTTTTCCGTGTGTATCAAATTCGTGCGGCAAAAGACCTGCATTTGCTGCGACAGTAGCGATAGAAGACAAAGGTGTGTTTCGGCAAATTTCAATATCAGACTGCATGGATACTCCAAAAAAATGGCTAACACGTGGCGTTCAACATCAAGCAATCGAAAGACTGTATTGCTGTTGCGCAAACGTTTGCGCGAGAATAATACTGGTAAAATAAGAGGTGTAAAGCAGTTCGTGCGCCTTAGCGTGCTACATAATAACAAAAAACACTAAATACTGCGCTAGATCAAAACAAAAAGGTCACCAAACGGTGACCTTCGCATATTTTTCGCTCTAAGTGCTTGGTTCTTAGCGATCCCAGTAGGTTTCTTCTAGGCTATCTTCACGCTCTGGTAGAGCACGGGATAGGCGAGGAGAGTGTTGGGTTAGCACTTCGTAACTTACACGGTTAGCATACTTACAAATTTGAGATAGCGAAGAGTAAGTCAGACAACGTACTTCGTGTTTTTCTGAGTTAGGAACTTCTTTCTGGTGGAAAGAGTTGGCAGCCATGTCGTGCAGAAGAGCAGATAGCGCGGCATCACCAGCACCGTTGGTATTCTTAATCTCAAGTGGTCCACCTAGGTAAGGACCAATATGAGAGTACACTTTCATCGGCTGTTTACAGTCTTCTTTGCGCATAGCACGGCTAAATTCGAACTTGTTGAACTCATCAATTGAGCCTTCAAGGATATCGTGCGTTGTTTCGCGTTTCACTTGTTCTTCGGTGTAACCAGCCATGTATAGACCATCAGGACCAGCAGTACACAAAACAAGGTCTACCCACTCGAGTGCTTTGTCTGCGGCAGCAAGTGGATCAGTTTCTCCAGTAAGCGCAGCGCCTTCTTCCTCGTTCATTGCAACAACAGATACGTTGTCTCGAATGTACTCTTGCCACCACTCAGCGTTGCCTTCGATCACGTATTTTGTACCCAGCGTTAGTACAACAGGGACGTCGTGCTTCTTAGCAAAGTCGATCGCTTTTTGAACGGCTTTTGGCATTGGGTCATCTTCTTTACCGCGCATTAGGTAAGATGAAACGACAAGAGCAGAGGCTTTTTCAAACACCTCTTCAGGAATGCTGTCAGGAGCTAGTTGGTTCATGTGACCTTCGTTAATTGCGAAAGTACGTTCACCATCTTGAGAAATTAGGGTGTAGCAGCGACCAATAGGACCATCTACAGTTTGCAGGTGGTTAAGGTTCATGCGTGAAGAGGTGCGGCACAGGTAACGGTATGCGAAAGAACCGACTTGAATGTTCTTAGACATAACACCAAGTAGTACAGATTTGCTGTCTGCCAATACAGAGTAGTTGTGCAGAGTGTTACCGATAGTGTCGCCTGGGTATTGATGAGTAATCAGACCTTGCTCTACTAACTCTTCATATAGTGCGTCTGCTTTGCTCTCTTCAAGAACGAGAGAATGACCTTTGCTAAGGTTGTATTTTTCTAAAAACGCATCGTCTACGCGCGCTTCGATATCTACGATGGTTTGACCAACGCCGACAATCGTAGGGCGGTACAGCTTAGGCGCCTGTCGAATTTGGTTGACTAATGGATCTCGAGCGTGAGTTGGGAAGTAGTGTTTAGATTTACGCTGTCCAGGAAACTTCATGCTTGTTCTTGAGTGAGAAAAAAAGAGGCGGGATTGTATCACAAAATTTTGAAAATCGTTGTGTTTTATTACAAAGAAATTCGCCCGCTGAAAAATGCAGCGGGCTGGTGTTTTTAGCAGCGATTTGGGGTTAATTTGTAGGAGTTACAGTCGGTTCGACGTAAGCTTTCGTGCCCCATAATGGCACCGTTGACAAGCTATGTTTGAAGCTGCCTTCGGTCTCTTTCGTGGTGTATGATAAGTAAAGTAACGTTTGATTCTCTGGATCGTAGATTCGACGCACTTTCATCGTTTTAAAGAAGATACTTTTCGATTTTTTGAATACCACTTCCCCTGACTTGCTCTTGTCTATTTTTGCAATCATTTCTGGTGTGATATCACCGGTTTGACGACAAGAGATTGAGCTGTCACTCGGATCAGACAAACTTAGGTTCGCTTCAATAGAAGCAATATGACAAGTTACGCCAGTTACTACTTCATCTTGTAGGTGACCAATTTTAATGTCTTTCATTGTGAACATGCCTAGTGAGACGTCGCCCACTTCATTATCACTACACCCAGCCAAGACCGTTACCAAACCTAAAGCAAGCAAGCTTTTTTTCATTTTTCATCCCTTAAATAGGCTAATTTATTGATTCAATTTATCAGACGCACACGATTAAAACAAAATTTGGCGTTACCTCAGGAGTTTAGCTAGGTTTGTAAGAGGCTTCATGCTAATGTACCGCTCCAGAGCAGGTGAGCACTACATTTCTAATCAAAGTCCTGTCTTTTTTACGCTGTCCAAAATTGAACTAGCAGCGCTTAAGGTAAGAAAATGAACGAACAACAGTTAGAAAGCATTAAAAGAAAAAACGAGTGGCTGCATGATTTAGTAGAAGTTGAATTCCCTACTAAAGAAAGTTTGGAAGGTCGTGAAATTTACAATCGTATGCTTGAGCAGAAAACCTACGAGGTGAGTAGTAATACGTTGCTCTTAGACAATGAGTCAAACTTATCGGTAGAAGACATATTCTTAGTTGATTTTCATCGACTTACCGTGATGTTTTCAATTCTTCAATCGCAGCGTTGGGCAGACAAGCACGAACAAGAAATGATTGTTGAGTTCCTTACCCAAATCATCCTTACACCAGAATTTGAGTTGTATGTCGGATTTAAAGAAGGGGAGCCGGTTGGTGCCGCGATTGTAAGTCAATATGAAGGCAACACCCTTATTTCTGATTTAGTGGTTTCTCAAAATTTAGATAAACGCCAGTTTGTCTGTGATTTAGGAAAAAAGCTGAACCACGATCAAAAGTTGAGTGAAACAATAGTCATTGAAAATTGATCGATATCGGTTCCCTGAAGGGAATCGATGTTTAGAATGTGCAAAATCTTCTTTTTCTCGGCTGGGTAAAACATGTTTAAGCGTTTGACGCGTTTATTGGGTCTTTTGTTGTGCCTAGGGACGGTCGTAGTCAATGCTGACAATACTGATTGGGAAATCGAACGAGTACTGGTGTTACACTCCTATGAGCCTTCATATCAATGGACCAGTGATATTCAAAAAGGCATAGAAGAGGGCTTCAAACAAACGAACAGCGAAGTAAAGCTGTCGATTGAATATCTGGATGCAAAGCGAGTGCATACCGATGGCTATTTTAGACGGATGGCCAATTACCTTAAGTTAAAATACAAAGACTATGAATTTGATGGTGTCATCATTTCTGACGATGCCGCATTGCAGTTTGCAAAGCGATACCTTGCGAATGATGAACGTTTTACCCCTCTCGTAGCGGTTGGAATAAATGACGCGGACGCCACGCTTGATACGTTGAGTTCTTCTGGTAGCGTGCTTTATGAACAAGACCGAGTCGCCGAAAATATTCTGCTTATCAACCAGCTACGTCCTCAAATCAAGAACCTTTATTACTTAGCTGATCGTAGCATGACGTCTGAGCTTATTCATGAGCGTGTCGTTGCGGAAATGAAAAAGTTTCCTCAGATCAACCTAATCGAGCTACGTGATGAAACCCTTGATGACGCATCAAAGCAACTAGAGAACATAAGCCCAAATGATGCGGTTCTACTCACTCATTTTAATACAGAGGCAGAGCAAGGGCATTACCACTCTTATCAACAAGTGGCGCATGTTATTGGTGCAAAAAGCGCCGCTCCTGTGTTTGTTCTGTGGGAAATGTACCTTGAAGAACCGGGCATTTTAGGTGGTTTTGTCAACCGCTCTGAACAATACGGCTACGAGGCTGCTGAGTTGATGGCTGGGAAATTGGGGTTGTCCATGACCAAAGTGGATGATGAGCTGATATCCGAGGCAGTTCTCGATTTTACTGCTATCCAAAAATACGGAATCAGCCGTTACGATATTCCTGAAAGCGCACACATCATTAATGCGCCACCACCGGCGATTCAAGTAAACATCAAATTGCTCTTGTTTGCTTGTGCGCTGATTATTCTGTTGTTTCTGGTCATCGTCAGTCAGTTTATGACCATGCGCCAACGTAAAGTCATTGACCAAAAGAATCGAAAGATCGTAACGCTACAAAAGCGAACGTTGAGTGTTCAAAAGGAAATGATTCACATATTGGGCGAGGCGATTGAATGCCGATCTGGGGAAACTGGGCAGCACGTAAAGCGCGTCGCGAGACTATCTGCCACTCTGGCGGAATTTTATGGTCTTAGCCATCGCGAAGTGGAAATGATTGAAGTCATAAGTCCAATGCATGATGTGGGGAAAATCTCTGTACCTGAATCCATCCTAGATAAAAAAGGTAAGTTGGATGCAGATGAATGGGAGATCATGAAGCGTCACACTACGAAAGGGTTTGAGTTACTCAATAATCGTGAAGGTGAAATCACCAAACTTGCAGCCATCGTCGCACACGAACATCACGAGCGTTGGGATGGAACTGGGTATCCAAATGGCTTAAAAGGTGAAGATATCCACTTGTTTGCGCGCATTGTTGCGATTGCAGATGTCTTTGACGCTCTATTTACCGAGCGATGTTACAAACGCGCATGGACAACTGAAGAGGTCGTCGAGCTGTTCAGGCAAGAAAAGGGCAAACACTTCGACCCTGTCTTGACTCAGCTTCTGTTAAATAATTTGGATGATTTTATAGAAGTGCGTTATTTGTACCCAGATAACGAAGTTTAATGCTAATTACCACGCTAAATGAAGTTTCATCTTTCTTAATTTTGGCGCTTCATTCGGTGATCTTGCTTAAAAAAATGTTAATTGCTCTTTCTCATTTCTACGAAATGCCAAGTCTGTCGTTTAAACATTTCTAAACTTACCTATCATGGGTATACATATTTAGTACAAATAAATAAGTCAATAAGTTCAAACTTAATTGAACAGCAGAGTGTGTAATATTCGTTGGCGGGGGACTGGCGTATGGCTATTAACAATATTAAATGCGTCATATTCGATTGTGATGGGACCTTGGTAGACAGTGAACGTTTGTGCTGCCAAGCATTGGTGAACGTGTTTAGCCAGTATGGCGCTGAAATGAGCTTCGATGAGTGTGTCGAGCATTTTAAAGGCGGTAAGTTGGCAGACATTCTCCGTGATGCGAAAGAGTTGATGAGCGTAAATGCCTCTATTGATGTTCTTGAACCGCAATATAGAGAAGAGTTACAAAAGCTATTTGTGCGTCATTTGCAACCAATGGACGGGGCAAAACGGCTTATTCAGTTTTTAGATTCGCACAACATTGAATATTGTGTTGCTTCTAATGGTCCTAAAGACAAGATTGAGTATTCACTAGAGCTGACAGGGCTATTGGACGCATTTAAAGGCAAAGTATTTTCTGCATTTGATGCGAACAGTTGGAAGCCGGAACCGGATCTCATTATGTACAGCGCAATGAATATGGGCTTTCTCCCTAGTGATTGCTTGTACATTGACGATACGCCTAAAGGCGTGGAAGCTGGTTTAAATGCAGGCGTAAGAACCATTCAGCTTTATAACGGCGCACCGATTAATCTAGTAAACGATGAGCGCGTTATTCAAATTTCACACCTTGATGAACTAAAAGAGCAGCTCTTAGGCTGCTCAGTTTAGTGACAAACATTGCTTAAACTATGGATGTGTTTGAATTTAGTTTGTAATAAAGGGGTTTGATGCAAGCATTGGATAGATGAAAAGTTTTTTGTATGGAATCCACAAGAAGCACATGTGAATTTTTCGCCATCTGATGAAATCATATATTCATCGCATTGGCATAGGGGACACTGAAGATCATCAGTGTCTTTTGTTTTGTTGTAATTATTCATATTGTTCACCAGCAGCAAATTTTATTGGCAATATCTAGAATAGCGGAACGTCTAACCTTTGAACATTCTTTCATCAAGTTCAGAGAATTATTTCGATTCACTTCAAAGTAAAGTGATTTGATATCCAGATAATGCTTGATTAGCAAAATTTGTATACTCAAGTGCATCCAGGTTACATAGTACCTTGCGTTGTTTTTCTTGCTCTCGAATCAATGACAACGCTCTGAACCCTGCATCTTGAAGTCACTTGGGTATAACAATAAAATCCACAATAAATAAAAAGGGCTCCTTACTCGGAGCCCTTTTTGTCTTAATTTCGATTATGCTGTGCGGTAGCGTTTCAATACTTCACCAAGCGAGACAGACGCTTGCGTTAACGCAGCAACCCCACTTGTTGATTGTTCTGCTACTTCTCTGATCGTATTAGATTGAGAACGAATGTCTGACAGTTCAGATGCAATGTCGTTTGCGACTGCGCTTTGTTCTTCCGCTGAGGTTGAGATTTGAATACTCATATCCATCAGTGAACGTGCTGAGTCAGCAATCGCTGTTACATCACCACCGATTTCATCAATCAGTTGGCTACTAGTTTGCGCTTGTTGAACGGTACGATCTGTAATAGAAGCAATGTTTTGGCTCTCGACCTGGAGCTTCTCAATCATAGCTTGAATTTCAACCGTTGCCTGTTGGGTGCGACTTGCAAGTGTTCGAACCTCATCAGCAACCACAGCGAAGCCACGACCTTGTTCGCCAGCGCGAGCCGCTTCAATGGCTGCATTTAGTGCGAGTAGGTTGGTTTGCTCAGAGATCGCATTGATGGTGGTGATAACGTCGTTAATTTGCGTAGTATTTTCGTTCAAGCTGCCAACAGAAGCTGACGCTTGCTCAATGTAGCTCGATAAAGTTTCAATTTCGGTGATAACACTCTGTACGCGGTTACGACTGTTCTCAATCTGTTGCGCATCTTGGTCTGATTGAAGCGTTGCTTGCTGAGAAACACTCGATACTTCTTTGGCTGATGCTGTCATTTCTTCCATTGCCGTCGCAACAGAATCTAATGTCTGGTATTGATGTGCGATTTGCGTTTCGCTTAGCTTCATATCTTGTTCGAAGGAAGCCGATGTTTCGCTTAGGGTATTTGCGTTATCTTTTACGCTGTTTACTAGCTCGGTCAGAGTATCCATTGACTTATCGAGCGCACAACCGATAGTGCCGAACTCATCGCGCCCTGGATGAAAACCTAATCGTGACGTTAAATCGCCGTCGCCAATCTTTTCAGTTGTTGTGTACAACACCCACAAAGCACCACCAATAAAGGTTGCTACCCAATAAGAGAATAGGGCGAACGGTACAGCCCAAAGTAAGCTTAGAAGGAACGTAGTTAAAGCCCCTGACTTCGCTTGTTGATATTGGCTAGATAAGTTTTCAGTGAGCTGAATAGCTTGACCTGATTTTAATGAAGAATAAACGGTCACCGTACCGTTTTCAAACTTCGCATCGTTGACCGAGCTTACGTTCACAACGCCATTGATGCTGCGTAGGCTATCTGGTTGTGATTCGACCACACCCGAAAGCCGAGCTTGCGCAGCAATGATCGACTGCTGCTCAAATTGTTGAATGTCATTGAAATAGCGGCTGCCTGCCACTGAAGTTAAAGTCACTAGGAACAGAAGGAAAATGACCCACATTTTGTCGTTGATAGACATTTTGATAAACAACCTGTCTATCGTTCTAAACTCAACTTCTCTCATTTATAGCTCCATTTGAGATGAAAACGGTGTTGAACAAACTTATAGTTATATCGAAACAAAATATGCGCGGCTTATCAGCAAAATATGTAACAAGTGGCTAATCGATTTCAAAATATGAGATCTGAAGCTACCTATAACGGTACATCATATCCATTAATGACAGAAAACTAATTAAAATCTGACAATTGCATGCATATGAAATGGTAGTGCTTTGACATTGGTGTCTGGTTTTTTGGGAATATTGACCGCAAACGTTTACTTATGATTTCTGTCATAGCTTTCCAAAACTTTACTTTTCGCTGTCATGAATGTGTCATATAAAGGCTATAAAAAGGAGTTGCTGTCATCGATAAAGAAGAAGTTATGGCAGTAGAATCGAAGCATGAATGCTTCAGGAGATGTAAAACAAAGGAGGTCACAATGAGCGACCAATACCAAAACGACGAATGCCTAGAGATGCTTGATGCACTCGAAATCGGTATTATCTTGTCGGACTACATTGGCTCAGAAGAAGAAGCCGAATAAGTACAATTAGTACTCTCACCGCGTCACTACAGACGTTATACTAAGTTCATGTAAGACGAGCCAAAAGGCCACTCACAGCGTCTAATGAACTTTCTAGCCCACCTGCATATTGCAGATCACTGTAATAGCAATTTAATGGGAAACTTGCTTGGAGATTTCGTAAAGGGAGATCCAAGCAAGCAATATCAAGCTGATATTTCCAATGGTATTAAACTCCATCGTTTTGTGGATCGTATCACCGATCACCACGCTATTGTCGAAGAATGCAAACCACACTTTACTGGCGTTGCACGACGCTTTGCGCCTATCGCTCTTGATATGTTTTGGGACCACTGTTTAGCCAAGCATTGGTATTCATTTAGCGAGCAATCTTTAGATTCCTTTGTTCAATATGCTTATCTTCAAGTGAATGAACAAATATCAGAACAACTTCCTCCACGATTTTTGTTATTACATAGTCGTATGTGGAGTGGTGGTTGGTTGCAGTCTTATCAATACTTAGAAAACATCGAATTTGCCCTTCATCGGATGTCGCAAAGAACGCCGCGTATGGCAGACCTCACGACGACGTTTGAGGTTCTGGATAATGAATATGAACAATTGGAAGGGAAGTTTGCTGCGCTGTATCGAGATGTGTTGAGTCAATCTGCTGAGTATCATCAACAGCTAATTAATTCATAACGCATTGACTGCTAAAGGTAGTATGCCCAAAGGCGCTCTGGTAAACTCTGCGCTCCAAAAATTAAGAGGTTTATCATGTCCGTTAATTTCGCTGATCTTGGCATTGAACAACCGTTGGTTGAGACCCTAGGTGGTTTGAATATTGTTACGCCGACTCCTGTTCAGGAAAAATCGATTCCACACGTACTGGAAGGTAAAGATCTGCTTGCTGCTGCACAAACCGGTACAGGTAAGACAGCGGCATTTGGCTTGCCAATCATCCAGACTGTTCAGCAACAGAAACGTAATGGCACGCCGCAAGCACTGATTCTCGTGCCGACTCGAGAACTGGCTCAGCAAGTGATGGACAACCTCACGCAATACTCAGCAAATACTGATCTTAAAATAGTGTGTGTTTACGGTGGCACGAGTATTGGCGTACAAAAGAAAAAGCTTGAAGAGGGCGCAGACATCCTTATCGCAACACCGGGGCGCCTACTTGACCATTTGTTTAATGGCAACGTAAACATTTCTAAAACAGGCATCCTTGTTTTGGATGAAGCGGATCGTATGTTGGATATGGGTTTTTGGCCTGATCTGCAACGTATCCTTCGTCGTTTACCACAAACGAAACAGACGATGCTTTTCTCAGCGACGTTTGAGAAGCGCATTAAAACCATTGCTTACAAATTGATGGATTCTCCGGTCGAGGTGGAAGTATCACCAGCAAATACGACGGCAGAAACAGTGAAACAAATGGTTTACCCAGTCGATAAGAAGCGTAAACGCGAACTGCTAGCGTACTTAATTGGTTCACGTAACTGGCAGCAGGTATTGGTATTTACCAAGACTAAGCAAGGCAGTGACGAATTGGCTAAAGAGCTTAAACTGGATGGCATTAAAGCGGTCTCTATCAATGGAGATAAATCTCAAGGTGCTCGTCAACGTGCGCTTGACGAGTTCAAAGAAGGTAAAGTACGTGCGTTAATTGCAACTGATGTTGCCGCTCGCGGTTTAGATATTCAACAACTTGAGCAAGTCGTTAACTTCGATATGCCATTTAAGGCGGAAGACTACGTTCACCGTATTGGTCGTACGGGACGTGCGGGTAAATCTGGTCTTGCGGTTTCTTTGATGAGTCGTGATGAAGAGTATCTATTGCACGCCATTGAAAACCTGCTTGACCAACGCTTACCGCAAGAGTGGTTAGAAGGCTTTGAACCAAGCTTAATAGAAGAAATTGAACCTGAGCGTAATAGTGGTGGTCGCCGTAAGAGTCGTTCTGCTGAAAAACGTAAGATGAAGGCAAAACTGGCAATCCATAAAAACCGTGGAAAAAACCGAAAATAAAAAGGTGATTGCGATTATCAATAACCTTGATTACGCAGTCTTTGCTTCTTGGTACGCTTCAAGCGTTTGAGGCATCGCTAATAAGTAGCCTTGATACATATCGAAACCGAGTTTTTTCATTAAGTTAAGTTGATGCTCGGTTTCAATTCCTTCAATAACGGTTTTTGAGTTCACATCTCTCGCTAGCGAGAGTGCTTCCATCAAACACGAAAAGTCGCCATTTTCGTACCTCAATAGCAACGATCGATCTATTTTTATGATGTTCGGTTTTACGCATCTAACGCGCTCAATCGTTGAGGCATCAATTCCGTAATCATCAATGGCAAGCATATAGCCATTATCACTGAGCTCTTTCGTAGCTTTGTAGAGGAAGTTTTCATCACTTGCATCAAGTTCAACTAACTCCATGACGATTTGCTTTCGGCGCAAGCCGGCTTCGACGATGGATTGATTTAGCAAATTACTATAAGACATGTCTTTTGCCAGCATCTCTGCTGCTTTTGGTAAGACATTTAAGAACAGCTTTTTATTGCTAAACTTGGACTGACCGAAATTGCTGATGTGAATGAGTCGACTTAAGCGCTCAACATTGATTTGATCTTCACTGGGGATGCTCGTTGAGTGAAAGAATTGGTCTGGTCTAATCATGAGCCCATCTTGATTGCTGATACGTACCAGCGCCTCAAGACCGATGATAGAAAGATCTTTCTGATAGATGGGTTGAAATACGCTTCTCAACGTCAGTTGCTTATATTGTGCGACGTATTGTCCATCTAATTGTTTTGAAATGCAGCCCAGTAGCTGCGAGATACTCATCATTATTGTTTGTAACCTAGACCAAGATACTTTCACTGATGCCTAACTGATTGTTGTGCATCTAGTTTTACTTCAGTAAGTCGAATCTAATTGTGCTGAAGGGGTCAAGGCAAGAGAGTTAGCTTGTATTGAATGGAAATATCGATCAGCCTCAAACAAATAGGCGAATAGGCTGATAATCTACCTGTTGAAATTTGATGTTACCACTGTAAAACCGCGTACAGTTGAAGGTACTTTCTGACCAGTTGTTGCTTGTTTGAGCGGCGCAAAGGATGTCCAAATTTAATGTAGCAAGGGCTGATACCAAAGCGCGTATCTAGGGAATGGGTAAGCTGTGACTCGCTGGTAAACAATGTGATGCCTTGCTCGGTATATTCATTAATTGGCTCAGGTAGCTCACCCATCCACCAATGTAATAACTCTCGACTGGTTTTACTACGGCTGATCCAATGATCGCTCACCAAAAATAGTAAGTCATTCGGCTGCAATGCATAGCCGTACTCACTTTGCCATTCAGTGATAGAAGAAAGTAGGTTTTCGCGGCATGAATTGCCTGCACTGACCATATGATGGCTTAATACCCAGACCGTACCAATTTCAGATGAGATGCGATAATGGTGAGGTAAATCTGGGGCATCAAGTACTTCAATTGGTTTGATGATACTACTGTAACCAAAGTGACGAAATGTGTGCTCCATACGTCGTGCAAATGCAAGACCGAGATGGTGTTCACTCATACCTTGGTTATGTACCGCAGGATAATGCTTCTCACACAGTTTGAGACAATCGTCCTGAAAATCATTGACACTTTGAATGACTAAGTCGAGTAGCAAAGAATATCCCTTAACGGTTAACAATATGAACGGCGAAAGGTTAGCATAGTCCTTTTAGGATAGACTAATTTAGATAGGCAACTTCTTGATCTAAACATCAAAATTGAGAATAGAGTTCCGTAGGTAAAATATGATCAAACTAGAAAGAGCACAAAAAGAAACATTGGCGACAGCCATTCAAGATTACATGCAGGACGAACTGAGTCTTGAAATCGGGCAATTTGACAGCGAATTTTTGATTGATTTCATCACAGAAAAACTCGCACCGATCTATTACAACAAAGGGATTGAAGATGCAAAAACAGTAATTGAACGGCGTATGTTAGAAATGAGCGATGAACTGTATGAAATAGAACAAGAAGTTCAGATCTAAGTTTACGTTTTACAAACGATTTTAAGTTCCTTCAAATTTTTCGAACAAGATGTTTTAACAAGCAATATTGGTTAGATGTAAAGGATGGTAAATAATCTGTTTCATACAAGGTAAATAAGTTAATGTTGTGTTTCTTGCTCAACATCAACTTAGGAACATATCTAGGAACGTGAGATGGAAACACTGGTAAAGAACTACAACCTACCTGCACGATTTATGCATTGGTTATCAGCACTTTGCATCATCGGTTTGTTTGCTGTGGGTTTGTGGATGGTCGACCTTAGCTACTACAGCGAATGGTATCGTACGGCGCCACATTATCACCGCTCTGTGGGCATTCTATTGGCAATACTTACTTTGGCTCGCATCGTGTGGAAACATGTGACGGCGTCACCAAAAGTAGAAGGTAAACCTTATGAAGTGGCTGCAGCAAAGGCGGCACATGGTGTGATGTACTTATTGCTCATCACTATCTTTATTTCAGGTTACCTCATCTCAACATCTGATGGTCGCGGTATCGAAGTTTTTAATTGGTTTACGGTACCAGGCGCAGGGGAGTTATTTCCCGGTCAATCAGATATTGCGGGTGAAATTCACTTCTATGCAGCTTGGGCTGTAATCCTAATGGCTGGTTTGCATGCCGCTGCTGCACTAAAACATCACTTTATCGATAAAGACAACACATTAAGAAAAATGTTAGGAGCTTCAAAATGAAAAAGTCACTTTTCGCTACAGGACTAGCAATCGCTATGGCACTACCGTTTGGTGCTAACGCTGCAGATTACGTTATCGATACGAAAGGCGCTCACGCATCTATTAACTTTAAAGTAAGCCACTTAGGTTACAGTTTCATCAAAGGTCGTTTTAATACATTTTCTGGTGACTTTTCTTTTGATGAAAACAACATTGCTGATTCGAAAGTAAACGTAGTAGTTGATACCACTAGCCTTGATTCAAACCATGCAGAGCGTGACAAACATATTCGTAGCGGTGATTTCATCGATGCAGGTAAATACAGCGAAGCGACGTTTAAGAGTACAAAAGTTGTAGACAAAGGCAACGGTAAGCTAGATGTAACAGGTGACCTCACTCTTCACGGTGTCACTAAGCCAATCACAATCGAAGCAGAATTTGTTGGCGCGGGTAACGACCCATGGGGTGGTGAGCGTGCGGGCTTCATTGGTCAAACCCGTCTTGAGCTTGCTGATTTCGAAATCCCTGTAATGGGCTCATCGAGCTACGTTGATATGGAACTGCACATCGAAGGTATTAAGAAGTAATTTCTTGCTCTTGTGTGTATAAATAAAGAAAGCGCTCTAAATAGAGCGCTTTTTTATTGGTGCCAACTTTTGTTGTTAGTTGCTGGTTGTAATAGTTTTATGCTGTTTCTAGAACGTTATCTTCAACTAGGTTTAGACGCTCGCCATATACCGGACGAAGAGCTTTAAGAACTTCACTACGTGTCACCACGCCAACCATCAGACCGTTTTCTAGTACAGGCAGCACTTGAGGCTTGCTTACTTTGATACTTTTCGCGCGTTCTTCTAAAGAAAGAGAAGTAAAGCGAGTCGCCATGCCCATGCTCGTCGTTGGGTAAAGTTGTTCTTTATCGATACATAAGAACTCAACAACGTCGACTAAGCGGTCATTTGCATCAATTGCTACTACGTCACGGCTCATCAAATCGACAACTTTTTGTTCTTGAGCTGGGATGTAATCTTGGCACCATAATTCAACCATTACGTCGTGTGCTGAGAAGAAACCAACCAAACGGTTTTCAATGTCAACAACAGGTGCACTGATTAGATTGTTGTCCAACAGGGTATCTAGTGCAGTTGATACTGGCATTTCTACGCTCAGAGTAACTGGGCTCGGGTTCATGATCTCTTTTACAATCGATGCGTTTTTCATAGTGCGTTCCTTAACTGACGTGAGTGTTGTAGTGTTTGTAATTGATGCAACTTTTGCTGCTTTAAGTTCTGGTCGACGGTAAATGCACCAGTTAGCTAAACCAACCAATACTGCACCACCAACGATATTGCCTAGAGTCACTGGAATTAGGTTTGCAGTGATGAAGTGACCGACATTCAGATCTGCATATTGAGAAGCTGGTACACCAACCGCAGTCCAGAAAGATTCCGGTGCGAAGTTTGCGATAACGATACCTAGCGGTACCATGAACATGTTTGCCACACAGTGCTCAAAACCACTGCTAACGAACATCGCTACTGGCATGATGGTCATTGCTGCTTTTGTCATAGCGTTTGCCGAGCTGAATGTCAGCCAGATTGCAAGACAAACCAATAAGTTACATAAAATGCCTAATGCAAAAGCTTGTACCAATGTATGGTGTAGTTTGTGCTGTGCGATGTTGAGTGCGTTTAAGCCCCATTGACCTGCATCCATTTGGTACAAGCCCGCCGCACTTACCAATGCAAGTAAAAACATTGCACCGATGAAGTTACCTACATAAACCTTGCCCCAAATCGACAACATTTTGCCGAATGAGATTTGTTTGTTTGCCCATGAGATGCTCGAAAGCACTGAACTGGTAAACAACTCACCACCGCAAATGACGATGAGTATCAAACCCATACTGAATGCTAAACCACCTGCAAGACGGCTAAGACCCCAACCTGCATCCGCACTACCTGTTGTCACTGTGATGTAGAACAAGAATGCTAAACCTATGAATGCGCCTGCCATAATTGCCAAACCCAGTGTCATGCCGCTGGTTTTGTTTGCTTTACTAAGTGCAAACTTCTCAGCTTCAGCCATCATTTCTTTTGGAGAGAAATACTGGATATTTTGAGAGCTGGTCACCGCCATAATGACTCCTTAGTCTGTGGTTCCATATGAACTCCTTGGTTAATGAAATCGAGACGTTTTCTGTACTCGAAAGAGAAGGTGTTATTGTTTTTTGTTGCGGTGTTCCCGAACCGCATATCCAGATTAAGCAGGTCAGAGCTACAGGTAAAATTGATAATATTTAGAATCCTCATCAAATTATTTGATAAGTTCTTAAAGGCAGGTAAAATGAACCTCATTGCGTATCGACGCATGTATTTTTGGGTTGCGAGAGTATGGGGAATACTCGCCAATTAGGGAGGACACTTTGCGCTACTCACTTAAGCAATTAGCGGTTTTTGACGCTGTTGCAGATACCGGCAGTGTAAGCCAGGCCGCGGATAAACTGGCTCTGACACAATCGGCGACGAGCATGTCGCTTGCTCAGTTGGAAAAAATGCTTGGTAGACCTTTATTTGAAAGGCAAGGCAAACAAATGGCTTTAACACATTGGGGGATGTGGTTAAGACCAAAAGCAAAGCGTTTACTGCAAGACGCGCTACAAATTGAAATGGGTTTTTACGAGCAACACTTGTTGAGTGGACACATTCGATTAGGCGCGAGTCAAACACCTGCAGAACACCTAGTTCCTGACCTTATCAGTATCATTGATAATGATTTTCCAGAGATGCGTATCTCCTTAGGCGTACAGAGTACTCAGGCCGTCATCGATGGTGTCTTGGATTACAAATACGATCTGGGCGTGATTGAAGGTCGCTGTGACGATAACCGTTTACACCAAGAGATTTGGTGTCGAGACCATCTTACTGTAGTCGCAGCGTCCCACCATCCATTTGCGCGTAACTCATCAGTGAGTTTAGCTCAACTTGAACAAGCTAAATGGGTGTTGCGAGAACATGGTTCTGGTACTCGCAAGATTTTTGATAGTTCGATTCACCATCTTATTGAAGATTTGGACGTGTGGCGTGAATACGAACACGTTCCAGTTCTAAGAAGCTTGGTATCCAATGGTCAGTATTTGACGTGCCTGCCTTATCTTGATGTAGAACGTTACATTGAAGCTGGTGATTTGGTTGCGCTGAACGTACCTGATCTGAAGATGGATCGAACATTATCGTTTATATGGCGTGCTGATATGGCGGAAAACCCATTGGTTGACTGCATCAAACGTGAAGGCTTACGCATGATGAAAGGCAAACCTTCAGTGCTTTAAGCGATATTCGAAACAAAATGATCGCATCTTAGTAAAGGCTCTGCATTGTGCAGGGCCTTTTTTGTCATCTATTGCTTATTTCGCCCAATTTATTGTGATTTTGTTATTTTCGAAATCTGTTGATTTATCGGTTGCGTCAAATTTAACGTGTAAAACATGCAACGTTATAGGATGTTAATGCGATCTTGATCACCGAAGTCAATGAGGGATGTGCCTAGTATTGACTGCCTGATTTCAATGTATGAAGGCAGTTTTCGAACCAAGTGGTACGAAACTAGTCAAGCGGGTAAGAATACCATGACCACACTTTTAGCAATTTCAATTACAACTGGCATTCTCTCTGGCGTATGGGGCTGGATCGCTATCTCCCTTGGTCTGTTGTCTTGGGCAGGCTTTCTTGGCTGTACAAGTTACTTTGCATCCCCGACAAGTGGCTTAAAAGGGCTAGCAGAAAGTTTGATCACCAATATGACAGGCGTATTTTGGGCGTTGGTAATCATTTACGGTTCAACTTACGTAGGTGTAGAGATTATCGGTTATGTAATTACTGCTGTAGTCGCGTTCTTTATGTGTATTCAAGCGAAACAAGCTTGGCTAGCGTACATCCCTGGCACTTTCATTGGCTCATGCGCCACTTTTGCTGCAGACGGCAATTGGCAACTTGTAGTGCCATCGCTGATTTTAGGTGGCGTGTTTGGCTACTTAATGAAAGCAACAGGACTTTGGTTACATGCGAAATCAGCCGCTACTTCTTCGCTCGCTGAGCAAGTACAGTAGTGAACCCCCGATCTTATTTGTATCCGCTGTGTGTTGAGACTTATCCCGCTCAATACAGTTAATCAAAATTACTGATTCTTGATACAAGCACACCAGGTTGGTGTGCTTTTTTTTATTTATACGCTTGTTAGGTGTTTCCGTTTGCCATGGTAACGACACGTTTCAACGTCCAGCGCAGTAGCACAGGGATGCAATCTACACCTCGTTCCTCACAATGAGCGACAATCGCTAAGGCGAGATCGGGTTTTGCTTGTTTCTTCAGAACGCGATTTACGACTTTCTTTGCTGGGATTGGGTGCTCATGAGGAACTTTGATAATGTCCTTAAAGAAAAGTTCGAAACCATTGTTATAGAGAAAATGCTCGATGTCTCTGTCAGGTAATTCCGTTAAGCGATGGCGTTCTTGGTCGTTATCCAAATGCGCTCTTACTGTATGAGCGTATTTCTTACCCGCAGGATCTCCGTCAGTGACGACGTGCCAATCTATCCCAAATTCTTTGGCGACTTTGATCAGAGACTTCAACCCAGACTGGGCAAATTCAACGATTTGTACGCCTTCTGCCGCTAAGTCATACCCGCATTGACGTGCCAGTTCGTTAAATAACCAAACTTCTGTTTCACCCTCAACCAATAGCCAGCAACGAGCAAATAGGGCACCAGCACGATGAAAACGAATGTGGAAGCCAATCCGACGGAGTTGGTCGACACTAAAGCGGTTTGTGTTGAGTGACTTTGCAATGGTTCGATCTGACAAACGAACTAATCGACGAATCGATGCCAATGGCACAGAGCCGAGTAAACGGGCACTGTTTGTGGTGAGAATCTTCTGCATCGGAAGCAGTTGCAACAGGCTCCAAGCGCGGGATAGATGAGTAGGATGTAAACGACCTTCTGGATCTTCAATGATCAAGATGGGACGTGCACAACGTCTTAAGTCTGTCGGACCTTTGGCTTGTAGGTACGCGTTTAACAATCCCATAAGTAGTAAGCGAGTTTGCTTGTTATTCGTCTCTTTCAAAAACTGCGATAACCCTTTTTCAGCAGAAGGGCTGGCATAGAACAGACCGTCTCGCGGTTTTCTCGGGTGACCTTTCTTCACGCTTCGGAATGCAAAATAGTGCTCGACTAACGTGTGCATTGAATCAAGACTGCTGCGAACTTCACCTTTGTTCACATGACCAGGCATAGCAAACAGGCGACGGCAGGTATTATTAATGCGTTTTTCTATACGAGCATTTTTGTTGTCACCATTAATGTGATTGGGTTCGGGGAAACGGCGTGAGTCGCGTAATCGGATTACTGGGTGAAGGGTCATCAGTTCAATTGCGAGTTTCTCTGCATGATGCAGTTGCTTCGCTTCGCCATCACAGTCCAAGAATGCGTACTTGGTTGTGATGTGGTGGCCATCTCTACTGGCACTTAAACGGTAATAAATGACGTGTTCATTGTCTTCGTTGATGCACCATGTAGGTTTAATGCGACGATAACGTCCAGCATTCACTTCTTGTTTATCTTGAGATTTAAAACAGAGTACGATTTGAAGATGCTGTGTTTGTGGGTGCGAGATGGAATAGTCGACGTGGAAGTCCGTCATTTCAAATTGATAGAGAGAGCCATCTGCAGGTAAGGCGAGAGACAGGGCGTCGAGTAGGGAGGATTTACCCCAAGTGTTCTCACCGATTAAGGTCGTCAGTTCGTCAAAAGAGAGTGAAAGGCGTTTAATGCCTCTAAACCCAGAGATTTCGATGCGTTCTAGTCTCATCTCACTCCTCCTTGCAATTATTTGAATTATCGAGAGTTCTTTTGCTCCTCATAAGCATATATGAAATTGATCATGGCAAGTTAAGCTCAGTTCACAAATTTAAGAGCATTCATCCTATGAATAGAGACCGTTTAGGCGTAAAGTCACTTTCAAACTTGTACGCAAGATGAATCTTGATCACGTAAAAATGAAATGACAATTTCTCTGTTTCATAAAATTCATGATTCTGTCATGATTCAGTTCTAATAATGATGTCCAAGTAACCTCGAGATGCTTAGTTCAGCGAGAATGACTTGGTTTGTAGACTAGGCAACGATTTGAAAACCTAGTGGCCCTAAGTTAAAAAGCGTTAACAACGTATACAAACCAAGTCAACTCGCCCGAAGGGAGCGTGTCACTGATTCAATTTCTTTGTCAAACAATTGGGAAATAGATGACTATTACGCTGCATCGTTGTCCTTGAACTTAAATCAGTGACATCGCTCTGAATACTGCGTCTTGAGGTCACTTGGGCATTTCGGAATGAAAAGAGAGAAGATGACAATGAATAAAAATCATAAGCCAGTCAGAATCAAACTGGCACACATCAATGACACTCATTCCTACTTTGAGCCAACGTCATTACAGCTAAAACTCAATATTGATAACGAACGTACACTAGAGCCTTACGTGAGCGCTGGTGGGTTTTCACGTATCGCAACACGCGTAGAACAGCTTCGTGATGATGCCCAACGTCAAGGTCAGGGCATGTTGTTTTTACACGCTGGCGACTGTTTTCAGGGCACTCTGTACTTCTCGTTATTCAAAGGCAAAGCAAACGCCGACCTATTAAACGCGCTTAACATCGATGCGATGGCTCTGGGCAATCATGAACTTGATATGGGTAATGAACCGGTTGCTTTGTTTTGTCAGCGTACCAACTTCCCGTTGCTTGCAGGTAACTGGGACTTATCCAATGAATTGCCAACTAAAGATCACCGCATGGGCGATTGCGATAACGTATTGAGCTTCGACACTGAGACTCAAAGCGCGCAATATCTGGTGAAAGAATTTCACGGAGAGAAAGTTGCCATCTTTGGTTTGTCTATCGATAAGATGAGCGATATTGCCAACCCAGATGCCGACACACCATTTATCTCTGCAATAGAAACAGCAAAACATACTGTTGAAAACATCCACCAAGCGGGTATTAAAAACATCATCCTTTTGAGCCACTTAGGTTATGAAGGGGATCTCGAGCTTGCAGCTCAAGTGGATGGCATTGGCATCATAGTCGGTGGTCACAGTCATAGGTTACAAGGTAACTTTACCGCTATTGGCTTAGGCGAAGATGACCCATATGGCGTCAAGGTAAACGATACTTATGTCGTTCAAGCTGGTTATCACGCATTAACCATGGGGCATTGTGTTCTTGAATTTGATGAAAATGGCACCGCGACCATGTTAAGTGGTCAAAATGAATTGCTACTCGGAAGACGCATTTTCTGGGATTCGACACTAAATGAGCAGCTTGACCAAGGTGTGTTTGAAGAAGCGTGTGACTTTATTCATGGTCAACCAAACGTAGTTGTTTGTAAAAAGCACCCAGAGACACAAGCGATCTTAAATGATAAGTACATCCCAAGAGTGCGTAAGCTTCAATCACAAGTAATTGCAAATGTGGCAGAGAAGAAGCGCCATGTACGTATTCCTGACGAATTTGGCGGAAGCGAACTTGCTCCAGCAGTAGCGCATTCATTCTTGTATGCGCTTAACAAGCGTGGGCACAAGGTTCAATTTGCCATTCATAATGCGGGAGGTGTGCGTACTTCTCTCAATCCGGGAAATATTACCGTGGCAGACGTTGCCGGACGATTGTTGCCATTTGCCGTTCCTATCGGTTTTTATGACGTACAAGGCAAAGTTGTTCGTTTAGCATTGGAAGGCGCGATCAATAATGCACTTAACAATGGTGTTGAAGGCACTGGTTCTGGCAGCTACCCATACACACATAATGTGAACTTTGAATATCAAGCCGATGCGCCAAAAGGACAACGCATTAAAAAACTAGAAATTTTTGATGGTAAGCGTTGGTGTGAGATGGAAGATGAGCTTTGGTACCGTGGTACTTCGTCTGCTTATACTATGAAAGGTAAAGAAGGTTATGAAGCGTTGCTGGATATGAAAGGTGAAGGCTTTGTCAGTAATCTTTCCATGGCAGATTGCTTTGTTGAACTACTAACGGACGAACCAAACTGTTTGAACCAAAGTCACAAACTTTACTCGCAGAAGAATCAATAACCGTTATTGGTATCTTTTTTGCTCACTCCCTAATGCACATGCGATGAAGAGGGAAGAGAGTATGTGGAAAAAAGATTGGGCTGACGCAGCAGTTGTCGTTGCTTGGGTCGCAGTTTGGTCAACACTGGTTTACTTTGTACCGCTAACTGGTTTTTAAAGATCGACTATTCAACAAATGAGGGGCGCATAAGTGCTCCTTTTTTTGTATCTGAACCGGCTTGAATTCATGATGTTGATAAACATTTTTCACAAAATACTTTGTTTTTATCGATAACGATTTTTTGTTGGAGATCGACGCAAGCAGGGGTATGATGGCGGCGTTTGGGGAGTAGTTAGCGCAAGTTTATTTATCGTCATCTCGTTAAGCATCAGCTTATCCGGTAAATAAAGGTGTCACTTGATTCATCACGTGATCACTTCAACGAGACCAACGCATTCATTGGCTAGCAGACACATGGGTAATGTGACTGCTGGTTTGTATTGTTTGCGGAAGGTCAGCCCGAATAATGTCCTTCCGCATGGGAGGAAGCATGTCTCTTATCGAAAATACCACCCAATTATCCCAGTCTGTTCCACTGCAAGAATCACTGACAATGTACGGTGTATTCGGCCTATTTACTTTGGTTTTAGTCGCTCTCGATATCTATCAGACTCGTGGCGGCGTGATTACCATGAAAAAAGCAATTGGTTGGAGCGTATTCTGGTTCTTATTAGCGTTTGTCTTTGCAGGCTCTATCTATTTCTTTTGGGATTATTACGCGCCTCATAGCGTTTATACACACGAAAAAGCGACCATATCATTCTTAACTGGTTACTTGCTTGAGAAATCGTTAAGTGTCGATAACTTGTTTGTGTTCGCAATCATCTTTGCGCAATACAAGGTGCCAGAGCATTTGCGTCCACGCGCTCTATTGTGGGGTGTGATTGGTGCGTTAGTTCTACGTGCAATCATGATCGCAGTAGGTGCTCAATTACTTGCTCAGTACCACTGGGTACTTTATCTGTTCGCTGCGTTCCTAATTTGGACGGGTATTAAACTAGCGCGAGATAAAGGCGAAGAAGAAGAGGTGAACCCATACCCTGAGCAGTTCATTCGTAAATTCTTACCAGTGACAGAAGAGTATCAAGATAACCACTTGATCTTGAAACAAGCAGGTAAGTGGGTTGCAACGCCAATGCTGATCGTTGTTGGTGTGATTGCAGTGATGGACGTGATGTTCGCACTGGATTCTATCCCTGCAATCTTTGCAGTAACGCGTGAACCGTTCTTAGTATTAGCGGCTAACGTGTTTGCTCTGCTTGGCTTACGTTCTCTGTACTTTGTATTGCAAGCAATGCTGGATAAGTTTGTGTACCTAAAACCAGCGTTATCAGTGATCATGATGTTCATTGGTGTGAAGATGCTACTGGTTGGCACGCAATACGAAATCCCAACGGTTTGGTCATTAACTTTCCTAGTAACAGTGATGACGACAGCGGTTATTGCTTCTATCTATAAGAACAAAGAAACCAATAGTTCTAGCGTTAAAATTACTAATCAAAACTCTTAATGATTTTGTAAATTCAAAATCCTTTAAAAGATTGTTTGGTTAATTAACTGTTGCAAATAGACTTGGATTTACCAGCGTAAATCCAAGTTATTCAACTAAAGATGCGCTTTATTGAATAGATATGCAGCTGCTTGGGTTTTGTATTCTTAAGGGTTGTAACAGATTTGTTTTATAAGAAAATCTAATCTGAATAACTAAATTTTGTCATTTTTTGCTCAAAGAAAAAATGACTAATATACAACCAACAAAACAAATTACTGCTTTATAGAGAGGCAATCATGGCACAAGCAATGCAAATGACAAATGTAGCTTTACCAACCTCTATGGATAAGAAGACCTACGCGGTTAACTTCAAAGGATTGATTGCTCACTTACTGGATATTCTTTTCGTAGATAACTCTGCACCTCGCAGCTACTACGCAGAAGACCTATCTGCACACATTCAGAAAGACATCGGTATGTACCGTTAATCTGAATGGAAAGCGAATTCGAAATGCCGGCTTAATCGCCGGCATTTTTGTATCTGAAATCGCTACACCTAAGACCGCATTGAAAGCTATCTCTTGCTCGTACGGTCATAGTCAGTATCAAAGAAAAGGAGCTGCCTATGATTAACGCGATTGCACTTGCTGCTATTACCAGTCTTTCTGCATCACAAAGTTGGGTTCATGAAGGACAGCCCGCACAAGTGATAGAGCTATTTACTTCAGAAGGCTGTTCAAGTTGCCCACCTGCAGACAAATACCTTTCTACGTTTCAATCCAACCCTGATTTGTGGGAAAAGTACATTCCTGTCGCATACCACGTTGATTATTGGGACTATCTTGGTTGGAAAGACAAATTTGCAAAGCCTGAATTCTCTCAGTTGCAACGTTTGTATCGCGCTTATGGCGCGGTAGGGAGTGTCTATACTCCAGCATTTGTCGTTGATAGTGAAGAATGGCGCGGCTTTTTTAATTGGCGCAAGCGCGTATTACCCAGCAACGACAACGTAAAAGCCCAATCATTGACACTAGAGCGCTCTGGCAACCAATTCTCTTTACGGTTTGAAGAGAAAGGCTCGTATGATGCAACGATTGTGTTTCTCTCAAGTAATGAAACCACACCAGTTAAGCGCGGTGAAAACCGAGGGAAAGTACTAGAGCATGATTTCGTTGCATTGGAGAAACAACAAGGTCGCTCAAAGAGTGGAGAGTGGACGTTTAAGCTCAATCAGCCCATCAACAACATTGATGCCGTTGCGGCGTGGGTGACTGAGCCAGGGACTTTTAATCGTGTGCAGACTGTCGCGGGTGAGATTCGATAAATGAACTAGAGGGATGCCTTCCAATCCGAAAGCGCTTTGATGTGTTCTGGTCCAATACCGCAGCACCCACCTATAATGGTAGCTCCGCGCTGATACCATTCTTTTGCAAAGGTTAAGTATTCGTCTGGTGAGAGTTCTCGCATCGCTTGTAATGCGCTGTTGGCTTCGTGATTAGATTTGATTGCGGTGAAGTTGTTCGCGTAAACCCCAATTTCAATATCTAGCTTGTGTTGGTCTAAAACTGCTTTGGTATCACTGACCGCTTTTGCCATTACTTCAGGTACCGAGCAGTTAAAGTAAACGCTGATGGTATTGGTGTTGTCTGCACTTTGTGCAATATGCTCAATGGCTTGGATAACGGTTTCCCCAGAGCGCAACAACGCGGTTTCCACTGAGTCATCACTTAAAGAAAAGGCATACACAGTAGGTTTGATGCTGCTTGTGAAGACTCTTTGTAAACACTTTAGCTCCTCTAAACTGCATATGGTCTCCGCTAGCCAAAGGTCTACATAATCTTCTTGAGCTTCAAACAAAGTCTTGAAAATGATTTCACCTAATTTGGGTTCGAACAGATCTGGTCGATAACTCCCAAACGCTGGTGGAATACAACCAGCTACTAGAACGCGTTCCGGTGACTTATCTGCACATTCACGAGCAATTTGGGCTGCAAAGCGTGCTAGTTCACTACCTTGTTGTTCGTAAAGTTCTTGTCCCAGATGGAATGGTAAACAAGCGTAGCTGTTGGCAATGATGATCTCTGCGCCAGCGTGGATAAAGTTGTTATGCGCTTGGTAAACGAATTCTGGCGATTCAATCAGAGCTTGTGCGCTCCAAAGTGGTTGAGAGAATGGGGCTCCCATGCGTTTCAGCTCTCTTCCCATACCGCCATCAAGGATGGTTAACTTTTTCATACTACAGTCCATCTTAATTCTTCCTTGTTGAACCTTAAATGAAAATGGCTATGAACGAAAGTGACGAGCGGAAAAGGATAGGTCGTGTAGGTGGGTAGATTAGTAGTGAGCTAGATAAGACAAAAGGTGGGGACTGCAGAAACGAAAACGGGGTTCCAACTGGAACCCCGTTCAATTCGAAAGTAATGTTGGGATTACTTCTTACGGCAGTACTCAGCGATCACGTACATTGACTGACCACCGTTTGCCTTACCTGAAACAAGTTTAGGATCATCACCAAGGCTGATACCGCGAATAACAGTACCTTGTTTGATTACTTGGTTTGTACCTTTAACTGGTAGGTCTTTGATTACTGTTACATCGTCACCTTTCTTAAGTTCAGTGCCGTTGCAGTCAACAGTTTTATCGTCAGCAGACATACCTTTCATTGCCCAGTTCATTTGCTCTTCTTCCATGTACATCATGTCAAGAGCATCTTGAGCCCAGCTTTCTGTGTTTAGGCGAGTAAGTTGGCGCCATGCAGTTACTTGTACTGCAGGAACCTGACTCCACATGCTGTCGTTCAAGCAGCGCCAGTGGTTAATGTCTTTAGGGTCTTCGATCTCACCATGACACTTATCACAAACCATGATAGCAGTATCAACCGTTACGTTGCCGTGTGGTGGCACAGCGTAAGCAGTTAGTTGAGTTTCAGAAGAACACAGTTCACATTTTGACTCGCAGCGAGCAAGCAGAGTAGCTTCGATAGACATAAGGACTCACCTTAGTAATGTTTTTGGGTGGCGGTATTATCCACTTTATCCTGAGAAATAAAAGGGTGTTAGAGAATTAAAGGCGAGATTTTACAATATTCCAACCTGAAAGGAGTAAAGATGTAAAATATTGGCTAAACAAATAATATCTAGAATATAAATAAGGGTGTTGATTGTTTTGAATGATGAATCAGTTGCATTGATGAATGTTATCGATGGTAGGGAGATTGATTGAAAATGCCCCCTGACTTGACAGGAGGCAAAGGATCTAACGTTCGATAATTTGTACGATTTGGTCTTGTGAGATACTCATTTCTTTGCCATCCACGTCTTCATACTCGTACATGCCAGTATCTTCATTGAGATCTGGTTTGCCATACGAGGTGATGATTTTCCCTTCATTCGTTGACATAAGATATTGGCTGCTGCCGCAAGCGGCAAGAAGTAGTGCAGTGGCAATCACGGTCAATACGCGCATAGAGTTTTCCTTTTCAAACAAGTGAGTTAGACAAAGACATCGTTTTAACTATAGCAGAGGAAACTATGAGTGGGTCTGAAAGGCATAGAAACAAAAAAGCCCAGTAGAAACTGGGCTTTGAGGGGATGTACAAGATTATTTTAGTACTGTCGCATTACTTACTTTGCTTAGTGCATCATCCACTACAAAATCAGCATTCTCAGCCTGCATTTCTGCGTGGTGAGGAAGGTCTGCCAACGTACCTGCCGGAGAGGCAAACGTGCTGTGTGATGCCGTTGCGTTAAATTGGACAAAGCTTGCTGTTGCATTCACAGCAGTGTCTGAGCTGTTAACCGTTTTCAAGCCTAGCTTCTTCGCAAGTGGCTCGGTACCTGCAAATGGCGCATTAGGTACGTTGTTTGGAACGGTTGCATCACCATCTACTTCTGTCATGAAGAATGGTGTTGATAACGAACCAGTCTTCATAAGATCAGCAGCATTTGTGAACGGGTCAACGGTATCAAGTGTTGTTTGCGCAGCATAGATAAAGCTAGAGAAACCAGCGTTTAATTGAGCCAGAGCTTCAGGGCTTGCGCCTTTCTCAAACGTTTCGTAACACACTTTATCGCTAAGTTCTGCACAAGATGCATCTGCATAACTCGCATAGTCTGCGGAAGCCGCGTACGCTAGGTTATGTTTGATTTGCGGACCAAAGTTGGAAGAGCCAAGCAGTAAGTTACCGATTTGACCACCAGAGTTTTGGATAGATGCACTACTGAAGTTGTACAACGCATCTGCTGATACTGAGCCCAGAGAGTTGTTTGCCGCTGCAACGGCTGACGTACCAACGATGCCTCCTAATGAGTGACCAAGCATCTTAACTTTTGAGCCAGTTGCTGGGTTAAACCCTTTAAGTGGGCTATTCGCAAGAAGACCCGCTTGAGCAGAAACCACAAGACTTGCGCGAAGACCTAATACGTCAAGGACACTTTGGCGAAGGTTATCACGCGCTACTGCCAAGTTAGACAAGTTCAAATATGCTAACACGTTTGAATTTGCAGAACGTTGGTCATCCAAGCTACGAGTGCCATGAATTGGTAAGTCGATAGCGATCACCGCTACGCCAGCTTTAACCATGTTAAAGGCAAAAGCGTAAGCATTTTCTTTTGCTGAAGTAATACCATGTTGATAAATCACAACGTTGGTCGGCGTGCCAGTTTCTGGAGTGAACAACAGGAACTCGACATCTTCTAGAGACTTAACCGCTGGCACTGGTGAGTATCGAGTGATCACTCGGTCACTATCCAGTGGAGTGCCGTCAGATAGTTTTAGATTGGCGCCAACAAGTTTTAGCTGCTCTGTAGGATCAGTAGCGAGCTTGCTCACATCAACAGGGTCATTTGCAAATTCACCACTAGACAACTGCTGAATTATGCCTGCTTGTTCATCTTTGTTTGATAAAGCGGCTTGCAGTTTCACAAGGCTTGGCATTGCTGAAACCATTGGCTGCATGTTCCAGTCAGCACCTTTCTCTAGATAGTAAGGTAGTCTCACCACACCCTGAGTTACGTTGACTGAAACACCGGCCTTCGTGTAAAGCCCTTTTATTGCGGTCTTTGTTGAGTCTAAGTCACTGATGTAACTGTTGAAGTCTTCATCTGCATCTAACGCAGTAATGAAGTCTTGAGTCGCACCCAATGACATCGTGTATGCAGTCGCAAGGTCGACCGAACCTGGGTTAGAGTCATTCTTGTAAACCGTGTTGAGCGTGTTTGCACCGGTAGCAAAACCGGTTGCGGTTACGCCTTTCACTGCTGCAAGTGTGTCACCTACCGACTGTGTGCTAAACCATGATGAGTAGATGATGTCTGAAGGTACAACGTTTAGTAAGCCAGATTGAGTAGCAAGACCAAAGATTCCTTCAACCGCCGTTGTTGCAGCTTGTAGAGAAGCAAGATCACCAGATTCGTACACGACTTCTTTCGATTTTGCCGTCGCGTAACTACCGGATGTACCGATTGCGTCGCCATTTACATCTTTTACTGCTTGAGTCACTGCAAAAATGTATTCGCTTGATTCATCGAATGAGTCTGCGAATTGGATGTAAAGACTCTTACCACTTGATACGACTTGGAAGTCTGCATCAGCAGTTGCGCCATCTTGGATCTTTAAAACTTTTTCGATTGGGTTTGTCTTACCATCCCAATCGGTGATGCGTTGATTTAGCTTAATAACGCTAATACCCGACGTTACTAAACCATCAGCGAAGCCTGCACCGTTGAAATTCAGAACGATTGGCATTGATGTTGACCAACCATCCATAGTGTTCATGGCGGCGCGAGGGTTGGTTAGCGCATCATCACCACCAGTCGGCAGACCGAGCGTGCCATCTGTTTTATCCATTAGCAAGTAAGAAGGCGCTGGTACATCAGCATTCGAACCTTGAACCGTGAAACTAACCGACGTGTTACGGTCAAGTAGTGCCTGAACCGCAGGTTCAAACGTTGCGGTATCTGAAGTGCCTGAGCTAGAAGTGTCGTCACCACAACCTGCAAGTAGGATTGCAGAACAAAGCAGTGATAATTTAAACGTATGTTTCATTGGTTTACTCCGTTAATCCTGATTATTTGAAGGTGTAGTTCATCTGTACAGCACTGATGTAAGCCGTACCTTCTGAATCAAATGTGATCTCTTGATCTGCTGCGTTTGTTTCAGTGAACGAGCCAGACTTACTCTTAACAAAGGCAAAACCAGCATCGAAGCTTAAGTTTTCTTGCATTACATAAGTCACACCCGCGCTGTACCAGAAACGGTCGCTATCAGGAATACTCAACGTCGCTTTACCCGCTTGTTCGTCAAATGCGATACCAGCGCGTAATGTCCATTGATTGTTCAGAGTATATGTACCACCGAAAGAGTAGCGGTTATTGTCTTCGTATTTCTCAGGTTTAAAGAAACATTGACCAGCGGTGCCGTCGTTACATTGTGGGCTCGTCGCTTTTAGTTCTTTAAATGTGCTCCAATCTGTTTGCTGCCAACCGTAGTGGATAGCCCACTTGTCGTTTAGTTGGTGGAATGCAGATAGTTCGATGATAGAAGGAAGCGAAATTTGTAGTCGACCATCGACTTTTGGTGCCGTTGCGATGCCAGAGTCATAGCTACTGAACTCACCATTGTCGAAGTCTAAATCCACTTTAGAGCGATAGCCGAAACCAAAGCGGTTATTTTCGTTGTACTCATATAGCGCACCGATGTTCCAGCCCCAGGCAAACGTATCGCCTTCCATACCAATTAGGTTGTCAGACTTTTTACTACCAGGACCAAATAGGGGAGCTAGGGCACCTTTATGACGAGTCAATTCCGCTTGCGCGTAGACAAGGTTAATACCACCACCAACACTGAATTGTTCATTGATGCGGTAAGCAATGTTTGGGTTGATATTTACAGACAGCAAAGAAGTATCGCCTGCCATATCACCGGCAGAGATATCATTCGGGTAGTCAGTGGCAACACCGTAGGTTGTGAACATACCAAGACCCCAAGCCCATTGATCGTTAATAGGGCTAATGTAGTAGCCAGCAGGAACGATTTGCAGCGGAGCTACGTCTTTTGCATGTTCTTTATGGTAAGTGTCGTAGACGTTAACTTCAGGATCGACGATGGATAGCGCACCTGAAAACTGAGCTTCTTTAAAAAGTGTCATCGCAGCCGGGTTACGCGCTAAAACGCTTGCGTTATCCGCAACCGCGCCTTCACCTGAAAATGCTCTACCAAGACCAGATGCCGAGTGTTCAGCAACCTGAAAGCCCGCAGATTGGGCATTACACGCAAACAATATTGAAATTGTAAGCAGAGAGCAGTGCTTCTTGTTCATCCTTGACCCTCCTAGGGTGTCATTATGTTAGACCGAAGTCTTTGTATTTGTTGTATGCCTTTTACACCAGTTGCTGTCGGTTAGAATTACAACTGCAATGTAAATATAATGTTAATTGTATGTTTATTATCTTGTCAAAGATTAGACGTATATTGCGTTTTAAATTTGATGCATAGGTCAAACAGCAATTAATAAGGTCATGTATTATGGTGATATTTTTATAGCAAATGGTACGACCAGACTTGTTTTGTAAATCTTATGGTTAATCGCTAACCAAACACCTGTTGTTAACATGCTTTGCGTTCTATTCCATTACAGGCATAATTCCCACTTTGTGTTTATCGCATTGGAAATCGCGTTGGAATTACTACACATCGAATTTTTGGGGAAATCGCTTAGGCTGGAAGGTTCTATGGCGGGTTGGCAACAACTGTTTTGGGATAACACTCTGGTATCACAAATTGATGCTAGTGATGATGATTCCGGCAAGACGCAACATCAATTCAAACTTTCTTCTGGAGAGCAGGTATTGAACTGCCAACTGAGCTGTGAGTTAAATTGGCAACCCTTTGACTTCAAATATCAAGCTACGGTTAATGAGGCTCTTGTGGCTGAAGGAACTCGTAATGAAAAGGATATTGAGCAACAAGTTCCAGTTGAGCCGCCACCAACAGAAAAGCGCTTTAGCATCATTGGTCTTGTGTCGCTGGGAATGAAAGCGCTTAAGAGTGCGAAAGTGATTAAGGTTGCGTTAGCGTCTGCGAGTTTAGCTGCCTACTCATGGTTGTTCTCGATAGAGTTCGCGCTTGCGCTTGTTGCATGCCTGGTCTTTCACGAATACGGGCACATCCGTGCAATGAAATACTTCGGTATGAAAACGAAGGGGATATATCTCATTCCTTTTTTGGGCGGGTTGGCGCTGAGCGATGAAAAGATCAATACACGCTGGCAAGACGTTGTTATTTCGATCATGGGACCTTTCTTTGGATTGGTGTTGAGTATTGTATTTACAATTTTGTACTGGGTGACGGGAGAGATGATCTTTGCCGGCCTTGCGGTATTTAACGCCTTGTTAAACCTCTTTAACCTATTGCCGATTTTACCTCTAGACGGTGGACATGTACTGAAGAGTATTACTTTCTCCATGAACTCATGGATTGGTCTAGCCGGTAGCGTCGCGACTGCAGCATTGGGTATCTATATTAGCTACGCATTCGGTTTAACGTTGTTGGGATTCTTGCTCATCATGGGGATGTTGGAAGTTGTGGTGGAGTGGCGCACAAGACACCATAGTCATCTGTTGCCTTTAACTCGATATGGGCAGCTTTTCTCTTTCGCTTGGTATCTAGTGTCCATTGGAGGCTTCATCGCTATCATTTGGTATTTTGCGGGTCTTGGCGACAGCCTGTTAAGCCTGCCACTGCAAATCCTTGGTACGTAAAGGGCTAATGCGCATTAAATAAAAAAGAAAGCTCCCAATGGAGCTTTCTTTTTGACTTCTATTTGCTCGTTTAACTCGTTTGAGAAAGCGAGCTAGAGAGTAGTAGGTTGCTTACACTAGATTGGCTAAGCAATTTAACCACATTTCGGTGCTTTTACGTTTGAAGCTGGTAGCGTTTTAATCGTCGCCTGCAAATCACGAATACGCGTGCTGTGTGATGGGTGAGTAGAGAAAAATTCTGGCGGTTGGGCGCCACCAGCCGCGCTCATATTTTTCCAAAGATCGACGCTTTGATTTGGATCGAAACCTGCTTTCGCCATGTACCCTAAACCCACGATATCTGCTTCGGACTCTTGCGTACGACCGTAAGGTAAAATTACCCCATATTGCACGCCAACCCCAAGCGCTGCCATTGTCATTTGTTGGTATTGTTTATATTCAGATGCACCAATTGCGACATTGGCTAGAGACAATCCAGCATTTGCTAATTGGCTTTGAGATAGACGCTCATTACTGTGGTCAGCAAGTACGTGTGCAACCTCGTGACCAATTACGGTCGCTAGCTGATCTTGGTTCTTCGCCACTTTCAATAAGCCCGTGTATACACCAATCTTCCCTCCAGGAAGGGCGAAGGCGTTGACTTGGTCACTATCAAAAACCACCACTTCCCAATCTTTAAAGCCCGGCTGAGGAGGGATAGTGTCTGTGATTTGCTTCGCCACGCATTGAACATAAGCGTTGGTCTTTTTGTCTTTGCTAATCGGTATTTCTTTCTTCATTTGCTCGAAAGATTTGGCACCGAGAGAAGACATCTCTTGGTCGGAAAACATCAAGATTTGGTTTCGACCTGTCGGTGAAGCGCTACATGCTGTTAAGCCAGCAACGGTCATAAGAATTGAGGCTTTAATCCATGTTCTCATAATGGGGTCCATAAGTATTTTTTCTGTTTTGTACCAATAGTATAACGCTTAGTAAAGAAACTTTAAGCCATTCTCGCTTAACGACGTATCTCTAGGTTATTTGGGAATACATAAATCACATTATGTAATGCGTTGCGCCTTGAAGTAGCGATGCATTCAGGTCTATGCTAGACGCACTTTTAAAGACTGAGCACCAGTGCAATACTGGATGAGATAAGAGCGAACAAATGAGTATCTGGAAAAAGCCAATCGACTTGGACATTCTTAACGCCACATCAAAAAACACCATGATGGAGCATCTGCAAATCGTTTACACCGATTTTACTGATGATTCGTTATCAGCAACCATGCCTGTTTGCAGTTTTACGCATCAGCCACTGGGTATGCTTCATGGTGGTGCGTCTGTCGTCTTGGCAGAGACTTTAGGCTCGCTCGCTGCAAACTTTTGTGTTGGAGAAGGCAGTTATTGCGTTGGATTAGATATTAATGCTAACCACGTCCGTGCAATGCGCAGCGGCTATGTCATTGGCACTGCAAAGCCCGTTCATCTCGGCGTCTCAACTCAGGTGTGGCAAATCGACATCGCTGATGAACGAGGTCGATTAGTTTGCACCAGCCGACTGACGATCGCCGTGAAACACCAAAAAGAAAAGTCACATTAACGAGTACAAGACGAACATGGTTATTGAATTTTCTCTTGGTAAAATCATCGCAACGCAGCGAGAAGTCGTTATTAAACTCAATGGTAACGGCATGGTTACAATGCAAGCACAAGTTGATGCGATTCAGTTACTTGGTCGTGGTGCAAACGTTGTTTTGGCACATGGTGCAGAAACAAAATGGTCGATCAAACTCGATGATGAAGATCAATTACGCCAACTAGCGCAAGAAATTGGTATCGACATTCAATAATTTGCATGTCTAGGTTTGCACTTTTTGCAAAAAATGAGGAAACTTAGTTTATCGTTATGAAAACTAAAATTTCCTCTTTATGAGTAGCCCTCGTTTACGTGTTCAATTCGAAACACTGTTTGAAAAATTCTCTGGTAATAACACGGAAGTTCAACTCGAAGATATTACCGATGCACTTTTCTGTACTCGCCGAAACGCTCGAATCGTCCTCAATAAATTAGAGGAAGAAGGGTGGATTGAATGGCATCCTGCCGCTGGTCGAGGAAAGCTTTCTACACTCATTTTTAAACGTAATCGCAGTGATGTTAGCGAGAACCTCGCACGCCGTTATCTAGATGAAGGTAAAATTGGTCAAGCATTGGAGGCGCTAGATAATGACGCCGCCAAGCTTACCCAAGTTATTCAAGGTTATCTTGGTCTCCAACATCGTCAAGGTGAGCAAGTTGTGCGTTTGCCGTACTACCGACCACTTGCGATGTTAAACCCTCAAAAGCCGATGCGCCGTTCTGAGCAGCATATCGCACGTCAGGTATTCAGTGGATTAACTAGACTGGATGATAATGAACACCTCCAACCGGATTTGGCGCATTATTGGGAAGCGCTTTCAGACACTCATTGGCGTTTCTATTTACGTCGAGGTGTTCGTTTTCATAACGGTGAACTACTGACCACCGACTGTGTCATTGAGAGTATTAGTGCGTTAAGCGAGTTGAATCTTTTCTCTCATATCGAAAATGTAATGTCGCCAGAGCCTTGGACGGTGGATATTCATCTTGTTCGTCCAGATAAATACTTACCACTTGCTCTGAGTGAATCCCAAGCAAAAGTACTCTTACCGAGCACGCTGCGTTCGGAAGAATTCGATAGAAAGCCAGTAGGGACTGGACCATTCCAAGTTAAAGTAAATGACGACAAGCGCTTAATTTTGACTGCGTTTGATGGCTACTTTGGGTTACGTCCTCTGTTAGACCAAGTAGAGGTGTGGGTGATCGATGAAGCCTATTCGTCAATGGTTTACCCAAGTTTGACCAAACCCCAAATGGATAAACAAGCCTCTACTGACGAGGTTGAGCTGGATCCCGGTTGCACTTTCTTACTACTGAATAAAAATACAGGTGTTGCAAAAGACCCACGTTGGGCTGAGTTTCTTAGTCAAACATTAAACAGTTACCAGGTGTATGCTCATGTACCTCAAGACAAAATCATAGAGCTGGGTGTGTTACAAGCCTTTGGTTTGAAGCCGGGCTGGATCGATCTGAGACCAAGTGTTGCGGGTGAAGTACCTCAGAAAGATAAAGTCATTTACGTCGCTTACCAAAAGAAGCACCCAATGTTTCCTGTTATTGCTAAAGCGATCAAAACCTTGCTAAAGCCACATGGTGTTGAGGTTGAGTTCATCCGTTATGACACGCAACCACCGTCACCAGAAGAAGTGGATATTTGGATCAAAGCAATGGGGATCGCCACCAACCGTAACGATGCGCTCGCAGGATGGTTGTTAGATTACAGTGACATTGACAAATTCAGTGCCGGATATGATTTCTCTGGTTGGGCAGGGCTGGTGGATCAATGGCGTGCTGGTCAACACAGCGATTTCCCAGCTCGTGAGTTAGGTAGGCAACTTGTGAAGAGCTGCCAAGTGATCCCTATGTTCCATTGTTGGCTAGGCGTAAACAAAGACCATAGTGGTGCGCTACAAAACGCCAAATGCAATGCGCTAGGGTGGTTCGATTTCAGCAACGTATGGGTAAAACCAAAAATAGAGAAAGATGGCGAAACCGAATAAGAAGCAACCGACTAAAACCGTCGAGATATATTGCGCCAAATGTAAAGCGCAGCTGTTCAAGTACCGCAAGGGCGGCAAAGGTGCCCTCGTTAAATGTTTTAAGGAACGTATTGTCGAAGACTTTACCAACACGCCTTGCATTTGCCCTGGTTGTGAACAAGAGTTTGCAAGAGACACCTTAGTAAGAGGAACGCCTGCCTACAAGATGATTGGTGGTAAGGTAACGATGAAGTAAGAGTAAGTTATGAGCGAACAACACGAATACTGTATGGTTTTGAGTACTTCTGGTACAGAGAAGAACCGGGACGAAATCATCAAAGGGCTACTGGAAGGGCAGTTAGCCGCTTGCATTCAGACGATGGCAATAGAGAGTCACTATGTGTGGAAAGGTGAAGTCTGCAGCGACAATGAATGGTTGTTGATCATCAAGACACGCAAAGATCTCTATGCATTAGTAGAAGATAAAATAAAAGACCTGCACGAGTATGAGGTCGCTCAAATCGTACAGGTCCCAATTGTCGAAGGTTTTAACCCGTATTTAGAATGGCTTCGCCAGTCGACGCTGAGTTGTCAGTAAAAGTAACGACACAATTGCTCCCATGGTGTCGCACAACATGTCTTTCTGGGCATCCCATATATCACCCTGTGAACCCAGAAAGGCAATACCCTCATCACCACCAGCTATTGCCGCATACCACCATTCAATGATTTCGTAACCAGCTGCGAGTGACATAATCGCAAACAACGCAAACCAAGATGCAAATCCGGAACTGATCCTTTTCTTATTAATTAGATATTCAGCAATAGGATAGGCATACAAGCCGATAGAAAAGTGAGCGACGCGGTCAAAGTTATTACGCTCAGAGCCAATTAAGTTATTAAACCAATCAAATGGGACTTCTGCGAAGGTATATTTTGCGCCGATCGTATGAAGGCATAACCAAATAAACATCAGTACATAGGCTGTGTTACTAAACTGATAGCGAATAGACAGTGCCCAAATGGCAATAAGAATACCAATAGCTGGTACGATTTCCGCGAACCAAACTGCGCGTGAACTTGGCTCGAGTGCAGAATATAGAAAAACGATGGCGTAGAAAATGGTCAAACCCAACAGGGTAGAAGTGCTTTTCATACAGAAATTGATCCTTCAATTAAATACTGGCTCTATGATTACACTTAATTGAACGGTGTGCAATTAATAAATTTAACAAGGAGATGATTACTTTTTATGTTGATATATTGCCAAACTGCTCAACAATAAAACGTTTGCGCGTAAACATTTCATTAAAGTTTGATTTACAACATACCCATCCATAGAATTCACCGTTCAGTCTAATAAAAAAGAAGTAAAGTCATGAAACTGGAAACTGTCGATTATCTTGCTGACGATGCTGCTCAACAGTTCGTCACCTCACTGCGCGAAACGGGTTTTGGTGTTCTTAAGAACCATCCAATTCCTCAAGAGCTGGTCGAATCTATTTACAAAAACTGGTACGAGTTTTTCTGCTCAGAGCAAAAGAACGATTTCCACTTCAATGTTGAAACACAAGACGGATATTTTCCACCATCAGTTTCTGAAGTTGCGAAAGGTCATTCAGTCAAAGACATCAAAGAGTACTTTCACGTGTACCCTTGGGGTCAGATGCCAGAACAGTTAAGAGAAGAGATTTTAGAGTACTACGAGCGCGCTAATGCATTCGCTCAAGAACTGCTTGGTTGGGTAGAAGAATACGCACCAAAAGACGTTCAAGAGAAATTCTCAATTGCGCTGTCAGAGATGATTAACAACAGCGATAAAACGCTACTTCGTGTTCTTCACTATCCACCAATGACGGGTGAAGAAGAGCCTGGCGCAATTCGTGCTGCCGCGCACGAAGACATTAACTTACTAACGGTTCTGCCAGCAGCAAACGA
The DNA here is from genome assembly GCF_040104475.1 of Vibrio sp. SSH13-20. NCBI lineage: Bacteria > Pseudomonadati > Pseudomonadota > Gammaproteobacteria > Vibrionales > Vibrionaceae > Vibrio > Vibrio sp. SSH13-20. Next base: position 857,138 of record NZ_JBECOU010000001.1, read on the forward strand.
ACCTGGTCTGCAAGTAATGAGCAAAGAAGGTGACTGGTTAGATGTGCCATGTGACTTCGGTAACTTGATCATTAACATCGGTGATATGCTGCAAGAGGCGTCTGGTGGCTACTTCCCGTCAACAACGCACCGCGTGATTAACCCAACCGGCGGTCGCCAAGAAAAGTCGCGTATTTCGCTTCCGCTTTTCTTGCACCCGAAACCAGATACGGTACTTTCAGAGCGTTACACTGCGCACAGCTACCTGATGGAACGTTTAAGAGAATTAGGCGTTATTTAAGTTAACGAGATCTTGCTTCAAAAGGCTGATGGTTTATGACTGTCAGCCTTTTTGTGTTTATGGTACAAATTGACTAGCTTTATATAACAGGTACTTAAACGGTTAGGGGATACATGGACGAACAACTCAATGTTTGCCAAAACAGTCAGCAATACATGGAAAACCCATTATTGTGGCCCATTTTAGACATCCTCAGAAAGCAGCCTTCAAATTGGAAGGTGCATACTTTAGCTCATGAGCTCAGCCAAAAGGGCTACATACAACAGTTAGATGAATCTCCGGATAAAGATCTTTTCAAGCGAAATTTCTTATTAATGAACGCGCTCTATCAATTGCAAGAAACGCTTTATCCCGATGGTTGGTTGCAAGTTGAAGCAATGAATATTGTGCTTATGTCCGCCATAGAAGCCTCTCGCCACAGCGTTGATACCAATGATCCTCTAAGAGAGTATTACCTTGATTGGAAGAACTACGAAGCGGACGAAGGCGAGGTGCGCCGACTACTTAATGATTTCTGGAGTCGATATCAACGTTACATCGGGGGAAATGTCTCTGATGACCTAGACCGAAGTAAAGCGCTACATTTATTTGAGCTAGATGCAGACGCAACCCGAACTGAGATTCGCCGACAATGGCGTAAGCTGGCATTACGTTGGCACCCAGACCGAGAGAACGGTAATGCAGATAGGTTTAGAGTGCTATGCAATGCTTGGAACGTACTTCGAAACGGATAATGAATTCATTTTAAGTTACATTGTCACGTGTTGGGCGTCATGATTCGTACAAGATTAAAAAGGCAGCGTTTATCGCTGCCTTTGTTAGCTGTTCGTTGGGTATTAACGAGAAGGTTTGAACTGAGACTTACGCATACGGTTCAGCGCTGCCATTACGTCCAATGTACGAGGTTTCGCTAAGTCGCCTTGTTTAGGCAAGGTCGCGTACCATTCACCAGTAAGCATGTCTTCGATTTCTTTTGCAGGGTGGTTACACCAACCCGGAAGTTGAGCAATTTGGAACCACAACCAACCAATCGTGTTTACTTCATCCGCTGACTCAAGTTGCTCAAGCGCACTTAGATCTGTGAATTCTTTACCGAAGCGAAGAGAATCTTTGCCTTTTGCATTCACACGGAACTTGCCGTCTGTCAGGATGTTCATTAGCGCTACACGGTTTAACGCACGAGGGCGGAATGTTTGCAAGCTTTCTTCTGACTCGTTGTGGCGCTGAGTCGGATGCTGTGCAATAACTTGCTTCGCTTTTTCTGTTACATCAACTGCTTGGTAATCGTGCATTTGGATAACGGTATCTGCAACGTCTAGGTAGTCACCTGAGCCACCCATAACGATGATGGTCGAGATTTCAAGCTCATCACGCAATTGTCCGATGCGATCTACCAAAGGTGTGATAGGCTCGTCGCCTTTGGCAACCAATGCCTGCATACGTTCATCACGAATCATAAAGTTAGTTGCTGACGTATCTTCATCAATAAGCAGTGAACTAGCGCCGGCCTCGATAGATTCTTGCAACCAAGCGGCTTGAGAGGTTGAACCAGAAGCGTCTTGCGTAGAGAAATCTGCCGTATCTTTACCCATTGGTAAATGGTTGATGTAGTTAGATAAATTCAAGTGATGAACGCAGCGACCGTCTTCTGCACGAATCTTCATCGCGTTCGCATCAGTGACGATGTATTCGCGACCATCACCAGGGATGTGATCGTAAATAGAGCGTTCAATCGCATTTAGCAACGTTGATTTACCGTGGAAGCCACCACCAACAATCAATGTGATGCCTTTTGGAATACCCAAACCTGTTACGTAACCTTTGTTTGGCGCATGCAAAGTTACTTGAAGTGACTCTGGCGCTTTAAATTCAACCGCGTCTTTCATCGGCAAGTCACAGTTACCTGCAATACGCGGAAGGATGCTGCCATTCGCCACAAAAGCGACTAGATTGTTTGCTTCAAGTTGCTCGCGCAGAGACGCTTGGTCCTCAACCACTTTACAGTGCTCAATCAATGCGTCTTTGTTCAGCTCGCGCTCTAATGTTGCGCGACGAATAAACTTCGGCAAGTAGAAAGTCAGAATGTTATTCGCTTTTTTGCCAAGAACAGAGCGACCTTCAGCTGGTAGGTTAACACGGAAGCGAAGCTCAATACCTTCTTCAGTGAAAAGTACTGCCGTATTGTCCAAAACGGTTTGACCGCTAAGTGAGATAGCTACGGTATTCTCTTGCTTTGCAAACTCATCAAAGCTACGCGCAATGAAGTCACGAGCTGCACGCTGGAATGCTGGAGATTCATCTTTTAGCCATTCGAGACCGGTCAAAGACCACGCGCGAGTTGCACGTAGGCGAGAAGCAGATGCGTACGGGTCACCTTGTACGTAGTCGATGTACAAGTCGAAATCACCGAAGTCGTATTGACCTTTGATTTGTTGGTATGCGCGGTAGTTCTGCTTTTCGATTTTCTTAAGCGTGGCAGTCAACTGATCCATGAAGATAATGGCCTTTTTATTGGAAGCGGGCGGCGATTATAGAAACCACCGCCAACAGAGTAAAGGAAATGCTTAGGAAGAATAGGTGTATTGACCACCTAATAGGTTTTGATTAAACAAACTTTGTTCGAATTCATTACAAGGCATTGGCTTACCATACAAAAAACCTTGTCCGATATCGCAGCCTTCACCAATTAGAAACTGCTCTTGTTGGCTGGATTCAATACCTTCAATGACAACTTGGAGATCAAGCTTTTTAGCAATATGGATAATGGAACAAATAATGGCTCTGTCATCGTCAGATTTTTCCATCTGCTGAACAAAGCTTTTATCAATTTTAATCGCATCAAAAGGGTATTTCTTCAAGTAACTGAAAGAGGCATAGCCTGTCCCAAAGTCATCTAGTGACAGTGTAACGCCAAGCTTGTGTAGTTTATTCAACGTGTTACGTGCAACGACTTCATCTGCGATTAAAGCGCTCTCAGTCACTTCTAGCTCAAGGAAGTGTGCTGGTAGATGGAAGGTTTCAAGTAGATGTTCTATCTGTTCGGCAAAGTTAACGTTTTGCAATTGTATAGGCGAAACATTAACGGCAATTTTGAAGTTATCCACTAACTCAGACCATTGCTTGGCTTTGTCTATGGCTGTGCGTAAAACGAATGAACCCACCTCAAAGATCAAGCCGTTTTGCTCTGCCATATGAATTAGCGCTTCATTTGAGACATCACCTAAGACAGGATGACGCCAACGTAACAGCGCTTCTGCACCTATCCATTTGTGCGTGTGGGGAAGCACCTTAGGTTGGAAGTACAACATCAGGTCATCATTACGAACTGCCTGTAGAAGATAGCTTTCTAATTGATTGTGGTTGTTGAGATCTTGCGTATGACTTTCGCAGAAATAATTGTATGACTCGCCAGACTCTTTGCACAACAACATTGCATAGCAAGCATTTTGTAGCAGTTGCTTGGCATGGCTGTTTCGATGAGCTTGGACGACACCAATGTAAGAATGAAGATGCACTTCATTGTCATCGATATAAAAATTGCCAACGCTCACATGAGTAATTTCGTCGAGTAAATGTTGGACTTTCGGCTCGATATCTTCGCCTGAAACAATGAGCACAAGATCGTTGGAGCTTGGTCGCCCTGTGACAAAATAACTGGATTCACTGTGACCAAGACGAAAGCGAAACTCCTTCAACACTTCGTCGAAAGCTTCGAATCCGTATTTGGTTTGGATGCTACGGGCGTTACTGAATCCAATGTTAATCACGACCAAAGATTGATCGTCATGGTTGATGGACTCAATGACTTCGTCTAGTTGTTCTTCTAAAGCAGCGCGGTTAAGAAAACCAGTGCCTTGGTCGTGAGTTTGTTGATAGTTGACTTGTTTCTCGGCAGCTTTGCGTCTGTCGATCTCTTTCGTCAATGAATAACTGAGTTGCGCAAGGTCGGTAGTGCGCGTTTCGACTCTGTTTTTTAATTCGCTATTTAGCCTTACTAATTTGTGTTGCTGGAATACAACCGCAAGTTGCGCCTCGATAGATTCTTTGAAAGAACTTAATAACTCACGGTAGGTGTCGCTGTATTGGTTCTCTTTAGTATCTAGCATACAGATGGTACCGAAGGTTTCACCGTTCGGCCAGTACAAAGGCAGCCCACAATAGGAGATCATACCAAGTTTGATATCCGGGTTGTCTTTCCATTCCTGGTCTTTGAGTGCATTCGAGACCAGGAGTTCGCGCTTGTGTTGAATGACATGTTCACAATACAGACCATGTCCAAGGGCTTCTTTGTCACCCACTTTATAGGGGTTATTTTCCGTTTCGCTAGAGGTATTGACTTCGATATGCTCTGGATGCACACGCATGATAAGCGTAGTGGGAACATCCGCAATGCGGGCTAACAAGTTGACGATGTTTTGCCAACTTCTCCGCATTGAATCGGGGATCTCATAATCCAAGGTTTGCAATGTGCCCATAAAGGTAATCCTTTCCCGTAAGTTCACGTCCTGTGAATGAAAGTCGTTGTAATTTTTATGTGAGCTTATTCTTGTTGTTGAGTAGTTATTTAACCATTCGTTTAGTTTAAGTATAGGGACGGCAGAACCCGAAACAAAAAAAAGTCCTGAAAACCTTTCAGGACTTTGAAATACTTGGCACTATCTCAGTAGTGAGACGCTAGAATCCAAGTGCAAGCCTATGGCTTGAGCGCCTTGAGTGCTTTCATCGATATATCTTGAGAGTAATCGACACCTTCAAAGTTGAAGCCATTTAGCTTCATAAATTCGTCTTTGAATCCAGCATAGTCACCCACTTGTTTGAAGTTATCTGCGTTCATTTGTGAAAGAAGTTCACTGACTTCTTTCTGAACTTGGGGATCTAACTCCAGATCATCGATTCGAATCAAACGTTCACCATCGACAGGTACTTTTTCTTGGTCGTACAACTTCGTCGTGAACAGACGTTGCATTTGCTCGATACAACGTTCGTGGGTGCCTTTTTCCTTCATCACACGATACAGAGCGAGTAGGTAAGGACTGAGAGCAGGAATAAACACACTCGCTTTTGTGACAAGCGCTTTACACACGGTCGCGTAAGCGCCACCACCAAAGTTTGCCATCTTTATGTTCAATGCATGACTGGTTTGGTGTAAATCGACTTTTGCACGACCTAGCGTGCCATCAAGATAAATTGGGTGTGTGACTTCGGGTCCCATGTAAGAGAAGGCGATCGTTTTGCAGCCTTTTGCCACCGATTCAGAGTTGATCAGCGTATCGATCCAGCTTTCCCAATCTTCTCCGCCCATCACCTTAATTGTTGCTTCAGCTTCTTCTTCTGATGCTGGAGCAAGAGTGGAGTCTATCCACTGATCGTTTTCCAGCATAATCGATGCACCAGTGACAGATTCACCAATAGGTTTGATGACACTGCGCCAAAACTCGTCAGATTCTGCCTTCGGACGAACACCAGTCGCCAAGCTGTAAATGACTAAATCTACTTCACCTTCAAAGTGAGTTTCGATAGCTTCGATTACTTGGTTGCGCACAGAATCAGAAAAAGCATCGCCCACGATGTTTACTGCTGTTCGACCGTGATGAGTCGCTTCTTCTTTAAAGTAAATGTTGTTGTACCAACCAGCACTACCAACGCCCTTATCAGATGGTCCACGCTCGAATGAAACGCCGATCGTGTCGGCCTCAGCGCCGCCAAAGGTGAGGGCGATGCGAGCAGCCAATCCGAAGCCGGAAGACGCACCGATGATCAAAACCCGTTTGGGACCATGTTGGATCTGCGGAGCTTGTTTTACGTAATTAATTTGCTCTTTGATGGAAGCGCGGCACCCATACGGATGTGCCGATCGAGCTACAACACCTTGAATTAACGGTTCTATTTGCATTGTTATTATCTAACCTTGGTGAATAAGATGCCGAGTAGAGTAACGTAAAGTTTGGTAAAACTTATTGAGCTAGACCATCAAAATTAGAGATGTTTAACCAATTCTTGCGCAACGAAGTCTGCGATAAAAGGCTGAGCTTCTGGTTTTGGGTGCAGACCATCATCCATCATCCATTCAGGTTTAATGATGACGTGCTCTAAGAAGAAGGGCATCAGAGCCACTTTTTGGTGTTCAGCAAGCTTAGGGTAAATATCGTAGAACATATCGCTATAGCGCTTACCGTAGTTTGGTGGCACACGGATTTGCATCATCACAACATCCGCACCAGAATCTTTGATCATGGTAATCATTTTCGATAAGTTCGACGTAATAAGTTTAGGTGGGAATCCACGAAGACCATCGTTGGCACCGAGTTCAATAAGGACGACGTCAGGAGTGTGCTGCTCAAGGAGAGCTGGCAAACGCGCAAGACCGTTACCTGTGGTGTCTCCTGAGATACTGCCATTTACAACTTTTACATCTTGACCATGTTCTAGTAACGCATCAGGAAGTAAGCTAGGCCAACTCTCTTCGATTGGCATTTGATAGCCAGCGCTTAGGCTGTCACCCAAAACAAGCAACTTTTCGTTCGCCTGCGCAGAAACGGAAAGACAGAAAAAAAGAACTAAGGAAAGTATACGAATCATGCAAACACCTGTACTTAAAGCACCTATTGTTCAAGCTAATTTAGTTTCTAAACAAGTCTCTACTAATCAAGAACATTTAACAATCCTTAAAAATGTAAATGTTGACATTAGAAAGGGCGAGAAGATTGCCATCGTTGGTACCTCTGGCGCGGGCAAGTCTACATTGATGACACTGCTCGCTGGATTAGATACACCAACCTCAGGCGAAATCACCTTATTAGGGCATGAGCTTTCAAAGTTAGACGATGAAGCTCGTGCAAAAATTCGTGCGGACTCGTTGGGCTTCGTATTTCAAAGCTTTCTTCTCATTCCAAGTTTGAGCGCATTACGAAATGTCACGTTACCTTGTCTTCTACGTGGTGAAGCTGAAGATGATGCAAGAGCAAAAGCATTGCTGACAGCGGTTGGGCTGGAAAAACGTCTCGACCACTTACCAAGTCAATTGTCGGGGGGAGAACAACAGCGTGTCGCTCTTGCACGGGCATTTATGACTCAGCCAGAACTGCTGTTTGCCGATGAACCAACGGGAAACCTCGACCATCAAACCGCCGAAAGAGTCATCGAGCTTCTGTTTGATTTGAATGAACAGCATGGCACAACGTTAATACTGGTTACTCACGACAGTCATTTAGCCAGTCGTTGTGACCGTGTATATCGAATGGAAGCAGGCGAGTTGCAGGAGGAGGTGATATGTCCGTGATCTCTTCAAGTGAGCAAGACTCAACTCAGATGCCTAAGCAGGCTAAACAATCGCCAAACAAAAGCTTAGTACGTTGGAGTCTCGGTGAAATCCGTCAAGGAAACCTATGGCCGATCAGTGTTGCCTTGATTCTCGTGATTGCCAGTATTTTTGCGCTCTCGGCTCTGGCAGAAAGAATGGAGCAGGTGATCGTTAAGCAAGGTAAAGATGCGTTAACAGCTGATGCTGTTTTTGTGTCTGCTAATCCTATACCAAATACTTTGTTGGCTGCTACCGACGAGATGCCACGCTCTACCATGACACGATTCGCTACCATGGCATTCAGTGATACTGGCATGCAGCTTATCTCTGTTCGTGCCGTTGATGAGCAGTACCCTCTGATGGGTGAATTAGTCTTGGACAATAACTCAGCCGGCCACGTCAAAGAAAACCAGCTATGGCTTGATGAACGCATCATGGCGCAGCTTGATGTTAAAAAGGGTGACGCTGTCACTATTGGTGATGCGGACTTTATCGTTTCAGGTGCAGTTTTGATGGAACCAGGTTTGAGCTTTAACCCATTCCAACAAATGCCTTCAGCCTATATTCATCAAAGCGATGTTGAAAAAACAGGGGCAATCCAGTTGGGGAGCCGTGTTCAATATCGTTTGTTTTTAAAAGGCGACGATGCAACATTAACGCAACTGCAAGACAGTACTGAATTGTCACCAAGTGATCGCTGGAGAACGCAAGATACTGCAAGTCGAAGTAACGAAGTCTTCGAACGAACAACTCAATACCTGTCTTTGACGGTTGCTATTGTTATCATCATGGCGGCAACGACGTTGGTTTTGACTTGCCAAAGCTACGTGAACAGCCGAACGCAAACCATCGCAATGTTGAAAAGCTTGGGGGCGAGTCGCCGCTGGATTGAAAAGTGGCTTTTGATTCAAGTCACTATTTTGCTGCTTAGTGCCAGTATTGTTGGTCTGCTATTAGGTAGTGGTTTGGAGTATTTATTGCGAATTCCCCTCAGGGATTTGTTGCCTAATCCACTGCCAAGTTACGGTGTCACTCCTGTATTGATTTCAGTTGCATCAGCGGTTCTTATTACTGTTCCAGCGCTTGGGATTCCCTTACTCGGATTAATCAAAACACCTGCTCTAGAAGTTCTTCAACAAGGTTCTGGCAAACGCTCTTGGAAACGCATGTGGCTTATCTTAGTGCCAGTCGTGCCTTTGCTTATCCTTTATGCAAACAACACTCTGGTTTGGATTGTACTTGCGGGCATTGCGATGTTATTTGTCGTGCTTGCGGCAACGAGCGTTGCGCTTACTAAGTTATTTGCTCAAGTTTCTACTCGACCAGCAATGAAGCTTGCACTCAGTCGAATCAATCGCACACCAGTCACCAGTGGTTTGCAGTTTGGCGCTTTATCGCTTTCTCTGATGTTACTTTCGATAATTTGGTTAGTACGTAGCGATATTCTTGCTGATTGGTCGAGAACACTTCCTGCGGACGCACCTAACGTATTTGCTTTGAATATCGCTGATTACGAACTAGACAGTTATCTAGAAACATTGGACAAAAACAACGTGACGCGGTCACGAGCCTTCCCAATCATTCGTGGTCGATTAGCAGAAATTAATGATGTAAGCGTTAAAGAGATTAAATCAGAGGGGCAAGGCTCAGATGCCGTGAGTCGTGAACTTAACCTCACTTGGGGGGAGACACTTCCTGAGTACAACGATGTCATATCTGGTGAGTGGAAAAACAAAGCCAGTGTATCGGTAGAAGCACAGGTTGCAGATGAACTGGGTATCGAACTTGGTGACAAATTGCGGTTTGTCATTAACAGCCAAAACTTCGATGCCACTGTTGATAGCATTCGACATGTTGAGTGGCGTGATATGAAGCCTAACTTCTATTTCATCTTTTCGTCTGACGTGATGGCAAGCTTACCAGGCTCTTATTTGATCAGTTATCGTATCGACGATGATAACAATGCATTGTTGACGTCGATGTCGCGTGCACATCCGACGGTCTCCGTACTCGATATTCGAACCATGGGTGACAAAATCCAAACACTTATCCAACAAATTGTATCGGCAATCACCATATTGGCATTGCTTGGTGTAGTGGCTGGTCTTTTGCTGATATTTACATTGCTTCGTTTGAGTTTGTCTCAACGCCAGCAGGAAATTCGACTCTATCGAACATTGGGGTCAAGTAAGAAGCGTATCAACACTACGTTATGGGCTGAATACGGCATTATGGCAATGGTGGCGAGTGGCGTTGCAGTGTTTGCAGCAGAGCTCTGTGTCGCTGCTGTGATGATATATGGCTTTGAGCTTAATGCGCAGATCCACCCTGAATTGTGGATAGCTTTACCTTTCGCTACGTTTGTTGTTCTTGCTTTAGTGGTAATGAGCCTTTTGAAAAGATTGTTAACGCCAGTAAACACTTAATTAGCCTCCGTTTAACTACCGCGGATGCACTCCATGACAGTTTTATTTTAGTTATCCACAAAAACGGTGGATAACTTTTGGGATAACTGAGTCGTTAGTAAAGTGGGGTGTTTCCGCAGGCTTTATGCCATGGGTGTTAGCGTAAAAATATTATTCACACAGGGTCAAAAACACGCTTTCCTAACAACCTCGTCAAGCACTTTTTTCGGAAATTTTTTGCTCTCAAAAGTAACTTTTGACGTATACCGTTAACAAACGCAAACCCATGAACTTTTTGTGATTTTAATCATACTCAAACCCGAGTAGAATCGACACTAAGTAAAGATTTCTCCTTATAAAATTTTCAGTGAAGCAATGAAGTCTGAGTTTCCAAATCGTAAAGATAAACACATCGCTATCGTTGGTGGTGGCGTAGCAGGTTCAACTGCTGCGATTCACTTTGCCGAGTTAGGTTTTAAAGTGTCCGTAATCGAAAAAGGGGTATCGTTGGTGAATGGTCCCCCAATATGCCATTTGCATGCCGGCGGCAACCTGTATCGAGAGATTTCTGAACAACAATGTTTAGATCTTCTAACCCAGTCTATTGAGACGATTCGCTTGTATCCCCATTCACTGAATATTCGTCCGACTATTATTGCTGTTCCGTATTCAGACGGTGGTGAACCAGAAACTTTGTTACCACGACTGGAAGTGATTAAACGTGCTTACCAAACGCTGGTTGCCCAAGACTCTCGAAACCAAGTTCTAGGTGAACCTGATGAGTACTACAAACTCTACTCGAAGGAAGCGTTACTACAACTTGCGAGCCAAGCTCAACCAGAACAGCCTCAAAGCATTGATGAATGGTGCATCCCATTTGCTCAGCATGCCGATCTAGATGAGCTTAAATACCCGGTTGTGGCGGTTCAAGAGTATGGTTGGAGCGTATTCCGTCTTGCTGCAATCGCGAACATGACTTTAGAGCAGATGCCAAACGTCGATGTAATTACACAAGCGGAATTGGTGGAGTCTCATTGGAATGGTTCTGCTTGGACTTTGGCTTATACAAAAGATGGCTCTGAACATGCGTTGAACTGCGACTTCTTAGTGAATGCGTGCGGTTTTGAAACCGGAGTCGTGGACGACAAGGTAGGTGTCCGGCGTGAACGTCTTGTTGAGTTTAAGGCAGCATACGTCACTCGTTGGAACGAATGTACTCAACAATGGCCAGAGGTTATTTTCCATGGTCCTCGTGGTACTGATAAGGGCATGGCTCAATTAACACCTTATGGCGATGGTTATTTTCAACTACATGGGATGACCAAAGGTATTACGTTGTTTGACGATGGTTTAGTCGAAAGTTCACAGGCTTCTGCGCAGCCAGAACTACCGACAAGTTTGTTATCGAAAATACGACATGGTTGGCGTCAAGAGATACTTGATGAGCGTACCGACAATGCGATAGCACACATGGCGCAGTTCATTCCAGATTATCATACGGCAGTAAGAGGTGGTAAGGCGTTATTTGGTGCTCAGCAGATCCCAGGGACAGATCCAGTACTGCGAGCCGCGGACGTCACGTTTGAAGAAAATAACTACGCGCGTATCGAAGTGGTTAAAGCGTCGTCTACATTACTCGCTGCGCAGAAAATGGCGCAATATTGGTTTGATATTGAACCTAGCGATAACGTCGAGCAGCAGCATCCTGTGACTGTCCATTGGACTGATCAAGAAGTAGAGGATTGTGCGCTCAAACTGACCTATGAGCGTGGTTATCCGCAAGCATTAGCAGAGCGCTACGGTATGTAACATCCGCGCTTGATACTAAACTACTAGAAGGGCTCAATAACCAAAAAATTGAGCCCACTGACACCATACATCTTGTAGACCTTGTCTATCTCCTCGTATAAAGCTCACGGATTGTCCCGGTTTTGCCTGAGCCAAGCGCGGCAAATCAATCCTAGCGACGCAGCCAAACTTAGGATACCCCCCAATAGTCTGATGATCATTTAACAAAATGATTGGTTTCCCGTCGTTTGGTATTTGGATAGACCCAAGCGCAATACCCTCAGATAAAATGCCATCGTAAGGAGGAGTGATAGTTTCCCCTTCTAGGCGATAACCCATGCGATTCGAGTTTGGCGATATTTCAAATATCGTGGAATAGAAACGGTCGATCGCTTCTTGAGAGAAGTCGTTGTATTGATAACCCTCAATAACGCGAAGCTTGATAGGAAGGTTATAATCAGGCTTAAAACGAAAAGTCATTTGCTTGGACTTTCGGCTAGGGAGTGCGTGTGGGTTGAAACCTATGATGTCTCCAGCTTTCAATGCCAAGCCATTTTGTTCGATGCCTCCTAAGGATTCTCTTAATACTGTTGATGAACTCCCTAAATGTTTCTCGACATTAAAACCGCCTTTCACGGCTAAGTAAGCTCGAAGACCATTGCGTGGCATTCCAAACTTAAGTGTTTGTCCTTTTTTTAACGAAAAGTCAGACCAATTGGTGAGTGCTATTCCGTCAATAGAAGCATTTAAATCACCCCCACAAATAGAAAGGTGACAGTCTTCTAGTGCTTTGAAGCTGGCATTCCCGAGCGTAATTTCAATGACTGAGCAATTTACAGGATTCTTTAATAGATGATTTGCCCAACTGTAAGCGTAATCATCAACCGGACCGCCTTGCGTAATACCAATATGCGCGAGCCCAAAACGACCGAAATCTTGAATCAATGAGAGTGGACCTGGTTTCTCTACGATTAAACCTGAAAAACTCATAATTTGCCCCCTAAATTGATGTATTCCTGTCTTGTGATTGAACCAAAAGTGACCTTGTCACCAACTTCAAAAGGAATAAATGGAGGCGTATCAGTGAACAACGAGATGGGTGTTCGACCTATGATGTTCCAGCCTCCAGGGCTATCTGAAGGGTAGACAGCGGTTTTACTGTCCGCTATCGCGACGCTGCCGGCTGGAACGTGAGTGCGGGGGGTATTGTGTCGTGGCATGTGTAATGCCTTTGGTAAGTCTGAAAGAAACGCGAACCCTGGCGCAAAGCCGATTGCTGATACCGTGTAAACCGTTTTGGTATGCAGCTCGATCAATTCAGCCAACGGCAAACCAGCATCGTTGAATCGTTCTAAATCGAGCGCGGTCTCTTCTGAGTAGTAAACCGGAATGGAAATGTAGTTAGGTTGCTTATTATCCATCGAGCGGACATCAAAACGAGTAACGAGTTGGTTCAATTCTTTGAGGATGATGGATTCGTTAATTCTAAAGGGCAGGTAATCGATCAAAATAGTTCGGTATGACGGAACAACATTCATGATTATGAGGCTAAGTTTATCGGCAATCTGATGTGCTAACTCACCAATGTGTTCGACGGTCACCGCTTCATGAAAGCGAATCAGAATACTGCATTCAGAGATAGGAGAGATTGAAAACTGCCCTTGATTCATTAATTTCCTCCGGTGTAGAGACTTTGGCGAATCTTTTGAATCAATGCGATGGATTCGTCATTATCTCCGTGGACACAAATTGTGTCAGCTTCTAACAAAATATATTGACCCGATGCCGTTTTGACTCTTCCTGATTCAGCAAGCATTTTGACTTGTTCTAATATAGCGTGTTCGCTGTTTAAGACCGCATTAGGTTGTGTTCTGGGTGTGAGCATTCCATCATCTTGATACAGACGGTCCGCAAAGGCTTCAAATAGCAGAGGTACATCAAAATCATCTGCTATTTCGAGATACTTTTCATTTTCTTGAGAGGCGAGGATCATTAGTGGAACTTTAAAAAGTGCCGCTGCTTTCACTACGGCGAGAAAAACGCCATCGCTTTGCATCATATCGTTATAAAGCGCACCATGGGGTTTGATGTACCCTATGTCGGTATACTGCGCTTTGCACAAAGCTTGTAACGCGCCAACTTGATAAATCACCATGTTGGTAATTTCATCGTTGGTCATTTTTAAGCTCCGACGACCAAAGCCTTGTAGGTCGGGATAACCAGGATGAGCACCAATTTCAACGTCGTGTTGGTTAGCGAGAGTAATCGTATCGTGCATGACATTAGGATCAGATGCGTGAAATCCACAAGCGATGTTCGCCATGTCAATGTGAGGCATTGCACTCTCATCGGCACCCATTTTCCACGCGCCAAAGCTTTCGCCCATGTCGCAATTCAGTGTCAGTTGCTGGTTATTCAATGTCATACGTTTATAAAAGTCCAAAGTATGCTTTAAAAATGCAGGAAATTACGTTTAAGTTCAGTGACTAACTTCATTCTTCAAGAAGAAGATTATCAAATGAAATGGTGAAAAGATCGTCGTGTTCTTTGAAATGATCCGAAATTTTAAGAAAATCATGACTAATCAGTCTAATAATTGAGATTTACGGCTTCATTTCAAGATTTGTCGTGTTAGTCTTGGCTCTTCTTTTTTGTGTGATAGTTTGCATAGCAATCCTTTCGTTATTTTGATTGCTTTCTGCGACAGGAATATATATGTCATTACGAGCAAAGCTAATATGGCCGATTCTCGCTTTCATCACGGTCATCTTTGTTACATCTCAAAGTTACACGTCATATAACACTTATCAGTCCGCCAAACATGAACTGGTCGAACAGACCAAAGTTCTGATCAATGATGCTTCTCACTCAATTAAAGATGCGCTTGCAACAAAGAACAAACCAAAAGCGCAAACCATTTTGGCTGATCTGCTTAAGAAGCCAAACGTATCACGCGTAAAGCTTTACGACAAAGACAATAATCCATTTGCTGTATTTGCTTTGGATGGCTTTGCTGCACCTTCGCCGACAGTTAAAGAGCGAAGTCGTCTGCATGAAGTAGGATACGCACTATCTGCACACTTTCTGTACGTTTTTGAGCCTATTATTCACGAAGGACAAGTCATCGGATCGATTAGGGTGACGTTGTCACGAATTCCATTGTTCGAAGTACGAGATGCATTGCTACAAGACGGTGGGCTGTTCTTAGTCATTCTTTTAGCTGGTGGAGTTATGTTCTACTTTGGGGTTGAACGACGAGTTCTTCGTCCCATAGAGGAAGTCAATCGAGCGTTGCAAGATTTAGCTAACGGGCATCACCTTAGTGGAAGGATTCACCATAAATCAAAAGACGAGGTCGGTGCATTGGTCGCTTCTTTCAACTTTATGGTTGAAAAACAGCAGCGACTTGAAAAGCAGCGCAAACATAGCTTGGAAGTGCTAGAGCGCCGTAAGGGGTTCGCCGAAGAAGTGATTGATTCTATTCAGGATTCGTTAATAGTCACGGACAACTTAGGGAGAGTGATTCATTGTAATACTGCTACGCAACGTATTTTTGAACATACTTACCAAGGGATAGAAACGGCAAACATTTGCGATCTAATCCAGACCAAGACGCCAAACGAGCTTGGACAAATACTAAGCCGAGGGCTTGAATGTGATGATATCCACCTGGAAAGTGGTGAAGGGAAGCAACAGCTAAGTTTAACCAGCCGACGCTTAGCGAAAAACGGCTATATGCTTTTCGTAATTCAGGACATCACCGAGATTGAAGAGGCAATGAATCGCCAAAGAGTAGCGGGTCGTGTATTTGAAAGCAGTCAAGATGGCTTAGTGGTGTTGAACCACCAAGGTATTATTACCATGGTTAATCCAGCAGTGACGAAGCTCGTCGGTGTAGAAGCTGACCAATTAGTGGGTAAGCCGTTCATCAAATCAATTCGCTGGAGAAAGCTACAAGCTATGATGCCGAGCATTCAAGAATCTATTGAAAACTATGGTATGTGGCAAGGAGAAGTGATTGAGAAGAACCATCTAGGTCAACTCGTTCCAATGTTTGCAAAGGTTAATTGCATTAACAAGAGCGATGACCAAAACACTTATGACATGGTCATCATTCTAACCGACCTATCAAGTGCAAAAGAGATGGAGCGTTTGGAGTATCTTGCACATCACGACGCCTTAACCGGGTTGGCAAATCGTTCTAAGTTCCACCTAGAGCTCGAAGAATTGGTACAAAGATCAGGCTATTTGCGCGACGAATTCGCGGTACTTTACTTGGATTTAGATGGCTTTAAGAATATCAATGACACTTATGGTCATGATGCAGGTGACGAAGTGCTCAAACAAGTGGCAGACCGGATGGCTGCGGCAACTCGACATAGCGATTTGATTGCTCGTTTATCGGGAGATGAATTTGTCATGTTGGTCAACCCAGCAAATCAGAAGGTCGTAACAAGGATTGCAGAACAGTTACTTGAAACGGTTTGCTCTCCAATTGAATACCGAGGCTCCCTGCTCAAAGTTGGCGTGAGCATTGGTGTGAAACTGGTTGGCGTTAACGAGCGTGACGCAACGCGTATTCTTAAGAGTGCCGATACAGCAATGTACCAAGCTAAGAAAGCAGGTAAAGGTCAAGCAATTTTAATGGGTTGCGAATCCCCAGAGACTGTTTAACTGTGGGCTAAAAACCTTTAGACTAGCCTGATTCGCGTCAGAAGGATATATAACATGAAAGTACTTGTTACGGGTGGTATGGGCTACATTGGCAGCCACACTTGTATTCAAATGATCGAAGCTGGTATGACGCCAGTGATCCTTGATAACCTATACAACAGCAAACCTACAGTGCTTGAGCGCATTGAAAAGGTTTGTGGTGCAAGACCTGAGTTTATTGAAGCGGACATCCGCGACAAAGCCGCGCTTGTTGAAGCAATGAGAGCGCACAACATTGAAGCTGTTATTCACTTCGCCGGTTTAAAAGCAGTGGGCGAGTCGGTAGAAAAACCGCTTGAGTACTACGATAACAACGTTAATGGTACGCTAGTGCTTGTTGATGCTATGCGTGAAGCAGGAGTTAAATCCATCGTATTTAGTTCTTCAGCGACAGTATATGGTGATCCTGCATCTGTGCCTATCACTGAAGACTTCCCAACTAGCGCAACTAACCCTTACGGCCGTAGTAAGTTAATGGTTGAAGAGTGTCTAACAGACTTCCAAAAAGCGAACCCAGATTGGAGTATTACGCTTCTCCGCTACTTCAACCCTGTTGGTTCTCATCCAACGGGTGAGCTAGGTGAAGATCCTCAAGGCATCCCAAACAACCTAATGCCTTTTGTCTCGCAAGTCGCAGTAGGTCGTCGTGAGTTTTTATCTGTGTTTGGTAGTGACTACCCAACAAAAGACGGTACTGGTGTGCGTGACTACATCCATGTAATGGACCTATCTGATGGTCATGTAGCCGCTCTTGAAAAAGTTGGCAATAAAGCTGGCCTGCATATTTACAACCTTGGTACCGGTAATGGTTATAGCGTTCTTGAAATGGTTAAAGCATTTGAAAACGCATCAGGCAAAGAAGTGCCGTTTAAGTTAGTTGATCGCCGCCCTGGTGATATCGCGGAATGTTGGGCTGACCCTTCAAAAGCTGCAAACGAACTTGGTTGGAAGGCTGAGCGCACGTTAGAAGAAATGACAGGTGATACTTGGCGTTGGCAGTCAAATAACCCTCAAGGTTACCCTGACGCTTAAAAAATCAAGTTTTACATATTAATAACAAAAAGGCGCACTTCTGCGCCTTTTTTGATCTAAATCGGAAAAATTCGTAAATTACTGGTTAAAAGGTAGCTTAGATAAATAGAACTGCTAAACTATGTCCGACTCTTAATTTAGGTCGTAAATTTTCTTAAGACTATCGGGGTAGTTCATGGAACTTGGTCTAATCATCGCTTTCATCGTGGCTGCAGCAATCATGGTGAAAAAAGAGATGGCAAAGCAGTAAGTTTTCATTTTTCATTCTTTTCTTAACATTTTTGAAATGAAAACGCGTAAAAAAAGTCAGCATATTGCTGGCTTTTTTGTTTTTGTAGCGCAAGTTCTTCGTTTATGACTCATTTATCAATCATTTTCACGATGCCACTGCAGATAGTTAGCTTTGTTTGAAAGTGGAAAAACAAAAAAGCACCCAACTAAGCGGGTGCTTTACGAACAGTTTTATAAATTGATGTCACTTAGAACTGGTAATCTACAGAAATTGCCCAGTTACGACCCGGTAAGCTATGGAAGTCTTTGTTGTCCGTACTTTCGAGACCGCGAACATCTTGGTATGTCCAGTATTTCTTATCAAATGCATTGAACAAGCCTGCTGTCAGCGTTAGGTCTTTGATAGGCATGTAATATGCGGTTAAGTCCATTACACCGTAACCTGCCGAATCAATTTGGTCATCACTAGACCAGTCGTCTTTCTTAGCTGCAAGCTTAAGAGACGCAAGACCACCAAAATGATGCTCGACGTTGTCGTAACCTAAACCAAGTACAGAAGACAAAGGAGCGACACTATCTAGTGCTTTACCTGTTGTTTTATCTTCACCATCTAGGTATGTCACAGATACTCTCGTGTACATACCTTTAGGGGCGTCAAAAGCTTCATCTAGCAAAAGTGTAGAACTAAATTCAACACCAGAAATGTCGACTTCATCTCGGTTTACGATCGTGAATCGGTCTTTATTTGGATCGATTTTTGGTAGTTCTTCTGAGTCGATAAAGTCTTTGTACTGAGTGATAAAGCCTGTGAGTTCAAACTGCGCAAAGTTGTTTTGACCACGGAAGCCAATTTCGTAAGAAAGGCTTTTCTCGGCTTCTAAATCTGGGTTAGGAACGAATTCAGCACCAGTGTCGTATTCATAGTAAAGCTGCTCAACTGTAGGTGCCTTAAAGCCCTGACTGATTTGGGCAAAAGTACTTAGTTTGTCGTTAAGGTGGTAAACCGCGCCCAGTTTCCCAGTAAATGCGTCATTACTGTTCTTACCTCGTTCGGTAGTAAAGCCTGCGTCAGATGTTGGATCCGCTTCAAATGAATCGTAACGGATGCCCGCATTTAGTACTAGTGTATCGTTAAGTAAGAATGCATTGTCTTGAAGGAAAATACCCCATTCGGTGACGGTGGCATCAGGGATTGTCGTTGAGCCAGGTTTACTAGTCCCATTGTCGTGGTAAATATCCACATTCGTTAGACTAAAATCTGTCACCACAGAATTTAGACCGTAGGTCAGTTCGTGAATTGCATTTCCGGTTGTGATTACCTTGTCGAACTGAGCATCAAACTGAAGTGACTCGTCTTCAGCTTGACGTAGGCGAGTGCGATCCCCGTTATAGCCAATGTAACCTAAATGGTCAGTGACATTAGCGAAGTTAGAGTTTTCGCTCTCTGTGACCTGATAGTTAAGGTCTAATTTCATTGAGTCGAAAGCTGCATTTGCTTTAGTGAGTTCGTAGTTTACGCCATAACGCGTACGTGTCATGTCATCACTAGCTTTTGCGTTAGCATAAGTAACGCCAGGTCTTGGACCAAAATTAAGTGTGTAGTTGCCACGACGATCGTTTTCATCGTAGTTGTAGTTATAGCGCTCGAAGACAAAGCCGAGTTTGTTGACATCGTTAATGTTGTAATAAGCTTTTGCCAAAATGTTATTTAGATCTTTGTCTGCTGGGTTCTGAAGCCCGCGTGCTGAACCATCAATGTCGGAACCATCACCGTAGGTTTCAAGCTCGCTGCCGGTAGAGTAAGTTCCCATCAATAGTGTTTCAAACTTGCCACGGCGCATTGCCCAAGTTAACGTGTTCTTGAATTGTTCGTCTGCAGAGAAGTAGCTCGATTTAATGCCAAAACGAGTCTCGTCACCGTCAGTTTTTAGAACGTCTGAAGGATCTTTTGTCTTAAGAACAACAACGCCACCCACTGCGTCAGAACCATATAGGGTAGAGGATGGACCCTTGTTAATCTCTATACTGGTCAGTGTGTCGAGTTCAATCGCGTTCGGATAAATTGCTTGAACCGCACCGCCACCTGGATTGAAAGGAGTAACTTGCTGAACGCCATCAATCACAACTTTCACACGGTCGCCTTCCATGCCGCGAATGTTAAAGCCCGAAATGCCAAAACGACCGGAAGTCGTTGCTTCCACACCAGGGGTATATTGAACGGCATCATAAAGGTTCTTTGAAAGTGTGCGGTCAATATCTTTTGACGATACGGTCTCAACTGAAGCTGAAACATCATTAACGTTTTGTTCGGTACGAGTTGCAGAGACGACAACTTCATTGAAAGTTGAGCTTTCTTCTGCGTATGCGCCTTGTGATAGGGCAATGAGAATAGAGGCTGACAAAGTTGATTTTTTATACATTGGCTTCAATACCTTAAATCCATAATAGGCAATAACAACGTGCGGTATCTTAGTTTATACAAATGGTAATTACTATCATTACTATTGTTATTTGGTGTTATTTTTGTCAATGGAAATTTGTGCTATGCGCAACCTAGTCTTTATTTATCAATCTGTTATATTGTTTAAAGTCATTTTCTAGTATAAATTTTTAAATACCACTACTGTGATTTAAATCACGCAAATAGGGAGCTATAGTGCAGAGCCCAATCACTTTAGAAGCACTTCATATCTTGGATGCTATTGATAGAAGAGGAAGTTTTGCTGCTGCTGCGAACGAATTAGATCGCGCGCCTTCTTCGCTTAGCTATCAAATTCAGAAACTGGAACAAGATCTCGATATCATCATTTTCGATCGTTCAGGTCACAAAGCACATTTCACAGAAGCCGGGAAGTTGATTCTTGAGCGTGGTAGGGCAATTCTGCAAGCTAGTGAGAAGCTTGTTAATGATGCAACGCTCCTGGCCAATGGTTGGGAACTTGATATTACGGTGGCTTTTGATGGAATTATTCCTATTTCAAATTTCTTCCCAATGGTAGATGCGCTATCTAACGTGAGTAGTACAAGGGTGAGGTTACAAGAAGAGATTCTTGCGGGAAGTTGGGAGTCGCTAAATACCGGAAGGGCAGACTTATTGATATGTCCGGCTCTCGATACACTTCCGCAAGATGTTAAGGCCGAAAAAATTGGTAAAATGAGTATGGTTTGGGTCGCCGCTTCTGATCATTATGTGCATAAGCGAAGTGGGGCGTTTGATGACAATGCCCGAGAAAAATATCGCGTTATTGCGATTGCTGATACGGCAAGAGAGCAGCCAGCGCTATCAATCAATGTAATGCAAAAACAGCCAAGACTCACAGTGACCAATTTCCCTGCCAAAGTGGAAGCACTAACTTCCGGGTTAGGTATTGGGACGCTACCAAGTCAAATCGCGGAACCTTTAATTGAGAGTGGCGTTCTTAAACGCATTGAAGGTACGGAAGAACAGCCAATTGATATTATTTTAGCGTGGCGCAGAAATACGATGGGCGAAGCCAAATCTTGGTGCGTACAATACCTTAAGAAAAATTGGCGTCTCAAATAAAAAAATCCCAGCATATGATGCTGGGATTTTTCGTTAAGAAGTGTGTTGATAACTAAAATTCGTACTTCGCTGTAATAGCCCAGTTACGGCCAGCTTGTGTTAGGTCTTTATTCTCAGTTTTCATTCCGCTTACATCATTCCAACTGTAGTATTCTTCGTCTGCCACATTAAATACTCCCGCTCGCAGGGTGAGATCTTTAATTGGCTTGTAGTATGCAGTTACGTCAACAACGGTTGCTGAAGAAATTGGTAGGATGTCATCACCATTGATATCACTGCTGTCTTTCGACGCAGTGTAGTTAACCGTTAGTGAAGAACCCCAGTTCTGTTCAGAGTCGTAGTTGAAGCCAGCAACTAGATTCCATGGGTTAACACTGTTTAATGGATCGTTGTTTCCGTCTTCACCTTCAATGTAGGCTTCAGCAACTCGAGAACTAAAACCTTTTACTGGCATGAACTTATCCCAAGACAGTTGGTTGGAAAATTCAATACCTTTAATTGTTGCTTTACCAATGTTCACGGATTGGTAAACCGCAGGGTCGATACCTGGAATAAAGCTGCCTGAAACTTGTTTTCGCTCGATAAAGTTATCGTAGTCACTGTAGAATACCGCGACTTCACTACTTGAGATGTCGTTGTTGTGGCGCCAGCCAAACTCATAAGAAATACTTTCTTCTGCTTTCAAGTCTGGGTTTGGTTTGTTTATGTAACCGTGCATCGGGTTACCAAACGAGTAATACAGCTCTTGAAAATCAGGTGCGCGGAAACCTTGGCTTATCTGGGCAAACAAACGGTGTTGTTCGTTTAGTTTGTAGATCGTGCCTAAACGAGCAGTAAACGCGGAGTCAGAGAACTTTTTGTATTCGTTATCAGGGTTACCACTTGGGTTGTCGCTAGCGTTGCCAGGATCGGTTTCGAATGAGTCATAACGAACACCAGGAGTAATGATGAAGTTGCCGACGGTAATCTCGTCTTGTAGGAAGACTCCGTAACGACGTTCACTTGCCGAAGGGATGTAGAAGATCTCTTTATCCGTCCCAGCGCTATTGAACTCTTTGTTTATGTTCTTAATGTCTTTATCTAAGTAAGACGCACCATAAACAATGTAATGTTCAGTGCTACCAAGCGTTAGGTACTTATCTAACTGCATGTCGAACTGGAAGCCTTCATCGCTGTAGGTGTAATCTTTGCGTTGATTGTTCAAGCCTTTGACACGATGTGTTATGCCAGTTTCGTCTTTACTTAAGTAATCTAGTTGCCACGTTAATGTGTCAGCAATTGATGCTTGAGCATCCCAAATATGCTTAATACCGACTTGATATTGTTCAGTTGTATCTTCGCTTCGTCCATCCGTGTAGCCATCATATGATTGAATGCCATCACCTTCATTGCGAATGTAGTTACCGTTAAATTCAAGTCTATTTGCTTCGTTTAACTGATATTGTAATTTCACTAAAAGGTTATTGGCAAAGGTATCGGCATCCGCTAAATCACCAAAGTTATCAAGCTCGCTACCATCACGGCGAGTGTAAGCAACTAAAGACTCAAGGTCCCCGGTTTTGTTTGCAAGTGCTATTATTGTTATCACTAAAGTGGTTGTTAGGTATGTCAGAGAAATGACCTTTTTGTATTTAGTGCATAAAATTCAACAGGATAGCTTTTTATGACATAAGCTCGACGATAAGTTCTATAAAATTAGCAAATGAGATGTCGGTCACGTAAATTGCAGTTTGATGAAAAAGTAGGCATGCGCCAGTGTGATTTAATGGTGTTTACGTATTGTTGTGGTGCATGGGTCATGGCGGTAGTTATGCATGATTTGCGATTGGTTTATTATTTTATGAAATGTTTACTCAGGTTATCCAACAAAGTCTGAAGTTAGGATAATAGGTAGGGCTGAAAACTTACAGCCCAAATCTTTGCTTTATCAGACATCATTTTCGTTTGAGTGGTAACACCATATCTGCAGTGCCATCTGCAAATTGTACGTCCAACTCAAATCCTAAACTTTGTGCGAGTGACAGCATGCCTCGATTGGTTGGCATTGTCATTCCGGAAATCTGCTTGGTGCCTTTTGCTTGGCAGTAACTAATGATTTTTTGCATCAGTACTTTGCCCAGACCTTTACCCTTTAAATCTGATCGGACCAAAATCGCAAACTCTGCATCACTATTATCCGGTGTTATCAGAGCTCGAGATACACCAATAATGGAAGGTCCATTATCATCAAAGGCAACAGCAACAAATGCCATTTCACGGTCGTAATCAATTTGAGTTAAATTTGCAAGCGCCTCATGATTAAACTCCCCAACATCGGAGAAAAACCGATTGTAGAGGTCTTCTTTAGATACGCTATTTATAAATTGAGCGTGAATTGGCTCATCCTCAGGAAGAATTGGGCGCAACAGAATAGGTTGCCCGTCACGTAATGTCACTGTCTCAACAAACTCTGCGGGGAAAGGACGAATAGCTAAGCGTTCCTGCGCATCTCCATGGTACTTTTTGAGTGTCACGTCTGCGTCGATTATGGTTAATTCACTACCTGATACCAATACTGGATGTATATCCAGGCTTTCTATTTCTGGTAGTTCAACCGCCATTTGAGATATGCGAACCAGAAACTTTGACAGTTCGTTCACATCAATCGCGTCTTTATGCTTTTGCAAGCGAACTTTCCCTGATTTCAACGCAATTACCACTAAATAACGAGCTAGGTTCATATTCAGTGGTGGCAATGCCGCAACCGCATCTTGAGTGATGTTCCAATCTGAGCCTCCTTGTCCGAGCAAAATCACTGGACCGAATACTTTATCAACCGCGATGCTAATTCTGAGCTCCTCAGCGCTACCTAGTTTCGCCATTCCTTGGACCAACAACCCTTGTAGGTTCGCCGCTGGATAGCTCAGCTTTGCGGTGTCGAGAATGGCTTGCGCGGCGCTAGATACCTCTTGGCTATTACGCAAATTGAGTGCAACACCATGTACATCAGACTTATGAGGAATATCGGGAGAGCGAAGCTTTACCGCGACCGGGTAGCCAATATTTTCCGCCATATGGACCGCTTCAGTAACTTCAGAAGCGATCCAAGTCGGAAGAATATTAAAGCCAAACTGTTCAAACAAAGGGCTGGTTTGATGCGTATCCAGCATTACTGTTTGTTTGTCCAGTAATTGTTCGTTTACCCATTCACGAGCTGAACTCACGCTACCGGAGTGTAAAGGTTCAGCGGTTGTTGGAGTTTCCATCAATTGTTTTTGATTTCGTCGGTATTCGACCAAATGCATGTAAGCAACGACAGCACTTTCAGGTGTTCTATAAGTTGGAATGCCCGCACGTGTAAAGGCTAGCCGAGCCTCTCTCGATGTCTGCTCACCAGACCAATTGGTTAATATATTGAAATGCTTATGTCGGGGATGAGCTTGAATTGCTTCAATCACAGCGTTCGCGGTTTCTAATGAATCCGACACCGCTGAAGGGCTATGCATTATTAAGATGGCATCAGCGCAGTCTCCGTTCATCAGCGCGTTTATGGTATCGACATAACGTTTCTTTGTTGCATCTCCTGCAAGATCAATAGGGTTAACACCACGCCAACTAACAGGCAATGCGGACTTTAGTTGTTCGACAGACTCTTCATTTAACGTTGCGAGCTTGCCGCCTCTTTCAAATAGAGTATCGACTGCCATGATTGCAGGACCGCCGCCATTGGTTACGATAGCTAGGCGTTCGCCTCGAAGCGGAACCGAATGTGTCAACGTTTCTACTGCCGCAAATAACTCGTGCGTATTACCCACACGCAGCATACCCGTTCTTCTTATCGCAGAATCGTAGATAACATCCAATGAATCAGTGTTGCCATCGCTAAATGGGCGAGCTTGTGATGACCTACCAGCTTTGAGAACCAAGATACGACGGTTTCGTGACGCTGCACGTGCTGCTGACATAAAGCGTCGAGCATCTTTAATTGAATCAACATAAAGAAGAATGGCTTCGGTCTTTGCATCCATGCTTAAATAATCAAGCAGTTCTGCAAAGTCGATGTCTTGCCCTTGACCGATTGAGATAAAAGAAGAAAAACCAATATTCTTGTCGTTTGCCCAATCAAGAACCGTGGTACACACTGCAGCGGATTGAGAGATGAACGCAATTTTACCCGGTTGCGCTGCCACGGGAGAAAAGGAGCAGTTGAAGTTATGCCAAGGAAGAATTATCCCGAGGCTATTTGGTCCTAAGACTCTTATGTTTAGGTCAGAGAAATCAATACTTTCAACGTCATCTGAAATGACGATGGCAAACTCCGTGCCGCGCTGATCCAATTCAACAAGTAGTTGTTTATTACGTGACACATTCGTACAAAGAATGGCGATATCTGGGGTATAGGGCAGGGAGGCTACGTTAGGGTATGCGATAACACCAGATACAGACTTATATTTCGGTGTCACGGGCATGATTGCACCACCGAACCCGCTCTGAAGAAGATTCCGCATTACTATTTGTCCTGCGCGTAACTCTTTTTGAGAGGCGCCGATTACCGCAACAGAATTAGGTTTGAAGAGTTTTTGTAATTTATTCATTCTTTCTCCTTGGCCTCTTACGCCTAGAACGGTTGGTCACTCCTCATACAATCATAAACGAATAAGCATCTCTTTAAATATGGACAAAGCAGACATTGGCTCAAAAGTGAGCCAAGCGTACAGAGTTTGTGTCACTCATCACATGAAAATCACAGTTTATTGTGTTTGGTGCTTGATAAAATGACCTGCTATCGGCATGATTTATCGTAATATTTATTTAGAGCGTTTGTTACTCCATGAAAAAAATCGCAATCATCGGCTTATCAGTACTGCTTTCTGCTTGTGCTTCGGAAACTTACATTACAGATGTAACCTCAGAAAGCTACCGTGAGGACTACCAAACTCCTTCAGTTTCAAAACCTATTATGTCGTCTGAAAGCGCTGTAGTAGAGAAAGACGTAGAACCAACAGTTGTTAAAATGACTGCGAAGCCTGAAGAGAAAAAGGTAGTTAAGCTGACACCGAAAGAGCAGGTAAAGCCAGTTAAGATCGTACCGCCAAGCAAGAAACAAGCGGGTATCCAGCGTTTTGGTTATACCATTCAAGTTGTCGCGGTTGGAAGCCAAGCTAAAGTGGATCAGTTCGCTCGCCAGCTTCCTCAAAATGGTCAGCCAATTTGGGAAAACTACAAAGTAGTGAACGGTACTAAGTGGTTCTCGGTACTTTACGGTGACTACGCAACAAGTGCAGAAGCAAAGCAGGCAATTTCTTCTCTGCCTGGTCATTTTCAACAGCTTAAGCCATTTGTGAAGAGTATCGATGCCATTAAGAACTCGGCATATCCTACGCTTAATAAGCTAAATTAATTAACGAAGAGAAGGGAGCGAAATGCTCCCTTCTTTTTTGGTCAAATCCTATTCGAACAGCATTCCTCACAGTAAAATAACTGTACGTTACTACTCAAAGGTTTATCATACTGAATAGTATCTTTTGGAGATCACGGAAAGATTGATTCATGATTAAAAATATCCTTTTACTATGCGGTGGCGGCTCTTCTGAGCACGAAATTTCACTGTTATCTGCTAATTTTGTTGAGCAGCAGCTAAA
This sequence comes from Vibrio sp. SSH13-20, assembly GCF_040104475.1. Taxonomy (NCBI): domain Bacteria; kingdom Pseudomonadati; phylum Pseudomonadota; class Gammaproteobacteria; order Vibrionales; family Vibrionaceae; genus Vibrio; species Vibrio sp. SSH13-20. The sequence goes on from NZ_JBECOU010000001.1 coordinate 884,052, forward strand.
CCTCGTCGAAAACGTGAACGTTACGCGTGTAGAAATTAAAAATGAAGGTTGGGTGACTAACCAAGGTGAGTTGGTTTACTTAGATCTCAACACCAAAAAATTGTGTTCTGACAACTTAAGCTTAGAAGTCGATTTCATTGTCCCTTGTATCCATGGTTTTCCTGGCGAAACCGGTGATATCCAGTCTATGTTCGAAATCGCAGGCATTCCATATTTAGGTTGTGGACCAGAAGCAAGCAGTAACAGCTTCAACAAAATTACTTCGAAACTATGGTACGACGCGATTGGCATCCCAAATACACCTTACTTATTCTTGACTCGTAACGACGAGCAAGCTCATGCGCAAGCATTACAAGCGTTTGATAAATGGGGTAAAGTTTTTGTCAAAGCTGCACGACAAGGTTCATCTGTTGGCTGTTACAGTGTCACTGAAAGGGGTGGTGTAATTCAAGCCGTTAACGATGCATTTGGCTACTCTGAGCAAGTTTTAGTTGAAAAGTCTGTGAAGCCGCGTGAGCTAGAAGTCGCAGCGTACGAAATGAATGGTCAACTGTTCATTACTAAGCCCGGAGAGGTCATTGCTCCAGATGGCGCGTTTTATTCTTATGATGAGAAGTACAGCAGCTCAAGCCACTCTTTGACAGAGGTTGAAGCAAAGAACTTAACAGCAGAACAAGTTGAAGCGATTCAAATTGCTTCTGAAACCGTCTTTAAACAGATGAATCTGCGTCACTTATCTCGCATTGACTTCTTCTTAACAGAAGATGATGAGATTTATCTGAATGAAGTCAACACCTTCCCAGGTATGACTCCAATCTCTATGTTCCCTAAAATGCTGCAGAACAACGGTCACAAGTTCCACGAGTTTTTAGCAGATTGTATTAATACTGCAATCTAAATAACGTTACCGTCGTTTGTTTTGTGGTAGAAATAGGCATAACTGAGCGATATAACAACATTAATGTTTGATTATTGCTCAGTTGTAATTATGATTGTAAAAAAGCACTAAATAGATGGCTCAGTGGTATGGCAATTTCAAATTATAGAGGTTTTAACCTGCAATCAGGCGGACCTGATGGTAGCGTTTGGAAGGTAAAAATCAAAAACCACGTTTTACAAGGCAGTTTGACGGCGGTAAAAAAGAGCATAGATTGGTGGTGCGATACCGCGTCTATTATTGATCCAAAAGAGTTTGCAACTTTAGGTCAACGCGCACAAAGCACTAACAGTCCACAAACTGAAATATTTAACGGCTACACGATAAAGAACGACACTGGCGAGCCAAACGCTTGGTATTGTATGTTCAATGGCAAACTAATCAAAGGCGGCAAAGCTGCGATTCAGCGCCACATCGAAGCGTATTTAGTTGCAAAACAGAAAGCGCTACAAGCTCAACAACAAAAGAAATAAGAATATGACACTCGTATATTCAACAGAAACTGGTCGAATCAAACCTGAAGAAGAGAAGATCGAACGTCCTAAAGGTGATGGTATTGTTCGCATTCAACGCCAAACTAAAGGTCGTAAAGGCAAAGGCGTTTGTATCGTAACTGGTTTAGATTTGGATGACGCGCCATTAAAGCTACTGGCAGCTGAACTGAAAAAAGTTTGCGGCTGTGGTGGCTCAGTGAAAGATGGAAGCATTGAAATTCAAGGAGATGCGCGTGATAAGATTAAAGCGCACCTTGAAAAGAAAGGCATGACAGTCAAGTTAGCCGGCGGTTAATAGTAAAAAAGAAGCCCTTTGAGGGCTTCTTTTTTTTAATATCCAGTAATGTATTGAGAATATCGTTTTTTCCCGAAAACCTGTTTAGTAATAAGAACGATAGAAACGCTAACCGTGAGTGTAAAGCCAAGAGTCAACAGAAAGAGTAGGAGGTTGGTATCTTGAGTTTCTGCATATTGGTAAAGCGGCGTTCTTTTAAGTACAGTAAGCACCCATGGGTGAATGAAGAACACGCCAAAACTTGTTTTTGCCAACAGAGATAACAAGTGTGATTTGAACTGAAAGGCTTCGAAGAAGTAAAATAACGCGATCACGAGACATAGTTTTTGTAAAAACATTGTATCAACCCCGCCATAAACCAGCATTTCCTTAATGTAATTTCCCCGATGACCAACAGATGCTTCATAAATACATAAGCAGAGCACTATTATTCCTAAAATCAGGAGCTTAGATTTAGCATTTACTAACAATGAACTTCTATGTTGAGAAACACTACAACCAATGAGATAGATTGGCGTGAAATAAATAAACATTTGAAGTGGGTTCGTGTTTTCGTATGAACGATGAATAAACAGAGACGCTAAACATAGTAAAACGAGTATCGATACTTGCTGGTACGCTTTAAGTCTGAGGAACTTAGTATGTAAAGGCGCAGACGCAAATAGCAATACAGCAAAAGGAATGTACCAGTAAGCCGTTAACATACGTCCTGTCAAAATGTACTTAACTGCGGTTGCGAACACAGAATCGTCAGAACTGAAGAGCATCCGTGAATCAATTTCTACGCCAGGTTCGAAATATCCTGTTTTTGTAGCGAACAATAACATGGTCGCTAGAGAGCCCAAGAATAAATAAGGCAAAACAACTGCCTTGAACTTATTCAAATAAAAGTCAGTTGTTTTTGTCCCACGTTGGTAAAAGACATGATGAAACATGTATCCCGAAATAAATACAAACAAGGAAGTTGAGCCATAGAAAAAGCTCTGAAAAGCCAACCAAGGTCCAGAAGTAGTGCTCATGCCATAATGAAAGCAATGTACTGCGACAATACAAATAATGGCGAACCCTCGATAGTTTTCGATAGATTGTAAATGCTGACGCATAATGTTCCCGCGTGATTATACTTAAAAGCGCAAACTAACACTGTCAGCCAAACGATTGTACTAGATGGATGCAATCTCAGTAGATAATCAATATTGAATACTGACTAGAACTCATACTTTTCTAAAAATCAAAGAGTGTGCTAATAGCAGAGCAAGCAATCGCAGATTGATAGATCCATATTAGCTATTTTATGGTAAATCGCGGTTATGTTTAATGACACTCATAAAAAGCCTTATATTTTAAAATCTGAGAGGGATAGGAGCCAAAACGAAGAAAGAATTGGCGTACGTTGATATTCTATTTAACATAACACATATAATGCGCACTGAATTGAGGATCCCACTGGGCTTGAAAATGCTAAGGCAAATCCTGCACAAGCCATTGAAATACTTGCTAATCCAAGCCCATTAAATTTTTTTGCGATATTCGTCCATAGCGTTTGAGCTTCGTATGTTTTCGCTTTATCTAACGCCAAACCAACTAAAGCCTTTTCTTTATCTTCACCAATTGCTTCTGCAAGCATAAGTATCTGATTTTCTTTTAAGTACGTTCTTCCTTTTCGTACGTCTGTGAGCATTTGAGGACTTATACCTAAATCTGGAGCGATTTGTTTGTATTGCACATACTTCATTTGCTCTTTGTAAGCGTCAATGAGTTGGTTTGTATACATTTTTGAATCCTGCCTTTCGAACACGTCTTTTGATTCTAGCTTATTTGTACGAGATTTATCGTATTTACACTATGAAGAATCTCGTATTAACTATACGAAATATTTCGTATTAACCACCTTGGTTCGGGCGTTCGCCCTTGACGCTTTCGTCTGTCCTTGGTGGTCGCTCTCAACGGTCAAGGTGTTGCTATGAAAAATCTGTTCACTCAAAACTGTGACGGCGTCACTATTTCTTTCTCGGAGTGATAACCATGGAACGTGATCACTCATTTACATTCTTAGTTCTTCTCGCGGGTTTATGCGCTGCGGCGTTCTTGTTTTATCAGAACAATTACATGGACGCTACGGCTGAGTCTTACGCCAAAGTCCAAACGTGGGTTGATGAACATCCATCAGCAAAACCGCTGCTAAACGAGCTGTTGAGCGATGGCAAGTTAACGCCTAACGAAGTCGCTGACATCCGTATTTTCATCAAAGAAGAGCCAAAACGTCTTCTTATTTCTCAGGCAACTGAGGCGCGTTAACCATGAGCGAAGCTCAAATCATCTATTACGACTTGCTGCCTGATTACACGGTTTCCGTGTTAGTCAAAGGCTGTGATGAATGGGATTTGCTTAAGTCGATGTCTCATCTCGAGTCTTGGGCTTCGTCTCAATTTCTATCTTACGAGTTGGTTTCTATCACCAACACAACTTACCAAGAGCGCGTTGATTTAGGGGTGTTCGATGACTACTGCAACTAACATCCTTAAGAAGTTTGATGAGCAATCGGTTCATATTGACTACCTATGTTTTACATTTTCAGTCAAGGACTTACGCCATTGTCACAACGCGCTTCAACGTCTGCATAAGCATGAGGAATACCGAGGATTAGCGCCCAAATCTCTGTTACAGCGTAACTGTAAAGCACCTAAGTTCCCTGCTCCACCTCAGTTTAATTCGACCATTGCCAAGACGGCGGATGAGATTAATGCGTACAACGACGCCTTTGAAATCTGTTACCGAAATTACTTAGAAGAATGTCTTCGTATCTTCACCAATCAAGTGTTGGGCTTGTCGCTGTCTGCGCCTCGTGGGCTTGGTTTTCAGTTCTACACCGAATCCATGAAACTTACCTCAGCGAACGGTGAAGACTTCTGCGGTTTCGTTGGTATCGGTGGCAACAATGACACGGTGCATTTTCAGATTAATGGTAAAGGCTGCAAGCATGTCTTTGCGCGTCGCGCGCCTTGGTCACTGCATGATTGGCTGACTAACGTGTTGGGTGTGCAAACATTGGCGCGTGTTGACCTCGCTTATGATGATTACGACGGGATTTTTGATTGTGAATACGCGCGCACGGCCTGGAATGACAATGCATTTCGAACGGCTGAACGCGGTCGCAATCCAGTGCTGCATGTCGACCACACCATTGCGGGCTATCGCGGTGGTCGCCCTGATTACACCAAAGAGCAATATTCGATTGGCTCTCGTACCTCTCGCATTTACTGGCGTGTTTATAACAAGGCACTTGAGCAGAAACTCGCGAACACGGGGCTGGTTTGGTATCGCTCCGAGGTCGAACTTAAAAAATGGAACATCGACGTTCTGCTCAACCCAGCTGGTGCATTCGCTGCACTGAATGACTTCTCGGCGTCGATTTCTACCGCAAAGAAATTCAATACAAAACCTGTCCCGACCAAACGCGCGGCGTTAGACCTGTTGGCTTCGGCTCACTGGATGCGTCGTCAGTACGGGAAAATTCTCAACTCTTTAATCGAATTCCATGAGGGCGACATTGAAACCGTGTTCGGTTCCCTTGTCCGTGATGGAACGAAATTCACCTTCCCCGATACCTACGGCAAGTTGGTGACTCACATATTGGAGACTTAACAAATGGCTAAATCTGTTTTTGTTCTAGGCATGGACATCACTTGGAACTCAGCGCGTGGTGACAGTGCGCAACTGAACGTGTCACGTCCACTACGTGAAATTAACTCGGAGAAATTCAAGCGCCGCACCATTGGCGAATCGGGTGATGTTAACCCGCAATGGGATCAACCTTTGATGATTGATCATACTTACGCCCTGCTCCTTGAACGCACTGGCGCGCTTGTTCCTCGCCGTGAGTACGAGCTGCGTTTGGAAATCAACCCAGACGACCCATTGGCCGGTGCGATTGTGACGGAGTTGATCCCCGTCGACCAAGAAATCAAGAAGCATTTTGAAACTTCAATGAAAGCGCAAGGTTAATCCATGCCTATTTGTGTCGATGTTACTCGTCGTGGTTGGCTTCAAGCCACTGGAGAATCTACTCAGCACTGTAGTTCTTACGTGATGATGTCGGTCACTGACTTCAATCAATATCAAGAGCCTGTCGCCTTCAATAGCGACCTGTTCTTATATGTAAGTGGCGTGCTTTTGGTCAACATGATTGTTGGGCATTGGTCAGGCCGTGTTGTTCGCCTTATGAGTAAAAGGTAATTCTTATGAAAAAACTAGAACTTATTGTAAATAACGTAAAAAGCGCCGTGGTAAACAAGAAAGTCGCGGTGGGTGCTGCGCTTATGGTCGCGTCGGTTTCGCCTGCATTTGCTGACGGCATTACCGATGCCATCACAGCGGCTACAACCAGTGGTCAAGCTAACGTATCGTTGACGGTTGCAGGTCTTATCGGTATGGCGGCACTGGGCTTTGGTGTAACGATGATTGTTGGCTTCCTTCGTAAGTAACGGTTCGTCTCTATGCCTCCGATATCTGGTAATTTACTTGGGGATGTTCTCGCTATCGTTCTAGGTGTTGCTTTTGCGGGGGCATTTCTCCATGGCTTTGTGAGTGGCATCAATACTCACTAATCAGTGAATCAGGGGGCTTCGGCTCCCTTTTTTCTTGGTTGTTCTATGAAAAAACTACTTCACATCCTGCCGTTACTTTTGCTGTCCTTTTACGCAAATGCTAACCAAGTCTTTTATGCCAAGGTAACCAGCTTCGTTAACAGCGCTGAAGAGCCGCTTGCTCGCCAATGTGCGAACATCGGAGTGGGCTCTTATATCGGTTATTCCTCGGGTAATAAAACCATTCCTCTTCGGAAGATTTTGCCTAACGGCATCAACTGTATTTCTATCCAAATCGGTCCTTCTGCTTCGGTTATTTATACTCGTAACTCGGTTCAACATCGGATTTGGTTTAACTGGGAGTTTCAAGATACCTGCCCTGAAAATCAGGAATACAATCCGACTACCCGATTGTGTGAATCCCAATGTGAGTTTGGTGAAAACCCTGACGGCTCTTGTATGGATGCTTGCCAATTCAAGCAATCTGTCAATGAACAAAAGCTGCTTCATTGGTCAGCGTATGTTTATGGTCCTGAAGTGACTGGCGCCTGTTATGGTGATTTCGGTGCTACTCGATGTGAGTTGCGTCGACCTCCGGTCTCAGTGACGGTATGTACTGATGCGGATTCTGGTGAGTTTACGCAAAACACGACTTGCACATCACAGTTTGTCTTTACCGGAAAACAATGCGATGGCGGCACACTATTTTGGGGAAAGAATGGTCCAGATGATCCATTTGATCCAGATAACCCTGATGACCCAGAGCATAAACCTGACGACCCTACGGGTGACATCGAAGACCCAAGCGTCTTACCCGATGACTCCACCAATACGGTGACGCCTCCTGATGTGAATGACAAGCCAGATGTGGAAGACCCGGACACCGATGATTCAACAGACACGGCAGTTCTTTCCGCGATTAAAGGGCTCAATGCTGACGTGAACAGTGGCATTCATGACTTAAACGTCGATGTGAATGAATCCCACGCCAAGATTAACAATGCGGTCATTGACCTAAAAGCCTCGGTGGTCGGCAACACGCAAGCCATTCAAAAGCAGCAAATCAACGACAACAAGATTTACAACAACACCAAAGCGCTCATCCAACAAGCGAATGGGGACATCACCACCGCCGTGAATAAGAACACCAACGCAACCGTCAAAGGACTCAAAGAACTTGATGCTTCCGTTGGCGATTTGAACGGCAATTTAGATGACATCAAAGGACTGCTTACGGGCGGTAACTTTGGCTCACCCAATGGTGAGGATGTTGCCGAGGTTATCTTCTCTTCAGATGACTTTGTATCAATAAACGAAACCATTCACGACAAGCGCCAATCGATTCAAGATTACGTCGACCAGGTGAAAGGGCTGGTCTCTATCAGTACCAATTTTAATAACGGCTCACTCAGTGATAAGTCATTCACCGTTAAAGGCACTACGGTTGAATCGGGTTTACAACGTTTCGATTCGGTCTCTGGCTACGTTCGCCCAGTGGTGCTGTTTATCTGCGCTTTGATAGCACTTTGGATCTTGTTCGGTCCTAGGAGTAAATAACATGGATTACATCTACGCAGCTTTGGAGTTCATTGCCAATGTTGGTCAAACGCTGCTCGACTTCATTCAAAACATCCCTGACTTGATCATTAATTGTGTCGAGTATGCGGCGCTGTGGTGCATCTCCGTTTGGCTGGATATCAAAATCGCATCGATTCAGATTTCGTTGAGGATCGCGCAGACGTTACTGGCAGACTATGGCGTCTATACCTTGATTGAGAGTAACTTCAACTCCCTTCCCTCTGACGTGCGTTACATCCTGACTCAGTACGGGGTAACGTCTGGCTTGCGGGTTATCTTTGACTCGTTCGCCGCTTCGCTAGTCATGCGCTTCTTCAACTGGTGATAACATGGCAACTTCATTTCGATACGGTCATGGCGGCTCTTACAAATCAGCATGCGCAGTATGGTTTGACCTACTTCCGGCACTTCGTGAAGGTCGAGTCTGTATTACCAACATCCATGGCATGCAGCCCTTAGAAGTGATCGAGAAAAGACTCGGTGAGAAGTTTCCTGACAGTGCTCGCCTTATCCGCATTAGCTCTCGAAACCCTGACGGCTTCGAGCTTTGGAAGTACTTTTTCTGCTGGGCTCCTATTGGCTCTTTTATCCTCATCGATGAGTGTCAGCAAATCTATTCCACCAATGCTGGCTTCAAGATGGCGAACATACACAAGCGCCCTTTCTCTGATTTTGAGCCTCACTTACCGCAAGGATTCTCGGAAATCTTCCACTCTCGCTGGCTTACTGTGGATACCTCCAGTTTAGACCGTGGTGAAGTCGATGACTGCCAACGTACCCGCTTTGATGAGCAAGGTCGCATCATCTATCCCGAGAACTTCAACAACGCGTTTATGGAGCATCGCCATTACAACTGGGACATTGTGTTACTGACGCCCGACTTCGCTCAAATCCCTAAAGAGTTAAAAGGCGTCGCCGAGCTGGCAAAGCAACACAAAGGGAAAGACGGGATCTTCTTTTCTAATCGTAAGCCAAGAATATTGGAGCATGACCCGCTTCGTACTGTCACGGTGCCAAGTAAAGATGATGTGGTTTACAACCTAAAAGTCCCTCTCGATGTGCATTTGCTTTATGCCTCTACGGTGACTGGGCAAATCACTAAATCGGGGCTTGGTAAGAACATCTTTCTTAATCCTAAGTTCTTAGCCGCTGTGGCTATCTTCATTCTTTCAATGGGATATTTAACGTATGCGCTTATTGGTATTTTTTCTGGTTCTGAGGAGACATCTTCGCAAGGAACGCCAGCTCATCAAACTTCGCAGCAAGGTGCTGTTTCATCTTCAAACCGTCAAACGCGCCCTAATCAAAACCATGCGGTTCATTCTGTCGTGGGTTCTGGTGGTTCTGATTGTTCGGGCGCTGGTTGCGATGGTCGGTCTTATTATGATGTAGGCTCGGTTCCAGCTTGGTTCCCACTATCGAATTCTGAAAGTATCTATGTCTCAGCGGTTGAGCGCTGGTACAAGAAAAAAGTCGTTTACGTGAATGTTCATTTCGAAATCACCACACCTAGAGGTGTGTCTTATCTTGATGATGTGTTCCTAAAGAAAGTCGGCGTTCAGATGGAATACCTCGACGATTGCTTGGTGAAGCTATCGGACGGCGAATCTAACTTTTTTGTGACGTGTTCACCCTATGAGCAGATTGCGCAAAACCAGAAATCAGACATTGAGCTCAAGCCTGTTGGTGGGCTGTTTGGAGGCGATGAAAGCTAATGAACGAATACGTAACCCATGGGCAACTGCTCGAAATCATCGAACTGTTTGACCATCTCTCCATGCTTAACGCGATCATAGTCATCATTGTTTACGATCTCTTTCGTAGTGGTGTTCGAATGCTGTCTGACTATCTGAATAAGGAAAACGGACAATGAAGATGAAATCAGAAGAACGGTTTAATCGTGCGGTCTATAACTCCCCGCTTGGCGCGTTCGTTTTAGTTGGGCCACCGACATTTGAGCAGTTTCAGGAGCGTAGGCTATTTGTTTTACGGTTTGAGATAGCGATGAGCAAAGCCATTTATGGCTGAGTTCGTTTGCTATCAAAATACGAACCGGTGCCAGGATTATCGATGCTGTTTTGCCATCGTAATCGAACCAGGGAACTTGCTGCAGAGAGGTAAAATGATGGCAATTACAATTCGAGATACTCAGGAACACACAGAAATGCTCTCACAGCTGAAAGAGCAAACGGGCACATCAACTATGAGTAAAGCGCTGCTCAAAGGTGGTTACGAGGCTTTGAAGTACAAAGAGCTATACCTTGCAGAACGTAGGAAGAATGAACAGCTTAGAGGCGAACTGTATAGACATACAGAAGCAATCAATGACTATGTTGGTGCGCTCGATAGTTTACGAGAGTTAACGCAATAAGGATGGGCATCGCCCCGACCGAAGGGAGTCACCGAGATATAAGGAGTTGCGAAGCGACGACGAAGCACCGAGCCACCCACTACTGTCGATCTTGGGCACTTGCTTAGACTGGCGAGTGTCCCTATCTGCCCAAGCCAAATAGGTAATACCACCCCTCGCCCTGCCAGAATCTGCCTTGCAGAGACTCACCACATCAAAGGCGTTCGAACCTACTGGAACAAACCGAACCATCAACATCAAAGCTTTGCGAGTGTCGAGCAAGGCTTTTCCTGTATCAGATGAGACCTACCGACCAGAGCGCGTAGCAAGTGAGGACGGGCTAGGACGATTGCGCTACGTGCGCGGGAGGTCAAACCCCCGAATCTGTATTACGGGGGTAAATTCCACAGAACTATCGCAGTTCTCTGTACTGAGGCACTTAGTGTGCTGCTTTTTCGAATGCAGCTATTCCTGCTTCACATAATGGTCTTGTGACAGGCTTGAACGCAGCATCCATTTTTTTTAGACCGGAATCTGTATATCTAGCACACCACACATCATCTTCTCGTCCCGTAGTCTTATTCAAATAGTGGACACTTAGATAGCTGTAATCGTTAATCTCGACTTTTAGTATGTCAGAAGCATCGTATTTGTTCGGAAGTGAGACTAAAACTTGGTTGTTGTTAGTTGTGTGATTCGTAGTCTTACTTGGTGCGTATTCGTGAAAAGCCGATGTCTGACCATATGCAAGGTTTGCAACGGCAGCAAGTGCAAGTATTAGGCATTTATATTTCATCTTCTAGTTGTTCTCTCTTGGATGTTTATTGATATCTTTTGTGTTTTTGTTTGCGGGGATTTTCATTAAAAATACATATAAAATCAATTGCGCATGTAGAACCTGCTGAATAGATCACAGGCTTCTCTTTTCGGCTTTTGTATCAGTATCGAGAGTTTTGGTTTATAGAATAGAGCTACTTTTGCTAATATATATGTATATATATACAGTGTTTGTGATTTTATGCTGATTCGATACGTAAAGAGCCATGTTGGCCACCTACTCGACTCTGACGGTTTAGACATATACGGGAAGCATGTTGATGTTCCAGCGTTGCTGCGAGATGGCGAATATAAGTACAGTAAATTTCGAGGCATGATTAACGCTTTTGAGTGTGGTTCCTTTCAACGTGTTAAGTTGGTTGGCTTCACAGAATACAGCTTTGACGATGGGAAGAACTGGATAAAGATTCCAGAGAGTCACTATCTGATAGGTATAAGAAAATGGGGTGAGTTTTATGTTGTTCTATTTAACGGTAAGCCTAGAGCCAATGCATACTCTCCTAAGCAACCGGAACGTTACATCAACAACGTTCACTTCATTCATAACTCACGCTGATAGTTGCCCGCTCGTGACTTATCGAAATTTCTGTTATTTTTCAGTAACTCATGCTATAAAAACCAAAAAAAAATCAGGTTGTTTATGCAAAGAGTCATTGGCAAAGAGATGTACGAACAACTCGCTGCTGAATTAGGCATCGAGGAATCAGAACTCTATAAAACAAGAACCAACCATTTAGTCGCTATCCGTAATTACACATATCGTAGATTTACAGATATCAATGGTCTCATACGCAGTGGCCAGACAAATGAGAAGCACCAAATAGCGGTAGAACTACTTGTTCAAGCTTTGGAGAATCTACCAGTTTATGAAGGGCTCTTTGTAATTCGCTGGACAAACCTCTCTCCCGAGCATCTAGAACTTGTTAGTGAGGAAGGTAACCTAATCCAAGAGCCATCATTTACAAGTACCTCGCGTGATGCAGGTTTTTATTTGTCTGGTTGTGCCCATAGATTGCTAATAAAACACTATAATGGTAGATATATAGCTCCGTGGTCTTTTTATGATGATGATGAGGAAGAAGTTTTGATTCCTCCTCAAGCGGTTTTTAGGACTAAAGGCTATAGCGAGGAACACAGGTCGTTTTTACTGGAACAGCTTTCTGAAGAAGAAGTAGAAAGCTTAACAGAACAAGATACACAAGTACCTGTTGTTGAAGAAGTTTTGGATGGAGGTGAAGAATGATGAAATCAAAATCTAATTTTGATGACGCTTTGGAATGGTTAAACAACGCCACTCAAAGAGTTGTGTCTTCACGCCCGTTAAAAGAACGTTATGATAGTGAGTGGCAAAACACCTCTTTTATCAAAGCTAATGATAAAGAAGCTATCAGTAAGATGGTTGAGGAAAGAAGGAAGTTTTATCACAGCTACAACAAGGCTGTTGACTCAGTTTCTATTCGTGCTGCAGGTGAAGAAATCCGTCATGGAAAAATTCCTATTTCTGAGGGAGTTAAAGGACATGAGGCTTTTTATAACCTGATAATACATTCAGCCAAAAAAACGCTTAGAGATCACAAAGGGGCTTTGAAAAAAGGTTTAAGTGAATATTTAGACAGTTGCTATTTGTTAGCTCCAGGTGCTGGCTCTTTTATCTATCAAGCAGAGTTTGAGTTATCCTCTGACGTAAGTTGCCCTGTGGAAAATTCAGTTGGTGATTTATTTGAAGAATGTCAGGGAGACTTCGTTCGTAGTATCAATGAGAATTTAGCGCATAACCTATTCGAACTGAGTAAGTTTACAAAAGAGAATGTAAACCCAAGTTATTCGAAGCTCATACAGCATGGAATTGACCCTAAACTATGTAGTGACTTCCTTCAACTCTTCTCAAAAAGCGCTGAGAAAATAGAGTTTAGTTTCGATTGGGCATCATCTTGTAAAGTCGATCATAAACCACTACCAACTCTGATTGTCTTTGAAGAGAATACTAAAACACGTTTACAGTCTTATAAAGAAACATTGAAAAACTTTTCTGATGAGTACTTTAAAAACGTTCCTGTTTATATTGAGAAAAAGTCAGTACCGCTTTCTAATAGAAATAAGCATGTTGTATTCTTTAAGTTTGATGTTAAGAACCGTCAATACAAAGGAAGTCGCGATATAGAAGAAGGTGCTTTTAATGAACTACCTGTAGGAGACTTTGTTTTTGCTGATATTGAAGCAGTAGTCTCAGATACGAGTAAGAAAATTGATCTCATAGATATTAGCTTTAAGCTGTAGATTAAGGGCTCCTGATGGAGCCCTTTTTATTATTCCATCATATTTTTTAGTGCCCTTGCATACTTGAGAACAAGTCCTGCAGACTCTAGATCTGTAAGCGCACCAATTTCTAACAACGCAATTCCAGTCAAAACTTGTTGAGCAGTAACCAGCTGTCCAGTCGGTAGCTCTAATCTATCGTGATGCATCTTAAAGTGTTCCCACTGCTCAGATGAACTTAGTTCTCTTCCTTTTGTCATCCGCATAAGCCTTTTACACTCCGGTGGAATCGTTTTTCCCTTATCCCATTCTTTGACTGTTCTCACAGTTTTTAAACAAAGTTCAGCAGCTTGTTCGACGGATAAACCACATTCAAACTCACGAAAAATATAGTTTTTTGTCATTTCGTGATACTTCATTGAATTGTCCCTCAAAAGAGGAACATATTATAAATATTGAATATGCAACTACATTAAACATAAGCAAATATAATGCGCACTCTAGATGTAGGCGCAAAGTTGTAATGTCACTATTTAACCCAAGTTAAAATGTCCTCCTAAGATTAACAACATTGTTTGCTTTTGAGGTTTTACCCGGTGTCGATTACGAATGGATGATCGCCGACGGACTTGCGGTCCCACACTCTAAACGCAAGCCCCGGGTTTACTAACCTCGTTACCGACCTGATTGTTGTCATGTTTCACGAATCATTCCGCACACTCTTTTGGCGTGAGTTTAAATCTATTAAGCAAGGCGCTGATTACTTTCATGTAACCAAACCAACCGTTGTACGTTGGCTTGATGGCACCATGCCTGTTAACCCGATGGCAGAAAAACTTCTACTCATCAAATCACTTGGTTACTTGCCTAATGATATTCGTTGGTCTGGTTTTCGTGTTTGTGAGCAACGGGCTATCATCATCACGCCGTCTGGCCGTGAGTTCAGCCCTAAAGAATTAGAAAGTTTTGTGTTCTGGCGTGACGAACATCGTCAGCTAGTCGAGACATTTGGGCATATAGACCAATCAAAGGTCTATCCTGCTAAAGAAAACAAAGGCGGCCGTCGAATGAAAGCCGCCGAATGGGTTCCTAGTAAACTTAAATGAGTTAACTTTGCGATTCTAAAGTTTCGATTAGACGTGAAACCTTTTCAAACACTTCATCAAAAGTGATGATTTGAACATCTTTTAAATTGTTTCGATAGAGTTCAAATGCTTCTTTCTTGCTTGAGCATGTTAGTTCTTTAGTATTGCCCAGAATTACATAAAGTAGCGGTTTAAATACATCAATTTGCTCATCATCGTTTCTTGATTCATAGAGCAATGTCATTGTATTTTTCACCAACATGTTGGAGTAGTTTAGAATCTGCCCTACAGAGCCAGATACTTCAGACGACATACTATACGTTTGTCTATATGGCTCTCCGATAATCTTTGTTTCGGGAGTCTTTATCTCGATCAAAACTGGATTTTCCGTTTGGGCTGACTTGAACATAAAGTCAACTAGGTTTCCACCTTGGTTGAAGACTGATTTACCACCAGTATACGCGCCACCTTTGAGTTTATATGCAGGAATACACAGAATATTGCTTAGAATATAGGGATTTTCTTCAAAATACTTTTGCCACATCCCCTCATCTTTAGAGTACTTATTCTTTTCCCAGTACTCCAGCGAAGCTTTTAATGTAGTAATGCCAGTAATAGCATTTAATTTACTAATGTCATCAGCTGGCAACTGTGAAAGCGTACTTAAGATAAGGTCCGAATGCTTGCTATTGGTAAGCATCTGAGCAACTTTCTTCATAATGTTGAATGAGTCGCCATTCCTTAAGTCCAGAATCTCGTCAATTTCATGCTCCTTGATAGTCAGCAACTTTTGAACCGATTCTTTCCTATCATAATCTACTTTCACATAACTTGATTTACCTTGCTTAAGCTCAAGATTCATTTTGCTAGAGAAAATTGCGCCAACAGAACGCAAAAACTCCCCTAGTTCGTCACTGGTCAGTGATAGTCTTACGCCTTCGCCTTTTTTTAACGAACTTAACTTAACTGTATCTACATCTTGCCATTCATCAGCTTTACCTTTTTTCTGATAAAGGAAGTCCCCTTTGATCCAGAATTTTTTGTTTGGATCACGGATTATCGTTGGCTTGAATACAAGACGAACACGATCTGTTTGTTTTATGCTGATTGCTTCCATGTCTTGACTTGACTCAATAGTTTGTAGAGAGGCGTCTGCATCTAAGGGTGTTAGTGACAATGGAGTTGTTTCTGCTGTTGTCGGAGACGTTGTTGTGACAGTTAAGTTTTCATTCATTTATAAATACATGCCTTAATGGAATCATTACCCATTGATTTTATCAGGAATTATATAAAAAAGCGCGATATGCAATTAAGGCAAACTGTCAGAGTAATTACCTCCCTACTTAGAATAATTAAAGCTGAGGTTATTCCCTCGGCTTTCCTGTAGGCTTCTTGATTTTGGTGGACGTCGATGAAAACGAATTGGAAGCCTGTCAAGGTCAATCAACCTGCCAAATGTATTGGCTCCCTGCCCGTTGTTGGAATCCTCTTTGACTCTGAGCGAAAAGACTAAGCAACCAATTGAAGCTAACTCCCTCCACATCTAACGCTCTGTTAACAAAGGTACGTTTAGGAT
Source organism: Vibrio sp. SSH13-20 (assembly GCF_040104475.1). Lineage (NCBI taxonomy): Bacteria > Pseudomonadati > Pseudomonadota > Gammaproteobacteria > Vibrionales > Vibrionaceae > Vibrio > Vibrio sp. SSH13-20. The sequence goes on from NZ_JBECOU010000001.1 coordinate 900,046, forward strand.
TACTGCTCCTTACTATTCCTTACATACATCAATAAGTCTCTCCTATATATTCTTTCGCAGCTCTAAATAAAACAATATAAATAAGACAAGACAGGTAGGAGAACCATCGTATGGTTATTTTCACAGCGGATTCGCTAGCATTGATGCTGGATCTATTAAAACAGGCAGATTTCAAAACGAACCATTTCTATTTTAACAATGGTCATCAGCAAGATCAGGTTGTCGGGTTAGACATCCAATATGAGGACTTTGAATGCAATGGCTCTTTTCAACGCTTAGAGACCCGTTATCGCTTAAAGCTAACCAATGGTGAACGAGTTGAATTTTGGTTCAACCGTGGTCAAATGAAGATCAACACGATTAAAGCATCACAACCAATGACTGACATTGGTACCCCAACTCAAATTTCGCAATACAACTTCTAACTTTCTCTCTGCTTCATGCAAAAAAGCCGAACCCCATCGCCAAGGGTTCGGCTTTTTAATAGGCTTCTCACTGATCATTGGTACGTAAAACTTAACTTTCTTGAAGCCTGTCTAGGTCAATAGACATGACAAAGGTAGCGAGTCGATTGCCAGTATGTAAATCATCATTAGTGTAGGTCTGAAGCTCGTCGCAAGGTTTAAGTGTTTGGCTTAATGTTTGTACATGATGCTTAGACGGGTAATACATTTCTTTCTCGAAATAATGTAATTCAAACTTCTTCGTCTCGTTTCTTCCTGGTTCTTTTTTCACTGCTCCGTGTGACCATCTAGAGATGGTAGTAGCCTACTACGGCTATTTGAACGAGAGCGTGAATCTACACTTGGCTCTGTTCCAGTCTTTCGTTGTGACGCGGTAACTACTTAGTAAAACGCTTACCCCTCCATAGACACGCATAGATGTAACTTGAAGATCATTTACATCGATTCTACTGCTTTAGATTTTATTTCTTCATACCCCTAATCCGATTGTTTTTTGATGTCGCCTTATTTTAAGGCGGGAATTTGTGTCTCGACCAAATTTTGTTCGCAAGCGCTTACTGTTCTCTAATAGCCCGTTATTCAAAAGCTAAGTTCTGAAAATTTGTTGTGACGCTGTCTCTTTTAGATTTTTACAGCATAAATCACTACCAAAATTATTCACAAATAATTGGTCTGTAATTAAATTACACAATGGTTGTTTGGTATTGTTCGTTGTGGAGATTTGTTCTTTCGTAACTCATTGAAATATAGCCTGTTTGCTTTGTTTTTATGTGATTGCCATACATTCACCCCAGCCTGAGTGCGCGATGGTTAATGCAAGTTAGTAAAATTTTACTAACTCATTACTCTAGTGGTAACAGTTGTTTTGCGCTTGTTTTTAGTGACGTGGTAACGTCGAATTTTAATTGATTGGCGGGACTATTGCTGCGGGAGGATTTGATTTTCGATAGATACAAAAAAGCAGGGTCATTGCCCTGCTCTTTGGAATTTTCTTAGCTTTGTTGCTTTGCTGCGTATTCGGCTCGAATCTGCTCTGCAACAATCTTGATTGCTTCTGCTGTGCTCGTCCCTTTCGTCATCAATTCTTGGATGCGCTCAACAGCTTGTTGTTGTTCTTCGTGGGACAGAGGTGGTAAATCGTCAAACATAAAAAAAGCTCCTCATTGTGAGGAGCTGACTATAACGATTCGCTTAGTAGGTCGCAAGGAAATTAATTGAAGCCCCCATTGCGTCTTCGTTAGTGTACTGTGCGGCGATATCTACTTCGATTAGATTTAACGGTGACAGTCCGATACCTGCAGTAATTGTGCCTTCGTCATCCGAACGCGCTAGGTTTTTCATGTAACCGCCACGCAGAGCTAGTTGACGCAGTACATCGATTTCGAAACCGGCACGAATCATTTGAGTGTTGTCATCGAACGTAGAGAACTTTTTCTCTTCATTCAAATCGTAGTCAACGCTGAAGCTAAAGTAGTCCGCTACGTAGCCTGCACCCACAGTGTAAAGGGGACGCATGCTGTACTCATATGAATTGATGTTGTAATTATTCCCGCCCTGAGTGAACGTAAACGCTTTTGTTTTCACATCACGACCAATCAAGTTTTTAGCTGAAATACCTAATCGGTAAGGACCGAAGAACCACAATGCACCGGCATCTAGGTTAAACATGGTTTCTGCGGTTTCATTTTCGCGAAGATCTTTGGTATCGAAAGACGCAAAACTTGTAGCGTATGAGTAAGTGTATATACGCTGCAGTTTTGGAGTTATACCAAAGGACAAGTGTTGATTCATGAAGTTAGCGTATTTCGCTAAAGAGATCCCCGCCTCTGCTACACCGATTGAAACGCCTCGAACATAGTTTTTGTCGATGTCCGTAACGTCGTTAACTTCCGGTTGAACAAAGGATTCTGTGTAGAGCTTTCCGTAAGCGGTCGCAGATAGGAATTTGTTAGGGATACCAACAGCAACAACACCACCGATATCGAAATCCATTTTTTGACCGTTGATGCCATTCAGACCTTTTGCGATCTCTGCTGGATCTGTGAGTTTGCCGATTCTTTCGATTTCATCAATCAGACCGTTTTGGTCGTTATAATTGATACCGAAACTTGGCACGATCATGCCTGCATCATCGTTACGACGATAGATTGCGGTCAGTGCTGGGTTAAAGAATGGCGCGGTTAGGTAAGAGGCAGATACAGTGCCCACTCCACCCATCGCATCACTGCGTGCTTCAATTGCGTAAGTTGCAGCAGAAGCAGCGCCGGAGAACAGCGCTGCAGTCATGGTGGTGGCTAAAATTTTGAATTGTGTCTTCATACTACACTTGTGTTTTCGTTCTTCCTGAACTTATATCGGCACAAATGTAATTTCTTTAGCTATTCTTCGAGAGAAACATCATAGGTTCGGCTAATAGTTTGAGCTTGCTCAACAATAATGTCACCTTGCCAACGACGACTGTTGATACTTACAGCTAAAACATAGCGATCATTTGGTATTCCCTCTAACTCTAATGAGTTTGGATAATTCGACTCATACGTTTTTTTCCACACTTGTTCATACTGGCCTTCAACGTAATCGTAAAGTCCGACTTCAAGTTGTGGTAAAGGACAATGCGGGTTGCGTAGCGCGCTCTTTTCTACTTTCCAGTTTTCTTTGGAGGTCCAACGAACATATTGTGAAGAATTTGAATCACCTAATATTACCCAAGTTCTGTAAGTGCGTTTGTCTTTTGTCGTCACAGATAGGTGGTATAAGCCAGCGTCTAGTTTACCCGTAAGGTTATAGCGCTTGAGGAAGTTACGTTCGTTGGCTAATTCCGTCCCTTGTTGAGGCTCTTCGTAGTTAAAAGAACTATCCGCCGAGATTGAGCTATCAACCCAACGACGAAAAGAAATGTCATCGATGTCGGTTGTTGCACGTAGCTTAACGACTAAGCGATAGGTATCACGCCCGGGGCTTTGTATGGTTTGACGGATAACGTTAATCCCGCTTATCCACTCCGGTAGAGTCACTCCCGTTAAAGATTTTCCACAGTCTTTTGATAGTGATTGAGCGAGCAAGTCATTAAGGTGTGGTCTTAGTTCTTTATTAGGTTCACTTTGCCAAAGTTCGACAAGAGAGTTGAACATGCCACCGAGGTCATCTTCTAAAAGATGTTGGTGTGCTTGTGTCAGCGGTGTGTTGGATTGAAACCAGTCCGTTGCATGGACTGGTTTCACTAACAGTAATGATAGAACTACAGGAAGTAGTGTTTTCATTCTTGTTCTTACGCTTTCATCTTGTAACCAACGCCGCGAAGCGTTTCGATTTCAAGACCTGGTAACTTCTGGCGAAGCTGCAGTACGTGTGTGTCTACAGTACGTGTGGTTGGGAAATGGTTGTAACCCCATACATGGTCAAGTAGCTCATCACGAGTAAAGACACGACCTAGGTTTGATGCTAAGAACAATAACAAGTCAAACTCGGTACGAGTCAAAGTGATCATCTCCCCTTTGAAAACGACTTCGCGTGTTGCACGGTCGATTTCTAGGTCTTTAGTCATGACTTTATCGGCATTACCTTGTTCTGCTGAATCTGGTGCACGCAACTGTGCACGAATACGTGCAAATAGCTCCGCTTCAGCAAACGGTTTTGTTAAGTAATCGTTCGCGCCAGAGTCAAGACCCGCAACTTTATCTTTAACTGTCACCAGTGCAGTCAGCAGAATAACTGGGACATCTTTAATTTTTTTCCATTCAGGAAGTGATTGTACCGAATCACCATCAGGCAGTTGGCGATCGAGAATGACTAAGTCAGCCTTTTTCCATTGTGGCTCAACGTCTGAAATACGCTCCACATGTAAACACTCATATCCTGCTTGTTCCAGGCTTACTAACAGGCCGTCAGCCAAGTTTTTATCGTCCTCAACGAGAAGCAGTGTCTGTTTCACAAGGTATCTCCAATATAAAGGTTGTAGGTGGTCCCATTAGGGACATTTTTCCGCCCATGCGGCCTACCATTGATTCAACTATTGTTAATCCAAGCCCTAGTCCGCTCTTACTAACAAACGGTTTTCTTAGGTTTGCCCAATCTTTTGCAGTCAAGCTGCCGGCATCTATGACTTGGATAATGATTTTTTCTGCACTGGTTTCAACACGAAGTTCTACCGGTGCTTCGCCATACTTCAATGCGTTACGCAGCAAGTTATCGATACAGGTCCCGAGCCAATACACGTTAACTTTCGCAGCTACATCTTCATTAATTTTGAAAAGTACAGCGTTATCAAATTCTTCTTCAATCTTATATTCTAGCCATTCTGCAACGGATGGAACCCAGTCTGTTGCAAGCATTTGGTTATCAGATTGCAAATAATCTTTACTTGCTTCTGCTAACTGGCGTAATCGGCGCGTATCTTCACACAATCGACGGAATTCATCGTAGACACTTTCCGGAAGGTGTTCAAACTCTCGACGAAACCCTTCTACAGTTAGCGACAATGATGCGATCGGCGTTCTCAGTTCGTGCGTTAAAATTTGCAGAACCAACATACGGCTGCGCATTTCTTCACGCTTGCTATTCCAACGATATACCGCCCAACCGATCACCAACAAAATGTTGGCGATGACGAGGATGATCATACTGATCCGCAACACTTGCGAGTGATCTTCCACATCCCAACAAATGTTGCCACGTTTTACGAAGCAGCTTCGGCTTTCTGATGCTAAACCGTAAGACAGACCGGCGTTTGCAACGTTCTCCTGCCATACGTTTTTAGCGAATACAAAATAATGGTCGCCACGGCGAAGCCACAGTTCTTTGCCTTCAATGAACATACTTGCACCAGCGATGAGTGCATTAATTGCATCGTCATCCATGTTTTGCAGGCTAGAAAGCAGTTCATCTCCTTCATCATTACTTCTCTCTTTGATATGCATGTACTGAGCAAGTTTGTTACGTAGCTCAGGATACTTTTCCGCATAACGCGCTGCGTATGTACCACCACCTGGGTGGATCAGACCGCTTCGAGAAAACCAACGTGGTGTAAGCTGCGTCCCTTTACATATGGCACGCGTAAACACCAAAGGTTCAGTAATTAAAGGGCTTAACGGTAATTTTCCGCGACATGTGTTCGCCAAACGGTACAACTGCTGGATGTCTTTCAGCGGGTAATCTGCGGTTTGTGGCAGCATTGAATCCGGAGAAAGCAACTTAGTTGGGTAGTTAGATTGCAGTATGCGTATATCATACGATTTAAGAGCCACTTCATAATTAAATAGCTCTGTAAATGTATCTATTCGTTCTGGTAATGAATCTGCAAATGCGGGTGCCGAAAAAAGTGGCAGCATTAGAGCAGAACGGAGCAAAAACTGTTTAATCAAACTGTTACCGTTACTTGTTATATTAGCCAGAACTATACATCAATAAACAAGCAAATGACATTAGACGGCTTAAGGATTTGCAGTACTATAACATTGAAAGAGCACAAAAAAAGGCCAGCGAATGCTGACCTTGATTAGTTTTAAAGCAACTTATTTTAAAGTGCTTTGAAAATCGCCTCGACACTTTCTTTCGCATCACCGAATAGCATTGAGGTGTTTTCTTTAAAGAACAATGGGTTCTGAACACCTGCATAGCCAGTATTCATTGAACGCTTGAATACGACTACGTTTTGCGCGTTCCAAACTTCCAATACAGGCATACCTGCAATTGGGCTATTTGGATCTTCTAGTGCTGCTGGGTTAACTGTATCGTTCGCGCCGATAACAAGAACCGTATCCGTTTCTGGGAAGTCATCGTTGATCTCGTCCATTTCTAGCACGATATCGTAAGGAACTTTAGCTTCCGCTAGCAGTACGTTCATGTGACCAGGTAGGCGACCCGCTACTGGGTGAATACCAAAGCGAACTTCGATTCCTTGAGCGCGTAGCGTTTCAGTAATCTCGTGAACAGGGTATTGCGCTTGAGCTACTGCCATACCGTACCCCGGAGTGATGATCACTGATTTTGAGTTCTTCAGCATTTCTGCAACTTCTTCAGCTGACGTTTCACGATGCTCGCCCTGCTCTTCATCACTGGAAATCACAACTTCTTGACCAAAGCCGCCTGCAATTACACTCACGAATGAGCGGTTCATTGCTTTACACATGATGTAAGACAGGATGGCGCCTGAAGAACCAACCAGTGCACCAGTCACGATCAGAAGATCGTTTGCTAGCATGAAACCAGCCGCTGCTGCTGCCCAACCTGAGTATGAGTTCAGCATTGAAACGACTACTGGCATATCTGCACCACCAATCGATGCAACCAAATGGTAGCCGAATGCAAACGCTATTAGCGTCATGATGATCAATGCGAACATGCTGCCGTCAGCTTTTACGAAGTAAATCATAAGAAGCGTAGAAACGACGATCGCCGCAAGGTTCATTTTGTGCTTGTGAGGCAAGTTAAGTGGCGATGATGAGATGATGCCACGCAGTTTACCAAACGCTACGATAGAACCGGTAAAGGTCACTGCACCGATGAATACACCAAGGAATACTTCAACAAGGTGAATCACGTGTTCAGCGTGCATACCAGCAAGGTCAGTTGAAACTGGTGCTGGTGGCTCTAAGTAGCTGTTAAAGCCAACAAGTACTGCTGCCATACCTACAAAGCTGTGTAGAATCGCAACCAGTTCTGGCATTTCAGTCATTTCTACTTTCTTCGCGTAGTGGATACCGATACCACCACCGATCACCATTGCAATAATGATCCACGCAAAACCTTCCGCATTTGGGCTGAAGATCGTCGCGATAAGCGCGATCGCCATACCCGCAATACCGTAGTAGTTACCGTTTCTTGCCGATTCTTGTTTAGAAAGTCCCGCGAGACTCAAGATGAAAAATAGCGCAGCAATGATGTATGCCGCTTGTACTAATCCTGCAGACATTGGTTACTCCTATTATTTATCTTTGCGGAACATTTCAAGCATACGTTTGGTCACGGTAAAGCCACCAAAGATGTTAATGCTTGCAATGAGAACAGCAATGAATGATAGGAAGGTAACAACGCCATTACCCTGACCGATTTGTAGCAGTGCACCTACTACGATAATGCCCGAAATCGCGTTCGTTACAGACATTAGAGGAGTATGCAGAGCATGTGTTACGTTCCACACTACGTAGTAACCTACCACACACGCCAACACAAACACGGTGAAGTGAGACAGGAAAGCTGCTGGAGCGACAGACGCTACCCACGCAAACGCACCAACGCCTACTGCCAGTGCACCAAACTTCTTAACTGGTGACGTTGGTTCTTCAACTTTAGGTTGTGGCTTAACAGGTTCTTGTGGTTTAGCTTGTGGCTGCGCAGACACCTGAATCGGTGGTGCAGGCCAAGTAACCTCGCCTTCTTTCACTACAGTGACACCGCGAAGAACAACATCTTCAAAATCAATGTTGATGTTGCCATCTTTCTCTTTGCACAGCAGCTTTAGAAGGTTTACAAGGTTGGTCGCGTATAGCTGAGAAGATTGCGTTGGCAGTCGACCTACCATATCGGTGTAACCAACGATTTTCACGCCGTTAGCCGTTGTGATGACTTGATCTTTTACAGTGTATTCACAGTTACCGCCATTTGCTGCTGCAAGGTCAACGATAACGCTACCGGCTTTCATACTATCCACCATCTCTTTGGTGATTAGCGTCGGAGCCGGTCTACCCGGAATTAGTGCGGTGGTGATGATGATATCAACGTCTTTAGCTTGCTCTGCGTACAGCTCAGCCGCTTTTTTGTTGAACTCATCTGACATTTCTTTCGCGTAGCCGTCGCCTGAGCCCGAGTCTTCTTTGAAGTCTACAGTCAGGAACTCTGCACCCATCGATTCAACTTGCTCTTTTACTTCAGGACGAACATCAAAAGAGCGAACGATAGCACCAAGACTACCAGCAGCGCCGATCGCCGCAAGACCCGCAACACCGGCACCTGCAACCAACACTTTCGCTGGTGGAACTTTACCTGCTGCCGTAATTTGACCAGTAAAGAATCGACCAAACTCATGTGCAGCTTCAACCACTGCACGATAGCCAGCAATATTAGCCATAGAAGAAAGTGCGTCTAATGCTTGCGCACGAGAGATACGAGGAACGGCGTCCATTGCCAGAACGTTAATGTTCTTGCTAGAAAGTTGTTCCATTAACTCTGCATTTTGAGCAGGCCAGATGAAGCTTACTAGTGTTGCGCCATCTTGTAGTAATGCGATTTCGTCGATGCCTTTCTCTTCATCCACGAGCGGCGCATTGACTTTAAGGATTAAGCCTGATGTCCATACTTCTTCACTAGATACAATTTTCGCCCCTGCGGCTTCATAAGCTGCATCGTCGAAACTGGCTAGCACCCCCGCTTGAGATTCGATAGCGACATCGAACCCCAACTTAATTAACTGCTCAACCGACTTTGGTGATGCAGCTACTCGCGATTCACCTGCGAGTATTTCTCTAGGTACACCGATTTGCAAAACGCATACTCCTTGTATACATATCAATAATTAGTCCCAAAACAGAGCGTAGCTCTACTCTAATTCTTTTTTATTTCTATCTGTTTACGACGCAAGATAAATGCAAACGAATGATGGTGTTTGGGGTCACCCACTTGCATAGTCACATCTTGACTAACAGCCCTGTTATTATTCTGTTTTTATCTAACGTCAATCGTGACTTCAAGTGTTTTGTAATAAAAATACTAAATTTCATTACATATAACGCCACGGAATGAATAATTCTCCACTTCGCGCTGAAAAATAACAACGATTAGCATGACTAAGCAGAGGTCTAACCAGACACACTCTAACTGCTTATTTAACAGATATTTAAGCCTAAAAAAGAAAGAGAGCCATCAGCATATACACTAATGGCTCTCTTTAAGATGATTCGTATCAAGTTGCAGTGAATTCTTAATCGAAGATCTTTTCACCCATTTGGTCAATAAACATCTGCGATTTTTTGAGCATCAGTTCATTGGCGTCTTGCTCTGAACCCAATAAATCAGAACGGATAAAACGATGTGACTTCACTTCGCCATCAAAGTCTTTTTCGATACGTCCAGCAATACGGTACTGACCGCCTTCTGAAAGGCTTTCTTGATAGATTAGGTACCCTTTGTACTCAACTGGTTCAACCGTTTTTACTTCAGCAGCTTTTTCACTGCCACCGAACAAGCGTGAAAAGAATCCCACGGTTCCTCCTTGGGGATGCACACTATCTGTACCTTCTCTTAGATACTAATGAACATCGATTATTTTATGTTGACGTTGAGGATCGGTTTTTCGAACCAATCCAGTTCTTTGTCTTCATCATAACTGGTATGGGACAAAATTACAGGCACATCATTGTTACGATTTTTGCGTCTGTCTTCTAGGATCATTGCCGCTGCATTTTGGACTGCGATATCAACACTTTGCTTAAACTGAGCCAGCTTTCGCTCAGGAAGTGCAGAAAGAAAATCGATGTCGTGTCGAATATAAACCGGTTTTAACTGTATGAGCGCGAGGCAGGCAATATCGGCGAGCTGCTCATTGTCAAACTCATCGATATACTGCTCTGAAGCAAGCACCTGTCCTACCAAAGTTTCCATGTAATTGTGTACGTCTGAACTGATCTGCATCGATTTTCTCCTTTGTTCAACACTTTGAAAGTATAGCACCCACAAGTTACATGCAACTTGTTGATTGCTCTTAATTTAATCAACCTCTCTCTTTTTGTAAGCATTGACTGTAAAATGCTTGGAAATTTCCTAAATACACGTATTCTTGTTAGTTTTGAAAGCATGTGAATTTATACTGTTCACACACGGTATTAATTGAATGCTTAATGTAACTCATTAGATATATTCAACTATTTGAAGGTAATTTGTAGTAGATGGCTTCATCTTTAATGACCTCCCCAGGCTTTAGGTTTCTATTCCCAATTTTGTTATTGGGTATGGTCAGCGTGGGTATGGATAGCATTATTCAGATGACTCAGTCGAACTGGGGAATCGCTGCAAACTTGCCGTATATTTTGCTCGGCTGTGCACTACTAATGTGTTACTCGTTCAAGCAAGGTCGCGAGTCCATGGTGTGTATCGCTATGCTCCTCGCTTATTTTGTGATTCAGCACCGCTTACAGGTACCACTTCAAACTGGCACAGCTCTTTTAGAGCTTACCATCCTCGCAAGTTTGCTTCCTGTGTCTTTCTTAGCTGTTTTTCTCTTCAATAAAGAAGGCTTCGATTCACGAGCAACCCTAACGTACATGTTGATGTTGATCCTGTTTGTGTTTTGGTCTTACGTAACATTGACGTATTACGTCGAAGGCGGCTTTGAACAGTGGACTAATGGTATCTTGTTTATCGTACCGAGTATCTCCAAGCTTCCTTTGGTCTTGGTGCTTTACTGCATTGGCATTGTCTGTTTTCTTGGAATCTTAGTGCTTAAGAAGAACAAGATCATCCATGCAATGACCTATTCTGCAATGGTTCTGGCATCAGCAACGTTTATTTTCTTCGATGTTCAATACATATCTAGCACCATGTTCACGCTAACTGGATTGTTGATCATCATCTACTCAACATCAGCAAGTCATCAGCTGGCATTTACTGACAGCCTGACGCTCATCCCAAGCCGCCGCGCATTAGATTTAGACTTAAAACATATGGGGCGAAAGTTCACCATTGCGATGCTCGATGTGGATCATTTTAAGAAATTCAATGACACCTATGGGCATGATACTGGTGATGATGTATTGAAGATGGTGGCTTCTCGCCTAATGAAAACCCAGGGCGGCGCCAAGGTATACCGCTTTGGTGGAGAAGAGTTCACGATCGTTTTCAAAGGCAAGTACACCGAAGATTGCGAAACGCATGTGGAAGAAGTTCGCGAACTGATTGCACAATATGAAATGATTCTACGCGATCAAGACAACCGTCCTGAAGATAACAAACAAGGTCGTAAAAAACGTGGTAATACCGATCCGAAGAAGAAAACCGTGTCAGTAACGGCAAGTTTTGGTGTGGCAGACAGCCGCAGTGCTCGCAATCCTGCTGATGTTATTAAGTTAGCGGATGACGCCTTGTACAAGGCGAAAAAAGCAGGCAGAAACTGCGTTAGGTTCTGCCACGCTTAATCCGTATTACATCAATGTACGGACATTATGCTTGGTTGAAGAAAAGCACCAAGCTTCCCCCCTTGAATGCACTACCATAGTTCAGGCTCATCCCCACACCGATGTTAACGACAAACGGAATTTTGACTGGCGGAGTCATCAACCAGCCCATACTTGCTTCGTAGTAGTAGTCTGTGTTTAACGGCTTTTTCGTGTCTCCACCAATGTCTACACGATTAAAACTGGTATAAAACGATTGGACCATATTTTGCCAAATAGCCAACCGATGGAAGACTTTCACGCCATTGACCCAGTACCAACCTTCGGGATTAATAGCATCATCTCCCTTCCCTAGATTGATGCCAAAACCATTGAAATAGTGTGGTGAGGACCAAAAGTACCACTGTCCAAAATGACCGTAAGGGCTGTATTTTACAGTCGCGTTAAGTTCACCAACCATAGCGACAGAGCTCGTGTTGACATAAACGCCATCAATCTGGTCTCTATAGTCTTCTAATGTATCACTCTGGTACGCATAGTTATTTTGGTAATACATGACGTGTGTACCTGCCGCCGCGCTTAACGTTACATTTCGGTTGAGATACGCTTCCTGTTCGACTTCTAAGTAGCCACCAAAAGTCAACTCATCCATTTCGTCGGGTGTACTCGACTCAAATGCGGATATTTTTTGTTGAGCAGACAGTAAATACCCCCTTCCATTTACCTTAGTTTGATAAGGAGAATAACGATAATGGTTAACGGGAACACTGAATGGCAAAGACATCACAGAGACTTTTTTTCGTAAATCGACGGATTCACTGTCACCCAACGATTCATCATCAAGGTTAAGGAACTCATTAGGGTCGAAGTTTGAAAATCCAAACGTGAAAACATCGCTGTCAGAAAGCACAATGCTGGATGCAAAGTTATAATCGAACTCTTTTTGAAGTTGTTTTTGAACCGTACTGGAATAAGAAGAAGTAGAGGCGAAAACCATCGCCAGACAAGCCAACTTACGCATAACTCTTATGTGTTTGTTATCGCCGTTCCATGACTTGGTTTATGTGCTTATGTTCCTATTAAGCAAAATGGGGCGCGATTTTGGCTTGGAGAAGAAATAAATGCAAATGTTTTCTTTATGCCTAGGAGCGGTTGCGTTTTCAAGCGGTTTTATGCTGGTTTATTAAGCAGTATTTGTTTGGAAGGCTAAACGACACAGTCCTTGCCTCGCCTAAAATAATTTTGACTAGGCGTCCCTCATCCGAACAAAATTCAACCGAGAGAGATAGACTGACTCTACTCTTGATTAAAGAACAAAACCAAACTGCCGCCTTTGAGTGCGCTGCCGTAGTTGATCGTCAGACCTAGTCCGACATTGTCAATCCAATCGGATTTGAATGGCGGTGTCATCAACCAGCCGACGCTTGCTTCATAATAGTATGAAGTATTCATCGGTTTACTGGTATCGCCACCGACATCTACTCGATTAAAGCTTGTATAAACAGACTGAACCGTGCGACCCACCTTAGTAAAATCATAGAAAAGCTTTACGCCATTGACCCAGTACCAGCCCTCAGGGTTACCCACATCGCCATTATTACCTTCGCCCCAGCCGGCACCGTAAAAATAATGCGGCGAAGACCAAACGTACCATTTCCCCCACTTTTCATTTTCTAAGTATTTGAGCTCTGCATTAACTTCACCAACCAATGCCCACGCATCGGTATTGAGGTAAATTCCCTCTAGATAGGGCTTCAAGTTATCGAGAGCATCGCTACGGTAATCATAGTCGTTGCGATAATACATAAAATGGGCACCTGCTGCGGTGCTTAGCGTGAGGTGTTCAGAGAGAGTGTCTTGACGTTGGAGTTCATTGTACGCGCCTAGAATCAATTCTTTGTTTCGGTCAGGTCTTTTATCATCGTTTACCGTGACATCTTGATCAATACTGAGTGCGTACAACCTGCCTTTTAAGTTGTATCGAGCCTTCGTTTGTTCGTTGTCAGTCAGTGAAAGGTGATAAGGTAGCGTCGAAATTGCGACCTGTTTTCTCAAATCAATCGAATCTTGGGTACCAATATCCTCATTGTCGATATTTAGGTATTTGTTTGGGTCAAAATCGTGAAATCCTAACGTAAACACATCACTATCGGATAAGACGATGCCAATTGCGAAATTACGCTCAAACTCTTTTTGTAAGGTTTGCTGTACTTGCGCTGAATTTGCAAAAGTAACAGTCGAAATAAGTGACAATGTCACTAGCGTGTATCTCATTCTATCGTATTGATTTAACTTGCATTTACTACAGTATACGTATTGCGACCTAGCGACTTTGATGTGTAAAGTGCTCTATCTGCAGTCGCATATAATTCAGCGACATTATCCTTACCTGTTGGCTGAAATGCAAACACGCCCTGTGACACTGTCACTCTATTTGCAACGCTAGAGTATGCATGTGGGTAATCTAAGAAGTACATCGCTTCTTGGATTCGCTCCGCCTCTCTTTCTGCGGTCTGGGCGTCTGTACTGTTCAGTAAAATGACAAACTCTTCACCGCCGTAACGACCTACATATTCTCCTGAACGGCAGAATGTCGCTTTGAGTTGGTTTGCGATTGCTTGTAAGCATCGATCCCCTTCTATATGACCGTAGTTGTCATTAAATGGCTTAAAGAAGTCTACATCGAGAAGAATTAACGCCATCGGCATATGATGGCGACCATGCCACGCGATCATGGTTTCAAGTTTATGATCGATATAGCGTCGATTATACAGCTTTGTTAAACCATCTTCGTTCGCCTGTTGCTGCAGACGCGAATTCATTTCTTCAAGTTGCGCGGTTGCTTGCTTCAATTCACGACGCATGTGGGCAATACGCTGCATTGCCATTAGTTTAGAATTGAGCACCAATTTGTCGACCGGCTTTATCAAATAGTCATCACCGCCCGCCTCTATCGCTTTCGCGATCATTTCTGGCTCTTCATGGCTACTTAAGAAGATAATAGGAATCCAATCCGGGAAGGTTTCTCTGATATGAAGCGATACTTCGAAGCCATTCATGTCGGGCATCGCAATGTCGAGCAATACGAGCTCTGGGTCGAAGCTTTCATAGGTATTGAGTGCTTCCAGCCCGCTTCCAACGGCTTTAACTATATGACCTTGTTGTTTTAATCGGATAGCCAACTGCATTCGGTCTAGTTGAACATCATCAACTAACAGAATGCGCATCGATGTCCCTGTCGGTTGCATAGCGCGTTCCATTCTTTTATCAGTCTTTATTAAACATATATCATACTCACAGACTTGTTGCATTACGCTACAAATTTAGTGCTATATTTTTTTGTTGAACGGTCACGTAATCAAATAGTTCTTATGGTAGCTATTTGATGCATTTGGTATTAATATTCCCGCCTTTTGTAACGAGAGCCACTGTAATCTGGTTACACTATGCACTAAAAGTAATGTGCGCACTTATGTACTAACAGGACTTACCATGTCAGAAGCAACTAACAACGAAAGTAAAAAAATCGATCTAGAAACTATTTCTCCAGAACTGCGCAAAGTTATCGAGTTTGACGAAGTTCCTGAGCAAATGTTCGAGATGGTTACCTCTATCCATGAAGTGTCTGAAGAAGCTGTTCGTGCATCTTGGGATGAAATGCCAGCGAGTGCACAAAACATTCTGGACAACTTCGAGCAATTCCACGCTCTAGTATCTGTTGGTCAAGCTTTTGCTGGCCTAAATGTAATGGAAGAATTCCCGACACTAAATCTGCCAGAAAACATGACAGATGAAGACAAAGAAGACTACCGTGCTCAACTGCTAGACAATGTTCTACACAACTGCGTGAAAGACATGGTTAAGCAACTTAAGAAAGCACGTCGCGATCCTCTTCTTAAACGTGAATTCAAAGAAGTATTCGTGAAGTAATTCCGAAACTCTTCAAAATAAAGGCCGCATCTGCGGCCTTTTGTGTATTTGAGGTTCTGGTAATCAGTGATGAGCTAACGCAATATCTCGTTGTGTAACACTTACGCCTTTTATCTGAGCGTAGACGGCATCGCCGACTTTTAGGTTCAAATCGTCCAATGCCCATGGCGTAATCGTTGCCCACAAATGGCACTCTTCATCTAGTTTGAGCGAAACGGTAATACTTTGCTTGTCTTCACCTGTATTCAGCTCTTCTATGGAAGCGACTGTTGCTGCCAAGACGTTACGAATAGAGGTGCCAACAGGCTTCTCTAACGCAATAGAAACATCGTTAGCACGTACTTGAAGACGAATTGACGTATCTGGCTCGCCATCGACTTTTTGCACCCACAGACAAGCTCCTGGTGCGAGCTTCACACACGTCAACGCGTATTTCTCGTGATGAGTCGCGATCTTTCCTTCAAACAAGCTACTGTGGTCCGAGAATGACTGCCAAGGGCGCATGGCATGAGATGCCCACACATCTTCTAACTTGCCAGACGTCATGATTCGCCCCTTGTCTAGAATCGACAGGTGCTGCGCTAAACGTAAGATTTCTTGCAAGCTATGCGTAACGTATACGATTGGAATATTGACTTGCTCAGACAGCTCTTCCAAAAATGGCATTACTTCACGCTTACGCGGCATATCTAGAGACGCCAAAGGTTCATCCATCAAAAGTAGATTAGGATTGGAAAGAAGCGCTCTTGCAATAGCGACACGTTGCTTTTCACCACCGGATAAAGAGATTGGAAAGCGTTTCAGTAGCGGCTTAATAGCTAGCAGTTCTGTCACCTTATCAAAATAATCTTCATCTTTTTCCACGACACCGTAGAGTAAATTGCCTTTCACTGAGTAATGCGGGAATAAACGCGAGTCTTGGAAGACATAACCGATTCTGCGTTTATGCGTGGGTAAATTAATGCCAACATCGCTATCGAAAAGAACATGTTCCCCAATGGACACTTTGCCTTGTTGGGGTGTGACCAATCCGCTAATCACATTGATTAACGTTGTTTTTCCTGCTCCTGAGCGACCAAATAAGGCACTTATTCCGTTACCCGGTAACGTCAGATCAATGTCAAAGTCAGTTTCGCCAAGTAATTGTTTAAATTGAATTTTGATACTCATCGCTTAGCTCCCAAACGTGAAGCCGCTTTACGATTTAACCATTCAGAGATCATTAAGGTCGACAGTGCTAAAGCAATGGAAATAACGCACAAACGAGCAGCTTCTATCTCTGCTCCTGGCGTTTCTATGAAGTTGTACATCGCCAAAGGAATGGTTTGGGTTTCGCCTGGTATGTTAGAAACAAAGCTGATTGTGGCACCAAATTCACCAAGGCTACGGGCAAAAGACAACATCGTTCCGGTAATAATTCCGGGAATGGTTAAAGGCAATGTGATCGTAAAAAACACCTTCAAAGGTGATGCGCCTAACGTCGATGCGGCATGCTCAAGTTTTGGGTCAACATTATCTAAACTCAGACGGACGGAACGCACCATCAAAGGTAGAGCTACAACAACACAAGCAACCACTGCTCCCTTCCAGTTGAAGCTGAATACCAAACCAAAATGTTCATATAGCCAATTCCCCAAAAAGCCTTGGCGACCAAGCGAGATCAGCAATAGATAACCTATTACCACTGGCGGTAAAACCAATGGCAGATGGATCAAGCTGTCTAGAATAGACTTACCGATAAACTCTTTTCGTGAAAGTAACCAAGCAAAAGCAATTCCCAAAGGAATCAACCACAGGACAGCATATGCTCCAACTTTAAGGCTCAGTATTAAGGCTTGGTATTCAAGTTCTGTCACTCTGTGCCCTTTTTATTGAAAACCGTACTGTGCAAACACTTTTTTAGCATCGTCCGATTTCAAATACTCGAAAAATTGCTCGGATTGCGTAGAGTCTTTAACAATCGCTGCTGGGTAAATGATGTCCGCGTGAGTGTCATTTGCAAACTCGCCCACCACTTTTACTTTATCTGTTAAAAGTGCGTCCGTCTTATACACCACGCCCAATGGGGCTTCGCCACGTTCAACGAGCGCTAAAGCTAAACGAACGTTCTTTGCAGGTGCAATTTGGCGTTCTAGTTTCTTCCAAACACCAAGGTTGGTGAGCGATTCTTTCGCGTACATACCAGCAGGAACAGATACAGGGTTACCTAAAGCGAGACGATTACCTTCTAATGCTTGGTTCCATGCATTTGCATCTGAAAAATCAAAAGGCTCGATTGTTGAGGCTTTTGGTGCAATCAAAACTAGGCTATTTCGCACTAAATTAGTGACACTGTCATTTTTTACTGCTTTTGATTTTACTAAGTAATCCATCCACTTAGTGTTTGCCGAGATAAAAATATCTGCAGGTGCGCCGTTTAAAATCTGGCGAGCGATAGACGAAGACCCCCCATAAACAGGCGTGACCGTTACGTCATACTTTGTCTCGAATTGTTGTGCAATATCGTTGACCGCGTTGGTCATTGACGAAGCTGCGTAGACTTTTAATTCAGTTGCTGCGTTTGCTGCTGATGAAACGCTCAATATTGCCACTAGGCAAGCATGTATTTTCCATGCTTTCATAAAAACACTCCGGTTCTAGGCAGGCAGAAGTTGAAACTGTGGAGCTATCTGTCCACTTTTATTTGTGCTTCAAACAGTTAAAAACTGGTTTTATTTGAACAGAAAGTCAAGATTCATATGTTGTTCTATCGCATCCGCAATGCGATTAATGCCCTGTTCTTTTAACTCTTCAAAGTCTTGTTGTTTTATTTGAGTGCCGTTTACCCACTCTGAAACCAAGCTCAACACATCTGCCTCATCGAAGAACCCGTGTAGGTAAGTTCCCATAATTTGGCCACATTCACTCAGCGATCCTTCTGCCTCCCCTGAATTTAACTTGAGAGGTTGAGCGCTCTTAACTTCAGTTCGACCAACGTGAATCTCATAGCCTTTCACGTCTGCTGTCTTACCGTTTAGGCAAAGCTGCGCTTGTGTATGCGTTAACTGTTTACTGTCGGTTAGAGTTGTAGTGATGTCTAACAAACCAAGACCTTCACTACAACCAGGCTGACCCTCTACGCCATTTGGGTCGTCAATTACGTTGCCAAGCATCTGGTAACCACCACAAATGCCAATGACTTTGCCACCCAGACGGATGTGACGTTGAATATCTTTATCCCAGCCTTGGCTACGTAGATAATCCAAATCGTCTCGAACTGACTTAGTACCCGGCAAGATCACGAGGTCGGCTTTGTCGATCTTTTCGCCCTTGCCAACGTAGCGAAGGTTAATGTCTGGATTAAGACGCAACACATCAAAATCGGTGTGATTACTAATGCGGGTTAATACTGGTACCACAACATTGAGTTTCACTTGTGAAGACAGCTCTTGCTGTGCCGTAATGGCATCTTCTGCTTCGAGGTTTAGCCCGTGAAGATACGGCAATACACCCAGTACAGGCTTGCCCGTTTTCTCTTCTAACCAATCAAGACCAGATTCAAGTAAGCTGATGTCGCCACGGAAGCGATTAATCACAAAGCCTTTGACGCGATCTTGTTCAGATTTGGATAGTAACGCTAGCGTCCCATACAGATGGGCAAACACACCACCACGGTCGATATCCGCGATAATAATAACGGGTACGTCGGCTTCTTCTGCAAAGCCCATGTTGGCGATGTCATTTTCTCTTAAGTTAATCTCTGCCGGACTGCCTGCTCCTTCAATCATGACGGATTGGTATTCATCCACCAGTTTTGAAAATGAGTCCAATACGGTTCCCATTGCCACTTTTTTGTAATCATGAAATCCGACAGCATCCATGTTCGACAAAGCTTTACCTTGTAAGATGATCTGTGCACCTGTATCGCTGTTCGGTTTGATTAGCACTGGGTTCATGTGAACGGTTGGTTCGACATTACACGCTTGCGCTTGCACTGCTTGAGCACGCCCAATCTCCCCACCATCTTTGGTTACTGCACTATTTAAAGCCATGTTCTGTGGCTTGAATGGGGCAACCTTTATCCCTCTACGGGCTAGTACACGGCATAAACCTGCCACAAGGACGCTTTTTCCGGCATCAGAAGTCGTGCCTTGTACCATTAATGAAGGGATTGGTGATTTCATGAACGTTTAATAAGAGAAAAAAGAAGGTGAACAATCATAACGTTATCTCAGTATCGGACTCAAGAAAATGAATCGAATATGAATGTTCGAATCAGTAATGGTTCAAATACGGTTTGTTTTAATAGCACCATCAAAAACGAACACCTATATAGAGAAACCAAATTATGAAAAATACTGTAATCGCTACTATCGCTGCACTTGCTATCGCTCCTACTGTTGCAATGGCTAAAGACCACAACCACGGTCAATCAAGCATCCAATTTAATGGACCTGTAACGGTAGAAAAGGTAGATGCGTTGATCAAAGAATCAAGCATGTTTACAGAGAAAGACGTTGTCGTAGAAGGCAATCTACTACGTCAAACTCGTGCTGACCAATTTATCTTCAGCGATGGCTCTGGCGAAATCATGGTTGAATTGGATGATGATATTCGACTAACAACTCCTATTGACCAAACGACAAAAGTACGTCTATTCGGTGAGTTTGAAGGCGGAAGCAAACCGGAAATCGAAGTCGAACATTTAGTTGTGATGTAGTTCTGCCCGTTCAACGCCAATTTGGGCAATAAAACATTGATCATGCGCACTTTGTCCTAGTGCATAGGGTGACGGGAAACACCTATAATGATATTTTGTAAATCTTGGTCTGCATTTTGCAGACCTTTTTTTCGTTCGTATTATTTTTTGCCGGAGACACCCATGCTAGGTAAAGCTCTAAAGGTAGCAACCTTTGGTTTGTGCGCTGTTTTGCCACTTGCCGCACACGCTAACAATTTCAATTACAACATGATGGAATTCCGCATGGGTACAAGCCCAGGCACGTTTGGCGGCGAAGTCACAACATACTTTACAGAAAACACGCATTTTATTGGACGCGCAGACAGTGAGTTCAGTGGTGACTGGGACATCGCCGGTGGTATTGGCTTTAATGGTCCGGCAGGTCAGTTTGCTGATATCTATGGTCAAATGCTGGTTCACAACATTAAAAAAGACAGTGGTGATCTTGTCGGTGACGAATGGAAGACCGAAGTGAACATCGGTACTCGCGTTTGGTTTATGCAGAACATCGAATTGCACGGTCGAATTGGCCAATTAATCGATAATGATGATTCAAAAACGATTTACAACCTTGGTGCAAGGTTCCATTCGACTCAACAGTTATCTTTAGGTGCTGATTTGAAAGATAACGGTACTTACGGTCAACAACTTGTGTTGTCAGCGCGTTTCGCTTACTAACTTCTACAGGTTAACCAAGCGAACTAAAACTCGGTTAACTTATTGAAAAAATTAAGAAAGCCTCTCAGTTGAGAGGCTTTCTTTTGTTTCAGTTTCCAAACGATGAACTACTTACCGCTTGGTTTGTTTTGAACGTATTTTTTTGATACATCCACAACAGCGACATCTCGGAAAAAGCTACGTCCTAAGAGCATCGGAAACTTCATATGTCCACGCTCTGTTAGAGTAAACTCGGTTTGCTCTTTTAGGTCGCCTACCTGGATGTAAGCAACAACAACTGGACGTTTATCAACATCTTCCGAAGAAGACTGACGTATCTTTGCCCAACGCTCTACTGGAAGTTTAAATTCTTTACTTGCTTTACCGTTGATATCGATTTTGAACTGAACCCAATCTTTACCATCACGCTCGAACGGAACCACTTCGGTTGCGCTGATAGAAGACGTTGTTGCTCCTGTATCAATGCGAGCTTTAAATGTGCGGTCAATCGCTGGTACGTAAACCCATTCTTCTGCACCAAGGACCAGCATGCCATCAGGCGTTTTTTGAACCTTAGCTGGCTTTTCTGGTTTTGGCTCCGGCTTTTTCTCAGGTTTTGTTTCCGGTTTTTGCTCCGGTTTCACCTCAGGTTTTGGCTCGATTTCAGGTTTTACGTCCGGCTTCTCTACCGGTTGCTCCACAACTGGCGTTTCTGTTTCAGGCTCAGCAGGCTCAGTGGTTGTCGGTGTAGATGTACAAGCAATAAGACCGCCGCTCATCATTAGCGGCAGAATCAGTTTCCAGTTCTTCATTAACTCTCCCAATTAACGTTGAGATACTTTTTGGATCGCGTCAGCAACGTAAGGAATATGAGTTTCGGTCAAACCAGCGATGTTAATACGACCATCACCGACACCATAAATGCCATAATCTTCACGCAGTTGCGCCATTTGGTTTTCACTAAAGCCTAGCACAGTAAACATGCCTTTGTGGCTCTCGATGAAATCAAATTGATCTGTATTATGGTTGTTTCTCAATTCGTTACACAAAGTTTGACGAAGATTCAGCAAGCGTTGCTGCATTTCGTTCAATTCTTGTTTCCAAACTGAAGTAAGGTTGGCATCTTGAAGAATGGTTTTCACCAATGCTGCACCGTGATCTGGCGGCATAGTGTAAGTTGAACGTGCTAACGTCAGAAGCTTACCTTTTGCATTCGCCACGTCTTGCGTGTTTTTACCGATCACAATCGCAGCACCAGTACGTTCACGGTACAAACCAAAGTTCTTAGAACATGAGGTTGTGATCAGCATTTCTTCTACGTTGTCAGCCATAAAGCGGAGACCTTTTGCGTCTTCCTCTAGACCGTCACCAAAGCCTTGGTAAGCAATATCCACAAATGGGGTAAAACCGTTCTTTTGCGAAAGCTCTGTAATTGATTGCCACGCAGAAAAATCAATATCTGCACCCGTTGGGTTGTGGCAACAGCCATGCAGAAGCACGACATCAGAAGGACCTGCTTTAGAGAGGTCTTCTAGCATTTTCGCTGTATCAACTTGTTTCGTTTCTGGCGAGAAGTAATGGTAGAACTTCACCTTAAGTCCAGCCGCTTCCATCACTGGCTTGTGGTTTACGTAACTTGGGTTTGAAATCCAAACCGTCGTATCTGGTTGTGCAACCTTCATTAGGTCACCCAGCATACGCAACGCACCGCTTGCACCGGGCGTTTGAATCGCTGCCACACGATCTGTTGCTGACGTACCCGTCAGAAGTAGATCGATCATGCTTTGGTTGAATTCTTCACAGCCTGCAAGCCCAACGTAGGATTTGGTCTTTTGGTTTTCGACAACCACGTCTTGTGCCATTTGAATGGCTTTCATGATTGGCGTTTCACCAGCGCTGTTTTTGTACACGCCAATACCAAGGTCAACCTTGTTTGGACGTTCATCGCCGCGATATGCGACGGAAAGAGATAAAATAGGATCTAATACGGGAGTTGGTAGATTAGAAAACATGAAAGTCATAACCCTTTGAAATTCAAGTATCGAACCTCACGGTAACACTTTCGTTAAAAATGGCGAAATGATTTTTCACACATTTCGCCAATTAGAGTACAAAATTCTGGTGCCTAGGGAATTTTATGAACTCAATCGGTCATAAAAAGAACGATTCACTCATTGAAGTTTGAATCTAGCTTGCCGTTTTTCCTAAATTCACGTGGCGTCATGCTCGACCAAGCTTTAAATCGTGTACTGAAGTTGGCGCCCGTTGGGTACCCTACTATTTCACCGATGTGCTGAATTGACCATTCTGTTGAACGCAACAAACGCGCAGCATACTCCATTCGCATCCGAGTTAGGTGTGCCATTGGGCTTCGCCCAAACTGTTGTTGGGTCAAACGATGCAAGTGGGGTTCAGAGCATGGGTACAAGGCTGCAAGTTGTTCTACCGTCCATTCTTTATGGAGTTGTCTCTGAACCAAGTCAAATACGCGGCGCAACTTTAACTGGTTGCGTGATATGGAATCTGAGTTCGGCATATTCAGCATGAGCTCTAACTGGGCAACGCTGTATGCACCGACTTCACCGCCGTAATCGATAGGTAGATTGATACTTCGCAATAGAGTCTGAATACAGAAATACATCACTTCTGGTGCTGGTGTAAGTTGATACTCAATCGCGTCATTCACCATTGACCATTCTTTTTCTTGGGAAAGAAACACCCACGCGATTTGCCACGTTTCGTCTTCCATTCCAAAGCCATTTTCGATACCTGCTGGCACGATCACTAACGATCCGGGCTCCAGTTCATAACGACAGGCTCCGCTCTCCAACCAGCCTTTGCCACGAACCGTGTACAACAACATGTGTTTCTTCTGGTTTTTTCGATAAACGGAAAAGAACTCTCGACAAGTAGCAATTCCACATTGGACGATGCCTCTTTCTTCAAGAGCAAGCACGCGAGTGTGGTCGATGAACTCTTGATAGGTCTTTTCTGAAATGGTGTAACGTTCTTGCTTCTCTTCCATGATTCGATGGCTCACAAATGCACTCACGGCAAACGTGTTCTATCAAACCACCGATAAACACTGGATAGTTTGACAAAACTTTTGGATGTCTTCGAAAAATACACCGCCAAATCATACGGATAAACTACTCGCATTGTTCTTAGAGGAGAAATGCGATGCTCTTAACACGTCAATATATAGACAAAGCATTTTGGAAAAAACTGATTGCGCTCGGCGTTCCTGTATCGCTGCAATCCATGCTGTTTTCACTGCTCGGCGCAGTGGACATTTTTATGGTGAGTCAGTTAGGTGAATCGGCAACAGCGGCGGTTGGCGTTGGTAACCGAATCTTTTTCTTTAATCTCGCCGTGGTGTTTGGATTGTGTGGTGCAGTAACGGTTTTAGCCTCTCAATATTATGGCTCTGGAAGCCTCTCTGGCATACGCAGAACACTCGCCCAATCCTGGTTTATTTCGCTGGTAGTTACTTTGCCATTCATTTGGCTGTACGTGGTTTATGACAAAGAAATCGTCTCTTTTATGGCGGACGATCCTGAGTATGTTGGTTATGCGAGAGAATACTTAGTAGTGACTGGTTTGAGTCTCCTAGGTACCGCCGTAGTCGTTCCCATTGAGTCGGTATTGAGATCCGTCGGTGAGGCGAAGATGCCAACTTACGTCAGTATTGCCGCCATCGTTGTGAATGTCTTCCTCAATGCCGTTTTGATCTTTGGCTTACTCGGATTTCCACAATGGGGGGTATTTGGGGCTGCTGTCGGTACTTTTATCTCACGCTTTTTCCAAACTGGGGTGCTGGTTTACTTCTTTTGCCGTCGGTATTCACATCTGCTCCCTACTCTTTCAGATTGGCGTGAAGGCACAGTAAAGAAGTATCGAAACAAATATTTCAAAGTTTCTATGCCAATGCTGATCCACGATGCGTTGTGGACTGGCGGCTTGATTGTCTACAGCATCATTTATGGTCAGTTGGGCGTAACAGAACTGGCGATTATCTCGTTCCTATCACCAATTGAAGGCGTATTAATTTCAACCTTTATAGGATTCGCTGTTGCCGCTTCTGTACTGTTGGGGAATGATATTGGCGCTCAGCAATATGACCGTGTAGAGAAAACCGCGTGGTGGTATGTATTAACGAGCGCGGTATTGGCAACCATTTTGTTCTTTGCCGTATGGATTTGCTCGCCTTTGATTTTGAATTTGTTAGAGATGAGCCCGCTCACAGACAAGCAAATGGCGTTGAATGTATGTTTGGTGCTCGCATTGGGCATGATACTGCGCGTGTTTAATATGGTTGGTATTGGAGGCGTATTAAAGAGTGGCGCTGATATTCGCTATAGCATCTTCATCGACACGTTTGGTCAATGGGCGATTGGTATACCGCTTACCTACTACACTGGGATGGTGTTAGGTTTACCACTGCATTGGGTGTTAATGTCTCTCCTGGTCGAAGAATTAGTAAAAGGCATTCTAACGACTCACCGAATTCAGTCTAAGCGATGGATTAATAACATGGTTGATGATGACTCTGGTGTGACAGCGTCACTATAAGGTTGTGCTATGTTTATACAAGCAAGAGCTAAGGTAACTCTTTGTTTATAAGGAATAGCTTTAAAGAACTCACACCAAAAGGGCACATTCGAAATATCCGAATGTGCCCTTTTTATATTGGCTTTTCTTGAGTTGGAACGCTTAAAGCTCAGTAAATCGATGGATAATTTGATTCGAGCTGCCTCGCCATTCTAGGTTGAGGTCTCGTTTATCTTGCTCGTATTTGCCATCGATTAATGTGTCGATGTATTGCGTCACTTCGCGCTGCGCATCGTCTAGCTCTTCAAGCGTGTAACCTGTCCAAACCCAAATATCTTTGCCTGGGCACTCTTCTCTTACGCGTTTTACAAGCTTAAGAATGTGGGGCACGTTCGCTGGATGCAAAGGATCACCACCAGACAGAGATAAACCACGGCGTTTGATGCGCGTGTCGTTTATGTCTGCAATGATTTTGTCTTCTGCTTCTTGCGTGAAAAACACACCAGAATCCAAGCGTTGCGTCGACTGGTTATAACAGCCACGGCACTGGTGTACACAGCCCGACACAAATAGCGTGCAGCGTGTACCTGGTCCGTTAACAACGTCAATTGGATAGTATTGGTGGTAGTTCATAATCGTGCCTTGTTTTGCTGGCTAGAAAAGAAAATCAACCCACGACAGGTTGATTTTCATTATTAGGTTTGAGCTTAAGTAAACCTTACAGGTGCTTAACTCGACGCTTCACTTCTTCTTGCTTGCCGAAGTTAAATGGACGTGCATCTGGGCTGCCTAGGTAGCCACAAACACGGCGTGTCACTGACACTTTGGTTGAATCGTGGTTGCCACAGCTTGGGCAAGTGAAGCCTTTACTTGTACAGTCAAACTCACCGTTGTAGCCACACTCGTAACACTCATCAATTGGCGTGTTTGTACCGTAGTAAGGTACGCGGGTGTAACTGTAGTCCCATACGTTTTCTAGTGCTTCAACGTTACGTTGCATGTTCGGGAACTCGCCGTAACAGATAAAGCCGCCGCTTGAGATTTCTGGGTAAGGCATCTCAAAGTCGATCTTGTCGTATGGGTTCACCTTCTTCTCAACATCTAGGTGGAAGCTGTTGGTGTAGTAACCTTTGTCTGTTACGCCTTCAATTACACCGAACTCTTTCGCGTCGATGCGGCAGAAACGGCTACATAGGTTTTCACTTGGCGTTGCGTATAGGCTGAAACCGTAACCAGTATCTTCTGCCCAACCGTTTACTGTGTCTTTCAGGTGCTTGATGATTGCTACTGCTTTTTCACGTAGAACAGCGTCATCATAAACGTGCGCTTCTGTACCGAATAGCGCGTTAATTGTCTCGTGTACACCGATGTAACCAAGAGAAATAGACGCACGACCGTTCTTGAAGATATCTGCGATTGAGTCGTCTGCTTTCAGGCGAACACCACACGCACCTTCCATGTAAAGGATCGGAGCAACACGTGCTTTCACGTTTTCTAGACGAGAGATACGTGTTTCTAGTGCTTTACGAGCAAGACGTAAGCGATCGTTTAGAAGCTCGTAGAATTTCTCTTCACTGCCGTTTGCACGAATAGCGATACGAGGAAGGTTCAAGCTTACTACGCCAAGGTTGTTACGACCTTCGTGGATCAGCTCGCCGTTTTCTTCGTAAGTACCAAGGAAGCTACGACAGCCCATCGGTGTTTTGAATGAACCCGTTACTTCCACTACTTTGTCGTAGTTAAGAATGTCTGGGTACATACGCTTAGACGCACACTCAAGCGCAAGTTGCTTAATGTCGTAGTTTGGATCTTCTGATTTGTGGTTCAAGCCATCTTTGATGCCGAATACAAGTTTAGGGAATACCGCTGTTTTACGGTTCTTACCTAGACCTGCAATACGGTTTTTCAGAATAGACTTCTGGATAAGGCGTGATGCCCAGCTTGTACCAAGACCAAAACCGAACGTAACGAATGGTGTTTGACCGTTCGCCGTGTGCAGCGTGTTTACTTCGTATTCTAGAGATTGGAACGCGTCGTAACACTCTTTCTCTGTGCGCGCTTTTGCGAACTCTTCTGGCTCAGCAATGTTCCACTCTTTTGCGATCTCTAGGTGTTTCTCGTAGCTTGTGATTACGTACGGTTCTAGAACTTCATCAATACGGTTGATGGTTGTACCGCCGTAAATGTGGCTCGCTACTTGAGCAATGATCTGTGCTGTTACTGCTGTTGCGGTCGAGATTGATTTAGGAGTATCAATCTCAGCGTTACCCATTTTAAAGCCGTGCGTTAGCATGCCTTTAAGATCGATAAGCATACAGTTAAACATTGGGAAGAACGGAGCGTAATCCAAATCGTGGTAGTGAATGTCACCCACTTCGTGTGCTTGAACCACATCGCGAGGAAGGATGTGTGTCTTCGCGTAGTGTTTCGCAACGATACCAGCCAACAAGTCACGTTGAGTAGGAATCACTTTGCCGTCTTTGTTCGCGTTCTCGTTGATTAGGTCTAGGTTGCTTTCTTCAATCAGACCTTCGATTTCGCGAGTTAGTGCACTTTGCTTTTCACGAGCGATGTCGCGATCGTGGCGGTATTCGATGTAAGAACGTGCTAGGGCTTTGTAAGGACCTTGCATGAGTTCATTTTCGACTAAGTCTTGAATCTCATGGATGTGAACTTCATCGTGATCCTGAAGCTGTAACTCAACTGCCAGAGCAACATTTAGTGCATAAATGGCGACATCTTTGTCTTTGTTTTCCGCTGCAGCTTCTACTGCTGCTTGTATACGATCCCTGTTGAACGGAGCTCTTGAGCCGTCACGCTTGATTACGATTGGTTTCACTTTTTCTCCTTACCCCAGCATACTCACAGAGTTATCCACAAACACACTATATGGGGTTATTTTTTATTCTGCTGACACAATATATTGTGGCGTATTTAACGAGAAGCACCAATTGAAAACATTGATTTTGATCAATAAAAAATGGGTAGCGAACAAGAACAAATCGATCTTATTGGCGTTGATCTCACTTGCGAAGAAAACTGTGAAAATTGCAAAATTGGAGCGAAATCCACTTGCTTTTTTTCGAGGTCTTATAGGATAAAGGATGGAAAGGAATGCGCTAAATTATAGGAGTGCGATAGACCAAAATGCGATCACTTTTTGTTACGGTAATATTACTTTTTAGTTCTCTTTCATTTGCTCAAAATTCCGTCAAATTAACCAGCTGGAATATTGAATGGCTATCTATAGATGGTGGAAAAGTGTCTAGAACACCACAAGATTTTGAAAAACTGACCCACTATGTGGATAAAACACAAGCCGACATTCTTGCTTTTCAAGAAGTTGAAAGTGCTGCTGCCATCCAAAAAGCTGTTGGTAATGACTTCACTATTTATTTGTCTGATCGTGCGAACGCTTCTAATCGACATCTTCAGTTCAACGATACCAATCAATACACAGGTTTCGCGGTGCGTAATGGCGTAACCGTATTAGACAAACCAGACTTTTCTATTACACGAGGCAACAGCAAGCTCCGCTTCGCCAGCTACCTTGTTTTGAATCCAAACCAAGACAACGAGACTCACCTACTCTCTGTGCATCTAAAAGCGGGTTGCAGTGGCGCATATCGCAATAACCGCGACTGTAAGATAGTGAAACAACAAGGACAGGCACTAGCTAAGTGGATAAAAGCGCGCGAAGACAACAAACAACAATATGTGGTGCTTGGCGACTTTAACCACAATTTGGGTTATCGAGGAGATTGGTTATGGGAAGTACTATCGGACAATACCGATGCTAAGTTAGTGACCAAAAATACCAAAGCGGAATGTAAAGTGCGTTCTAATCGTAATCCGAATAAAACCCACCAATTCCGCTCGGTGATAGACCACATTATTGTGAGTGGTGATTTAAAGGCGTCGTCTGGTGTTCAAACTGTTTTCAAAACACAAGATGTGCTCGACTACAAACTGAGTGATCATTGCCCGGTATCTACGACGCTCTCTTTTTAGCCACGAACCACTCTTTTAGCGGTGAATGACCCAACCAACATTGCCGCTATAAAGAGCAGAACTTGTACGTTGCCAGTAAAAAGGCTGGCAACCGCAGGACCAGGACACACTCCCAATAAGCCCCAACCAATACCAAACAGTGCTGCACCACCAACTAGCTTTTTGTCTATCGTTTTAGAAGTCGGACAGACAATCTCATCACCAAACACAGATTTGCTTCTTGGCTTTATTAATAACAGATAAGCAGGAACGAACACCGCAAGTGCTCCGCCCATAACGAAGGCTAAGCTTGGGTCCCATGAACCGGTAATATCGAGAAAGCCGATAACTTTGGCCGGCTCAGCCATGCCGGAAATCACCATACCAATACCAAAAAGCACACCAGAAAATGTAACGATGGAAATTTGCTTAATACTTTTCATTACGACACTATTCCTTACGAGACTAGCAAGACGGTTAACATGGCTGTTGCCATAAAAGTACACGTCGCGACAACAGAACGGACAGAGAAACGCCCCATTCCGCAAATACCATGACCACTTGTACAACCATTACCAATACGTGTACCGACTCCGACAAGCAAACCAGCAACGACAACCAAACCAAGAGAACCGCTGTACTCAGTTGGTAAGTGTCCGCCAAGGGCATAAACAGCAAACACACCGCCTAATGCCATCGTAGTTAAGAACACAATTCGCCAAACGCGATCTGTATTCTCAACAGCGCCATTTAAGATCCCGCTTATTCCCGCCGTCTTACCAGTAAACAGCATCAATATTACCGCTGATGCGCCAACCATTACGCCGCCCAAAAGCGACATCCAAGGAACTTCAAACATAACAACCTCGATATAAAGTTTGAATTATTGCTTACAGAAAACTTGGTTAAACGCTTCGATCAGCGGAGCGACTCTCCCATCAGAAATCGAATAAAACACCTGCTGAGACACCTTTCGAGCTTTGATGATGTCGTGTTTTCTCAATACGGTGAGGTGTTGTGAAAAGGCTGATTGGCTTAATGTTGAGCCTTCAAACAGTTCACCGACCCCTTTTTCGCCTTCAATTAGCTTGCACATCACGATTAAGCGCTCTGGATGAGCCATTATTTTAAGTAGCTCACTCGCTTCGGTCGCACTTTGTAGCATACTGTCGCCCATTCTTATGCCTCTTCATCAATACGTTAAGTTTTATTAGATATTACTAATTAATATTATTAAGTCAACGCTAATGTAGTTAAATTAACATTAGACATGGCTAAATTATTTAAGTAAGGTGTAGGCGTTTTCGATCATTCAGTAGGAGAAATCCATGAGCAAAATCGTGATTATTGGTGGTGTTGCTGGCGGTGCATCTGCAGCAGCACGCGCTCGTCGTCTTAGTGAAGACGCAGAAATCATTATGTTTGAACGCGGTCCATTTGTGTCATTTGCAAACTGTGGCTTGCCGTACCACATTGGTGGCGATATCCAAGAACGAAGCAAACTGCTTCTTCAAACGCCTGAAAGCTTTTTAGCGCGTTTCAATGTTGATGTTCGTGTGATGAACGAAGTGGTTTCAATTAACCGCCAAGATAAAACGGTTACGGTTAAGAACCTACTTGATGGCTCTGAATACCAAGAGAGCTACGACTTTCTTCTACTCAGCCCTGGTGCAGGTCCAGTTGTGCCGCCTATTCCGGGTATTGATAACCCATTAACGCATTCGCTGCGTAATATCCCAGATATGGATCGCATCATTAAGACGATCGAAACCAACAAAGTGGAACACGCTACGGTCGTTGGTGGTGGTTTCATCGGTTTGGAAATGATGGAAGCCTTCCACCAGCTTGGCGTAAAAACCACATTGGTTGAAATGGCGGATCAAGTGATGACGCCCGTTGACCGAGAAATGGCTGGCTTTGCTCATGCTGAAATTCGTGAGAAAGGCGTCGACCTGCGCTTAGGCGTTGCTCTATCTTCTGTTGAATTTGTGGCGAACCAATCTGTCGCTAACATAGAAGCGGGTGAAGATGACACACACCAACACCTTCAAGGAAAACTGACGCTGTCTCTAAACAATGGTGACCAGCTTGATACCGATATCCTGATCATGGCAATTGGTGTACGCCCTGAAACAAAACTCGCGCAAGAAGCCGGTCTTCAAATTGGTGCACTAGGCGGTATTTACACCAACGAATACATGCAGACCAGCGATCCTTCTATCTATGCCGTTGGTGATGCGGTTGAAGAGAAAGACTTTGTCACTGGCGAACAAACCCTTGTTCCGTTGGCAGGTCCGGCAAACCGTCAAGGTCGTATGGCAGCAGACAACATGCTTGGTCGCCAAGAAACTTATCAAGGTACACAAGGTACGGCGATCTGCAAGATCTTTGATTTAGCCGTCGCTTCTACTGGTAAAAACGAGAAACAGCTAAAACGTGACAACATCACTTATGAAAAAGTGTATGTCCACACTGCCAGCCACGCGAGTTACTACCCTGGCGCTGAAACTGTGTCGTTCAAAATGCTGTTTGATCCAGCAACCGGAAAGATTTTAGGTGCGCAAGCAGTAGGTAAAGATGGCGTTGATAAACGTATCGACGTAATGGCAGTCGCTCAGCGTGCTGGTATGACAGTAGAACAACTACAACACCTTGAACTCACTTACGCGCCACCGTATGGTTCAGCGAAAGATGTGATTAACCAAGCGGCTTTCGTTGCGAATAACATCATTAAAGGTGACGCAACAGCGATTCATTTTGATGAAATCGACAACCTCTCAGTGGACCAAGTTCTGCTCGATGTTCGTAATCCGGGAGAATTGGAATCTGTCGGCTTCATTGATGGCGCAATCAATATTCCTGTCGACCAACTTCGCCAACGTATGAATGAACTGCCGAAAGACAAAGAGATCGTGATTTACTGTCAGGTCGGCTTGCGCGGTAACGTCGCTTATCGTCAACTGGTCAATTCAGGATTTAAAGCACGTAACCTACTTGGTGGTTACCGTACCTATAAGTTCGCAAGAGCTTAATCTCTGATTATAAATATCTAAGTTTAGGGCTGAAAAAAGGGGCACATTATGTGCCCCTTTCTACATTTCAGATTCGACTAATTGAATAATCTTGGTCGCTTTTTCGAAGTGATCGAGTTGATGAATTTGAATCCACCAAGTCGCCGCTTCCATCAGTAACTCAGGGTTGTCATTCTTATTAGCGAAAAAGGCATAAAAGGACACACCAACATTGTCGCCTTTCTGCTCTATTTTCTTCTTACACACCTGAATGATTTTGTCTCTTAACGCGATGTTCATTGCCTTTCCCTTTCTCTTTGCGATAGCAAAATTAACCCAAAACAAGAATAACTGTATTTATATACAGTTATTCTTGGTAAGGCAAATAAACATAATCATCTAGATGAATATTCTCGCACGAAGACCTAATACCCAAGTGCTGCTTTTGTTCGAAAATGCTGGGTCTTTGATGTACTGAATATCCGGTGTGATTTGAATGTAGTCGTTCAACTGCATGTTGTAGTATAGCTCGGCAGTGAACTGTTCAGAGTCATCCACACCATAAGCGTGCTCTAGGTTATCGTTAACATGGCTCCAGTTAACCGCGAAGCCTAGGTTGTTGGTTGGTTTACCTAAACCAAAGTAACCAATCCCCACCGTTAGGGAGCGCTCATAAAGTGCCACATCGCCTTCCGAGAAGCCACCACGGACAAATGGCATTAATTGCTCTGTAGCAAAGTAGCTTGCTGAAAAGTTAATACCCTGCCCGCTGTCCTTATTCGTCAGGTTATGTTGCGTGTCGCCATCCAAATGCCAAGCGGTTAAATGAACATTATCGGTATAGATTTGATCTTGTGACGCCGTCCAACCCAGTTCAAACGTTGTAAACAGCTTATGATCGTTGAATAAGGTATCAAAGCCATCAAATGGTTCATCTGAACGCCCTTTACCATCGGCCACACCTGCAACCATATAGAAGTTATCAGTCAGCATGTGGCCGACAGCTAAGCCGAGAATCCCATCATCCGGTAGACCAATCGAGCCTCCACCAGTACTGAATGCAAGGTTACTGAATCCGGTCCACGGACTGGCTAAAGCGTATGTATCAACATAGTCAGTGGTATCTAAGAAACCCACCATGAACGAGGTTTTGCCACCATTGAGCTTTTGTTTCCAATATAGGTTAGTTAGGCGAGCACCTTGATCACTGTACGCAGGACCAATCATGCCTGCATAACCTAGCCCATTGCCGATGAAGCTAAACTCTTTTGGTGACAAATCACTATAAGCATGGCGGTGTTCGACTTTCCAAACCAATCCGCCCGTATTTCCAGACTCAAGACCAACCAGATTCCAGCTACCATAAAAACGAGCAACACCAGCACTTGCGGTATCTTCACCGCCACTTTGCGGGTCAGACGCCGTTAAGCCAAGCGCTTGGTAATCCAAACCAAACGTTAAGTTATGATCTTCCGCTAGTGACTCTCGCCAAGTGCGTTTTTCACGAGCATTTTCAGCAATGGTATTATCAACCGTATCAGGGCTACCAAAGTTCGCCGCGTTAATCGATGACGCCATTACAAGTGAAAGAGCGATAAAACTAAGCTTTGGAACAGTTACTTTCATGTCTGGTTTCTCATTAAATAGATTTCTAGAAAAAGAGTTTAATGATTCAGCGTTTTGAAAATTGCCATTAAGCGACAGCTCACTGCTTTTTGTATTTTCGGTGGTGTACTCTTATCGATAAGGTCGAATTGAAACCTCGTCCATCTGGTAGATGGTTTCTACGTTCGAAGCTCCGTCAGAGTATGAAACATCCGCCTTAGTCTTTTTCACATGCAGATCCCCTTTCACCCAAATTGGCTCGTAAAGAGAAGTCAGTTTCAAACCTTTCGGATAATCGACCAAAACAATCTGGTTTGCAGGTGGCGGTGGTGTATGGATGCAAGCGCCCATAGTTGGAACAAGGAAAAATTTTGTGACAACGTCATTATTAAATTCTACCGGCGTTACAAAGCCAGGAATTTCATAAGTATCTTCAGTAAGTGTTGTGTTTGGCATTGATGCCAACATACGACGATGCTGAGTAATCTCTTCGCGCTTTTTGAACAACCATTCAATGTCTAAGTCGTCAGCTTTTAAGCTGTCTTCTAATTCCTTCATGGTTTGTTTCTGTTGCTCATTAAGATTTTGAGCATCACGGTATCTTGCAAGAGAACCAAGTTCAAAAAGTTGTTGGTCTGTGAGTTTTACAAATGGGTCTTCAATCTGAGGGACATCCACTGGCAACAATTGCTCCCAGCTTAATTGATCGGCGGATACATTTGATGAAGCCAGCAAAACTAAGCCAGCCAATAGGTACTTCTTCATACGTTCCCTTGAATAGTTCTTTGTCTTTTAGAGAAAAATTTGGGGACAGTAGCGTCCCCAAATAGTCGAAAGAGTTTACTACAAGGTATTCTTGTGGATCTTGCCGTCTTTCATAATTACTTTGAATTTATCTTGGTAATCGTTAAGAATTGTGATGTCTTGCAGAGGATTCCCATCCACCAGCACTACATCAGCGTAAGCGCCCGGCTCTACAACGCCGAGTTTTCCGTATTTATATGGATTCATGCCACCCGACCAGCTTAGTACTTCTGCGGCATTCGATGTGCCCATCTTCATGATCTCATATGGTGTAAATCCGACTTTCTCCATCCAAACCATATTGTCTGCTTGGCGTGTATTGTAAGCCGGGCCAAACATATCACCGCCAGTCACAATCAACAGATCGTATTTACGCGCCCACTCAAACATCTGTTTTGCGCCTTCGTTTACTTTGGTCGCTTTGGCTTTTTGATCTGGACTGAAGAAGGTGATCTTTTCTGGTTCTGCAAAGGCTTCGAGAGACATCACCGCTTGCGCAGAAAGTGCCACGCCCTTCTCTTTCATTTTTTTGATGGTTTCCTCAGAGCTAAGGAAGTTATGCTCGATAACTTTCACGCCTGCATCAATGGCACGGTTAATCGAACGATCATGATAAGCGTGAGCCATGACATAAGTGCCATAATCTTCCGCTACACCCACGATCGCTTCCATTTCTTCTTTGGAGAATTGCGTCATATGGATTGGGTCAAACTCACTTGCGACACCGCCGCCAGCCATGATCTTGATTTGAGTTGCCCCCGAACGTAGGTTCTGACGCGCAGCTCGACGAGCCTCTGTTTCACCATCAACGATATAGCCAAACCCGTGGCGTTCGAGATCGTCAACGCGTCCTGGCACATCATTGAAGCTGCCGGTATCTGCGTGACCGCCGGTTTGACTCAAGAAACCGCCCGCTGGGAATAGTCGTGGGCCTTCTAACAAACCATTGTTGATGGCTTTTGCCATACCAAGAATGTTACAGCCAGCGTCACGAGCTGTGGTAAAGCCTTGGTCGAGGTACTGCATCATGGAAACGTGAGCACGAGCCCCCATTGCCATTTGATCGTAACCATCTCGACCTACCAACATGCCTTCTTGAATACACATGTGGGAATGCATGTCGATCAAGCCAGGGATCATGGTTAAGCCTTCGCCATTAATCGTTGTGGTTTGCTTGTCGGTTTTTATCGGTTTAGCCGAAATCTCTTTGATTAAGTTATCGACAACCAATACGTTCTGGTTTTGCAGTAGCTTCTCATCCGTGCCATTGAAAACATCAACGTTAGTAAACAGTGTCGATGCTGCATTCGCGTTTAAGGCAAATGCACAAGATAGCGCAACAAAAGAAAGGTTCTTCTTAGAAATTGTCATTATTACACCTATGTTTTTGGATAGTTGGGGTCCATTTCCTATAACCTCCCTGTTTAAACAGTGGCGTTATGAGGGCATCTATTTCAGTGATCACCAAAAACAACTGATCAGATAAAAATAAATATGAAACAGACGACTTACGTTAAAACATAGAAGTCATAATGACGACTTTCAAGGCGGTTTAATTGCCTTTACACGACAACATGCGGATATTGTTATAGAAATGTGAGTTGAGACGAAAACCTCCGATCATTCAGAGGTTTTATGTGTCAGGGTCTGTTGACCTTTCGTAATGATTTTTGCAGCAGTTTGTAGGTGTTTTATGCAAGGCAGAGGCTTTAATGTAGTTATTCTACCTGATAAGCCGATAACGCAGTAGAAAGCACCTACAAACGCTGCCCAAAGGGTTCGGCTAAAAGCGTTTTACTCTTTGTTGAGTCAATTTTACTTAGAACCACTAGGCTTCAATCGACTCGTCGCGATTAAAACGCTTTTATCTCGAACAAAATTTAACCACGAAAGATAAACAGACCCTAATAATTACAACAAAGATTGACGGTACGCTTTAGGCGTGAGATTCATCATTCGCTTAAACGCACGGGTGAAATGAGCAGAATCGGAGTAGCCTGTTTTGAGCGCAATATGCGTAATACTCAGGTCACGGTCAGCTAACAGCTCTAGCGTTTGTTTAAGCACCAAGCCTTCGATCACTTCTCTATAGGTCGTATCCTCATTTGCTAGCCGCCTTTGTATGGTACGAGCATTCATGTCAATCAACTCACCAGCGAACTGGATAGAGATCTTACCCATTGAGAGATAAGGCGTCAGCGCCCTTGCTAATGCGTCACTGAACTTATCATCCTCACCCCGAAAACTTGTATTTGGCGCTGTTTGGGATGGCGTGAAAGCAATCGGCTGGTTAATCCATTCACTAGGGATTGAGATTGCAGTAACCGGTCTACCTGCAAAGAACTGCGCGCTCTTCATACCCGGCAACAGATTGAAAGGTTCGGCTTCTACATCTTGAATCCCGACTTCTACCAATCGCCATTGGGGGCCAACAAGCTTTTTGAGCAACTCATTCATGAACATCGCGGAGAACATTTCTGCGTAGCGAAACCATTCTCTGTTTGCGTCTTGTTTTTCTCTGACGAGCCACCATTTACCGCCACGCGATACGACCGAAAGACTGACATTATCTGAGATCTGTTTTAGCAGTTGGGAGACTTCTTCCAATGCCGCTTTAAGTGAATGCGTTTGAGTAATTTGATTGGCAAACCTAGGAACGTAGATATCGTGACAAAGCGTCCAAGTAAGCAAGGCAAACTTCTCGGACGATGCTCGTTCACCTAAGGTTTGGAATACCGATTTTAATGCACTTTCTGGCACAAACGCATTAGAGGATTGGCTGGATAAGATATCCTGTGGCATACGTGCGGTTTCAAGTAAGGAATGAATATCACCATCAAGCTCATTGAGCATAGTGGCAAAAAGCTTTACTTCTTCCGAGTGGACCAAAGGAATATCTGTATTGGGCATGCAAGCTATCATCTTAAAATACCAAGGATTATTTTAGTTTAAGCACAAACTTCCGGGCTGTCATTAGTCACAATCCAAGTGCAATTTGATAATGAGAGACGACTCACTCTGAACAGAAGAGCCAACGCACATTGACATTCAACATAGATCATTGCCTGTTCAAGAACTTGCCAATTCACGCCACAGATACGTTCTATTCACTTTTAAAGCACTATTTAAAGCGCTATTTATACTTCTATGAATGTGATGATTTTCACGCTTTCTTAATCAGCAATCGTTTTCTAGGAATTTTTCCTAGTCGATCTAAGCCCTCCTCTCATGTAGTTAAAAAGAGGACTCTCTACAATCGCCAGCAGTTAAAAGAAAGCGAGCACGCAAGTGCATCACACTAATACAAGAGAGTTCACGATGTTAAAATTCCTTGAACAAGTCCGGAAGCCTACCCTAGACCTTCCAGTCGAAGCGCGTAGAAAAATGTGGTTCAAACCATTTATCCAATCTTACCTAGTGGTATTTATTGGCTATTTGACGATGTACCTGATCCGTAAAAACTTCAACGTCGCACAAAACGACATGATTTCTACTTACGGTTTGTCGATGACAGATCTAGGTTTGATTGGTCTCGGTTTCTCGATTACTTACGGTATCGGTAAGACCGTGGTTTCCTACTATGCCGATGGTAAAAACACCAAGCAGTTCCTTCCTTTCATGCTTATCCTTTCTGGTCTGGCAATGCTTGGTTTCAGTTTCAGCATGGGCGGTGGCAGCGCGAGCTTGTTCTTGATGGTAGCGTTTTACGCACTAAGTGGTTTCTTCCAAAGTACTGGTGGTCCTTCTAGTTACTCGACCATCACTAAGTGGACACCGCGTAACAAACGAGGTTCTTACCTAGGTCTTTGGAACATGTCTCACAACGTAGGTGGTGCGGGTGCTGCAGGTGTGGCTCTGTTTGGTGCTAACTACTTGTTTGACGGTCACGTGATCGGCATGTTCGTGTTCCCTTCTATCATTGCGATCATCGTTGGTTTCATCGGTATGCGCTATGGTAACGACTCTCCTGAGGCTTACGGTCTAGGTAAAGTAGAAGAGCTATTTGATGAAGCAGTCAGCGAAGAAGACGAAGCGGCTGAAGGCAATCAAATGACTAAGAAAGAGATCTTTGTGGAATACGTTCTGAAAAACAAAGTGATCTGGCTACTTTGCTTCGCAAACATCTTCCTTTACATCGTGCGTATCGGTATCGACCAATGGTCAACGGTTTACGCATACCAAGAACTTGGTCTATCAAAAGAAGCAGCAATCTCTGGCTTCACCCTATTCGAAGTGGGTGCGTTAGTCGGCACATTGATGTGGGGTTACTTATCTGACCTTGCGAATGGTCGCCGTGCGCTAGTGGCTTGTGTTTCTTTGGGTTTGATCATCGTATCACTTGAGTTCTACCAACACGCAACCAGTGAGTTCATGTACCTAGCGTCCCTATTTGTTCTTGGCTTCCTTGTGTTTGGTCCTCAACTACTTATCGGTGTTGCTGCGGTTGGCTTTGTTCCTAAAAAAGCAATCAGTGTGGCAGATGGCGTAAAAGGCACATTCGCTTACCTAATTGGTGACAGCTTCGCGAAATTGGGTCTTGGTATGATTGCAGATGGCACACCAATCTTTGGTCTTACAGGTTGGAAAGGCACGTTCGCTGCCCTAGATACCTCAGCAATGATTTGTATTGTTTTGCTTGCTTTCGTTGCTATTGCAGAAGAGAAAAAGATTCGTCAAAACAAGAAGAAGCTTGAACTCGCAGAAAACCAAGCTTAATCAAACAGCGCGCTTTGCTAGTCAAAGCGCGCTAGATCATTAAATAAACTTGGTCAATTTAGTATCATAGTAGGTTTTTATTGAGCTCTCTATATCAAAGGTGCCAAAGGATTGTCTCCTATCTAGCGCCGATTGGTATTGAGCTCATTTTCGTTTGTGTATTGCTGAAGTTTGGTATTTAAGATGATTAACGTAGCGCTTGTTGATGACCATGTCATTGTTCGTTCTGGATTTGCTCAGTTGTTGAGCCTTGAGCCAGACATGAATGTTGTAGGTGAATTTAGCTCGGTAGCAGAAGCTCGAGTGGGATTACCTGCGTGCAAGCCAAGTGTAGTTATCCTAGATATCTCGATGGCAGACGAAAGTGGGCTTACCCTACTCTCCGAAATCCCTTCAGGCATTGCTTGTGTCATGCTTAGCGTGCACGACTCTCCCGCAATGGTTGAAAAGTCACTTAAACTCGGCGCAAAAGGTTACCTAAGTAAACGTTGTAGTCCTGACGAGTTGATTCAAGCCGTACGAACCAGTGCTTTGGGCGGTTGTTATTTAACGCCTGATATTGCGTTGAAGCTCGCGACACCAAGTGACAAAGCGGCAACGCTGACTCAACTGACTCGCAGAGAAAACGAAGTGTGCCAATTATTGGCTCGTGGTTTAGATGTGAAATCAATCGCCACTGAGCTTGGCTTAAGCCATAAAACCGTTCACGTTCACCGTGCAAACGCCATGGATAAGCTTGGCGTGAAGAACAACGTTGAGCTCGCCAAACTGTTCTCGCAAGAGTCGTTTTAATGCGTAGCTACACCATCACCTCCATTTGCGGTTTATTCATGACAGGATGCTCGTGGTTCTGTCTGTGGGTGATCGCTTATTACTTTGTGAACGATGCAGAGCTTGCGATCTTGTTGTTCCCCTTCGCGTTGCGTTTGGGTCTAACACTACACACGCGCACAAAGTATTGGGCAACGATTTATCTCGCCGAATGGGGATTGACCGTTGCTCTTGCTCTACTTCTTGAACAGCCGCAATGGCTAATGGTGTTGGTTGCCAGTTTCCTGAGTATGCCGGTTGTTTACCTTGCTAAGCGTTATTACAAAGGCGATCAGAACCAGCATTTAGCGGTTATGGCGGTCGTGTTGCTCGTGACGTCTTGTATTAACGTACTAGCGGTTGGTTATCATGTCCAATCTGTCTACATGGCATGGTTAGCTAGCATTGCTGGCGGTTTGTTAGTTCTGCCAATGTGCTATTTGCTTTGGAACTATCTCTTCCAAAGCCCTTGGTCACCGCTGACCTCGAATTTGTTAGCCAACGAAGTTCAGTTCAAAGTTCGTCATATTCTGCTTTATAGTGTGTTGTTGATTGCCAGCATTTTGGTTCAAACCAGCCTGCCGGATGAGTTAAAACGCTTCGCGCCTTTCTGCATGGCAATCCCAATCATTGTGCTTGCGCTACGCTACGGCTGGCAAGGTGCACTGCTTGCGACCATGTTAAATAGTATCGCGCTGATTGCTGCGCGAAGCGGTGTTTCGAATCTGGAAATCACGGACCTTCTGTTGTCCCTTTCGGCACAAACCTTAACTGGCATCATGCTCGGTTTAGCGGTGCAGAAACAAAAAGATCTTAACCAAAAGCTTCGTGGCGAATTATCGAGAAACCAAACCTTGTCTCGACAGCTCATCCAAGCGGAAGAGTCGGTGCGTCGTGACGTGGCAAGAGAACTGCACGATGAAATTGGTCAGAACATCACAGCGATCCGTACCCAAGCGAGCATCATTAAGCGGGTCGATAACGCTGAAATGAACACACGCTGTGCCGATATGATCGAAAACCTATCACTCAATGTTTATGACACGACCAAACATCTGCTGAGCAAACTGCGTCCG
This sequence comes from Vibrio sp. SSH13-20, assembly GCF_040104475.1. Lineage (NCBI taxonomy): Bacteria > Pseudomonadati > Pseudomonadota > Gammaproteobacteria > Vibrionales > Vibrionaceae > Vibrio > Vibrio sp. SSH13-20. The sequence continues at coordinate 941,482 of NZ_JBECOU010000001.1, forward strand.
AAAATGCTCGACGATCTGGATTTAAAAGACTCCGTTCACCAGTTAACCCGTGAAATGGAGTTCGACAATCATGGCACTCGCGTTGTGCTTGATTGGCAAGGTGACTATGAGTCTTTAGGCGACACGCTAAAAGTCACCCTATTCCGTTTATGCCAAGAAGCGTTAAACAACGCAGCTAAATACGCGAATGCGACGTCTATCGTTATCGAGCTCTCTATTGATGAGAACATTTCGTTGAACATCGCAGACAACGGCATTGGTTTCAAAACCGAAGACTGCATGAAAGGCATGGGCGTTCGCGGCATGCAAGAACGCGTGCAAGCACTTGGCGGCAAAATGTATATCTACTCTTTGAACGATCATGTGGATGGCACACAAATCGCCATCACATTACCTAAGGTGTAACGAGCATGTTTGGATTATTTCAGTCTCCGAGCTACAACCAAGCTCCCCTTAGCAAAGACCAAGTGGATGAACGCTATCGCTATTGGCGTCTGCACATCATGCTGGGTATGTATCTTGGTTATGCCGGCTTTTACTTCACTCGTAAAACGTTTAACTACGCTGCTCCCGCGATGATTGCTGATTTAGGTTTAGATAAAGCCGATATCGGTATGATTGGTACGCTTTTCTACATCACCTATGGTTTATCGAAGTTTATCTCGGGCACCATTTCTGACCGTTCTAACCCTCGCTTTTTCATGGGTGTCGGTTTAATCGCGACGGGTCTTATCAATATTGCGTTTGGCTTCTCTAGCTCTTTGGTTGCACTCGCTGCACTTTGGGTGATGAACGCTTGGTTCCAAGGTTGGGGTTGGCCTTCGTGCTCTAAGTTACTTACGACTTGGTATTCGCGCTCAGAACGTGGTTTCTTGTGGGCAATTTGGAACACCGCCCATAACGTAGGCGGCGCTTTAATTCCCCTACTCGTTGGATTTCTTACATTCCATTACAGCTGGCGAGAAGGCTTTATCGTACCGGGCGTTATCGGCGTCATTCTTGGTGTCATTGTTTGTTGGCGCTTGCGCGATAAACCGACCACTCAAGGACTGCCAACGGTTGGTCAATGGCGTGATGACAAGTTAGAACTCGCGCAAGAAAATCACGGGCAAGGTCTGAGTTATAAAGAAATCCTCAAACAATACGTGTTCAACAACAAGTACATTTGGTTGCTCGCATTTAGCTATGTACTGGTTTACATCGTGCGCACCGCCATCAATGACTGGGGGAATTTGTACCTGACAGAACAACACCACTACAGTTTAATCAATGCCAACGCAGCATTGTCGATGTTTGAAATCGGTGGCTTTGTTGGTTCTCTAGTGGCTGGTTGGGGATCGGATAAACTGTTCGGTGGTAACCGAGGTCCAATGAACCTCTTGTTTGCCGCAGGCATATTCCTATCTGTCGCAGCACTGTGGTTGATGCCATTAACCAACTTCGCATTCCAAGCTGCTGGGTTATTCTCGATTGGTTTCTTCGTATTTGGTCCACAAATGTTGATTGGAATGGCAGCAGCGGAATGTTCACACAAAGATTCCGCTGGTGCAGCAACGGGCTTTGTTGGTTTGTTTGCCTACATGGGTGCCGCACTTTCTGGCTACCCATTGGCATTGATTCTTGAAGAATACAGCTGGACTGGATTCTTTATCACCATCTCGGTATGCGCAGCCGTTATTGGCTTGCTGTTGTTACCGTTCTTGCAGGCTCAACCTTCAAGAAAGCCGCTCGCTCCCAAGCTTAGGTTGTAGACACCTGATTGTAGAAGCGACTTCTACACCTCTTAGGGTGAGTTAACCACTCACCCGCCCAATCTCCACTATTTTTTGCTTCCGATTCAGTTCGGAGGGTTTTCTACGGGTAAAATTCATGAATTCGAATACTATTTCATCAAAATGCTTCTTTAAAATGGACAATAAGATCCAAAACTACGACTGGGGAAGCCGCACGGCTATCCACGATTTATTTGGCTTTGCTAACGAAGCTCAACAACCTCAAGCCGAGGTTTGGATGGGTACGCATCCGAATGGTTGCTCTATCGTTAAACAAGGAAGTACTGCCGCTTCGAGTACAATGGTTTCATTATCAGAATTGATCAAACAAGATCCGTCAGCGTTTCTATCCCAAAGCACGGCAGACGCCTTTGGTGACCTACCTTTCCTATTCAAGATTCTTGCAGCAAATAAAGCCTTGTCAATTCAAGTGCACCCAAACAAGCAAGATGCTGAGATCGGTTATGCAAAAGAACAAGAGTTAGCTGTACCGCTGAGTGCATTCAATCGGAATTACAAAGATGCCAACCACAAGCCAGAACTGGTTTACGCCCTAACGGAATATCAAGCAATGAACGGCTTTCGTCCGTTTGATGAAATCATCGCTGAGTTCCGCCTGTGTGACATTCCTGAAATCAACGGCTACCTAGAACAGTTTGAGCTCAATCCCAACCAAGATGGGTTGTGTCAGTTCTTCGTAGAGATTCTTTCCATGGAAGAAGCACGCAAGGTTAACGCAGTGGATCACTTATTAAGTTACGCAGCAGCCAACCAAGTACGCCCTGTGTGCGAATTGATTTTAGACCTTGCTGCTCAGTACCCGAATGACGTGGGTTTGTTTGCCCCATTACTGCTGAATGTTATTACGTTAAAACCCGGTGAAGCCATGTTCTTAAGCGCAAGAACGCCTCACGCGTACATTAAAGGTACTGGTCTGGAAATCATGGCGAACTCAGACAACGTACTTCGCGCTGGTTTAACACCAAAACACATGGATGTGGAAGAACTGGTTAAGTGTACCGACTTTATTCCAAAACCGATGAACACGCTGCTAACCAAAGCAGAAATCAAAGGGTGTGAGCATCACTTTCCTGTTCCTGTACAAGACTTCAAATTCTCTGTGTTCCAAGAGCCAAAAGATCAACAAGTTGAGATGAGCAGTGCGGAAATCTTAATGCCGATCGATGCAGACGTAACGCTTCTTGCAAAAAGCGGCGAAACCTTAGTGCTTGGTAAAGGGCAATCGGCTTTCATTCCTGCTTATGTGGGCAGCTACACAATCCGTTGTGAAGGTCGCGTTGCTCGTGCATTTAATGGCTAAGTTCATTTTCTCTTAAAATAAAAATGGCGGAGACTTTTCCGCTCCGCCATTCAGACCATTCATTTGTTTGCTAACTCTGTGCTTGAGCCAAACGAATACTCACCAGACTTGCCACCATGATGGCTAAGTAAAAGCTCCCGACTATCGCTTCAAAGAAAACGAAGAATTGAGCCACTGGAACCGTTGGTGAAATGTCACCATAGCCCACTGTCGTTAATGTGATAAAGCTAAAGTACAAAGCATTAAACAAGTTCGACAGCCAAGGTTTTGCTTCTAATCCAGTGAAAGAGCTTGGGAAAAACTCCAACACCAACAAGTAAATCACCGCCCACGCAAGCCCCAGTAGCAGATAGATACAAATCGAACCGATGATGTGGTTTGTCGTGACCGACTTGGTCAAAACCACCTGCTTTAGCGCCGAGTATATATGTGAAAACAAGAAAACCAGTAATGCACCTAGCGTCAAAATGGACAGATCTAAATGCTCTAAAAACGACATACCATAGGAGATGACGGCCACAATCAGTAACACGCCATACCATGTACGATTGGATTTGTTCTTCTTGTTGATGCCTGCAATCGAAGCGCCTAGCGTCACCACCAAAAGAGCAAGAACAAATTCCTGCCCATCTGGATAAAACTGATGCATCACGGCACAGCCAAAAAACAACGCAATAAGTGCAAAGAACAAAAAGTAAAAGTTATCTTCCCTGGTCATCGGTTTCATGATGCCACCTCTGCTTTGTCTTCCTCCTTCGCTTTTTGGTCAATACTCAGTGCTTTGTTTGCGTCAGTGTCATCTTCATCTAACCAGTTCACCATCAACTGGTAAGTCAGGCTCAATACCACGGCACCAACAAACAGACCTACGATACCAGACATTGCCATACCACCCAGTGCACCCAACAGTGTTACAAGCATCGGTGTGTCAGAGCCACGGCTTAGAAGCACTGGTTTCAGTACCGCATCACTCGCGCTCACCAAAATACACCAAACTAAGAAGATGCCAGCAACCAGTGTTGATTCGACGCTAAACACGTAAATAATCGCAGGAATCAATGCCAGAATCGGCGGCAACTGAACAATCGCAATCAGAATCACAGCAACCATCCAAAGCGCAGCAGCAGGAACGCCAACTGCGACCATACCAACACCCGCCATGACAGATTGAATCAGTGCAACGCCAATCACACCTTGGACGACACTGCGAACGGTCGATTTTGAAAGATCAATCAACGCTTCGCCTTTCTTGTTGGTAAGGCGGTCTGCTAGCTTGGTAAAACCTTTTTGGCAAACTTCAGCATTGCTCATGAACGCACCTGCAATCATGGTCGAAATGATGAACTGGATGAAACCACCACTTACCGAGCCAACAATAGATGCAGCTTGAGAAAGGAAGCCTTTCACTTGTTCGCCATACTTAACCAAGAAGCCTTCCATGTTGGTCGATGCATAGTTAATCGCAACGAACATTTTGTCGCCCACGACAGGGATCTCTTTTAAGCTTTCTTGTGGCTTAGGTACAACTAAGGTGCCGTCTTGCAACCCAGTGACGACCTCGGTACCACTGGTATAAAGACCAGATGAGAGCGCGATAAGTGGGATTAAAAGTAACAGCACACCGATAGTACTGAGGAGCGCACTCGCCTTACCTTTTGAAATACCTAAGCGATTATGAAGGGACATCATGACTGGGTAGAGCGCGATGGCAATAATACCGCCCCACACGACCAACATAATGAATGGACTGAGGATAGAGAAACACCACCAGATCAGTAACGCTACGGCTCCGATCTTGATAGCGGCGTCTATCGCCTGTTTAGAGAAATCATTTGAAGCTTTCATAGCGTTACCTTTTCACTGTCTGTTAAGTGTTATGTTTGCAAAAACTTCCATTGTCGGGTTTCCAAAAAGAGTGATGCGAGGATCATGTACGTCCCGACCAACACCAATTGGAAGATTCGGATAAATGTATTGCTGTCGATATCACCAGAGCTCATTAGCGTGCTGCCGATTAAGACAAGCAAGGTACTGAACGCCGTGGTAAATATCGGTGCCTTCTCTGGCACGGTGTAAATCTTCTTCCCTATCAATACCGCCAATAACACAATAAAGGCGGTGTAAAAGAATATGCTTGGCACAATGGCGAGTATCGAGAACGCCGAGATGGCAAGTATCCCGCCAATACCGTTACTGATGATTAAAAACGCGCTTAATTTGACTGACTTCTCTGACGTAATCATCAAAGACAGCAACGCGACAAACATCATGGTGAGCAATGCTTCTGAAATCTGAAAGACAAAGAAGAAGCACACCACAGGAAACGAAATCAACATGGCTCGAAATGACGCATGCCAACGTTGTTCTTTACCAATTGGTGGAGCCGCATAACCGGCAAACTCACTGTTTGGCTCTGGTAGATAAATATGAACCAAAGCAAAAATCGCCACCGATACCGCACCAGAAATTGCCAAGCCACTCGCGAGCACTACAGAAATCGCAGGGTTATTGATTGCCATAAACGGCAACATCAACACCGCAATCAACAAAATGGTCGCGAACAGATTCCATTTGGGGTCAGTAAACAAGTAGTAACCCCATGCCATCATCAAACCGACGGCAATCAGTAGAACAATTGGGTACTGAGTAATGCCTCCTGAAAGAAGCAACCCCAACCCCATGGTGGCAATCAATGCCAGCAGCAACTCGTAAATCGTCTCTCTGTGAAAGTTTGGCTTATCAACCAAGAACTTCGCGGTAAATACCGGCGCGACAAACGCCAGTTGCCAATTAATCCAAGCAGCGAGAAACACCGCCAGACCTACACCAATGGTGAAGCGCAGAATCCGGCGTTGAGTTGCGTTATCAATGCTCAGATTATCGGACATAAGACAGTACGCTCAGTAGACGAATCCAAAGTTTGCCAAGGGTGTTGAACACGAAGTTGTCACCGCTGTAGACAATCACGTCTGCTTGACCGCCAACACGTAGCATTCCTTTTACCTCTTCACGATCAAACTCGATAGCGATTGGTAACATTTGCGTTTGGCGTAACCAGCCTGTTTGTTGGTTGGCTTGCGCCAGCTTACCCGCTTGTTGGTTTTGTCCCCAATCGACACCCCAGTCGATGCTGCTCACTTTACCTTTGATGACTTTGCCGGGAACAAAATCGAGGGCGATTTCTACTTCGTCACCAATGCTAACGTTGCCTAAACTGTTTTCACGGAAGTACGCTTCAATCCAAATGTCTTCTGTCGACACAAACGTCATGATTGGCTGACCTGCTGAAGCGTAGAAACCTTCGGTCAAGCTGAAATTTGAAACACCGCCTTGAGTTGGCGCACGAATCACAGTACGTTCTAAATTCAGTTGAGCTTGCTCAAGTGCCAGCAATGCTGCTTTAACTTGGCTATTTTCTTCACCTTCTGCACCAAGTTGTTGTTTCGCTTTTTCAAGATCCGCTTCTGCATTTACTACGTTTGCTCTCGCCGTTGCCAATGATGCTCTGGCTTTGTCTGCATCCGATTTAGAAACCACACCTTTCTCTGCCATGGCAAGTACACGGTTGGCTTGCGCTTCAGTGTTTTGGCGTTCAACAATCGCAGACGTTAACCTTGCTTGAGCCGAAGCGATTGATGCGGTTTGCGCGCCAACGTTTTGCCCTGCGATTTCAAGATTCTCTTCGGCTTGCTTTACCGCGATTTCATAGTCAGATTTATCGAGAACGGCGAGCTCATCGCCTTCTTCAACAAGTTGGTTCGGACGAACATTAATATTGAGGACATTGCCAGAAACCTGGGGCTTGATTGGCACGATATAACCTTTAACACGTGCATTGTCGGTCACTGGAATGATGCGATCTGACACAATGCTGAAGCCGAGCATGACAACAATAAATAAAAGCAGATAGTTGGTGACCGTCTTTACTTTGTCTTTTTTATTCGTCTCTTTGTTTTCCGCCACTTCCGTTGGCTGTTTCTCGTTTTCGTTCTCGGACATGTTATCCCCTTGCCATTGAATAGATAGAACATTTTAAGAATATACCGTCCTGTCCAACCTGCCATTAATTGAAGAATAAATAGCGAGCTATATCAAAAACCGTGCGTTATGCGCTAAGATTGGTTGAAGGTCACTTGGGCATACATGGAGTATTCGCTTGATGCCAAATCAAACATTTCATCTACCCGTTATTCAGACTAACTATGCTCGTATTCTGGTCGAGGTCTTTGCTGACTATGGCTTGGACAAACACAAATTGCTCAGTGATGCCGGTTTGCCTGCGGACTTATTCCAGACCGAGAGTGACTACATCCCATCTGAATCGATAAAGCGTTTGATTCATTTAACTTCTTCTCAACTCGGCATTACAAAATTTACCGATTTATTAGTGTTGGTCTTCCGCCGCCGCGTTATACCTAATGTCCTGCATCAGTTTGTGTCGTTTCAAACCATCGGTGAATCAATGCAACACATTGATGAGGTATTCAGTTTAGACTCCCCCGGCAGTAACGTTTGTTTCGAAACCCATCATGGTCACGCTTGGTTCTGTCGTTTCTCTGAACAAAAAGACACACAAATTGCGGACTGGTCTGAAGCATTTGCTGTCATTTACATCGCGGAACTCATCAGCATTTTGACCAAAACCACTTGGCATCCAAGCAAGGTTCGCCTACAAGGAAGCAACAGTGACATCGTAAAAAGTGTTGTACCTAGCCAGTGCCAGATATTCGTAGGTCAAGAGAAGACTGGTGTTTACATTCCCGATGACATTCTTAACGTACCCATTCAAATATCAGACTCACAGTTAGGCACTGAACCAAGTCAGATTCAGTGGCATACGAGTTTTACCGATAGCGTGTTTGAACTCCTGCGCCCTTATGTGCGAGAGCGTAATTTGTCGATAGAAGAAGCGGCTCAATTGCTGAGCTATTCTGTTCGAACCTTTCAAAGAAAGTTAAAGAATGAAGGGACTTCTTTTCGACATATTAAGGAGTCATTGATGTTCTCTGTTTCTTGCGAATTGATGGAAGAAGGACACTCTCTCACTTATATATCCAATCAACTTGGCTACACCAGTATTTCGCACTTCTCGCGCGCCTTTAAAAGAGTGTCCGGGTTATCTCCTAAAGTGTATAAACAGTCTATTGCGCTGAACGCATCCAGCACTTCGTGACGTTATACTGCTCAGTCCATTTGAGGCTTGGTACTTGGTAATTGCTTGAGCTTGGCTTGCATCAGTGTTGCGAGGTCTATCTCATCACACAGCACTTCTACGTCCTGAACTCGAAAGTAAACAATCATACGTTACCCTCAATTGAAAACGTGGGGCTATTATGCCGTGGCGCAAACCAAGTTATTTACCATTTTACGCCACTCAAACACATTTCAATCCAATCATTTTGAAGTCTCAAATTAGAGTAATTCATCCACTTTGCACAATCTTTACAATAGGAAGAATTTACCGACTTGCCCGTTTCTTACCTTCCTACGTCGACGTTATGCATGCTTTATAATGCCGTATTTTCAATGCGTTATATTAATACCCCATCGTATTCCTTATTTGTTATCTGATCGATATCAAGCAATCTTCCGCTCAAGCCGCGCATTGTTCAATTTGAAGCTGAGCAGCCTTTTGTTGCAAAACGTATACACGGGATTGTAATCACGTTTTGTATCACTACAATTCCAAACCAAATGAATAAAGAAACGTTTGTATGCCGAAATTAAATTTAGACAGCGCAAGGAAAAGCTCTGCACTTTCTGAGAATGGAACCTGCGAAAAAGTACAATCGGCATTAGAACCGAAATACCACAAGCCAGGAAAGAAACTTTGCCTCAGTGCAGGTCTAACGGAGAAGCACATTCAACGCCGTTGGAACGTGCTGGAATCGATGACAGACAAAGATCTTCTCTTAGATCCTTTCACGCAATCGCATTACCACCAATACGCCAACAACATTGAGCACTTTATTGGCACGGTAAACGTTCCTGTTGGTGTTGCAGGTCCTTTGCGTATTAACGGTCTGTACGCAAGCGACGACTATTTAGTACCACTTGCAACAACGGAAGCTGCATTGGTGGCGTCTTACAACCGCGGAGCAAACTTAATTACTGCTGCTGGTGGTGCGAGTACCCTGTTGATCAGCGAAGGTGTGAGCCGTACTCCCGTGTTTGGCTTCCAATCACTTGCAGAAGCCGCGCAGTTCGTCAGTTGGGTAGTGACTCAATACGATATCTTCCGTAAAGAAGCGGAATCAACCACTACGCACGGCAAACTCAAAGACATCAACGTTAACATTGAGGGCAATCATGTTTACCTCGTGTTTGAATACGTGACGGGCGACGCGTCTGGTCAGAACATGGTGACCATCGCGACGCACAAAGTTTTCCATTACATTCTTGAACACAGTCCAGTCACTCCGGTTGATGCTTACCTAGATGGCAACTTGTCTGGTGATAAAAAAGCCAACGCACACACGTTGCGTTCAGTCCGCGGTAAAAAAGTATCCGCTGAGGTTACAATCCCTGCGGCATTGGTTGAGAAATACCTGCACACGACACCAGATGCCATGGTGAAATTTGGCAAGATGAATACGGTCGGTGGATTACTAAGCGGCACTATCGGTATTAATGCGCACTATGCTAATGCCCTCACCGCTTTGTACATCGCATGCGGACAAGACGCGGCTTGCGTTGCAGAATCAGCAGTTGGTATTACTCGAATGGATGTGGATTCTAACGGCAATCTATATGCCTCCGTAACTTTACCAAACATCATGGTTGGAACTGTTGGCGGCGGTACTGGCTTACCAACTCAGAAAGCGTGTTTGGATATACTTGGCTTGCATGGAAATGGCAAAGCGAAAGCGTTGGCAGAAGTGGCAGCTGGTCTGTGTTTAGCGGGTGAGCTTTCTATTGTTGGTGCTTTCTGTGCCGATCATTTCTCCCGCGCGCACCATAAGCTAGCAAGAAAATAGTCTCACGAGATCCAATAAAACCACTCTTTTTTAGGCTCTGTTAACCTTTCGAACTGATTTTTGTAGCGAATTGTTGGTTAATTTTACAAGGCAAAGACTTTGCTGTGTAGCTAGCCTACACGAGAAGTTGATAACGCAATACAAATGACCAACAAACGCTGCCCGAAGGGTTCGGTTAGTCGCTCCCGGCGAAAGTCGTTTTATGCTTTGTTTAGGAATATTTGCTTAGAATGACTAGGCGTACAATCCGAACAAAATTTAACCGCGAAAGAGCAACAGATCCTCATCGTAGAGTGGTTTCTATTATTAAACCCAAGAAACTACGGTTGCAGCGCACTACTGTATAAATACACAGAGCACATAAAACCCTCATCTTTCGTGAACGGTTTAACTCGTCACGCTTGATGGTTTCATTTCTTATTCAAAATTTCTTTAAAAGCTCATAAAACCACAACTAAGTGTTATATCAATTTGCACTTTTCGGTCAAACCTGACTCAAACGTTCTCGTTCTCAAAGTATGAATTCAAAAAAGTTTCATATTTTATTTGAGATGGCTCACATCACATTGCTCACCGATTATTCAGTCACTTATTATTTTTTCTCATTAAAAATTAACCTTCAGCAAGACTATTTTCTGCAATTAACAACTTTGATAGTGATTTTTACCGTCTATAATCCGTTCTGCAGCTGCTTGATTTAACTGAATTTATTAATTAGCTCATTAAGAGCTTCATTACTCCCGTTAAATGGATTTAAGTCGTTCCTTTGGGTAAGAGAGTTAACGATGAAACGTCAGAAGCAAAATGAAATTTCTTGTTGGGTATTGGGCTTTGTTGCCATGCTGCTGTTCTTTGTGGGACCAGTGTCGGCTGACGAAGACGACCCTGACCAAGCGACCGCACGATTTTTATATCAAACGACATTTGGTCCAACTCCTGCTTTGATAGACCAGATAAACCAAACCAGTTATGACACGTGGATTACAGAACAAATACTTCTCCCACCCACCTATCACAGTGATCTTTACTTCACTCCTTTCAGCAAAGGAGCCCAAGCAAATAGAGAAAACGCTTGGTATCAAATTGTTTTAACCTCCGAAGATCAACTGCGTCAGAGAATGGCGTTTGCATTAAGTCAGATTCTGGTGGTCTCAAAAAATGGCGGTTTCTTATCGAGCAAGCCAACCGGACTAGTCAGCTATTACGACTTACTCGTTGAGAATGCGTTTGGCAACTATAAGGATTTGTTGCTCAAAGCGGCTAAACACCCTGCAATGGGAAATTACCTATCTATGATGGGGAGTACGAAAGAAAACCCAAAAACCGGCGCACTACCTGACGAAAATTTTGCTCGCGAACTGATGCAGCTCTTCACTATTGGGTTATATCAACTCAACCTCGATGGCAGTGTTAAGTTTAATCATGACACCGGGCAACCCCTTGCTACCTATTCACAAAACGATATTCAAGAACTCGCTCGAGCTCTAACTGGCTGGAATAAGTCGGATGTCGACTTTGTGTTACCAATGCGAGTGGTAAACAGCCTTCATGATACCAACAAGAAAGTCGTGCTTGGGTCCACTATCCCTGCTGGTTTAAATGCAGAAGAAGAGCTCGAACTTGTCATTGATATCTTAATGGCTCATGACAACATCGCCCCTTTTGTTTCTAAATTGCTCATTCAGCGATTTGTCACCTCAAACCCAACGCCAGAGTACATTGCTCGCGTTGCTAGTACGTTCAATAACAATGGCAAGGGCGTGAAAGGCGATTTGCGCGCGGTAATTAAAGCGATTCTTCTCGACGACGAAGCGCGAGGATTGACATCGAACCAACCAATTAAAGTTAAAGAGCCAATCTTGGTCATCACTAATTTCCATCGCGCTGCTGGTTTTACTCTGACAGCGGCACGTTACGACAACGCAGTATCCTTGATGAATATCGCGAATCAAGGACCATTGCGCTCTCCATCCGTGTTCAACTTCTACTCTCCTGATTATCAGCCGTCAAAAGACTTTGTCTTTAATGGTTTAGTTGCACCGGAATATGAACTGTTTGATTGGTCGGTATACACCGAACTGGTGAACTTCATGCTTTATAGCGTGCGCAAAGGTTCCGAATCGACTTACACGCTCAATATGGATGAACTTTATCAACTCCTCGATGACCATAACGCTTTGGTTGATCGTGTCGACATGCGTTTCTTTGCCGGAACCGCTTCACCAGAGCTAAAACAACTCATGATTGAGGTGCTCGATAATTACCAAACCAGTTACGTACCGAAAACCAAACTTGCTTTAGTGATTTTCACAGCAATTTCGGGCAGCGAATTCTACATTCAAGATTAGGAGCGGATTATGAAACTCTCACGACGCAACTTTATGAAAGGTACCGCTTCTTTGGGTGCTTTTGCTTCTGTCGGCTTATCAGGCTACGCACTAGCGACACCGAGCAATGACTTCCGTGCTTTGATCTGTGTTTATATGGATGGCGGTAACGATGCAATCAATACCTTCTTGCCACTCTCCGACTTTCATTATGATCAATATGCCAGCGTGCGCGGTAAGTTATCGGTCGCAAAAAATACCGTCATTCCGATTGGCTTAAACGCCAGAGATAATCGAGGAAATGACGTGCCTTTGGGGATGCACCCTAAGTTGGAACGATTAACGGAGGTCTTTGAAAATGGCGATGCGACGGTCGTTCTGAACAGTGGCGTACTTGAACAGCCAATGTCAAAGCAGATGATCGAGTCTGGCGAAGTGCCCTTACCGGATCAACTCTTTTCTCACAACTCGCAGACTAAAACTCTGATGCGTGGCGGTATGGATACGTTTTCAAACCTTGGTTGGGCAGGACGTATGCTCGACATAATGGGACGGACGTCTGAGATTACTCCACTCTACAGTGTTCATGGTGACTCGTTATGGTTGCGCTCACTTGAACATAGGCAAACAGTTTTGAAAAAGGACCGCGCCGTCCAGTTGAGTGCGATTGGAAACCCGCTTTACAAAGAAGTGTACGACCAGTTGTTAGCCACTTCTCCCGATAATCCATTCAGCGGGCATTTTAATCTCATGGTGGATGAATCAATGACTATGAGTGGTGTGTTAGCTGAGCAACTGCATAACGTCGACAATGCGCCACTTTTTACCTCTACAACGCTAGGGAAACAGATGCAGACGGTTTACAAGCTTATCGCAAGCCAGAGCCAATTAAACCAACAACGACAAGTGTTCTTTGTTAAACATACTGGTTACGATGTTCATGATTCACAGCTTTCAAAACATCCTGCATTGCTAGAAGACTTGGCGACTAACCTTTTCGCTATGTATCGCGCTATTGACGCACTTGGAATGCGTGACAATGTCACTACATTTACCATGTCTGACTTTGGGCGACGCATGACAAATAATGGCAATGGTACCGATCATGGCTGGGGTGGACATCAATTTGTGATGGGAGGCGCGGTAAATGGTTCTCAACCAATTGGAACTTGGCCCGAATTGATACTAGGTGGTGAAGATGATTACTCTAAAGGGCGTTTGATTCCAAGAATCGGCACTGATCAAGTAGGTGCAACCTTAGCTCAATGGATGGGCATTACTGATGGGACAGCAATGGATTACGTGTTCCCAAATATACGCAACTTCCCTTCCTCTAACCTTGGCTTTATGTCATAGCTGCTGCAATCCAGTACGCAAAAAAGGGAGCATTATGCTCCCTTTCATTTATTGAGTTTGATATCTCATTTAAGCGTCTTCACTGCGTGGTCGTTCATTACATAGCTTGATTGCACGCTCTAGAAGTTCTAATGCGGTCTTATCGCTTTCTGGTAATGCCGCTTCACTTTCGCCAATTGGCGTTACGCGGTCACCCCATTTCAACACAGCAGCGCCCCATGTCAAACCAGCGCCAAATGCAGCCAATAACATGTTATCACCTGGCTTCACGCGACCTTGCTCAAGAGCTTCACACAATGCGATTGGCACTGTTGCTGCTGATGTGTTGCCGTAGTTTTGAATATTCACGAACGCTTTTTCTTGCGGGATACCAGAAAGGTCACACAGCGTTTGGATGATACGGATGTTCGCTTGGTGCGGGATTACCACGTCGATTTGATCTGTAGTTAACTCTGAAGCTTTCAGAACCGTTTTCGCAGCCAGCCCCATGCCTTTAACTGCGCGTTTAAAGATCTCTTGACCAACAAAGTTGAAATCCCAATAACCGTTGTCTTCAGCGAAGCGGTCCATGCATGTACCAAACTTAGGAACAGAGAGAATGTCTCGCCCTTTTGCATCACAACCAATTTGTGATTGCAGAAGACCCGTTTCTTGCTCCGTACGTGTCAGAACGACTGCACCAGCGCCATCACCGAACAATACTGCCGTATCACGCATTGCCCAGTCGATGTAGAAAGAAAGACGTTCCGCACCAATGATGATCGCATTACGGTAGTTGCCCGACTGGATCAAACGCGTACCAGTTTCAAGACCGTAGACAAAACCCGTACACGCCGCGTTTAAATCAAACGCGGCAGCAGAGCGAATACCAAGGTTTTGTTGCACCTTAGAGGCAATGTTTGGAATAAGAGAATCAGGAGAGCATGTCGCAACAATGATAAGGTCGATGTCACTCGCTTCCACGCCAGCACGAGCCATCGCATGTTGCGCAGCTACCGTTGCCATGTCCGACGTATTTACGTGGCTAATGCGACGGTTTTCAATACCAGTACGGGTGCGAATCCATTCATCTGAAGTTTCAAGGAAAGTGCTAAGGTCGTCGTTAGAGAGCGAAGCTGGTGGAAGGCATTTTCCCCAGCCAGTAATTTCAGCGTAGTAATTTGTCATCGCAGACCTATTTATTGTTGTATTTTAATGAAATTTCTTAGAACCTGTTCGGGTCCAAATACAAACCTGTCATATCGTATTTCGGCAGGCTAAAAAATAAGTATACAAATTATGAAGCAGACTGGTAAGTCATGTTTTCATCAAGTTGTCATAAAGGAAGAAGTCATGTCATCGTTTAAAACTCGTTGCCCGTCTTGTGGCGGTTTAAATCGTGTCCCTAATGAGCGAGTTGCAGAAGCTGCAAGTTGCGGTAAATGTAAGAACGCTTTATTTGATGGTGCGCCTGTAGAAGGCACCATCGATAACTTCTCAGCACTACTAGAGAGTGACACTCCAGTTGTGGTTGATTTCTGGGCGCCATGGTGCAATCCATGCGTTGGTTTTGCTCCTGTTTTCTCGGATGTCGCACAAGAACAGACCGGAAACGCTCGTTTTGTCAAGATTGATACTGAAGCTCAACAACAATTGGCGGCTCAATTCGGTATTCGTAGTATCCCTACCATCATGGTTTTTAAGAATGGACAACGCGTTGACATGATCAACGGAGCATTACCAAAAACTCAATTCGATCAGTGGCTAAATCAAGCACTTAACAAATAAACCCCGTCGCCAGCCTCGCTCTCGGGCTGGCGTTTTTATGCAGCATTTCCTCATAGAATTTCGATAAATAACTTTTGTCGAAACGACTCAAATATATCGTTTTACTTGCCTATTAATTAGCCTCATATTCGCGCCGAATAACCCCTGATTTTTACTTAACTTATAGGCGCAAAACATTGGAAAACACAGCCATTCCTGCAGCATCACCACGAGTCACAGTTCCTGTCGTAGCACTGTCTCTTTATGCAGTGGCATCAGGCTATTTGATGAGCTTGGTCCCTCTTATGCTTGGTGAATACAACATCTCTGCTGATTATGCGAGTTGGTTGGCGAGTGTGTTCTATGGCGGTCTATTGTTTGGTGCCATGTTCTTTGAGCGAATCGTTCGCAGCGTTGGACACCGTAAAGCGTTTGTCGGTAGCTTGGCAGCCTTTTCTCTGACGATCATCGTTTTGCCGATTATTCCTAATGGTATGGTATGGCTATTTGCACGCTTTATTGCGGGCATCGCAGTAGCGGGCGTATTCGTCATCGTAGAATCATGGCTAATGTCTGGCGATGAATCCTCACGCGCTAAACGTTTGAGTCTATACATGCTTTCTTTGTACGGCGGTTCTGCGCTTGGTCAATTTGGCATTGGCATTCTTGGCGTAAGTGGTGGCGTCCCTTTTGTTGCCATCACGACACTGATCTTGATGGCGATGCTAGTGCTACTATTCATCGACTGTGAACAACCAAACAGCCATGAGTCTACTGCACTGTCGTTCAAACAGATTTCAAAACTAAGCCACGCAGCAATCATTGGTTGTGTTGTTTCTGGTCTTACTCTGGGAGCAATTTACGGTCTGATGCCAGTAGAGCTCGCAAACCGTAAAATCAGCCACCAAGACATTGGTACTTTGATGGCGTTAGTGATTCTGGGCGGTATGTTGGTTCAACCTATGGTGACAACCTTAAACAAGTACATGGCACGTACTGTACTAATGGCGTTCTTCTGCATCCTTGGCATTTTCTCTATCGGACTGACTTTCATTTCTTCGTCAGCGGTGGTGTTGGCAGTGGCGTTGTTCCTATTAGGCATGGCGACATTCGCTCTATACCCAATAGCGATTAACCTAGGTTGTGAAGGCTTAGACGAGCGTTTCATCGTGTCTGCAACGCAAGTCATGTTGTTTAGCTACAGCGTGGGGTCAGTAGCAGGTCCAGTGGTTGCTGATAAATTTATGGGTCAAATGCACGGTTTGTTGGGCTACTTATTTGCAGCATTACTTGCAACTTGCATTTACATGCTAATCGCAGCAACTAAATCCAAGCACCAAATGGCGGCAGGTTTGTAATTTTTAACTTGTCCCAACCAGACAAAAGAAACGAGGGTTCATGCCCTCGTTTTTTTGTTTCTGAAATACTCTACTCTTTAAATCATTGGGGAATTAAACCGGCTCATTAGTTTTGGTTCTCCAATAATTTCTTGCGATAACGTGTTGGCGAACTGCCGTAGAACTTTTTAAATCGGTGCGTGAAGTTGTAAGGATCACGATAACCCAATCGGTTTGCTATCATGACAACCGACCAAGCTGGATACTGTAATAAGTCCGCCGCTTTGTGCATGCGAAGCTCAATTAACTTGCTCCTCGGACTCATGTTGAATAATTGTTTGGACAGTCGGTTAAACTGCTCTTCACTTATAAAACATCGCTTTGCCATCTCGGCGACCGTCCAAGGTAGGTGCAGTTGCCCTTCCACTTCATTAAATAATGTTTGAACGCGAGAAAGCGAGCTACTGATAGGCGTTTCGACGCTTTTGACTAAACGTTGTACTTCGCTGATCAATAACTGACGAAAACCAGTACGACCGCCTATCTCATTGTAGAGCAAGGTCATTAACGCCCAAATTTGCTCTGAACCTTGGAAAGGCATGACCGTCTGACCAAGATCCGACAGATGCCGCCAAGAACCTGCATTCTGAGGTAGTAGCCAAACCATTTTCCAATGATCTTTGTCAGGATTCATTTCAAACCGAAAGCACGTATCGACAGGCAAAATGGTCAGCGTATAAGGTTCTATCTCTTTGACAGAATCGGGGGTTATCAGAACGCCACCACCTTCAACCGTAAACAACAAAGTATGCACACCAACTTTGTTTCTTTCGACATGATAACCATCACGTAACTCAGCCAAGCCTGCCATAAAAATGTCTGCACGATGCCACTCAGGAATCTCTGTCAAAGTGAGAAAGCGTTCCTTACATGCAGGAGCCAAGTACACGTCATCTTGCCATTCCGTTTTGGTTGCAAATTGCTCAATGACGGATTTGCACAGCTTTTGTGGTTTTTCACACATGTATTTCCTTTCCTATACGCTTTATATTCCTCTCAAAATTTGAGGAGTGACTATGGCAAACAACATTGGTATCAAAAATAGTGCTAACCCTTTATATAACGGGCTACTTAAGCAGATTGTCTGTTTGGGTTTTCCTGTCGCCATCCAGAGTGCTTTGGTAGCAATACTTGCCTTAGCCGATGTTCTCATGGTTAGCGATTTTGGTAAAGAAGCAACCGCGGCTGTGGGAATTGCATCAAAATGGCATTTTGTCGCCATTATGATCATGGCAGGTTTAGCATCTGCAAATGGCACACTTGTTGCGCAATATTGGGGACGAGACGATGCCGTAAGTGCAAAAACCGTCACCGGTATTGCGATTCGTTTTGGTCTAAAGGTGCTTATTCCTGTCACTCTAATTATCACAGTTGGCAGCGAAGTGATCATGCGCCTGCAAACCAGCGATATTCAAGTCATTGACCTTGGTTCTACCTACCTTTGGTATGCGTTCCCTGTGTTGCTACTGACTCACATCATTATTGTATTAGAAGCCAGCATGCGATCGTCTGGTGACACCGTCACTCCGCTATTAATGGGAGCAATGACTATTGTGCTCAATATCGCTCTGAACTTTTGGCTCATTAAAGGCGGGCTAGGTATACCTACAATGGGTGTTGCAGGTGCGGCATTAGCGACGACGATTTCTCGCTTATTCCAAGTGCTAGCCATGATTGGCTATATGCGTTGGCGTAAACATTGGTTATTGGAAGTAAAAGAAGGGGTTGAACGCCCCTCTTTGTGGCTCTCTTATCGCCGTTTGGCATTACCAATGACCTTAGGCGCGCTACTTTGGGCCATTGGTACGATGGTGTATCAAATGATTTTTGGTCACATGGGCACGACAGAACTCGCGGTGTTTAGCATGTTAGGTCCATTCGAATCTCTGTGTTATTCCATCTTTTTTGGAATCTCTGTTGCGTGTTCAGTGATGATTGGGCAGTCGTTAGGGCGTGATGCCTTTGAGCAAGCTCAGCACATGGCAAGCTTCTTCATTAAAGCGGTGTTTGTGTTTGGTATTTCGATTGGCGCATTACTGCTACTAAATCGAGAGTTAATCATTGCAGCATTGAACCTAGATAACTCAGAACTTTACCCACTCGCGGCACCCGCAGTCGTGATTTTATGTAGCGCGATTTGGCTCCGCATGCTCAACATGATCATCATAAACGGCATTATTCGAGCGGGTGGCGATAACGTCTTTTGTTTACGCATGGACTTTATCGCGATGTGGATGACTGGATTGCCTTTGTGCGCCGTCGCCGCGTTCGTCTTAGACTGGGAGTTTAAATACGTTTACGCACTAATGATCGCAGAAGAAGTAGTGAAATTGGCACTGTGTTATCGTCGATACACGCAAAAGTATTGGATCAAGAATCTCACCGTTGTTACGACTTCTTAGTACGTTTTTAACTAGGCTTCTTGGCTTCGCGTTCTGCACTCATTCGTTTGTGGCGATTCGACACATTTGCAGCTGGTTTATTTGGAACCTCACGCTTCTCATGCACCAAGTGCCGAATCGCTAAGATCGGATGCTTGAGTAACATTCTCGGTCCTGAATAACGCATCACTAAACGCATTTGCTCTTTAGGCTCCGGTTTATAGCAATGTATTGGGCATTTATTGCAAGTCGGCTTGTCTTCTCCGTAAGGACAACGGTCAAGCCGAACTTCCGCATATTCTAACAATTCGCGACATTCCGCGCATAGCTCACCTTTTGTGCCATGGTGGTCTTTACAGTAAACCTCGACCATCGCCTTGACGGTTTTAAATTCAGTGGCGAGTTTACCTAACAAAATGTCGCTCATTTTTTTCCTCTAACTAAAACAGATTCATACCCAAGTGACTTCAAGATGCAGGATTAGAGCCCTATCATTGATTCGAGAGCAAAGAAAACTACGCCGTGTAATAGCAAGCTCTTTCCAAGTTGTTTGACGTAGCCATTTGTTTGACTAAAAAACCAAGTCATTCACGCTGAACCTAGTATCTCAGGTTACTTGGTATAACCCAGAGACCTTAACAATAAGGCTTTGACTAAAAGGACTTTAGTTACTTATCTGGTTACAACTCCATCGTATAGAGCTGTAAAGTTCGACCATTATCGTAAGTCTGCTCAACGCGTTCAAACTGAAAACCCAATTTTTCTAGCAAACTTATACTGCGAATATTGTCATTATTGGTGATAGCGACCAAGTTTTCTATATTCATTTCCTCACGAGCAAAATCCACGACGACACTTGCGGCTTCTTTCGCGTAACCTTTGCCATAAGCGCTAGGCAGATAACCGTAACCAATATCAAACGCTGTTAATGTATCGCGTTTAACCAAACCACAAATGCCAACTGGCTGTTTATCATGGTTGGTTTCAACCACCAGCAAACTGACACCCTTAAGTTCCTGCATTCTTAACATGTTATCTTGGATGTAACGCTTGGCTTCTTCTAGGGTTCGAATTTGTTTGTCACCGACGAAACGATAAAAGTCTGGCTGGTTGTAGAGTTCTAAAATAAACGGCGCATCTTCTACACTGACAAGACGCAGTGTGAGGCGCTTGGTAGTAAGTGTTTTCATAGGGAATCCATTAGGGTTGTAACTTGGCGGAAAAATCACTATCCTGCCCCGCTAAATTAAAGGACCAACACCATGAACCGCAAGAAGAAAATTAATTCGATTTTAAAAGCGAAGCAGAAAAAACAAAATGCAAAGCTTCATAAGAGCAATAAGCCTCGCTACATCTCAAAAGCAGAACGCGCGAAGATGGAAGCGGAACAGCAAGCTAATGAGCAAACTTCACAAGCCACTGAAGAAACTCAAGCAACAGACGAAGCATAAAAGAAAAGCCGCATAACGCGGCTTTTTTTATCCAAATTTAACGTGCTTATTTGTATCTCAGATACGGACTTTTAGTACTCAAGGCTGTAGTTAAGCGTGAACGTACGACCTCTTCCCTTATAGTCATAAGCAGCAGACTCATAGTGAGTTGCGTATAGGATTTGCGCACGTTGTCCCCACACCGTGGTGTAATCCTCGTTAAACAGGTTTTGGATTCCGAATCCTAATTGACCAACAGGCAGTATCACGCTGCCTAGCAAATCAAATGTTGTGTATCCATCTAACTTGTTGTTCGCATCATCTTCGTAATCGAACATAGTTTGGCTTTGTAGACGCACAGAGTAATCGTTTTGGTACCATGCTGCCCAAGCGTTCGCTTTGGATGTACTTGCCTTACCAGCACTCAAATCTTCCCACTTACCATTGGTCTTCAGTTCAGATACGACATAATGACCAGAAGCACCAACAAGAATATCGCTGGTTACCCAGTAGTTAATGTTTGCTTCCGCACCATACACACGTTGCTCGTCATCCACACTGGTAATCAGCAAAGTTTTACGGTCGTATTTGATTGAGTTATCTGACAACGAGTAATAACCCGCTGCTTGAAGAGACAACGCTTCCTTATCTAAACGGTAACCAATTTCGTAACTGTCCGTTTTAATGCCTGACAATTTAGAATCAGATACATTGATGCTGTCTTTTAGTGCGTAATGACCATTTGCATCTACTGCATCGTAACTGCCCTGACCATAGTATTTCGCTGGGTCCGCCAATTGGAAACCTTGGGAGAAGTTAGCCCAAACTTGCGACTCATCATTCAACCGATAGATAGTGCCAAGGTTGAATAGGTTAACTGAGTAATCTGTACTGCCACCTGGTACTGAATCAGCCGACGTTCCCGCTCCTGCAGCAATCTTCTTCTGCACACTATAAGCGACAAAGTCATCAACTTTGTTATCCATGTATTGATGGCGATAACCTGCTTGTACAGACCAATCCGAAGTAATTTGGTAGTCCCCTTGAATAAACAATGCGTAAGAGGACACGTCTACGCCAGGGTAACGACCAACTTGTGCATACGTCTTGTTTATCAAGTTTCCAGAATTACTAGCAATCGTCGAATCGAAGAGTGCTTGGTTACTGTCGAAACGATCAAGATAAGCATCAATACCATAGATAAGATTAAAATCGTTCCAATTCTTCGCTAACGCCAGACGCCCTGCAAAAACCTCTGTTTCTTGCTGAGAAGCACTTTGGAAATATGGTGTGAAAGTTTGGTCTTCACTTCGATAGGACAACTCACCAATCAATTGATGACCTAATACAGACTCATGGCTGTAACTTGCACTAAGAAGAACACGTTCTGTGCCGTGTTGGCGATCAGATTCAAATCCTTTACGTACATCGACGAAATCGCGCCCCACAATGTACAGACCATAAGGCGAGTCTTGTTGACTATCATAGTATTGCGCAACTAGGCTAAGCTGGCTTTCATCTGACGTTTGAATCTCCGCAGAGCCCATCACATCAAGCGTTGAATTGTACTGCAGTGAACCTTGTGAGATGTCCGGCGTGACAATGTCACCATTACCATCATAGAAACCCTGAGTTTCGCCGTACACCACCGAACCACGCGCACTTACTTTGTCGTTTCCGCCAGAGACAGATTGGGCAACCTTATAATCAAAATCGTCACCACCATTAAAACCGGTCGTACCGCTCACGTAAGATTCAAATGCAAGTTCATCTGACGTCGCTTTCTTTGTGACAATATTTATCACACCACCCGTTGCGCCGGCACCGTATATCGATGTCGCACCGGATAACACCTCAATACGTTCAATATTGAATGGGTCAATCGCGTCGAGTTGACGACTGATTGGGCGTGAGGATTGTAATGACACCCCATCGATCATAACCAACATTGCACGCCCACGGAGGTTCTGCGCGTAGTTAGTTCGGCCACCCGTACCAACGTCTAATGACGGAATCGTTGCCGATAAGATGTCACCAAGGTTTTTTCCTGCTCGGTATTGTTGAGCGATCTGCTCTTGATCAACGAACCAAACCGTACCCGGAATGTCTGAAATGGACTTAGGCATAACACTGCCAACCACCACTACTTGTTCATCCGCATTACTCTGTTTGCTTATATTAGATTCTTCTGCAAGTGCTTGAATTGCATAGCCACTGCTCATCGCAAGCATGATGAGATTTAAAGAAAACTTCCTTTTTATCATTGTCTTTATCTTTTTATAAATTACAAAGTCGACAATAATACTCATTCTCAATCATAGATCGAGCACTGTTACATATGTTATATGTTTGTTACTTTACGGTACTTCGAGATTTGACGAGCTGCTTATTTTCCTCTGTTCGAGGGCAATCTTCGCACAGTTTTCGCCCTTCACATTTGTAGACTAAACAGCAGCTTTTTCGGACTAATTTCAAAGGACGCTCGTCTGAAAAAGCGTACAGGGATGATGTATTTTCAGAACTTAACCCAAGCGCTTCCAACCACAACTTGGCATGCTGGTGAATGAGCTCGTCACTAAATTGAGGAAAATGTTGCTGGAGTCGGATCAAGCATGCCATCACACCATCAGACATCAATTGATGAGTAAAGCCCGGGCGTATGCGAGTCCAATCACTCATTTGAATCTGATAGAAGTCATAAAGTGCACGTATTTGCTTACCAGCTTCGACAATCAGTTCTTCAATTTCACCATGAATATGCTGTTCATCAGCAAAGCGGTAACCCGTGACAAACCCTTGCTGCACGTATTGCCCCATCCCCCGTAGATTTGGCAAAGTGTGAAATCCATAGATCGAAATGAATGCCACATACATAGGCTGCCAACAAAGCAGGTCCCATGTTCGAGTTAGCCAATAGGCTTTACCCGCTTCAGGATGTGCTTGAGAAAGCGATTGGTAGAGTGATTGTACAATTGGATTGATGTTGTTATCGATATGGATTGCACTAGCACCAATCTCACCAATACTGCCGTGTAAGAATGGCGTGACTTCCTTTGAGTAATGGAAGAGTTGCGGAAAAAACTGCTCAGACATTGTTGTGTTTACGTACGTTTTTGTTTGAACGCAGTTATACGCAAGCCAAGCACTCAATGCAAATAATTATCAGTAAAGTTTCCGCCGTATCACTACGCAATTCTACCGACACCAAAAGTAAATATCTCAACAATTGCGAGTTTCTTAATAATGATAAGAGGATGACATCAACATAAAGAAATGATTTTCACTGGCCTTTGTCCTTTCGTTCCATTTATACTCAGTACAACTTAACGAGACATTAGAATACGAAGAACTAATAGTCGTATCACTCTTGAAATTCGGTACGATTTATCGCGACGTTACCCCGTAAGTACGTTTTAACAAAACCTCGTCCACTCATGGTTCAAAACGAGTTTTCACAATACGCCATGTTAAATTCTATCTAATCAATCATATAAGTAACTGAAAGAAAGATAATAGTTTGTCAAATAATAAAGGAAGGCTAAGTTTGAAAAGTAAATAAAAGAAAACCCTGAGCAACGTCAGGGTTCATCATCGAATCACAAGACTCAGTTCATGAGATTCTTTCATAACCAAGCAAAGCATAGCAAAGAACGAAGTCCAATAGTAAATTTTATAAACTCTCTGCGATAACTAGTAGAGTAAGGTTTAATCATGCTTAAAAAACTTGAACGTTTGCGAAAACGACTATTAAAAAACAAGAGCTGGAATTTTATTTTTGACTGCCTAGGTTTTATAAGTCGAATGGCAATAACGGCAATTGTTCATACCCTCTTATGTGACAAATAAAGCAATAGGGGGTGCTAGCCCCTTCATTGTTGGTATTTTCAGCGCCGTTCAGTTCTCTATATCGTTCATGAATAGAGTCTGTTTGAGGTTTTGTATGACTTTTTATGGGTAAATACGGTTAATGTCGTTGATTGCACCAAAATGGTTCGGTTTAACGTCAGAACTAGTGGATAAAAACATTCCAACAACACCAGCTCAAAGGCAGCGTAACACTTTGGCTCCGTAGCGTGAGTTATTCCCAATTATTAGACATTACTATTTCCTATGAAATGGAATGTGAACAAGGCTAAGTATTTTTTTCTTGAATATAGAAACAATAAAAGTCCCTGTTTCTAATAAGGAAATTAAACATGTTGTATCTTGAGTTTCTATTTTTGCTCGTGATGCTGTATATCGGTTCACGGTATGGCGGCATTGGTCTTGGTGTCGTTTCAGGTATTGGTTTGGTCATTGAGGTTTTTATCTTCAAGATGCCACCAACCTCTCCACCCGTCACTGTAATGCTGATCATCCTTGCGGTGGTTACTTGTGCTTCCATTCTTGAAGCCGCTGGCGGTTTGAAATACATGTTGCAGGTAGCCGAGCGCGTACTGCGTAAGAACCCTAAGCGCGTTACCCTCATTGCACCGTTCGTCACTTACTTTATGACCTTTCTACTTGGTACTGGTCACGCGGTATACTCCATCATGCCAATCATTGGCGACGTTGCGTTGAAAAACGGCATTCGCCCTGAGCGTCCGATGGCTGCGGCATCCGTTGCTTCTCAAATCGCAATCACGGCATCACCAATTTCAGCCGCTGTGGTTTACTACCTAGCACAGCTGTCTGACATTCAACACGAAATCACCTTGCTATCGATTCTTCTCGTAACAGTACCAGCAACCTTGTTTGGTACGCTGTTGATGTCGCTATACAGCTTGAAACGCGGTAAAGAGCTTGAAGATGACGAAGAGTACCAAGAGCGTCTAAAAGATCCGGTTTGGCGTGAGAAAATCTTAAACACAACGGCAACTTCTTTGGACGAAGTGCTTCCAGCGAGCGCACGCAACTCTGTTTTGCTGTTCATTCTGTCGATTCTTGTGATCGTCGTTATTGCGATGTGGCCGGAAGTGCGAACCATCGTCGATGGCGCGAAGCCAATCAGCATGGCGGTGGTTATTCAGATGATGATGCTCTGCTTCGGCGGTATCATTTTGCTTGCGACCAAAACCGACCCACGTGACGTGCCAAACGGCGTTGTTTTTAAATCCGGTATGGTGGCAGCGATTGCTATCTTCGGTATTGCATGGATGTCAGATACCTACTTCCAATACGCGATGCCTCAATTCAAGTCCGGCATTGTTGAAATGGTAACCAACTATCCTTGGACATTCGCACTCGCGCTATTCATCGTATCAGTAGTAGTGAACTCTCAAGCAGCAACAGCGCGTATGATGTTACCTGTTGGTCTCGGACTAGGCTTGGACCCTGCACTGCTTATCGGCTTAATGCCAGCGGTTTACGGCTACTTCTTTATCCCTAACTACCCTTCTGATATCGCGACAGTAAACTTCGATACTTCAGGTACGACTAAGATTGGCAAGTGGTACTTCAACCACTCATTCATGTCTGTGGGTTTAATTGGTGTGATTGGTGCTTGTTGCTTGGGTTACGTGCTAGGACAAATGATCATTCCTTCGTAACTAACCAACTTATAGTTTGGGGCGAGTCATTGTACGTTAACGTACAGCCTGAAGTGACTCGCCCTTTCTTTATTCTCAAAGCTATACAGCGAGAAGAAGTTAAAGAAGAAAGTCGTCATCGACAGCAACAAAATGGTCCGCGCAATCAATCAAGGTTTGGGAAGTTAACTTTGGTACGCCATACACTGTGACTTTCTTGTTAAAGCGTTGCTGAATGCGTTCCACCAACAAACTAAAATCACCATCGCCAGATACCAGAACCACTTCATCCACTTCCGGCGCAATCTCAATCGCATCTAGCGTGATACCTACATCCCAATCGCCCTTCGAGCTCCCGTCACGACGTTGAATATAAGGTTTAAGCATCACCTCAAACCCAACACCACGCAAAATATGGTGGAATTGACGCTGTTTTGGGTCATTGCTCGCAATGGCATAGGCACGTGCACTCACCACTTCTTTTCCTTGTGTCGCGACATACCAAAACTGGTTGTAATCAAAATTGCTGCGGTACGCTTCACGACAGGTGTAATACACGTTCTGTACGTCGACTAAGATTGCGATCTTTTGTTTGCTTTCAGAGTTCATCTATTTAATACGCTTTATTTGTTTGCCGCATACCCTATGCCACTTTGGACCAAAGCACAATGAGCTAATTCCACTAAACTTACCGTATAACGTGATAAACGAAGTCTCGCGTTTCAAGGAGGGAGCCATGAACAAGTCGACGTTAGCCCTTTTGCTTGCATGCCTCATATCAGGCAATGCGTTTGGTTATCCAGCACACTCACAGTACTGGCCACATCGCAGTGTCCTATACTTTGCCCCTGCGAATGACGACCACGTAAAACAGTTTTTACTCGAAGCTTTGATGAATGAATGTGAATTGGAAGACCGCGATGTGATCACTTTAGTGATTGCAGAGGACGGTTTTACTGAACCTTCATGGTTAAAAGAAGAGTTCGATTTGAAAATGCTGGCTGCTCTCTACGAAGTCAAAGCAGGTCAACACACTGCGATTCTTTTGGGTAAAGACGGAGAAGAGAAACACCGCTGGGGTGCGAAGACTGATTGGCAGTTCATCAACGATTTGATCGATGAAATGCCAATGCGAAAAAGAGAGATGCAACAGAAACGCAATCCTTGCGCGATCTAATGCTTAAGACTAAGTCTTCAGTTATTTTCCAAACCAGTCCAACTTGCTGTGCAATTGCGTCACGCTGCCAACCACAATCAACGCAGGGCTCACTGCTTGTTCTGCCATATTAGATAGCTCGTTCAGCTTACCTTGGAATACACGTTGCTCTGTGCGTGTGCCGTTTTCAATGATAGCGCATGACATCTCTGGGTCTAATCCATGTGTGATAAGCTTATCCATGATATGACCGCTTTGTTTCAACCCCATATAGAACACAAGCGTGTTGTTTGACTGCGCTAGCGAGTGCCATTCAATCTCACGACCATCTTTTTGTACGTGGCCAGTAATGAACTGAACGCTTTGCGCGTGGTCACGATGCGTTAATGGAATACCTGCGTAAGCCGTTGCACCCGCAGCAGCTGTGATACCCGGAACCACTTCGTATTTGATGCCGAATTCTGCTAGCTCTTCTAGCTCTTCACCGCCACGACCAAAGATAAATGAATCGCCGCCTTTTAGACGTACAACGCGTTTACCTTCTTGCGCTTTTTGCACCAAGATTTGGTTGATTTGATCTTGAGGCACGCAGTGAAAGTCCAACTTTTTACCTACGTAGATCATCTCTGCTGATGCGTGAGCCAATTCTAGAATGTCTTTCGACACCAATCGGTCATACACCACAACTTCGGCTGCTTGAATGGCTTTTAAGCCCTTTACTGTCAGTAAATCTGGATCACCCGGACCTGCACCAACAAGAGAAACAAAGCCGCTGTTTAAAGATGAGTTAACAGTTGTCATATCAACGCCTATTGAAAAATTTAGATATAAAGAGAGACTCTGACAAAGAAACGCTTTTTATAGCCAAATAGCTTATTAGTATATGGGAACGATGTTCCCTGCTCTGGAGTCCTTCATCTAAGGAATGACAGGCTTTTCGCTTTGCTTGTTATCGCATTAGATGAGCAGTATTTGTTGAATTGCCCCTATATGAGTCATTCCCGAAAGCGACGAAGGAGCGTAGTCGGGAATCTCTCAGTTCAAGCCCAAAGAGAGTCCCGACTTGTTCTTTACCTAATATTGGTAATAAACCTCAATTACTTAGCCATTGCAGGCTGTGCTTTTACTTCTTCTTCAGCATTGATAGAAGGCGCAGTTTTAGCGTGAGTTAGGTACAGTGGAATACAAGTCATCACTAGACCACCAACGATGTTACCTAGGATGGTTGGGATAAGGTTGAAGTTCAACCAAGTTGCAATACCGAAATCAGCACCTAGAATCATACCTAGTGGGAATAGGAACATGTTTACCACTGTGTGCTCAAATACTAGTGCGAAGAAGATGAAGATTGGGAACCACATCATTGCTACGCGACCAGATACTGAACGCGCTGTCATGTTGCCGATAACGCCTAGACACACCATTAGGTTACAGAAGATGCCGCGAACGAAACACGTGATCCATCCGTCCATACCCATGTTTTCGAAACCAAGACTACGTGCTGTAGAAACAGCGACGAATTTCTTCGCTACTGCGTTCAATTCTAGAGAGAAGTTACCTGTTAGAGAGATAGCCACTAGGTAAGCAACGATTAGAGAACCGATTAGGTTACCCAAACCAACCAAACCCCAACAACGGAAGATACGACCCCAAGTGATACCTGGACGGTTTGCAAATTTAGCTAGAGGAGCTAGACCAAAAACACCTGTTACTAGGTCGTAACCCATCACACTTAGAATCACGAAACCAACTGGGAAGACAAGCGCACCCACAACGCCCACGCCCGTTTGTACGATAGTCGTAATAGCCACAACCACCGCCAGCGACAGGATGATACCCGCCATTGTACCGCGGAGTAGCAAATCGCGAGTACTGGTGTTGGTTTTCGCTTCACCCACGTTGATCATGGTTTGAACGAATTCTGCAGGCTTAAAATCAGTAGACATGAATGTGTCCTTATTCAAAAAGTGAAAGTTAAAAAATTAAAGATTGAATAGAGAAAGGCTTCCCGTTAACTCAGTAACATCTCGCTTCCCTGTCCCCCGCAGATGATTCTGGAAAGCCTTTACCTATTAAATCTAGATTTCGGTTCATTCCCTCCCCCTTAGAGGAGGGAATGGAAACCAAGCTTATGCAGAAATCTCTACTTCGCCGTTGGTTACGCGCGTTTTGTACGCTTTCACGCTAAAACGCTCGTCTTCCATGCACGCACCTGTAGTCAGGTTAAAGCGCTGCTTTTTAAGTGGGCTTGCCACCCAAAGCTCGCCTTGGTGCTCACAGATCAAACCGCGAGAAAGCACGTTTGATTGGAAGAACGGGTCTGTGTTGCTGATTGCCAGCACTTCTTCTGCTTGTGTTGGGCGGAATACCGCAACTTGCTGACCATCAACCAGTGCACAAACACCCGTGCCCGGTACGATGTCGCTGATTTGGCAAATCTTTTCAAATGACATAATCAACCTTCCCTTATGCTTCAGTGATCGCTACGTGTAGGATGTCGCCTTTCGCTTCAGGGTGTTTTTCCGTGAAGGTTGCTGGGCGGTGTTGTTCACGCTCTTGTACAAACACAACGTTATCATCGCGCTTGTCAGAGTTGATGAAGTGCGCGAAACGAGTCAGTTGTGATTCGTCGTTGATGGTCGCAGTCCACTCACACTCGTACTCGTCTACAAGCTTCGCTACGTCTGCTTCTAGTTGCGCGTTGATGCCAAGTTTGTCGTTAACAATCACTTCGCGTAGGTAGTCAACGCCACCTTCCATGTTTTCCATCCAAACTGATGTGCGTTGTAGTGGCGCAGCAGTACGGATGTAGAACATCATGAAGCGGTCGATGTACTTGATTAGCGTTTCTTTATCTAGGTCACTTGCAAGTAGGTCTGCGTGACGAGGCTTCATACCACCGTTACCACATACGTACATGTTCCAACCTGCGTCAGTCGCGATGATGCCAAGGTCTTTACCTTGTGCTTCCGCACACTCACGAGTACAGCCAGAGACACCGAACTTCATCTTATGAGGTGTACGAATGCCTTTGTAACGGTTCTCGATGTAAGAACCTAGACCAACAGAGTCTTGAACACCGTAACGACACCACGTTGAGCCAACACAGGTCTTCGCCATACGAAGTGCTTTTGCGTACGCTTGACCTGTTTCGAAACCAGCGTCGATAAGCTTACGCCAGATCTCTGGAAGATCGTCTTTTTGTGCACCAAACAGACCAATACGTTGAGCACCGGTTACTTTGGTGTATAGGTTGTATTCTGCAGCAACGTTCGCTAGCGCACCCAGTGCTTGAGGCGTTACTTCACCACCCGCCATACGTGGGATCACAGAGTAAGTACCGTCTTTTTGGATGTTACCTAGGAAGTTGTCGTTCGTGTCGTGCAGCTTAACCAGTTGTGGCTTAAGAATGTGCTCACCCCAACAAGAAGCCAAGATAGAACCAGCCAATGGTTTACAAACTTCACAGCCGTAACCTTTACCGTATTTTTCTAGAAGCTCATCAAACGTTTTGATCTCTTCAATGCGGATTAGGTGGAATAATTCTTGGCGTGAGTATGCAAAGTGCTCACACACGTCGTTCTTCACTTCGATACCAGATTTAGCAAGCTCAGCATTTAGAACAGAAGTGACTAGAGGAATACAACCGCCACAGCCTGTACCTGCGCCAGTCACGGCTTTGATGTCGCCCAATGTGTGGTGACCATCAGCAACCGCTTGTGCGATCTTGCCTTTGGTCACGTCGAAACAAGAACAGATTACTGCGCTTTCTGGTAGAGCGTCTGCACCTAGTGCCGGTTTCTCAGCGCCTGCGTGTGCAGGAAGGATCAACGCATCCGGGTGTTCTGGTAGGTCGATTTCGTTCAACATAAGTTGAAGCAGGTCGCCGTAGTCAGAGGTGTCACCGACCATAACCGCGCCAAGCAGTTTCTTGTTGTCTTCAGAAACGATAAGACGTTTGTAAACTTCTTGCTCTTCGTTTTGGTAAACGTAACTCTTACAGCCTTCGGTACGACCGTTCGCGTCACCGATTGAACCTACTTTTACACCAAGAAGTTTCAGCTTCGCAGACATGTCAGCGCCTTCGAATTTGCTTTCTGTGTTACCTAGCAGGTGATCAACGGCAACTGTCGCCATCTTGTAGCCAGGAGCAACAAGGCCGTAGAACATTTCGTTCCAAGACGCACACTCACCGATGGCGTAGATGTTCTCATCAGAAGTCTGACAATGGTCGTTGATAGCAACACCGCCACGGGGTGCCACTTCTAGCTCCATTTGGCGCGCTAGTTTGTCTTGTGGACGAATACCTGCGGAGAATACGATGAAGTCTGTTTCTAGCTCTGAACCGTCAGCAAAACGCATAACGTTGCGTGCATTTGTGCCTTCTGCCGCGATCTCAAGCGTGTTTTTGCTAGTGTGAACGTTCACGCCCATGCGCTCGATCTTTTGACGAAGTTGGTTACCACCAGCTAGATCAAGTTGCTCAGCCATTAGCTTTGGTGCGAACTCAACAACGTGCGTTTCTACACCTAGTGCTTTCAATGCACCTGCTGCTTCAAGACCTAGCAGACCACCACCGACAACAACACCTGATTTGCTCTTCTTCGCACACGCTTCGATCGCTTTAAGATCTTCGATAGTGCGGTAAACAAAACAGTCTTTGCTTTCGTGACCTTTGATAGGTGGAACAAATGGGAATGAGCCAGTAGCAAGAATCAGCTTGTCGTATTGAACTTCACGACCAGTGCTTGAGTAAACAATGCGGTTTTCACGGTTGATGTTAATCGCACGCTCACCGATCAACATGTTAATGCCGTGTTTCTCGTAGAAGCCTTCTTTCACTAAAGAAAGTTCATCTGCAGTATGGTGAGAAAAGTAAGAGGAAAGGTGCACACGGTCGTATGCGACACGAGGTTCTTCACAGAAAACCGTAATGTCCATATTAGACATATCAGCTTTCTCGACTAAGTCTTCGATATAACGGTGGCCTACCATACCGTTACCGATGACTACTAGCTTCAACTTGCTCATTGTACTTCCTAAGGGTTAGGTTCTTATAACTGAGCGCATTGTTAAATGTGAAAGAAAATTAATACATGATGTAAATCAATTACGGAATCAAACTACCCTAAAGGGGTAGATAGGTTAAAACCCTCGATTTAAAAGGGTCTAACGGTAAATTTGCTACATCTTTGTGTAGTAATTCATCACCGAGAAGATAAACTCTTAACATTTCTTCATAAATAAAATGAATCTATTTGGCTGGTACGTGTTGAAAACGGTTTAGCAGTATTGAATTTGTTTGAAAAAATTCAACATTTTATGATGCGATAGAACTAGCTCAGAGTAAGCCCTACTCTTTTACACCATTATGCTGTGCTGATTATATTTCAATTGGTTTGTCCATAATCACAACGTTGCGTCCTTTATCTTTGGCTAGGTATAAGTTCTTATCCGCAACCTCAAAGGCTTGTTCGAGTGCTTTCTCGCATGCATCCACACTCGGATAAGGCGTTATTTTTGTCAAAGGCACAGCCCCTACTGAAATGGTCACAACTTGTGATGGAAGATTTTTGGCATGTGGAATGGCTAAAGCCTCTACGGCTTGTCTTAAATGTTCTACTTTTGCTTGAAGCACATCTAAGGTATTCCCGTAAACAAGCAAGGCAAACTCCTCGCCGCCTAATCGAAACGACGGTTGGTCCTTACCTAAAAACGAGCGAAAGAGTTCAGCAACATCACATAACGTGTTATCCCCTTCGATATGTCCGTATGTGTCATTAAACTTTTTAAAGTTATCGATATCGCACAAAACGAAGCAGGCATAATTCATACTACCTACCGTTTGCTGAACAAACAGTGGTGCAGTACGTTTATACAAGTAACGCGACCCTAATCCCGTCAAGGCGTCGGTATCAGTTTGTTGACGAAGAACGCGCAACTGGTTTTTGATTTTCGTAATCAAGCTGGAATATGAACGAGCTAAGTCACCAATTTCATCCGATCGCTGAATTTCAGGAATATACGATTGGTCGATCTTTTCAATGTCTTTTTTCATCGACATTGAAAGACGCTTGAGTGGGCTAACAATCCACATGGTGACCATGTATATCATCACCATAGAGATTAACGAAGCGATTAACGCCTCATTAAGCAGCTCTTTAATTAGCGTCGTTTTGATAGTGTCGAGTTTACTTGCATCTAATACCGCCCAAATGTAGCCACCGTTTACGTTTCTTAAAGGCAGACAAACATGAAGCACCGATAGATTGGCATCGTAGTAGAAGTCGGTTTGTCGAAGATAATCTTTTGTCCATGGCAGATTGGTATCTTGATTGAGCCCCTTGCTGATTTGTAGTGCCTCTAAATCAACCTTTGCTTTGTTG
This sequence comes from Vibrio sp. SSH13-20, assembly GCF_040104475.1. Taxonomy (NCBI): domain Bacteria; kingdom Pseudomonadati; phylum Pseudomonadota; class Gammaproteobacteria; order Vibrionales; family Vibrionaceae; genus Vibrio; species Vibrio sp. SSH13-20. The sequence continues at coordinate 975,238 of NZ_JBECOU010000001.1, forward strand.
ATAAGGTATTGGAGCTTATTACGCTTAATTTCATCTGTGTCAGGCGTCGCTGCCAAGATGTGCTCAAGGTTCCCCTTTTGCGCTTGGAGCGCCCTTACCTCCTGATCGCTGACATCAATTCGCCACACTTGATTGGATTGTGCCAAATATCGAACTGCCACTTTTTGTTCTTTGTAATCTGACGTGCCGGAGACCTCAACAAACAGTAGACCATCGATGGCTCTGAAGTTCTCTTTGGTCGAAGGCATCATCAAGTTTGCGTAATTACGACCCGCTATAGAGCCGGAGAGAAACGTCATTTGTGAAGACAGGTGCGTTTTCGCCATAATCACTGCATGTTCGATACGCATATCCCATTCACTTTGGAAGCGCGTATAGGACAACCCAGAAATAATGGAAATCACTAAGACCAGATGCGATAAAAAAAGCATCTGGTTTATCGTCAACCAACCGAAAACTCGATTACTCACTTTGGACTACTGCTTATCTTTGTACACATCCAAAACGGGCTCTGCGCAAGTACCGTTTATACAGATGTCCTGATAAGTAGTATGGCAACTTTGACAAAACGAAGGCGCCAATGAAGGATGTGAATGGCTAATGTCTTTTCCTTTACGGTCATAGCTGCCATAAATTGCCATACCTCCAATATGTTCTGTCACCCACACGATACCTTCTACTTCTGAAATCGCCACCGCCGTCGGTCCATCTGTATACGGACCGTGAGTTTTGTATTGCTCTATTTTATTCGGATTCACTCGGATAGTAAGTGGTGACCCCTGACCATTGTTGATCCAGCTGTAGGCTCTTACGGATTCTTGAATAAATAGTGAAGTATCTGGCGGCAGGACAGTATCTGCAGGTAGGTTTTGTGACTCTTTAACAACGGGCCAATCTTGCCACCCTTCTGGGTAACTTGCCATTGACGCTGCAAAAGCAGTATAAGATGCAGTGCTCATCATCAAGACTACGATTTGCCTGCTCAATTGTCTTAACACGTGTGTTTCTCCATAAACCGAATACGCTCTTCCTGAGCAAAAAGACTAACACTTTCATATATTAACAAGTGTTAATATATGATGCTATCAATTAGCCCTAAGTAATGCACATAGTTTATAGACAACAACGTTCTGTTAATACAGTTGAATGATCAAATTGGGATCATTGAGCAGTTATGCCCAGTCGAAAATCAGGGTGAAATAGAATTAAGAGTTAGATGTAAAGGTTATTGATACTTTTATCGAAGAATCACAACGAAAAGGCGAATTCTCATGACCGATTGGTCAGAGGTCTGAATTGAAACAAGAAAGAGAATGGAGGCGCCTCCCGGAGTCGAACCGAGGTCCACGGATTTGCAATCCGCTGCATAGCCACTCTGCCAAGGCGCCATAGTGTTTCGTATTGAAACTTTGAAAGGTTCGTAAGAGCGTTTGCTCTTTCGATTATCACCACGTTACTAAACCGAGATAGAGTCGTTTATCTTCAACGCCTTCGTTTTAATAAGCAGCAATTATACAGTAAACATTCAATAGATATGTAATGGTACTTTATTGAATGGAGGCGCCTCCCGGAATCGAACCGAGGTCCACGGATTTGCAATCCGCTGCATAGCCACTCTGCCAAGGCGCCTCAACTGGAGCGACACACGAGGTTCGAACTCGTGACCTCAACCTTGGCAAGGTTGCGCTCTACCAACTGAGCTAGTGTCGCATAATTTGAGGTGGTGCCCCGAGCCGGAATTGATGGTCCGACACTCGGCCGGTCAACTCGACGGCGGGATATTAAATTCACCCACTCAATTTTCGGATGGTGCCCCGGGCCGGACTTGAACCGGCACAACGCGAACGTCGAGGGATTTTAAATCCCTTGTGTCTACCAATTCCACCACCAGGGCAACGCAATCAATGCGATGGTAACACCACCTGCTCTAACGACCTGCGCCGTGAGAACGAGGCGTACTTTAACGGATTAAGATTTTAGGTCAACAATAAATTTTATCTTTTTTATTCATGCGGTTAAAAAGCAGACTCAGGCGAATACTCCGCACCCAATTCGACCGTTCCATGTACAAATCCATCACTCTTACATGATGTTTTTTCTCAACGTACTCTCCATGAATGCCCTTCAACAGAATAGTGGTCCCCGAGAACGAGAGGATAAAATAATGAATTTATCAACAATTTTATAAACCACTTCGGCAAATGCTCTCATTTATAGCAAAAAAAATCTTCATTCTTGTACCTCGCTAACATTTCACTGATCCGATGTGTTGTTAGTATTTATTCATGGCGCTAATCATACCATTGAGCAAAAGTGGTTTTGATGTTTGTTTTTTGCTTATTAAACGTTGCTATTACTAGCAAGTCTAAACATTCAAAGGTTAATAACATCATGAATAAAATGACAAAAGTTGCCTCACTCGCAGTGGCGATGGCATTTTCCGGAGTTTCCAACGCTGCCATTGGGGATTACAAAGTAGTCCTCATTCACGGTTTCCAACCCGATCAATTGCAAACTCAACCTTCGCGAACGCAAGTTGAAACAGAAGGAGCGGATTATTGGAAAGATTATTGGATGCAATACGCCGATGCGCGGATTGACTGGCCTTCGCAAGAGCGCGTCGAAGGTAAAATTACCAGTGATTACGTTTGGCCGAAGCTTCAAGAGTTGTCGAGAAATGGGACATGCCAGCCGGGTTGTATCTTAGTGACCCACTCTACCGGTGATCTTGTCGCAAGGTATCTCCTTGATAACCAAGAGAACTGGCTAACTAACGCAGGGCTTACTCCCCTCAACGTCGTTGCCACCTTCGACTTCGCAGGTGCCGGTGGTGGCTCAGAGCTGGGTGATATCGTCATCAATATTACGGAAGGTGGCGGCTGGACAAACAGTGCCATGCGCTATGCTATTTCGCTCTGGCTTGGTGATACTCCGAACAAAAACAACACTGGAGTGTTAAACGACCTTAAAGTCTCAAATGCTCGCCAAATAGCGATGCTGCCTGATCACCGAATTCCTCGCATTCGTTTTGTCGGCAATGGCAGTGATTATTTTAAAGCAACAGCAAGTTTCTTACCGGGCAAAGACGATGGCGTTGTAGCCGCGCACTCATCCTGTGGTTCTTCTAGCTCCGGCAGTTTCGACAGTTGTTCGACTCACTTAGCGATGGACGGTAAAGTATCTTCACAAAGTAAAGGCGTAACAAGCTTGATGCCTAACCATTACCCTTTCATCATGGGAAATGGCTACAGCCACAGCGAAGTGATTGGCTCAAAGCACAAAGGGAAAGTGACGTCTAGCAACACTTCTGTTGCACTCGCGGACGGTCACTCAGTCAAAGTCGATAGCTATCAACAAAATGGATGGTTCGGCAGTAAGTACATTTATGTTCAAGGTTCCCAACAAGATACAATGTCTGAGATTGCTGCAGGATTATAACTAAGTTCAGTTTAAATCCGTATAGGAGCCAAGCAATACATCGTTTGGCTCTGTTTACCCACAGTGGATGATTCAAGAGATTGAATATGAACAACAAAAAACTTATTGCCCTTGTTGCGTTCGTAACGCTCGGTGCTGTCACACTCTTTATTTTGAAATCCCCCTCCGACGAACCTGAAACGTCGACTCAAACTGAAATATCCCAAGATCTCATGCCACATAAGCAAGCTTCTTCTATCGTTAAGCCAAGGCAAGTAACAACAGAGCCAGCCAACGTAGAGTATGACGATTCTCCGCTGATAGAGGATATTACTTCTTCGCAAGATCTCGAGTTAATCGCAGTGCGTCACGAGCAAGTTTTACAATACCCCTCATATTCCCAGCCCATCCTTGGAGAGAATAGTCCTTATTTAGATTGGAACCATTTTGAGGAAGTGCCCGTTCCCGTATTAGATGGAAAAGACACAGCGACACTTAGTTTAACCAAGTATCGCCACTTCTTCCCAGACGATATCGAAGTCAATTTGAAATCCTCTAGCAATATAGTGACAGCGTCACTATATGTCGAAGATATTGAGCAGCAAAAGACACTCGCCACTTTTACGATGGAAGAAACCGGCTGGCGTATATCCCCAAAACTTGATTGGCCAGAAGAGTTAAGGCTGGTTGCACATATCACTTTTGAGCAAGGCGAAGACGTCATTAGTACTGATTTACGTCTCTTTCATTCTGTCGCAAGTATTGTCAATGTAGGCAGCGGCACGCCAAAAAATACTGATATGATCATTCCTATTACGTTACAAATTGATAAAGCTGGTATCTATCGAGTAAGGGGGAACCTGTATCAATCGAACGGCTCCGCGATTGCGTCATTGGTGCACAAGCAGCGTTTATCGGAAGGAGAGCAAACCATTGAGCTTAAGGCTTTCCATAAAGTCCTTTTAAAAGGCAAAACGGATTATGAACTGCGTGACATCATGATAGAACGCATGTCTGGCTTTCCGGGAGAAAAAGCGCAATACGGTCAAAGCGAAAGCGAAGTATATCCAATCGGCGCGTTTGATTCCGGTCTTCTCTCTGATGAGCCTTATGAGATGAGTGATAAAGAAAAACAACAACTTGAGTTTCTTCATCAAGCATCAAACTAACTTTGTCCGCACTTTATGTGTCCGTACTCAAGCGCTAAGCTCGCTTGAGTACAAACAAAGAACCTTCACTTCACTTATCAAATTTCACCCTGAATTTAGTCCTGCTCATTTCATCGGTTTTTCATATTTCATGTCTAGAGTTTTAAATTGACAAAGACTAAGAAGAAAAACGTGAAGCCATTAAAACGATACCAATACGAACGCTACGCCGTGCTGTGTAATCTCGCCTACCCCAGAGTCTTTAAACAGACACGCTATGGGTTTGACCCTAATGGGCAGCGGATCATTAAAAACGAATTTGGCAAAACCATGATCCGTGTTTTATGGAGTAAAAAACGTACTGAGGTCGTTGTGGTTATTAAAGGCTCGCACAGTATTACCGATTGGTTGCTGAACTTTGCCATGTGGACTCGTAGCTGCAAGCGATTAGGACTTAACTATCGCATCCATGCAGGTTTCTACCATCTGTTGTTTCAAGAAAGCCAACCTTCTCGAAATGAAGATCGTCTCGGTTTGAGCGTGATTGAACGACTAGAAGCCACCATTGTACCTCTGATTCTACAAGGTAAGCGCATCACCATTACTGGACATTCGTCGGGCGGCGCAATTGGCAGCGTGTTTGCCGACTATATCGAACGTAAGTACCCAAAAAGCATCAAACGAGTGGTGACATTTGGTCAACCAGCGATTGGTAATTGGACATTCAAGAAACACTATCGTTTAAGTCACAAAACCTATCGAATCTGTTGCGACATCGATATTGTTACTTTTATGCCTCCGGTACCTTTTCTTTATTGGCATGTAGGTAAAATGTTGTGGCTTTATAATGGAAGAATTTATGAGAACACGCCAACGTTAATGCGCCTTGGGCGTTCTTTGGTAAGTTGGTTGATCCGCCCTTTTTCCTATCACTTAATGAGCAAGTACATTCGCAACAAAGACTTCTTTGATGAGCGTTAATCCATTACTTCGCTTTCGTGTGATTCAGCGACAGATACAAAAAGAGCCAGTATTAAACTGGCTCTTTGTTCTTGGTTTAGAATTACAAAGACGCAATTTCTTTATCAAGTTGGTATTTGTTGTCAGTAACGATGCGCTCTAATACTTCGACGCGCTGTTTCAGGTCGTCTATTTGTTTGTTAAGACCATCTCGCTCTTCTTGATTCATCAGTTTACGCTCAGAGATTTCGAGCGCTTTTACTTCCTTGCGATGATTAAGAATCAACTTAACGATACCACCACCGAATATTGCACCGAATATAATCGCAATAGTTGCAACTTCCTGCATAGATTCCTTTCCTTAATCTGCCTACTGATAATGCTCAACAATAAAGTTACGCATTTGTTTCATGAATATCAAATAAGACATTGATTAAATGCATGCTATTTTCGAAATTGGTCACACCTGCAACTCTGCAGTCGAGATTATTTAACGCCAACCCAAACAGAAACCGATCCGCCGTTCACTGGGAATTCCGCCCATCCACTAGCGTTAGTCCATACTTCTTCGGTACGAATACCTAGTTTATCGACATAACGTGTGCTCGGTGAACCTGTGTACATCCACTTTGTTCCGCCAGGACCATCACTCATGATAACCGCCATAGAGTTCGGATGTTCCGCATCCCCTTCTCGTGTCCAACCAATCACATCCCAGTGGTCAAGGTAAGAATGTTGTTTACCATAAGCATAATCTTTACGTGCTTTCACCAATTGCTCAATGTAAGGCACTTTCACCATGTTGATATCATGCCCTTTATCGCTGTATTGCGCACCGTAGTAATCTGCGTAGAAGACTGACGGATAACCTTCCTCACGAAGCAAAATGAACGCGTACGCAAGTGGTTTGAACCACCAATCCACCGGAGACTCTAAGGCCTGTAGTGGTTGCGTATCATGGTTCTCAACCAGTGTTACTGCTTTCACTGGGTTGTCTTTCATCAAGGTGCCATCCATGATTCGGCGCATATCAAAGTTGCCACCCGAGCGTGAAGCGTTATAGAAGTTCATATGTAACGGAGCATCAAACAATGACATGCTGCCAGAAGTCTTAGTGATAAAGTTGTGCAGATTGTTCACGTCGTAGTTCCAGTACTCACCAACGGTAAAGAGCTCTTTACCCGTTTTCTTACGCAAGTAATCGATCCACTCTTGTAGGTACTGATATTTGATGTGTTTCACTGCATCCATTCGGAAGCCATCAACACCCGTCATGTTTAAGTACCATTCACCCCAATCTTTCAGCTCTTGCTTCACTTCTGGGTGATCCATGTCTAAGTCTGCGTACATGAGGTAGTCATAGTTGCCTTTTTCAGAACTGACTTCCCAATCCCATGCTTTACCATCACCTTTGAATTTAAAGATCGCTTTCTCTTTACCTGCGTCATCCCAATCGACGCCATCAAAGTGATACCACGTCCAATGGAAGTCTGAGTATTTATCGTTACGTCCTGGGAAGCTAAATTCAACCCATGCTTCAATCCATTTATCGCCAAGTTCAATATTGCGGTTATTCCAATCCACACGCTTGGTATCGACCCACGACTTGCCATCTGCACCGCCACGATGGTTGAACACTACGTCACCATAAATTTGGATATTGTTTTTGTGTGCTGCTTTGATGGCATTTAGATATTGGTCTTTGGTGCCGTACTTAGTTCGTACCGATCCTTTTTGATCAAACTCCCCTAAGTCATACATATCGTAAACACCGTAACCAACGTCGTTGCTACCACCTGCGCCTTTATATGCTGGTGGCAACCACAGCGCTGTAAAACCGTTGTCGGATAGTGCTGGCGCATTGTTTTCAACTTGTGTCCAGAGTGCGCCGTCATTTGGCACATACCAATGGAAATACTGCATCATAGTTCCATTTTGTGCCGCCAATACCGGCGAACTCAGCAGCAAAGTTAAAGGTAAAAGTGTGGGTTTAAGGTTGAATGTTTTCATTATTTTTCTCTCACGTTTTAGAACGAAGTTCGAACTTAGAGAGCCAACATGACGACTAGAAGAGATCCAACTAACCGTCTGTTGTACAACAAAAAGTTCGGACTACAATCGTGGAGAAATTATCACCAATCACCCTCTACAATTATTGAGTTGTGTAACATTTATAAAACCAATAACTAATTGAGCGCAATTATTGAATCACGATCAAATAATCAGGGAGGAGATAACCAAAAAGCGTAGCGAAATTGAGACTTAAGCGATGAATTATCATGCTTTAAAACGAAAAAAGCCCGTCATGATGACGAGCTTTCGAAAATAATGGAGGCGCCTCCCGGAGTCGAACCGAGGTCCACGGATTTGCAATCCGCTGCATAGCCACTCTGCCAAGGCGCCTCAACTGGAGCGACACACGAGGTTCGAACTCGTGACCTCAACCTTGGCAAGGTTGCGCTCTACCAACTGAGCTAGTGTCGCATAATTTGAGATGGTGCCCCGAGCCGGAATTGATGGTCCGACACTCGGCCGGTCAACTCGACGGCGGGATATTAAATTCACCCACTCAATTTTCGGATGGTGCCCCGGGCCGGACTTGAACCGGCACAACGCGAACGTCGAGGGATTTTAAATCCCTTGTGTCTACCAATTCCACCACCAGGGCAACGCAATCAATGCGATGGTAACACCACCTGCTCTGACGACCTTTGTCGTGAGAACGAGGCGTACTTTAACGGATTAAGATTTTAGGTCAACAAAAATTTATTCTTTTTGATTCAGATGGTTAAAAACACGACTGAACGTATGGGAGTTGAGCGATTCGATTAAAACTCAAACGACTTCTACCACCATTTATTACTAAAAAGAGCCGCTGTTTAAGCGACTCTCCACATCATATCGGTTTAGTGCTTAAGCACAACAGTTACAGTTGCGCTTGTAGCGGTCCATTTTACCTATGCCTGGGTTAAAGGTGTTGGTCGGGTCAAGTTGATGATAGAACTTTTGTAGCGAGTTTTCGGCTTCATATAAGTGACCTACGTTGTGTTCTGCTGGGTATTTCGCGCCACGACTATTTAGGTGCTCCAGCATCAGTTTCTTCATCAGCTTGGTGTCTGTACCCTTCTTAAAGATGTAGTCTTGGTGGAACACATAACACATGAAATGCCCATAATAGAGAGACTTAACGAGGTTCTTACTTACTTCCTCAGGTAATGTTTCTAACCATTCTTCATCGTTACGTCGTAACGCAATATCAAGAGCTACAATGTCTTCTACTTCCTTGCGATGAATGGTTTCGTAACGAATGGCTGCGCCTGCTGCTGCAAAACGGTGTAGATACGCTTTCTTACCCTCTTCTGGGGTACATTCGAAAAAGTCACTATCGTGCTCAGCTGCCCAAACCTCTTTGAGGTATTTCTGCGCTTCGGCAATACCGCCGTCACTCATTTTAAGTACAAGATGGTGCTCGTACTTATCACGGTATTCCAACATGCGTTTAGGAAGGTGCTGTGGGAATAGCTTGCTTGCGTAGTAGAGAATAGTATCTGGCAGGTATTTACTGACTAACGGTACACGCTCTAAGAAGTTTTCAACCTTAGCTTTCAGCGAGAACATCTTAGGCAGATTGTCTGTGCCTAATAAATCGATAGAAAGGAACACATCTTTACCGTATTTTTCCGCCATGTTGAAGATGTCACGGTGAAGGTACTCACCCATCTCTGGCAAGTTTTCGAATTGAGTAAGGAAGTCTTTTCTCAGCTTGGTCAATTTCTCTGGATCGTTAGTGCCTAAATAGAACACCTGCTCTTTCTCTGGGATTGGATAGCTGTCGACTCGAACCGCAAACACGCCCAGTTTACCCGCACAACCGCTCGCCTCGTACAGACGGCGTTCGTCGGCATTAAAGCGCGATGGGATATCAGAAGTCACATCACGAACACGTTCGTCGTATTCTTTATCCGACGCCATGCGTTCATCATGAATCACTTTATCTGGGTCGAAATTACCATCTTGGATGTTCTGTAAGATCTCTTCAGGCGTCGAGCCTAATCCTTCAATACCAAGGTGGTTAACAAGATTGAGCTTACCGTCTTTGTCCACCTGAGCGAATATGGCTAATTCTGTGTAAGCAGGACCACGTTTAACCAAAGCGCCACCAGAGTTGTTCGCAATACCACCTACAACTGTTGCGCCAAGAGAAGAAGAACCAATCACCGAATGCGGCGCGCGATTAACTGCTCGCAACTCTTTTTCTAACGAATGCAGACTCGCCCCCGGAAGACAAACGGCTTGCTTACCCCCGTCTAACAGATAGATTTGCTTCATCTTGGTGATATTGATCACCACCACATCGCGGTCGTAATCACTACCACTTGGCGCTGAGCCTTCGGTCAGACCCGTCTTAGCCGCCTGCATGATGATGATGCAATTATTGTCGACACATTGTTGGATGACCTTCCACTGCTCTAGAAGAGTCTTAGGAAAAACCACCGCCAACGCCGTGCCGCTTCCTGAGCGAAAACCGCTGCGATAATACTTGGTTTTGATTTGATCGGTAAGGACATTTTCTTCCCCGACAATGGTGACAAACGCGCCGATGAGCTGCTTCTGTTTCATATCCGTATCTCTAGTTATTATGCCCAGCCAATATAAGTAGTCCGAATCTGAACGTCCATGCCACCAAAGTCCGATAACGACGCCCAGATCAAGTTAACTACATTAATTACCCATACATTCAATCACTTAAAATTCTCAGACCTGTAAAATCAACAAAGAAACTTATCGTTTCCAAAAAGAAACAATAGCAAAGTACATTGTTAACAAATGTGCACGATATCGAAGAACAAGAAAGTTAAGAGGGATGACAAGGCTTTGTATTCCTGACCTTGTCAGAATATTGAGTTAGAACAAAACCACAACATGTGAATACCATGACGTTATAGCAGCGTTATATGGCTGTGACATTGCCGATCAGTGAAGAAAATAGTTAGGGTGGAGAGTTTAAAATTTAGAGCAAATCCCTTCAATCAAAGGAGAATCACTCCTTTGAGAAAAGTTGAGCCACTAGAATTGATGGCTACGACGTTGAAAACACTGATACAGGTGCTCGATAAAGATCTTAATCTTTTCTGGTTGCTGACGAGTGTATGGGTACACGGCATAAATACCCAAGCACTTAGCCGTTTCGTCTTTAAACAACTGAATCAGTTTGCCTTGCTGTAAGTCTTCATAAACCAGCACCCGAGGCACATAAATAATACCTTGCCCTAGCAAAGCGACGTTACGTAACGCAGATGAGTTATTGGTACATAGATTCCCATCCACCTTAACCTGATACACCTCATCATCACGCTTGAAAACCCACTCACGTGCACCTGTCTCTTGATAGGCGTAAACCAAACAGTTGTGCTTAGTGAGATCGTCCGGCGTTTTTGGTCTGCCATGTTTGGCAACGTACTTGGGCGATGCACACACAATCCAGTTTGCATCAACAAGCTTGCGTGCGATTAGGCTTGAGTCTGGTAAAACCCCAGTACGAATGGCAAGGTCAAAACCTTCGTTGACGATGTCGGCGAATCGATTGTCCAGTTCCATATCAATGTTGATATCTGGGTAGGCTAGGTTGAATTCAGAAATAACCGTAGGAAGGATGAGTTCACCAGAGATGGTAGGTACCGTAATCTTGATATTGCCGGATAGGTTCTTGCCTAAGCCAACAATGGATTCTTCTGCAGTTGCGACGGCTTGGTAAACACTACGCGCATGTTCGAAGAAGGATTGTCCTGCTTCTGTCAGTTTTAGCGTGCGTGTGGTTCGATAAAGCAGTTGAACGCCTATCTCCTGCTCTAATTTGGCAATACGCTTACTGACGACCGACTTAGTAAGTTCCATTTGTCTTGCAGCGGCGCTGAATGAACCTTGCTCAACCAAATGATAGAAAATAATGTAGTCGTCGGTATTTCTCATGTGTCTTCACTGCTTCCTTGTTGAAGAACATATTGTAAAGGGCTTTAAAGCTAAATGCTGGCTGAGAAGTCACACTTGAGAAGCGCATCTTTCTGTATGCAAACACTCAACGAGTGCTTGTTCAGCTTGCCAAGCATCAGATACAAAAAAACCAGCTTTCGCTGGTCTATTGTTGATGCTTTCGCATCTGGATATCGCCATTGCCATACCCAAAAATATGGAGGCGCCTCCCGGAGTCGAACCGAGGTCCACGGATTTGCAATCCGCTGCATAGCCACTCTGCCAAGGCGCCAAATTTTTTACGCTTAAAGGCTCTGCCCCGCTGCGTTGGTTGCTACTTTACGGATTCAGGAAATATAGTCAAACAAAAATCCAAAATTTCTGTTTGTTTGCTTTGTTTTAAACCAATCCGATGTTAATTCGACCTAAACCGTCCAGATTTACTCGTTTTAGTTAAAGCAAATCAAAATAGATAGGCAAAAGAAAAACGGCAATCGGTGCCGCTTTTCTCTCTTAACTCTCGTGGTTAACCGTTAGCAACGCGTTTAAACAAGCGTCCCACTACGTTTGGATGGTAAGACCAAGTGTGGTCAAACATCGACATTAACGCTGGGTTGCCGTACTTCGACAAGCTAATGGCATGGAATCGGTTCTTCTTCGCTTTTAACGCATCGACTTTTGCAATCAATTCATCTTGCTGTTTTGGCGCAATGAAGTCTGAAATAACAACCATGTCGGCGTTTTTGTATTTGTCGCTGTTCATCAAATCGATAGATTTAATCAACGTTGGCTCCAAATCCGTACCACCATGGAAGCTGTAAGTTAAAAAGTCGGCAGCTTCACGTAAGCCATCCTGACGCGTTAACTCGTAAGTAATGTGTTCAGTGGAGAAGATGATCACATAACAATCACGCTGCTCCGCCAGAGCGATTTGCATCAGTGCATAAGCCATAGCCTTGGCACATTGCTCTGGGAAGCCACTCATCGAGCCTGACGCATCAACACAAACGATAAACGGTCCTTTTTCAACATCGACCGCTTTATGATCTGGTTTGTGCGCTTTCACCTTACGTAGTGTGCGAGACTTACCTTGCGTGCGGTAGTTCATCAAGCGTTTATCAATCAAATGCTTGTAGAACACGACTTCCAGCTCTGGGTAAGCCAAAAACATGGTTTCGTTCGGTAGTAGTTTGTTGAGATCGTCACTTTCATGAATACCGACGATATCGTCTGTCGCTTCGTCACTCTTTTCCTCAACCATTTGCAGCTCTTCTGCTGGCGCGCGATTGAGGTCAGGATCATTCACTTGCCCCGCCATGCGACCAAGCTGTTCTGCGATTTCTTGTAAGCCTTTGTGCTTTTTAAGGAACTCTGCGTGGCGCTTCATCACGCTTAGGTCAGTTTTACTTAACTTAGCTGACGCCATATCCCATAAACGCCCTACGCTTTCTTCGTCACCAGACTCCGTCACTTTATCCATGTTACGCATGGTTTCCATACGTTGATAAAGGTCGTTAAGGACTTTTTCTTTGTTCTCTTCAAGCTCAGAGACTTGCGCTTGTTTGATTGCTTCTGCAAGGCTTTGATACCACTGGTCACAGAAGTAATGAGGGAACATCGGGTTATTCACCCCCTTGTTCTTCTCCATCATGCGACGCGCTTGCATGTAAAACGCGGAGTGCCATTCAAGCTTTTTGATCACATCATCAATGCGCTCAAAGAACTCGTTCTCATCCCAATAAATGACTTCTTGGTAGAGCGCGAGCTCCTGTTGAAAACGTTCTGTCTCACAGACTTTCGTCATGCGCTTTTTCACGTTGCCACGCCATTTAAGCAGATGGTTTTTCACGGAGGATTTCATGCCTCGGTTTTCTGCCATCATCATGACTTGTGAACGCGCCATTAAATCGTTAACCGCACTATCAATGATGCCTGAATCTGCCACCATGAGCGCTAAGTTGAGTCCGTCTGCACCTAACATGTCGTCTCCTTAAGATTAAGAGAAAAACTGATGTAAGTTTTTGAAGCGTTGAATGATCTTCTCGCTTTCACCTTGGATAGACTCAAGTCTCTGGCTCACCTGTTGCAGACTCGACTCCATTAGACGTGGTAACTCTGGATCCACGAAGCTGTGAGGCAATGCGCCATGGAAGTTGGCTTTAACCTTACGCATATGATGTTCAGCTTCACTCAATTGGCTGACTGCTTTTTCGCTTTCTGCCAACCATTTTTGGTAAAGCTCAACGTCTAAACCTTGTTGGGTAACCAAACTCACCAACACGCCTCGGTTAGCAATGTCGCGGATCACTAGGTTGTTGGCAGCATCAACATCAAAACGCAGACGACACATATTGGTGTTTTGGTTCACGTAGCCATACACATCGCCATGACCTTCTTTGATCACTCGATCAAGCTCGTCTTTTGGCACGTATACCCAGCGACTGTCGCCCTTCTCTGATTCAGAAACCGACATGTTGCTTTGCAGAATAACCAGTTTAACCAAATTCACCGCCGCGCCTACTTTGTAAGTTTTCGCTTTGGATGTATCGAAGCTCATGGTTTCTTTGCGAAGCAGACCGGTTGCCGCTTCTGCGTTTAACGTCATGCGATACTTGTCTTCAAGCTCATGCTGTACATCAACCAAAGATTCACGACAGTATTCGATCTCTTGCTCTGCTTCTTGCTGGTCAAAGGCATGTTTAAGTGCGAACTCTTGAATCACGCTGCGAACGACATCGCGTGACTCAGGGCTGTTCCATAAACAATCTTGAAGTAGCAGAAGATCAAGCGGATTGATCTCGTCACGCCCATTAAAGAACGCACTTGCTTTAAGTAGCTTGACCGCTTTCTTCCAACGGCGGTCAGACACGTACATGTCTGTTAATGATGCGTCGCCAAACTCAGACTCGACTTTGGTTTCCAACATCGTTTTTAGTTGGAAAAGCTTTTCGAATGCGTTGTCGGTCAGAGTAAGTTTGTCGAGCTGTTGCTGCCAGCGGTGGTATTCTTCGTCTGTGATCGCCAAGCCCTCTGGAACTTGCGCTTCTTGAGACGTGCCCACTGTCAGCATTGATTTGAAGTTTTGTTTATCCTGAATGCGGTTTACAAACACGCGCACCAACATACGATCGTAAAGTGCGTCTAAGCCGCTGTCTTCATCTGGCAGCTCGTTTGATGCAGAAACCAAAAGACGCATCGGTACACGTTCAATATCGCTGCCGTTTTTAAATGTCTTTTCGTTCACAACGGTCAAAAGCGTGTTCAGAATCGCAGGACCCGCTTTCCAGATCTCATCAAGGAAAACCACTTGCGCCGTTGGTAAGTACCCTTGAGTAAGACGGACATAACGACCGTTGTCTTTTAGCTCTTGAATGCTCAATGGACCAAACACTTCTTCAGGTGTTGAGAAGCGCGTCATGAGGTATTCAAAATAACTGCTATTATCAAAAGCTTGGATAAGTCGTTTTGCGATTAAGCTTTTTGCGATCCCTGGAGGACCAAGAAGGAAGACGCTTTCGCCGGCAAGAGCGGCAAGAAGACAAAGTTTGATGGTGTGTTCGCGTTCGTAAACGCCATCAGTTAACGCTTTCGCTAGCTTGTTAATACGCTCTGAAAGAAGCGCCTTTTCTGCATTAGATGCGAAAGATGGTTGAATCATAGAAGCTCCGGCTGTTGAACTGAGGCTGTATATATAATTTTATACATTTGTTATCACTTTGTTACAAGTGTATTTTTTAGTGAACCTCGTTTATACCAGATGCTCTTCGCGCGCGTGCGCGAGCAACCATAGTTTTCATTTATGAGACATAACTCACTGAATGTGCTGGTTTCGCAAGAGTATGAAACCATTTTCTTCTTTTGTTTCCGGTGGTTTGTGGTTAATGTGCAAAGCACGTCAATGCGCGGTTACAGCTAGGATCCACAACTGCATGAGCAATACAATTCATAAATGGAAGCAGATTTCTCTAGTCGAAGAGGAAGTTAAACTACCAACTGGTCGGATGATTACACATACCACTATCCAACACCCCGGTGCTGCCGTTATCTTACCTATTACTTCAGATGGCAACATCGTTCTTGTTAATCAATTCCGTCCCTCTCTTAACAAATGGCTGCTTGAATTGCCTGCTGGTACACGTGAAGGCGATGAAGATCCTTTGCACTGTGCTCAAAGAGAGCTGGAAGAAGAAACAGGATACAGCGCAGAAAAGTTTACATCGCTTGGTCAAGTTACCCCTCTTGCTGGTTTCTGTGATGAAATCCAGTACTTGTTTGTTGCCGAACAACTGAACAAAACCAATCGATACGAGTGCGACGACGACGAAGTGATTGAAGTAGTGACATTGTCACGAGAAGAACTCGAACAACAAATTATTCAAGGCATTATTACGGATGCCAAAACTATCGCTTGCCTAAGCAAAGCTCGTCTTTGCGGTTATATTTAGGTCTTTTCGACCGAGGAGAGAATTATGGACTTTCGATCAGATACCGTTACGCAACCTACACAAGCAATGCGTGAAGCAATGTTTACCGCTCCTGTCGGCGATGATGTGTACGGTGATGACCCAACCGTTAACGAGTTAGAGCAATTTGCGGCTGAGCTTGCGGGCTTTGAAGCGGCAATGTTCACGACCTCTGGTACACAAGCAAACTTACTTGGCTTAATGGCGCATTGTGAGCGCGGTGACGAATACCTATGTGGTCAGCAAGCGCATAACTACAAGTATGAAGCTGGCGGCGCGGCGGTACTGGGGTCTATTCAACCTCAACCGATTGAAAACAACCCAGACGGTACTTTGCCATTCAATAAGCTAGAAGCTGCTATCAAGCCAGATGACGCGCACTTTGCACGTACTCGCCTACTTAGTTTAGAGAACACCATCAACGGTAAAGTGATTCCTCTTTCTTACCTTGCAGAGGCTCGTGAGTTCGTAAACAAACATAACTTGCAGATGCACCTAGATGGCGCTCGCGTATTCAACGCAGCTGTCGCGCTTGATGTTCCAGTCAAAGAGATTGGTCAGTACTTTGATTCAATGACTATCTGTTTATCTAAAGGTTTGGCTGCCCCTGTTGGTTCGCTACTGCTTGGTAGCAAAGAGTACATCGCAAAAGCACGCCGTCTAAGAAAAATGGTCGGCGGTGGTATGCGCCAAGCGGGTATTCTTGCTGCAGCCGGTAAACTAGCCCTTACCGAGCAAGTAGAACAGCTAAAACAAGACCACATCAATGCAAAAACCTTAGCGGAAGGTTTAGCGGAATTGCCTGGTTTCTCTGTTAATCCAGAATTTGTTCAAACCAACATCGTCTTTGCCAAGCTTGATCCACAAGTGGATATCGCTGGTATCGCAGAAAAGATGAAGGAGCAAGGCATAACAATTACGCCAGGAAACCCAATCCGCTTCGTGACGCACAAAGATATTTCGGCACAAGACATCGATACCTTCCTATCTAGCCTTAAATCTCTGCTTTAACTTGATTTTGATCATTGAGCTTCCCCTAAGGGGAAGCTTTATTCTATGCGCTTTCAAGAACTACAATGAGTGCATTTCATGCTTAGATACGTGCTTCTAACGTCTCTTCTTCTCTCTTCCTCTGTTGTGGCGAAACCTTTTGGTGACGTTGATAAAGGCAAACTTAAATCGCCAAGCTGTGTTTACTGTCATGGTTCGAACGGCATGACGACAAACGACGCTTACCCTAACCTAGCCGGTCAGAATGCTCAGTACCTGTATGATTCTATGAAAGCGTATCAAGATGGGCTTCGCTTAGGTCCTTTGGCTGAGATGATGGCAGCCCAATTACGCATGCTGAATGATGAAGATTTGCGCGATGTTGCCGCGTTTTATTCAGAACAAACACCTCATGCAGAAAAATGAATAATTATGGGACTTGTGAATCACCACAAGTCCTAACTCCGTTTTCATTCGCACAACAACTAACCAAAACAATTAACCATTAAATCATTGATAAGCAACTCAACCCTCTTCAGATCAAATTATTGATGAATTTATAGTTCATCAACTCAGTTAATATTGACTTTTTATTCTATTTTATCGATATTTCATGCTTTCTATAATTCGACGTGAAATAGGTTATGTCTCACACACACGCTCAGCCATCGGAATCGGCGGCAACCCCAAAATCATGGCAGATGCCTGATACCCTCATTTTGATCTTCATTGTTGGTATTCTTGCTGCGATTCTTACCTACTTAATCCCTGCTGGTCATTTCGATAGCCAACAGGTGACCTACATGGTCGACGGTGCAGAAAAAACTCGTACTGTTATCGATCCATCTTCTTTCTCTTATGCAACCGACGAAAACGGTGAATTGGTTTACAACAAGGTTGGACTGTTCGCTTCAGGCGGTGGCATTGGTCTAATGAACTTCCCATTCGAAGGTCTGGTTTCAGGCTCTAAATGGGGCAGCGCGATTGGCGTTATTATGTTCATGCTTGTTATCGGTGGTGCATTTGGTGTGGTAATGCGCACAGGCACAATCGACAACGGTATCCTTCGCCTTATCGATAAGACCAAAGGTAACGAAGCGCTATTCATTCCAGTTCTGTTTTTGCTGTTCTCTTTGGGCGGCGCAGTATTTGGTATGGGTGAAGAAGCCGTTGCATTTGCGATTATTATCGCGCCATTAATGGTTCGCCTTGGCTACGATGGTATTACTACAGTAATGGTGACCTACGTTGCGACTCAGATTGGTTTTGCAACGTCTTGGATGAACCCATTCTCGGTAGCGATCGCGCAAGGTATTGCTGGTATTCCGGTTCTGTCTGGTATGACCGTACGTATGGGTCTGTGGGCTGGCTTTACACTTATTGGTATTGCTTTCACTATGATCTACGCAGCGCGTATCAAAGCAAACCCTGAGCTTTCTTACAGCCGTCGCACTGACAAATACTTCCGTCAGCAAGAGCTAGGTGACCACGATTCTCGTTGGAACCTAGGTGATACCCTAGTAATCCTTACGGTTATCGCAACGACAGTATGGGTTGTTTGGGGCGTAGTGGCTAACGCATGGTACATCCCAGAAATCGCATCTCAATTCTTCACTATGGGCTTTGTCGTTGCGATTATCGGTACGATCTTCCGTCTAAACGGCATGACGCTAAACTGTGCGGCTGACGCATTTAAAGAAGGTGCAGCAATCATGCTTGCCCCTGCTCTATTGGTTGGTTGTGCGAAAGGTGTATTGCTTATCCTAGGTGGCGGTACTACTGATGAAGCAAGCGTACTGAACTCGATCCTGAATAGCGCTGGTGGCGTGATCAGCGGTCTTCCTGACGTTGCAGCGGCTTGGTTGATGTATGTTTTCCAATCTATTTTCAACTTCTTCGTGACTTCAGGTTCTGGTCAAGCAGCGCTGACAATGCCTCTCTTGTCTCCTCTTGCAGACATCGCGGGCGTTACACGTCAGGTAGCCGTTCTAGCATTCCAACTTGGTGACGGTTTCACTAACGTTATCGTTCCTACTTCAGCGTCTCTAATGGCAACACTGGGTGTATGTCGTATCGACTGGGGTGACTGGGCGAAATTCTGCTGGCGCTTTATGCTATTACTCTTTACCCTATCGAGCATTGTCGTCGTCGCAGCTCACGTGATGGGTTTTGCGTAAACTGATTACCAATATCCCCAAGCAACTTAAACGCGAAAGCGGAGTTTGGGTATAAAGAATAAGGCGAGACAAGTTCTCGCCTTTTTTAATTCAAGCCGTATGGCAAACAAGCATCGAAGTAAGATGTTTTGGAGTGACAACTTTAATGGCAACACAATTTCTGGATGACGTAATTCAAGGTCATCAAGTCATTCAATCTCTTGACGTAACAGACTTGCCTGCAGGCGAGCATAAGTTTTGGTTCCGTATCGCAACCAACGCCCTCTCTCAATGGCAACATTTGCCTGTGTTGGTTTTCAAAGGCAAAAATCCGGGTAAGAAAATCATGATCACAGCGGGTGTTCATGGTGACGAATACAACGGTGTTTTAGCTGCTCAAAAAACCGCTCGTGAACTGATTGGTAAAGACATCACAGGTACTGTAACTGTTGTTCCGACCATCAACCTAACTGGCATGCTGAACCACAGCCGTGACTTCTTCTCTGCAGATCCAGATGCATCTCCTGCAAACTTAAACCGTTTCTTCCCTGGCGATGCAAACGGCAACGAAGCAAACCGCTTCCTGTTTGCTTTATGGAATAACCTTCTTAAGCCGAACGCTGAGCTGGCGATTGATTTGCACACTCAAACCACTGGTGCTGCTTACCCGCTGTACGTATTTGCCGATTTCCGTATTGAACAATCTCTAGAAATGGCTCGCCTCATTAACCCAGATGCGATTCTTAACGATCCGGGTGACGCTGGAGTACTTGAAACCGTCTGGAACAACAGCGGCATTCCAAGCATCACCATCGAGGTGGGCATGGGTCGTTACACAGAACAAGAGCTGATTGACCGTACCGTGACTGGCATCTTCAATATCCTTGCTCGTCATGACGTAGTGACCGGTGAAGTTGCAGAGATCACGCCTTGCCTAGAAGGCAAAGACATCATCAGCATTCGCGCTGAATTAGGTGGTTTTGTACTACCACAAGTGAAGATGATGGATAAGGTAGAACAAGGTCAATTGGTTGCAATTCAATACGACAGCTTTGGTGATGAGATTCAGCGTTACACAGCGCCGACTGAAGGTACAGTGCTGAGCCACAACATTGAATCGATCCGAGCACCTGGTTCTTTGGTTGTTCGACTGATTAAGTAGTACCTTTGAGTTTAATAGTTCGTAATTTCAATCTGTTAGATTCAAACTAATGACACATAGCCCTGCATAACTTGCAGGGCTTTTCTTTGTTGCTCTCTTCAACATGCTTCAGCTAGGCTCTGCGTGACAATGTCACCAATAAAACTAAAGCTGCACACAACATAAGAACAAATCCAAGGTTTTGAATCATTCCAGCTAAACCTAGACCCGAACCAATCATCAAGTAGTACATCAATCCTAGCAATGCCCCTGCACTGCCCGCTTGTTGCTTGTAATCAACCAAAGCGGTACTCAGTACATTTGGAATGGCGATACCAAATGCCATCACAATGAATAACATGGGAGCCAAGAACCAAATCGATGTTTGCAGCATAAACACACCGAAGCCTCCGATGATCAAAAATGCTGATGCAATCCAAAGCAAATGCGTTTGTGAGCGACCTTTTGCTAGCAATGACTTGTTCATCAAACTGCCAATTAAGGTACCAACGCCCAATATCACACCGCTGTATCCGAACTGCTCAGAACTCAGTCCGAGCTGCTCAAAAGTGAATGCGCCCAATTGGTAGTATGCGAATAAAGCAATGTTGTAGAGCGCAACCAACAACGCAGATTGCCAGATTTGAGCATCTTTCAACATTCGTCCAAGTAATGAGCCTATATTTAGCGGCTGCTTTTGAGTTTGTGTTTCAGGTAGATTAACCGCGTTGTAGCACAGCAACACAAGCGCCAAAATAAACAACGTAAAGAACACAACCTGATAGCCACCGAGTGCTGTTAACTGACCACCGAGTAACATGCCAATCACTGGACTAATGGAAATACCCATGCCCATAACGCTAAATACTTTGCTTAGCTCATCGCCTGAAAAGCTGTCTCTTAGCATGGTTTGTGTCACGACCGACCCAACCGCAATCCCAAAAGCACTGAACGCACGAGCTATCATCATCACATCAAAGCTTTCTGTTTGCATAGCGACCAAAGCAGATACGCCGTAAACCAGCAACCCTGCCAGCATGGTCGGGCGTCTGCCCCACTTATCTGCCAAGATTCCCCAAACCACCACGCCAATAGCAAATGCAGAAAAATAGATAGATAGGGTTTGTGCTGCTTGTGAATACGTCACAGCAAACGACTGAGCAATATTGCCAAGTGCTGGGCTGTATATGGTCTCCACAATTTGCGGAAACATCAGCATCACCACCATCAATCCAATAGAAGGTTTCGTTTTCATTTTTACCTCTCTGTCCCACTCCTACAGATGTTTAAGTGGATAACGAACTTAACTTGGCGTGCAGTATAGAAGGCGTTATGCTTCACCCATTAACAACATTAAAACCAAAAACATCAAGATTCGGACAAATGGCAGTTATTGAAGATAATACTCGATTCGATGCGGACGCGATTGCCGCGAGTGTAGTTGGCATCGCTGCGGATGTCGGCAAACATGATTCCGGTATGCACGAACACAAGAAAGGACAATTGCTTTATGCGCCACAAGGATGCATGACGTTCGCACTCGATAACTCTATTTGTATATTACCTCCAACCAAAGCGGTTTGGATTCCGCCGCATACTTCTCACAGAGCCGTCATGACCAACGTTGTAGCTTACCGTTCACTCTATTTCGATTGCAGTAAATACACCTGCCCTGATGAGATAGTGATGATTGAGGTGAACG
Source organism: Vibrio sp. SSH13-20 (assembly GCF_040104475.1). Taxonomy (NCBI): domain Bacteria; kingdom Pseudomonadati; phylum Pseudomonadota; class Gammaproteobacteria; order Vibrionales; family Vibrionaceae; genus Vibrio; species Vibrio sp. SSH13-20. The sequence continues at coordinate 997,185 of NZ_JBECOU010000001.1, forward strand.
ACCTTTTAAAAGCACTGATCGACAAAATGGCATTGTGGGAGTGGGATATTGAAGAAACGAAAACCCAAGCAACGAGCGCTTTGTTTTGGGAAGAGTTTTACCAAGCGAAGCAGTTTGAGTTCTCTTTACCCTTGCCTTCTAATCGACGTTTAACAGGGTTTCGTAAGGCAATGACCAAGGGTGATTTTATAGCTCCTGAGTTAAACCAACTGTCACAAACCGTTGGCGCGAGCAGCAAAACCATTACACGCCTATTTAAGGCTGAGACTGGCATGTCTTATCAAGATTGGCGTCAGCAATGGCGGCTACTTAAGGCTATTGAGCTCTTATGTGAAGAAAGACAAGTCAGTGATGTTGCCCATTGTTTGGAGTTCTCATCAGACAGCGCATTTATTGCGTTCTTTAAGAAACAAACCGGGCAGACACCACTGAGTTTTATGAAGCGCAGATCGTTGTTATAAGGCGATCATTTCGCTTGTTATTTGGTTTGGTCTACGAGAATTAACTCGTCCAACGCAAAGCCTTTCTCTTTTGCTACTTGTTTAAAACGCTCGATGGTTGCTTTATCGACAGTTGGTGTGCGTGACAGTAGCCATAGGTAGTCGTGATTGAAACCAGAGATAAACGCGTAGTCGTAGTTCTCACCTAGCTCAAATACGATGTAAGACGAATAAAACGGACCGAAGAAAGACACTTTTAGATGCCCTGTATTTTCACCATCAACGAAATACGCTTTGCCATCAGCTTGCGTCCATTCTTTATCTTCTTCTGAATAGCCTCGGTTGATAACCGTTACGCCACCATCCTCACGTAACTCGTATTCAGCCGTCACATTCGATAAACCGCGCTCAAAAGAGTGATCAAGACGCGCAATTTCATACCACTTGCCTAGATATGGCTGAAGTTCAAAGTTATTGACCGGCTCCACGCCGTCGGGTTTAGACGTACAGCCAAACAACGTTGCAAGGGACAAAAGTAAAAGTGTTTTAAGAGATTTCATACTGCAACCTGAAATTAAGTTAGTGACTGATTTTACTATAGAAGATAAAAATTCGATCAGAAATTAATGTATCGAAATTCTCCACAGGACAGTCCTACGTCTTGGAAACCTTGTAGTGCTTCAAACACATTAAAGTGGCTCACGACAACAACCTTTTGATATTGGCGGTAACGATCCAGCACCAACTCTGCCCGTGCTTTTAGCTCATCAACATGTTCGTAGCGACTGTCGGTCATTGGAATACCCGCTTTTAACAACTCTCGGTATTCCTGCCAGCGTCGGTCTCTCTCATTCAAGGTAATGTAGCCGCCTTCTTTGTCAGCACGCCACTCTCTCAAGTCATGCTCAACAAACAAAGGCAAACCGCGATGACGATTGAGAATTTCTGCAGTTTGAAGTGTTCTTGTGTAAGGAGAGCTGATGATGATTTCAGCATCATTGAAGACTGGATGATTGAGTTTTTCTTGCAGCACGGGCAAATGCTCTCGACAAAGCGGCGCATAATCCTTCTCAAGTTGAGTCATCTGCCGCTCATCCGATAACGTAAAATCTGGCACGCCATGCCTTACAAATACAATGTCCATATTGTGGTGATCGTCCTTGTTAAATTGCTATTGAGAAATTGGAGTCAGTTTTAGATAGGAGTGCACTTCTCCATTTTTGTATTCAATCGCAGAGTGGATGGAAGGTTCACGGTTTCCCACAACAGAAAGTTCGTAAGTATTTTCACCTTTGTAGATCGTGATATGAAGTACGCCAGCCTCTAGCTCCCAATGCCCTTTGGTGTGAAGGCGTCCAAACAAGGTGTATTCATCAAGTGAACCATCTGCATGCAAATGTACCTCTGTGATGTAGCCTCCCGTGCAACTCTTGATCCAGCAACGATCACTGACTTCTTCGAAGCGTATTTCTCTTTTGCTTGCCTTCCATTTCGAGAAACGTTCAGACTCCGCAAACGACGCTTCGATATCGGAATGTTCTTTTATGGGCGCCCCTTCAAGCTCGCGCAGGCAAAGCTGAATCCAACTAGTTATTTGCATGGAATGTCCTTAAGGTTTCAATTGCCCTTTTTACGCCTAAACGTGGGCTGCTTAATACTGGAATGTCGACATCAACTAATGATGCAGCACCTGACATCGAAGCTTGTGCCAGTACGATTACGTCATAATCACGAGCCTTTTGCTCTATTACCGCTTTTATCTTGTCGTAATAGCCTTGGTTATCTTGGTCGAGAAAACGCTCCCAAGCACCTTCAACCACAAACGTATCTAACTGACGGATACAATTGCCCTCACTCGTCTCAAGTAACGCCAAGCTAGGTTCAATGGTTGTCGATAATGCCGCGAGTAACAACACTCGCTCATGAGTGACAGCTTGGTCACCCATCGCGCGGTCGATACGCTGAACGTTAACGCCCTGCTCTGTAAGCGACTCAGCAAAGCGACCAATTGAGGAGCAAGTACAAACCACCAAGCTTGCTTGTTCAGAAAGCTCGCGTACTTTGCCTTGTACGGATTGTTCCACCTTAGATTCGTCCTCTCCAGCAACCAGACGCTCTAACAAGCCAGCATCGGCAAAGTGTGCGACTTTTAAATCAGGTGCGAGCTCTGTCATCAGTTCGGAGAAAGGTGGAATGTGTACGGGTGAAGTATGAAGAAAATATAGGTCGTATGGCTTCATGCTAAGTTGTCGATTTTTAGTTCAATTTCGACAACTTAGCACAAGGCGATGGGAATTAATGCGATCAGAGTTACTGTTGTGCTTCCCAAAGACCAAGAAAGTACTTGCCGTAAACCACTTCGGTTTGTAGATGCATAATCAGTAAAAATGCAATTAAAGCTAATATAAAGCGATTGAAATAACGACTGACTTTGGTACGGATTTTTATATCGAATACACCGATATGGATACCAACATAGGCAAAGGGGTAAACCAACAAAACAGCGAGTAACCAACCTAGGTAGCCGGATATCGCCATTTCTTCGTAGCCGATCATAATACCTCCACAATGAATACGACGGGAACGTTATTGGGGTCTGTTAATCTCTCGAGCTGATTTTTGCAGCGAAAGGTCAACAGACCCTAGTATTCATCATCTAACGGAGGCGGAATGTCAGGATTTACACAGCTGCGAGCCGTTGCCAAAAAGTCACTTAAATAAGTTACTTATCTATTTATAAAATCTTGAGAACCAAGAAAATCTTGTGCCATTTTTGGTGAAGTGATGTGGATGAACTCGATAGGCGAACCTTTTAAGTCATCTTTCAATTTTAAATAACGCTTCCGATTCTTTCGGTAATTCTTAACCGACCACCAAATAATCGAGTCTGTACTCAAAAACGCTTTTCTAAAGCTTTCTCTATTGCCAGTTCCTTCCCAAAACTCTTCTTGAGTCCATGCCCTTTTAATAGCACGAGTTATGGAACGATAAGTGGTGATAGAACGTGAATAATCGAGCCAGATGATGGTATCGACTCTTTGCCATTTGTATGGTTGTGTTCGGCTGTAATTCCCGTCGAGTACCCAAGCGTCTTGTTGAGTTACGTCCACGACTTTATCGAAGAACGTCTCATCATCGAGTTCTTTCCAATCGGGAAGCCAGAACAACCTGTCCATTTCTATGTACGTGACACCTAATTTCATTGCGAGTTGCTTTGAAAACGTCGATTTACCGCTTGCACTGCTGCCTACTACATTGATCCTTTTCATTAAATCCTCCTAGGTGACCGTACCAAATTGACAAAGAGCGACGCATTCCAACTATAGGTAAGTCTGGAAAATGCGGAGGCGGGATATTAATGATTACGCTTTAAAGTTCTAGTGTAGGTTCAATAAGACGTGAAGTTACGCGCATAAAAAAGCCTCCAGTGAAGGAGGCTTGCAAATGAACTAATTACAACTTATCCCATGCGTCTGACCAATAAACGGTTTCACCTGGCGCATAAGAAGGATTTGAACACCACCCCGTGTATGGCCATGGTTTACATTGATACAAGTTGCCATCTGAACCTGTGACAATGTCACCTGCTTCATACGCTTTTCCAGATTCATACGGAGGGTAACTGCTGCCATCAGAAACAATCACAGAGCGTTGAGCTGTCGTAGTTTGATTAGCACTGTCCGTTACGCGGTAAACCAAGTTGTAGACGCCTAGAACGTTCACATCTACACGGCCCTCTACACGAACTTGATCAGTCAAATCACCGTCTTCTGCATCCGTGGCTTTTACACCTGCCATTGGGTCAAATGCATCACCAAGCTGGATAGTTGTATCCGCGACACCTTCAAACTCAGGCACAAGACTGTAAACAACAACCGTTCTGCTTTGCTTGGTTTCATTGTTGTCGCTGTCTTTTACACTGTAAACCAAAACATAAGTGCCAACGGTGTTCACATCAACTGAACCTTCGACAGTAATGCTGTTAGTTAGGTCTCCATCTTCTTTATCAGATGCGGTAACACCTGCATACGGATCAAATGCACTACCGTGATGCACTCGAACATCGTTGATGCCGCTAAACACCGGTTCGCCTTCACTTGGCGGTGGTGGAGTCTGACCGTGGATAAACGGACCGTAATCCTTCACAAATTTTTCACCGTACGCCTGACCATTCTTGTTGGTGCCCATATCCCAGTTAACTGACCATGTCATTACGCCACGAAGTGCCTGCCCTTGCGCTTTAAGTTGGTCAAACGCGTCGTAAAGATCGTGAGGGTCTTGTACAAAGCCCGTTGCTGCTGCATCAATGTTAGATGGAATACCAAACACCAATTTGTCATGCGGAATTTTATGGAAACCACGTGTACCGTTCGATAGAGAGTCTGAAATGTAGTAAATGAATTCTTGTTTTAGCGCATCATTGTTTTGTGCAATCCAACCCACACCTTCAACCCAAATACCATCACCACCTTGGTTGTAAAATTGAGGGTTGATCCAATCGTAGTACCCTTCTAATCCAGTAATATAAGGAACGTATTTGCCACCTTCTGTTAAGTATGGAAACTCAGGCGCCATCGTAATTAGGAAGTTTTTGCCCTGCTGTTGATAGTGTTCTTTTACAAGGCGAAGTGCAGCTGGGATTACTGTTTGGTTGTCTGACGCGGTTACTGCAGATTGCTCTAAATCGATATCCAGACCATCAAAGCCGAACTTATCAGTAAGGCGGATGATCTCTTGTGCGAATGCTTGCTCATCGCCAGTTTTCAGCTCGACGTGCGCATCTGCACCACCAAGCGCAATAAGAACGGCGCGTCCTTGTTGGTTTAGTGCGCTAATTTGATCAATAAATTGTTGTTCTGAAAGACCAATATTTGGATCGAGCTTAAAGGTTGGAATGCGGCCTTCGCTGGTATTGAACACCTTCATGAAGGAGACGTTAACCACATTGTACATTGGGTCAACTTCATCCAGCGTCACACACGGCGCATTACCGCCCTTGTAACCAGCCCCATCGCACCAGTTATGCCAATAACCGACTACAACACCGCCATCTGGATTCACCATTTCATTAGCGGATGCTACGTTTGAAAGACCACTCAAACCCAATGCTACTGCTAGATATAGCGCTTTTTGCTTCATCGTGTTACCTCTCATCCATTTTGCTTCATCACAACAATCATTCAGCACTTTATATTAGTGCCTAATGAATTTTTATTGGATTATATGGCTGTATTGCGAAAACAGATACACGTGCAAAGTTATGTTTTCCAAGTCTATTTTATAATTGTGATCTTAATTCACGACGCGAAATGAATAGAAAATTAGCGTTCGCTCTTAAGCGTGACTTACTAGCAAAATTAGGCAAAAAGTTAACCAAAATCTATTTTTTGGAGCTCGCTCGCAACGATTTAATCAGGATTTAACCCTGTTCATATAAAAAGTTTGCACAACGTAGACATTGGGCTGGAACGCCAACTTATATAATGCGGGCTTACATAAATAGAGGTTATTTTTATGAAATTAAAAACAGTGTTAGCTTGCGCAATCTTGGTTTTGCTTGTCGGATGTCAGCAAAAAACTCAAGATGAAGCGACACAGTCAACAACCTCGGCAGATGTATGTAATACACAAGGAAATATGCCAGGTGGGTGGAACGAATTCGATGCTACCCCAGACGCTCAAAAGGCAATGGCCTTTGTCCTAAACAAAATGGAAACTCTCGCTTCGTTTAAACAGATCTTGTCCGTTCATGCACAAATTGTGAGTGGTGTGAACTACGCGATAGAGTTTGAATTGAATGACGGATCAGTTTGGAACACGGTTGTTTATCGCAACCTTGATGGTGAATATGCGATTACGCAATCACCGAAAGAAGGTCGCTTCTGCGAACAATAAATGCTTCGAAACTGAGAACCAAAAAGCCCCGCTATTTTACACCGTAATTTAGTGGGGCTTTTTGTTTATTCATATTTTCCAGTACTGATTAAGAATCAAATGCCATCTGAGACTTCACAGAAACTGTAGAACCAAGTCGCGACGGTTCGACATCAATGCGTTGCGCCATTTGCTCTTTCAGCTCGGAAACGTGAGAAATCACGCCAATCATGCGACCCGTTTGTTGTAAGTCGACCAAGGTTTGAATCGCAAGATCCAAAGATTCCGGATCTAAGCTGCCAAAACCTTCATCAATAAACAGCGTATCCAAGCGAATACCGCCACTGTAAGACTGCACAACATCAGATAGACCGAGCGCTAATGCCAACGCTGCCATGAAAGATTCACCACCCGATAACGTCGCAACATCACGCGTTTTACCTGTGTAGCTGTCCTCTACTACCAAATCCAAGCCTCGTCCTGCCGCACCTTTAAAGCCTTCAGTTTTACGAGCCAAGATATAACGACCTTTACTCATCAGACTTAAACGCTGTGACGCTTGAATCAATACATCGTCTAATAACACACCAAGGACAAATCGGTGCAGACTGATGCGGCTACCCGTTTTACCGCTTGCAACGTCATACAAGGTGCCAAACACTTTATATTCGTCTTCTAACTTAGTGTTCTTGTCATGTAACGTCGCGATGTCATTACGGACTTTCTCTAGACGTTCAAACAAAGAGCGCGTGCTATCAAGCTGATTACGCGCTTCAACGTAACTTTGCTGATTGCTGTTTAGCTTAACGTTAAGCCCTTCTAAATCTGGCAACGCCAAGTCTTTCAATGTTGAACTTAAATCTGCCAATGTTTGTTCTAGCTTGATTTGAGTTTGTTTGAACGCATCAATTTCTTGCTGCCAAACCTGCATCTCGGCTTCATCCACTTTACATGCTAAGAATTGCGCTTCGTCCTCGAATGCACTAGCCTGCAACGCTTGCTCCCAATCAGCTTTTGCTGTGCTAAAACGCTCTAGTGCTTCATTCAACCACTGTTGATTGGTTGTCAGTTGGCTTTCAATATTGGTCTTCGCAAGCACGGCTTGTTGCAAATGATTTTGTGCATTTTCTAAAGCGGAATTTAACTCCGCAATCTGTTTTTGAATCGCAACAATGTCTTGCTCAAGAACTTCAAGAGATGAGTACTTGGCATCTAACGAAGCAGACAGTTTAGCCAGTTGCTCTCGGTTCACTTTTATCGTCGATTCATTCGCTGCCATCTGGTTTTGCAGATCATTGATCTTACCTTCCCCAGTAACACAACGCTGGTTTAGCTCATTGACGCTTTGTTCCAGCTGAACCAAGTTAATCGATGACAATTGCTGTAAACGTTCATTGAGCTGCTGCATAGACGCTTGTAACGCGCTTAAATCCATTGATGCGGTTTGGCCAAGCTCAACGGATAGTTGCTCAATCTGCTGCTTGTATTGTCCGACTGCGATATTGTGCTGCTCCAATTGATTGCTCAATTGGTTAAGCGCAACTTGCCCTTCTCGCTCCGTATTTCGAGCACGCTGAACTTGCTCTTTTGTTACCTCTTCACCAACAAATTGAGCGGGTTGAGGGTGTTCTACACTACCGCACACCGGACACATTTCACCGGCTTGTAAGCGCTGAGCCAATACTGCGGCTTGAGCATTGTGCCAGCTCAATTCAAGTGTATCTGCTGAGCGTTGAAGTTCTGCGTATCGCGCTTTTGCTTGGTCAACCGAAGCTTGTTTGCTAGGCGTCAATGCATCCAATTTAACTAGCTCTTGGTTTAAGCCAGTGAGCTTCTGTAGATCTTGCATTAAACGTTGTTGCTGTTTTATCTCAGCATCTACACTGCCAATACTTGCAACATCGATTCGAGCTTGATCCAGTGACTTCTGACCTTGTTGTGCCTCTAGCGTTAACTTCTCTTTCAGAGCGATATATTTCTTAAGCGTTACCTCAAACTCGGATTTTTGCGTCAAACCTGCGTTAATGGCTTTCTCTAGCTCAGACTTTTCAACCAACTTTCCTTTCATGCCTTCAAGTTGGTATTGCTGCTCTGTCAGTTTTGGCAATTGTGCAGCTTGTTCTTTCGCGGTTTGCAATACGCCTTCTTTGGATTTTACCGCGTCATTTGCCACAGTAAGATCTTGAGATAGCTTAGCCACCTTTTGCTCAAGTTCTTGCGATTGCTTTGAGGCGTTTTGTAACGTGACATAAGGCAACTCAACCTTGCTTGCCTTCTTCGCATTGTCTAACTGCAATTGACGTGATGAGACAGCATCGCTCTGTTCCAGATGTTGCTTCAATGCAATTTCGGCTTGCTCGCGCTTTTTAAACTCATTGCTCAGCGCTTCTGCTTTTTGCAGTTCCGTTTTTACCGTATTTAATTGAGCCAGAGATTCTTGCTCTTGCTTTTGTACAGATTCAAATTGAACAGATAAGGCTTCACGCTGCTCTGTTAACTCCACTTCAGAAGAAACACCAGCAACCTGCAGTGCGCCTCGAATTTGGTTATCAAACTCGTCTTTGGCTTTGCTAATGGCACTCGCTTTATCTTTCAGCGCATATTCAATCTTCTTGTAGATATCAGTTTGGAATAGCTGACCAAATATCTCTTCCCGCTCTTTGGATGTCGCAAGTAACAACTCTCGAAACTTACCTTGTGGCAACACCATCACTTGGCGGAACTGAGTTTCGTTCAAGCCAATGATATTGGTCACTTCTGTCTTTACTTGAGTTGTTTTGCTGGTGATGAGCTTTTCTTCGTCCGTAATCTCATACAAAGCTGCGGTATGCTTACGCACCGTCATGCCCTCACCACGCGCCTTTGGTGCTTCTTGTTCTGGTGAGCGAATTACTCGATAAGACTTACCGTGCAACGAGAACTCTAGTGTCACTTCAGTCAGCAACGTTGGTGCTGCCATATCGCAACGCATTTGAATACCTTGGCGCTCATTACCCGTCGTTTCACCATATAGAGCAAAACAAATCGCATCGAGGATCGAGGTTTTACCCGAACCAGTAGGACCGTTGATGAGAAACAAAGGGTTAGTTCCCAGTTTGTCGAACTCAATCGTTTCTGTTTGAGCAAACGGACCAAAAGCCTGCATTGTCAGTTTAATGGGTTTCATGTTTGGTCCTTACTGAGCTTGCTGAGAAAGTTGTTTGATGATGTCACTGATCGCTTGATCTTGTTCTTGCGATAATTGACTGTCTTGCGCTTCCGAAAAGAAGTCTCGGAACATGTCTATCTCACTTCTCGCCAACTTTGCTTGCGCCATCTCCTGCTCGACACCAATTAACATGCCCGGTTTTTCTAGGTGCAAAACATTCGGGTAAACAGTACGTAGCTTTTCCATTGGGTTTAAGATTGCGTGCTTATCCATCAAACGTACCAACAAGTAGTCTTCGTTTTTCGGATCGGTTTTGCCCTGCTCTATTACTTGTTCAAGTTCACCTTCAACGATTCGCATCTCATGAGGTGCAGCAAGGTTAATGTGCTCTCCCGAGACAAACCCGTTTTGGTCAATTTCCACAAGCGTGAAACCTTTCTTCTGGTTTTGTTCACCAAAGCTGTATTTCATCAGTGAACCAGAATAACGAATGTACTCTTCGCCTTTTTTCTGTGGCTGATGCAGATGCCCCAACGCTACATAGTCAAAGTTGAGGAAATGCTCGTGACTGACGCGGTCGGAGCCACCAATCGAAAGTGGACGCTCAGATTCAGACTCAATGGCACCATCGACAAAGCAGTGGCTGACCAACACGTTGCGTTGCTCTGGTTGGAACTGTTCAGCGATTTTCTCAGCAAGTAGCTTGTGCGCTTGGTCGTGGGTCGAAACGGGTTCTTGGTAGGTAAAACGGACTTGCTCAGGGTCGTTATAAGGCATGCCATAAAAAGCAACTTGCCCTGCGCTTTCGGTTTCAATAACAACAGGGGTAAGCATGTCTTCGAAATTACTGATAATGTGAAGACCCGCATTTTTCATCTGTTCTGAACCAAAACCCAAGCGCTCAGCACCATCATGGTTGCCAGAAATCAGAATCATCGGCGTATTTAGCTCCCCACAGATTCGCTTCACCACTTTGTTAAGTAGTTCAATTGCGATAGTTGGTGGGACAGAACGGTCATAAATATCACCAGCAACAACAACCGCATCAACAGGGTTGTTTTCAATGTAATGGATTAACTGGTCAAGAACCGCTTGCTGATCGTCAAGTAAAGAGACGTTATGAAACTGTCGACCGAGGTGCCAATCTGAGGTATGGATAAACTTCATTCGAATTCACTTTCTGCCATCAATATGGCGCTATCTTATTATCCCACTAGGATATCGTGAGTTCGTAAGCTTTTCATGTGGTTTGTGGCGTATGCTGAAGTTAAAGTATAAACGAGCTAATTGTGCGTTCTTCAAATCTACCAACCATAAGCATCTGAGATTTGGCGATATAGTTCCTCATACGCATCTTCTTCATTTTGACATTCAGTTACAGACGTAATTCTTCCTTGACTGTTGTATACAACTTGCCAAGAATCATCTCGATTGACCACACACAAACACTCACCATTTTTTAGTCCATCTAGGCTATAGGATTGATGAGGTACTTTTTTCAATTTATCAGCATTCATAACAAAGCGAACTAGTGTAGAGTTTTCATTATTCATTTGCGTTTATATCCTTTGCCTAATTTATTTGCACAAACCCGCTCATTATTTAGGGGGAAAAGACATGCCCTAAGAACTCGGTTTACCTATCTAAAAATTCTACATCCAACCGCTCAACACAGAGACAAATAAACTGACCATCCAAATATGCATAATCAGACTCTAAAAAACCATCACAAATCTTAAGTCCAGCGTCTATGGTCCCACCGCTTAGTCTACCTAATAGCTTATAAGCATAGGTACTATCGACCCTTGTCATACTAGTTTCGTCTGCACTTTCCTGCTCTGTTAATTCAAAGTCCAACATTTCAAATGCAACAGGATATTCTTGCCCAATATACAATTCATAGGGGCACACCCCGGCAAAACAGGTTAATTCGACACCATTAACTTCAAGCGTAACTTCTTCTTCAATATCTGGGTTTAAGCTAAGAACTCTCGCCTTGTGTGTGATCACTATTCAGCCAAACTGATTGTTTAAAAGATATCTATCTAGATCGATACTAGGTAAACAAAAGAGCCCACAAAGCGTGAGCTTGAGTTTTGCTATGCAGGACGGGTTAATCTCTGTGACTTTTAAGGACATTGCCGACCATTGACGCCATATCGATAATTTCGGCTCCCCCTAAATCCGCCATAACCTGTAAAAATACATGTAGATCTTCTTTGGTCATAGCATCTGCGGACTTCTTGCCCCCCATAAATAGGTAAGGGGTAAACATCATCACTTCTTCTTTACCCACTGGACCATGTTTTTTAATCGCAGACGGAAAGAGAGGTTTTGAACTAACTTCTACGTCTATATATTCTTTATCTTGAAAACCGAAAAAGCTTTGAATTGCAATATTAGCATCGCCTTTAGAAATGTCTTTTGCGTGTCCTTGATTTGTCATTATCCAATTTAAGTGTGTCGCTATATCGAGTGACGCACCTGTTCGCTCTCCCCACAAATAGAGTTGACCATAGGCGCTTCGAGCGATCACATGGTAGTTGTCATAGTGTGCGAACTCTGTATCGTCGAGAAAAGATTCAAGCACATCTTCAAATTCTGCGGGATTGGTGATCCAGAATAGACCATCGTTAAAGCCAGAGAAACCGACCATTTGCCAGTATTTAAGTAGCTGATCTGGAAGTATGCCTCGATATGCTTCAACTTGTTGGTCAGTCGCCTGAATATGTTCGGTCGGCTCGCCAAACTCTTCTATAAACATTTCAAAATATTCGTCATTCAACTTATTTAATTCCACGTAATGGGCAGCGATCCAGTGAAACATTCATTTGGGTATCTGGTCCTAAAGTTTCGAATGCACGTTGCGCTTGCTCATCCGTCTGAGATAAGCGCGATTTTGTGCGCCACTGAGATCCCCGCCGGATATCGTGAGTTCGTAAGTTTTTCATGTGGTTTGTTTTGGACGCAACTTTAAGAATACAAATTATTTCCCCGAAAGAAGTGGTATCCTGATTATCAAAATTTTCGCCCAGACACTGCTCGATTCAATTACACTCCCTTCCTAATTTCTTCTTTAAGCTGAACTAATGAGTTTACGTTAGCTAACTCCAGATGAAATGAGTAATCCATGTCAACCACTTGGAGAGGTATCATGAGCAGAGTTTTCAATTGAAGAACAAAATCTAGACTATTATCATCAATTCCATCGACAGTTATTGTTTCGAGGTCATCACTCAATCGAACAATGTAACTCTCATTATTTACAGCGTACTCTGCCTCAAAAACAGAGCCAATAAAATTTCCTTCTTTGTCATTTCTAACACCTACTATCTTTCTAATTTGTTGAACAACGGTATCTTTATCAAATTGTTCATTTTCACCAATAAATAGTAATAGTTTACTCATATCATCCCCCTCCTGACTCTTTGATTGATGTCCTAACAACCTTAACATGCCCTGGTATTTTATATTTTTCGATTAGTGACTGAAAATAAGGCTTTGCTAGAGGCTCATTAATTCTCACCTCCAACTTGTTAAACGGAACCTCAGAATCCTTTAAAACAGCTTTCAATCGTTCAAATTCATGTGCTTGCTCCTTGCGAATTTTCTCACGCAAAAATGGCGGAATCTTAGAGTCTTCAATAAAAGGACTTCTGCTCTTTTTATCAACAAACTTTGCTTCAAGAATTACAGTTCCTTCATAGCCATCAATGTCTATTGATGTCCCCCCTCCAAAGACTCGATAGTTCCGAGGCCCAGTCTGTTCTATTTCAAACAGATTGGCAGGTCGGTTTGAAGGCGTGACTTTACTATAAAGCCGTGACACATAATCGTCTATATGCGTACTTACATTATCCGCGATATTATTGCCATGACCTTCAATTTTGTCGAGCTCACTGACATACTTAGTCGCCATAGCCCCTTGCCCGACAACAGGAACCATTGCAGAAAGTGACATTCCCGCGTTAACAAAGTCACCAGTTACTCCATACAAAAAAGTATTAACTGCGTCAGGAATAATTCCGACTCCGGGCAGCATACCCGCGGCATCGAGTGCCATATGAACATCGTTAATACTTAAAGCTGAATGATGCGGGGACGAATACGCATGTAGCTTGTAACTAGGTGAAGCTTGAGTAATTGTAGCTTGATAATTCCCCGAGCCCATTGCGTAGTACACCGACTTCTCAGGCGAATTATCGTCGCGCCCCGCTAGAACTGTATGCGACTCCTCTTTTGCACATAAACCCAAAGGATCAACCCACGAGACAGGGTTTGGCGCGAATTGATAGTGGTTAGTTCCACCAAGCAGCCCTAGGGGATCGGGTTGGATAAATCGACCTATTTGAGGATCATAATAGCGTGCTAAATTGTAATGCAGACCAGTCTCAATATCGAAGTACTGCCCCTGTAAGCGAAGGTTGTTTTTAACCGTCTCGATTTCAACGTGAGCAAATCCAAAGGTATCGTATGTTGCTTGCCAAACTACCTGCCCTTTAGAGTCCACCAAACGTTCTGGGGTTCCGATTTGATTACATTGGAAAAAATAACACTTGCCGTTTTCAATAAGAGCAAGCGGAACTACGCTGTTTGGTTGATATAGATACCACCGATAACCCGAACGCGAATACTCGCCGACTAGATGACTTCCTTGCCAAATAAACTCGGTGGTTCCATTTTCGCTGATTTGCTTCGTTCTGCGTCCTAGTGCATCATATTCAAATTGACACAACCGCCCTTCAGTCTCGACACTGATTAACTGTCCTTTTGCATCATAAGCACAATGCTGTTCCCACCCATTGCCTTGAGTGCGGATTCTATTGCCTAGCTCATCGTAGTCGTACCTTACGCCGTTATATTCAACCAGCCGATCATAGTCTAGCTGTGCACTTTCATCATTAAAATTACCAAAACTGTCAAAGGAATATGACTTTTCTAAAGTCTGTGTTTTTACTCTTTCTAATTGCCCAAGTTCATCATAACGGTAATGCAACGCCCCCTTTTCACTATCAACGATAAGAGACAATAAATGCTGCGCGTTGTAATGATACTTACGCTCGAAAGCAGTCCATATTTGGCGCTTCAAGCGACCTATTCCATCGAACTCTCTTAGCTCTTTTCCCGCGCTATAAGTGATTATCGATAAACGTTGTAATTCATCGTATTCAAACTTAATTGAATCTTCTCTCTCAGAGCCGTTTGAATGAATCGTTAATCCACATACCGTGCCAAATTGGTCATGCTCATATAGCACCTCTGTTCCATCGTCATAGCGTTGAGAACGAAGTAAACCGTTATCTTGGTATTGATTGACGAAAGAAAAGCGTCCCTGCTCCTCACTCACCAATTTCGTGCCAGAATACGTATATGAAATATTAGAGAAACGGTTGTGCGCGCGAGTTAATTTACCACCTAGAGTATGTTGGTAATGGTTCTCTACACTTCGATTTTTGCCACTGGCTTTAACTTTTGCAACCTGTCCAAGCTCATCATATTGAAACGAGATCAGAATAGAGCAATGTGATATTTGACTTAACCTTTCAGCTCGGTCATAGGTGTAATTGGTCTTAATTCGATCGAAGTTAATTGTCTGGCTTATATGACCGTCAGGTGTGTACTCAAACTCATATTTGCAGCCATCCGAGCGCTCAATGCTCGTCAGGTTTCTTTCCGAATCATAAGAAAAAGAAAAAGCACTCTGATCTTGTTTCACTATCGCTGTTGGCTGGGCTAGATGCCCCCAAACAATATCTATAGAACCTCGTGGCGTGCAGATCTGTTTAACTCGACCAAAATCATCATATTCGTAACGATGCTCTCGAAATGTTTGATCTTTTTTACTTTGAAAATATAAACGGGTAAGTAAGTTGTTTTCGTGTCGCTCAAAACCAGCAATCAAATCATGGGGATAAGAGATACCATTGATACGTTCATATTCGTCATAGCTATAACGAACCAAACACTGGTTTACTTTCTTTGCTAGCAGCTGGTTTGCCTCACTCCACCACCATTGAGTACGAGTTCCAACATCGCTGTTCTGCTCTACTTGTCGACCGTGTTTATCAAACAACGAATGTTCTTTTAGCCCGTTTTTGTATTGGTGCATGACCAACTGACCTAAAGCATTAAACTCTCTTATCTCAACTTCACCGTCAGGAAAACAATGCTTTATACATTGACCAAATTCATTGTATTCAAAATCTTCGATCGCCCCTGAAGAATGCACTTTTTGCTTCATCAAGCCAAACTCATCGTAGAAGTGGAAAGTGTAGCTTTTATCCGGATTAGTCGTGCACGCTAACCTCCCCATAGAATCGTGCTCATATGCCATAAGTCTGGATTCAGGGCTTATGCATTCAAGCAATTTTCCATTTTCATCATGCTTATATTGCCATCGGTTTCCTAACGAGTCCCAGTAAGTTGACTCGTATAACCCGATATCAAACCGATAGTCATAGACGCCTTCATCCCCCCAATTTCGAACACATTTTGCATCTTTTCCTTCACCCAACCATTCAAAATAATGAGAAAAGCCAGTCGCTCGCGTTCGCTTAACCAGTAGGTTCGAGTCGTTGTATTGATACTTTTCTATGAGACCGTTTTCGTTCTTGGCACAGATTAAGCGACTACCTGCATCGTAATCATATTTTGCTAACACGTGGTTTGTTTTGGGGGTTCTGATTTCTACAAGCAATCCATGTTCGTCGTACTGAAGTTCAAGTTTTGGTTTCTGGTTGACACTGACTCCAACCACTCTGTGATTGCGAGAGTATTCAAGGTTCACGGTTTTCATGTGACCCAGACGAACTTCACGTGCGACCCACAACTCGTCTTTCAAATAAAACTTAATTTGAACTTCGTTTCTCAATGACACGAGTCGATAACCATTTTTGTGGAACAGGCAGCTTGCACCAGAATAAGCTTGATAACTAATTCCGCCGATCTCCACACTAGGAAATTGAATCGTGTCTCCTACTTCATCCATAAAAAGCCAACCTACCACGTTAGACTTTTCATCTAATACATCCATTAGCTCGTATTGAAATATATGCCTCCAGCCAAAGCCTAAAGATGTACTCGTATCACAGAGAGAAGAGCGATACGTACGTAACCACGTCAAATGAAAAGGTAATCTAACATCCACTAAAGATAAGTGTTCTTCACCTGTCACCATCGACACGGGATCGCCAGCTTTAACATGACGTTTACTGCTTTCATCTTGAGGAGAGAGACTTACAGAACTGCTCGCATTAACACGTTCAGAACGCGACAATACCCTCGCACCTTTTGACGCCTTTAGAGCGACAGGTTGTGGAATATTCGTTGGTGGATAGAATGTTTTAGGGAGTAACTTAGGCAGTTCTGATACAAACAAAACACGATCATATAACCCTTTAGCGAGTAGCTGGTCGAGCTCTTCTATGCCTTTATCTTCATACTCATGAGCAAATGACACTTCTTTACTCGTCCAAGAGGCGATTTCTCTTAGGTCATCCAATGATGCAAAATGAAATTGCTCAATAAAAACCGCTGCACAGTTTTCGGTGCCAAATTCTTTTTCAATACCAACATTTAAACGTTGATGAGAAAAGCAAAATACGGCACCACTTAACGCTTTAAGTTTGACAATCCGTTGTAAGTTCATCTCTTCAAGTTACTCATTAACCCAGCGATACAAAACGCCTACGGCATATCCATACCGTTCAACGTCAATTTGCAATCCGCAATAATTTGATATGTTTCTATTTGCTTGCTGCTGGTAAACACAGAGCGCTTTTAATAAACCATTACAAGGACCTAAGGGACCCGTGATCGAATCTATTAGCTGATAGGAAGTATCCGCTGTTATCCAAGGAGATAAGAACTGAATAGACTCCAGCCATACTGGCTCTTCTCCTTCTATAGACAGAGCGAGTTCGTCTAGAAGATGAGTACAAACAAGCCCCAATTGTTTGGTGATATTTGATGTCGCCGTATCAGTCCCTTCAAAGTCCAAATCAACAGCAACCTTGTAAGGACGTAATCCTCTATGCCCCATGGAACAACGCGCCATAACTAACGAATCAAGACCATATCCAGAATCGATTGCGTTTATAGCGACGACCCACACTGAGTTATTTTTTTTGACCAAGCGTTCAATACTGTTAAGAGCCATCAAAAAAGAGGCATTACCATATGGATAAAGGGCAATTTTATCCGCCTCGACTTTGCTAAATATCGACAAAAACGAAGCGATAACTCTTCGCAGAATGTTCTTATCGGTGATATTTGGCAGCAACAAGAAAACATGACCTGAAATATCCCGCTTGCTCAGATAGTTAGAATAAGAATCAAGCGTATCAATAATAGAGAGAGAG
Organism: Vibrio sp. SSH13-20; assembly: GCF_040104475.1. Classification (NCBI taxonomy): domain Bacteria; kingdom Pseudomonadati; phylum Pseudomonadota; class Gammaproteobacteria; order Vibrionales; family Vibrionaceae; genus Vibrio; species Vibrio sp. SSH13-20. The sequence continues at coordinate 1,015,007 of NZ_JBECOU010000001.1, forward strand.
TCGACCTCTTCAAAGTTCGATACAGAGAATTCTGACGGCTTTAACGTATGATTAGTGAGCTGCGATATTGAAAATTCTTGGTCTCCCAACAAACACAAGCTTGGCTGAAACATAAGCCCCATCTATCCACCAATGACTACCGTTGGGTTGCCGACTAAAATTTTACCGCCGTGAGATGTCGAATCCCCTAGCCGTGCTGCCGGTTTCCCGTTGATTTTCACGCTAGAAGAACCCGAAGAGATGCTATCCGGTGGACCAACACAAATTAGCTTATCGCCTTTTCGTGCAGCAGGGAGGCCTGTGATTTTTACGTTTGCAGACCCCATTATGACAGGTCCTCCGACGTGAGGAATTTTCCCTGTCTTTTTGGGACATATGTGAAAGCTACCTATTATTGCTGCTGGTTTTCCCATTTCTTCGCGCCTTAATTAAGGGAAATTTGCCCGGCTTTTAGTGCGATGGCAGAGCCATTAATCGAGATTTTATTGCCCTTAATATTGATCTCGCCAGAACTCGACATTTGAATCGACGCCCCACCAACCTTAATTTCAATACTTTTTCCTGCATTAATTGATAATGCCTTACCAACATCTAAAGATTGATTCTCACCTACTTTAAGGTCGGCACTTTTACCCACTTCTTGGCGCAATTCATTGGTGACTTTTTCTTTTTTATTGTTCTCTATAGAAATATCTGCACAGTCTTCGACTACCATTTGAAACAGCTTTTCTGCGTGTAAGTAGACATGCTCATCTCCAGGCTTGTCTTCAAACCGAAGCTCGTTGTAGTTATTTCCCTCTTTTTGTACAGAGCGAGATTTGTAACCACTTTGAGAAGCTTGGTCCGGTAATTTGTATGGTGTCTCTTGAGTTCCATTGTAAAGAGAGCCGGTAACTATAGGCTGATCCGGGTCGCCATTAACAAAATCGACAATGACCTCTTGACCAACTCTTGGGTGGAAAATACTACCCCAGCCATTACCCGCGCTAGCGTGCGCAACGCGAATCCAGCATGAACTGTTAGCATCATATTTACCTTGTCTATCCCAATGAAACTGAACTTTAATTCGTCCATGCTTATCAAGGTAAATCTCACCATCCTCATTTCCAGTAACAATCGCGGTTTGAAGACCTCTAACTTGAGGTCTTCGAATATGAGTTTTTGGACGAAGCATGGTTTTTGAACCGACGCAGTGGAAAGACATTTTAAAACCTTGAGCTGACGTCCCACCTTGCCCAGTTTGATTGAGCACTGACGCAGACATGGAAACCGAAGAAAGGACAAACTCTTTACCTACACGGCTTACATCTTCATGTTTTTTAAATTTAAATAATTTACCAACAGTAAAGGTTCTGCAACTTGCTTCACCACTACATTGATAAGCATCTTGTTGTAGCGACTCAATTGCATGCTTGTTGCGTAAGGAAAAATCATCTTTAGTCTCAGTTTCCGCGAGATACTCATAGTGCTCACTAACTGGTACCGAAAAATATTCACTCTTTCCATTCGCTTGGTGCATCGGATGAGACAAAGGCTTAAGCATATCAAAGCCTGCTTTACATGTTTTTTTAGTCGTCAGTGTTTGGGTCTCATTCCATGAACTAATGTGGCTTACTTCACTCGTACCTGTTGAATGATTAACAAAGAACTCTTCCCCTGACTCGTAGTAATCAGCGTCATCAAAAAATTCAATAACATGGGAAGATTCTGTATGCGAAAAGCAATAAGCAACTCCCTCTTCAGACAGTAACCGCTCTATAAATGCCAGATCAGTTTCGTCATATTGAACTTTATACGCATACTTGGGGTAACTTCTTAGAGTTTTAAAACTGAACTCCACATCATGTTCTGATAGAATCAATGAAATTATTTCTTCTATGCTTTTATTTTGAAAAATACGGCAGTTAGTGCGGTAATCAGAAAATCGAATTTTAGGCTCGATATACAAATCTATGTTTTTGTAATTCTCACCATGCTCAACTGTAGTAACCCTTGAACCAGTTAATCTGGCTCTAGATACAACCCCATGAAAATAACGAGGTTTAGCGCTAACAGATGGATGATTATCCATCGTGATCAAGACCTCTTTTCCAATGATGTTATTCAATTCCTCATGTTGATCGTTAAAATAAGCATGAGCATACAATGAAAAAAGTTGGGATACAGTCTCTTTATATTCAAAGGAATTAAGAATTAACGTATCACTCCCAAATGGTGAAGAAATTCGTATAAAGTTATTTTTCTGAGATGCTTTTTTCATTAGATACTTCTTTATAAAATAGCGGGAAGAAAGCTCTTCCCGCAATACAATTACATTTGCTGACCTTTAACACCGCTGTAGCCATATACTAATGGCGCAGATGTGTTGTTCTTATCGTCAGTAGGTGTAACTGTCATCATCATTTCAGTGTAAGAAATAGTGATTGTTTCAATTGGACGATCGTCCTGGATTGACACAGAGTAGTTTGAAATCATTGCATCGGTAAGTTCGATTTTCATGATCTCTTCTACCTTTTCACCTTGCTTGGTGATGTGGAATACCGCTGGTTTACCTTTACCAATGGTAGCTTCTTTAAATAGGTCCGGTGATGAACGGTCTTGAAGCTTAGTGATCGTCAAATCGTATAGACGTGTTGCACTTGCTTCGCGGTCCATCGCTGTACCAGTGTACGATGAAATTTCACGACCAACACTCCAATCTACAGATAGTAGAGTAATTAGATCCTTGTACTGTTCGGCTGTTGCCTCACCTTTAATATCTGCATATTTAAGATACGTGTTAGACTGCATGCTAATCTCCTATAGCATTATTAATGACATATTACATAGTAATTTTATATTTTAATCATCAATTAAAACTAATGATTAATGTATCAAAAACCAATTTTTAAATACGATATTTTATATCTTGTATTTAGATTTAATATAAGCGTTATTTTAAATGTAAAATGCTTATTACGAAGCAACTCTCATATTAATTTCATTTTGAAATAATTGTTATAAAAGTGAGACAGTTAAAGAATTAACTTCACCCTCGACCTTAATCTCTTTAAAATTCTTACCTTTAAGAATCGCCGTAAGGATTTCATGCGATATTTTAGGCAACAGTGTATTTTCAATGGTTGTTTGTATGACCCTTGCTCCACTTCCTGATTCATTACTACTAGCAACAATATTATTTATTAGTTGATCACTCACTATCAGCTCTGAGGAATAGTTTTTTCTAATTCTATCTGAGATTTTTTTTACTTTTAGGTGAGTAATATTTTTTAATACTGTTTCGTCTAGTGGTAAGTAAGGTAGGACATTTACACGTCCCAAGAAAGCAGGTTTAAAGTCCGCAATTAAATCATCTCTCAACGCATTTTTTAGGGCGCCAACATCTGGAGCTAAGTCAGGGTCTTCAAACAATGACATTGTTGTATCTGTACCAGTATTTGCCGTCATAATGATAATGGTATTTTTGAAGTCAATGTCTCTACCTTCACCATCTTTGATCATTCCCTTATCAAACACTTGATAAAAGATATCTTGGACACCTGGGTGCGCTTTTTCCATTTCATCTAAAAGAATGACGCTGTATGGCTTCCTTCTCACCGCCTCCGTCAACACACCACCTTCACCATAACCGACATAGCCAGGAGGAGAGCCTAATAGTAATGAGACTTTATGTTCCTCTTTAAACTCTGACATGTTGATCGTGGTAACGTTTTCTTCACTACCATACACCTTTTCCGCTATTGCTAATGCGGATTCAGTTTTACCGACTCCGCTTGGTCCAATAAGCAGAAACACCCCGTTTGGCTTCGATTCATCTGTAAGTTGGGCACTTGCCGTTTTAATCACTTCCGACATGGTTTCAAGAGCATGATTTTGCCCTACAACTCGTTTAATTAAACTCTCTTTTAAGTTCAATACTGCCTTAATCTCGTCATCTTGCAGCTTACCTAGCGGAATACCAGTCCAATCAGAGATTACTTCGGCGATCAATGCATCCCCTACATGAGAGAACACCAAAGGCTGAGCATTCGTACCGAGTTGTTCTTCAATCTCGATCAATTTTTGTTTGTCAGAATCTGACGGAGATAGGAGGATTTTATTACGTAAGGCTTTTGCATCTTCAACCCAAAGTTGTTCTTGTTGCCATTGCGCCTCAAGAGTAAGTACTGAGTGAGAGAGCTGGTCAATCTCGATTCGAATATTCTCTATCACATCACTATGGTCGCGACCAAATTGAGACTCTTTAATCAGTTGTTCTAATTCTGCTTGTTTTAGCTGCATTGCCTTTTTCTTGTTATCCAATACACCGGGTATTGAAGATTGACTTAAGGCTACGCGTGAACACGCTGTATCTAATACTGACACCGCTTTGTCAGGAAGTTGTCGACCATTGATGTATCGAGAAGACAGTTGAACAGCGGCTTCTAATGCTTGGCTGGTAATATATACGCCATGATGGTTCGACATCACATTCAATAAACCGCGAAGCATATCCACTGCAACTTCCGGAGTGGGTTCATCTACTTTGACCACTTGGAAACGCCTAGTCAGCGCTGCATCTTTTTCAAAGTACTTTTTGTACTCAGCCCAAGTTGTTGCAGCAATAGTTCTTAACTCACCTCTTGCGAGTGCTGGCTTTAAAATATTAGCAGCGTCACTTTGCCCCGCCTGACCACCTCCGCCAATCAGACCATGAGCTTCATCGATAAAAAGAATAATCGGTGTATCAGATTGATTAACTTCTTTTATGACGTTTTTTAGGCGGTTTTCAAACTCACCTTTCATTCCTGCTCCGGCTTGTAGTAAAGCCATATCTAACGACTTAATAGCAACACCTTGCAATGCTGGAGGGACGTCACCTTCGACAATTTTTAGGGCTAACCCTTCTACTACAGCCGTTTTACCAACTCCCGCCTCCCCTGTGAGAATTGGGTTGTTTTGGCGTCTTCGCAGCAATATATCTACCATGAGTCGAATTTCGTTATCACGCCCAACAACTGGGTCAAGCTTTCCTGCTTTAGCTTGTGCTGTAAGATCAACAGTAAATTGATCCAAGGCAGTGCTAGTTTGTTTTGCTGCAGAAGTTGCTACCTGCTGCGATTCATTGAATGCAGGCAATGTCGTCACTTCAATTTTATTTAATTCAGGACAAGGTTGATTTATCGCATTCGCTAAGGAATCATCCGATAGATAAGCACTTAATAGATGGATACAGTTGAGTTCATGTGCGTCAAACTCTATTGTTGCTATCATCACTGCATTTTGCATCACAGTAACAGTGTGGGTTGCAAGTCCCGGCACCGATTCACAACCCGTTTTGTATTTTTCCAATTGCGACAATAACTGTGTTTCAACCAGTTTCGGGTTTACATTAAACTTCTTAAATACTTCAACATAAATCTCTGCGGGATGCTGGAGTATGGATAACAACCAGTGGGTCATCTCTATACTATGATGAGTACGAGAACTCGCCATTGCAGCCGCTTGTTCAAGCGTTTCTTTAGCTACAGGAGACAACCTTTCGACCAACGCTGAAAGTGATAGTAAAGCCATTGTGATTCCTTTAAATGGTGATAGTTATTTCGCGATCTTCAGTTCGCTTATGTTTAGATAAAACCGTACCAATCCCTAGTTGACCATGTCGTTTAGTAATGCACACCTTGGGCAAATACTTATGACGTGTAGTGAGCTTCCACTTAATGGACTTATGTTTGCCTACATACTCATGGACCAAAGACTTAACTGTGTTTATGTATGGGTTATTGGGCAGTAACTGACTGACTTGCTCTGTACTCGTTGGTATTAGTTCGATCATCACTGCTGCATTTATGTTCCACGCCTTTGCGCCTATAGATGCGCCTCTACCGACTTGAGCAAATTGTCCTTCCGGCGTCGACTTTCCACCTAATCTCGTCTGTTCTTCCTTTGATAAACGTAACCATTGCCCTTGAAGCTCGTGTAACCTAACGTCACACCCTGTTAGGTCTTCAATAATGGTTTTTAGTGCGCCTTTACTTCTGTTTCTCGATGCAAATAAGCCGGCGTAGTGATTAATTAGGTGGTCAGAGTGACCTGAAACAGCTTCTAGACTGTTTATGAGAGGGGAACGAGCCCCTTTAGAATGTTCATGTGCCTGAACTGATATCTGACTCAACTGCCAACTACGGTAATACAACGAAAGTAAGCGGTGATTGAAAATATCGTAGAAATCCACCATCGCTCCGTCGCCTTCTTTTTGACGACTAATAGCAAGTTCACTGTAATGATGGGGTAACACGCCCTGTTCCCCTGTCAGACCAATTAAGTTTGTTTCTAGTATCAGCCTATCGCTGCCAGAGCGATGAACATTGGAAAGTTGTGCGTTTTCATAACCTAGCGTTGAGTTTACTTTTAGATCTACCTTTTCATTTTTAGGTAATGAATCGCTCCCTAATTGAGCCCCAGCTTTAAGTAATCCCAATTCAATGAGGTGAATCGCTTCAAACAATGGTCGCTTTTTCAATTGTTGAAAAAAATCCACCTCATTCATAACAATACCTTTTCACCAAGCATTGCAGGCCATCGATGAAATACTTTGTCCGTAGATTTCGTCTTTACCTCTAACTGTGTAAAAATATTTACCTCAGCAAATTGCGCAAAATACACTGAAAGTACGCATCCTAAGAAAAAGGTTTGCTCTTTAGATAGCATTTGATCAGAAACGGTAAGCACCAGCTTTACTCCATGAGCAAAACCAACTCTTCCCTGTTCATTAACCCTTCCTGTGGTTTGTTGATATTCTAATTTTACTAAGGCGTCGATAAGTGCTTTGGTCTCAGCTGTACCCGCAAATGCATAGAGTTTAAGTCGTTGTTTTAACGTTGCAAGACCAGTCTCATCAGTGAAGTGGGAAAGCGTTAATAATTTGGTTAGTTGCCAGCGGCTGCCTTCATCCATATCAGGTCTGATTGTTTCAGTCATTGAGACCAAACATTTTACTTGCTGAAAATTGTCACTTACTTTTGGTAGCAATACGTTTGGCAAACCGCCACCAAAAGGCAATTTTGGGGGCATGTTTCTATTACAACACTCTGCCTTAACTGAAAGTAACCAACTGTCATGGCTATCGAATTCAAACTGTTGATGTTTTTTATTAACAAAAGAAATATAGATATCCCTACCTGGTTCATCAAATCCCCCCGCCCAGTTCTTATCTTCTCGCCTCATTACCCAAAACAAATCACTTTTATTCATATAATGGTTATGCTCGCCAGCGAAGTAACTGGGTAAGTTCTTATAAGACTTGTTCCAGTTATTCAAAGTAACATCCGTGATCGCAACTACTTCACTGCAATCAGCACTTTGATGCCCAGGAGACATCTGATACTCATACTCTGAAGCTTCTAATCGTGTTGGCTCCATCGTGCTTTCGTACAAGTTAATGATTGGAACACACCCTAAAAGCACACTTTCTTCATCTACTTGTTTTGGTAACCAGTCATCGTCGATATCAAAGTAAAAACTAATATCGAGCTCGCCTTCTATCTCTAATCTTTCAAGTGCGAGATCCTGCAGCTCAAAAAACATAAACTTTTCAGGAAAATGTAAATACTCCACTAACATCCTTGCGGATGAAAAGCTGCGCTTACTATAAGGAACGACTTTGTGAGAATCATGAAATCCCACTGCGTGCAAGTGGCGTGGTGTCAATGACGCAATTTCTTTGCCGTTTGCTGAAAGCGATATGCCTATCAGACTTTTGAACAGAAGTTGATATAGCCTTTGTGTGAGTTGAGTTTGACCATTCAGGTAAAAGCGCAGCGTCTCAACCCCCATTCCAGCAAATGTCGCCCCACTCTCATTTGAATTTAGCCTCAACTTAAGCATCGAGTGCGCACTTGTTTCCCAACGAGAACCTATCGATGCCAAAGGGGCATTATCAAAGCTTCCTTGTGAAACGTCACAAGGGTAAATCTGTGTGTCATAACATGTTTTAAATTCGCACTCATCAAAACCGGGTGCACTGATCTTTACTTTTTCTCCAGCAGGTATATCAAAGGGTGATGACGTTGACCCATTACACTTCATTCTGATGATCGACATCGAGGGTATTGGAGCATGAAAGTCTGGGTGTAGTTGCCCCATTAAAGACTCAGTAAACTGCGGATAACTGTTATCCAAACTCTGGCGAATTCGCGCCGTCATGAACGCGCAACCTTCTAACAACCTCTCTACATGAGGGTCATCTACTTGTTCTTCGTTAATACCCAAACGCGCAGCAATCTTTGGGTATTGCTCGCCAAACTCCTGCCCTTTGTGGCGCAAATATGCCAACTCGCGGTTATAGTACTTCAAGAACTCTTCGCTCATTTTGCTCTACTCAATTTCATGCCTAAATTTACGGGTTCAACTTCGGTATTAAACGTCACGTCGCGCTCACTATTTCCTATAAGGCACGTTGCATTTATCTGTAACCTTAAAGTGCGATCTACCGCACTCTTTTCCTGCAGTATATTGACAACCGGCGACGATAAACGCGGTTCAAATTCACGAATGGCCGCTCTTACAATGCCGCAGAGCTGCCCTTGTCCTTGCTGGCTACTGAATGGCATTGAAGAGAAATCAGGCAGGCCATAATTTAAGATTGATTTATTCGCTTCTTTTAACTCAAACGGGACTTCTCTCCACCCAATCCGACTGTTCAACATCGACTCTAAATCTCTCAATAAACTGTCTATCAGCAACTGTTGAGTGAGTGGAAAGTCTTTATCTTCTCGGGATTGAGGATCATTATCGATTAGCTTATCAAGTAAGGATGCTGCCAGTGCCATCTAAACCTCTATGCAAGCTCTGCGATTTCTGACAATTGGTTTAGCTCAAAAATAGGTACTGCTTTGTCCCCAACCAACCAACACTTTTGTCCTGAACCTACGAACAACTCGCTAGCGCCAAGTTGTATCCAATCCGTTTCTTTGGCAAGCTTTTGGGCGTCTGTAGATGAGTCTATGTATGTGAGTGGCATGTGCCCCTCTCCTTCACCTAAACCCTCAATATCAAACTCCACAGGTCGCCAAACATTTTCAAGTAATGAGCTTGGATCCTTCACTTCTAAATATTTAATATTCTTAATTGGGACAAGAAAGTAGTTTCCCGCAGTAGAAAACAGCTCGACATAACCAGACAAACGGTCGTCGATATCCCTTACCTCATCGGTCATACTTCCATTTTGAGAAAAGCGTTTAGTGGTTCTTCCTTTTTCAAGCTGCTGCGCCAACTCATAACCACTTTCATAGTCTTTATTTTTGATGGCAAGATTCAACTCGATGATCAACTCGTTAACCTTTGAATCACCTTCAACAAACTGCGCAGTTGCTGCCCCCTCACTAAAGTCTTTACGGGCTTGCGCCGCTTTTACAAGATGACGCAATTGACTCGCACCTGCCAAATATTCCGGAAATAGCTTGATCGATTGAATCAGTTGATCGTCCGCTCGCTCCAAATCACCGTTAATACAAAGCAGCTCAATGAACGAACTTCGCAAGCTTGCATCTTTCGGGGCAGACTTTATCTCTTCAATTAATAGAGTAATAGCTTGCTGCAATTGACCTTCAGATAAGGCTTTTTTCCATGTTGTCATCGTGTTCCCTTACACCACCTGCTCCGGTGATAACTCCGTAATTAATTTGACCGCCGAAACCATTTGATCGAGTTGAAAATGAGGTCTTAAATGCACTACTGAAAAGTAATGCCCTGGCGAATCGCGTTTTTCTTTAACTGTTATTTTTGCTTCGTTGAGTGGATACTTTGCTCTGAGTTCATCAGAAGCTTCATCAGAAGCAGTTGTATATTGGTGAAGCCATTGCTGAAAATCCCGCTGGATTGAATCAGAATCTTGATACCCACCAACCTTGTCTCTTCCCATTACCTTTATGTAATGTGCGATTCGAGATACACATAATGTATATTGCAGCATCGAAGTCAGCTTGGCGTTCATCGTTATGTTCTGGTCTTCAAATAACTTCGGCTTATGGATAGACACACTGGATATCATGCCGACTAAATCGGTTTCTGCGACAGGTGACATCGTAATGAAACCGCAATCGGATATCTCTTTCTCTTTACGCTCTGATACCTTCAGATTTAAAGGGCTCCTATCTCGTGTGTTTTTACTCATAAGCTGAACAGAACTTCTTGTTGGAGCTAGAATGGCTCCTTGGGTGTAATCCCCTTGCTTCACACCTCTCATGTGAGTAAACCAACCATGTTCTTGATAGGTTCTAATTGCGATGGCGGCGAAACAAAAAGCGGCGCTACCCCACAACAACTCTTGTTCTGATTCAACAATCGTCTCCTCGAACTCAAACGCCTCTATCCGAGAACCATCTTTGATATAAGGCTGCCTAAAAAGAACATTAGGCGCTGCAATACCTATAAACTTTGTATCTTCTGATTCTCTCAAGCGTTGCCACTTCCCATACTCAACTTGATCAAATTGAGAAGTAATGTCTGTGGTAGATGACAACTCCGAAAAACGATCAACCCCAAATACACTTGGTTGCGCAGACATGACAAAAGGACTAAACGCAGCTGCTGCTGTCTGGGCAATCTTACCCAATACCGACAAATCCCGATCAAAGTAGTTTTGGTTAGGGTCATGTCGAAGCTCATAATCACCAACTATAAGTCCAAATGGCTCACCTCCAGCCATGCCGTATTCATTTTGGTAAAGCAGTTTAAACAAAGCTGACTGGTCGAATTCGATTGCTTTTAAAGCATCTTTACTGACTTCTTCCCATGTCGACGATAAAAGCTTTATTTTTACCAATTCACCAGATTGACCGTCTGTTTGTTCACACAGATACTTAACCCCCACCCAAGATCGCTCCAACTGCTGATATCTCGGGTGATGAATGATTTCATTTAGTTGTTTCTGTAACAATTGATCTATTTGATTGATGGTCATAATCAAACTGCGACGAAATTCAGCAACACTTCTGCTTTTGGTACCTTCTAACCAAATTTTTGCCGAGTGTATTGAATCTTCTGTTTCGACAAACCGAGTAATCCAGTAACTATTAAGTTCCGCACACCCAAGCGGACTGAACTCATGCTTTAGTTCGCTTGGGTCTAAGAAATTCAACGCTGTATCGTTAGTCATTTTTACACACCACAGGAGGGAAAGTGTGGTTGACCCATAAAGCCAACCACAATTCACTTAACCACCCGATTGAGGGATTTTTGCAACTAAGCGTAATGAAGTCGTAAGCTCTTCCATCTGTAACCAAGGCTTCAACCATGCTACTGCATTGTAAGAGCCTGGCGCGCCTGGAATCTCCTTAACCTGCACGCGAGCATCAGCCAATGGGTATTTCGCGCGGATTTCCTGACCGCCTCCTTCAGATGCGTTCACATAACTTAAGATCCAACGGTTCAACCATGATTCAACATCTTCTGCTTCCATGAAGCTACCGATCTTATCGCGAGCCATCACTTTCAAATAATGGGCAAAACGCGATGTCGCCATCATGTAAGGTAAGCGTGCGGAAATTGCAGCATTCGCTGTCGCATCCGGAGAGTCATGATTTGCTGGTTTCTGACAGGTTTGCGCACCAAAAAACACGGCATAGTTTGTGTTTTTGTAATGACATAATGGTAAGAAACCAAGTTTACCTAACTCCGCTTCTCTGCGGTCAGTAATACCGATTTCTGTTGGGCATTTCATATCAGGATCGCCATCATCACTCATGAAGAAGTGCGTTGGTAGATTGTCTACACGACCACCACCTTCTGCACCTCGAATCGCTGTACAGAAGCCATACTTTGAAAAAGCATCTGTGAGCTTCGCACCTAGTACATACGAAGAGTTCATCCAACAGTAGTCGTTGTGTTCTGCATTAGTCGCAATGCCGGAAACAGCGTCAACATCAAACTCCTCAAACCCAAACTCTTCAACTGGAGAAGTCGCTTGACCATAAGGCAAACGTGCTAGCACTTTCGGCATGGTTAGGCTTACAAAACGCGAGTCAGCACTTTCGCGGAAGGAACGCCATTGTGCGTATTCCAATGACTCGAATACCTTATCCAAATCGCGAGGTTTAGATAATTCCGTCCATTCATCAAAGCCAAACAAAGCCGGTGAAGCCGCCGAAAGAAACGGCGAGAAACCAGAAGCAGCAACGTTAGACATCAGGCGCAATGATTCGATATCTTCCGGATGGTTTGTAAACTCATAGTCACCGATAAGCGCACCATAAGGCTCACCACCAGCACTACCGAATTCAGACTCATACACCTTCTTAAAGATTTGGCTCTGATCAAACTCAACCGCTTTGCTTAAATCCTTATGAAGCTCTTTTTTCGTCATGCTGATCATGCGAATTTTCAATGCTGAACTTGTTTCCGAGTTCATCACTAAGTAATTTAAGCCTCTCCAAGAGCCCTCAAGCTTTTGTAGTTCTGGGTGATGCATGACTTCAGACAATTGTTCCGAAATCTGTTGGTCAAGAAGCGTGATTGCTTCACGGAACGTCACCGTTAGGTTCTTATTCCAGGAAACGGTACCTTTCATTGCTTCTTCTGTTAATGTCTTGATCAACTCTTCGGCACGAGAAGCTTCTGTTTGCTTTGTTGCACCAATCGCCTGCTCTAGGAATGATGACGTTTGTTGCTCTACCGTTGGATCAAGTTGTTTGTCAATTTGAGTCGTCATTACTATGCTCCCTCTGGATTATCTACAGAGCTTGACTCGCCCAGCTTTAACTCTCCAGCCAACTTTGTCAGGTTTTCCGTGTTGTTTAATACATCCTCTAGAATATTTTCTAACTCTTCTGAGCGGTCGACCTTCGTCATCAAGTCACGAAGTTTATTTCGGGTTTCCATCAGTTGGCGTAAAGGATCAACTTGATTAACAATCGCTGCGGGCTCGAAGTCCTGCATAGATTTAAAGCTTAAATCCACTTCAAATTGCGAGTCATCTTTCGCCAATTTGTTTGCGACTTTAAACTTCACTGATGGACTCATTTTTTTCAAAACATCATCAAAGTTGTCTCGATCAATCTGAATGAAACGTCGGTCTTTCAAAGGCTTCAACGCTTCGGTATTTTGTCCAGCGAAGTCGCCCATTACACCAACCACAAAAGGAAGCTCTTTTTTAAGCGTTGTTCCTTCGGTTTCAACATCATAGGTAATGTGAACACGAGGCTTCCTTACTCGTGACAGTTTCGAGTGAATACTCGTCATACCGTTCTCCCTTCCTTAATTTTCATTTTGTTCTGCTATGCCAACTAAACGGAAATAGCTTCTCTTTGCATCTCCGTCGGAGATCAATTCCGCCAGTAATTCCGGCAGAGGCATTCCACACCAACGAATAATCTGTTCGATGGAGTAAGAAACTGGTGAATGAGGCTCACTTTCTCTAAAGAAGTCTGCCACCTTTTGTAACTGTTCAATCGCTTGCTCGCGTGATTGCATATTTGTTATTAGCAATTCGCTGTTGTTAGCTGACTGGCTTGTGACCGTAGTCGGCTCGTTAGATTCCATATCAGCCACTTCAATCACCTCTTTCGGTGCCTGAAAGCGGTCACCAAGCAAATGCTTTAATGCCGAGTGTATTGAATCAAGCTTTTTTGAGATGTAAGAACTTGGGGTAACATCTCCAACAGCATCATCAAGCTTTTGACTAAATTGGTTAAATGCCCTTATGCCGAACTCAAGATCAGTGATCAAAGTCCTGTAAAACTCATCAGAGGTGGATTTAACGGTATCGCTGATTTTCGACAGTTCCACAGCACCTTGCTCGACTTTGTAACGTCGTTTATCTTCATCAAGTCGCTCTAATTCGATGGCTTGTTGGTATTCCCAAAATGCGTAAGCTTGCTCTACCCCCATATCCGTAAGCGGAATCGAAGCCAGTGGAAAAATTAAGGTACCTTCACTTTCGATACCGTTTAATCCAATGATTGCAGAAATACGAGTCTCGATTCCGTCTTCATCAGGCATGGGATGTAGCTGTTCCCAGAAATGATCAATAAAGTGTGATGCTATCTCGTATCCGATCCCCATTCCGCGAAAGCCATAAATACGTGTCAGCGCCTCAATCAGCCAAGCGACAAGCTCCAAATCCTTTGACTGAGAAGTCAGAACTTCTGGAACTTCATCAATGAAAACACGCCAAAGGTTGGTGTGGCTGAGTATGCTTTCTTCTTCAATAATGGCGTTACGCTCTGTATTGCGCGCAGCCATCCTGTGGTCTTTTAATCTGTAATAAGCAGATTGAGGAGATACGTCCTCACGAGGGTCCACGCCCGTTGGTTGATCAGCAGAGACAGGTTGTAGTACTGGTTCTAACCACTCGAACGCTTTGATTAGGTCATCCACGCACTTTACTCCTCAAGAAAACAGGAATGGTCGCGTCATCTTGCTGATTTTCAGCTATTTCATTTTGATCACAGCATACTTTGACCAACGCACATGTGACGTTGTCACTAGCACCTCGAACTAACGCAGAGTGCATCAAGGCTAACCCTGCTTGATTGACTGAATCAGCATAGAGCGTGTTGTGTATCTCGTCATTGGTCAGTTCTTTAGAGAGCCCGTCGCTACACAACAGAAATTGATCACCGTTCGAGAGCTGACCGGAGATTTGGTCTATCGTTACTATTTCATCGACACCTATCGCACGAGTTATGACGTTAGCTAATGGGTGTGATTCTGCATCCTCAATCGCTAATAACCCTTGTTCGACCAGATCCATAACTTGGCTGTGATCTCTTGTTTTTTGCGTGAAGCTCCCTTCTCTCAGTTGGTATATACGGCTATCCCCAACCCACAAACAATGAAAATACCCGTCCTGCATAAATAACAGTACAAGTGTTGTCCCCATCGTTTTACCTTCTAAATGCTCTTTTGCGTAATCAAAGATCTCTTTGTTTGCTTGCTGAATAACACCTCTCAACTCATCAATATGGGTTGTCTTATTGTCTTTTGCATAGCGGGCAATCTTATCGATCAACATCTGACTGGCGATGTCTCCTGCACAATGACCACCCATACCATCTGCTACGACCCACAAACCAAGTTCGGACATATCAAGTAATGCATCTTCGTTATATGGACGGACCTTTCCTGGATGAGTCCTCGAAAAAGTAAAGTAATTCCAATTCATTCGCTGATACCTACCAGTTCCACTCTTGCCAGTTTCCATCTAACATTGCCGCATATTGACCTATTGAAGGCAGTCCCGACGTAATCAGCATACAGGGCGATATAGTTGCCGACCCTTCAGTCCACCAAAAACAAGGTTTTTTGTATTCCTTACCTAATATCTGATTTAAAAGACCATTCGCAGATAACTGTGGGGTGTTCTCATAAATGGTTGAAAGTTTGCTTTTGTAATGTACTAACGGTACTTCTGCCGTAGGAACATCATCTAAAACTGTCTTACCCGAGTCAGTGAGTCTTCGAGCCCATGCATCAAATACAAAGTCGTCATTGAGTACAGCGACGGCAAGATCTTGACTATTTTGAGTCCACTGACTCTGTTCCCAATAATCCACAGCATTCCCTTCGACTGGTCTCACAACGGTGAAAAAGAAGTAGCGTCCCGCAGAGTCAACACTCGGTATGACACTCCCAATGTAAGTTGCGTCTTCCATGTAGGAGATATCCAGTGCAAAGTGCCAAATTGGAGCCGTGAGAAAGTATTGATGCCATCCTTCGCCCAATTGTTCTCGGCTAACTGCTATTATTGCTTGCTGCCAATCATGCCATCGTTCAGTAAACTCTTGAGAAAGCCCATTTTTAACAAAATCCCCTTTCGCAGGTATTTTTCCAATGTAGCCCCAACAGGGTGTTATAGCGTTTGAGGACATCGAAAACTCTCCATCTCGTTAGACCAAAACGGGTTGATCGCACTTGAAGGGATGAGTTCCAGTTGAACTTTGTTTCCTTTCAAATCGATCATAACGATGTTGTCATTTCGCGACTCCGGACGCGCTTTTAGTGATTGATCAAGTAATTTGAAAATACCCCACTCACCTTCGTAGGTATGTGCAATCTCGCGTTTTGATTCTGGTGGAGTAAAGACGATTCGAGTTTGGTCTTGCCCTGCGGGCCAGCTTAATGACTTCGCGCGAGCAGGACCGTGCTTATAGACTAAGTCTTGCCCACCCAGCTCCAGTACAAAACGAGTAATATGCTGATCTAAATAAACAGGTTTCATTCCAAATTCGACGCGCAAAGAATTGTCCGGCTCAAAGAAAGTTTGTCTTATCCGTTTGGCTTTCTGGAATACTGCGAGTGTTTCTGGACGAACACCAATTTCTTTTTCAAGCTTCCAACGTCGAGTTGAAGTGTCTACAAATGGTTCTAAATACTCCTTAAAGAAGGCATCCATGGTTCCGCCGTAACCGAAAAACCGCTTAAAATCTTTGAGGCGAACTTCCTTCGAGGCATTAGGAACAAATGGATAGCGACCAGCAATTGAGCTTCGATATGGTTTAACCACCTTTGTTAACCATAATTGATTCAAGTGATCTTTAGACCCATTCTCTGCAAACTTAACTGACTCTTGAGACAGTTCTCCTAACCATTGATTAAATGGCTTTGGTAACAACTCCCTTGCACGTTCAAACGACGCAGCAACATCTTGGGTAACTGTTCCATCGAGAATGCTCTTGTATGCAATTTTTTGATTGTTACCCGAACTTGATAAATCAGACAGGTAAGAGCGCAAATTGACCATTGCTGTCTGAATATCTTCAAAATCTTGTTCATCCAAACGTAAGATTTCAGTAAAGTGGGATTCGACTTCTTTACCTGGCAAGGAAACATTAAAGCTATTCTCTTCAGGTAAATACATATCTAACTTGTCAGCGGTATTGGAAAACTTCACTTTAGCAACCTTCCCTGCCACCTCTGACGCCGCTTTTTGGTTCTCTGACAAGACAACTTTGGTCAAACCAACCTCTTTTTGAATCGCACGCAATAATGATTCAATTGGTCTCTCAACCCCCGACAACACTCTTGCTTGAGTAGAGGCTAGATCAAGGGTTGGCGCTTGCTTAAGCTGAATGTCTTCAATTAAGTTTTTCCACTCATTCACATAATCTTGGTAGTAACGTGCTTGTACACCCTGGATTGCACTTGCTTGGTCAATTTCATGCGCTTTTAAATCGTCTCCATATACCCAGTTCTCTTCCATTAACCCTTTCACAGTGCGGTTAATTTGAATTTGGAAAATGCTGTGAAACCCGTTATACGTGTAAAAACCGGAGATCCCTTGAGACAGTGGTTTACCGCTCATTCGCTCAAATTGTTCTAACCCTTTTGGTCCCAGAACGTCTGTTAATCTGAATGACGGCACATGACTTTTTGAAAATTGTAACTTCATGCGTTGGTAAGCACGCTCAGGCAAAGACATTTGAGTTAACACTTCTCGAGCACTCTCTACAGCTGAGTCATTAAATGAGAAGCCTCTTTCGTTGCTTTCCAGAAGGTTATTAGTGTGCGTCATTAGACGGTCTCTTAGTGATTCATTAAGAGCGCCTGGATAATGTCTTTCAAAATAAAAGCCAAACCACGCTAATACTTCTTCTTGTTGATACTTTTCTGGGTTAAACAACATTAGGTAAGTTTTAAGCGTTTCGTATAGATACTGACGATGCTCTTGGTTTCCTTCCATCTCTGAAATCAGGCTATCAAGCACCAGAGGAGCGAAGTGTTTGGTTAGAGCAGACGTGTAGGCGTTATTTGCCGCTTGAGAGACTTTGTCGCCCTGATACAAACCAAACTTCTTTATTGCATCCGAATTTCCGTAGTCGCTTTGCTTTCCCAAAGGTAAAGTCATGATTCGGTCGAGTGTTTCTATCGCGCTGATAATGTCTGATTCAAAATCTAAACTATCTGCACCGATCATTGCTTTTATATGACCCGTCTCTTTGTTGGTTTGGGTGATAAGTGTCGAGTTCCATTGATAACTCATAAACCACGTTCCAATCGCTCCGCATAACGCGACCGCACAGCCGATGTAAACGCCTCGATGGAGCCAACTGGATTGCTTTTGATAATGACGATTGACCGTCCCAAGCAGTTGCTCTTTGAAGATGACTTGATCAAACAAGCTTCTAACGAAATAGCTGTGAGATCCGTGGTGCTGAGCAGATAAACCTAACTTCCCTAGCCCTAGCCCGCTGCTCGATTCGTTCATTAGCCGGCTAACAGGGATACCGTCTTGAACCGAGCTAACCATAAACACGCCTCGAATAAGGGTGGGCTCTTCAAAGCTGTTCTGAGCAAATATTTCTGTAAGGAATTCATCTAGGTTTGCTTGAAGCACTCGAAGTTGCTTTGGAAATTCAAAGATCATCGCGCGCTTATCAAGATCGTCCTCTGTTTCCAGAATGCGCAGCATTCGGGCGTCCAATCGCTCAAGTAGATGATGAAACTCTTTATTGAAAAGAGAAATGACACCGCGCTCATCTTCGCAATCTTTTGGGAACATAAAACCGAATAGCTCTTCACGCTCTTCTTTGCTCAGATCCGCGAAAAACTCATTAAACCCCGCCACCAGATCCATTTTTGTAAGAAGTACGTAAATTGGAAACTGCATACCCAGTTGGTTTTTTAGTTCCTGTAAACGAGACTTTATCGCCCTTGCATGCAGGCTCCTTTCCGTGCGTGTTTGCGACATAATGCTAGCTAAGCTGATTGTCACAATTGCGCCGTTAATTGGTCTCTGTGTTCGATATTTTTTTAACAGCCCAAGAAATCCATGCCACGCCTTAGCATCAACTTTTTCTTGGCTATCTTGTGTCGTATAACGACCAGCGGTATCAACAAGAACCGCTTTGTTTGCAAACCACCAATCACAATGGCGTGTTCCCCCAACACCTGCAACAGAGTCCGAACCTAATGAATCCGCTAACGGAAACTCCAACCCAGATTGCTTAAGAACTGTCGTTTTACCTGTACCAGGAGGACCAATCAGTACATACCAAGGTAATTCGTATAAGCTACGTTTACCTTTATGTGTTTTGGTAACCACTTTGATTGCCTGCTCTATTCTGTCTTGCAGCACATTAATTTCTGAGGCAGCTTCTTTATCAGATTGCGAATCCACCTCTAACAGGCTTTGAATTGTTTCGTCTTCTTTTACTTTTTGCTTATGTTGCTTTGTAAGATTGAACACACCCCAAACGAAAACTAATACCAGGATGCTAACCAAACGCTGAAAGTCAGTTTTTAAGGGCTCATATCCCGCAACAGTGATGAGGGGACCTACGACCCAAATAAAAATTGAGCACGCAGCAACACCGACTAAACCGATAAACCAACGTTGAGTAAATATTCTGCCTACTTCTCGGATACTCATTTATCTCACTTTCCTTAGTTTGCAACCATAAGGTCAATTTCGATTCGGCGGTTAAGCGCACGATTTTCATCAGTAGAGTTTTCAGCAAGGGGTCTTGCATCACCAAGCCCTTCAGGAAGGACTCTTCCTTCCAGTGCACTGTTCGCAATCAACTGTTCAGACATCGCCGTTGCACGAGCAAGGGAAAGATGCCAATTGGACGGATATTTACTGGTAAAAATAGGGTTATCGTCAGTATGTCCAGTGACCAAAATCTTCCCTTCGGTTGTTTCTAAAGTGCGAGACAACTTAGATATAACAGGTTGGATATATTCAACGACTTCCGCACTACCTGACTCAAACAAGTCTTGAGCTTTGAGAGAAATCCGAACTCTGTCGGATAGAGCCTCAACAGTCACCAGTTCTTTATTTATCTCGGTTGCTAGATACATAGAAACGCGTTCAGCAACTTTTATTACTTGAGAATCGGACGTAGGAGCCATCTCTGTTTGATTAGGTGAGATGAGATTAATTAAACTGGCAAAGGTTTGATTTGAAGCCTTGTTAAGGTCATAGCTGAAGAACATAAAGATACAGACCAATATTGCCAATGTGACAGAGCAAACCACCCATAAAGGCGCACGTTCCGCCACTTGCGAACCATTTAACAAACGGCTTTCAATATTGTCGCTTAAGCGTTGCTGTAACCCTCGACCGTTTGACTTTAAAACGCTAACAACTTGCTTTCTCAAACGACGGTGTGTTTCCAGACCATTTTTTTCTAATCGATATTGCCCTACGAAACCTAAAGACATACACACATACATGAGTTCCAAGAGATCAAGCTGAGTCTCAGGGAATGACATGCATGTTTCTAAATGCTGAAAAAACGCCTCCCCACCTTGACTGCTAGAATAGAAAGAGGTCAGCAACGAGTCGTGACTCCATGTCGATTGGCTACCCCAATTTGTATTCAAAACTACTTCATCGATTGCGCAGCATAAGCAGTAACGAGCGGTATCTATTGTTTCCAGATTTATGTTTTGTTGACGTAGTCGGTTTTCGTAGTCTCTTAACTTTTGTGCCAACGTTTCTTTTAAAAACAAGACGTCAGAGTGACTCGCTGTTGCTCGAATCTGTCCAATAATAGAAAGTATGCCATTAGCTTCAGCTAAAATCGGGTTGCTGCCAAATGCGACCACTGAGTCATTGTTGACCACTTCAGGATTCTTTGAGATCACAACTGTACTATCGGCAGATTTTGGTACTGAGATATTAGCGTTTGTTGGTCTTCCACCTGGTGTTGGCTTTATTATTGTCTGTTCCATAATGACGTAACCTGTTATTGGTTAATGCTCCATAGCTCTATGTCTGAATTCGGGAATTGACCAGATAGCTGAAGAGCAATACCGCCACTCTCTTGGAGACGAACCCAGAATGGTCCTTTCTTAATCACTTCAAAATACACATACCCCGTTTGATAAGGGATCTGTCGAGGAACAACATTGAGTGGTGCAACGTTAATACCGTTGATTTGATTATTTATAAGATCTCTAATTTGTTCTGCTGGTCCCAACTTGAGTTGAGCTGGTACCAAACGTCTAATCTCATCAGTACTTGTATCTGCTTTTACTGCCAAAACAAACTGGCTTAATTCAAGAAGTCGCTTATCAGGTAACGGTGTCACTCGAATACCAAGTTGTCGAACCTCCAAAGGAAGTTTATTAGCCGTCTGATCTAGAACAACACTCAGGTATTGGCTTAACACCTGATTAAGCTCTGAAATCGTAGAGGTCAGATTTGAGTGTTCATAATCAATAAGCAAAGGAGCGCGCTTATTTTTACTCGAAAAAGTCGACAACTCACCAACATATCCTCGTAATAGCGTGACAAACTCTAAAGGGTGAACTTGTTCTAACTGCCCCAGATGTCTAAGAATCGTTTCGTAGCGATTGAGCATTTGAAGCATGATGAAATCGACAGCTGAAGCAGATGCCGCTTTGCCTTGCACTAAACGTTGAGAAACCACATCAGCACGGATTTTTGTCATTCCCGTTACATTTTTTAGGCAAGCCAACATTGCTTGATCTTTAAGCACATTGAGATGTGGCGGCGTATACTCTTCATCAAGAAGAATTGCGCCTTCCGCAGTGACTTCTTTAATTTTAAGAATCGGTAACTCAACAAAACCTGACAAGTTGTCATTGCTTACTTTAAGCGCAACATTCAACGACGCCACTTGAATGCGCTCTTCATCCTGACCAGTTTGCACGTCTATAACGTCTAGATCGTTTAACACATATCTGCTGACAACACCTTCACTAACATCCGCAATCGTTTTTTCTTTAAGGCTCGATGAAGCAACGACCACTTTAACTAATGTGTTTTGAGTTCCCTTTTCAACCAGTAATGGCGGAAGAACTTCATTAACGTTCTGCAATTCAATAAGAGTCATATCAGGAAGAATCGCTTCGAGTTTCTCGATTTCTACCACGCCTTCTTTCAGACTGTTCGGGTTTATACGAACTTGATACACGCCCCAATTATAAGGCTGTTGAAAACGGTTCAATCCCTTAAACTCATGCTCAAATGCACGCTCGCTTTGCTGGAAATGTTGAGGACGTAAAAACATCCCCTCACACCATGCTGTGTGGGAGTAATCTGCCATTGTTTAGTCGCCAAGTGAGGTTATTTAACGAATATAGAAAGGTCGTCTAGGTGAATTTGGTAAGTGTTGTAACCTGTCTGGTCTACCTTAATCACCTGCCTCCAATTGGAGTTTTCGATGTCACGGAATGCCGCGACTAAACCTAAATACTGAGTTTTTGGTGACATGCTTGCGTGATAAATATCTTCCTGACCAGGCGTTAAAGAAATTTCATATTTGTTCACTAAATCAGGACCTAAAACCGTGTCATAGCTTTCGTACAGCGAAAAGAAATCCTGACTTTCAAAGACGGTTGAAGATGTCAATTCAAACACATAAATCACAACAGGCGACGGTCTGCCATTTGAATCTGGGTTGATATTATGTTTGGCGGTGAGCGCTAAATCAGCATAGGGATCAACTACTAGGTTTGCCGCTGAACAACCAACTAAAACTGCCGTAATAAATAGAAGTAAGGTCTTCATTATTGTTTTCATCATCATTCCTTAATTTTTACTTCTCAGTGCATTTTCATAATGCTTTGCAAAATCTTCCAAATAAAAAGGTGATTCCTTATTTATAATTTCATCCGTTAATTGATAATGAATACCTTCAAATTTCTTCCAGCTTTGAGCATATTTTCTTGCTGGAATTATTTTATTGAAGAAACTATCACTTGACATTGCATCGGAGTAAATACTTGATGGCTCAACTAACGACATAACACTTGAAACGGTACCTTCGACACCTTTCATCAACGCTTTTTCATGGTTTTCTATATCAACAAATGCTTCTTTAATTGCTATGTCTGCTCGCATAAAACTAGCAGTGTTTCGGTTGTATAAATTATGAATAGCATCTTCTAAATTAGCGGAAAACTTTAATGGATTATTTTCTGACTTTCGAAAAGCGGTATGGTTTAAACGATTATTTTGTTTAAACTCAGCTCGATTATGTAATGTTTCCATTAAGCCCAGTAGCATCAAAGAAAACGACTGACCTAGTTGCTCGAACCACTGTTCGCTATTTTCGTCTGGAACCATATTTGGGTTGATACCCAGACCTCTGACGAAGGCTTGTTGGTTTTTGCTTTCATTTTTTACCAAAGGCTTCGGAGCGCTAATCGGGGTAGACGCATGAGGGGATACTTCTTCAACACTCGGCTCTTGTGCTTCTAAAAAGTCATCCATCAGACCAATATCAAGCTGAAACTCAGAAGGCGCACTGTCTCTTAACAGATCCGCTGCGTTCAAGCCAAACTCATCATGAGTTAAATTTCGGTCTACATCACCAACAGCTAACTCATTGATAGTATTGTGCACTATATTGCTATCATCGATAATTCTTTCTTCTAAACTTACTTGAATTTGATAATCGCCGAGGGCCACGACATCGCCATGGTTGAGTGCCAATTCATTTCCTTGACCAACCGGCGTCACGGCATTATTTACAAAGGTACCATTCGTCGATAAGTCTTTAATCAAGTACTTTTCACCAAATTTGATCAGTTCACCATGCTTACTTGATATGACTCTTTCAGGGTCAGGCAATGTCCAATCACACTGTTCAGAGCGCCCAAAACTGACCTTGTCATGTTCACCTGTCGCATCAAAAACGAACTCAGTGTCAATCTCTGGAGTGAACTTATGAAAACTTGTAATGGTTAAAACCAACGTCATGTAAACCTCGCCAAAGGAACTGCTTAATATATAAATTTAGTTCTTAATAGTTAGGCAACCACTTATTAACACTAAGATTAATAATGCCTAATCAAATAATAATTGTATTTCACGAACGGAATAATGAATTAATTTCTCAGCAAAGCAATCTAGGATTATTACGCAAAACAAAATATACAACGAGGTTCAAATTTTTGACGCTTAACTTTTCATTCGTCAAAAAACCGATGTTAGCTTAACCGAGAAATCTTCATTTAATCATTTTTCATTAGCAGATGAGTTATATATTCACACCATCATTTTATATGGAGCCTCGTGATGGACGACAAAAATAAAGACAGTTCTATAAATAAAGAATGCAGTGGCGATAAAACCAAAATTGTAAAGACTCAAAAAAGAGAAAATACAAATGACAATAAGGGCAATATAAACAATGAAGGCTCTGCCCTAAATAATAATGAAACAAATACAAAAGTGTCTCAGAACCTAAACACAATTCCACCAGCAAACAAATTAGTGCGTAATATTGATAATGATGATAAGCAAACTCGATCTGATTCATTGCTCGGGGAGACGGTAAAAAACCGTTATGAAATTGAATCTTTGATCGGCCATGGTGGTTTATGTGACGTCTTTTTGGCGAAAGACAAAATTCTTGAATCTTCTGGAGCAGATGTCCCCTATGTCGCATTAAAGGTACTACAAAAAGAGTATGCGTCTCAGCCAGAAACCGCCCGCATGCTCATTCGTGAAGCACAACAAACTCAGAAGCTTAGTCACCCCAACATCATCCGAGTCTACGATTTTGGAGTAGACGGAGAAATCTATTTCCTCGTGATGGAATATGTTGATGGGGAGACATTAGAAGGACTTATTCAACGCTCTAGACCGGACGGGTTAAAGTACAACGCCACCCTTTCAATTCTGAACCAAACGTTAGATGCATTATCGTATGCACATTCACTTGGTGTGGTCCATGCAGACTTAAAGCCCGCAAACATCATTCTCACTTCGGAAGGTAAAGTGAAGTTGCTGGACTTTGGCGTCTCTAAAACGCACCAACTGAAGCATGACCAATATGCAGCAAAACGAAAATCACGAGACACTGACACGCTGGGTTATACACCGAATTATGCCTCACTTGATATCTTATCGGGCAAAGAACCGAAACAAAGTGACGATCTGTTTGCGTTTTTCTGCATTACTTTCGAGTTGCTGAGCTGCAAACACCCATATGGACGAACCCCAGTCAACGAAGCGCTTAAAAAAAGCGTTAAAGTAAGCAAGCCATCTCACTTTCCATTTTCAAAGTGGCGAATCTTCTCTAAAGCTTTTGCTACTGGTGTCGTCCCTTCTCAGCTCAGCGCTACTGATATCAAGCACCTGTTAAATAAGAACCGTTGGTCACTTTATTCAGGTATAGCCGCCAGTCTTGCCTTAATGGGTTTGTTAGGTACGTTCTATCAACAACAGCAAAATACCATTAACCAACTCAACCTTACTCTCATAGAAAAAGATCACGCCATCGAATCTGCAGAGCAACTGTTAAATACGCTTCCGGAGCAAACCAAAGCGTTAATTGACAACAAACAAGGGATACACCCAGTGATTGCTGCTGGTTTCCTACGTTTGTATAAACCGCATATCCTTGGAGAATTTGAAGCAAAGATCGATGACGTACTTAACTCTGATGTAACGACTTATCCAAACTACAAACAGATTGAATCCATCTTACAGCAAGCAAAAAACTATTACCCAGACTCCCATAAAATCGAAGTTTTGGCATTGGATATTCAATCAAGCAAACACTCTACTCTGCTTTCTATTGCGAGACAGATAAACAGCCACTTAGAAAAATCCTTGTACACCCAGCAAGACGAGGCTAAATCTATTTACGATCTCAAAAAGGAACTCCATGAAATACATAAAGAGTACCCTTTCACTCCTAGCTCGTTGGCAAGCGAAGTCTTTGGTCAACACCTCAATGAAGCGCTAAAAATGCGCGATGCAGCAGCTTTAGTCACACTCATCAAAGTTGGAAACTCCTTTTTTGCTGAGTCTGAAGAACATCAGCAAAATTTGGCGATTAGCAATACGATGAAAGATGCGGTATTGGAAATGAAACTTTACGAGACCGCAAAAGAGAGCTCAACGCCGTTGCCTTTCCCTGCTGATGCTGCACGATTGTTGTATCAGGAAGAGTTTGAAGGACTGCACTACCGACTCAACCAAGCTCGCACAACGGTTAACCTAGATAAGCTCGTCAAAGATATTGATGCATTTTCTGAAAATTTCCCGCCGGGTTTCCAAGATATTAATGATCTACGATTCCAAACCGCCGATAAGTACCTACAGTTTTCTGACATTCTTTTAAACAAGCGGAAGTCTAAAAGTGCGAGGCGTGCGATGAAGAAGGCAAACGAGCTGTTAAAACGCGTCGAAACGGAAGCTGAACAGAGTTAATGACTACAAAAGTTGATGAGGGGCATATCGCCCCTTATTTTAACGTAAAAGCGCTTGCCTTTATGCAAACTGATGACTAATTTTATTTTAGAGTGTGCTAATCCGTATAAATAGGTAGAAGTTTGACCACAGGGAAGATCGAAGTCGATAACATCAGCATTTTAGTCATTGATGACTGTTCAACCTCTTCAACGTTGATCAAGCATCAACTCGTCTCGCTGGGAGCCAAAATATCCAACATTACCTGCGTTAACAATGCGCAGCAGGCGTTGAGTGCTACTAAGACTCGCTTTTACTCGTTCATCATTATGGATTATCACCTGTCTTCTAAGTTGACCGGGCTTGATCTAATTAACCTGATGAGTCGAGCGAAATTGATATCAGACACAACAGCCGTGCTTATGATATCTGGTGACGCTACGCAAGAAACCGTGCTCACTGCGCTTTCTGGTCGTGTTAGACATCTACTTACTAAGCCGCTTCAGACAAAAGCACTACAAACTAAAATGCTCACTGCTTTACAAGAGCAGCATCACCTTGCTGAAGTAAAACAATACCTTAGCAAAGTTTCAGTGCTTTCTCTCAATGACGTTGCGCAACTGCATAAGAAATACGCGACCAGTGTTTGTGTTGAATCACTCTTAATTGATACTTTGATTGAAGCGAAACAGTTTGAGGTACTAGAGAACTTCCTTCCTTTTTGCAACGACAAAGAACATGCGAGTCGAATTTGTGCTGAAGCATTCCTACTTCACCAAAAAGGTAAGATCCGTGAAGCTGTTGAAGTCCTTGCAAATTACGTCACACACAATCCGCTTTGCTTAAGGGCTATCGATAATCTTGTCGGGCTTTATGAAACCTTAGGGCAACACAATAACGCCTCTATACTTGCAAACCGAGCCTTTGAACTCACCCCTAGTAGCAGTGCAAGACTGATTACTGTATCTAGGGTTCTGTCAAAACTCGCTCAGTTCGAGCGACTGTACGACGTTGGTTACCTTTACGCATCCAATGTTTCACCCACGGATACTCAGTGGCTCGCTGCGATGAATACTTATGTTGACTTGATTAGTGAACATTTTAAGACGCTCACTAATGCAAATGACAAAAAGAAAGTACTCCTAAAGCTCAATGAATTTTGTTTGCTCGCTGAGAAACAGCTTAATCGTAACCAACAAGTTGATTTAGCCGCTTTTAAGCAGATGATGCAATGTAAGCTTCTTTTACTAGAATCACGTCCGGAGTACGCCCACAGAAAGCTAATGCACTCACTTAGCTACTACTACGCAACGCCGAACAAAGCACCTTTACTGCTATTAAAACAAGCTATTCCTTTGATGGACTTTTTCGGCGAGTTTGCTATCAAGCGTTGCTTGTTAACCTTACTTGCAGCGAAGTCAGGAACCGCTTTAAAACTCAGCGAACAAAAGAACTCCGATGAAGAGACGTTAGGCAAAAGATACCCTTTCTCAGTCGAGATGCGCCTCAAGCGGCTATCGGATAACAACATTGAAGCGACAGACATCATTTTGGATGAGAGCATTGAATTCCTTTCTCAGCGTCCACTACCACCAAATTGGTCTAACTGGCTCAAAGATTATCTTTCGGGATCGTATTCGACCCAGTTACCAATACCTTTTAACTTACAAGCCACACAGTGGAGATGAATAATGATCAATTTCGAAGTGTTGAATACCTACATGGACAACGATGTCGACATTATCTTTGCTGTTTTCTCAACTTACATGGAAGACTACGAAGATGGATTAGAAAGAATCAACCAACTCAACGCAGAGCAGAACTGGGGGGACTTATTCTTATTATCACACAGCTTAAAAGGCATCCTTTCTAGCTTTGGAGAAGAGTCAGCTGTAACCGCATTGAGCAACATTGAGGAGCACACAAGAGACAATATCGCACCGGATAGCGGGGATCTAGCTATAGTTAATAAAGAGCTGGTGACGATAAACCAGCAAATAACAGATTACTTATCTAACATGGATCAGTAACAACACTATAAAAAATATACGTTAATTGGAATGCTAGGCTATGAATAACACGAATTTTAAAGAGTTGATAGATTCACTTAAGGATCTGACTCCAACTCAAAAAAAATACTTAATAAGTCAAACTCAACTCTCTTTGGACGAAAGCGAACTTCTTAAAAACAAGGACTTACTTACACCCGAAGAGCTTGAGCTTTTGCTTGCAGTGACAAACGCGAAGTGAAAGCGAGACGTTAGAAGCTAACCTACTCATTAGTTTACTTTAATGGTCTAGTTCACTTTGATTTCTAACTAGGGGTAAGCGAGCCTTACCCCTAGTTTTTATCAAATAGACACCCATCTTGAGGTTACTTGGGTATAGGCTTAATTTTCATTCATCTTGCCTTGGTATTCTTGCTGTAACTTTTCCTTTTGATCTGCTTTTACTTCCGCCCAGCTTCCGTTGTTTTCAATCGCTGTCACCCGAGCTTGGTATTTCTCTACTGCTCGATTTAAAACAGAATAAGGGTCAATGCCCTGCTCTTTTTCTAACGCCATCAGGATATTTAAGTAGTTCCACAACACATCGCCAAGTTCATCTTCTAGATAACACAGACGCTCTTTAGCGATCTCTTCGCTGACTTCTTCAAGCTCTTTGTGTAGCGCATCAAAATACGTTTCTGAGCCTCTATACCAAGTGTTGTTCTTGTCGTATTCAGCTTTGCGCCGAGCAATGTCAAACAAGGCTTTAAAGCTCTCCATTGCTTTCTCCTCTTTACACCAAGATTTGTGCTTTCAATTAGATAGTCACTCACTCTAAGTAATTTAAATTCAAAAAGAAAGCATCCGTTATTCACCTCATCTTTTTCAGTATCATCACAAACAAAGTGAACTTAAAGCCTCTCATTAATAACAATATGTTATGCAATCAATAACCAATGATAATTTCATGTTTGCATGCAATACCTTTATCTTTAACTTCAACAACGTTGCTTGTTGAAATGCCTCTGTCACTCCGACATCGCCTCACAAGCCGAGATAAGAAGGTTAAATATGAAATTTCTTCACACTATGATCCGCGTGGCTGACCTAGAGAAGTCCATCGAGTTTTACACCAAAGTTCTTGGTATGAGCGAGCTTGATCGCTTCGAAAACACAGAATACCGCTACACACTTGTGTTTGTCGGTAACGCGGACCAACCGGGCAGCGCGACGATTGAATTGACTTACAACTGGGACACAGACAGTTATGACCTAGGTAACGCGTTCGGTCACATGGCATTAGGTTGTGAAGATATTTACGCTGCATGCGACAAAATCAAAGCACTTGGTGGCAATGTCACTCGTGAACCCGGTCCAATGAAAGGCGGTGAAACTCACATCGCATTCATCAAAGATCCTGACGGCTACCAAATCGAATTGATTCAAACAAGCAAATAACGAGGTTAGTCATGAAAGATACATTGTTTCAACCTGTACAACTTGGTTCTCTAACGCTTCAGAACCGTATCGTTATGCCACCAATGACTCGCTCTCGTGCAAGCCAGCCTGGCAACGTCGCAAACGACATGATGGCTGAGTACTACGCACAACGCGCATCTGCGGGTTTGATTGTTGCAGAAGGCACACAGATTTCACCTATGGGTCAAGGTTACGCTTGGACTCCGGGTATTTACAGCCAAGAACAAATCGCAGGTTGGAAAAAAGTCACTGATGCTGTACACGCAAAAGGCGGTGCGATCTTCGCTCAGCTTTGGCACGTTGGCCGTGTAACTCACCCTGACAATATCGGTGGCGAGCAACCAATTTCTTCTTCTGCACTAAAAGCAGAAAACGTGAAAGTGTTTATCGATAACGGCACGGATGAACCTGGTTTCGTTGACGTGGTAGAACCGCGTGAGATGACGAAAGAAGACATCAAAGTGGTTATCGAAGAGTACCGTCAAGCGGCATTGAATGCGATTGAAGCGGGCTTTGATGGCATCGAGCTGCACGCAGCAAACGGTTACCTTGTAAACCAGTTCATCGATTCTGAAGCAAACAACCGTACAGATGAATACGGTGGTTCAGTTGAAAACCGTCTACGTTTTTTGGGTGAAGTGGTTGAAGCGATGACTCAAGCGATTGGTGCTGATCGCGTTGGTGTTCGTCTTGCTCCGTTTACGTCACTAAACGGTACTGTAGATAAAACACCAGTAGAAACTTACACAGCTGCTGCGGCACTGCTTGATAAGCTAAACGTTGTTTACATGCACATTGCAGAAGTAGACTGGGATGACGCACCAGATACGCCTGCTGAGTTCAAAACAGCCGTTCGTGAAGCTTACAAAGGCACCATCATCTATGCTGGTCGCTACAACACAGAGAAAGCAGCTGAAGCTCTAAAAAGTGGCTTGGCAGATATGGTTGGCTTTGGTCGTCCGTTCATCGCGAACCCTGACCTACCGAACCGTATCAAGAACGATTACCCGCTAGCGGCTCACGATCCTGCGACGTTGTTTGGTGGTAACGAAAAAGGTCTGTTGGATTACCCAACTTACCAAGCAAACTAAATTGCTTCGCTTGCCTAGTTCAGCCGACTTATTTGAATAGGCAAGTTGAATAGACAAAAACCCCGCAGATGCGTTTGAGTGCATCTGCGGGGTTTCTTTTTAGCGTCCGGTGTTGTCTGACATTATGGTTTTCTCTAACGACGCTGGCAAGAAGTGCAACCACGACAAGCCGAGCGTGTGGTTTTATCCAGTAAACTGCGTTGCACCTTACAGTATGCGTTCTTTAATGCACGGCGAGCCGCAAACCAATCTTCAGGCTTAGTCAGAATCAAATAGCCATTGAAGCGCTTCACTAACTCCACTCTGTGTTTATCAATAAAGCGGCTGTCAAAACCAATATCGAAGTAATCCAAAGCTTCTTCGATACAAGTAAAGCTAGCAATCTTGGCTTGAATATCGTTTTGGCTCATAGTCTCGTTTCTGAGTTTGTTCACTTAGCTTTCAGTATAAAAACTTCCGTTCAATCGTTCTTTGATTTACATCCGTAGCACGTCATTTTGCTAGAAACCGCCGAGTTTTAAATTTTCAAAATGAAAATCAATATAAGAAGTCACCCTGTAAAACTCTTCTCATCTGCAGAATAACTTTTAACTCACTGATTTTATAAGCCTAATTTTTGGTGCGTATTTTGCGTTAGTGAGTTTGTTGACTAGGGAGAGATGATGATGACTTACCGAGCAGAAATAGATGGATTAAGAGCGATTGCGGTCCTATTGGTGATCTTTTTCCATGCAGACATTGAAGCGTTTGCTGGTGGCTTTATCGGCGTAGATGTGTTTTTCGTGATCAGTGGCTATTTAATTACCACAATTGTGATAAACGATTTGGATAAGAACCAATTCAGCCTTGCTGATTTCTACGAGCGCCGTATTCGTCGAATTCTACCCTTACTGCTGTTGGTTATTGCAGTATGTTATCTACTCTCTTGGTGGTTGTTCCTTCCCCACGCACACAAAGAGGTGGGCGAGTTTTCTGTGTCTTCCATTCTGTCCGCTTCTAATGTTTTGCTTTACCTCAAAGGGCACAATTATTTTGGGCTGGAAGAACAAGCCAATCCGCTCTTTCATACTTGGAGCTTAGGTGTAGAAGAACAATACTACATTGTAATCCCTCTTCTGCTTATGCTTCTGGCACGTGGCAAGCTCATATCTTACCTCACCTTCTTCATTGCGGTGTTTGCACTAAGCCTGATGACTATTTGGTACGCCAGTGGTGACCCTGATTTCGCCTTTTACATGATTTTCTCTCGTGCGTGGGAACTGGCGGCGGGCTCTCTGATTGCCCTAGTGATGCGCAAAACCGTCATCAAACCCAACAACACCATAGCTATGATTGGTTTAACCCTAGTTCTCGCCTCTGCTTTGTTATTTGACAAATCAAAAGACGGCGCCGGGCTCATGCTGTTAATCCCAGTGATTGGCACCGCACTTATCATCTTGTTCTCATCCAAAGACAACACGCTGGGTAAAGCTCTAAGCCTCAAATCAGTGGTTTTTGTTGGGTTGATCAGCTACAGCCTTTATTTGTGGCACATTCCTTTGTTGGTTTTTTATCGCTACGCACTTACTGCCGGACAAGAGTTCAGCCTCGCGTTTTATCTAGTGGCTCTATTTGCCTTTTCTTACCTTACTTGGCGCTTTGTTGAAAAGCCTTTCCGTAGCCGCAAGAAAATCGGCATGAGCACACTTGCTACTTCACTTGTGTTAGTCACCCTGCCGCTGCTTGCTTTTGGTGTCGTCGGTCATAAAAATGGAGGCTTTCCCGACCGTAGTGCGTTTTTCGAAGCCATGCGCGTAAACAATGGCTACGGCATTGCATGTAATGGTAATACAACCATCAACGATATTTGTTCTTCATCTTCAGAGCCTACTGTCGCAGTATTGGGTAACAGCCACAGCATGGTCTTTGTTCAGCAGCTCTCGAATGACACATCTACGGGAGTTGTCCAGCTTACGCAAGATTCTTGTGCGATCGGTTATGTCGACATGATTGCAGGAGTCACTAATCTATCTTGTCGAAGCTTCTTCACCGATGCAGTAGAAACCATTCAGAATACGCCTTCAATTCGACGTGTGGTGATTTCTTCTAACTTCAATAAAGAGCTTTCCAAGCAAGATTACCAAGCGTCGCTCACCCATCTATTGAACGAGTTAGAAGACAGAGAGATCGTTGTCTTTGGTCCGACACCTTCTGCACCGCATGCTATTGGCGAATGCTTATGGAAAGCGCAATTGTTTGGTGATAACACAGGCAATGAATGTGACTTTGCACCGAAGCAGTCACACCCGCATCATATAGCAACGCTGGCAGCGTACTTTGACCAATTTGAACATGTGGAGTTTGTCGACCTTACTAACTACATCTGCCAAGAGGGTAAATGCGCAATGAAAGTGGGCAGCGACAATGCCATGTACACCGATGCAAGCCACCTCTCTTACAAAGGCGCAGAAATTGTATTGAGTAGCTATCAGAAGGCGTTGAGTGACAATCAACAGCTGACTGCTCAGCATTAACGCAATGACAAAAGAAAGCTCAGCGCGAATTCAAACGCTGAGCTTTTTTATTTGAAGATTCGTGGGTCGAAAGCAAAATCAAGCTTCTCTGCTTTCTTCAGGATGTCTTTCATCTTGGGATGGTTTGGATTGACGACGTAGTTGTTGTCACGAGGAGAAATTGTCGAAGGCACTTGCAGTGCAGCGAACTCAGGATGCGGATCGTTGAGAAACTGGTCGCCAATGTATTGTGTGGATTCACTAGCAGGAATGGAGCGCCAAGTGACAGGTAAGTCTTCTTCATCCAGTGCTGCAATTAAGTATTCCGGCATCTCGATACGATACAAATCGTAAAGCTTGGTGATCGCCGGATCGTTGTTTACATGCACAAAAACTTCTAACGAGCAAAGAGATTCGGATTGAGAAAAGTACAGTGCTTCGGTTCCTTTGGAGTTCCATCGCCCACCGTATAACTTGGCACCGATTGGGCTAAATGGAGACTCAGAGAACTTCTTTTGAGTCAGTCGATAGAGCTTCATATTACGAGAATACCCCGTGCTCTAGTCGTCCAATCAAATCTTTGACGATTTCAAAATCAACCGTGGTTGAAACCATGTCTAGTGGGCGCTTGCCACCCAAACCGTAAACATTTTCCCGCATCCAACCTAGCGCGCGTTCTTCATCATCAAACAGTTCTGTTGCTAGCTTAAGTAGCATCGCTAAACGATAGATGGCATCACTCTCTTGCGTGTTGAAGCGCTCTTCGTTTTTGAGTCGACGTTTGATGGTGCTCACCGGGATCAATGTGACGTGTTGGAATTCGCTTTGAGAAAGCTTCACACGCTCGACGATATTACGGTATACCTTTGGCTCAAAGCCTTTATGAACCGCATCGGTACGACCGGTTTCGGCATCTTCAATGCCCAGCATAAACCAGAAGTTTGCCTTATGAGGCAGCTTCGGTTTAAAGCTTTTTAATGTTGCCGTTGCCATACTGAGCTCCTATAGACCAAATGGTCTTATTATTATGGTCCATATGAGCTCAATTATCAATCGCACAAATTGCAGCCACAGTAAAACAGGCGCTAATCAGAGCAAGAGAAACGTTAAGGCTTGTCTACGCCTGCGTATTTCACTCCAGAAAGCAACGCCATATCGCGATTCCAAGTGGCGAGGTCGTGTTGATTAAACTTGCTGAGATCATCGTGTCCACACGCTCTTGCCATCACTTGCATCAACTCAACCGAGGCTTCAAAGAAGTTCTTCAATTGAACCGAGGCTTTATCCACATTCAACCGCTGTCTTAAATCGGCTTTTTGCGTTGCAATGCCTGCTGGACAATTGTTGGTATTGCACATTCTCGCGGCTACACAACCTATCGACTGCATCGCACTGTTAGAAATCGCAACGCCATCTGCACCGAGCGCCATCGCTTTTACAAAGTCCATTGGAACACGCAGTCCACCCGTGACAATTAACGTGACACGGTCACTCATACCTTGTGCATCCAGGTAGCGTCTTGCTCTAGCGAGAGCGGGAATAGTTGGCACGCTGATGTGATCACGGAACATAGCAGGCGCTGCGCCCGTACCTCCTCCACGACCATCCAAAATGATGTAATCCGCACTGGCATCGAGTGCGAATTGAATATCTTCTTCGATATGGTTTGCACTGAGCTTGAAGCCTATCGGGATACCACCTGTCACTTCCCGTACCCGATCTGCAAACTTTTTGAAATCTTCTGAGGTATGCAGATCTTTAAACGTCGGTGGTGAAATCGCAGATTGCCCTTCGGGAATGCCACGCACTTGCGATATTTTACCCACATTTTTATTGGCTGGAAGATGACCACCAGTCCCTGTTTTTGCTCCCTGCCCACCTTTAAAGTGGAAGGCTTGAACATTGAGCAACTTAGATTCGTCGTAACCAAATTGCGCACTCGCCAGTTCATAGAAATAACGCGAGTTCGCCGCTTGTTCTTCTGGCAACATGCCACCTTCTCCGGAGCAGATTCCGGTTCCGGCTAACTCCGCACCTTTCGCGAGTGAGATTTTGGCTTCTTCTGATAACGCACCAAAGCTCATGTCAGAGACAAACAATGGAATTTTTAGTACCAGCGGCTTCTTCGCTTTCGGACCAATTACCAATTCAGTTTTGACTGACACATCCTCCATCAGAGGTTTGGTTGCCATTTGTGCGACCATCATTTGCAGGTCATCCCAATGGGGCAATTGGTCTCTCGGCACACCCATCGCCGTCATCGGTCCATGGTGCCCTAACTTTGACAGCCCTTCTCTTGCCAGTTGGTGAATAAACTCAACCGTGGGTTCTTCTTGCGTCGCCACTGCAATTGGGATCTCGTTATGTCCCGCTTGGATACCCGGACCTTCTTGCCCTACTTGCTCAGAGGTGAACTGCTTATGCGTCCCATCACAGAAAGGCGCATTTGCGGTGTGCTTACACTGACACAGATACGCATCTTCATCCTTTTCAGCGACAAAGCTCATGGGTTTAAAATCGGTTCCGGCGTGGGAGCCATCACAATAAGGTTGGTTCTTAGATCGCCCGCATCGACAAAAGTAATATTCTTGCCCTTGCACAAGCTCAACTTTGATGGGTTTGTTATCCGCTATTACTGGTTTGCTCATTTTGCTTCCCTTTTTCAATGCCATACTCTGTGGTTGGCTTTCGTTAAGCGTAGAACAGCTCAAGTAAAGCGTCAGGGGAATAGAGATTTACCTATACTTAATGTGGGTCTCAACACTCTGGAGGCTAACATGACCATGTCAACCCGGCTCGACCACTATTTGACTGAGCACCATATTCACTTTCAAACCGTGAACCACAGTCATAGTAATAGTTCGCTGCAAAGCGGTGTTTCAGCGGGTATCCCTCTCAATAACTTGGCAAAAGGCGTGATTTTGGAAGATCACCAAGGTCGTCATATGATGGCTGTCTTGCCTGCAAATAATAAAATCAGCTTGTCTCGATTGAATGACGAGCTCAACGCCTCTTTCCATTTAATCAAAGAAAGAGAAGTCTATCGTTTGTTTACCGATTGCGATAACGGTGCGATACCTCCAGTGGGTAGCGCGTATCACATGGCAACCATTTGCGATGAAATGCTCGCCAATTTAGAGCATGTGTATTTGGAAGCAGGCGATCACGAAACCTTGATTAAGTTAGACAAAGAAGCGTTTCGTGAACTGATGGGAGAAAGTCGTTTTCTACGTTTTAGTAGTCAGGTATTTCATTAGTCTTAAGCTGCAATGAATGCAGTGCCTAGAACAAGTTGGCTCTTGTTGTGACGATTTCATTTTGAATTGCTTTCGCGACAAGAGCCTTTATTCGTCCTTATCTTCAGCGCCTTTAATCTCCTCAACCAAACCCGCCCTGTCAATTCGATAATGCGCGAGATCGTGAGCAAGAAGGAGATGACCAGAGTAAGCGGTTTGAGCTTCTTTCCGAATCTGCTCGATCGACACTTCCGCTTCAGGGCTGAATTGATAGCGAGGGCTAAAATGAGTGAGAATCAAGCTCGGAATTTGCTTTGTCTGAGCATAACTGGCGACTTGTGAAGAATAAGCGTGACCGACTTCTCCTGCTCGCTCTTTCATCGCTTCTGAGTACGTTGATTCGTGTACCAACAGATGCGCGCCTTCAATTAGACTATCGAGCGTTTCTGGTTTGTCGTTATCACCACAAATAATCATTTTTCTCGGTGGATGTGCAAGCTTAGTAAACGCCTTACTCATTAAGGTTTGACCTTGGTACTCCACATCATTACCCCGCACAAGTTCTCTCCAGATAGATCCCCTCGGTATGTTCAATTGCTCAAGCTTATCGATGTCTGGATACATACGAATGGTTGACTCTTCAAAACAGTAAGCAAAGCTAGGAACACGATGGGAAAGTGCAGTTGCGGTAATCGTAAACTGACCAATTTCAATCGAATCAAACTGCTCAACTTCGATGAAGTGAAGTTCAAATGGTAGATAGAGTTTGGTGAACGCCTGAGTCGCTTCAAACCACTGTTTAACCCCCTCTGGCGCAATGATCGTCAGAGGATCTTTGCGGTTATTCATGCCTGCACTGGCGAGCAAGCCCGGTAAACCATAGCAATGGTCACCGTGAATGTGAGTAATACAGATAGCTCGCAAGTAATTCAGTGATAACGGAGTGTGTAGCAATTGGTGTTGAGTCGCCTCTCCACAGTCAATCAGAAACCACCCTTTCCCCTTGCTCTCCAGCAAAGCAATCGCAGAAACATTACGGGATTTAGTTGGAACCCCAGAGGACGTTCCTAAAAAATACAGCTCCATATGACTTCTCATTCCTTAAGTAAAAGCTCTAATCACTCATAAAGTTTAGCATTCGATTCAGTGATAAATTGCATGATTCTGACCGATTTTAACACTAAGCTTTAAATATCAATTAAACATCCGTTTAAAACAAGCGTACCAAAACACACTAATTACCATTCACTATTCTATAACACTTAAGCCGCACTTTTTGAGTGGACATCAAACACCACAGGGCTTTTTCGTGAAACATCCACGATGTATAAATAGAGCTTAACTATAACATTTACAGATATTTATACCCAAAACTACAAACCATTAGTTATATGAGATGGTAATAACAAATCCTGAAATTCAATGTTACAACTATGTTAATTATTTTTATGCTTGAGTTGAGTGTTTAGCAAATAACCTACTCATCCCCTGTATAGGTTATTAGGCACTTTTATTTAAAACGCATCCTAAAAACACATGGAGTTTCAGAGTGATATGAAGACAAGGAATGCAAAACTCGCGCTTGCAATAGGTATAGCGCTCAGCTCCCCTAAGTTATACGCCGCTGGATTTCAATTATCCGAACATTCTGCCGCTGGTCTAGGGCGCGCCAATGCAGGCGAAGCCGCCATAGCAGACGGCGCATCGGTGGTTGCCCATAACCCTGCTGCCATTACGATGTTCGATTCTTACCAATTGTCCGTAGGTGCTGCTTACATCATGCCAGAAGTTCGCGTAACCGGTAACGGACCTTCAGAATCCTTCAATAATCAGCTAACCAACAATGACGTCGTCGACAATGTGGTTGTGCCATCTTTTTATATCGCAGCCCCAATCAATGACTCGTGGTCATGGGGGCTTGGTATCTTCACTGACTTTGGTTTGGCAACCGAATACCCTGATGACTATTTAGCCGGACCGATTGGTGGGGAAACCAGTTTAGAAACGATTAATTTTAACCCTACCATCGCCTACCGAATCAACGACGAGTTCAGTGTCGGCGCTGGTGCTAGCGTTGTTTATGGTAAAGCCAAGCTCACACGTACGTTGGGTATTCTTGCCGATGCGATTAATGCTAATACGGGCGCAAATTTTGCTCGTACCGACGTGGCAAAATCACTCGATGGTGATGGCTGGGGTTACGGGTTTAACCTCGGCGCACTTTGGGAGATCAACGAGAGGCACCGTTTCGGATTAAGCTATCGATCTAAAGTGGATGTGGATTTCGAAGGCGATTATTACTCAGACATCCCAAGTGCGATTTCGATGCCGGGTGAAACCGTGACGGGTGACCTAACCCTAAATCTGCCGAGCATTACTGAGTTCTCTGGTTTCCATCAGATTACCGATCCACTAGCTATTCACTACAGTGTGATGATGACGGGTTGGGATGTGTTTGAAGAAATCCGCGCCACCGTAGATGGGCAAGAAGTTCTGCAAAAGGATGAGAACTTCGAAAATGCCTTCAAATATGCGTTTGGGGCAACTTACCAACTTAACCCATCCTTCACTCTGCGCGCGGGTATTGCTTACGACGAAACGCCTAACGTGAATGACAAGAGCATCAGCTTGCCAGATTCCGACCGAATCAATTACAGCTTTGGTGCCACCTACGCCTTCAATCAAAACAGCCGAATCGACTTTGGATTCACCTTTATTGATGCCGAAGAAGTCACGTTCACTGAACCGCTTGAGCCGCACGCTCTACCAGGCGTGGATATCGCTTATCGCTCCGAAGGGGACGCCTACATATACGGAATCCAATACAACCACTCTTTCTAATTATTCCTGACTGAGTCAATAACACTAATTACAGGGAAGCAAATCATGCACGGAATAAACAAAACGGTTGTCACTGCACTCATCAGTTCCGGTCTTTTGATGGGTTGTAACAGCGACGATTATGATGAACCGCAAACCTCTAGCGGTTATGAATTATCTGAATACGGTACACCAGAATTATGTGGCAACGGTCAGGAATGGGCTAGCGCAGAACAAGTCACCGCAATTGAAAACCTGGTCGAACTTGCCGAAGACAACAGCGTGGTAACACTGCCCGCTGGTTGTTTCAAAATGAACAATCAATTGACGGTCGATTCGAAGAATAACCTCGTGTTACGTGGTGCTGGTATCGACCAAACCTACCTCGACTTCAGTGGCGTGGATGGCAAAGATGGTATTGCCATCAGTGGTGGTTCGAACATCACCGTATCCGATCTCCAAATTGCAGAAGCCTCTAAAAACGGTCTTAAAGCAGACGGGGTTGAAGGCATCATTATTCGTGATGTCGCGGCGGTTTGGCTCGAAGTGCCTCGTGCACGTGACGAAGATGGCAACCTACGCGGTACTTACGGCATCTATCCAGTAAAATCTCAAAACGTCTTGATTGAAGATACATGGAGTTACGGCAGTGCCGATGCAGGTATCTATGTGGGTCAAACCATCGGTGCGGTTATCCGTGACAACGTAGCGGAAAAGAACATCGCCGGTATCGAGATTGAAAACAGTTCGAATGTAGATGTCTACAACAACTTAGCGCTCGGAAACACGGGCGGTGTGCTGCTGTTTGACCTACCGGGCGCCACCACTATTGGTCGCTTAATTGATGATGTACGCATCTTTGATAACGTAATTCGTGACAACAACTTAGAGAACTACGTTGATACTACCTGTCAAAATGGACTAGGCGGCTGTGGCGTGGTAGGCATCGTCCCTCCTGGTACTGGCGTCGTCATTCTGTCCGGACGTAATAGTGAGTTCTTCAACAACACGATTACTAACCACGACTCAATGGCACTTGCTATGACGAGTTACTTGTTGGTGAACGGCGATCCCAACGCTTACAGCCCTCTCAATGGGACATCTGAAGGCAATGCCGTTATGCAGGGCTGGAACCCGGTTCCGACCAACATGTATTTCCACGACAACACCATTACCAATACTGGGGCTAACCCAAATGGTTCTCTCATTGAAGATATGATTTTGGCATACACGTTAAATCATCAAGCCTTCCCTGCTCTGTTTTATGATGGCGCTGGTGAGTCACTGATTCGTTCACAGATGTTTGCACCATTGCGTGATGCGCTCAACGGTATGACAGGAACAACCAACTGGAATTACCTTACCGAGTTTACCGATGCAGACAGCAACTGTTTAGTGAACAATGGCGCAAGTGTCGGTGTATTGGTTGATAACATGGACCCAACCGCAATTGGTCGTTATGCGGAAAACCCAGCCAATGCAGATTTCTTATACGAGAAAGAGCAAACAACGCTACTTACCGCTGGTTGTGATTCTAAGACGCCATTAGACATCAATACCGTCACAATTAATGGCGTGGTGTATGGCTACAATCAAACCGAAGACGGAGCGACGGATCCTGATAATCCAGATACACCAAACGGTATCGTCGGCAACGCAAGCTGCGCCCTAGATGACGTGACGGGTATTAACTGGGATGCGATTACTCGTGAAAGCGCGACATACGGTGAAAACTGTGTGAGCTTGTCGCAATACAATCTGTTTGAAGATGCCAAAGATCCAACACAAAATCTTAACTTAGCGGCATCTGCGAAAGGTACTTTGTATGAGATGAACGTTGAACTCTTTACTGACTATGCACGCAAATACCGCTTTGTAGTGATG
Source organism: Vibrio sp. SSH13-20 (assembly GCF_040104475.1). NCBI lineage: Bacteria > Pseudomonadati > Pseudomonadota > Gammaproteobacteria > Vibrionales > Vibrionaceae > Vibrio > Vibrio sp. SSH13-20. The sequence continues at coordinate 1,056,092 of NZ_JBECOU010000001.1, forward strand.
CCGAACGAGGCTTCAGCAAGCTATCGTGAGCAAGAGGTGTTCGACTTCCCAGTAGGTACCGTGTTGATTAAAACCTTTGCGCTACCTTCAAGCACAGAGAATGCTCGTGGTGAAAACGAAGAGCTCATTGAAACTCGCCTATTGATTCGTCGTGACAGCGGTTGGATTGCCCTGCCTTACGTCTGGAACGAAGACAAAACCGACGCTTACCTGACTGCCGTATCGGTGCCTTTTGAGCGCAGCGTAGAACATAACGGCGAAACGCTTAATTTCACTTATGAAGTACCAAGCCGAAATGAGTGTACCTTGTGTCACAAAGTAGAATCTGATGTCTCCGATCCTACTGGTAACACACAGCCAAAAGGTTTCTCTCCTATTGGTCCTAAAGCTCGTAACCTAAACAGTGTTCAAGATGTCTCTGATGGCTCGCCAGTCAACCAACTTGTACATTGGGAAACGCTGGGGCTATTTACAGAAGCTTTACCAGATACACCAGAGAACTTACCTAAGACCCCTGTCTTTGATACCGAAGCGGGAGCAAGTAATCTAACGGATACTGAGCTACTGGATTACGCCAAAGCGTACCTTGATGTGAACTGTGCGCACTGCCATCGCACCGAAGGTAAAGCGGCGAGTAATCCATTCAAGTTTGAATACTGGCGTGAAGGGATCAGTGAAATGGGTATTTGCGCTCGTGGTATCACCTTCCACAAAGGTCCATCTCCGTATGTGATTGTACCGGGTGATCCAGAAAACTCTGTGCTGCACTACCGCATCAATGTCGACAACGGAAATATGATGCCAGAACTAGGCAGACACGTTGTTCACGATGAAGGTGTTCAGTTAATTGCCGATTGGATTAACTCAATTGATACCACGGGCTGGAGCTGTGTAGAGTAATAATATCAATGGCTACCAAGTGTTTAAGTAACCATTAACTTACTTCAACTAGCCGTATTATACCCAAGTAACCTCGAGATGCTAGGTTCAGCGAGACTGACTTGGTTTGTAGACGCGGCGGCGATTTAAAGGTTTAGTGGGTCTAAATCAAGAATCGACAACAAAGTATACAAGCCAAGGCAGCTCGCCCTTTGGGAGCGTGTCATTGACCCGATTGCTGCGTCAAACAACTTGGAAAGAGCTGGCTATTACACTGCGTTGCTTTCCTTGCTCTCGAATCAATGACAACGCTCTGAATCCTGCATCTTGAAGTCACTTGGGTATAAAGGCTAACGAAATAGAAGAGCATATGAAAAGTCTCCAGCTATGCCGGAGACTTTTTGCGGTTTTATGCTTAATCCAAATTGATTTAGTCTTGTGGATTCTCTTTCGCGTTGATTTCTGCGTAGGTGTGAAGAAGCTCAGTTAGCGTTTTCACCCATGCAAAAACGTCGTTTGGTGTATTTTCTAATAGCTTTTCAACTTGCGCGCAGTGCGTTTCAAGTGTGATAGCTTCTTCTAAACGGAATGAAATCGCGTAGAAATGCCACAGCACAAGCCGAGTCATTCGCTCACTGTTCTGCTTCGCATTATCGGATTCATCAAATGCTTGCTGAATTTCGCTTAGCGCGATTGCAGTCATACGTAACATTGCATCTAGGCGCGCCGATAACATACGGTCTTCGCTGTCTACTTCTTCTTGATCAAAGGTAAACAGCTCGTTCATCACATCTTCTGGCACCATTTTACTGATCATGCGAGCACTGAACTCTTCCAGTTCATGGCGAGGCATAGTCACAAGACAATCGAACGTGTAATCACGAAGCATAAAATCACTCTATATCAGTTATAACTTTTAGAGTGCGCATTCTAAGGGCTGTGATTTCAATTGCCAGTGTTTCTTTTGTTGGATGTCCAACGAATCTTGTTCACGTCGCCTTAGTCGGTAGATTTGCTCTTCTTAAAATACTGGAACACTTTCCAAACAGCGAACGCTGCCACACCAACGATCAATGCAGAGCGAAGGAGAATGGGCGCATCGTGTTCGAGTTGGGTTGCGTGAGGGACAATGCTTGCAAACAACCTGCTGGCAAAAAGCAGCCCCATCACCAACATAATAACCTTGTTCATACGCGCTACCTTTCAAAGTCGAGTCCCACGCACCAAACGCAGTTATCGAGTTGTTTGCTAAATAAGAGCCTTAGCCCTGAGTGAACTTAAAAGAATGCGCGCCATGATTGTCGTCGTCAACACCACCGAGGTCTGAAAGTCGGTAAGCTAATATTGCATATTTGAGGAAGCGCCAAGTGATGCCAATCAATTACTCTCTGGCTGCCAACCTTAACCCCCGAAGAACACATTCTGTCCCTTATTTGACCATAAATCGTAGTTTGTCATAACTTTGGAGAACTAGGAGCTTTGAATGTACCCGTGCAACCTCGCTTTTAACTTTGGGTAAGGGCTTTATAGAGATCACGAATTTTCATTTGAAATTCCATCACTTTCAAAAAGAGGAACTTGCCTCCATCAAAGTTCACCGCATTTAGTACGGCTTCCTGTGTTTACAATATTTATGAAATCAACAGCTTTCAAACGTAACACTCAGGAGGCTCACCTATGAACAACGAGGCAAAACAACTTTTTCACCATCTGTGTCATCAATACGACGAGCTGTCTCAAGACTTAGCTACTCGCCCTTTTCCTGAGCTATCAGAAACCATCCGTCACCCACTCGGTTATTGCTTTGTTCGTTGCTCTATCGCCAGTCAACGTTTTTCAATAGTGTCGATCAAGTTTGATCCTTCGGTACGAGGTCAAGGTGTGCTAACGGCTTTTATCAACTACATCAAAAGCAATCCACATCACTACCAAGGCGTTGAAGTTGCAATCATCGAAAACCAAAATTTAGCGAAAAGGTTGCTATCTCTTGGGTGGGAATACAAATCCTTGTTTAGCAAACTTTTTTTCTCCAAAAAGCCCACGCTCGTTAAAGACTTTCAATGCGCCTAGTCGTCGCCTTTTAGCATATCGATAAATGCTCGTCTTGATTCAGCAGACATATCACGATGTGTCGTGTATGCCACATGAGCGCTTTCCTTAGCAGCTTTCGTAAGCTCAATGCTCCACAAGGCATTTATCTGGTTTGGCACTAGTGAGTAACGTACGTCAATGATACGCCGTTCATTGTTGGGATCTCGTACGACAAAGCCATCAGAAAACCATCGGAATCGCTCAATATCTGCGGCTTGCTGTGATGTACGGCTTAACCAAGGAAAATCTTTGCTGACATCTAATTTAGTCACAGATTCACCAGTATAGATTTTTATGTACGTCCCTACTCTTATGGCGTCCACATAGTAGTTACCATCAGCTTCGTAGATGACTTTCCAAACCAGAATGTTTGCGAACGTGGGTTTAGCTTCTAATCGCAACGGCACATGTTGTCTTGCTTTAGCCACCTTCCATCCAGTCTCTTCTGCTCTTTCTCTTTGAATCATTCCGAAGGAGAGATAAGCGAGTACCCAAATTAAAGCGATTCGCCCGTACCAAGGGTTACGTTTCAATAACACAAACAGAACGCCAATTAAAATTGGAAGCGTAAAGAGAGGATCGATAACAGAAACCGTATTCCACGAATAACGAGCATTGGTTAGCAGCCAGAACAGTTGGGTGCCGTAACTGGTGCACGCATCCAGTAAACCATGTGTCGCGTAACCAAGTGCACAATACCACCAGCTTTGTTTGAACGATAACCCAAACCTTTTGCCGAGCATTGGGTATAAAGCCAATGCACAGAGCAAACTGCCAATAGGAATGAACACCAATGAATGGGTGAATTGTCGGTGGTATTCAAGAAACAACAGCGGGTCGCTCGAAGACTGAATCAGAATGTCTAAATCTGGCGCCATGCCCGCAAGCATTCCAAGCACACCTGCCGCCACTAAATGCTGTTTTTTACTTGCCGACTGAGACAAAGATGCCCCAACGAGTCCTTGAGTTAACGGGTCCATCGGCTATGTTCTTTATTTTGTCTAAAAACCAGAAAGGTTGGCTGCATAAAATATCCGTATTTAGTGAACTCGAGAAAGGAACGACATAGCGCATCAAAGTGATTGAATCTCTGAGTTATTTGCACAAGAGCACTACCTTTAGTGTAGAAGGAGTCAGTTACTTCCGCCTCTATTACGCTATAATCTGACACCTTACCTTTTGAGTATAAGTTTGAAGAAACTCAATCAACGCCAATTCCGAGGAATGCCTTGCAATTAACCAGCTTTAAATACAAAACGCGAAAAGGTCCTGACTATCGTCATGGGGAGCAAGTGTCGTTCATCGATATTAAAGAGACCTTTGGCATTGGTGGTATCCGGATTGGCAAATGGGTTAATACGGAGGAAAAAGATCTCGCTGCAAACTTGATCTTTGATTCTTTGGCTGACTTAGCTTATCTCTTAGCGTTGCCACCTTCCGCCATAGGGCTAAGAGGCAATTTGAACCTCGCCTTCGGTACAGGTGGAAGTAAAGGTGTTCAAGCGCATTATGCACCGAATCAACGCGAACTTGCTTTAGCTAAGAATGCAGGTGCTGGTGCACTTGCTCATGAGTTCTGGCATGCGTTCGACCATTACATCGCGGAAAAAGCGTTTGATATTGGTGATAGATCAGGTCCACAACGTAAGACGATATTTGCCAGTGATTGCTGGCTGCATAACGCAGAGCATTTCCCTCACCCATTAAACGAGCGACTGCTTAAGATTTTCGATACAACTTTGCTCAGTGCCGACGGACAAGATAAACAGGATTACGTGACTCGAAGCGTTAAAGCGGATAAAGCAATGGGCGCTAGTTACTTTTCTCAACCTACGGAGATGATGGCAAGAGCATTTGAAGCCGTCGTCGAATCTTGCTCGGGCATCGAAAACTCTTATTTGGTTTCCGGCACAACTAAGGCGGACGCCATTATCGTCTATCCAGACATTGCTCATCGCCAAGTCATTCACCAGGCACTGCAAGCTTATTTCAGACCGCTTGGTGAGGCATTGAGCCGATAGCAAAGAATAGCGACTATGCGCCACGAGATATCATGATTTCCCAGTACAGACCTTTACCACAGAACTAAAAAAGGTTTATACATAAACTTATATTATTCAAAGTGCTGATATTTCATGACGCTAAAACAAATTCTGCAAATCCGTAATGTCCGCTGCTTCTTAATGTTCCGAAGCAGCTACTTTGCGCGATTCTACTATCCAGTGTTCACTCTACTCTATTTAGATTACGGCTTAACACTGTCTCAATTTGCGATGCTCAACGTGGTTTGGGCTGCAACCATCGTGCTAGCTGAAGTCCCATCCGGTGCATTTGCCGACACATTAGGACGCAAACGACTGGTGGTGCTATCTTCGATAGTGATGTTCATCGAAATTGCAATGATCGCCTTTGTCCCTACAGGAAATCCCACTTTTGTTTTCATTGTATTTTTGATTAACCGAGTGTTGAGTGGCTTAGCTATGGCATTGGCAAGCGGCGCAGATGAAGCGCTGGCTTACGACACGCTAAAAGAGCAAGGCAAAGAAGATTTGTGGCCACGAGTGCTGCAAATCCAACTTCGACTGTCTTCGAGTATCGGTATAGTCGTCACCCTTTTGGGTGCAGCCATGTACGACGTCAACTTTATGGCAAGCGTTTATCATTTCTTAGGATTCGCAGAGCCAGAGTCTACACAAGACATCATGAGAATCCCCGTCTATGCGACCTTGTTTGTAGCAATGATTGCTATCTACTCGGCATTCAGCATGAGAGAAGCGAAAAAAGTCATCCCGAGCAACAGCAGTAAGTTAGCGTCCACGATGGAGAGTATGAAGCTGACCCTCAACACGGCAAAATGGGTATTGTCGACGCCTTATGTATTGTTCATTCTTCTCTACTACAGCTTGTTTGAGCATACATCACGTATGTTTTTAACCATGAATAGCCAGTACTACCGTGCCATTGATATTCCGATTATTTACTTTGGTTTTATTGGTGCAGGCATCAGTGTGTTGCAGATTTTGTTGGCAGGACAAAGTCGTCGTTTAGCAGAAAGCATGGCTCCGAAAACGTTCATTGCAATAATGGGGTTTGCGAGTATGGCGACGTATTATTGGATTAGCCTTGGATGGTCTATTTACGGCGTCATTCCGGCGTTGATCCTTATCTTCATCATTATGACGATGAACATTTTCATTAGTTATCATCTCAACAAGAAAACGGAATCTCACAACCGAGCGACGGTACTTAGCTTTAAAGGTTTAATGTTTAACCTAGGCTACGGCTCAATTGGTATTCTTTATGCCTATTACTACAAGTTAATCTCGCAAAACTATACGCAAGAACAGATCGCACAGCACATCGATTTCATCGCTTCGCTATCTTCATTCTTTTATTACTTTACGTTCTTGTTTATCGCCATCAGCGTATTTTTCTACTTTAAAGATAAGAAGCAGACCATTTTCTAACCGCAGATATTGGCGATTCAACCCCATCTAAAGATACCAAATAAGGCGAACCAAACGGTTCGCCTTTGTGTAAACAGATAGCGATTTCTAACTACCTCAATTCAAACAACTCTCGATGAAATGACTTCGCCGGTAAACCTAACCTTACAAATGCTTTCTCAAGTGTCTTGCCTAATTCTGATGGTCCGCAGTACCACACACTGCAATGTCTAGTACCTTCTACACACTCTGTGACTTCTGCATTTCTGAATCGACCTTGTACACTTGTGTTCTTCGTATATAGCGTAACACCAGCCTTCTTTGCTCTTTGTTTTAGCTCGTCCAAAAGTGGCTTATCTTCTTCTCGATAGCTGTAAAACAAGTACACCGTTTTGCTCGTACCAACTGTCTCTATCGCAGTTAAAAATGGCGCAATACCAATGCCTGCGGCAAACCAAACTTGTCGTTCTGCATTATCTTGAAAATTGAACCGTCCATACGGTCCTTCAATACGCGCAGCTTGTCCAACCTTTAAAGAACCTTTCAACGCAGAGGTGTAATCGCCATTCGCTTTGATCATGAGCCTTACTTCACCATTTTGATGGTAAGCGGAAGCTAAACTAAAAGGGTGTGGGCGCTCGTTATCACCAAAATCGACAAAGGCAAATTGACCTGGTTGATAAACAAACTCCGCTGAATCAACTTTGAGCATGACTTCAATGCCATTACTGATCGGCTTGATACTTTGTACTTTGGCATCATGGCATTTCTTCTTACCATTCAAATTAAAGATGGTCATGAAGCACCCTACCGTTGCTAACCCACTCACACATAAGAGAATGGCTCCAGAAGGGGTTAGCCATAGACTCGCCTCAAAAAACATCACCATGTGTAAAACTAAAAATAAGTATAAATACGGAAGCACTTTGTGGGTGAGTTGGAAGACGTTGTGCTTAAACTTTTTAATCCATGCGATCAGAACAAACGCAGCGGAAAGGTAAAAGCCATACTCACCAATAAGCTGAGCAGGGTCGCCCATTGCATCTATTAGTTTCCAAAACGGGAAAGTCTCATCCTTTGGTTCGACAAAACCAAAACCCATAGCGAAATCATCACTTAAAAATGCGCCCCAATGAAACAACGCCGAAAACACGGCAGAAATACCAAGGTACTTATGCAATCGATATTGTTTATCTAACCCTCCTAACCAGCGCTCTAAAGGCCAATGTTTAACAGATAAAATCACGCACAACGACATAAGCAACATTGACACAATGCCACTGTAGTTAACCAAATAAGTGCGCACCTGCCAAAATAAGGACCATTCAAGAGTTGGAGTTCCAATTTGCAACACAGCATAAGGGACAAGTAACGTAATGAGTACAACACCAAAATTGAGCATCAAATTTCTATTCATACAACGAGTTCAATCCAATCATGATTTTAATCGTCACTAAGCTATCAATAGAAGTGTGAAAAACTTGTATAGCTCGAACCCTCCAGACCATCAGGGAAGGGTTGAACGCTAAAGTTCGTTAACGCAGCGATAGACGCAGTACGACAATTCTATCGGGACGAGCTTGTTCAATGCCGTATTCACATTTCTTTTACACCGTCACCTACATTATGGAGACGACAATAAAAGACCTCTCTCAGATGAAATTAGCGCTTAAGGAGAACTCAATGAAAAAACTCATATTATGTATCGCCCTAACCGCTTTTGGTGTGTTAAGCCTGCCAAGTTATGCTGCCGCCGATGCAGAAATCATCAGTCAAGAAGATGCCATTAAAGCAGCGCTAGGGGCGTTAGATGTTGAGGTGCTAGGCATTCGTCACGATGAACCTGATACCCAGTGGGATGTGTTTATTAAACGTGGAGATAAAGCGTACGAAGTCGAGGTTGATGCTCTCACAGGTAAGATTGTTGCGGCGGAAGAGGAAAGTCTAGCCGAAGTTCAAGCAGAACTTTCTGGCGATCTTTCACATGAAGGCGTGATTGGCGATGTCGATAAATAACGAGTGAGTTAAGGGCAACATAAACCGCTCCTATTAATCTCACTTTGTGTATTCCACCCTTCTAATAGCCCATCGAAAAAAGGCGAACCAAATGATTCGCCTTAGGCGGACAGTAGGAAAGGAATTTATCGAAGACAGTTACAGCTTATCAGCGTCAACGACTTTTATGGTTGTCCAATTAGAGTTGGCATCTTGGATGAAGCCTTGTGTATCTTCCAACCAGCGCTTTTGCACCGATTTATCAAGATTCAGATATAGTTTGCCGTCTTCAATTTTCCACGCTTGAGGGTCAGTTTCGAACTTTTTACCCATCGCTACACCAAATGCACAGTAACCACCGTATTGTGGTGCGTAAGCTTGTGGATCCGTTTTGAATTGATCACGGTTTGCCGCATTAGCAAAGTGGTAGATAGCATTGTTGTAAGTGGCTGAATATTCAGGCTTGCCTTGCACTGCGCCATTATCTGTAAAGTACGCAACTGGGTCATATCCCTTGATCGCAAGATCATTAGCATCAACGCTCATGCCTACATCCGCAGCCATTAATGAAAAACTGGTTCCGAGTAAAGCGGTCATTAAAGTGAGTTTTCGACCAGTTGATTTAATGCGTGACATAGTAAGCTCCTTGTCTGTTTGTTTACCTTGTGTGAATAAATTAGCGGACTCTTCCGGTCTAAAGAGGGACTAATGACCAAAAAAATACGCAAATCGTTCGGAGGTAAAATGGACTTGTTATCACAGCTAATGGAACACTTCTCAATACGGACTGGTGTTTTCTATTCCGGGCATTTGTGTGGCATTTCTTCATTTCAATCAGATCACCACAACAGAGGCCACCTTCATGTACTTAATGCGGGTGATTTAATCTTGACGCCTGCAGGAGAAAATCCAAAACGGCTCACACAACCTTGCGTTATTTATCTGCCGAATAATACCCCTCATCGATTGGAAGGAGGTGAAGACAGTAAATTGGTGTGTGCAAACGTGGATTATAGAGGTGGTCAGATAAATCCTTTGTTGTCCGTATTACCAGACGTGATAGTCATCCCCTTTGAAGCTGCGCCAAACTTAACACCGGTATTAGATATGTTGTCTCAAGAAGCCAGCAAGAACTCAGTAGGACAGGAGTTTTTGATGGACAAGCTAAGCGACACTCTGATGGCTTTGATCTTCCGTCACTTAATTCAAGAGCAGAAAATCGAGCACGGTCTATTTGCCGCCCTTTCCCACCCTCGCCTTGCCAAGGTCATTACTGAAGTGCATCAATTACCACCTCGTCACTTTCATATCAATGAAATGGCGTCCATCGCTGCGATGTCTCGGACTCAATTTATCGAGACCTTTAAACAAGTGGTTGGTGAAACTCCGGGGGATTATGTACAAAAGTGGCGAGTATTGGTCGCGCAATCGATGTTATTGCAAAATAAGCCGTTGAATTGGGTCTCTGATGAAGTCGGCTACAGTAGCTATTCTGGCTTCTCCCGCGCTTTTCAAAATGTCTCAGGAATGTCACCACGTCGCTGGTTACAAGAGCAAAAGGATGGAGTTGTTTGACGCAGCCATTTGTTTGACTAAAAAAGCGAGTCAAAGACATGCTCCCAAAGGGCACTCTTTGCAAATATAAGGGCCTTGGCTTGTATACTTTGTTGCCAATTCTTGATTTAGACCCACTAAACCTTTAAATCGCCGCCGCGTCTACAAACCAAGTCATTCTCGCTGAACCTAACATCTTGAGGTTACTTGGGTATAACTACCAGAGCTGAAAAAACGGCTATCGTCTCCCTGCGTACAAGTCCCTACCACCGAGCCATGCACTGATAAAGCCGTAAAGAGCAAGATAAGGACAAACAACAGCATCTTATGCTTTCAATCCTCGTCAATCTGAGAAGTGACAAATTCATCGATAAACAACTTTCCTGCAATCGAATCGATCGCGGCGATGGCTCCTCCCGAACCGTGGTAGGTTTCAGCATATAGATTGAATACTTGACCACAGGTTCGACAGGCAAAGTAGTTACAGATTAAATCATTCCACCCTTTCCGATTTACCATCTGAGAAAAAGGCTCACCCCAACTGCCGTAACCCAAGTATTTAAGCGTTTTAGCCTCCGTTCTTTCATTGAGAAAGCACATTGCATTCGCCAAATCTTTAGGGTTGTTTATTTTTCTCGCGGCATCTGAACAATCTTCACAACTCATTTTGGTTTTCCAGTTCACCTTTAACTAAATTTATTGCTGGCGTTCAAAATACGCACCTAGCTCATGAACGATGTGTTGTTGTAAGCCCTCCCGATTGCAAAGCATGATCTGAAGTTCTCGGTTATGTGTTCGGAAAAAGAGTGATAAACCACTTTCATAAGGAACGAAGTTATGGTCAATAAACACCATTTCCTCATCAACTTGATACCGCTCACCGTTATAATCATAAAATTCTTTTTTGACTCGGTAGCGAACACCAGGATGTAAAACGCCAAAGCTCTTATTTTGACAAGTGTTGTTCATTTTTCTCAACGACCCTATTTTGTTGCGTTCAACCTAATATAAGTAATCCTGCGACCTAACCACTAACAACGAAGCCAATAAATACCGTATGTTTCGGGTCATTGTTGAAGTCGATGATTGAAGTGCGATGCGCTTGTGTTGTTATCAGCAAGCGTTGCATTTATTTCACGCTTTACCACAGCAGATAGCGAATCTATTAAGGTAAACGCTGGTATGTCAGGTTGGGAGCCAGAAAAACCTTGTCACAGCAAATTGATTCCGAATTGCTTTGCTACTAAGTTTGTCAAAGCAAAACAAGCTACCGATACTACGCAGCTGATTAATAGTGTCAGCCAAAAGGAGTATTTGGTTAGCAAATACGGGAAGAGTAAAAACATTGGCAGCGTCGGCACGACAAACCAAAATGTGTAGAAAGCGTGGTTGGACAGTTTTTCTGTGCCTTGACCTTCAATATACATCCATACCAGCGCCAAAATAGTCACCGTTGGTAAGGCTGCTACCAAGGCACCAAGTTTGTCACTTCTTTTCGCCACTTCAGAAATTAATACGACGATTGCCGCCGTGGTTAAGTACTTGGTCACTATCCATAGCATTGTATTGCACCTTCAATTCACTTCGCTCCGCTCTTAAAGTTAAACAAAAACAAGGCTTTGTTTACAAGCTGATAACCTAATATCTGTGAGTCTTCTCAGACATCAAGTAAAGCTATAGGCATACTATTTGAGACTTCATTCTTAACGAGTCCAACACACTTGATTTCGCCCTGAGTTTTTCGCTTTGTATAACGCTCGGTCCGCTTCTCTTAATGCGTCTTTTAGAGAGTCTGTGCCGTCAAAATAGGCGACCCCAATACTTACCGTGATATCAATGTACATATCATTGATAAACACGGGCGTATTCGCCACTGTTTTTCTTACTCGCTCGCAGTATAGGTATGCTTGTCGAGCGTTAGTGTTTGGCATCAACAACATAAATTCCTCACCACCAGTGCGAGAAAGAGTGAAATCATGGCTCGTGTTTGCTTCGCATAGCTTAGAGAACTGAGCTAATACGATGTCCCCCACCTCATGACCATAAGTATCATTAATGCTCTTAAAAAAATCGATATCAAACACAGCAATTGAGCCTGCCGTATTCTCTTTTCTTAACACCTCAAACTTGGTCTCAAGACCACGACGGTTTAGGAGTCCAGTTAAGTAATCGGTATGCGCTTCATTTTGCAGGCTATCTCGCTGCATTTCTGAATGACGAAACTTGTTGAAGTACCTCACCGGTGTTGTCACCAATATTAGTAGCGTCAACAAAGTGGCAAAAATAACCACTCGTGGGATCAAGCCACTGTCCTCTGGCGATATTGAGATTTGCCAATTGGTGTTAAAAATCGTCACGACGCCAGTATGAATGTCACAATCAATCTCACCTTTAGAGCTGATCACTTTGTCATAATAGTTGCTGTTATCAGGATCATAGCCAACAACAGAGTAATGATTCACGTGGTTTTGGTTTAATACTTGCTCTAGTTTGCTAACGATTGATTCTAAATAGATAACGGAAGAAGAAAAACCGATGAAATTCGCATCGTCTGAGATACCTTTTCTGAGGATGAATGCTTGCTTACCATTTTGAACTAAGGTGACGGGACCTATAATCGTGTTTTTCTTGCAGTTTACAGACTGGTTTGCCCCAAGTTTTCGTGTTTGGTCTTCAAGAACGTTGTGGCCAATTGCCGCTTTATGCTCGTCGTAGGGATAAGCATATTGCACGACCCCTTTTGGAAGGTATAACAAGGCATCCACATTGGTATAAGTGGATAAAAGCTTACGACTAAGTTTATTAAACTCTGCTGATGACATGTCATGGTTCTTAGAAAGCACCACAACTTCTTTCAATACTTCAGCCGTAATCAATGCGTCATTAAAGATGACTTTCATCTCTTTATTGATAGCACTGATAACTTGTTCAGATTCTTTTTCGTTATTGATGGCGGTTAGTTTTGTGGCGAGTAATTCCGTTAGCAATAATACCGAAATTAAAAATACTACTTTGATGCCCCAACTCATTACAACTGTCCTAGATTAACCCACTCTCCCTATCCCTAATTCAACAACTAAAATCCGTTTAGCTTTCATTCACTGCAATTCTGATCAAGATTTGAACTTGATGCATTTAAGAAGCGGCGATTATACGCATAATTGTATACTGTTCGATGATCAAAAGGTGTCGTTACGGATAAATATTTTTATCAATCAACAGTAAATTTCTATCGATCGATTTGATTGATCGACACAATCGATTCTATTAATTAAAAATATTGACCGACACGGCAAAAACTTAATGCCTAAACTGATGAATTTTCAAACAAATCTAGCCATTTTCTAGAATTGTCACTGATAATCGTCTGGTTTACATGAGCGACAGCAAGCAGAGCCAAATTTACTCGTCAATTGAAGGCGAGCCAAAAAACTCGCCTTTAATCTTATATCGACAATCAAGCTATGAATGATCAGTTAATGTCTTGCACCTTCATAACCAGTTCTTCCCAGTTTCTTTGGTTTTCGATATCGTGCTCTAAACCTTGGTCATCGGCAATTTGGAAGCGCTTAACCGCTGGCGTTTTACTGGTTGCTTGGTAAAGCCAGTAAGCTTCGGCTTTCAACGCTTCATCGATTGGCTTATCGATTGACTCGTACACCATTTGCTTACATGCATTAATAGATTCAGCAGGGAACTTAGAAATTCGCTGCGCTAACTCATCAACATAAGGACCAATCTCATCAGGCTCCAACGCTTTGTTTATGGTGCCGTACGCTTCTGCTTCGTCCGCATCGAAGTCGCGAGCACTCAAGATGATTTCTAGAGCACGTCCTAAACCAACCTGGCGTGCCATCCGAGATGCGCCACCACCGCACGGTAAGATGCCCATGCCAACTTCCATCTGCATAAATTTGTATTTACCGCGTGCGGCAAAGCGCATATCACATGCCAATGCAAATTCATGACCACCACCACGGGCAAATCCCTCCAACTTAGCTATCGTTGCTTGTGGTAGCTTGCTGATCCTTTCTAACACTGATTGAAGGTCAAGCAATTTCGCTTCTTCACGTGAAACCGCTTCTGTCGACATTTCTTTCAGCAATTCGGTGTCGTAATGACAAACCCAAATTTCTGGATTAGCAGATTGGAATACAACCACTTTCACGTTACGGTCACGTTCCAGACGTAGCGCTAAACCGTTCAAATCCGTCAACATTTCCTGCCCTTGTACGTTTACCGTTCCAAAATCAAACGTAACATAAAGAACTGCTTCTTCTTGTTTTGCAGTAAATGTTTTGTAGCCTTCGTAAGCCATATCCATTTCCTTTTTCCAATAAAAACATAACGTTGCGATTCACTTAAGCAACACAATTAACGTTACGCCTCTGAAAAACATCAAACAATGATTTATAAATTGAAACAGTATTTACGAAAACTAAAAGGTTGTTTGTCCGTTAACGACTAGTCGTTAAGTTTCCAGCGCTGATTATTTGCATTCACAAGCAACTAGAACAGCGACCTTCTAGTTGCTCGAATGATTATCAACAAGCGCACTTCACATGGGCTTGTACGATCTCACGGTCTAACTGCCTATTCATAACTAACTTAATCCTTGGACTCTTTAGCTTCTGTTTTCTCTTCCTGAAACTCTTCACTCTCTACGACATCAACAACGTCCTGAGTTTCCGTATCGACCCACTTCATAAACACCTGATAACCAGCAGCTAAGAATGCAGCGCCAATAAACATACCCAGTATACCGCCGGACATCATGCCGCCAACGGCACCGATAAGGACAATAGGCATCGGGACTTCTAACCCTCGCCCGAGAATCAATGGTTTTAAGAAGTTATCAATCAAGCTAGCGGCGATCAGTAAGATGGTAAAGATCACGTTATGAACCGTTCCGCTGTCCCCCGCCCACAATAAACCAACGGCGACTAAAGCAATAATAGTGACCGGAAGTTGAACGATAGCGAAGACTAGTGCGATAAGTGTAAACAAGGCTGCGGCAGGTACGCCGGATAATGCAACGACACCGCCAAATGCCATTGCTGTTAAGAAAGCAATACCAATGATGCCCACGGCGACTTGCCTGATAGTTGCGGTGGTAAGTTGGTGCAAATCCGGACCTCTTACTTCATCGGTAAAACTAATGAAGATCTTACGTATCGACCTAGCCGCAGGTTGTGCCCAAGCAAGCATGATCCCCGCAATAATAATCGCACCAATCAGCATAAACACACTTTTCGCCGCACCTGTCGCACTGTCAACAAACCAACTAAAGAACCCTTTAATTTGTGGCTGACGCTTTTCAATAAAAGTTGGCAGATCGTCCGCCGCTTCATACCAGACCGCATGAACTTTTTCACCGACCAACGGCCAGGTTTTCACACTGTCTGCTGGCTTGGTGATCACCAAAGTGCCATCTCGGTAAGACTCAAACGCACCTAAGGTTTTAGAAGCAAAAGAGTTGCCCACCATTGCTGTTGGCGTGCCGAGAATCAGGACACCAATAATTGCTATAAGCGTTGCAGACCGAGCCGAACTCAACCCGAGCTTGCTTTCAATGACCAACTTGACTGGATAGAGCGCGATAGCCAACACTAACGCCCAGAGTAAGATAGGTAGGAATGGTAAAAACGCCCACCAACATACAATGACGATAAGCGTTGTGACGGAGAATCGTATCAAAGAAGTCGTGAATGCCTTCGCCAACACTTTTTCTAGGTTTTCGTTTGAATTACTCACTGTTTTTCCCTTTGGTTTCGCGCCATATTCTTATTCATCGGTAATCCGATAATCGATGACGCGTGAATAGACCCAACACAGTATTTATCCGCACTTAATGAAAGGCCGATGGCTTAAATCGCCGCGGTTTCATAAACAAGTACTCATATAAAACCTAGTACACTTCCCCGTACATTCAACGGTTTAGTATTGAATTGTTTATCAAGGCGATGTTGTGAAGTGTTATTGAGTGACCATATTCTGATTTTACGGTTCTCAATTTCCACTTGTATAGCGCGCGCTTTATATTGCTCACTTTGTTGCACGATTTAAGCGGTAAGGGCAAAAAGATGTCAGCGCTCGAACTTATGCGTTTAGGAAAGGTTTATAACTGTCTGGACGAAGAACTTCAGCTCATGCGGGAGCGCACATGTGAGCTCATTTTCAACTTCAACCATGAACCCAATGCAGCAAAGCGTCATGCACTTCTCGTTGAAATAGGCGTCAATCTTGGTGATGGTGCTTGTATCCAAGCCCCGTTGCAATTGACGTATGGATGCAACCTTTCAGTGGGCTCGCATACTTACATTAATTGGGATGCCATCATCATAGACAACGGACAGGTAACCATTGGCGCGAACGTGATGATTGGTCCGCGAGTTCAAATCTACACCGCTGCGCATGCTTTAGAGACAGAGCAACGCCTTGCTGGTGATGAAACTGCAAAACCTGTAACCATAAAAGATAAAGTATGGATTGGTGGTGGTGCGATCATTATGCCGGGCGTGACGATTGGAGAAGAAGCTGTCATTGGTGCTGGATCTGTCGTAACGAAAGATGTGGCTCCGAGAGACCGCGTTGCTGGTAACCCCGCTCGCTCCATCAAAAAAGACTGACAAGCTTGTCAGCAGAGGGAATGGAAAACCGGAGAGATTCAACGGTTTGTAGAGGTCACCAACCGATATACTCTTTCTTTTCTTTCAAGGACTTGCTTTATGTCTTTTTCGACAAAGTCGTTAATAATAGCGTTCTCTCTCGCCACCAGTTCGGTGTCACTGGCGGCGACAATTGAAAACTCAGCTTCAAACGAAACTGTTTCCCAAGACGCGATTGCAAATAATGCGGCATCAACGACCTTTCCATCTACACAGACATGGCTAAACCACATCACAACAGGCTTAGCCCCTTACTGGATGGATGAGAAAGCTTACGGAGAACCTGTTGGAAACTTCCCCACTTTCCGCTGCAACGATGGTCGCAAACTGAATACAGCCAATGTTTGTCCTGAGTTAGATCGAGGTTGGATTACTCCTTATTTTGGTCGTGAATATACGCGGATGAAGTCGCGCCAAACCTACGCCTATGGGGTGCTTTTCCACCTAACTGGAGACACTCAAGCGCTTGAACTAGCGAAGCAAGGGGCTTATTACCTAATCAATGAACTGCAAGACAAAGAGCATGGCGGCTTTATTTCGTTCACGCAAAACAAACAAGCTGGTTTAAAGTGGACACAGAGAACTTCGCAAGACCAAGCTTACGCACTCGTTGGACTTGCAATGTATTACTACCTAACGGGCGATCATCTGGTAGAAAAAGTACTTATTGATCAGCAAAAATTTATCTTCGATAACTACAGACTAAACGATGAAGTAGGACTTGCTTGGGTTTTACAAGATGGAGATGAGCAAAGTGCAAAACAGCATGAGTTGGTTGCACAATTAGACCAAATTAACGGCTATATGCTTTTGGTCGCTCCCCTATTGCCTGAGCCACATCGAACGAAGTGGTTCAGTGACCTGACCTGGTTAACAAATACATTAGTTCAACATTATCACTCAGATAAAGAGCAACGCTTCTACGGTGCCATTCATCATAAAGCTGTCATGCAGCCAAACGCCAAACATAACGATTTCGGTCACACCATTAAAGCGTATTGGATGACTTACCTTGTCGCAGAACAAATAAACAATGCCGATTGGAAACAATTTGCGAAACAAGGCATGCGAACGACATTAGAGCGAGCGCAATATCAACAACAGTTTGAACCAGTTAGCACTTTTTTTTCTCCCGAACTGCAAAGCGAATGGGCGAATCAATCCATTCCTGCTTGGCAAAGCCGCCCTTATTCTAACGGCAGCTCTTCTTGGGAATGGGCAGAGCTTGACCAATCAGCAATGACACTTGCCATTTTAGATAACAAGGTGGGAAATGTACTGCCATACACCACACGTACTTTTATGGATGCATGGGTTGATCATCAATATGGAGGCGTCGGTCTCGATCCAAAGTCAACCAAAGCGTTTCATTGGGGCAATGGTTATCATCAATTCGAGCACGCATTGATCGGCACCTTAACGTCTAGCGCACTAAACCATCAGCCAGTAACTTTGTATTATGCAAATGCGAGCAAAGTGCAATCCGATTTCACGCCTTATTATTTCCAAGGTAAAGTGGATAACGTCGAACGAACGGCGCAAGGCGAAATTCAAGCAGTGACCTATAGTAACATCACCCCATAACCACACTTTGGATACATATCGGCAAACAAAAAGGCGACTCGATGGTCGCCTTTTGCATGCTTGTTGTGGGTTAGATTCTGAACGAGCCGACGTAATGATCAAGCGTTTGCGAGAGCTCAGCCAGTTGTTGACTCGATTGCTCTAATTGCTCACTTGCATTTAGACCGAGCTTCACTGAATTGCTCACCGTATCCATGTTCATGTTGATCTCGTTAGCTACCGTCGATTGCTGTTCTGTTGCCGTTGCAACCTGAGTATTAATATCCAGAATGGTCATTACCTGTTTAGAAATCGCTTCTAGTGCTTGTCGAGCTAGCTCCGTCTCCGTAGTTCCTTCTTCGATCAGAGCTTTACTGTTCCCCATCGAATTGACGGCATTTTGCGCTTCGTCTTGCAAGCGTTTGATCATCAGGTCAATCTCATCGGTTGACTGCGCGGTTTTCGTCGCAAGGTTACGTACTTCGTCAGCTACCACAGCAAAACCACGGCCTGCATCACCAGCACGAGCGGCCTCAATTGCAGCATTAAGTGCCAATAAGTTCGTCTGTTCTGAGATACCTCGAATCACCTCAAGGATTGAACCGATCGATTGAGTATTATCTGCCAAACTGACGATGATGCTGGACGTGCTGTTCATCTCGGTTTCAAGGTTTGTGATTGCCGTAGTGGTCTTTTGCAGCGTCTTGTAGCCTTCTTGCGTTTCATCCGTTGCAGTACTTGCCGCACTCGCTGCACCTGCTGCATTCGATGCAATTTCGTTAACCGTCGCAATCATTTCATTCATTGACGTCACCACCAGCATGGTTTGCTCGTTTTGCTCCTGCCCACGAGTCAACGCCTGTTGAGATTGCTCACGTAAGGCAGTTGCAGAGCCATTCAATGCAACACCAGTGCTCACCACTTGCGAAATAATGCCATGAACCTTTTCGACAAAGACATTAAATGCTGATGAAATCTGAGCCACTTCATCATTACCTTTTGTTGGCAAACGAACAGTCAGATCGCCTTCCCCTTGGGAAATGTCATGCAGTGCATTTTTCAATACAGATAACGGCTGCATTAAGTGGCTTAGCAGAAGTGAAAGTAGTAGCACGCAGAGTACAAATATCACGATCATTGAACCAAGTTGGTAACTAATAATACCGTTCGTTGCTTGGCTCACTTCCGTAATTGGAATACCGATATCGAACGTGCCGTAGAGCTGGCCATTCACGTAGATTGGAGCCATGATATCGAACACCCACACTTGCTGCACATCCGCGTACCACTTCGAGTATTGCTGCACACCTTTGGTTGCACCCGCCACTGTATAGTCATCTTCGTACTTCTTGTTTAGCTTTTGTTTATCACTGTGTGCAACAGCCGAAACATTGCTATCAATTACAATGGCATAACTTACATCTGAGCGTTGCTTTAACTGGTCAACTAACGCTTGGAGATCTTGGACTGGATGGTTTGAGTTCTCTAAAATGTAACTTGCATTCTCAGCTAAGAACTCAGCCTGAACCTGAGATTTGTGCAAGATGATGTCATCGATTTTCTGACTGGAGATAAAGTAGGTAGACGCCATACTCGCCATGACAGCAATGCCAAACATGGCACAAACGGCTAATAGGATGATTCTTTTCATTATGGTTGTCTCAACGCAAGCGATTAATTTCTATCAACGGGGGTTAATTAAGCCGATGACTTGGCATTACTCTCTTTGCCAACCCATTCTCCCGCGACACTGGTTTTAACTATTCAGTTACGTTATCCGCATCAAATGCAACAACTTTAATAAAATGAACCGTTTTTATATCAGTATCACACTTTTATAGAATAACCATGTAGACCGTATAGATTTACCAACACCTAAATAAGCTATTGCTAATTAGCAAGTTTCTGACAAACAATACGCTCTCATAATCATTCAAATTGATATTCGAATATCATTAATGCACAGTTAATCACATCGAAAAAATCACCAAAATTAATCGATTTAATTCCTTATTAACTTTTATAAATCCGGACTAGTATCAAGGGGAACAACCGTTCAACGTATATAAGGCTAATAATAATGAAAAAGACTTTATCCACCCTAAGCATTGCGCTGGCGCTGTTTTCTAGTGCTTCATTTGCTGCTGACAACTACACATTAGATTCAAACTTTTCTTCAGTAAGCTTTGCTACCATCAAGAACCAGTTTGTTGTCGAGCCAGCGACCATCAATACTCTTTCCGGCACGTTAGACAGCAATGGCAAATTTGATGTTGCTATCGATCTAAATAGCATTGAGACAGGTATCCCTATTCGTAACACCCGTCTTAATGAAATCTTCTTTGAATCTGCGAAACACGCACCAGTAAAAGTGACAGGAAAAGTTGATTGGGCTTCTCTGGGTGAGGGCTCACACAAGGTAAAAGTACCTGCTGAAGTAACGCTGTTTGGTAAGACAAAATCCGTTGAGTTTCCGGTTGTTATCCTAAACGCTGGCGATACGGTAATGGTGAGCTCAAGTGCACCTGTGATTATTGGCGCTGCTGACTTTGGTATTCCTAGTAAGAACTTAACTGACCTCGCGGCAACAGTTGGCGGGATTAAGATTTCTGATCGAGTTCCACTCACTTTGAATCTAACCTTTAAAAAATAGTTAGATTAAGTGGACACAAAGGCTTGGAGGCTCACCAAGCCTTTTTTCTTTCTACACGCCTTCAACCAACCGTACTGTGCGGCTTACGACGACTGACTTTGCTTAGTAACATTAAATGCCATACTCCGCAATACGTCGTTCTTATTCACAAAGTGATGTTTCAACGCTGCTAACGCATGTAGCAACACCAAGCTCGCGAGTGTGGCACAGCCAAAACGGTGAACCATAAAAAAGAACGCATTCACTTCGGCATTAGAAATTGGGTTTGGAATGGTAAACAGCCAAAAGAATGGATACTCATGTTTAAGCATTAGAAAGCCACTAACAAACACTACAAACATCACCAAATAGATAGCGCCATGCGTGAGTTTAGCGATGCTTTTCTGGGTATTAGAAACCGATTTTGGTAACTCTGGGGCTTTACGAAAGAATGACCACCCCCAACGTACAATCAATAACACGGAGGCGATGGTTGCAAACGACATATTGAGCGTAGATAGAACATGGAACACCTGCGGCATATCCATAACGAATAACATGCCGTAGCCTGCAAGCGTTGCATAAATGATAATCACCGCCATAGCCCAATGTAGCCATTTACTGAACGCATCGTAGTGTTGAGTGGAGGTATTTTGGACGCACGGAATCGCTTTCTGGTGCTGACCAGAATCTAATCTCGACATATTGTCACCACTGAATTAGTTTGAGATTTGCATGGGAATACGACGAGAGAAGGCTTTCCCATGATGAAGATTGAAGAAATAACGGAAGGCATTGAGCCTTCCGTCGTTCAAGTAGATTACAAGATGAGGTAGGTACTACTTACTTACATTGATCATGTCGTTAAAGTAGTCAACTTGTTCTGCCATACTCAAACCTTGGTTGTTTGAACCCAACGTCCACATGAAGAAACCACCATAACCGTTATCTTTCTGCCATTTAGCACGGTCTAGGTTGTTCTGACGCGTTTCAACAAAGTTACCACCTGGTGCCCACTGACTGTTGATCGTGTTACCTAAAACAATCTTCGACTTGTCTCCAATATATTCAGCATAGTTCGCCATCGCGACATCGTATAGGAAGTTTCGACCAGCGTCGTATGTCATGACGTTGAAGAAATCAAAGTCATTTTTAGTCGCTTTGAGTAGATCAATGACTTCACCATGATGCGATGAGCGACCAGATGGCTCAACATAAGAACAGTTTTCGAATACGTTTGCATTCATACACTCGACAGGGTCGGCACCTACATGATAAGTGGTCAGGGACAGCACTTTGGTGTTGCCGACTTTCTCACGGATCAGTTTGATCAATGCCGTTAAGTCTTGGTTCTCTTTGTCTGTGATTCGAGCGGCTTTTTCGAAGTCGAAATCCAACCCATCAATATGCACATAACCAGCTAACTGATACTTGCTGTAATCACAGCTGCCATCTGGTTTTGATGCAAGACACTCACCTTCCATCTCTTCAGGTTTCAGGTTCTTCTTGTACACAGGAAATGGCGTGTGGACCAAATCAACCAATCCTGTCGCGACCGCTTCACGACTTTGTGGGGTGCTGATCGCCGACCAAATACTTTCGTAAGTTTGCCCCCCGAACGCTACCATCATCGTGACGTTTTCATTGTCATGCTTAAGCGTTGACCAAGCGAGGTACTGCGTTGGCATCCAATCTGGGTTGTAATCCGGCGGTGTGAGCATGCCGTCAGAGATCGTGATATTACCGCTTGAATCCCACTTACCAAATGACAATAGGTAACCGTCTCCTTCTGAGTTGAACAACTGCTCGTAGTCATTTAGACCCCAAGATGTTAGGTAACTGATAGAGCGATCTGGGTTATCAACTAAACCGCCACCGCCCGTGCTTTCTTTAACTGTAATGTTAGATGTCGCTGAGGTTTGCTCTTGGCTTGCTGTGTTTACCGCTTTTGCCGTGATGGCATAAGCCCCCTTCTGCGCACCTAGCCATTCATACTCGTATGGCGCTTCGGTATCTTTGAACAGTTCATTACCATTGGCGATAAAGCTTACAGAAGTAATATCACCTTCGTAGCTCTTTGCATCCGCTTTGATAGAAATCGCACGACCTTCGAAGTAGCTAGAACCATCGACAGGAGATGAAAGCGAAACCACCAAGTCCTTGTCAGTGATAGCCAAAGAAATTGGCGCAGCTTCTGCACTCGCACCTTGATCATCGTATGCAATAACCGTCAATGTGTATTGACCTTCAACTTGAGCAGGAACCGTGATGGTATAAGTATCGCCCTGTGAAGGTGTGCCTGAGGTTGCTACCACTTGTCCATTCAACTGAACATCAACGCGAGCAACTTCGGTATCATCCGTTGCATCAACTACCACATCGAATGCTTGGTTTGGTGCGATTTTTTGTCCATCTTGAGGGGACTGAACCTTAACAACTGGCACAGGGTTCGGATCACATTGCCCTACTTCATTCCATGCGTCTTTCCACGCATCAGGATAATCAGGGTGGCCGGTGCCCGGTGTCCAAACCGGATTACCACACCAACCCGCGACGGTACATGAGTAAATATTGCCAATATTCGTGACTTCATCGCCTACTTTGTATGGCACACCATCTTCGTACTGAGGAATATCGCCACAACTTGTGCCCGTGTCTGTGACCGTAATGGTTAGGCTCTTGCGTGAAGTATGCTGCTCGTCATCCTGAGCTTCAGCGCGAAGCGTTGTTGACCCCGCAGTGTGTACCGTCCAATCACATGAGAAATCTTGAGTCGCTTTGGCGTCTAACTGACATACTTCAGCATCGTTGGCGAAGAATTTGACGGTTGTTAAATCATCATCTGCATCAGAGACATTGGCCGAGATTGTAATGGTGTCACCTTTTTGGTGAGAAGAGCCAGCGTCTGGTGAGATAAACTCAATCACAGGTGGATTTGGTGCGGTAGATTCCGATTCAACCGTTACTTGAACCGTTTGTTCTGTCAGTTTCTTTCCACTCTCATCGAATGCCATGACCGCAATCGATGCTGCGCCAATAGTGTCAGGGAGCCAAGCCTGTTGATACTCTGTCGTGCCTTCTACAACAGGTTGCTCTCCCAACTTGATGTTGTTTACCCAGAACTCTAGTTTGGTTGCACCTTTACCCGCAATATCCGTGATGATGTCTACATTTGTGCCAGTATAAACCACTGAGTTTTGTGCAGGAGCCAAAATATCGAGCGAGAACTCAGGTGGAGGAACGACTTCACCATCCACTTTCACTACCACTGAATTTTCAAACGCATTCAGATCCGTCAACTCTCCACCGAAAGAAATCGTCAGTGCCGCAGATTCTCCAGAAGCAAGCTCGCTATCTACCCAAGATCCTTGCGGAAACTTCAGCGAGACAGAGTTCAGTACACCGTTAGATTGTGTCGTATGAGAGATTTCCCATGACGGATACGAAAGGTGATTTGACGCCCAACCGATGTCATTGATTGCAACAGGCAATACGAACTCAATGACAGCTTCACGCATGTCTGCCGTTTCAGAACCTGTGTTCTTGATATCCAGCTTATAAGTGCTCCAGTATTCACTTTCTGATTGAGCAACCGCATCAGTACTAAACTCCGCAGCCATGGCTTGTGAAATAGGATTCAGTAATAAACCGGAGCAAAGCATTGTAAGCCCTAGCGTGCGATAACCAATGGAGTTTGTCTGCGTAGCACTGCTCTTTCTTAGATACATAATAAAGTCCTTAGTCTTATATTAATTATTTAGGTACTGCACAAAGACCTGCAATTAATGTTTCATTTGTGTTTTGCAAGCACACTTAATTTATAAATAAAAATAACCAAGGCAAAAATTCATTATTGTTTCTGGGATAAATATCAAAATTTATTTCTCTATAACTATTTACTGTTCAATTTATAAACCAATAAGTTATAAATGAAACATCAAAATAAAAGAAAAAGAATAAACTTAATTAGATTATATTAATTTAATCAAAAGCTAGCACTAATCACCGGTCACCACACACTAGAAAAGTAACCAAAAAGAGAATAAAAACCTTTAAAAACAAAAAGATAGAATCAACAGTCTTTCTTAAAGCACTTTGCTCGCACCAAAAAACAATGAACTAAAAATCAGCGATTTAAAATCAACAATGAAGATAAATTATCCACCCATTGATTGGAATTATAAATTAAACCAAATAATAATGATTTAAAATAAATACACTTGGTAAAATAGGAAATAATAGTAAGCAAAGACAATGGAACTTTATGGAATAAATATCACATATTTATATCGCGTAAAATGAGTTATGATCCTATAAAAATAGAGTATAAATTCTATTTTTACTGTCATTTAAATGCAATAATTAACCGACTCATCCCATAGGCTTATTCTTCTGATATGCTTTATTTTTCATCTATTTTAAGAACCTAATACCTAGTTCGCTAAAAACAAAAAAGGCAAGCGAAAATGCTTGCCTTGATGCTGCTATACCCACTAAGAGGATTGTTTGTTCTGCATTGTTTGCGCACTACTGGCACTTTGCTCACGAGCAACCAAATCATCAAATTCAGAGACTCTTGCTAAAAAAGCTGGCTTGTCTTTAGTAGAAATGGAACTCGCTAATGGTAAATCCGCTTTCATAGCATCCACTGCACGATTACGTACCAACACTTCGAAATGAAGGTGTGGTCCAGTTAATCGTCCTGTCGCTCCCGACAATGCAATCTTCTGCCCACGCTTAACATGGTCGCCCTTTTTGACGAGAAAACGGCTTAGATGCAAATAACGCGTTTTATAGACACTATTGTGCTCTATCACTAAGTATTTACCCGCATAAGGATGGTTACGAACCGCTATCACCTTGCCATCGCCAGTTGAGTAAACCGGGGAACCAACTGGTGTTGCGAAGTCCGTACCGTTATGCGGAGAGATTCGTCCCGTAACAGGGTGTTTTCGGTAAGGGTTGAATGGAGAGGTAATACGACGGAACTGTTTGTCGATCGGATAACGGTTAAATGCTTGTTCAAGGCTGTTACCTGCTCTGTCATAAAAACGACCGTCCTCCGCTAAGAATGCTTCAACGTCTTTAGATCGCATTTTGATCGCGATGCCCTGCACTTCTGCATTACCAGTAAAGTGATCATCAAGATATTGTCGATTCACCAATACATGAAAGCTATCACCAGCACGAAGCTCACGAGCAAAATTTACTTTGTCACGTAATACGCGAGTGATGTTAGCAATCTGCGTTGTGGTCAATCCTTGCTTATGCGCAGAAGAAGAAAAACTGCCATTGATCGTGCCTGAGTACATTTCTTCACGCCACTCTCCCGGCTCCTCAATAAAGTCATAAGCAAACGTGCCATCGTCGTTTTGCGTATAGACCGCGCGTTCGACAAGGCTTTCATGGAAAATCACTTGTTTTAGGGTCTTAGTATCTCTATCTACCACGAGCTCAAGGTGGTCGCCTGGTTTGATGGTATCGAGCTTCAGTGACGTTAAGTCAGCTTCAAGAAGCTTTTGAGTGGTGTCGTATGATACCCCCCATGAGGAAAAGATCGTGCTGAGCGTGTCACCAACTTTAACGAAGTAGTGAATACGCGCGATGTTGTCATGCTTTTTGACTTCACGTTCGGGATTTTGAGGTGTTTCATTTGTTTGAGTCTCGTTTTTTTGAGCGCTCTTTAGTTCTGAATAAGGCGTGACCTTAATGGTGATTTCTTCTGGTTTCGTTTCTGCTTGATAGGTGAGATAAGCTGCAAGAGAGAATGCGGTAGCAGCGACAGCAATTAAGGAATAACGAACAAACTTCATAGTACTAGGGTTAACTGAGAATAGTAATTGTTATGTTATAACATCATACAGGCACAATTTAAACGTTACGTATTTGAGAACTTTGTTTCTAAGCTTTGCTATTCTCACTAAACGTCTATTTTGCTTAGATAAACCTTACAACAAAAAAGGGAAAATTATCTTACCCTTCCCTATGATTACCAAATCGTTTTGAAGTTCCATCCTCTTTGATGAATTGAAAAGTAAACAAACTAAACGCTCATACCTGATTTCAGCACCGATAAACATAGAGCAACGGATACTCAGAAATGAGCTGACGTTAAGGTACAAAGTACGCTTTTAGCTCTTCGATAAAGACTTTGACCTTTCTCGGTGTGTTAGAGCGTGCTCGATAAAGCGCATAGACCGTTCTTGTTGGTAATTGGTAGTCTTTCAGTACTTCTATCAATTCGCCCTTACACAACTCATCTTCCGCCAATGCTCTTGGAAGCATCGCAACTCCATAGTTTTGTTTTAGCGCCGTTTTCACTGCCTGTACGCTGTTAACGGAAAGAGATGGTGACACCTGCACATCCAGCTCTTTTCCCGCTTTGTTAAATCGCCACACCTTATAATTCTTTAAATTTGGGTCTTCGATAATTCGATGAGAATGCAGATCTCTCGGTTGCAAAAGTGAAGAAGAGGCTTCTAAGTATTGCGGCGAGGCACATATGATATTCCTGTTTTCAGTGATCTTTGTTGCGATCAAATCTGAATCTTGCCTAACCAAACGACCAGATCGAATTGCTACGTCATACCCTTGTGAGGAGATATCATCTAAACCATCATCAAGCAGCAAATTCACTCTTAGCTCCGGATATTTATCACTGAAACCGCAAATAAACGGCATGAGCAAGATTTCTGTCAAACCATTTGGCGCGAGAACATTCAAGGTGCCAGAGATTTCGTTACTATCAAACCTCATCGTGTCATTCAGCGCTTCAAGTTGCAAAATCAGAACATGTGCTTCTTGATAATACTGATGACCAGCGTCCGTAAGAGACAGCGCCTTGGTTGAGCGATTCATTAATCGCGTTCCAAGATACGTTTCTAGATCTCTAACATTGCGACTCACGAGAGATTTAGACACTTCTAGTTTCTTAGATGCGCCCGTAAAACTGCCTTCCTCTACGGTGCAAATAAACGATTTAATTAGCGTGATTAAGTTCATCGAAACATTCATTGTTTACTATTTGTTGACAGACTATCGACCTTATCTGATCTATTCAAGCTTCATTTTTTGATTAAAAATCCCAGCAATTCAACAAACAAAGAGAAGATAAATAAATGGAAAGTAAACAAGTCCAAACCATTAGAAATTACTTTAAGATTTGTGTTGACGGTAAGGCAACAGAACGTGTGGGAGAATTTTTCGCTGAAGATGCTCTTATTCACCGCCCTGATTGTGGAAAAACCTTAAAAGGATTAGTCGAATTTGAAGCCAAGTTGAAATCTTGCGTAACTGAACGTTATGAGAGCCTTGAGACAAGCTTTCAACGCATTGTAGAAGCAGAAGATCAAGTGGTTGTCGCCCTGACTCACAAAGCTAAAAATGCAAATACGTGGATGGAGTTCGATGTATCAGGTAAAGACGTTACATGGACAAGCCTCACCTACTTTCGCTTTAACCAAGAAGGTAAAGTGATTGAAGAAATCGTACAGCGCAACGAGTTAAGCATGGCAACTCAACTTGGGTTAACGATCACACAATAGCCAATGCTGTTACGTAAACGTGAGGGCTCACAAATGGAGTCCTCTTTTTACATTCGATCTATAAGATTATTCAGGCTACCACTTCACGATACCCAGCGTGACTTTAACACTGCCGACTAACGTCGAACCACCATAGTCTTTTGCTAGGCGCAGCAAAGTGTCATGAAAACCTAAGTTTGGAAAGACCGCCTCAACTTCTGCGATGGTTTCTTTACTCAACCCTTTACGAACACTGCCTTTGGTCGCATCAATCCAGTCAGCTTTGCGGCATGCTTCAATGACTTTTTGGTGCGGACCTTTGTACGGAGAAATCTTATGGTGCCAATGAATCGCTCCACGCAAAGCATCAGGATCTAAACCCCATTCAAAGTGTTCATTGTCAGCTAACGCCGCAGCCTCTGATGGCTCCAAATAAGCCAACTCATGATCGGTCCACAGTCCGATATCGTGGTACACAAAAGCCGTTTCAACGAGCGGTTCATACCGTTCATCGTTACCTAGAAAATGCATCGCATAGGTGATTGTCCGATATACATGATTTCGATAACCGGGAAAATCGTCACCGATCTGCTCTTTGTATTTAGCAAACAACAATTCGACGCGTGGTCGATCTCGTTTGATTTCTATTTGCGACATGTTTGGTTTCCACGGATAAAGTCTTTAAAGGATTATAGACTTTGTCTTTTCGTCGGGAGTTATCACCACCGTAAAGCAATTGCGCTCCCCTTGATGTGATACAGAAAACGCGTTTGTCATTTGGGCTATGAGCATCAAACCTCGCCCTGAAGGCATCCAACTCTCTTCATCGAATAGATTTGGCGTCTCAATTTGCTTTGAGATGTAACTTTGGAAGGTTTCATCAGAAATGCGATTGCCATAATCAAATACACGCACTTCTATATTGTGCTGCTCACCTTGTGTTAGTTCGCATTCTAACTCAACCGTTTTTCCGGTTTGCTCTTGATAGGCATGAATGAAAGCATTGTTCATCAACTCAACCACGCACAACTCTAGAGTTTGCGCGACATGAGAAGAAACCGAATGTTGTTGAAGGAATTCAACCAATTCGAGACTCGCTTGGCGTGAAACTTCTAAAGACGCTTGATAGGATTTTTGGAATACCGAACTTGTCGACTTAACGGCTTGCGATTGTGCACAGCCCAACCATTGCACTTTCAACAAGCTCACATCATCGTCGATTTCTGGTTTTCCTTGCCAGCTTTGCACTTGCTCCAAAACGGAATTGGTTTGTGCCTTTTCTGGCATCGCTTTACTCCCTTCGATGTTAGCTAGCAGTCGGTCAATGCCGTAAAGCTCCTCGCCTTGCTTGGCTTCCAATAAGCCATCGGAGAAGAACCAAAGGGCGTCATTGGGCTTGAGTTGGATACTTCCACCTTGGTACATCATCGGCTCCAATGCCCCGACGATGAAGTTGTTGTCGCCAACAAGTTCCAAGCGGTTTTGTTCCGTCTGTTGCCAAACAAATTTAGGGTGCCCTGCTGTGCAATAATTCAGTTCACCAGTTTCGGTGTTCAACACGGCATATTCGATAGTGAAATAGAGCTTGCTGTTTTGCGTTTGCTGGTAGCGTCGATTAAGCCTTTCAATCACAGCAGCAGGCTCACAGATGCGGTACTCGTTGTCGCTCCAGTCTAACGTTATCGACTCCGATTTGTTACGTTGTGACAAACTTTGTTGAATCGAGAATGCCATTAACGCCGAAGAAATACCGTGTCCGGAAACATCGAAGACGTAAAACGCAACATGCGATTCATCAAGCTCGACATAGCCCAACATGTCACCACCGATCTTGGTACAAGGAACATAAGTGAAGCTAAATTGTGCCGTGTGAATTTGTTCTTCAACGGGCAACAGTTGTTCCATTAACTCTCCGGCAGAATCCAAATCCTGCTGAATGGTCTGATACGCTAAATCGAGCTCTTGGTTTTTTGTCGTGAGCGTGTTGTGCAGTTCTAAGGTACGAAAGCCCGCACGGATGCGCGCTTGTAGTTCCTCTACAGACGTCTTCTTGTCGACAAAGTCATCAGCGCCTGCATCCATGCCTTTGATGATGGATTCTTGATCGTTACGGGAAGAGAGAAGCACAAAGAAGATATAACGAGAAAAAGCCGACGATTTAAGCTCACGGCAAAGCTCAATGCCACTGATGCCCGGCATCATCAAATCACTGAGGACAAACTGAATGTCAGTTCGGTGAGTCAGCACTTCTAACGCAGACTCACCATCTTCAACGGCAATGACCTCGTACCCTTGCTTTTGCAATGCACTGGTCATGTAGAGTAGGACCGTTTTGCTGTCGTCGACCAACAATATGGACTTCATACCTCTCCTTGCCTGTTTGTTCTATTGCAGCACGCTACTCATGGATTGGGCATCTCTGAAACGGCTGTAATCTTCCGCTAAAAGTTGATGTTGATAACGAGTGTAAGACAACGCCTCATTCGAGATGACGATTTGGTTTTCTTTTTCCATCAATTGCCCACGCAGCAATTCGATTTGTTGATGCTGCTGACTGTGGTTTTGATACATAGCAACGAGTCCGCACACAGACACTACGAGCAGCATACACAACACGCCATTGATGGTTTTACTTCGAACACGCATAACCTCTCCTTGTCGCTTGGTGTCCTTCATTACTTGGTGAAGTCCAATAATGATTGGGACGTCTACAAACTAAGAACTCAAGGTTCCAAAACGCCGTGAGAGCCAATTGATGTTGTTTCATTAACAGAGTTAATTATAGGAGAAAGGCAGAAAAAGAAGAGAAAACCTGAACAAATTGAAGATCTTTGCGCTTAAAACGACAAAAAGCAGCAAGTCTACAAAAGCCTTGCTGCTTAGAAAAATTACGCTAGAAGTTAGCCTTGAAACGCTTCACGCACCGATACTTGTTCAAACCAACGCGCAATATTTGGGTAGGTTTCGAACACTTCAATACTCAAACCATTTACGGCAAAACCAACAAAAATGTAGCCGGTAATGTCTACGATGGTGAAGTTGTCAGTAGCGATATGTTCACTTTCTGACAAGCGTTTGTCGAGAATTGGCAGGAATTCTAATACGCGAGATTTCGACTCGTCACCCCACGCAGCCACACAGTTTTCGCGGTCTTGGTAAATTGCTGTGATATTACGAAACGCCTGAAAAGCCGTGTACAAGCCTTGGAACTCCACCACACGATGCCACATTTCTACCTGAGCACGTTCGAGCTGGTTAGCACCAAACAGCGCCAGATCATTTTCAAACGCTTCATCTAGGTAGCGACAAATCGCCACGCTTTCACAGATCGTCGTACCATCATCCAGTTCCAGCAGAGGCACTTTGCCATTCACGCTTTTCGATTTAAACGGTTCAGATAGGTTATCGCCCTCACGAACGTTCAGCGCAATTCGCTCAACCTCGCCACCGATTTCCTTTAGAAAAATGCTAACTCGCTTACAACTTGGAGTCATTGCGGTTTCATAGAGCTTCATTTCACATCCTTTTATCTTTTTCTAACCGATTGGTTAGGATATACTGTATCCAGTTTATAAACGATCAGTCAAGAACTTCACTATCAAAAATTTTCAAACAGTTGTGGGTCTGTTTGCTGAGCGAGATTTTTGATGCCGTTTGTGAGTTCACATGAATTTGGAGGCTGATACCCAAGAATAGATGGGTATTCATCATATTGGTTCAGTTCGAACGCTAGAGGTTCTCTGTACCATCCCTCCAAAGCAATTTAATTACCCGATAAGCAGACCCAGGCAGGTAATTTATGGCAAGAAAAGCCAACTTCGACCGAGATGAAAAGCTTCTCGTGGCTATGGATGTGTTTTGGCGCAAAGGCTTTGCGAACACGTCTATCTCGGATCTCACCGACGAGTTGAACATCAACCGCTTCAGTCTTTACAACACCTATGGTGACAAGCAACAGCTCTACTACGAAGCGCTCGATACCTACTTGAAAAAGGTCTCGCTACCGTCACTGAATGATTTGGAAAAAGACGACGCGTCTTTACCTGAGTTGGAATCGTTCCTTAAATCTTTTGCTGATCTGCAACGCAAACGCAGCTGTGGGTGTTTTATTCAAAATGCGTTGATTGAGCACGCTGGTGAAGACGATGATGTACTGCGCAAAGGGCATTTTTTGTTTGACCATCTTATCGACATCATTGCGGATGCGCTGACCAATGCACAAAAAGAAACCTTAGTGCCGAAAACGCTGAAACCAGAAGAGCTTGCTCGTTTTGTTCTCAACAACATGCAAGGCATGCGCGTGCTTGGCAAAGCCAAACGTTATGCCGACTTGGATACCGCGCTTTCCTGCTTGCTGGTTTTGATTAGGAAGTGACATGTCGATTGAAGTGATAGCGGTACGTCTTACCAAAGGCATGGACTTAAAGCTGAACCTAGCGAAATTGGTCGAGCAGTATGGTATCAAAGCAGGCTCGATTGCCTCATGCGTTGGCTGTATCTCTCACCTCAACCTTCGTTTGGCAGGAGCAGAGAGTACGTTAACCAAACAAGAGCCATTTGAAATCGTCTCTGTGATGGGAACCCTAACGGCTGAACATCAACACGTTCATATCTCGGTGTCTGATCGTGAAGGACGAGTCTGGGGTGGGCATTTGCTGGAAGACACAGTGATTGATACTACCGCAGAATTGATCATCCATTCTTACTCAGAACTTGAGTTCACTAGAGCGATGGACGACTCGACTGGCTATACCGAACTACAAGTGAATTCTTCCAAATAGCAAAAAGCTCCAGAGCCATACTGTGCTGTCTCTGGAGCTTTATTCGCTTGTCTCTTACGCTAAGAATTTACTCATATCGAGCACACTAAAGAACTTCGAGGATCATTCTTCAACTAAGTAACAAACCTGATTATCGTCGACCATTACTTGCCACGTTTTTAGACAGTGCACTTCGTCTTCTAAACATTGCCCACTCTTTAAACTGAAGTGTTGTTTGTATAGAGGCGATGCAACACACATCTCACCATCGATAT
This sequence comes from Vibrio sp. SSH13-20, assembly GCF_040104475.1. Lineage (NCBI taxonomy): Bacteria > Pseudomonadati > Pseudomonadota > Gammaproteobacteria > Vibrionales > Vibrionaceae > Vibrio > Vibrio sp. SSH13-20. Next base: position 1,089,478 of record NZ_JBECOU010000001.1, read on the forward strand.
CACCGACAATCCCTCGACTCATCACATAAGCCTTACCAATTGGGTCCCAATCTTGAACGGCGTAAACACCGCTATCTGGAATGTAGAATAGCGCAACGTGCTCGCCTTCAATCAATACAGTAGCACCGATAAACGGCATTAAGTCATCAAGCTGACACAATTTCACTTTTGTTAAAGCTGCCATTTACACCTCCTGTTTCACTGGAATACGCTGACCGCGCACACGTTGGTACGGCAAGACTTTGCTGCCCGACGTGCTGTTCAAGAAAGGACGGAAGCGTTGCAATTTCTGAGGATTATCCAGCGTACTCTTCCATTCACATTGATAGGTATCTATGACTCGCGCCATTTGCTCATCCAATGAATCACATAGGTTGAGAGAGTCATCCAAAATCACTTGTTTAAGGTAATCTAAGCCCCCTTCCATATTCTCCATCCACACCGACGTACGCTGCAAACGATCTGCGGTGCTGACGTAGAACATCAATACTCGGTCGATCATGGTGATCAACTCTGATTTGGATAGGTCGGATGCAAACAAATCAGCGTGTCGTGGTCTCATGCCGCCATTACCACAAACGTATAGATTCCAGCCGTTTTCGGTGGCGATCACCCCAATGTCTTTACTTTGCGCTTCTGCACACTCGCGAGTACAGCCCGATACGGCAAACTTAAGCTTATGGGGCGCTCGCAATCCTTTGTAGCGGTTCTCTAACTCAATAGCTAATCCGACCGAGTCATCAACACCATAGCGACACCAAGTAGAACCGACGCAAGATTTCACGGTGCGGACCGATTTTCCGTAGGCGTGCCCTGTTTCAAAACCAGCATCGATTAAGGTTTGCCAGATTTCAGGGAGTTGTTCTAACTGCGCGCCAAATAAATCCACGCGTTGACCGCCAGTGATTTTGGTGTATAGATCGTATTGCTGAGCGACTTCGCCTAGCACGATGAGTTTGTCTGGTGTAATTTCGCCGCCCGGAACACGAGGTACAATCGAGTAAGAACCATCTTTTTGCAGGTTTGCCATAAAGGCATCGTTAGAATCTTGCAGAGATTGATGTTGAGGCTCCATGATGTGTTCATTCCACAAAGAAGCAAACACAGATGCCGCTGTCGGCTTACAGATATCACACCCATGCCCTTTGCCATGCAGTGCAATTAAGGTGTCGAAGTCTTTGATTTGTTCCACTTGGCAAATATGGAACATCTCTTGGCGACTGAGCTCAAAGTGCTCACAAAGGTGGTTGTTAACCTCTACCCCCATGGCTGCCAGTTGAGTATCCAATACCGACTTGACCATATTGCTACAGCCACCACAGCCAGTACCGGCTTTAGTGTTGGCTTTAAGGTCCGTTAGGTTGGTAGTGCCGGCTTGAATCTCGGCAACTAAGTCACCTTTTGTGACGTTGTGACAAGAACAGATGATGGCGCTGTCTGGCATCTCTCCATCCAGCATTCCGGTATCAAATAGCAGGTTCGCCGCGTGGTCTGGCAAGACTGTTTTGTTCAAATAACACTGTAAGAGCGCATCGTAATCGCTGTTATCACCGACGAGAATCGCACCAAGTAATTGGGTGCCGCTCGCATCAACCACCAGCTTTTTGTAGATACCTGCAACCGCATCTTGCAATACCATTTCCTGTGCGCCTTCGGTTTGCATTTGTGCATCGCCGATAGACGCCACATCCACCCCAAGCAGCTTAAGTTTGGTGCTCATGTCTGCACCTTTAAAACCTTCGCTCGGCATACCAGTCAAAACATCGGCAGTGGTTCTCGCCATCGTGTAACCGGGTGCGACCAATCCAAAGATCTTCTGCTCCCAAAGGGCACATTCGCCAATCGCGTAAATGTTCTCATCGCTGGTTTGGCATTGGTTATTAATCACAATACCGCCTCGCTCGCCTACTTCTAGCTCAGCTATTCTTGCCAACTCATCTTGAGGGCGAATCCCTGCGGAAAAGACAATCACATCCACTTCGAGAGGATCTTTGTCTTTAAACTCCATGCGATGTTTAGCCGTTTCACCATCGCAGATTCGCTCCGTACCCGTCGAGGTATGTACGGTTAACCCTAGCGCTTCAATCTTCTCTTTTAGCACTAAGCCAGCACCATCATCTAACTGTACGGGCATCAGGCGAGGCGCAAATTCAATGACGTGAGTTTCTAACCCCAATAATTTAAGTGCGTTTGCCGCTTCTAAACCCAATAAGCCACCGCCAATCACTGCACCTGTTCTTGCGCCTTCACATGCCTTCTTGATTTGTGAAAGGTCATCAAGCGTGCGGTAGACAAACACGTTGTCTCGGTCTTTACCTTCAATTGGCGGCACAAATGGGTAAGAACCGGTAGCGAGCACGAGTTGGTCGTAACCCAGCACATCTTCACCATCAAGCAGAATGCGCTTTTGCTCTCTGTCGATGCCTGTTACTTGGCTGCCAAGTACGAGTTGGATGCCATGCATGTCGTACCATTCTTGGTTACTCAGCATCAAATCATCATGAGACTTACCCGCAAACAAAGAGGACAACTGTACACGGTCATATGCAATAAAACGCTCTGCACCAATCACGGTAATTCGGTGCTCCAAATGCGCGTTTTTCTGCACTAATTGCTCGACGAGGTGTTGCCCGACCATACCGTTGCCTACCACAACGATGTGGCTCAATGCGTTCTTTACTGGAATCGTTAAAGGACTGTTCATCGTTGCCTCCTTATGCCGTTTGCGCTGCGGTTTTGGGTTTGTCTTCTTTCGAAGCAGGAATCTCGACTTTGGATTGCTTCTCGTAAAGGAACTTCAACACCGCTTGTCGACACTTTTGATACTGCGCATCATCCGCCAGTGCGACACGCTCACGAGGGCGAGGTAGATTCACTTCTAACACTTCTCCAATGGTTGCTGCCGGTCCGTTAGTCATCATCACGATTTTGTCGGATAGCAGCACGGCTTCATCCACGTCGTGGGTAATCATGATGACAGTGTTGTTTAGCTCGGCTTGGATCTTCATCAGTGCATCCTGTAGGTGTGCACGTGTCAACGCATCCAACGCGCCAAATGGTTCATCCATCAGCAAAACCTTTGGTTGAAGTGCCAGTGCTCTCGCAATGCCGACTCGCTGCTTCATACCGCCCGAGATTTCATCCGGCTTTTTGTGCGCAGCATGCTGCATTTGAATCAACTCCAAGTAGTGATTCACTTGTTCCTGAATCCACGCTTTGCCCTTTTTGCCGGCAATTTGTTTTACAGCTAGCTCAACGTTTTGATACACGGTTAACCAAGGCAATAATGAATGGTTTTGGAACACCACTGCGCGGTCTGGTCCCGGTCCTGCCACCTCTCGTCCATCAACGATCACACCACCATCTGTTGGCATGTGTAGCCCTGCGACTAAGTTCAATACCGTTGATTTACCGCAGCCAGAGTGACCAATTAGGGATACAAACTCGCCCTTATTGATTTGTAAATCGACGTTTTTAAGCGCGATGAACTCGCCATCTGGCGTTGGGAATCGCATCCCTAAACGCGTTAGATCTAATAATGCTTTTTCCATGATCTTTTCCCTTATCTCAACGCTTGTTGTTTATTCCAAGACAGCCACTTTTGAAGTTGCAGCATGCCTCTATCGAGCATCAAACCGATAAAACCAATAGTGATGACTGCCACCATGATGCGCCCCAATGATGCTGAACTGCCGTTCTGGAACTCATCCCAAACGAACTTGCCTAACCCTGGGTTCTGAGCGAGCATTTCTGCCGCAATCAACACCATCCAAGCGATACCTAAAGAGAGACGTAAACCGGTGAAGATCATTGGAATGGCAGAAGGTAAAACGATGGTACGAATGTGCTGCCACCACGAAAGTTGAAGCACTTTGCTCACGTTGATTAAGTCTTTATCAACGCTCGTTACACCCACAGCGGTATTAATCAACGTCGGCCATAAGCTACATAGCGCTACTGTGATCAGAGAGTTAATGAACGACTTAGCAAACATCGGATCATCACTCACATAAGTGGCACTCACCACCATAGTGACGATAGGCAGCCAAGCCAAAGGTGATACGGGCTTGAGCAATTGAATGATTGGGTTGAACGCTTGATACAGTCCTTGATTCAGACCAAGCACGATGCCAAGTGGAATCGCGATAACCGTCGCCAGCAAAAAGCCCGCAGTCACAGTCACTAAGCTTGTTATGATTTGATCGAAGAACGTCGGCTTACCTGTGTAAGGACGAATCTTCACTTCCGCGTCTGGATTCTTGGCTAACTTCGCAGCATTTCGTTTTTCCTGACGCTCGATAAACGCTTGTTCTTTTTCTCGCTCTTGCCAATGGTCATCGACAAGGTTGCTGAACTGCTGAAAAGTTTGCACAGGTCCCGGTAGCGTACCTAATGAAGTTTGCACTTCTCTCGCTGCTAAGTGCCACATTGCCAAAAAGATCAGCAAGCCAATGACGGGCAAAAGCACCAGCCGACTTCGGTTCACTACCTGCTTAGCAGGAAAAAGGGAAATGACGTTACTAGACATACTCACTCCTAAGAAATTTACATCCTTGTTGCCACAAGCGAATCCCCTCGCCTGTGGCGTTTATCGTTATGGTTAAACCTTGTCTTTTCCTTTAAGCCCGATAGAGAACTTCTCTAGATATTTATTTGGCTCACGACCGTCATAAACAATGTTGTCGATAAAGTGTGTTTGTGGCGCGCGAAAACCATCTTCAGCGCTGAAATCTGGGAAGTCTTTTTTGCTCAACACACCATCTTCAATTAGCGCTTGAGCTGCTTGTTGGTAGATATCTGGACGGTAAACCTCTTTTGCCACATCCATGTACCAATCATCGGATTTCTCGCTTGAGATTTGCCCCCAGCGGCGCATTTGGGTCAGATACCAAATCGCATCGCTGTAATACGGATACGTGGCGTTATGACGGAAGAACACGTTGAAGTCTGGCACGTCTCGTTTGTCGCCTTTCTCGTATTCAAATGTGCCCGTCATTGAGTTGGCGATAACTTCGGCATCCGCTCCAACGTATTCGCTTTTTGATAGCATCTTCACTGCTTCTTGGCGGTTGGCATTGTCGTTTTCATCCAACCAATGTGCAGCTCGAATCAAGGCTTTCACTACGCGAATGTGCGTGTTTGGATACTTCTCAGCCCAAGCTTTAGAAACACCAAACACTTTCTCTGGGTTGTTCTTCCAGATTTCGTAATCGGTCACGACTGGCGTACCAATGCCCTTGAATACGGCTTGCTGGTTCCATGGTTCGCCTACGCAGTACCCTTTGATCGTGCCCGCTTCCATTGTGGCTGGCATTTGTGGTGGCGGTGTAACACTCAAAAGAACGTCAGCATCCAACTGGCCACTGTTATCGCCTGAGTCTGGTGCGTAAAAGCCTGGATGAATCCCACCTGCCGCTAACCAGTATCGCAACTCATAGTTGTGCGTCGATACAGGGAACACCATGCCCATGTTGAACGGTTTGCCTTTCTCCAGATAGCTGTCGACCACAGGCTTCAGCGCATCCGCTTTGATTGGGTGAACTGGTTTGCCATCTGGTTGCTTTGGAATGTACTGCTTCATCTGTTCCCAAGTATCATTGGAAACCGTGATTGCGTTGCCGTTCAAATCCATACTGAACGCGGTAATCACTTCTGCTTTTGTGCCGACACCAATCGTTGCGCCCAATGGCTGACCAGCAAGCATGTGCGCGCCAGCAAGCTCACCATCGATGACTCGGTCTAAAAGCACCTTCCAGTTTGCTTGCGCTTCTAAAGTGACGTACAAGCCTTCGTCTTCAAAAAAGCCTTTCTCATAAGCAACCGCAAGCGGTGCCATATCGGTTAACTTAATAAAACCAAACTTCAGGTCTTCAATTTCTGGCTCACCCAACTCTGCCTTTACGCTGACCGTGGTGAATACCGATAACGAAATTGCTGACACTTTCAGCATCGAACTCCATTTCATTGGTTTGCTCCCATAAAAAAAGCGCCACTACTCCGAAGAGCAGTAGCGCCGTTGCTAAGTCTACAATTACCGCCGTTGATAATTGAGATAAGCGATTCAACAATAAACCCAAATCTACTAATCCAATTACTGTGCCAACTTATTTTTCACTTTAAATACAATGAATTAGTTTATTCTACCGTTTCTAATTCCCTGTTATTGCTTGCTGATAGTGCAACACGCACCACGTTAGAAAACGCACCCTAACCCCAAAGTGGTAGAGCAACTAATCCAACACTTCCAAAGTTGTTATCAAATTCTTGGCAACTTGTGCGAGCGTTTGGCTCGATTGCATGGCCGAATTTCTAAGCGCTTTATAAGCCTGTTCTTCATCAACGCTGTGCATCTTCATCAGCAGACCTTTCGCTTTTTCCACCAGCTTGCGCTCTTCAATCTTATTGGTCAGTAATTCAATTTCCGATTGCATACTTTCGAATTTCGCTCTCACTAATGTCGCATGTTCAATCCAAGGTTGAAGTGCAAACTCACTATCGTGCGGCATAAGAACATAGTCCATTTTTTCTGATAACCGATTGATATCATTAGATGATAACTGCTTTAAGACGATAAGAAGTGGTGCCGATTTTCTGCGGCAGAAATCGACGATCAAACGCAGTTCTGCGGTTGGTTGCTGCCATCCAACCACAACGCTTGCTGACGGCTCTCGCTGCATAAGCGTTTCTAGCTGTGCCAATTGGCAACCGATGATGTCGTCGTAATCTTTGCTCAATAAGCTCGATAATCGAGCCTGCTCTTGGAGGCTATCACAGCATACTATGATGGGTGTTTTTGACGTTGATTGAGTCATGCACATTCCTTGTTTATATCTCACTCACTAAGAGAGACATAACAAGGACTGTGCCAACTAAACTTGAAGCGTTATTAACTGGAAGCGAGATGTTGTTGGAAGAATCCTAGTGTGCGTTCCCAAGCGAGCGCCGCTTCTTCTGGCGCATAGCGGGCTGTTGAGTCGTTATGGAAGCCGTGGTTGACGTTCTCATACATTAGCGCTTGATACTGTGCGTCGGTTGCAATCAATTGCTGTTCATAAGCAGGCCATGTGTCGTTAACACGCTTATCGAGCCCTGCAAAGTGAATCATCAACGGTCCTTTGACTTGCTTTTGGATCTCTTGCGCCGCGGGTGTTCCATAGAAAGGCACACCTGCATCCAACTCTTCTGGCATTACCGCTGCAAGCATATTGACGATGTATCCACCGAAGCAGAACCCGACCGCCCCCAACCTACCGTTCCCATCCTCGTGCTGTTTGAGGAAATTAGCTGCGGCAATAAAGTCTTGTTCGATCTTGGCTCTGTCCATCTCTTTCTGCATGGCGCGACCCTCATCATCATTCCCCGGGTAGCCACCAAGTGGGTATAGCGCATCTGGAGCAAAAGCAATAAAACCGTCTTTGGCGAGTCGCCTAGCCACGTCTTTGATATAAGGGTTCAATCCGCGATTTTCATGAATAACTAACACGGTCGGCGATTTCAGGGTCTTCTTCTGTGGCATCACCAAATAACCACGCCCTTCTCCATGCCCATTTGGAGATGGAAAGGTTTCGTAAGTTGCTTTGATGTCAGGATCGTTAAACGAAACTTGTTCTGCGAGTGCGTAATTCGGGGTTAGCGCATCGACCAGTGCCGTCATGCTAAAACCCAGCACTGCGAGCCCACCGAGTCGATTGAGGAACTCGCGGCGTGAGATCTTTCCGTGTGCGTATTCATCGTACCAATCGAAGGCTTCTTGCGGGATAGGATGAGAAGCCTTTTTAGTGGGAGTGGTATGCTTTAGAACCATTATCCATGTCCTCTGTGTCTTACCATATGGGAATTTCTAATTCTCAAACGCGAAGCAAAGAATGAGCGCAATTGAGGTCAAAACTGCAGTTTCACCTCTCTGATACGGGCAAGGTGGTGAAACACATCACTGGTGAGCTAGGATCTTTAACCTTCTTCAAACAATAGATAATGGATTCAGATTCAACAACTTTGCGTTGTTTGTTTTGAGTGGATTTGTCTAAAACCAATACTTTGGTTTAGCCAATCAACTCAAAATTACTCGTAATGACAGTACGTCTGCCAATAACTAAAGGCACGTTCAAAGGCTTTTTCTCGATCATGCATTTGTGCAAACAAGACCACTGTCATCGTAGCGAGAACCGTATTTGCCATTTGGTTCATGTCATCTTCTGACGTCCCAAATGGGCAGTTCGCAGGCATTGGCACCTCAGATAGCATTTGCTCCGTCCAGTAATGCGATGTCACACCGCTTGTTTGGCTTAACCACACTGTTTGGCTTACTTTCGGGTTGTATTCTGACTCACCAGATTGCCCTTTAAATGAAACAACGGCATGAGCGGTTTGACCAATCTCGTATTCGACTTCAGCATGAAGTTGTTGGAATCCCGGATGGAAGCTACCACGAATACCAACCGTCGCCTGCCCCGGATTCAATGCTCGAACCACGGTATTAATCGGCGTTCTAAGCCCATAACGATTCTTCCAACCGATCATGGTTTCTGCTTGGGGTACAAACGCACTTAGCGGCAGATACACAATGTTTTGTGTTTCTAATACACGCTTTGCGTCTTCTGCTGATTCCGCTTTCTTGATAGCAAATTTGTCGAGGTAGTCTTCAGCGTGTAAACGACCAGATTGACGGTCATGATAGCCGTGCATCAGCACTTTATGGCCATTATCGGCAAGGATCTTCGCTGCCAAAAGATGCCAAGGCTGACCTGCCGCTTCACGTTTGCCCGCATAACATGGCCAATCAATATCTGCACCAATAGTCGGCATGCGGGATTGGAATGCTTTCACAAAGCCAGCGATTTCTTGTTGAGTCTCGTTCTGTACGCGGATCAGCATCAATAACATCGCCATCTGATCATCATCGCACTCACCGTTTAGGTATTCATCCATAACTCGAAACGCTTGGTCAAAGTTCAGTGGTTTTCTACCACGTTCGCCACGACCGACTGTTCTAATACATTCCAAAATGCTGCTCATATTCCCTCGTATTCCGTCACTGACTGTACGGTTTCTATTAGTTGTTCGCGCAGTTTGACAACTTCTCCCATCACAATCAATGCTGGGCTCACGCCTTTAAGTGTAATCGATAAATCATTGAGCTGATTGAGTTGTGTAGCGTGCACTTGTTGTTGAGGGCTGCAACCATGAGTGATTATCGCGACTGGGAAATCTTCTCTCAAACCAGAGCCTATTAAACCCGTTTGTATTTGCGATGACTTTTCTAACCCCATATAGAAGACTAACGTTTGTCCGCTTTGCATCAATTGGCTCCACGCCTCAAATGCACCTGTTACCACTTGCCCCGTAACAAAGGTAACGCTGCGAGCAACGCCACGATGAGTCAGCGGAATCAAGCTGTTTGCTGAACAACCAATCGCAGCGGTAATGCCGGGGATAACTTCGTAAGCGATTGAGTGTTTAACGAGCGCTAACGCCTCTTCGCCTCCACGACCAAATACGAATGGATCTCCCCCTTTTAAGCGTACAACTCGCTTTCCTTGTTGAGCGAGCGATACTATCAAATCACAAATTTCTTCCTGACCAATACTAGGTTGTCCGCATCTTTTACCCACGTAAATCCAATCAGCTTGTGGCGAAGCCAACTCCAAAATATCTTTGTTAACCAAACGGTCGTACAGCAGAACCTCTGCCGACATAATCGCTTTCACAGCCTTTACCGTTAGCAAGTCTGGATCGTGCGGCCCTGCTCCGACAATCGAGACAAAACCTTTGTGGTTCGCATCTAGATCTACTGAATGGTCTTCTAAAAGTTGGTTCAGTTTGCTTGCTTGGTCATGCTTAGAAAAGCGAGACGAACGTTCTTGTTTCTGACTCACTTGTCCCTTCTTAAACCAAGAATTTTGATAAGGCGCTTCCATGTGCTTATCCTCTTTGTGACTTACTTTATTTGAATTGCCAGACTTTGCTGGTTCGCTTGCTGCTTGCCCTTTTGATGCTGATGGCTGTCGACCATTTGTTTGATTTGAGAGACGCACGAGCCACAGTTAGTACCGCATTTTAGTTTGTTTTGAAGTTGGGTCACTGACGTGCAGCCCTGTTTCTCCATCGCGTCATGTATTTGTTTATCGGTGACGCGGAAACAACTACAGACCAGTTTGGCACTGCTCTGCGATTGAGTGATGGTAAGCAGTTGCGATAGCTCCATAGGTTTGCCAATCAAGCCAGTAAAGTAGGTGTAGTCGGTTTGAATTGGTTCACTAGACACCACTAAAACAGAGCGAATGATACGAACGTCTCCAACAAGGTCGTAATCCACCGCTAGCCAACCCTGGGCAATATCTATCGTAATCCTGCGGCTCTTTTCCGTTCGACAAAAACTCTGCTTCTTTGGTCTTTTATCGTGTGCAAAGCGCCAGATGCCCAAATTACTTTCTGCTTGAAATGCGCTGTAGAGAAACTTGCCAGAATCAAACTGTGTACCGATGAACATACCGTAGGTTTTTACCGCTGCATCTTGCACCTCAACATAAGACGACTTAAACGCAGGCTGCCCAGAAATAGGGTCTTTTGCGCTGTTTACTATCACGTTAACACTGCTTTCACCACCATATCGACCCGCCCAGTGCATTGACATAAACAACTCTTGAAAACCTAAACCTTCATCAATGGCAACTTTGGCATAAATACTGGTGTTTGAAGTGGGCTGGAACAGCTTGGTGAGTTGTCCTGCTTTTAAGCGATTTTGAGTAGCAGAGAGTGTGTTCATGTACACGGTTGGTTCTAGCTCAGAGGCAGCAAGGTGTGCGATATGCCCTGTGCGCGTCATGGTATGCCATTGATCGCGTTGCCTACCCGTATTTAGCCACCAGCCTTTTGTTCTCTCTAAGCGTTGAGGCAATTCGCTGGTCACGACAAAACGCGCTTTTCCATCTGGGTGTGAATAGACGCCATCAGAAAAAGGGCGTACTCCTCCCCATTGAGTAGGCTTCCAGGCTTCGTATTCTTGCTCGGTTAAGTTCGCGTGTTGAGAAAGATCTAGCTTCAACGGCGAATCTGCATTCATGCCTGTCATCGCCGCATACTCCCTGAATACCGCATGTTCTGAGGTAAATGCAAAACCATTCTTGGTCTTCTCTAGTTCACACAAAGCTTGCCCAACTTGGTTTATCGCCCACCAATCCGATTTTGCTTCACCGGGAAGTGTTTGAAACTGACGCTGCCTTGAAAGTCGACGCTCAGAGTTGGTCACCATGCCTTGCTTTTCCCCCCACCCGGCGGCGGGCAACAACAGGTTCGCGTAATGCGCTACATCCGAATCCGCTGTGATATCTGAAACAATCACAAATGGACAAATCTCTAGCGCACGTTTTACCAATTGGTTATCTGGTAAAGAGACAACGGGATTGGTTGCCATGATCCAAAGAACTTTAATCTCACCGCGCTCTACCGCCTCAAACAGCTCGACGGCTTTTAATCCGGGCTTAGTGGCAATCTCCGGTGAATCCCAAAACGCCTGCACTTGCTTGATAGACTCTGCGTCAAAAGCGCGATGAACCGCTAACTGGTTTGCCAATCCACCGACTTCTCGCCCACCCATCGCATTCGGCTGACCAGTTATAGAAAAAGGACCGCAACCAGCTTTCCCAATCTTACCTGTCGCCAAGTGTGCATTAATAATGGCATTGCCTTTATCGACACCATTTTCAGCTTGGTTCACGCCTTGGCAAAACAGCGTGATTGCGGTTGGGCTTTGTGCGAACCATTGGAAGAATGTCGTGAGCTTTTCTTCCGAAATACCAATGGAAGACGATAGATTAGTGACATCGTAACGCAAATCAGAAACTTCTTCTGCAAGCGCCTCAAACCCGTCGGTATAGGAGTTTATGTATTGAGAATCAATGTATTGCTGCTCAATAAGAAACTTAAGCAACCCATTAAAAAGTGATACATCCCCATCGTTTTTAATCGGTAGATGCAAATCGGCTTGCTGCGCGGTGACCGTTTTACGAGGGTCAATCACCACCAATTTTAAATTTGAATTGTTCTCTCTCGCTTGTTGGATTCGGCGGAATAACACAGGGTGTGTCCATGCGGTATTGGCACCGCAAATGATCAATAGTTCGGTATTATCAATGTCATCGTAATTGACGGGAACGACATCTTCACCAAATGCTCGTACATGAGCCGCAACCGCCGAAGACATACACAAACGCGAGTTAGTATCAATATTCGCGCTGCCGACGTAACCTTTCATCAATTTGTTGGCGATATAGTAGTCCTCTGTCAGCAACTGACCAGAAACGTACATTGCGACGGAATCAGGTCCAAACTCCGCCTTTGCTTGGTGGATCTTTTCTGCAATCAGATCTGTCGCCTGCTGCCACTGTACTTCCTTACCCTGGGGTCGCTCCTGACTTACAAATTTCGGATACAACAACCGTGACGGCATATTTAAACTTTCCGCCAATGCCACACCCTTTACGCACAATGAACCCGCATTCGCCGGATGACACGCATCCCCAACAATTCCTTTCGCATTGACCTCGACACCACATCCAACACCACAATAGGGACAAGTGGTTTTTTTGCATCCTTGCGACATTCCGCCCCCTGATTCTTTCCTTAGAATGACGAGCTACAAGCGAAAAAAAACCTCTCCCGAAACGAGAGAGGCTGCATTGCCTATAAAAGCTCAAAAAAGTAATACCCTATCCGCTTAACCGCCTGCTAAGGGAAAGCGGCGCATCGAGTTAACGATGAACACAATCTAATTTGCAATCCCAATGCCAACTATGAATACCATTCATTTTCAATAAGTTATAAAGATCCGTTTTCTCTTTATATTTGGTTGTGCACTGATTAGGTGCGGATTTGTTTCACAGAAGTGCAGCACTAGCGAGCGAATTGCATCACCAAGCGCGGTTCTTGATCGCCAAAATAGTTATCCTCTTCCGCGACCACAACAAAGCCAAGCGATGAGTACAGTTTGAAGGCAGGTATATTGTCAGGATCAACGGTTAGCTTCACTACTGAGCCTGTTTCAACTTTACTTAGCACCTTATCCACTAGCAAACGCGCAACCCCCTTGCCTCTGTGTGTCGCATCTACCGCGAATGACAGAATCCATTGCGTATTTTGTTCATCACTTGTCGCCATCAGCACATAACCAGCTATTTGTCCTTCTTCTTTGGCTACCAACAAACCTTGAGACCAACAATCAAATGCTTGTCGAAAGAAAAATTGAGGGTAAGCGTGATGACCAAATAACTTGTGCTCCAGTGTATATAGAGCTGCTAAATCATTTTTATCTGCTGAGGTGATCTGCATTGGCAATGTTTCCTTATAAAACTCTCCGAGTGAATATAGTTGCAAAGTGCGATAAAACCTAACAATTTCATGCAGTTAACATTGATATACCCAAGCAACTTCAAGATGCAGGGTTCAGAGCGTTGTCATCAAGTTGGGTGACGCAGAAATCAACTCAATGACATGCTCCCGAAGGGCGAGTCTCCTTGGGTATACTTCTTTTTGCTTTGGTCAGACCAATTCTTGATGATGAGAGCCAGTTTTAACTAATGGAACGTCATACCAGTTTTTATTTGATTGTTGGTCGTTTTTTGTTGAATAATCGCCGCTCTTATATACAAAAATAATAATAACGAGACGAAAACAGTCGTCCTTATTGAGCAATCAGGCTCATTAGCAAGCGATTCATTACGAAAATGTACCGCTAGCGTTTACGTCAGCGCTTCAATTAAGTTGTCATAATTAGAGTTGAATAATGTCGATGTCTGGATTCGAGCAAATCAACCCTTTGCTCGATTATAAAAATAAAAAGTGGTGGCAGTTTTTAGGCATTCAAACCCTAATTTTTTGCGCGATACAAGTCAGTTATAGCCTGTCTAATTTCTATGTTATCTCGCAAGATCGTGTCCATGTACTCTCTTTCACAGCCGCTTTTGTCGTTGCTGTGACCTTAAGATACAGTTGGCGAGTATTGCCGACCATTGTCGCGAGCCTGCTATTTTACTATACCGTCTTCTCCCAACGTCCTTGGGAGATGGCGCTATTATTTGCCTTCTTTTTGCCCACCCTGCCATTACTATTTTGCCAACTTTATCGCGCTGCATTGAAGCGTGTACTGGCTTACAACTTCACACTAAAGTTAGGTTACTTCGCCATTTTAATCGGCATTCTTTACCCAATAGCGAACACCGCACTTTTGCTTCTGATCAGTGCACTTCTTGGAGGAGCGCCAGATTTTTCTTTTGAGTTTATCGCCTATTCAGTTTTGAGCGCGATTTTAACGCAAATGGTACTGACCCCTTTATTAAGCCTAGGACTGAGCTACGTGCTCGATGGTGATAATGCGCCCTATTTAAAGCTCGACCGCGCCATGATGGACGCCCATTCCAGCCCTTTGCATTTCAGACTCTGGCTGATGATTTGTGCGCTTTTCCTTGTGGCGGCTATATCAACGACTAACCCACTAACACTCAACACCTTGAGTTTAATTTTGCTTTGTCTGGTAGGCATGGCGTTAGGCAAGTTTGGCTTGGTGCGACCAATGTTGGTAGGCGCCGCCACTTTATTGATTTGTATCGAAAGCATCATAAAACGCTTCAACGCGGATATTCTCTCTAGAGAGCAAGTTTACGCCATGCTTTTGGTGTTGTTTGTTCTCACCATGCTTACGTTTATGCTTGGCGCTCACACGATTAAAAACTACGTCACCACACGCAATGCCATTCGTAAAGAGCGTATCGACAGCTTCACGGGGTTGTACAATCTCGCGCAACTTAAAGACGATGTCGCAAAGCACACGAATGCTACTTTGATTTACATAGACCTTGAGCCTACGTTGTCAAAGCTAAGTGGTCTAGGGCATCATGGTAGAGCGCAATTAATGAAACAGCTCAGTCAATATCTCGCATCAAATACTGAGCACTTACAGCGCGCCTACCTGCCTCCTTTTGCGAGTGGTTTACTCTGCATCGCGCCCCGCTTACCAAACATGGGAAAAGAGCTCGATACTCTGATTAGCCTACTAGATAGCTTCTATTTTTACTTCGACGACAAAGCTATTAGTCTCGTAAAACGAACGATTCAGTGCGCTTCAATCTTTGGCAATAGTAACCTTGATCCACTTATCTCTAAACTGTGTGAGCAACAAGCTCATCAGCAAAGCTGTGTGAGTTGGGTAACTCACAACCACCAGCAATCTAACACACTCAATCAACTCAGCTTTATCCAACAGTGCTTTCGTGAGAATCAGTTTGAGCTCTATTGTCAGCCGTATCGCGCCCTGACGCTAACACCTCAAGCCGCGCATTTCGAAATCCTTCTGAGGTTAAAGCCAAGCCAAGGTGAGCTCATGTCACCTGCTGAGTTCTTCCCGTTGATCAATGAGTTTGGACTCGAATTAGAATTAGATCAGTGGGTTATTGAACACACGTTCAGCGCACTAAAGGCGCAAGTGGAAGATTGGAATCTTGTTGGACGCTGTGCCATCAACTTGACCGCTAAGGCACTCAATTATGAAGGGATGGCGGAAGACATACAGGCAGAAGCTAGGTTGCATCATATACCAATGGATAAACTGTGCTTTGAGATAACCGAGTCGGATGCGCTGCGCAATGAACCCATCGCTATTCACAATCTCGACCTTCTTCGCGCATCGGGGTCGACCATCGCATTGGACGACTTTGGTACCGGATACGCCAGTTTTGACTATTTACGTCGCCTCCCACTGGATGTGCTCAAAGTTGATGGCTCTTTTGTAAAAAATATCGTTGATAGTGAAAACGACCGAATTATCGTTCAAGCCATCAGCCAAGTTGCCACCAGCATGAAATTAGTAACCGTTGCCGAATTTGTGGAGTCACAAGCACATATTGACACCCTAGAGTCGCTAAATATTCAGTTTGCTCAAGGGTTTGGTGTTGCTAAGCCACTTCCCTTACATGACTACCTTACAAAGTTATCGAACAAAGCTTAACCACAACATCTAAAACCAAAAAATCGTTAAATTTCACGATATAGTTTCAGTTTTAATATGTAAAATTGAAACTATATATCGCTTTTTGCAAATTTTCATGGTTCGATAATTTACACCACTGCCTTTTCACCAGCATGATTCACCACTCCACCAATGTGATAACAATCACTAAAACATATAACATCCGCGCGATTATTATTTTTATAAAGGCGAGTTTTAAGTGAAAGAATCT
This sequence comes from Vibrio sp. SSH13-20, assembly GCF_040104475.1. Lineage (NCBI taxonomy): Bacteria > Pseudomonadati > Pseudomonadota > Gammaproteobacteria > Vibrionales > Vibrionaceae > Vibrio > Vibrio sp. SSH13-20. The sequence goes on from NZ_JBECOU010000001.1 coordinate 1,105,707, forward strand.
CGAGAAACGTTAAATTTTAGTGAATTAAACACAACAAATAATTGGACAAAACATGATACTCACTGGGTATTAAGCTTGTTTGGTACTGCCGTGGGTGCCGGCATTCTATTTCTTCCTATTAATCTAGGCATCGGTGGTTTCTGGCCCTTGGTTGTTATGGCGATCCTCGCTTATCCAATGACTTACTTAGCGCACCGAGGTCTTGCTCGCTTTGTGCTGTCATCCAAAATCAAAAATGCAGACTTTACAGATGTTGTAGAAGAGCACTTCGGAGCGAAAGCTGGTCGTTCGATTTCGCTGCTGTATTTTCTTTCTATCTTCCCGATTCTACTTATCTATGGCGTAGGTATTACCAACACCGTTGACAGCTTTATGGTCAACCAAGCGGGTATGGAGCCACTGCCACGTGCCCTACTATCTGGCGTATTAGTATTCAGTTTGATTGCTATCATGATGGCGGGTGAAAAAGTGATGCTACGTGCGTTCGCTATCATGGTTTACCCGTTGGTTGCGATTCTGGCGTTTCTTTCATTTTATCTAATGCCAAACTGGAGCATGCCAGTGATGGATGCACCAGAAATGTCATCTTTCGCAAGCACAATGTGGCTGGCGATTCCAGTCGTCATCTTCTCATTTAGCCACGCTGCGGCGATCTCAAGTTTTGCGAATGTACAACGCCGACACTATGAAGAAGGTGCCGATGTAAAATCAGAGCTGATCTTGCGCCGCACAAGCATTATGCTGATCGCATTTGTGCTGCTTTTTGTCTTCTCATGCGTGCTTGCTCTTTCCCCGGAGCAATTGGCAGAAGCAAAAGCACAAAACGTATCGGTATTGTCTTACTTAGCTAACGCAACAGAAAACCCATTCATTGCAACTTTGGGGCCACTTGTCGCCTTCGTTGCCATTACTTCTTCATTCCTTGGTCACTTCCTTGGCGCGCGCGAAAGCCTGAATGGTTTGATCACTAAGCATTCTGATATGCCAAAACGACGTGTTGATCACATCAGTGTAGTCGTACTGTTTGTGTCTATTTGGATTGCAGCAATCATGAACCCAAGCATACTAGGCATGATGGAAGCTCTATCAGGTCCAGTCATTGCCATGATCTTATTTATTATGCCGATGTTAGCGGTATATAAAGTGAAAGGGCTGCAGAAGTATCGTGGGAAAGCATCTACATACTTTGTACTAATGACAGGTATTGTTGCAGTAAGTGCGTTGGTTTTTAGCTTGTTGAGTTAAGAAAAGAGATTTAGGCGAGATTTTCAGGGGAATACCTTATTTTTTATTAAGGTAATTCCCTGAATTTTGCTATGGTTTTCTTATCAGTGATGATTCGTTACTGTCTCATTGAATGAGAGTGAAAACACCTGCGATCATCAGTACTGAAGCAATACAAGTACGACCGATAATACCGAAGCGAGAAGGTTGAATCATTTCGTTGTGCATAGGCAATCTCCTTTTTGATGGGAACAGCCAGTTTTTCATGGCTTAATAACACTATGTCTAAAAACGCCTTTTTCCACAAGACATAGCAATATTAAATATTTATGACAACGAGATGAAATTTTAGAGATCAACCGTTTTTTTTAATGCAGATCCCTCTCTTTGTTTGCTAACTCACTCTCCTCTTTTAAGCTTCTAACAACTTCAGTTCGTTTGTATCTGGTTAGGGTTCATCAGCCGACTCTCTCCTTTCTCCAAAGTCCTTCGTTTTTTAAATTCCCGTAATGTCAACCCTCTACAAACATTGATCTGATAAAGGTTTTACAAGCATAGATAGACTGCCTAAATCTATGGGTAATCACTCAGAATAAGTGATAGACTTCACATGTGTTTCAATTATAAGAGTCAGCTCTTATCACCAAACTAATGCTTTTCCCGCTTAAAACGTTACGAACTATTTTTCCGATTGTCCTGAGTACACTTTGTCTGTCTTCTAGCTTTGCCTCTGAACAACCAAACAAAGAGAGTTACCTAAGGCACCATATCGCTAAAGACGATTATCCGATGCTTGAGTTCTATTTTGACTCCATCGGCAAACCGCGATCAATTAAATCCAGTGAACTTTCACTACCTAAAGACGCCTCACCAGAATCACAAGCTCTGTATTATTTTGCTCGTATTTATCTTGAGCGTTATGAAGGTGTTCCTCTACCTAAAATCCCAAACCTAGTCGAATTCGGTACCATTCATAATTTGCAGTGGGTTATTGCCGAGGCAAAACTGAATCAAGCAGTAGAATTGGTGGAGGCCGATGAAGTCTGGCAAGGTGAACTTCTTCTTCATGACGTTATTAATATCTCTCGAAAAATTGGCTATAACTCCCTTCAGGGACGCGCCTACCGTTGGTTGGGAAATGCCGAAGTTCAACGCTCTCAGGTCCAAACAAGTCTAAAACACTATCTAACTGCTTATGACTTGTTGGAAAATTCAGAGTTCGAAATTCAAATCGCGATGACGCTCAACAACATTGCCTCTCTGTATATGGAATTATCAGATTGGGATCGTGCAAAGACTTATCTAGACCAAGCATTAAAAGGCTATTTAAACAGCCAAGAGAAGTACGACAATAGCCTTTTCTTAGCCATTATGTACGCAAACTTGAGTGTCATTAACTTTGGGATGGAAAAGTACGAGGAATCTGAGCGTTACTTCGAAGAAGCAGCCAAACTATCAATGGCGACAGGGTCAGTTAGAATTAAGCATAACTCGGTATCGAACCTATCCCAGCTACTCAGCACGCTTGGGAAAATGGAAGAATCCTATCAGTTGGCGCAAGCTTGTTTAGATTTACCCAATCCACAAAACCTAAAAGGCATGAAAGCAGCATGCTATGAAGCATTTTCAGAAGCTTATCTTCAAGATGGTAAGTTCGAGCAAGCGATAAAGAGTGCAAATCTCGCCCTAGAAGGGTTAAGTGAAACAGCAAGTGCAGAGACCAAACAAAAAATGGATCTGTATTTAGTTCTTATCCGAGCAAACCAACAGCTTAAGCATTTCGAAGAAGCATTCAACGCATTAGAGCTTCTACGCAATCTAGAAAAGAGCTTTGAAAATCACATTCATGGCGACGAGATGATTAATATCAAACTCGATTTGGAAGCAAAACTGGCACAAAAAGAACTGACTCTTTTAGAGGCTAAGAATGCTTTGCAAGCTTCTGAACTAGAGTCGCAGCGTTATCGCGAAATCTTCTACTTCTTTGTTGTCGCCGTCATTGGTTTTTGGTTGTTCCGTTATATCAGGCAGATGAACCGAATCAATGAAGTACTTGCACAAGAGAACACAACGGACCCATTAACTAAGGTACACAATCGCCGCTTCTTACCGAACTGGCTCGATAATATGGCGCGCAGAAGCCCAAGTCGTCGATTTGCTCTCGCGATCATCGATATTGATTACTTTAAAGTGTTCAACGACCAATATGGTCATGATTTGGGCGACAAAATGTTGATGCATGTGGCACGAATACTCGATGAAGCGACACGTTCTGGCGACTTGCTGGTTCGCTGGGGCGGTGAAGAGTTTGTGCTTCTCTTCGAAATTAGCCATGCCGACGACTGTGCAAAAACATTGGACCGTTTGAGACTTGCGGTTGAAAACAACAACCTAGAGGTTGACTCTGACTCCATGGGCGCGACAATCTCTCTTGGCGCGGTTAATGAATTAAGCGCGCAAACTATCAAACAAGAGTGGGATAAGTGGTTTTTCGCTGCTGACCAAGCTCTGTATGATGCAAAGCAAGCTGGTCGTAACCAGTACAAGATTCACTCGACGTCATAGAGCAGAACAATGAAGAAAACATGGATTTTTGCTGCGATTGCGCCTTTGTTTTTAGCAGCATGCAGCAACCAACAAGCTGCACAACTTGGGATGAGAAGCAGCAGCGTCAACGTATACGCTCAACAGATGAGTAACATGCAGTTGTGTGAGACCTTGTATTACAATCGCGCTTCAAACCAAACACGTGTTGCGATTGGTGCTGAGTTCAACCGTCGAGGTTTGAACAAGCGTTGGTGTGACCAACAATATAAGCAACTCTACATTGAGAAAGTGGTTGACGGTCTGTTGTCTCGTAAAGAGAAAGCCCCTACAGAACCTGAGGCAACCATACAACCTGCCATATAAATCACCCCATTCCATAAAAAGCAGGAAATTACACTAATATTCCTGCTTTTCAAACACGCTATATTTTCACCAAATATCTAGAATCTTACGTACCTTCAAGTGGTTAACACTAAGATACTGTCGTGCGTCGAAAAACAAAAGTAAATAAGATGTAAACAGTTTTCGTCTCCATTTTTAACCGCTAGCTTTGTTTAGACCTGTTTAAAGGAGTACCGAACAGGAAGAAAAATTCCAAACAAAGACATGAGGTCACAAATGGAAACACGCATTAATCGCCTATTCGCTGCGATGCTAGCAGTAGGCATTTCACCTGCCGTCTCGGCATACGATCCGCTCTATTCTGAGCAATGGCACCTAAACAACACCGGACAAACTGCGTTTGCAGCGAACCCTGCGGTTGCCGGTAACGACCTAAACACAACACTCACTCAAGCAATGGGCATTGCTGGTGTTGGCGTTAAGGTTGCGGTCATTGACTCAGGCGTACAGATCGATCACCCAGATCTTGCAGGTAACGTAGTCACAGGTAGCCGAAACTTCATCGAAGACTCTCCTTTCCCATCAGATTATCCGGTAGACGCAAATGGTCACGGTACCGCAGTTGCCGGTTTGATCAGTGCCGTTGGTAACAATGGCGAAGGGGTTCGCGGTGTCGCTTCTCGCTCTTCTCTTATGGGCTTTAACTGGCTCGCAAACCAAACTCTTGAAGGTTGGTTGATTTCTCACGGTGCAGATGCGTCAACAAGCGATGTTCGTGTATTCAACCAAAGCTACGGCTTTAGTCCTCTTTCCCCAATTGCTTTCGATGAAAACGATCCACAGTTCAAATTGGAAGTGGATGTGATGAAAGACGTCAGCGAGAATAACTCTTGGGGTCGCGGAGCCGTGTTCGTAAAATCAGCAGGTAACGGCTATCGTTACTTCAATACGGGTCGATTCTTTGTATTACCGGGTGACTTCTTTGCTGGCGGTGGCAACAAAGGGCTACCTATGCACAACGCAGTGCAGTCTTATGACAACTCAAATTACTACAACTTAGTAACCAGCGCTTTGCGTGCTGATGGTACCCGCGCAAGTTACTCTTCAGTGGGTTCAAACGTTTGGGTTGCAGCGCCTGCTGGTGAATACGGTCAAGATTTCCCAGCAATGGTCACCACCGACTTGATGGGTTGTGAACAAGGTCAAAACACCAGTGCTGACCTTGGTATTAACGGTCTCCATGGTGGTACGGAGCAAGATCCAAACTGTAACTACACCAGCACAATGAATGGCACCTCATCTGCAGCGCCAAACACTTCAGGTGCCATTGCTGCCATCATGTCAACTAACCACGCACTGACTGCTCGTGACGTTCGTGCGTTACTTGCAGAAACAGCAAGTGTAACAGACGAAGATCACCCAGGAGTTCCACTTGAGTTCGTTAATAATCAAGGCGAAGTTGTTAGCTATGAAGCGATTTCTCCATGGCAGACGAACGCAGCTGGCGTTAATTTCCATACGTTCTATGGCTTTGGTGCTGTAAACCTAGACGAAGCAATGAAACGTGCACGCATGACAAACAATGTTCTGCCAGCACAAATCATTACGCCTTGGGCAAGCAACTCCACAGAAGTCAGTGTTCCAGACGCAAGTCTAGCGGGCGGAGCATCAGCCATTGCTGTTACTGATGACATTACGGTTGAATCGGTTCAAGTAAAGCTAACACTGGAGCACTCACGTCTACCAGATTTGGCAATCGAGCTGATCTCTCCATCAGGCACTCGCTCTGTTCTACAAACGCCTCGCAACGGTCTGGTTGGACAATCACTGGATCCAAGCATTGCGGGTTACGAGAACCAACTGATGCTTTCGAACCACTTCTATGGTGAAAACGCGAAAGGTGAATGGACGCTACGCGCTATCGATACTAATGGTGATGAAGTGTTCTCATTCATTGCATATTTCAATTCTTCAGCTATCTATGATGTACCGATGGCGAACAATGCTAAGCCAGGCGTTATCAAGAACTGGTCTATGCGTATCTTTGGTCACTAAGGAGTCATTCACATGAAATTTATGACATTTTCGATTTTGGCTCTATCAACGTTGGCAACTGCCGTACAAGCAGAGCAACAATTAGCGGAGCAACCAACACCAGACTTGTTCATCGCGTCTGATGCAGTAGAAATTAACGGTCAAGATTACCGTAAACTGTCTGTCGACAACCTTTCAGAAGCCGCTGAATTGCATGCAGGTGACGAGGTGTTTAAGAATGCATTTAGCAATGTATCAAAAGCAACCGGCCTTATCTTTGTCACGGTAAAAAATCCAGCAGATGCTAAAGCAGTAGCAAAAGAACTCAAACTTGAAGTTGTTTTCGCTCAGGGCGAATCAGCGGTATTCAAAGCTTCTGAAGGACAAGACCTTTTGGGCATCAGTGACTATCTGAATGCTGACAGTCGCGTAAAAGCGTCTAAAATTGAATTAAACAGCGGTAAATACCGTGCACAATAATTCTCTAGCAAGAGAAGTTGGCTTTTAATCAAAAATACCTCAGCAATCGCTGAGGTATTTTTTTAAGAAATGAAGAAGCACGTAAAACTAACGACTTTACAACAAGTTCGCTCCCGAGAAGCTATCAATCGACACCCATTCATTATTGAATAAAGTTGATTAGTTTCTTAGCGATATCGGTATTGTTTTGCGAACCAATAAACTGCTCAGAGCCTTTACCATAAGCGAAGACCTGAACATCGACTGCGGTATGTCCTTTCGTCGTCCAGCCGGTATAACTCTTCTTATTGATAATATCCTTCACTTCTTTGTAAAGCGCTTTAGCTGGCTCTTCACTCAACTTCGCGTATGCCAGTTGTCGGCTTTGATCTTTAGTTAATGCCCAATCTACGGACTCATTCCACGTCGCGATCATATCGTGAGATTTGGCCAAAGACATCGCCAACGGCCACGCTGTAGTATGAACGCCCTTAATCGCTTCTGTATCCCATAAATACTGACCATTAGCACCGAGGGTTAAACCACCCGTGGAGTGGTCCGCCGTAACGACTAAAAGCGTATCTGGGTGAGCATCAACATAAGCTTTTGCCAGTTCAATTGATTTTGCAAAGTCATCCATTTCTGCCATCGCACATGCAATATCGTTCGCATGACCACACCAATCTATTTGACTGCCTTCAATCATGACGAAAAAGCCGTTATCTTGGCGTTGAAGTAAGGATAACGCCTTGTTGGTCATCACTTGCAATCGAGTTGGGTTTTCATCCAATGCGAACGGAAATGCTTTATCTGCAAACAAGCCAAGAGCAGGCAAGGTTTGCAACGCCGGAAGTTGTTTGAAGTCCGTAATATACTGATACCCTTGTTCTTTAAACTCTTCAACTAAGTTACGGTCATCTCGTTCGAAATAACGGACACCACCTCCGAGTAACAAGTCGACTGGCAGTTGATCATCCACTTTATTGTCGACGTAATCATTGGCGATTTCATCATAGTTTCGGCGTGATTCGTTATGTGCGGCAAAACTCGCTGGGGTAGCGTGATTGATCTGCGAGGTTGCGACAAGCCCCGTCGTCATACCCTGCTCTTTTGCCATCTCTAACATTGTCTTAATTGGCTTCTTCTCAGCATCAACCGCAATCGCACCATTGTAGCTTTTGACCCCTGTACTCAATGCCGTTGCACTCGCAGCGCTGTCAGTGACATAAGTAGCATCGTCTGGATAGGTTTTCGCCATACCAACTAAAATTGAGTCAAATACTGTTGGTTCTATTTCTTCTGTACTTGGATCATCGTTGTAGTAACGATATGCAGTCGTAAAAGCAGGTCCCATGCCATCACCAATCATGTAGATGATGTTTTTAGGGGCTTCATCCGCATAAGAAGTAGACGCAAATAAGCAGGCAGTAATTAGGGAATATTTAAGTTTCATATCTCATCCATGACATAATGCGATGGTGCTATTTATCCAAGTAACTGAGAGGTACTTGAGCATCGCACTCATCAACTTGGTTATCGTTCTAATTGATTAATCAATATTATCATGCAGTTGGATTGAAACATGGTGTTTCTTCATACTTTTACAACGCACATCATTTCTTGAAGACAATTACCTCGGTCAACAAATCTGCTTTCTCTGTCTCATTGGGGTTGTTCATATAGCGTTCGATCCCTAACGGCTTGGTTTTTACTTTAATGCCATTTTGTCGCGTTAGGTTCATCACCAATGACCACGCGTTACCTAAGAACCAGTATTCGCCCTTATGTTCAACGACATAAGTATCACTGGCGGGGATAGTTCCAGCAACAAACTCGCCACTCGCCACGACTCCTGCTTGTACTGGTAAGCACGTGATAAACTCAAAATAACCACGCTTCATGTCCATCGAAAGGTAGTAGCAAAACAACTCTCCAGTAACGGGGAGGTTTTCTTTTTCTGCCATTTCAAACAAGCGTTCGACATGCTGCTGCATAACAGGACCAATCTCTGAAATAGTTCCTGCCCCAGCCAAGCCAATGTAGCTGACTTCGTTTTGTTTCCGGGAACCGAGGTCTTTAAGTTGAGATAAGACTTGCCCGGTTTCCAACTGGCTTTTTAGCATACGTAAACCGCGGTCATAATCCATTTCAATCATGGACTTAAACACCCCCTTAAGGAAGAATAAAAACCAAGGTACACGGGATTGCATCATCCATTCTACTGCACACCCCTTCTGTGACGGCGTCACAACCAATGTCACTTTCGCCTGACTTTTAAATGGTCGAAAGAAGTGTAACTCCATATCAAGGCGATGCTCTTGTGTACTTTCCAGTACCACTGCCCCTGTACCTATACGTTTACCATTCCATTGATATCCTGAGCCAACTTTTCCTTGTTCTTCGCTGTACGTAAGTTCGCAATCCGGTTCCAAAATTATCCATGGTGACCATTCGGGCCAATGGGTAAAATCTTTCAGATAATCGATGATTTCACTTTGCGTCTTTTCGATTTCGATACTTCGGCTGACCTGATAAGAGAGCATAACCATTCCTTGGGTTTCATTTTTACTCTTATGAGTCTAATTCAAATCGAGATTTTTTCTTGTTTCACTGGCAGTTAGGAACAAAAAAGCCAGAGTCGAGGCTCTGGCTTTACAACTAACCGTTTATGGGTGTGTTACCGGAATTTAATAATCTGATGACTTTACGATCGAAAATCAACCGTAGCGGTAAACCTTACGCCATCATCATCCAGTTCAAATGGCCAACTCATGCGCTCACAAATACGTTCGACAATAACTAAGCCACAACCATAACCTGCATTGTAGGTTTCATTACCATCGTGCCGATTAACAATAGTAAGTTGCGTGCCTATCAACACGATTTCAATATCGCCAATACTGTAGCTAAACGCGTTTTTGATCAGGTTATTAATTACAATCGTCACAAAGCTCTCTGGGGCATGAACGAGCCCACTCTCATTTTCGCTCAGGTTGTATTCTGCTCCCTGTTTAGCAAATAGAGGTGCAAGCTCAGCTAACTGCTGTTTTAAGTATGTGGTTAACGCATGATCGGCATAGTGTTGCGGCTCTACCTTCTCTTTACCCAATAGTAAGAAGGCTTCCGTTAACACTCTCATTTCCTCACAAGCCGATTGCATACGTGTGATAGCTTTGTGAGCAATGGGCGGTTGATCCGGTACGCGAGCCAAAATGTCTGTTGAGCCTTTAATAACCATAATGGGCGTGCGCAGTTCGTGAGAAGCAAAGCGACTAAACTCTTGCTCACGACGAAAATACCCTGCGATTTCATTTTTACTATCTAACAGAGTCTGTTCAATATGACGAGTCTCGCTGAATTTGGTATCCACATCAAAACCCGGTTGGTCAGGTGGCATTCGCCCTATTTTGTCTTCAATCTTGGCAAGTGGACGCGACAAAATGCGGACCATATAGACACCGTAGCCAACCATGATCAAAGAAAACAATCCACCTAAAAAGAATGTGAATTGGTGCAGCGAGCTTTCGTATTCATCCAAGTAGTCATCCGAGTCATCTTGAAAGACAATGTACATCAAGCCTTTACCAGACGGGTGATCAAACACGACAAAATGCTTATCCTCCTCGCCTAAAAGGTATTCATAGAAACCGGGAAACTTGAAAGACAACAGCCACTCCGGCGTTGGTGCTTCACTCCAATAAGAATCAAATTCTAGAACGTTAGGAAGCGGCGCATCCCACCCCATGTTTTGGAAGTTCTCTTGGTACAGCTCTACCTCTGTATCCAACCAGTGGTGTAAGCTCAGTACTTCGAGTTTGTTCTCCGCTACATAAATTAACGACCAAAATAAGGTAAACATCGCAAAGGTCATTAAACCGAATCCCCAGCGGATCTTGCGATAAATACTTGGGTATTCTTTATGCTTTGAGTCGGTAACCTTGTCCATGAATCGTCTCTAGTCTGGAATCATCAAAACCCTTGTCGAGCGCCGTTCTTAAACCATAGATATGGCTTCTCAATGCATCGCTGCCTGGAGGCTCATCACCCCATACATTATCAATTACTTCGGTACGAGACACCGCTGCAGGCGCGCGCTTTAAAAGCAGCTTTAGAATTTTAGTTTGAATGCGGCTGAGTTTGATGTGTTTACCATTGCGAGTCACTTCATCGGTTCTCACATCTAAGCTTATGTCTGCAAACTTTAACGTGCCAATATCTTGCCTTGGACCTCGATTGGCTAATGCATGTACTCTCAAGCTAAGTTCTTGCATGGCAAATGGCTTCATCAAATAGTCATCACCACCAGCATTGAATGCCGCGACTTTATCATCGAGAGTATCTTTGGCAGTCAAGAACAAGATTGGGGTACCACAAAGTTGCTCACGACGGAGTTTCTCGACTGTACTGATGCCATCAAGTTTTGGCATCATGATGTCCATAATGATGACATCATAATGATTTTCTTGAATTAAATTTAGCGCAGCCTCTCCATGGTAAGCGCAATCTATCGTCATTCCTTCGAGCTCTAGATAATCCGCAATAGTTTCTGAAACATTGTGATTATCATCGACAATTAATATTTTCATAGGCTCACGTTTCTTCACGAACACTTCACGATAAGCGCCATAAGATACAACCAAATTCATAAATAAGCTTTCAAAATAGGTCGATATCATGAAAAAATTAGCGCTTGTAGCGGCAGTGGGTTTGGCATTATCAGGTTGTGGTGGGTCTGGAGGTAGCGATAACTCTACAACTCAACCTGTAGCGAAACCAAGTGCAGCTATCGGTACCGTAGAGTCTGTAAGTAGTGAAAACAGTTCAATCACAGTAAATGGCTACACTTACCGAGTATCAGAAGTTATGTATGGTGGTAAACAAACCAACCTTGCTTCTGTGAAGCCTAACATGATGGTTCAAGTTGGTTCTGGTCAGGAAAAATCGTCTAGTGCACCCGTTGTTGTAACACTAGAACCAACCATGACTGGTCACATTAAGATCATCGACAAAAACGCGGGCAAGTTCACCATCAATGGTTTTGAACTTGTCTATCCAGAACTCATTAACTCTGATATTGACAGTGGTGACTGGGTAATGGTGTCGTCTCTACCTGGGGCGAACAACCAATACAAAGTACTTTCAGTCGTAAAATTTGAAACCAGCTTGTCTGATCAAGATGAAGTTGAAGGTCGAATTTCAAGCATTGACCTTAATAAGAAAGAATTCAAACTTGGTGCAAATGTGACTGTCGCTTATGACCGCATTGCGGATCTACAAGTGGGTCAATGGGTGGAAGCAGAAGGCTCTTTCAATGGCAACGTTTTTCATGCCTCGTTAGTTGAAGTTGAAAGCTACAACCAACTACAAGGAGAAAATGATGTTGAAGGCATCGTCACTTGGGTAAACCAAGACCAGAGCGCCTTCGAGCTTAACTACCGCGGAACATTTATCATTGATGGCAAAACTTGCTTCCAAAATGATGATGACGCACCTTGTAACCCAGCGTTGATCGCCAATCTAGCCGTCGGCTCTGAAGTTGAAGTGACTTCTGTCATGGGAACATTGAACACCCCGGTTGCAACTCATGTCGAGTTTGAAAAGCCAGACTGGGCAGATGATAACGAAGAAGATTGGAACGTTAATGAGCTCGAATGTTCTGGCTGGGTAGCAAACCACAAAATTAACGGCGTGGACACCGCAACTTTCGACATCGATCATTGTTGGAATGATTTAAACCAAACTATCGATAACTCTAGCGTGGTCGTAAATAGCAAAACAATGTTTGAAGATGGTCTGTCATTTTCAAACATCGCTAATAAACATGTAGAAGTGGAAGGTACTATCATCAATAACACAAATGTTGCACTTGAGATTGAGCCTTGGGAATCTGACGACTAAGTCAATATAAATACAACAAACACAACTAAGAAGCACCGACTCCGCAGTGGTGCTTCTTCCCTCTCTCGTATCGTCTTTTCTTTTCAATTTTTACAACAGATACGTATGACCAAATGAGGGATTAATAATGCGTAAAATGACACTACCTCTAATTATGCTTTTCGGTGCTTGTATTTCAGCAAGCAGTTTCGCGGCAACAAACAACGATAATACATCAGAGCGATTAGAGTCTTTTGAGTGCACAGGCTTAGTAAACAGTTACGACGCAAACTCCCGAACTTTCGTGCTTGCTTGCCAAAACGATCATGGACCAGAATTCCAAACCAAAACGGTTGTGATTGATACCAATACTCAGCTTAATGGCGTACAAGAAGCGAACTTAGACGGTGCGACTATTGAAGTTGATGGTGTAGTTGTAAACGATCAAAATATCGCAAGAGAAATCGAGGTCGCGAACGACTAAGGCTCCGAAATTACAACAGAAACTCACAAGTGTCGCGTCTGCGGCACTTTTCTTTTCCTGCAAACTCATATCACTCAGTTACACTTAATCCATGTTGACATGAAGACGGTAACTGTAATGAGCAAACGTAACCTTGCCCTACTTCTCCTCCTATTTGGCACAACCTCTGCGGACGCTGGCGTATTGGACCCAGACTGTGACGCAGAAAAAGCAGCCAAAGCAACAGCCACTAAAGCGGTAGTGGGAGTCGGTGGTCGATGCACACCAAAAGAAGCCTTAAAAGACAGCACGGTGGAAGCCGGTAAAGACGCGCTACCCGAGGAAGGACTTGCAGGTAAGGCCGTCGACGCTGCAATGCCAGAGAAAGAGAAGAAACCTATTAAAAACACAACCAAGAAGATCATCACTGATTAATCGTCAGCCTGAAGTGAGTCGATTGGTGAAATATGGGTTTAGAGTAAATGAAAAGAGCGTCCATCTGGACGCTCCTTTGTTTTTCGTTCGCGATGCTTAAGCCACTTCGGTCAGACCAATCCAGTGGTAATGATGGTTGGCTTTCTTACCGACTAAACCAAGTTTAGCTAGTTCTTCAAATACTTTGTCGACTTCTTCTGCCGAGAGCCTAAACTGCTTCGCCACCGCTTTTTTGGTGCAAGTAATTTGGTGACCTTTTAATGCGTTACTCACCTGCTCTAATAACGTTTTTGACTCTTCTGGTTCAAGCTCTTGTTGCGCTTCAGGCTCGGCTTCCTCTTTGATATGAGGCAAGTATCCCGCTGGCTCTGGGTCAATATCTCGGATGTTTGCTAACGTTATCCCGTCGTTACGACGGAAGAAATGGCGGAAGCGATTCTCTTCACCAATCAAACCCACAAAGAAAGCAGCAAAGAAATCCAACAAGATAGATAAGAACACCACCAAGCCCAGCTGCGCCTGAGAAGATGTCGTTCCAAACGCTTTCGCTAAGCTGTCGATAAGACCAATCACCGAACCTTGCGCCACTGGCGGTAAGCTATCACGCTCTGTTGCTAAACGTTGCTGCTCTTCACGTAGCTTCTTGTTCTGCTCTTGAATGCGCGTTACGCCAGTTGCGATACGCTCCATCTCGATGTATTTTTGCGCCGCCATATTGTTCAGTTCAATCTGCTTATCGATTGATGCAATCTGACGGTTATACGCTTCCACTTTCGCTTGTTCTACCGAGATATGACTTTGGGCGCTGTTGGTCGCACTGTTGATGCCACCGATACTACCGCCGATAGAGATAGCGGCAAGCACCAGATAGAACACTAACGCCGTTAGGGCTCCGGTGTAGTTTCTGTGTGCACGACGCTCACCGTATTCATACCAAGCGTAAAACTTGCCCGCTTCAAAGATGATTGCCAGACCGCCAAATAGCGCCTGCATCATTGGGTTTTCGTCAATCGACAAAAACAGTAAAAGAGAAAAAATAGTCGATGCTAAAATCGCAGCGCCAGTAAACGCGTACACGCTCACCATAGCAAATCGACCTTTAGGATATCGATATCCGATCTGTTGTTCGTATTTCATTGGAGAAATTTCTTAAGATTCCGCAGCCCTTATGTGACGGGCGCTTCAAGCAACTACAAAGGTGCGGAGAATACCGTATCCTTTATTAAATTACTGTCATAATTCCGTTAATGGAAAACAAGTGAGGAATAGATAATCAGTTTGAATTGAATCAGTTCGATTCTAGCACGTAAAATCACCAACAAAATTCCTAAAATTCAGCCTACTAATGGATTTAGAAGGCTACTAGATAACGACATTTGCGATTTCGGTTCTCAGAACAAATAACCACAAAACAAATAAAACACACTCACATCACCATTTTATAAACTTATAGTTACAAATTATTGTTCGTTTGTTAGTATCGCCGCGTTAAAAATCTCACTACCGAGTCGCATGGATATACTCAGAATACAGCAAGGAAAACAGACACTAAGCGCTATCACGATCATTATCGCTGTGCTGTTTCAGCTGTACCTAACGTCGACTGCGGCACTGAACCCTACGCAAATCCACAGCGAAAATTGGCTAAACCAAGTTCAAGATGAAAAGGTGTTGCTGTGTACCGCTGATGGCTTTAAATGGGTGGATATTAACGAACTGATTGAAGCCAACGCACTGCCCAATTCTGAATTTGTTCAAGACCTTAATCTGCATGATGGATTTCAATTTGAGTGTCCGTTATTGCAAGCAGCGCAATTCTTTATTTCTATCGCGCTAGGACTTTACCTTGCTACGCTTTCTTGGTTAAGGCGCACTAAGAACACGCTCATACATTACCAATTCGCGATTTGTGGCAAACAAGTCTATAAACACGTCGCACCAAAACAATCACCGCCTTGTGCTTTCCTCGCCTAATGCTCTGCATGTGGCACACGAAAACAACTATTAAGCCGATCGAACTTTCGAACCGGAGAAGCCAAATTTCATAAGGAAAACACTAATGCTTAAAACAATCAAAACCACAGCTATCGCTCTTGTCGCTTTACTGGCAAGTCCACTCAGCCTTGCTCACGAATACGAAGCAGGCAAGATTCACATCGATCATCCTTGGAGCCGTGAAGCGCCACCAAATGCACCAGTAATTGGCGGTTTCTTCCAGCTAAGTAACCTAGGTGACGCTGATGACGCGTTGATTGCGGCTTCAACACCGATTGCTGACCGTGTGGAAATTCATACTCACACGAAAGAAGACGGCATGATGAAGATGATTAAGATTGATGAAGTCGTGGTAGAGCCTCAGCAGAAAGTGGAATTCAAGCCAGGCAGCTTCCATCTCATGATCTTCAACTCAACCCAAACGCTAAAAGAAGGTGACCGTTTCCCTGTGACTTTGACGTTCAAAAAAGCAGGTAAAGTGGAAGTAGAAATGGCGGTTGAGAAGAAAGACCACATGGAAAAGCACACGCACCATCATTAATCGCTTGTACGAAAAGAGCCCGCTACTTCAGCGGGCTCTTTTTCTTTTGGTAAGTATGATTCTAGCCGTGTGCACATTTGGTTGTACTGATGTGCACTTTAGAGATTCCCTACTCGCTCGTTCCTCGCTCAGTCTTACTTAAAGCAAACCTCTGCCCAGCGCGCTAGACCTGCGGTGACCGAACCAAAGTAGTTGCCACTCACCACTGGAATGTTTGGCAATACTGTCTGCACTGCATCACGCAAAATAGGTGAACGTGCCGAACCACCAGTCATAAAGATCGCATCCGGTTTTACGCCCGCTTGCTCTACTGCTTCAGTAACCAAAGCAGTCATCTTATTCTTCGGTGATTCAATCGCTTCAATCATCTCATCACGTTGAACATCGACTTCAATCAACTCAGACAACAAGTTAATGCCCGCACGGTAAGATGCTTGGTCAGACAACGCGACTTTGGCTTCTTCTGCGCGACGCACGATGTTGTAGCCTAGCGACTCGTGGTAAACCTCTAACAAACGAGCCAGTTTCTCAGGCTCTTGCGCTTGCTTGTGCAGCAGTTTCAACGCCGATAAGTTTTCACGTGAGTAGAAATCGCTTTGCGCTTCCACATTGTTGATCGCAATTGGGTTCCAGAACTGCGTGGTTGGCATCATGATGCCCGATTCCATCTTGCTCTCCATACCGAATGGGAACATCAGTTGTTTGAACGCCAACGCGATATCCAAATCGTTACCACCAATACGTTGACCACTGTGCGCCAACAGACTTGCGGTACGGTCAGCTTTACCTCGCCAAGATGGTCCCATCTGAATCAAAGAACAGTCTGTCGTACCACCACCGATATCAACCACCAGAATGGTTTTATCTTCGGTTAGCGTTGCTTCGTATTCCAGACCTGCGGCTACCGGTTCAAATTGGAATTCGATGTTCTGAAAACCAGCGCGTTTTGCTGCTCTTAAAAGAATGCCTTCAGCTTGAATGTTCGCCGTCTCACCGCCACGACCGTGGAAGTTGATCGGACGACCAATCACCGCATCAGTAATGATTTGCTGTGCGCTGTTCTCTGCTTGCACTTTGATGTTGTCCATCATGGCGCAAACCAGATCTTCAAAGAAACTCAGCTGAACATCACGCAGACCAGAAGCACCGAGGAAAGACTTTGGTGACTTCACGTAATAGATATCGCGAGGATCTTCCAAGTAGCGATTTAATGCCGCTTGACCAAACGCCATGTCTTCTGGCTCAAGTTCAATGCTTTCTTCACGATTAAGGTTGATCGCGCGACGCAAAACCTGCTCACCAACCTGATCGAAAGGTTTGATGCTGCGATGGCGGAACAAGTGTTCAGACACCGACTCACGCGTTGGTGCAGCAAGGGTGGAAGGAATGTAAGGGCTATTCCCTTCAAGGTTTAAAAGTTGCGGTTCACCTTGTTCCATTTTCGCCACCGAACAGTTCGCGGTGCCGTAGTCAAAGCCGATATACATAAGTCCTCCCACTGACGAAAAAAGGTCGGCAATCCTACCTCAACCTCAGTGGAATTACTACCGCAACTCAATGAAATAAGTGGCGCTTACTCTTTCTCGACAGGTTCTTTCTTCATTGATGGCAACACAACCGCGAGCAACAAAGCCAAAAGCAGAAATACCGGAGTGAGCGTAAGCCCGTGCCAAATGGAGTATCCGTCGTGGAACAACCAGAAAATGCCGACAGTCAGCAAGTAAGCAAAGTAACTACAGAACACCAAACTAATCGCAACGAAGCGCGTACGATTGATGATTAAGATTCGCACCAAATACTGGCTCATGATCCCCGCGCAGTGCACCGCCATTTGCCAGTTAATGATGAAACACGCTAGTGCGACAAACCCAGAGACCACCAAGGCATCGTGCGTGTTGAGAATGAAGTAGCTGCCAAAACGACTGATGATGACGGAGTAATCGCCCTCGTACACTATCGACCATGATATGGCGTTTGCCGCAGCAACAAAATTGGCAAAATAAGCGATAGCATAAAAAGTGGTTTGAGAGCTAAATGGCTGAAAGACCTCGGAGCAATAGCCCTGCCATTCTTTTTGATTTGACGTGGGTCCCACCCAGTTACGTTTTTTGTTCGGCACTCGCTCTGCAAACGCAGGACCGTTACGAAACAACAACCAGAAAATATACAGCGCAAGTGCGACTAAGAGTATTGTAAGCATACCCTTTCCCCTCCAGAAATGTCCTTTTCCACTGCCAATGGCGTTGGGGTCGTAAACTGCACTTCCCTGTTTTTGTGCTTAATCTTGTTTTAATGCATTGTTAAACATCATAAATGTACTCAAAACGGCAGTGACTACTTTATCACTACCGTTATTAAGGTTTAGCACACGATGGACGGAATTGCTGAATCTGGATAGACCAAATAGGAGGGAAAGAAACGGTCTACCCAAACGAATTATGCTTCGAGCTTTTCTTCAAACACGCCAAGCTCACGACCTAACCAAATCGCACGCTCGGTATGATCACGCAGCTCGTTGTCACTGACTGGATGAATCAAAACCGAAAAACCACCACGAATGGTATCAAGCCATGCGATAAACTCATCACTTATCGATTCAACATGCAGCTCAAACATCGGCATCTTATGTGGACCAACCAACTTGCACACTAAAGGGAAAACGCGCAAAACATCTTGGCGTTCTTGACGAATGATCTCATTCAAGGCTTGAGCTTTATCCTGCTGCTGAAGCGGGAAGTAAACATGAATGTGGTACATAACTTCTCCATGCGTATCACTGACTTTCATTAGTCGCCACACTACCTGCATTCAACTATCGAGGGAAGCGACAAATTCAAATCTATCGTCAAAGCGTGACGGAGAGATTAACGTGTTACTGGATCTGCGCGAATATGGTTGATAAATCACTCAACCTGTCGAATTTTACAGCATAATTTTATTACAAATTTCCTGTCAAACTCAGTGATTCCCTTCAACTTCGAAAACGTACAATTCAAAAAAGCAGTGTTTTATCCTAGAAAAGTACGGTGTAAGCGAAACTTTACTGTGGGTTACAACTCAAATTAAAGCATAATTTAACAATTTGTTTACACTTACTGTATCTGGTTATACCAAGATTCATCACTGGATTAGGCGGTGTAAACAGCAGTAATAAATGACGCCTTGTGTTTTACCAGAACACACTTTTGTTAGAGAGACGAGCACCAAAAGCGTCGATAACTATCAAAACAACTGCAATCCTAGGTATGACCTTTTGCGCTGATATCAAAGCCTGAGTACCCATACAGGCTGAGATCGAAACAATGAGCAGCTGCAGTCCAAAAGACCCGCAGCGTCAAAAGGAGCTTGAGATGAACGTTCAGGCATTACCCATGCATCGGTTTATCGACCATGATGGGAACCTCGTCAGCCAACTACCCAACTGGGCTGATCTCGATACATTGGTCGGGTTTTACCAAGACATGGTATTAACTCGCACCTACGATAACAAAGCCGTTGCCCTGCAACGCACTGGTAAATTAGGTACCTACCCATCACACCTTGGCTCGGAAGCCGTTGGGATAGCGGTAGGCAGAGCGCTGAAAGCCAGTGATGTGTTTGTTCCTTACTATCGCGATATGCCCGCCATGTGGTGTCGTGGTATAGGAATGGAAAAGAACCTGCAATACTGGGGGGGCGATGAACGCGGCAGCGACTTCGCTCCTGAAGGCAGCCCTTTTCCTAGCAAAGACCTCCCCTTCTGTGTCCCAATCGCTACTCAGTGCACCCATGCCGTTGGTGTGGCAGCAGCACTGAAAATCCAAGGCAATCACGATGCGGCTTTGGTGATGTGCGGCGATGGCGGCACTTCCAAAGGCGACTTCCTTGAATCCATTAACTGTGCGGGCGCATGGAACATCCCATTAGTTTTTGTGGTGAACAATAACCAATGGGCGATTTCCGTGCCGCGCAGTTTGCAATGTGCTGCAGAATTTCTCTCAGAAAAAGCCAAAGGCGCAGGTATCCCTGGTATTACGGTGGATGGCAACGATGTCGTCGCGGTGTTTGATGCAACAATGACCGCTCTTGAACGAGCCAGAAAAGGCAAAGGCGCAACGTTAATTGAAGCAGTAAGTTACCGCTTGAGCGACCACACCACCGCCGACGACGCGACCCGTTATCGTAACGAGGATGAGGTTCAAACTGCTTGGCAATATGAACCCGTTCGTCGACTTAAAGCCTTTCTCACTAATCAAGGTGTTTGGAGTAACGAGAAAGAACAAGAGTGGCAAGCCCACTGTAAAGAACAAGTAGAACTCGCCGTTGAAAGTTATCTCAACATGCCAAATCAAGCACCTGAAACGGGCTTCGATTTCCTTTATGAATCCCTACCCCAAGAGCTTCATGCGCAAAGGGATGAGCTAATCAACAAAGCAATGCGAATGCAGGGAGGGAAACATGGCTGAACTCACGTTAGTTGAAGCAGTGAACCTCGCACTGCACCATGAAATGGAACACGATCCGAATGTTATCGTCCTTGGCGAAGACGTGGGTGACAACGGCGGTGTATTCCGCGCCACTGTAGGACTCAAACAAAAATACGGTCTTAAGCGCGTTATAGACACACCTCTTGCTGAAGCGCTTATTGGCGGTGTCGCTGTCGGTATGGCAACGCAAGGTCTACGACCTGTAGCAGAGTTTCAATTCCAAGGCTTTGTCTTTCCTGCATTAGAACATTTAATGTGCCACGCGGCGCGAATGCGTAACCGTACTCGTGGTCGACTCACCTGCCCTGCCGTATTCCGCGCGCCCTTTGGTGGCGGTATTCATGCACCAGAGCACCATTCTGAAAGTGTGGAAGCTTTGTTTGCTCACACTGCAGGTTTTAAGGTTGTGATTCCTTCATCACCGCAACGCGCTTATGGTTTGCTCCTAGCAGCCATCCGTAGCAACGATCCGGTAATGTTCTTCGAGCCGAAACGTATCTATCGCACTGTGAAATCTGAAGTGGTGGATAACGGCGAAGCGCTACCTCTCGACACTTGCTTTACCCTTCGCAAAGGTCGCGACATTACGTTAGTGACTTGGGGAGCGTGTGTTGTCGAATCACTGCAAGCGGCTCAAACGCTGTCCAATCAAGGCATCGAAGTTGAGGTGATTGATTTAGCCAGCATCAAACCCATTGATACCGCGACCATCTTCCGTTCACTTGAGAAAACCGGACGCCTCTTGGTGGTACATGAAGCCAGCAAAACCTGTGGTGTCGGCTCAGAACTGCTAGCCAGAACCGCAGAACATGCGATGTGCCTACTCAAAGCGCCACCAAAACGCGTCACGGGCATGGATACCATCATGCCGTACTACCGCAACGAAGATTATTACATGATTCAGGAAGAAGACATTGTGCTTGCCGCGCGCGAACTCGTGGAGGATTGGAAATGAAGACGTTTAACTTACCCGATCTCGGCGAAGGTCTCGCTGAGTCAGAAATTGTGAAATGGCATATTAGTGTCGGCGATATGGTCAAGCTGGATCAAGTGGTGCTTACTGTCGAAACCGCAAAAGCGACCGTGGACGTCCCTGCGCCTTATGGTGGTCGTATCGTGAGTCGTCATGGCGAAGAAGGCGATGTAATCAACATTGGTGCTCTACTTCTGGAAATCGATGAAACGGGAGCAGAGCAAACCGTCTCAGAGCAGAAACAAACTGCCGATGCAGCAACCGTGGTCGGTAATGTCTCCCAACACGCGCACAGCGTGAATGTGGATGATTTCTGGATTGGTGGCGAACACAATCCATCACCCGATAACCTCATTACTGCGCTTCCTTCTGCTCGCCTATTAGCGAAGAAACTGGGTGTGGATTTAGATTTGGTCAAAGGCAGTGGTCCGGATGGTTTGATCGTCGATGCCGATATCTACGATGAAGCGGGCAAACAACGCCCCGGTACAGAAGTACTTAAAGGCGCACGCCGAACCATGGTATCAACCATGGCGGAATCCCATCACAATGTCGCGGCAGTTACCATTACTGAGGAAGCCGTCTTGGAAGGCTGGAAGCAAGGTGAAGACATCAGTATTCGCCTGGTTCAAGCGATCGTGCATGCGTGTCAGGAAGAGCCTGCTATGAATGCCTGGTTTGATGCCGAAACCATGACGCGCTGTGTCCACAGCACGGTGAATATTGGTATTGCCGTAGACAGCCGACACGGCTTGTACGTGCCTGTTCTACGACATGCCGACGAATATGAGCCTCAAGAGGTACGTCGTTGGTTAGACCAAACTGTGCAAGGCATACGTGAACGCAAGATTGGTCGTGAGCAGTTGCAACACGCCACCATTACGCTTTCAAACTTTGGCGCAATTGCAGGCATTTACGCAACGCCTGTAGTCACGCCGCCACAAGTTGCGATTGTCGGTGCAGGTCGAATCATTGAGAAGGTTGTAATTCGAGACGGGCAAGCTGTGGCAGTGAAAGCCATGCCGCTGTCGATTACGTTTGACCACCGAGCATGTACCGGCGGCGAAGCGGCAAGGTTCACAAAAGTACTGGCAGAGCACTTGAGAAAACCGAGTGTTTAGAGAACGTTTGTCATGAATAATAAAGGGCTTCCGATTGGAAGCCCTTTGTTTTGAGGGTGAATTTAAAGAGAGATTCCCTACTCGCTCATTCTTCACTCTAGGGAATGACGTTGTTTGGTTTTCACTCAGCAAAAAGCGTACTAAAAACTTGATTCTTAGGAAGAAACTCTAGCGCGTCATTCCCGCAAGCCTAAGCGCGACTAGGAATCTAATCGCAAAATGCACTGAAGGGCTTTCATGGCGATATTCCAACCGTGCACTTTGACAATAGATTCTAAATCACGCTCGTACCTCGCTGTTCAGAATGACGACTTAAAGTAGTAAGCAAGAAAGAGATTTCCTGCCCGTTCATTCTCCATTCTAAGGAATTACGTTGTTTGGTTTTCACTCAACAAGAATCGCCTCAAGAATCTGATTTTCATAAGGAAACTCTAGCGCGTCATTCCTGCAAGCCTAAGCGCGACTAGGAATCTAAGAACAACGAACACCGAAGGTCTTTCGTAGCAAGAACCCACAGCGCACTTTGATAGCGGATTCTGAATCACGCTCGTTCCTCGCTGTTCAGAATGACGACTTAAAGTAGTGAGCAAGAAGGGATTCCCTACTCGCTCATTCTTCACTCTAGGGAATAATGCCCGAAATACCGAACTTAAACCTTCTCCAGCAACTCCGGCATAATCTCAAACAAATCACCGACCAAGCCATAGTCTGCGACTTGGAAGATTGGCGCTTCTGGATCACTGTTGATCGCCACAATTACCTTGGAATCTTTCATCCCTGCCAAATGCTGAATCGCCCCAGAAATACCCACAGCAATGTACAGTTGAGGCGCGACAATCTTGCCTGTCTGCCCGACTTGCAAATCGTTAGACACAAAGCCTGCGTCTACCGCAGCGCGTGATGCACCAATTGCACCACCAAGCTTGTCAGCAAGTTGTTCCACCAGCGCGAAATTCTCTTTGCTGCCTAACCCTCGACCACCCGAGACAACAACGTTTGCCGCCGGTAGTTCTGGTCTTTCGCTTTCTGCTTTTTGCTGTGAAACAAACTCACTGTGTTCTGCCTTAATGACCGTTTCTAACGCCACGACATTCTCCACTACTGGTGAATCAGACACAGCAATTGCGTCAAACGCTGAACTTCGAACCGTCATCACTTTGGTAGCATCGTCCGAACGAACTCTCGCTAACGCATTACCGGCATAGATAGGACGAACAACCGTATCGAGCGATTCAATTGCAATCACATCTGACAACTGCCCGACATCCAATAAGGCAGCGACTCGGGGCATCAAGTTCTTACCGAAGGTACTCGCGGGAGCTAGAATATGCGAATAATCCCGACCAACTTCGGCGATCAAGGTAGACAAGTTTTCTGCCAATGCATGTTGATATTCGGCAGCATCAATCGCAATGATCTGTGAGATACCTTGCACACACTTCAACTCATTCAATGCTGAGCCGCACTGATGCCCGACTAACAAGGCGGTGACAGGCAAAGAGGCGCCGTCTTGTTGAACTTGAGAAGCCGCGCTCAACGTGCGTAATGTATCTGCAGAAAGTGATCGGTCATCGTGCTCCACAACGACCAAGGTTGCTAACGGTTTGTTTTCCATGGTTATGCCTCCTAAATCACTTTCGCTTCATTTTTGAGCTTGTCGACTAACTCGCTCACACTGCCAACCATCTCACCGGCTTTACGGGCAGGCGGCGTCATGACTTCCAGCACTTGCTGAGAGCGCTCAACACTCACACCAAAGAAGTCTGGCGTCATTACCGATAGCGGCTTCTTCTTCGCTTTCATGATATTCGGTAGCGAGGCGTAACGCGGTTCATTCAAACGTAAATCCGTACTGATGATCGCAGGCAAATCCAGTTTGAGCGTCTCTAAGCCACCGTCGATCTCTCGCGTAACCAGAACCGTTTCCCCTTCTACTTTCACTTCCGAAGCAAATGTCCCCTGCGGACGATTCGTCAGTGCTGCCAACATTTGTGCGACTTGGTTGTTATCCGTATCGATTGACTGTTTACCCAGAAGCACCAACTGAGCCTGCTCTTGCTCCATCACGACTTTGAGTAACTTCGCGACCGCAAGCGGTTCTGGTGACTGTTCAACATCAATATGAATCGCACGATCCGCACCTAATGCGAGCGCTGAGCGCAATTGTTCCTGACAGCTGGTGTCACCAATCGACACCACCAACACCTCCTCTGCTACCCCAGCTTCTTTAAGGCGTACTGCCTCTTCCACCGCAATTTCACAGAATGGGTTCATCGTCATCTTCACGTTGTTAGTTTCCACGCCGGAACCATCAGATTTCACTCTTACTTTAACGTAAGGGTCAATTACACGTTTAATTGCAACCAGTACTTTCACATTCCCTCCTAGCAGATCGCAAAGCGATACGCGTCCTAGCAATTGGGTCATGCGTGACAAAGATTTGTGTTAAAGCTCAGTTTTTTCATTACCTTGCTAACAAAAAACTCATTGTGACATTGTCACTCAAAATCTTTATCACGCCTTATGACGTTACCATTTGAGCTTAGTTTAGTTTACGTTTACGTCAACTGGACTATAGTTCTTTATACGAGCACTGCGTAATAGAAGAAGCACCTGAAAAACAAAGAAAGGTTTCGCATAAAGGAAGCAAGAAGATGGAAAGAGAATGCATGGAATTTGATGTGGTGATAGTCGGCGCCGGACCTGCAGGTTTGAGTGCAGCATGCCGCTTAGCGCAACTCAACCAAGAGCGTGAAGGTGAACCACTATCTATTTGTATAGTAGAGAAAGGTTCAGAAGTTGGTGCACACATCTTATCTGGCGCGGTTTTCGAAACGCGCGCATTAGGTGAACTCTTTCCTGATTGGCAAAGCATGGGCGCGCCGCTTTCCGCCGCTGTAAAAAACGATGCCTTCTTATACCTAACCACAGAACTTAATCACGTTCGTGTTCCCCACTTTCTTACCCCCAACCCAATGCGCAATGATGAAAACAACTACGTCATCAGTTTGGCGAACTTGTGTCGTTGGTTAGCAGAACAAGCAGAATCACTTGGTGTTGAGGTCTATCCCGGTTTCGCCGCATCCACAATTAACTACGATGCATTTGGCGCAGTTACAGGGGTAAACACCAGCGATATGGGCTTGGACAAAAAAGGAGAAGCCAAACCCAACTTTGAAGCCGGTATTGAGCTAAAAGCCAAATACACCGTATTCGCCGAGGGGTGCCGAGGTCATTTAGGTAAAGAGCTCATCCAACGATTTGGTTTAGACGATGATAAACAACCGCAACATTATGCGCTTGGACTTAAAGAGATTTGGGAGTTACCTGCCAATGCCAAAGATCAATCAGGCAGCGTGATTCACTCTGCCGGGTATCCACTGAGTGAATCCAACACCACTGGCGGCGGTTTTCTCTACCACATAGAGAACAACCAAATCGCTGTCGGGCTTATTGTCGACTTGAATTACAGCAATCCTTACTTGAGTCCGTTTGACGAATTTCAACGCTTTAAACACCACCCTGCAATCGAACAACATTTGAAAGGCGCTCAACGCATCGCTTACGGTGCAAGAGCCATTGCGAAAGGTGGGTTGTCTTCTCTACCGAGACAGCAATTCCCCGGCGGTTTATTGATTGGTTGTGATGCGGGCACCTTAAACGTCGCCAAAATCAAAGGCAGCCATACTGCGATGAAATCCGGTTTGTTAGCCGCAGAAGCCATTGCTGAAGCAATCACACAATCCAATTCTGAACCGGATTACCAAACCAAGTTTGAAGATTCATGGTTGTATGAAGAGCTTAGTGACACACGCAACTTTGGTGCGAACATTCACAAATTCGGCAGCGTACTAGGCGGAGCACTTTCCACCTTCGAACACAATCTGTGGCAGCCTCTGGTTAAGAAACCAATACCATGGACAATCACTGATCCTTCGCACGATCATGAACAGCTGAAACCAATTGATGAATGCCAACCTATTCAATACTCGAAACCAGATGGTGTAATCAGCTTCGATAAACCCTCATCAGTATTTTTGTCTGGTACACAACACGAAGAAAATCAGCCTTGCCACTTGCAACTCGCCTATCCTCATATTCCGATTCAAGTCCATTTGAAGAAGTTTGATGAGCCAAGCCAGCGCTACTGCCCTGCTGGCGTGTATGAAGTGGTAGAAGTCGAAGGCGAGCGAACATTTCAAATTAATGCCGCAAACTGTGTGCATTGCAAAACCTGTGACATCAAAGATCCTTCGCAAAATATCACATGGAAAGCACCTGAGGGTGGCGGCGGACCAAGCTATCAAAACATGTAGAAACGTTAGTATGTTTACGATCTAACAAATAGATAAACAATCCAACTGCTGTTTTTATGCAGAAAAATTTGCCTTCGATACGAAGAAATCCACCAGCGAATTTCAATTACGGATATAATACCGCCCTTGTTCCAGCTGATGAATCATGACAATGCGAAAATACTACGTAACTGAAGGCGACACGACGTCTAAGAAAGAGAAAATTGCCTACCCAAAACTGGCGCTATGTGACCAATGTGTAGGTAGCTATGTTGTGATCAGTGAAGGCGAACGCACGTACGAAGAGTGCGCTAAATGCGGTGCGGATGATTAACCCTAACGCGATAAGTTAATGATACGAGGCAGGTTTGAATCTCTGCCTCATCTTACTCTTCCAGAACTGGCTCTTCGCGCAATAAAATACAGCCTTTATAATCCATCAGCCCTTGTGTGACGTGCACTTCACCTTGCTTTGAAACAACCACTGCCTCGATACCCTGTTGCTGATTTAGGTACGACATCGATTCTTCTACGCTTGGTAAAAAGCCAGCGGTACTCCAAATTTCACCATCGACAGACAGGTGAGAGATAATCGTCAAACTGGCGATATCGGTTGAGATTGGCATCCCTGTTTTGGCATCCAACAAGTGATGATAACGCTGCCCGTTGGATTCAAAAAATCGCTCATTGATACCCGATGTCACCATCGACATGCCTTGTAAAGGTACGACGCGAACGACGTCACCACGCTCTGATAATGGGTTCTGAATGCCCACATTCCATGCTTTGTTGCTGTTATCTGGCGAATGACCGATGGTCAGCACGTTCCCACCTAAACTGATAAACCCGCTTTGCACGCCTGCTTCAACCAGTTTGTGCTTTACCTGATCGGCAAAGTAACCTTTAGCAATCGCACCCAAGTCTATCTCCATCCCCTTTTGACTTAAGAACACCGAGTGGTCGTCTTCGTTCAAAATGATCTTGGTCGGATCGACCAAGGATAACTTGCCGGTAATCACGTCATGAGACGGCACCTTGGCATCCTTAAAACCAATTCGCCAAGCTTTTACAAGCGGACCGAGTGCAACATTAAAAGGATTTCTTGTGTCTTCACTGTGCTGTTTAGCTAGCTTAATCAGGTCAAATAGATCCTGCGCTACCGCAACAGGTGTAATACCCGCATTTTGGTTGACGCGCATCAGCTCAGAGTCGGATTGATTGACCGTAAATCGCTCTGCGTAATCGGCGAGTTGCGCGTAGGCTTCTCTGATCAGTTGCTCACCGTTCGAGTGATACACCACCACATCGATGAAGGTACCCATCATCTGAAATCTGGCGCTGTATTTATTGGTGCTCATCGATTTCTCCAAACGCTTAATACGGAAAAAGAGGGAAGCATCACTCCCCTCTTATTGATTACTTATCTTGCTCTGTTTCGCTCTTGAATGAGTGCTTAAACAAGATCAGATGCACTCTCACCAGCGATACGACCATAAGTGAAGATATCGATCAGCGCGTTACCACCGAGACGGTTGCCCGCGTGGATCCCCCCCGTTACTTCGCCTGCTGCGTATAGACCTTGAATAACTTCGCCATCTTTACCAATCACGCGCGCCTTAGTATCAATCTTCAAGCCGCCCATTGTATGGTGAACCGAAGGCCGACGTGGCGTTGCGTAGAACGGTGCTTTTTCCACTTTCAAACCGAAGACACTCTTATGGAATTCAGGATCCTGCCCCGCATCCACACAAGCGTTGTATTGTGCGATGGTGTTAGTTAGCTCTTGCGTCGGAACGCCAATTTTCTCTGCCAACTCTCCTAGCGTATCAGCTTGAATAATGATGCCTTCTTTGATTTCGCGCTCGATGGTTTCATCTGATGTATTCGCTGCGGTTTGACGAATGTTCTCGTCCGCAATCATGTAAATCAGACCACCGTTATCGAAGAACGCCTCAGAAAGCACGTCACGGCTACCACACTCATCAACAAAGCGCTTACCTTGCTTGTTCACGAATACAAAGTTCTCTGGTGGCACAATCAGACCGGTTAGCAACGCACCTGATTTAGGGTCACCAACTGGCATTAATTGCACAAAGCCCATGCCGACTAATTCTGCGCCCGCTTTCTCACCAATTTCGATGCCGTCACCAACCAATGCTGGTGAGTTTGTGGTCTTGATGTCGTCCGCGATTTCTTTCCAGTATGTGTTGTACTTTTTGATCATCTGAGTGTTTGCGCCGAAACCACCAGAAGCCAACACCACACCATGATTCACATGAAGGATAAGTTCTGTACCGTCCGCTTGAACCGCTTTGATGCCCACCACTTTACCGTTATCAACCATCAAATCCGTTGCACGTGTGTCAGTAATGATGCGACCGTTTTGTTCTTGAATGCGTTTTGATAGTTTGTCGACAAACTCCACACCTTTTGGACGTTTAGGTTTGTGTGCACGACGCCACAAGGCACCAACTGGGATCTCAACAACGCTACGGTCAAAATCAATGCCCTTTTCACTCAACCAATCAATGGATTCCATAGAGCGAGATGTTAGGGTTTCAACCAAATCGTATTGACCATAAATCGATTCACCGTTCAGGTCGGTACGTTTACCGCCAAGGTAGGTTTGAATGCGGTGTAATTCGACAGAATCAAACAAGTACTGCTTGCCGTTCTCAAGATCTGTAAAGTAACCGTCCAGTTGCGCTTTAAGCACTTTGAAGTCTTCAAGGTACTCACCCGCAAACTCGGATTCCGCTGTTTTCGCTAGCAGCATCAAGGTTTCTTTTTCGCCAGGAAGTGCTGGGAAATCACCTTGCCATTTTGGTTCTGCCGCGTTCACCCAACCGCCAGTACGCACTGTGTTACCACCGATTGCAGGGAACTTCTCAAGCAAAATAACCGACTTGCCTTTGTCTAGCGCCGTTAACGTTGCACTCAAGCCGGCACCGCCGCCACCAACAACCACGATATCCACGGTTTCTTCGATGGTTTTCGATGACCATGCCACCGCTTCTTTGGCTTTGCAGCGCAGTGCTTCTGAGTTACCGCCCGCCAGATCAACCGCGTTCGATACGCCGTCCAGTACTGCTTGGCTGCTGACTGTCGCGCCTGAAATCACGTCGATGTTCAGTGTTTGACCATCAAGAATTTGTTGAGGAATACGTTCAAACGCTGGGTTTGCGATGCCGTCCGATTCTTTTGATGAGTCCACCACAATGTCGAGGATCTTATCTTCAGAGAAAGTAACGGTAACCGGCAAGTCACCATTGTGACCGCGACCATACGCCGTGTATTCACCTGAGTTGAATTTGATTGGAACGTTCTGCAGCTCTTTGATGCGTTGGTGCTTCAATGCTTCTGCTGCGCTGTCCACAATCATGTAATCCATGATTTCCCAAAGTGGCGTTGGAATTTGCAGTGCTTCTTGTTGCGCGATGTCCGTGAACTCGGCACAGGTTTC
Source organism: Vibrio sp. SSH13-20 (assembly GCF_040104475.1). Lineage (NCBI taxonomy): Bacteria > Pseudomonadati > Pseudomonadota > Gammaproteobacteria > Vibrionales > Vibrionaceae > Vibrio > Vibrio sp. SSH13-20. Next base: position 1,135,942 of record NZ_JBECOU010000001.1, read on the forward strand.
ATCGTTAAGCGCTTTGTTTGCCCAAGTAGGTTCAACCAAATAACCTTTACCGACACTGACCATGTCGTAACCTTGCTCTAGTGCATTTTCTGCATCTTTGCGTTGAGCAATACCACCAACACCAATCACTGGTACTTTCGCAACACTTTCAGATTGAAGCTTACGGTATTTGTCGATTAGCGGCTCTTGGTCTTCTGGCGTAACGATTGAGTTACGTAACCAGCTACCCATTGAGAAATGGAAGTAATCCAAGCCGTGAGTCGCAAGCTTATCTAGCAGGAACATGGTGTCATCAAAGCGGATGCCCGGTTGTTCAATCTCTTCAGGAGAGAAGCGGTAACCGATGATGAAATCAGATTTGTTATGTTGCTCAGCCACTTGCTTAGTTTTTGCAAGTACAGCTAATGGGAAGGAAGTACGTCTTTCAATGTTACCACCCCATTTATCGTTACGACGGTTTGAGTGTGGCGAGAAGAATTGCTGAATCAGGTATGTGTTTGCGCCGTGGATTTCAACGCCATCGAAACCAGCAAGAATTGCACGATTTACTGCATCACCAAAGCGATCGATCATCTCTTCGATTTGCTCTTTGGTCATTTCAAGTGGTGTTTCAGCATTGTCACGTAGCGCAGCGACAGGACTTGCAGAAATCGGTTGGTGTCCGCCATTGAACTCAGGGTTTGCCATACGACCGGCATGGTAGATCTGCAGAATCGCTTTAGAGCCTTTGGCTTTAATCGCATCGGCAAGCTTGGTTAAACCTGCGATTTTGCTGTCGGTATCAATACCAAGCGCACCTGGGAAAGCACGACCGTAATTCTCTACAAACGCACTCTCGACAATGATCGCCCCTGCATCACCGGAACGAGCTGCATAGTAGTTGATCATCTCTTGCGTTACGCCGCCATCAAAGAATGCAGACTGAATCGTCATCGGTGCCATCACGATACGATTATGCAGTTTGACCCCTGATTGAAATGCAATTTCATCGACTAACTGAGCCATAAATAGTTTCCTTTAACAGATTAATTCTCATATCAAAGGCACCTCCAGTTCGACCAACGCACCACAAGTGTTTTTGATATGAAAACCAACGCCCTCATTCGATAACCACAAAAATATTATTGATTTGACCGTATGAGTAAAATGAATACTTTGCATTTTAGCTATGATTGAAGCGCATTAATTAAAGGCTAAGTGGTTTGATTTGAATGGTAAAAAAGGCAGGAGATGAAGTGCGACGCCTTAATGTTTAGTTAGGCGCTAAGCCTTTTCTGAACTGGAATATAACGAGTAATTTAAGTGCTAACTTACGAAGAAAAGGTAAAAGTGAATTGGGTAACTAGACGAGTACTAAGCGACTCAACAAGCCTACGAGGTACGTATTATCGCCGTTATCTGTACTCCGTATTTTTATGTTTCGGTACTATTGTTGACAGTAGGGTTACAAAACTCAGTGAAATAGCTCTAGAATTCGAGGGTCTATTTGAAACCAAGGTTTGTCATGTTTGAGCGCATATCTTTCTTATTGTTTGGCAGTTTACTGTCATGCTTGGCGCATGGAGAAACCTTGCAAAATCGCTGGCAAGAGCTCTACCAAAATACATGGCAAAACACTCCATATGCCCTTACACAGAACGAATTGAGTCGTTATCCACCAGCCTTATTAAAAAGTAGTGCACTCTATCCCGACTTCAAAACGTTTACTTGGCATGATTTGCGACTCTTAAACGCCGCCGCGACCCATTGCCAAAGCATAAAGTCAGATAACGCCAAACTTAACCGAGCGATAGAGTTTGAACTTGCACTTTGTAGAGGAAAACAATTAAAGCCGGACTGGTTTAGCTCAAACAATGTCATGCACCCAGCAGGCGGTAGTTATGCCGATCGATACCTCAAAAAATATAATAACATTGAGCCACAATCATTAATGGCAATTGCACCATTCACCACAATTTCCAACCCAATTAACCCCTTACATCGGAAACTGGGTTCCCTTTCTCCGCAAGGACGAGATGCCCTGCTAAATGGTTATCGAGCATGGTTAGAGGCTGATACCCTATGGCTTGGGAATGAAAGTGGCTTAAAAGCGGTGTCTGCTTCGGTTTGGCAGCCGCTAGCTCAAAAAGCCAATCTGTCTTTACAAGGTGAGAATTGCGCTTTTACTTACAGTAATTTATGCATCGCAGAAAGAAACACATCGACAATTTCATGGCAGATCGTGCTTACTCTTTTAGGAGGCATTTGCTTAGCTTTTATTGCTCGACTGAGCTTTTTAAAGCATAAACAACGTCGAGAAAAACGTTTTATTTTACAGTTGCTCACTCATGAACTTCGAACCCCTATCACTAGCTTAGGGCTAACTGTAGATATATTTCGCCATCAATTTGATGATATGGACGAGACATTACAAGATACGTTTTGGCGTTTGGTTTCAGATTATCAGCGCCTTTCGCAACTTACTGAGAACAGTAAGACCTATTTGAGCACCTCAACATCAGATAAGTTGTTGTATCAAACCGCATCACTAGAAGAGTGGCTAACCTACTGTTGTGAGAAAAATAATGTGAGATATCAACTCAACCAAGAAAAGCAACTTAGCTTACCTTATTACTGGTTAACGATTTGTCTTGAAAACTTAGTCAAAAACGCTCAACAGCATGGAGCCGGAGCCATCACTGTGCATGTTCACGTTTCTCAGACACTGACGATAGAAGTGCAAGATGAAGGTCAGTTCCCTTCTTATTGGCAACGGTTATTTCCTTCAAAAGCGGCTCATTCAAACAACATGGGAATTGGTTTAGATATTGTGAAACATTTAATGAAGATGGCGAATGGAAAACTCATCATTCTTCGTAACCCTACTCGTTGTATATTGGAGCTACCTTATGAAGACCATTCTGCTGATTGAAGATGATGAACTACTCGGTCAAGGCTTGGTTGCCTTTTTCACATCTCATCAGTTCAAGTGTTTGTGGGCGACCAATGCCGAACAAGCCAACAAACTCTGGTATAAAGCAGATGTGATAATTTTAGATCGTCAGCTAAATGACGGAGATAGTTTACAACACTTAGCTCAGTGGCTATTGCTGAAAGCAGTACCTGTTATCGTTTTAACGGCAAAAATAGAGGTTGAGCAACGTATTGAAGGACTAATGGCTGGCGCAAAAGATTACGTTACTAAACCATTTTCTAGCGAGGAGTTACTTGCAAGAGTACTCACTCAATTGCGCCCTCTTGGTTCTAGTTTGTTGACGTACGAGAATATCGAATTGGATTTAGGGCAAAGAGTAGCGCGAGTTAAACAGCAGAACATTGCGCTAAAACCGAAAGAATTCCAGTTACTATTGCTGTTAGTTCAAAACCAAGGGCGAGTTTTTCACCGAGATGAATTGCTGAACAAAATTTGGGGGTATGAAGCCTTTCCCAGCACTCGTACCGTAGACAACCACATATTGCACTTGAGACAAAAACTGCCAAGCTTGAACATTGAAACGCATCGCGGTGTAGGCTATCGACTTCGTGAGGAACAAAAATGACACGAGTATGCAAAAGGCTCCTATTCGCTTTAGCCGGTGCGGGGACGGTTTTGTCGACTTATGCTCACGTAAACCTATTTACAGCCTCTCCGCTGGAACATACTTATCAAGCCACGTTGACTCATCAGCCTCAGTTGGCTTGGCAAGAACTTTTTCTCGCTCTACGTCAGAATGAAATCAGTAGCAAATACTGGGTTCCTATCAAGAATGAACTCCTATCCCAAACCGCTTGTGGAACGGAGCTGAGTTCAGGGAAGAAATTGACTTCACAACTCACGCTTGGTGTGATTAGGCGATTTGGGCTCACCTCTCAAGGTTATCAAATCCGCCTTTCTGTTGAGCAATACACGAAAAATCAATCCGTTACACTCACATCGCCAAATGGTGTTGTATTACTTAAAGGTAACTTGATTGCCAACCCACAGTATCAAGAAATCGAGAGCATTGACCTGCTGCAAAAACCAGTCTCGGGAATTTACACCTTATCTCTTGGAAACCAGAAAATCGATTTACTGATTGCAATTCCGGAAGGTGCACCATGGTTATCTCTGGAAAATAAAGAAGGGCACAGAATAGTCGAAACAACTTTGCCAAGTAGCGTCTCATCTTGCCCAAAAGCCATGGCAACGTGGCAATGGTTTGATAAGAACTACAATTTGCTAGGCAGTACGATCCCATTTACCCATTCTCTTGAAGGCATTCCTAAACAACCGTTCACCGAGGACAAAGCAGAACATTTGACTGCAAGTGTTGAATTAGTTGAGTTTCAAAATGGCGTGCAAATTGAGTATATCCAGCGATTAGCCATCCCCTATCGATAAATAGAGACATATAGGTGACAAGCGCAATATCGCACTTCGATTAAATGACATTATCGTTAATTGGAGTTTAATTATGTCACCCAAAAAAGTTTTACTGTTTCTTTTTCTTAGTAGTATTAGTCTTATCGCAATCAGACCAAGTTTTGCCCGACCTATACATCTTCACGATCAAAACAACCAAATCTATATTGCACCGCAAACACTGGAAATTCGTTGGAATACATTATCCATAAACGAAGCCTCATTAACCGTCGACAAACAGAAGCAACAAAGTTATGAGATTCTTAAAATGGCAAAGAATCTTGTTTCTTGGAAGCTTATTCCTAGCCAAATAGAAGTCACAGCAAGATTATCAGACTCTACGCTCGACCTTTCCTTTGACTCTGGATCAAACACGACCGTTTCTCGCCAAAAACCAATGTCTCTGAATTGGTTTGATCTCAATGAAAATCGAAGCCAAACGCTTCTATTACCCCTTAGCGAGGGAATGCGAATTCCTATCTCTAACGCGCAATGGGCTGCGTTCCTCGAAGATAACTATTCGGGTTCAAACACGACACAAGATCTCAAAATGCCATTTTGGACAGTCGAACAAAACGGCAAGTACATCAACTATCTCATTACAACGCCAACCAATAACCTGCTCAACTTCGAACGCGTCAATGGACGAATTAACATGTCTGCGAGCCATCAATTTACGCAACTTAATAAAGATGCCCCCTTTAAGTTGCAAGTATCGATTGATGACACGCAGTTGAGCGGAGCAAAAGCATATCGCCTATGGCGCCAACATGAAGGATTCAGCGATCCTCTCAGTGCAAAAGCAAAACGCAATGCCAATGTAAAGAAACTGATTGGAGCAAGCCACGTGTATTTGTTTGGTAAAGGTCCACTTAGCATTAGTGATGTAAAAGACTGGTGGGGTCTGAAGAATTGGTATTTGACACAATCCAATTTGACAGTGCCAAGCTCCGCAAAACAAGAGCTAGACGCACTAAAAAAACAGCAAAAATGGTTTAGCCAGTATCACAAGCAACTGCTGCTCGATTCAATTATTGACTCGTTAACGATAAAGTTCCCTGTCTCTTATCCAACCTTAGACAACAATACTATCCAAGATCAGTACCGCGCGGCTCAATCTATTAAGACCTACTTAGCAACGCATGCTGGTCGCTATTTGAATGGCACAAATACTTGGGGACAAGCGCTTTCATCTGGCATGCTCGATAACTTTCACAAAGCGGGATTAGATCATCTTTGGCTTGGTTTTGATAATTGGATGCCAAGCTTCTATAACCCACAACTTATAGATACCGCGAAACAACAAGACTATTTAGTTGGCGTATACGATTCTTATAACACTGCGATTCACAAAGGCAGTAACGACGGTTGGTTAACGGCAAACTTGCCTGAAGAAATGCGCATAGGGTGCGCAATTGAACTCGCTAGCGGAAAAAAGAAATCTGGCTTTCGAGGGAATGGATATTATCTTAACCCGAACTGTCACTTGGACTATGTAAAGCGTCGGATGTTAGATATTGTTAAATATGGTCACTTTAATAGTCTTTTCTTGGATGTCGATGCGACCGCAATGGCAAGAGAGGATTACCGCGACAACAGTGGCGAAAATGACATGCTTGACGCGTTTAATCAAAGATTAGGTTGGTTGGCAAAACAAAGCGACCTTGTTTTGGGCTCTGAAGACGGCAACGGGTTAACCACTAAAGGCATTGCATTTGCTCACGGTTTAGAAACGGTTGGCTTTGGTTGGATTGACGCCGACATGACGAAACATCGCCAATCTGAGTATTACCTCGGTCGTTGGTACCCAGACCAAAAACCAGAGTACTTCTTTAAATCTGCAAAAGTAAAAGAGCCCTATCGTTCACTACTCTTTGCACCTCAATATCGTGTTCCCCTTTATCAAACGGTATTTCATGATGAAGTGATTAACTCTCATCATTGGCATACTGACAGTCTAAAATTCAGCAATGTAAAAATGGAGCGCGATCTAACTGCGATGTTGTACAACACCCCAGCGATGGTACATCTCACTCGAGATGAAGCTCTGACAGGTCAAAGCAAACGAATACAAGCGCTAAAGCACTATCAGGATGGCTTCGCTCCTATTCATCAACAGTTGTGGAACCAAGCGTTAGTGGATTTTTCTTGGTTAGATTCTGAGGGTAAGGTCCAGCAGACAACCTTTGAGAATGGCAGCCAAATCATTGCTAACTTCTCATCTTCTCCTTATGACAACAATAATATCGCCGTACAAGCAGGTTGCATTTATGCACAACTAAGTAATGGGCAAAAGATAAATTGGTGCAGTCAGGCGCAATAATCCAAAGGGAACAATCTAATTTCTACTGACACTTTCTCTACAGTGGTTACTTAGACGTAGACTAAGCAACCACCGTAGAGGGGTGACTTTAAACCTCTACCCCTGCTTCATCTTCTTCTACGATATCCGTTTCTTGACTCGCCTCTTCCAACCATTGCTTTAGAGATTCACTTGCTAGCACCTTCTGTTGGTAAGCTTTGGCACCTTCCGATAACTCAATGCCATAAGTTTGGAAACGCAATGCCACTGGTGCATACATGGCATCGACGATTGACCATTCTCCAAATAGCCAACCATTCGGATGCAGCTTGGCTTGTTCTGCCCAAATAGCATCAATGCGAGCAATATCTTTACGTGCACCTTCAGTTAAATCGACTTTTCTGCGCGCGCGGATATTCATTGGGAGTTCGTTTCTTAAATCAAAGAAACCCGAATGCATTTCTGAAGCGATGGCGCGTGCTTTAGCCCGTACTGCGGAGTTGCTTGGCCATGCTCTACCTTGCAAGTATTGCTCGTTTACGTATTCCAAAATCGCTAATGAATCCCACACTGTTGCATCGCCATCCATCAAGACCGGTACTTTCGCCGTTGGTGTAATATCTTCCAAGGTCTTATAAAAATCTTCCGTGAATAACTTGAGCTTGGTGACTTCCACATCCAGTTTGAATTGAGAAAAGATCAGCCATGCGCGAAGTGACCAGCTTGAGTAGTTTTGGTTAGCAATAAACAGTTTCATGACGCCTCCATGCGGTTCGTGTTTTGATTACCCATTCACAATATCTGATTGTATTTAAGGGGACTAACGGATAGTTTTGATAGAACACTTCAACAAAAACGATGGATGAGTTTTAGATATGGATATCGATGCGTTGCGCAGCTTTCTTGCTTTTGTAGAAACGGGAAGTTTCACTCGTGCTGCCAAGCAGATCAATCGCACCCAATCAGCGTTTAGTGCACAAATGCGTAAGTTGGAAGACGAGCTCAGTGTCAGCTTATTTGAAAAAGAAGGTCGCAATCTTGTCTTAAGTGAAGCGGGATTGGCACTACGCTCTCATGCAGAGCAACTAGTCAGCTTGCATAATCAAGCGCTGAAACAGGTGAAACGCTATGAAAATAAGCGTCCTCTTCGCTTAGGTTGTCCAGAAGATTACAACGACAATATCCTGCCTAAAGTCATTCGTGTATTACAACAATCTGAACCCACGTGTTCGATTCAAGTCTTCAGTGAGCCCAGCATCACCTTGAGAGAAAAGCTGGATGAAGGAAAGCTAGACGCCGCTATTGTGACTAGAGCACCGGACAGTGAAGAAGGTTATTGGCTAGCAAGCGACAAAGGCGTGTGGATTGCTCACCCTGATTTTAATATCGAGGCCGCCCAACCTCTCCCTCTTGCCCTTTTCCAAACCGACTGCAAATACCATGCGGCAGCGGTAGACGGATTAACCAAACGTGGTATCCCTTATCAACTACTGGCGTGTTGCAATACAGCATCGGCACAAAGAGCGATTGTACGTTCAGGCATGGCTATCGGTGCTATGGGCAGTATTAGCGTTAGCGATGATCTCGAGATCTTAAACGATATGCCATCGCTGCCTTCCGTGGATATCGTTTTAGTCACGGGTGTTGAGCCTCATCCAATACTGGACAAAGAATGCTTGGCGCAATTGGTTGAGTTAATGGCTTAACCGGATTAGCTAGCCAATCACAAAGTTAAATTCGCCTGTTAACCGCCCGTCGATTCGTATAGTTTCAAACTGCAGATAATCACGGGCTTTGCCTCCCCACCATTCATCGCCAGTATTGCCTTTCAAGTACAACTGAGTGGCCAGAAGTTCTTGATTATCTCGCCACAACTTAACGTGAATGTGCGGTGGGCGAGAAGCATAAGGTACAGGGTACAAGGTCTGAAACAAGTAGCGACCATCCGATTGAGTTTCGACTGCGCCAAAGCCAGCAAAGTGAGCATCAAACTTATCGTTATCTGGTTGCTTAGGATGATCGTAAATCCCCTGCCCATCGCATTGCCAGATTTCTACTTTGATGCCTGAGACAGGGTTTCCCCGATGTATCTACTACTCTGCCTTGCAACACGATAGGTTCACCGACCAAGCCTTCTGATTGCAGAATCAAGTTTTGACGAAGAGGAATATCCACTACTGGATAAAATGGTCCTTCTGTTTGCGCTGGCGTCGGTCGCATTGGCGTTTTCGCTTTTAAAGAGGGGGCGAACAACAATGTCCACAGTGCTAAAAAGTGTCTTCTTTCCATGATGCCACCAATCCAATTGGGTTGAATTAAGTTTGGTGGAACTTGAGGAGTTTGCCATGACGAATATAAAAAATGCCCCTGCAAGAGAGCCATTCGCAGAGGCACTGTGGAACTAAATGATGAGTGTTGATTGAAGGATTATGCGGCTTCGAACGCCAATGCTTTCTTCTCTACCTGACGGAAAATGAGAGTTAGCACACCATTTACCGTTAAATAAAATGCGCCTGCAATACCAAATACCGTCAACGTATCGTAGGTTTGTGCGTTAATGCGCTGCGCGTAACCCATCAGATCCATGATCGTAATCGTGCTTGCTAGTGACGTGCCTTTGAAGACCAAAATCACTTCGTTCGAGTAAGCCGGAACAGCACGACGAATAGCGTATGGCAGAAGTACTTTCAGTGTTGCTGTTTTGTTCATGCCTAATGCACGACACGCTTGCCATTGACCGGAAGGAATCGCGTTAAACGCTCCTTTGAACAACTGAGTGCTGTATGCAGCGGTATTGAGTGCTAGTGCTAGCATCGCACAGAACCAAGGTTGGCTTAACCATGTCCAGAATACGCTTTCTCTTACGACATCAAACTGACCTGGACCGTAATACACCAAGAAGATCTGCACCAACAAAGGTGTACCAGTAAACAAGGTGATGATGCCACGACTTAACCAATGCAAACCCGGAGTACGTAAGATCAGAGTCAGCGTCATCATCAAAGCTAAGAGACAGCCCACCACCAAAGAAGCGGCGGTCAATTGAAGGCTAGTGCCTAAGCCATCCAGCATTTGCCAAACGTGTTGTTCGTTCATGCGGTAGCCTCCTGTCCCATACTCATGCCTTGAATTGAGAACTTCTTATCAATCAGTTTTACGGCACGTTGCGTAATCAAAGTAATGCCTAAGTAAATCGCCGCAGCAGTTGCGTACCATGTAAACGCTTCATGCGTCGCTGCAGATGTTAGCTGCGCTTGCTTCAATAAATCCGTTACGCCAATCAGTGATACAAGCGCGGTATCTTTCAGCAAAACCAACCATTGGTTAGTTAAACCTGGTAGCGCGTGTCTTACCGCTTGTGGCAAAACAATGCGAACAAAAGCGTGTGCTTGACTGATGCCGAGTGCACTTGCTGCCTCTCTTTGCCCTCTTCCAACGGCTTTCAATGCGCCACGTAGAGTTTGAGAAGCATAAGAGGCGAAGATTAATGACAACGCCACCACGCCGGACAAGAACGGGCTAACCTCTATAAAGTCTCCGGTGATTAAAAACAGAACCTGCGTCGAACCAAAATAGATGAACAACACGACAAGGATTTCTGGCAAGCCACGTACAATCGTCACAAACGCCGTCATTGGCCATTTAACGAAAACACGGCGAGACATTTCACCACTGGCGAATACCACTGCCAGAATCAAACCGACTAAAAGGCTTGTGAAGGCTAGCTGGACAGTCATCCAACTAGCTTGAACAAGCGATAAAGAGTAACCCGTTAGTGCCATATTACTTACCGAAGTACTTGTTGTAGATTACGTCGTATTCGCCGTTTGCTTTCACTGTTTTCAGTGCCGTGTTCAGCTTGTTCACTAGCTCGTCGTTACCTTTGTTTACTGCGATACCGAAACCGTTACCGAAGTATTTAGGGTTAGTGACGTGCTCACCCACATACGCTAGGTTGTCTTCTTTCTTGAACCATTCTGCTACGACTGCTGTGTCACCGAATACAGAATCAATACGGCCATTTTTCATATCGATGAACGCGTCTTGGTAGCTTGAGTAAGGAACCGCGGTTACGCCCGGCATTTGCTCAATCAGGTAACTTTGGTGTGTTGAACCGTTTTGAACACCAACACGCTTACCTTCTAGTGCTTTTTGATCAGCCACTTTTTCTTTGATAGAAACAAACGCTGCTGAGTTGTCGTAGTAAGGGTCAGAAAAGTTCACTTGCTCCAAACGTGCATCAGTAATATCCATTGCAGAGATAGCCGCATCATAACGCTTGAATTTTAATGCAGGGATCAGGCTGTCAAAAGACTGGTTGTGGAAGGTACATTTTGCTTCCATTTCTTTACATAGTGCGTTCGCAAGATCCACATCAAAACCTTGGATTTGGTTGTTTTCATCCATGTATTCGAACGGTGCGTAAGTCGCTTCCATCGCAAATTTGATCTCTTCTTGTGCTGCTGCGTTCGCTGAGACAAGGCCGATTAGTGAAGCTAGTAGAATCTTTTTCATTGCAATACTCCGTGTGTACTTAGTGGGCTGACACTCGCAATGACAGCCGAGCTTATCTGTTAAATAGACTGAACTTTAAAAACGTAATTTAGTGATTTAGGTAATCGGCAAACTGAGTGGTTTGCGGATTAACAAATGCGTCGTGCGTACCGTGCTCTACGATGTGCCCTTTTTCTAGGTATAGAACATGGCTAGCGATTTTCTTGGCGAAATCCACCTCATGGGTCACAACAACTTGTGTAATTCCCGTTTCGCTTAAATCATTAATAATCTTGACCACTTGATTCGTAATTTCAGGGTCAAGCGCTGCGGTAGGCTCATCAAAAAGTAATACTTCTGGTTTCATCATCAGCGCACGGGCTATCGCCACACGTTGTTGCTGACCACCAGAAAGTTGCATCGGCCATGCATCCGCTTTGTCTGCCAAATGCAGCGTTGCGAGAATTTGCATTGCCTGCTTCTTCGCTTGTTCTTTATCCATGCCAGAGACTTTTACCGGAGCCTCAATCAGGTTCTCCATCACTGTCATGTGTGGCCATAGATTGTACTGTTGGAAAACCATGCCCACTTTACGACGAAGCGCTAAACCTTGTTTCTCTTTGATTTCAGTTGAAAAGTCGAATGCGTCATCAGCGATGTTTAATTGCCCATTATCCGCGCCTTCAAGAAGGTTAAGAACACGTAGTAGAGAGCTCTTCCCTGCACCACTTGGACCGAGTAACACCAGCGTTTCACCGCTTTCACAATTAAAACTGACATCGTGTAAAACTTGGGTATCGCCGTAAGATTTATTGATACTTTTAACTTGAATACTCATGCTGCCATACTGCATTAATTGTCATCTGGGAGTTATACTAGCAAGAAAGAGATTTTATGCAATAAAAATGTATAAAAATTTAGATTGTTAATTTTTTGTATAATAAACAACCAACATAGCAGAGTATATGACTGGTGCAATGAGTTTAGGTTTTAACGAGATTTGTTGAAAAACCTAATGGAAAGGAAGTCAATGAAAGGCAATAAAAAGAGAGGCATGCGCCTCTCTTTCGTTGGTGTTAAGTCTTAAACTTGAACGATATAACTTAGTTCAACTTAAACATGCTGACACTATCACGAAGCTTATTCGACATCGCAATCAAGGCTTCTGATGTATCCACATTGTCTTGAACATCTACCGTCGTATCACGTGCAAGATCATTCACGTTAATCACGCTTTCGTTGATCTCATGCGCCACCTGAGATTGCTCTTCAGCCGCAGTGGCAATTTGGTGGTTCATATCTTGGATTCGCTGGATTTCATGGCGAATCTGGTCTAGAGATAACGTCGCCTCTTCTGCCTTATCAAGCGTGCGTTTTGCACTGTCCGAGTTGTCTTGCATCAGCAATACCGACTTGTTCGCTTGCTCTTGCAGAACTTCAATCATCGATTGGATCTCATTGGTGCTTTGTTGCGTTTTCGTCGCAAGAGAGCGAACTTCATCCGCTACTACAGCAAAACCGCGACCATGCTCACCAGCACGTGCAGCTTCAATAGCAGCATTCAGTGCAAGCAGGTTCGTTTGATCAGCAATACCACGAATCACATCCAGAATACCGCCGACATTTTCCGTTTCAGTATGAACGTTACGTATCACCTGTTGGACCTGGTTGATGTCGTTTACAAGCGTCGTAATATCAGAGTTCATTTGAGCAACAACCGTCAAACCTTGCTCTGAGCTGTTATTTGCATCGCTTGATGAGCTTGATGCCTCAACCGCACTTTGGGCAACCTCAGCCACCGTTGCTGTCATCTCGTTCATTGCTGTTGCAACTTGCTCCAGTTGCATCATTTGAGATTTAGATGAGCCATCCACTTTGATAGATGAACGCTCCAGCTTGCTCGACGCTTCAATAAGCTCTTCCGAAGACAAATTGATGTCGGTGATCATAGTCTTCAACTTATCTGCCATTAACAATGTTGAACGATACACACCAATGTCACTGCCTTTTGCAGCTGGAATATCAGTCAGATCACCATTCGCAATCTTGTCGACTAGACGTTCAATCTCTTTCGGCTCGCCACCAATTGGGTTGTACAACAACTTTTGAATTAACAATGACGCACCTAGCGTGCCAATAATAATGAACACAAGACCAGAAACTAAGTTGGTGATCACTGCTTCACGAGACGTCGCTTTAATGTCTTCCCAGCTCGCGAAAGCCCAAACGGTCCAACCAAGCGCTTTCGAACGTTCAGATACAACGTAAAACTCACCACGGTCTGGAACCGTGTAAGAGTGTGAGCTAGATGCATCACTCGCGTACTGCTTGTATGAAGGTCGTAACTCAAACAAATCTTCGCCGACAAGCTGCTCTTCATACGCCGCCATCAAGTAACCATCTTCACGAGCAACAAAAACATTGCTGTCTTCCGCCAACCCATTAATGAAGCGAGTCAAATCGTTCATCAGCAGACTCAAACCAACAATCGCCACGACCTCACCGTTTCGTTTTACCGGAATAACGAGAGAAATAGACATCTGTCCCGTGCTCGCTTTAAACGGCTTAGTTACGACTTGGTCCTGCCCAGACATCGCCTTTACATACCACTCCCTTTGCAGCTTTTTAGCATTAAAAGTTGGATGCAGACCTTTTGAATCTGAATCGTAAAGAGTTCCGTCAGGAAGCGCGATAAAGTAGTTGGAAACCCCTAGGCTCTTTGTACCTTGAACCAACATCTCCACCATACGGTTATCAATAGATGCAGTTTGGTTGTTGACTTCAATGGCAGACGCTGTCGCTTCTAAGCTCGTAAAGTAAGTTTGGATCTTTTGTTCAACAGCTGACGTTATTAAATGTGTACTGGTAGAAAGGTTAGTTTGGTAAGAGTTTGTGGAAGAAGAGTTAATTTGGTTGTAACTCAACACTGAAATAATAGTTACGATCGTAATTATTAAAATACCTATTGATGCTAAAAGTTTATTCTTTGCATTCATGCGACATTTATCCAAAAGGGTCAAATGTTTACTTATTGTAAACAAGCGATTAAATAAAATACTTATATTTTTTCTATCTGACTTTTATAAGTGTATATAGACAAAAAAAGTTAGTTTCATATGCACTTTCAATATAAGAAAGTGGCAATGAACTGAATAAACAAAAGGCGGCTAGCCGTGTGAGGACTATCTAGCACAACTTCGGATTTATACGCTCTATATGCCAAAACTGAAAGAACCCCAGCGAGGCGAACTATATTGCCACTCTATTTTACCTTTATGAGTTTATTTTGATAATCATTTTGATGAATAACTCAACAAAGATCACTTTTAAAATATAAAATCTGATGCTTATTTTAGCTCTTCATGAAATACCATCGTAAATACGTAAATTTTCATTTTGAAAAGAACTAGAAATATCGAAACTTTTATTCTTCAAGTTTCATTTTTGAGACAGTAAATATTAATTTTATAAATTACTGAATAGCGACAACTATTGATTCGATATAAGAGTGATAAACCAAAAGACACACTCACCCTTCCTTGAATTGGTCATACCTATCGCTAATACTTCTTCTTAATTTGATTCGCAATTTGAGTAATCAACATTTTTGATTGGGACAACTCAATGATGAAGCCAATGCATTTTATGCTCTCAGCTTTGGGCGCTCTGAGCTTACTTTCTGCGCCTATGACATGGGCAGCGACAGCAATCATTCTACCAGGGTTACATGAACAAGGCGTTGATATGCAAGATACCCCAATCTCAGCCGCTGCTGCGATTGAATGGGAGCTAGAGAATGCCGATGTTGTTTTTGGAACGTATCCAAACAAAGCCGATAACGAGCGCGTCAAAGCCATTGGCTACATGTACAACCAAAAACTTGAACTCAATACAGGATGGGTAGAAAACGATATTCGCAACGAGGCAGAGCTGAATGGGATTGATTACGAGGATTACTTTCTCCATTTTGCCGAAGACACCATCATCGCCGAGGTAGACGAAACTCATGGCGAAAATACCCTGCTTAATCGAAAACCGATGATCGTTGGCTATACCGCTAGCGCCGACCACGCCGGTTTTTGGCTATATCAATCACCGCCATGGGACGCTGACGTATTCGGTCAAGCTCATAATGGCGGGGCGCTCTATGTTTATCACTCAGAAAAGTTCGACCGCTTAGCTTTTAAGTTCACCCAATTCGCTCAAGGCGGCAGCTTCACCATTGAATACCCTTCTTCTGTCGATTCGTTCGGTCAGGTAACGGAATGGACAAGCTTCGATATTAAGAGAGACAAAACCGAGAGCATGACCAAAAACCAGACTGTAAACTGGTCTGTTCCTTCAGATTGGGTTCGTGCCACAACGCACGATGGCAGTGGACAAACCTATGGCGGCGGTCAGTACTTTGGTTCGACCTTCTTGCGAGATGGTGGTCGCTTGTATGTCGCGAGAGTGACTTGGCATGATGACAATATTGAGAATCGCCCTCACCTAAAAGAAGTGAAGCTCAAAAACAGTTTTCCAACCGTTAAGTTGACGAATGCACCAACGGCAACACCAGACGGAAAAACGATTCAACGTTGGCGTAAAATTCGTGGCTTTGATAAATCTGCGGATCTTAACCATGACAATTATCTCTCTTGGAATGAATATAAAAACCGCTCAAACAAAAATGCGACCGCTCGTTTCCGTTGGGAATCTCGAGTCATTCCATTTGGGCGAATGTGGAACCAAACCTCCTCGTGGGCATTAACCAATCTCGACAATCCCAACTTTGCCAACGCAGTTCACCACTATTACCAAGCAGAATGGGCGAAACAAGGCTTAAACGGTGCATACAATGACGATACAAACAAACTGCTTGGTGCAAATCAGTTCTACATCTATTCCGGTGGTATGGTAGATGAACTTGGTTTGGTTGCAGGAAGCCAAGCCGCTGATGATGCGTACAAAGCTCAGTTTTCGGCATTTTTAAACAAACTGGCAACGCTGGATCCGGATGCGCTAATTGGTCTCAACATAGGCACGGCAAACTTATATGGTCGCAATGGACAGAGTCACTTAGTTAAAGCAGGTTCTCTGTACTTACGGGAGCACTATCTATTCCCTTCTACTGGCTTTAGTGGCTATGCAGGCTTGGCTAAATTCTGGGATAACGCCGCTCTCGCCAAAGCTGGTCAGAAAGTGATTTACCAAGCAACAACACGTTATGGTCGAGTTCAGTACTTCGGTAACACTGAAGACAATTGGAAGCAGGATCAATACTCTGCATTAGCAGCGTTTTACTTAAATCACCACTCGGGATACAGCTATTTTAATCAATGGAACAGCGGTTATCTGTACGGCAGCAACAACACCACTGTCGACAACTTCTGGAAAGCCGGAGTACCCAAAAACATCGCTTATCAACCAACTACATTACTTGCCGTTGATCTGGGCGAACCAGTAAATCAAATCCCAGAAGGCTATACAGCAATACCTTTGATGATGTCCACCAGCACTCCTTCAGCCGCTGATTACACCGTGGTTGGTGACTCTTCCATGAATGAAGTGGTGCACGCAGATCTGCCCGATGGTCTTGCTCACGTCCTACCGACATATACCTATTTTGCCTTTCGCTCAGAGGAGTCCGTAGTTTCTGATGGTCCCATTGAGATGGTGTTAGCAAGAGAATTTAGCAAAGGGCGCGTGTTATATCGCACAGATTTTTTTGGCAAAAGCGCGGACTATTTTACTGCGCCCAAAATCACCATCACGCTAGACAAACCAATGCGACCTGTCGACGAGGATGGCAATGTTGGAGGCTATGTTTCCGACATTCATATTGGTGGATACGAAGGACTGTTCTTACTGTATTGATCCGCGACTTAAGCCCCCTTTCCCGCAACCTTGCTCAACATCCTTCATGTAATTATCGCACTTGATTATCAAATCATTTTTGACAGTGACTCAAAGCGTTCGCTATTTATCCCTTCCTATCTTGAGCCTACTATCACTTCGAAAACACAGTGCACGACTCAACTTCGCACGAATAAAAATAAGGAATTCAGTATGACTCAAACTAACACGTCAAAAGCTATAAAACTCGGTGTCACTAACCTCTCATTTCATCGTGTCACTGCTTCTCTTGTCAGCCATATACTCAATGATATGGGTTTTGAGGTCGAGCGTATTTATTCACCCCATGAAGAGAACTTCTCAAAGCTCAAATCTGGTGAAATCGACATGCTTTCTTCGGCTTGGTTACCATCAAGTCACGGCATTTACAAAGCATCGGTAGAAGAAGTACAACCCCTACTGGAGCTCGGCTTACACTACGAACCTTACGCACTTTGGGGTGTACCAGATTACGTTCCAGAAGCACTCGTATCAGAAGTGAGCGACCTGACTAAACCTGAAGTTGTAGCGAAAATGAAATCCGATATTCAAGGCATCAACCCTGGTGCAGGCATTACGCGCTTTTCGATCAAGATGATGGACGAATACGCACTAACCCAAGCAGGCTACCATTTCCACACAGGGACGGAAGAAGATTGCTTTACTGCATTTGAGAAGGCGGTAGAGAACAAACAATGGGTTATCGTGCCGCTTTGGAAGCCTCAATTTCTTCACTATAAGTACGCAATTCGAGAAATCGCAGAACCAAAAGGTTTGCTGGGTATTGTCGATAAAGCGGTATTGCTATTGCGCCAAGACAAATCAGATAAATTTACTCAAGATGAGTTGAATAGATTGGACACGCTCCGTTTCTCAAACGATATCATTGCGGAATTGGATTACAAAATCTGTCGTGAAGGACGAGATTTAGACACGGTGACACGTGAGTGGTTGGATAACCAAGCGCAATAGACTTAATTACAATCTCAGTGCCTTGCCGTGCTTAACGCGTATGGCAAGGCTCGGTGCGCTAGTACATGGTATTCCCGTTTGCTGTCTCTTTCGGTATTTCCTGCAACGCATCCCAATGCTCGACAATCTTACCGTTTAGATCAAAGCGGAAGAAATCCATCGTTACATATTCCACATCATAAGGCCACGTCTGATGAGTATGCAGTGCCACCAAATTCCCCTCTGCAACTGCGCGAACAAACGTAATATCTTTGTTGGGATACTCTTCCTGCATTCGCTCGAAATAAGCGATAAATGGCTCGGTACCGTTACCCACTAACGGATTGTGCTGAATGTATTCATCCCCCACGTACAGCTCGACCGCTTTTCTCGGTTCTCCTCGATACGCCATCTCATAGAAAGCTATGGCATTGCGCTTATTCTCTTCTATATCGATTTGCATGGTGCTCATTTGATTCTCCTTCGTCATGCAAACAACCTGTCATTAGCGTAGTTGAGAATCATAATCCTGCTTTATATACCCAAGTGACTTCAAGATGCAGGATTCAGAGCGTTGTCATTGATTCGAGAGTAAGGAAAACAACGCAGTGTAATAGCTAGCTCTTTCCAAGTTGTTTGACGCAGCAATCGGGTCAATGACACGCTCCCAAAGGGCGAGCTGCCTTGGCTTGTATACTTTGTTGCCGATTCTTGATTTAGAATGACTAGATCTTTAAATCGCCGCCGCGTCTACAAACCAAATCAGTCTCGCTGAACCTAGCATATCGAGGTTACTTGGGTATATTAAACGAAAAGAGGCAGCATTCAGCTACCTCTCTTTCTATTCCCAATGATGCCGTTTTGGTTGCGCTACACTAACTCGCCCGCGCCTTGTACCGAGCGTTCACTGTTCTCAACAAGGAAGACTGTGGCAGTTTGTTTAAGAGCTTCCCATTCTGCGTCTTCAACAAAGATACCCTCTTCCCACGACGTTTTCTGCGCACGATTCAGTTCATCTCCATCAATATGAATTGCGTAACCTTGTGAACTTGCTTCGATATCAAAATCCGTTACGGCAAGCTCTATCGTCATACTGTGATAATCGGTACTGTTGTCTTCAATCTGATCAGAAAAGAATACCTCTGGTGCAATCCGCCCACGGTTTAACACATACAAGGTTCGCTTTGGGCTAGTGCCATTAACCCACTGAGCACGGCACGCAATGCCTTTGGCAGAGAGCCTAACTAGCTCACTAAATGCTAGCCAACGATTGTGGCATTGTTTCAGTGTGATCGTAACGCTCTTGCTGCTGACCATTTTCTCAAGCGCAAAATCCAACACCGCAGGTAAATGACAGGCAATACTGCCATTTTGTAGCTCGACTTCGATATGAGAGTCGGTGTTACTCGTCATGTTAACCGCACAATCTGAATCTAAGTTGAGAAACAGGCTGGCGTTGTTGAAGTGACGCACGCCGTGCAAACCCACCATTTGCAGATCCGCAACCATATTGGCAATCACATCGGCTTCACCGCAATGACGGCGCATACCAAGAAAAGCTTTGTTTACTGCTGCTACCAGCTCGTTATGCGAAACGATCATAATGCAAAACCTCCAGTAATTTTTTGATTGTCGCTTTGCGCGATTTCTTCACGCTCTGGCATGGTTGGGAAAATCCACGTATCGCTGAAACGCGGGTCCTGAATCTCATCAAGCAATGGTGCGCCTTGGAAAAAGGTCACGCGCACCCATCGGTCTGAACGCGGATCAAACTTAGTCGCACCAAAGATTGCTAACTTACAGCGTAGTAGATGCATCGGTAGTGCGTCTTCACGTAGTACATTCATCTGGATATCGCCCATTTCTCGATTGCCGAGCGTCCATACACGACGAGTAATTGCACGATACTGCGGATGTTGCAGTAAGAACTCCGCCAACGATGTTTCTGGCTGGCACGTTTGCAGCGCATGGTAGAGGCGGTTTACTTGTCGCCCTATATCGAGTGGCAACTCACGTTCTTCACCGATTTCTTCCCCACGAATGCCTAGTCTCGGTTCTTCTTTGTCTTGTGAGCGATACCAGAACCAATAGTTGTTCTCTGGTAACGTGTAGTCGGCATCGATTGACCAACGGTATTTGCTCTCTAGTATTTGCGAAACATCTTGAACGCTTTTTCCACCAGGAATAGAGAGGGACTCATCGGTGTTCATTTGGTTTTCAAATTCATCAACCAAAGACGGGTAAAGCTCGATCAAACATGAAGTTAAAATTTCTTGGGCTTCCAAACTCATGGTTGTGGTTTGTTTGATCAAGCTTGCCCAATTCGAGTGCTCTGCCATCAAAGCATTTAAGTTAATTTGTAGCGCTTGGAGATCCGCAATCGCTTGATGATTAAGCTGATCTTGATGTTCATTGATTGTTATCACTTGCTCTAAGTGTCGCTGTGCTTTTTTAAGCAGGGCTTTTAACGGCAGCTCTAACTCGGTAGATTCACATGGCATGGCAAGCACATTGGCAATAGCACGCTCACGTGATGTCATCCACTGGTCAACAATACATGGATGGTTGATTAAATATGGCGCCATACCCAAGCCAGTTGCGTTCCCTACACCTAGATAGCGCTGCAGACCTTTGTGAAGTGCAACAGCATTATTTCCGCCTTTTTTCGCAGCAAGGTAATGAACCCAATCTAAACTGAATTCACGCAGCATATAAACGGCACACATTTGTGCACTGAACGATTGGTTGAAGTCAGGGTTGTTCTCCAGCAGTTTAAAATCGGCAATACCAAATTTACCGTTCCCATAAACGGCGGTGGTTCTTAGGATGTAACCCACTTCTGCCAGTTCCGAAGGCTCTGGCTGCTCACCTTTAGAAAGCGCATTCACAATGTGTTCAAACACACGAACACTCTTATTCGCACGAGCAAGAACAAGCACATTGTTTGGATTGCGCCCCGCTTCTTGCAAAGGCACATTGGCTCGAAGTTGCTCTAACAACTCAACATTAACGTCACCTTTGACCAGCGCAAAGGTTACGTCCCATTTTTCAGCAATGACTCGGTCGTTACGCTCTTCATCAGCAATTTCATCGCAAAAAACAACCAAGTGATAAATGTGTTCCGGCGTCGCTAATTTGTAAATTACATGACCAAAACCGCGTGGACACAATTGCCACTCATGCTTGCTCACTCGCCATTCCTGACTCGCCATTTTTCGGATCAAACTTCGCACAAAGCTGATTCGATTTTGGTGCATAGCCCCTAGCCTGTCTGGCGCCATCACAATTGCAGCGTTGCGAAGTGTTGTTTCAGTGTAAGTAGAACGATGTGCATCCATTTTGCTCACCACCTATTTTTTATTGTAAGAATAAGGGCTTGTGCGGGTGTGGGGAGGATTCACCCACACAAGCGCCACGTTATTGGGTTTGATCTTTTTGTTATAACCGTTGTTATAGCCCTTGCTCTTTCGCCATCTTCATAGCGA
This sequence comes from Vibrio sp. SSH13-20, assembly GCF_040104475.1. Lineage (NCBI taxonomy): Bacteria > Pseudomonadati > Pseudomonadota > Gammaproteobacteria > Vibrionales > Vibrionaceae > Vibrio > Vibrio sp. SSH13-20. The sequence goes on from NZ_JBECOU010000001.1 coordinate 1,157,432, forward strand.
TCTGCGGTGCATTCCAAAGTGACGGTAACAGAATTAATGACACTGGAACGGCTGTAATCACGATGAAGGATTGCAGGGCTGATATACCACCAGAGCCAAGTGAGATGAGAATCAACGCCGTGATACCCATAGCCACGCCCCAGAAAGTACGAATAATCGCATTTGGTTCTGTCTCACCACTGATCACAACACTGATGGTGTACGTCATTGAGTCACCAGTAGTAACGATGAAGATCGTGGTCAAAATCAAGAACAAGATTGAAACAAGTAGCGGCATTGGCAGTTGTTGAGTCACTGCGAGTAGCGCGCCCGGTAAATTGAAGCCTTCAAATGCTGCACTCACACTGCCTGGGTTCGCAATTTCAAACGCTAAGCCAGAGCCACCAACAATGGTGAACCAAAAACACGTAGTAAGCGGAGCAACAATGCTGATCGTCGAGATAATTTGACGAATACTGCGACCACGAGAGATACGTGCAATGAAGATCGCCATCATCGGTCCGTAGCCCAAGAACCAGCCCCAGAAGAATACTGTCCACCAGCTCAACCAACCTTCATCACCACGGTAAGTTGCCATTGGGATAAAGTTATCCAGCATGGTACCCACGCCTTGAATATAGCCATTAAAGATAAAATCTGTTGGACCAAATAGAAGGATATAAACCATCAACACCAACGCGAGAATCACGTTGTATCGGCTCAGCATTTGCATGCCGCGGTTTAAGCCACTTAAAGCTGATACGGTGTACAACACAATCGCAAATAAGATGATGATCAACTGTGTGGTAAAGCCATCAGGGATATCAAACAATGCATTTAACGCGTAGCTAACCTGTAAACCTAGGAACCCAATCGGTCCAATGGTTCCAGCCGCTACGGCGATGATGCAACATGCGTCAATCAGCGCACCCGTTTGACCTTTTAGCGCTCGCTCACCCAGCACTGGATAAAGCAAGATACGAGGTTTTAACGGCAGTCCTTTATCGTAGTGTAAATGCATGACCACGATAGACGTTAAGCTGCCAACAATAGCCCACGCGAGAAAACCCCAGTGCATAAACGACTGTGACAACGCATTAATGGCACCTTGCTGAGGATTGTCTTGCGGACCATACAAAGGTGGAGGACTCACGTAGTGCGCGATAGGCTCTGCCGCCGCCCAAAATACGCCGCCGCCAGCTAAAAGCGTACAGAAGATGATTGCCATCCAACGAAAACCATCCATTTCAGGCTTCGTTGTTCCGCCTAAAATCACCTTGCCTGTTCGCCCTGCAGCCAAGCCAAGACCAATAAGAAAAGTGAGAAGAAGCAGTATCTGCCAGTACGGGCCGAAGACTTTTACTGACCACGCAAATCCCGTATTAACTAACGTTGATAGCAACTCTCCATCGTAAAGCGCGATAGCTACGAACAAGGCAATAAAGCCACCGCTATACCAAAGTGCCGGGTTACTTAACCCTAACTTATCCGGTGAATTTTCCGTTGCTGAAGTGTCGTTGTGTTTTGCTTGTTGCTTCTTTGATGACACGCTCATCGTTGAAGCTTTCATGCTATTGGTTAGATCAGACATACTCTGACTCCAGAGGTTTATTGCAGCTGCCATAACGGCTACAAAAAGTGACTTTAACACTCGCCTTGTTATTATTTTTTGAGCGAGCTATTCCATGTTTATTTGGGTTACGACCTAGCTCGCCTCCAGCCCTTCTTTAAGGAAGTTAAACCAGTTCTCACCCAGGATTTTTCCTGCCTCGGATTCACTGAATCCATGACACATTAAGCCGTTGTAAATGTTCTCCATCCCTTTACTGCCACTAAACCAAGGCAAAGCATCAGGCCACCCCGCATTACTAGCGGAGCCTTCACCATAGTCCATTGCTTTGGACCAACGACCGTTGCGCATCCACTCAAGCACTTGTTGTGGTTGGTTTAAACAAAGATCACTGCCGATGCCTAAGTGATCCACACCGAACTGATCGGCAGTTTTCGCGACCATTTGGCAGAAATCTTCTAGCGTGCATTGGCTTCCGTTTGGAAGATGGAATGGGTAAAGACTAAAGCCAATCAAGCCGCCACGCTCGGTGAGCGCTTTAATGACGTTGTTCGATTTGTTGCGCAGAGCATCATGAGCAAACGTTGGGTTCGCGTGACTAATACAAATGGGACGTGAAGAAAGGTCAATCGCTTCCAACGTTGAGCGCTCTGCACTGTGGGACATATCGATGATCATCCCGACACGGTTCATCTCTTCGATGGCTTGTTTACCAAAACGCGTGACACCAGAGTCGTTCTGCTCATAGCATCCTGTCGCCAGCAAGCTTTGGTTGTTATAGGTCAACTGCATAATCAGCAAACCTTGACGGCGCATGACTTCTATTAAGCCGATTTCATCGTCAATTGGAGAGCAATTCTGCGCACCAAAAAAGACACCAACCTTACCCTCTGCCTTTGCTTTCTCGACGTCAGCCATCGAGTAAATAGGCATAATCAGGTCTGCATTTTGTTCGAATCTCAGGTTCCATTCGGCAAAGCGAGTTAAGGTCTCGCGTGCATTCTCATGATAAACAATCGTCGCATGCACAGCCGTAATACCGCTCGCCTTCAGCGTTTGGAAGTATTCTCGATCCCAATTGCAGTACTGCAATCCATCAATCACAATCCGTTGTTGGTACATAACCACTCCTTAAACGTTAATAAGCCTTTAAGGTTGGGCAGCGGAATGCTCGGCTGCCCTATTTCACTTAGTAAGGACGTTGATAAGCGGTTTTCACCACGGTGTAGAATTCTTTTGCGTATTGACCTTGCTCGCGTGGACCAAAGCTCGACTCTTTACGACCACCAAACGGCACGTGATAATCCGTTCCTGCGGTTGGTAGGTTGACCATGACACAACCAGTTTGAGCTTGTTGTTTGAAGATGGCGCTATTACGGAGGCTTTGCGTGATGATGCCGCCCGTCAACCCAAAGCGAGTATCGTTTGCTACAGCAATGGCTTCGTCCAAGTCAGAAACTCGAATCACGCTTGCCATTGGCGCAAACACTTCTTCTTGGTTCACTTCCCAACTGTTTTGCGTATTGAGGAAAAGAGTTGGCGACATGTAGAAACCGTCATGCTCTAAGTTCAAGCGCTCGCCACCGAACGCTAACTCGGCACCGCTTTGACGTGCTTTCTCAATCCATTCGAAGTTCGCATTCAATTGGTTTCCATCAACAACAGGTCCCATGAAAACGCCGTCTTCTAAAGCGTGACCGACTTTAAGTTCACTCATACGTTTGATCAGTGCTTCCACGTAGGCATCGTGAATACCATCCATGACGACAAGGCGAGAAGACGCGGTACACTTCTGACCTGCTCCAGAGAAAGAGCCTGCAATGGTTGCTTCAACGGCAATTTGAATGTCTGCATCATCGGCTACCACAAGTGCGTTCTTACTGCCCATTTCTAACTGACAGCGCACAAAATTCGGTGCCGTTGCTGCCGCTACTTTACGTCCGGTATCCACAGAGCCAGTAAAGCTCACACCATTTACATCTTTCGAGTTGATAAGCGTGTTACCCACTTGCGAGCCGCTGCCCAACACAAGGTTGAACGTGCCTGCTGGTAAGCCTTGACGATGGATAATCTCAGTCAGTGCAACCGCACTAGCAGGTGTTAGGTTAGCGGGCTTCCATACTACGCTGTTGCCGAACGCAAGCGCTGGCGCGATTTTCCATGCAGCCGTAGCGGTTGGGAAGTTCCAAGGAGAAATGATGGCGATAACGCCGACGGCTTCACGAGTGACCTCAACGGAAACGCCTGGACGGACAGAAGCTGCGTTATCGCCAATTTGACGCAGCACTTCCGCCGCGAAATATTGGAAGAATTGACCAGCACGGTAGATTTCACCGCGACCTTCAGCAAAAGGCTTGCCTTCTTCACGTGAAAGCAGCGTACCAAGCTCATCACAACGAGCAATCAGCTCATCACCAATCGCCTGCAAAACCGCTTGTTTGCGCTCAATCGGCGTTTTTTCCCACTCTGGCTGCGCAACTTTCGCGGCTTGAATGGCTTGTTCTACTTGACCTTCACTCGCTTGAGCAAAATCGCCTAAACTCTCACTGATGTCTGAAGGGTTAATGTTCGCAACCGTATTAATACCAGATTGCCATTCGCCTGCAATGTAGAGAGATTTCTCTGCTTGAACATTATTGATAAAAGTCATTGCTCTGTCCTTATTCTTCCTGACGTCTGGTGATCGCCACCAGCTCACTGATCTCACTGACAAAGCCCGGTGATGAGGCTTTGATTATTATTCTTTACTCTGGTTGACTCGCTGATGCGTACACCACAAACTCCACCAGCATCTCTTCACGCGCTAGTCCTGCCACAACCATAGCGGCACGATTAGGGTAAGGTGCGTCAAAATACTCAGCGTAGACTTGGTTAACCGTTTTTAAGTACTCACGATCCGTCACATAAATCAGCACTTGCAGAACAGAATCTAAAGACTCCCCTGCACACTCCAGCGTGTGAACGAGATTATTAAAGGTTTGACGAGTTTGCGCTTCGATACCGCCTTCCACGACAGCACCAGTATCATCAATCGGGATTTGCGCGGTGTATAAAGTACCATTGTTGACGATTGCCCATTCAAGCGGCGCTTTAGAGGCAAACAATGCAGTTTTGACTGGGTATTTTTTCGTAGAAGTATTCACGTGCCCTTCAACCTTTGTAACAACCTTGTTTCAAGATAGTTAAATACTGCACATTGACAGGCGATAAATCGAACGGTAAATTTTTTACATTTGATAAGAAAAATCTATCACCTTATTAAAACTAAGGTAAATAAAGGGATTGCAGAGGTTTCGCCGTGAGTATCAAGCTTCAACAATTAAAGCATTTTGTGATGGTGGTCGAGGAAGGTGGCTTTCGAGCCGCTTCACATAGAGCAAATCGCTCTCAAGCAGCACTGTCGACATCCATAAAAGAACTAGAAAAGATACTTGGTCAGAGCCTATTTGAATCTGGAAATAAATCCAAACTCACACCTTTCGGCGAGATCTGCCTGCCTAAGATCATTCAGTTTCTCAACATCTATAACGCACTGGATAATGACTTGAAAGCCGCCGCCGCAGGGCAGCAAGGGCGGGTACGCATCGCCAGCGTTCCCTCTGTTGCTGCCAAGCTGATTCCCAGTGTGCTCGGCGCATTCTGTGAACGATACCCGAATGTAGAAGTCAGCCTAATTGATGATAACGCCGCTGGCGTCGAAGCGCGTTTGTTATCAGGCGAAGTGGATTTAGCGTTGGGTAACCCATCACACTTGGACGAAGGCGGTATCGAGTTTACCCCGTTAATCTCTGACCCCATTGGTGTGGTGTGTTTGAAGGATAACCCTATCGCTCAGCATCCGGAAGGTATTGAGTGGCAAACGCTGTTAGAGCAACCTTTTATTCGCAACGGAACTTGCACCCTACTCGATCCCACTCCTGCGCGCGCGTTAAGTGAACAAGCTTTGTATTCTGTTGAAAACATCACCTCTTTGTTCTCAGTCCTTGAGCTCGGTATTGGTGTCACCACCTTGCCAAAGTTAGCGTTCCCAACCAATGAAACTCGATTAGTTTGGATTCCGCTTATTGATCCACCTTTGAAAAGGCAGGTGGGAATCTTTACCTTAACGGACCGAACAATATCGCCTCAAGCTAAAGCTTTCCATGAGCTGTGCATTCAATACTTAAACTACCAAGGGAATGAGGAGTAACAGTATCGATAAAATCGTTACTCGCCTCTCTCCAAGACGAAAAAAAGCCCTTTCCAACCGGAAAGGGCTTTGACTTAGTTCCCAAAATTTTTGCCGTTTTACAGCAGTTCCACCGACTGTTGAGCGATAACCCACTCTTCATTGGTAGGAATAACTAGCGCTTTCGCACCAAGTAATTCAGATGTAGCAACAACACCTGCGTTACCAAATCGTGCATCTTCATTACCTTTCACATCTTCAACAAAACCTAGAAGTTTTAGGTTGTTTAGGATTTCGCGACGAATTGGCATAGAGTTTTCGCCAATACCGCCAGTGAAGATGATGCCGTCGAATGAATCAAGAGCAGCAAGGTAAGACGCGATGTATTTAGACACACGGTATGTGAATACTTGGAATGCTAGAGCAGCGCCTTCGTGACCTTCTTCCATCGCTTCCAAAATACCGCGTGCATCGCTTGTTAGACCAGAAACACCTAAGAAGCCAGAAGCTTTGTTCAATGAGTTGAACACTTTCTCTTGAGACCAACCTTTCTTCAGTAGGTACTCAATGATGCCTGGGTCAAGGTCACCACAACGTGTACCCATCATTAGACCAGACAGTGGCGTGAAGCCCATAGACGTATCTACAGATTCGCCGTTGTTGATTGCACAAACAGAAGCACCGTTCCCAAGGTGAACAGAGATGAAGCTCGATTCTTCAACCGGCTTGTTAATCATCTTCGCAGCTTCGCGACTTACAAAGTAGTGGCTAGTGCCGTGGAAGCCGTAACGACGGATGCCGAAGTCTGAGTAAAGCTCTTTCGCGATTGCACCAGTGTAAGCTTTTGCAGGCATTGTTTGGTGGAAAGCAGTATCAAACACAGCAAACTGAGGTAGCTCAGGGAATGCCGCCATTGAAGCACGCATACCAATCGCATGAGCAAGGTTATGTAGAGGAGCCAAATCACTTAGCGCTTCTACGTCTGCAATAACAGACTCATCTAAACGGACTGTTTTGGTAAACTTCTCACCGCCGTGAACCACTCGGTGACCAACAGCAACAACATCTTCAATTAATTTGTACTCTTTTACTAACTCAACTAGTTTTGCTACTGCAAGTTGATGGTGATTCTCATCGCCTTGAATAGCGTACTCAAATTTCTCACCGTTGAATTTCCAGCTCATACGAGCGTCTGATAGACCAAAGCATTCGCCCAGACCACTTAGCACAGCATCGCCAGATTGAGAGTCGATTACTGCAAATTTTAGTGATGAGCTACCAGAGTTGATCACCAGTACAAACGAATTAGACATGAAATAGTTTCCTGTTGTGGAGCAGAGGTTGTAATTGCGCTTCCGCGCTGCGTACTTCTTGTTTGTGCCTTCTATTATTCAATAATTTTTTAATCTTTCAACTATCTTTTAGAGTTAGTTGTTCGTTTGCGTAAATTTTATTGATCTACCGCAAGTTTAAAATTTATTTGAACCATGAAATATATCGACTCATTCAACTAAAGTGGAACCAGACACTTAAAAACGTCAATAAATGAAGAATAAAGCAAAAATATTACGAATTTTTTTGAATGAATTGGGCATGGATGAGCAGGGACAAAAAAGCCGAGCTAACTGCTCGGCTTTCAAATTCAACTATTTTTTAATGCAATAGTGTGCAGATATTATGCTTCTTGTGAGCGACGACCACGACCGTGACCACGTTCACCACGGTGTGCACCACGGTGGTCACCACCACGGTTACGATCGAAACGACGTTCGCCACCTTCACGGTTACCATCGCGGTTGCCGTCACGGTTACCACGGAAGCCACCTTCGCGACGACCGCCTTCACGACGACCACCTTCGCGGTTGCCATCACGGTTGCCACGGTAACCGCCGCCATCACGACGACCGCCATCGCGACGACCACCGTCACGGCGACCACCACGAGACTCACGGAAGTCATCGAAGTCACATACTACAGCACCAACATCTTGTTGACGGATACGTAGCTTGCTTAGCTTGTTCGCAGCATCTGAAGTCATTGCTTTAGGTAGCTGAACGAATGTGTGACCTTGTGCTAGCTTGATTGCACCGATAGAGCCTTTACCTAGACCTAGTTCGTTTGCAAGAGCACCAACGATGTCTTTAACTTGAACGCCTTGCTCGCGACCAACTTGAAGCTGGTAAGTATCCCAGTCTTGGTTGTTGAAGTTGCGACCACCGTCACGACCACCTTCACGGCGCTCTTTACGACGTTGCTTGTCACGCTCAATCGCTTCAATCATTGGGTCTTCGCCAATGTAGAATAGCGGGCGTTTACCTTGCTGACGCTTAAGAAGCATTGCAGCAAGCATTGTTGGGTCGATTTCTAGAGAAGTTTGTAGCTTCTCAACAAGCTCTGCGAACTTGTCTAGAGCTTTGTGCTCTTTCTCTGCTTCCAGTTCAGCTGCTAGCTTGTTTAGACGAGCTTCTGCAACTTGGTCACGTAGAGGAAGTTGGATTTCTTCCATAGATGACTTAGTTACGCGCTCGATAGTGCGAAGCATACGGATTTGGTTAGTGCGAACTAGAAGGATCGCTTTACCTTTACGTCCAGCACGACCAGTACGACCGATACGGTGGATGTAAGACTCAACATCGAATGGGATGTCGTAGTTAAATACGTGAGTAATACGTGGAACATCAAGACCACGTGCAACAACGTCAGTTGCAACTAGGATATCGATAACACCTTGTTTGATGTGATCAACAGTACGTTCACGTAGAGACTGAGGAATGTCACCGTGTAGTGCAGCAGCTTTAAAGCCACGTGCAGATAGCCAATCAGCTAGACGCTCAGTGTCTTGACGAGTACGTACGAATACGATTGACGCGTCAGTTTCTTCAGTTTCAAGAAGACGAGACATAGCTTCATCTTTCTCTACACCCTTCACTACCCAGAACTGTTGTTGAACTTTGTCTACAGTGTGGTTTTTACCAGCAACGTCGATAGTTACAGGATCACGTAGGAAACGCTCAACAATGTTTTTAAGCATTGGAGGCATAGTTGCAGAGAAAAGAACGCGCTGTGCAGATTCTGGAGCGTGCTCCATGATTGCAGTTACGTCGTCCACGAAACCCATGTTTAGCATTTCGTCCGCTTCATCAAGTACGAAAGTGCTAACTTCGTCTAGATGCAGACGTTCACGGTTGATAAGGTCTTGTACACGACCAGGAGTACCAACTACTACGTGTGCACCGTTTTTAAGTGCACGCATTTGATCTACGATAGATGCACCACCGTAGATTTCTAAAACTTTAAGACCCTTGATGTTTTTACCAAGGTTCTTCATCTCAGCCGCAACCTGAATCGCTAGCTCACGTGTTGGAGCAAGTACGATTGCTTGTGGTTTACGTTGGTCAAGATCAAGCTTGTTTAGAAGAGGCAGAGAGAATGCTGCCGTTTTACCTGTACCCGTCTGTGCTTTACCCAGCGCGTCAGCACCTTCCAACAGGTGTGGGATTGCCGCAGCCTGAATTGGAGTTGGTGACACGAAACCCATTCCGTCTAGAGCAGAAAGGATAGAATCATTCAGAGATAAATCGCTGAATTGAATAACAGAATCTTGCATTGGGATCCTACTTAATTAAACAAAAAAACAGTCCCATATGCTCTTCCAATTCGATACTGATCCATCCAATTACTAAATCCGTTCAGACAGGAGCTAGTACAGTACACAACCGCGATAAGCCATTAGGGACGACTAAGGGAGGCGGATTATTCCTTAAATGCATAAAAAAAGCTAGAAAAAATTGAATTACATCACAATTTATTCTCACTAATGGTATTATTCGCATAAATTTCCACCTCTCCCCCCATTCTCCGGAGAGAAAAGCACCAACAAGCTGTTCAATTCATCAATAATTCACAGCGAATTTCTGTGCTTTAGGTAGTAATAATAGTGCGCAATGATTATAGTGTGCCCAATTCCAACGGTAAGTTAAGAAAAGATGTTTCAAGATAACCCGCTATTAGCTCAGCTTAAGCAGCAAATCCAAGAAAACCTGCCTAAAAAAGAAGGCTCAATCAAAGCAACCGATAAAGGCTTTGGCTTCCTGGAAGTGGACAGCAAAACCAGCTTCTTCATCCCACCTGCGTACATGAAAAAGTGCATGCACGGCGACAAAGTCGTTGCCATCATCCGCACTGAAAACGAACGTGAAGTCGCAGAACCACAAGAACTGCTAGAACAAGCCGTAACTCGCTTTATTGGCCGAGTAAAAATGTTCAAAGGCAAGCTAAACGTAGCTCCTGATCACCCACAGCTTAAAAAGCTTTCTCTTAAAGCAAAACTAAAGAAAGGTCTAAAACCTGACGAATTTGCTGAAGGTGACTGGGTTGTCGCGCATCTTATTCGTCACCCACTTAAAGGTGATAACACTTTCTTTGTAGAAATTTCGGAGAAGATTACCGATTCAAACGACAAGATCGCGCCTTGGTGGGTAACGCTTGCTCAGAATGATCTACCAAACTCTGAGCCAGCAGGCATCGAGAACTGGGAACTGAAAGACGACGCCGATCTAGAACGCGTAGACATGACACACGTTCCTTTCGTAACTATCGATGGTGAATCAACCAAAGATATGGACGATGCACTTTACGCGAAGAAAACAGAATCTGGTGATTTCGAACTGACTATCGCAATCGCAGACCCAACAGCGTACATCACACCTGAAGATGATATGGATAAAGTGGCGCGTGAACGTGGCTACACTATCTACTTACCAGGTCGTAACATCCCAATGCTACCTCGTGATCTAGCGGACAACTTATGTTCTCTAATTGAAGGGGAAATCCGCCCTGCTATCTGCTGCACAGTGACAGTAAATAAAGAAGGCGTGATTGGTGATGACATCAACTTCTTTGCAGCGAACATTAAATCACACGCTCGCCTAGCTTACGATCACGTATCAGACTGGTTAGAAAACGGCAGTTCAGACGTATGGCAACCGTCGGAAGAGATCGCGACGATTGTACGCGACCTATTCGACTTCTCTCGCGCTCGTGCTGAATGGCGTGAAAAGAATGCCGTGGTATTCCCAGATCGCCCTGACTACCGCTTCGAGCTAAGCGAAGACAACGACGTTGTTGCAATCCATGCTGACATGCGTCGCAGCGCAAACCGCCTAGTTGAAGAATCTATGATCACGGCAAACATCTGTGCGGGTCGTACGCTACGTGAAAAGTTCGAAACGGGTGTATTCAATACGCATGCTGGCTTCAAAGCTGAGAAGATTGAAGAAGTAGTTGAACTGGTAAACCCAGAAGGCGCACTAGAGTTCACTGCTGAATCTATCGCGACACTAGAAGGCTTCGCAGCGCTTCGCCGTTGGTTGGGTGAGCAAGAGACTTCTTACCTAGATAACCGTATCCGTAAGTTCCAAACGTACAGCGAAGTGGGCAATCAACCTCTTCCTCACTACGCAATGGGTCTTGATATCTACGCAACTTGGACTTCACCAATTCGTAAATACGGTGACATGATCAACCACCGCATGCTGAAAGCTGTGATTTTGAACAAAGAACCGGTTCAAAAGCCAGACGATGAAGTGGGCGAAGAGCTAGCTCTACACCGTAAACACCACAAAATTGCCGAGCGAAACGTGTCTGATTGGCTATACGCACGCACTCTTGCAGACGAGCCGAACAAGCAAACGTGTTTCACAGGTGAGATTTTCGATATTAATCGTGCCGGAGCACGTGTTCGACTTCTCGAAAATGGTGCAGCAGCCTTTATTCCTGGTAGCTTGATTCTTGATAATAAAGAAAGAATTGAGTGTAACGGCGACAACGGTACCATTTCTATCGATAAAGAAGTGGTATACAAGTTAGGTGATACATTGGAAATCGTTCTAGCAGACGTGAACCAAGAGAACCGCAGCATCGTTGCAAAGCCGACCCAGGTATTCGCTGATAAACCAGCGCCACAAACAGAAGAAACTGTGAGTGAATAATACCGATTGAAGTTTAAAGGCGCTCAATGGAGCGCCTTTTTTATATGTCATGCAAAAAGATAAGAACGAATATGCCGAACATTGAGATCATTCGCTTTAATCACTTCACTGCCCGCAAAAGTGAACGCTACACCGCCACTCACAATGGCTTATATGTTGTTGAAGAAGGCTCACTCATCATTAACCAACCAAGTGGTGAGCAAATTGAATTAAATGCAGGAGACTTCACTCTATATAATTCTGCAGACCTACGCAGTGCTGAAGCTAAGCCCGGAGTGTTTAAAGCACTCGCGCTTGTGTTTGATATTGGCTTGTTTAGCGAGTTTAAATCTGCGCATCCAGGCGTACAGTCAGAGACAGAAGAGCGTCGCTTCTACCCTTTCTCTTCAGAAAGCCAATCATCAATTGTAAAGCTTAAAGACACGTTAATTCAGTTAGCAGACAATAAAGCGCCGCAATACGCCCAGGGTCATATTGCGCTTTCCTTGTTATCACTGATGGTTGAAGTACAGCCGGACATCTTATCGATCATTGATGACGCAAGCAGTCTCACTGCCTCTCAGAAGGCAATTAAGTACATTGAAAAGAACATCGAGAAAGACATCACGTTGGAAGCGCTAGCAACACACATGAGCATGTCTATCGCGACATTGAAACGCAGACTAGCAGCAGAAAACCTTTCGTTCTCGCACATTTTGAAGGTGAAACGCATCAACCACGCAGCAACACAACTGCGAGTGTCACAAAAGTCGATTACTCAAATTGCATTTGAATCCGGCTTTAAGAGCGCCGCACACTTTAGTACTGCGTTTAAATCGATTTATAGCATTACACCAAAAGAATTTCGTAGCCAAATCGCAAAGTAACGCTTGATACGTTACGCATTAGCAGATAGAGAAACCTGTTAATCCCAGAAACACGCTTGAGGATCGCTTTCTAATTCGGCGAGAAGCACCTCAAGCGTCTCACTACTTGGTAGCTTTTCATAAGGCACCCACATCAACTCCTCTCCACGATATGTAGGCACATAGAAACACCAAAGTTGAGTGTTGGCATCAAATAAAATTTTAGCGATGGGAGACGTGTATTCACTGTGTTGAGAATCAAGTAAGAAGTGTGCGTGATAAAGCTCTACACCGTTCTCTATGGGCTCGTATAAACACTTCCCTATCGCTTCTACTGGCAAATTGACATTACGCCTAGCGCAGAGCGTTTGAACCAACTTGTGCAAGCGACTGGTCGCCATTTGAGACACGGACATGAGCGTACTCCTGATATGTTGTTCTTAGTATATACCCAAGTGCCTGAGAGAGGTAGAAATCACCATCGGGGCATGCGCCCGCTCAAACCTAGAATAACACCCCATCTGATGCCGAAAAGCTAACTGTGTCACCTCTTTCGTTTCAAATCAGTAAAATCCACTCATCCTACATTACTGATAGTTATCAACTTAAAGTGAGTGCAATCGATCTTTCGCTATGGATATCAACGACCATTCACAAAAGTGTAACCTGAACGAAATATGATGAGCGCTGCTTTATACCGTATTTGGAGTTAAATATGTTACGTCTTTCTATGGCGACCTTACTAGCCATGGCTTTGTCTCTTCCTTCTGCTATAGCAAAAGAAGTCAACATTTCAGGTTCTACCTCTGTGGCACGCGTAATGGATGTACTGGCTGAAGAATATAATAAAACGCACCCTGACGATTACATTGCAGTACAGGGCATTGGGTCAAGCGCTGGTATCACTATGGTGAACAAGGGCGTAGTTGAAATTGGAATGAGCTCACGTTATCTAACAGAAAGCGAGAAAGGCGAAGATCTCAACGTATTCCCTATCGCTTATGACGGTCTTGCTGTTGTCGTTAACCGCACTAACTCTGTAACTAACCTTTCGGAACAACAACTGTTTGATATCTACAAAGGTAAAATCGACAACTGGAAACAGGTGGGTGGATCAGACCAACCTATCGCCGTTGTAACGCGTGAAGCCTCTTCTGGCTCTCGTTACAGCTTTGAAAGCTTGCTAGGTCTCACTAAGATCATCAACGACCGTTTGGTATCAGACATCAATCCGAACAACTTGGTGGTAAACAGTAACAGTATGGTAAAAACCATTGTGAACCATAACCCACACGCTATTGGTTTTATCTCGGTAGGCTCGGTTGATCGCTCTGTAAAAGCCATTCAGTTTGAAGGTACAGCCCCTACTGCGACTAACATCGCCAACCACAAGTACAAACTCGCTCGTCCATTCTTAGTTTTGTACAAAGTGGATGGTTTAGATAAAGCAGGTAAAGACTTCGTGAAGTTTTTGAAATCGGAGCAAGGTCAAAAAGCGATTGCAGATTACGGCTACACCCCTGTAAAAACCTTTAATCAATAAAACGCAGACACAAAAAAAGAGAGCCAATTTCGGCTCTCTTTTTCGTTTGAATCTTTGAATTCAATTAGAAGTGCAATTGAATCACTGAAACAACCACAGCACCAGGTCGACGTACGCCTTCAATTTCTACTTTGATTTCACGCTCAATCTCAAGACCTTTCTTAATTGGCGTAATTTTAGTTAACGTACTTGATGCACGTACGTTGTTGCCCGCTTTTACTGGGTAAGGGAAACGTACTTGGTTCAAACCTAGGTTCACCACTAGTTTTGCTGTTGGGAACATTGGTTTTTCTGGATCCACAGAATCTGTCAACTTAGGCAACAGCGCTAGCGTTAGGAAGCCATGTGCAATCGTTGTTTTGAATGGAGATTCAGAAGCCGCACGCTCTGGATCTGTATGAATCCATTGCATATCTTCGGTTACAGAACCAAATTGATTAATGCGCTCTTGAGATACGTGAACCCAATCACCTACATGGATCACTTCACCCACCTTCTCGCTTAGCTCATTAAATAGAACTTGCGCTTCAGGCTTTAGCACGATTGGCTCAGGTTGAGGGATCACCTCTTCGTTCACCGCTGGTTGCTGGTGATCGCGAACTTTAGAAAATAGGAAGCTGCTTTGTGCTCGACCTAAGAAGTCACTCCAGTAATCGCGTAGCGTTGGAGACATCCAATTCATAAACTCTGATTGGTGAGCAGAAATCGCACCAACTTTGTCTTTAAATAGATTCGTGACTTTCATAAAAACCCTTAGATAAATTCAGCACAACTGGCTATACCAGTTAATTTTGAATTAGTTCACAATATGTTGCAAACACTTTCGGGCGAACACATGTTTACTCAAAGTCATTTTATTCTTACTTTTCATTAAGATAGCAATAAAACACTATTTTATTAAGTAACCACAACATAAAGTAAATACTCTACAAAATACTGTAACAAGCGCCCTTTTGAGCATTCCATCAGACTTCATCCGTCTATAGGTGTGACCACAAAACAAGCAAACAGTTCTTTTTCATTAAAACAATGCTTTACAACGTTTATGCCTCCCCCTATTATACGTCCCGCAACGGAGAGATGGCTGAGTGGTTGAAAGCACCGGTCTTGAAAACCGGCATACGTTAATAGCGTATCTAGGGTTCAAATCCCTATCTCTCCGCCACTTATTCTTAGAAAAAAGCCTTTGATTATCAAAGGCTTTTTTCGTATCCGAAGCATAGAAAAGTCACCTAACACAGATAGGTGATACATATGTATTTGATAAAACTGGCTTCTGGCGTGTACTACACACGCATCGCCACCCCACTTTCACTGCGCAGCAGTGGTTATCCTAAAGAGTTTAAATTCTCCCTACTGACTCGTGAGAGGAAAGTTGCTTACCTAAGAAACATAGAGCAAGTTCAATTGCTTATGGCATTATTTGAGAAAGCCAAACTCACAGCTATGTGTGTCAGTGACTTCAAATCCGAGCTTGCAGACGTTATTAACCAAGTGCGTGAGAGTTACTGTCATCAGCCAGAAACCACGACTAGCGCCCCAAAGTTAATTACAGTATCACGTAAGCAGGCATGCAAACCTCGCCCTCGATTTGGGCAAGAGGCACTTTCTGAGTTTATCGAATCCAAACAACTGGAGAACGTCACACAATTGACCATTAAGCAGCTCCAGCAGCGCTGTAGTGACTTTCTCCAGTACCTTTCAGCACAAGGAGTTAATCAACCTACTAATAGTCTTGCTATGGCCTACCGTGATGAATTGATACAACGTCAACTTAGCCATAAAACATTGAAAGACTACCTTGCGGCTAATCGTCAGTTCTTTAACTGGTGCGTTGCCAAGGAATTGGTTAAAACGAATCCGTTTGCTGTGGTTAAGTTGCCTAAGAAAACGGCGAAGACCTCGACCCAACGCAGGCGTTGGAAAGCCATAGAGCTAAAGCGGTTGTTCTCCAGTGCATGTTATAAAAATCAGGGCGAGCAATTTGACTGGATTACCAAGATACAGATGGATCATGGCTGTCGCCCTTCTGAAGCATGTCAGCTTCGAGTCTCTGATATTAAACGAGGAGCTTTACCTTGTATCTATTTTTCCGATAGCGGTGAAAGCCAACATCTAAAGAATGCGTTCTCCAATCGACTCGTCCCACTGCATAAGAAAATACTCGACTTAGGCTTTCTCGACTATGTCGAACAACGCAAAAGACTCGGTGCCGTTCAACTTTTCGATGTTACGCCTCGCGGGGATGATATGGATTGGTCAAAAGACTATCGTGATGCGTTTGGGAGTGTCTTGGATGCGTGTCGCTTCAAAGCAGGACAGCGCCCTACGGCCTACTCTTTTCGGCATACGGTGATAGATGAATTACAAAAGTCAGGTGTCGCTGAACATCTCGTTGCTCAGGTCGTTGGACATAAGCATAACACCATGACCTATGGGCACTATGCCAAGCGTCTAGAGCCTCAGGAGCTAATTGATACTGTGAACAGCTTTGACATCAACCTTAGCTAATCGAAACACAAAAAAGCGTCGCACTAAAAAGTGTGACGCAATAGCAACCCGCTGCGGTAGTGTCACACTTTTACTTCGTAAAAGATGAACACTACCTGCGGGCAAGAGAGGTGTCTCTTGACTCTCTGCCATGGGCAACCTTCGGTTGGCATGAATAGAACAGTTGTAAACACCACGTTGCCTCCCTCCAAGCTAATTCTTTTTAGGGTACAGCACCTGGTTATGTTGTTTCTGTTATGTCGTTCTCACCAAGCCTGTCAGAGTTCAGTACTCTAACTAAAAGTTATAAGCCTTATAACCTTGCTAGCTTATTCACCAATTATGATAAAATTAAATATTTGCAATTACTCTGTAATTGTATGTTTATTTGATGGATAAAGAATGAGATACGATACTGTTAAATTAGGTTTTATAGTTGCTGCGATGATGAATATCGGGGGGGTACTGATTTTCTCTCGTGGATTTAACAACCCAGTGATTAGTGAGTTTGATCCTATGGTTATGTCAAACTTCGGCTTATTAATGATTGTTATCTGGGGATTAGCTTATCTTGGCGCTGCCTCAATCACATCTGGTGTTAAATGGTTAGCGGGCGCATTCACTATCGAGAAACTTGTATATGTGTTTGTTTGGTTACAGTGGATTCAGGGTAATAGCCTTGGTGCAGTATATGAACAAGACCTATTTGCAGGCATCTTCTACAGCATTTATGGATTAAATGACTTCGTGTTTATGTTGTTCTTCGCTTGGGTTTTTCTGACCAAACGTAAGCACTCAGAGCAATAGAATAGAGATATTAATGTCTTTAGATTGTCTTTCCTTAGACCAAAAGCTGAGATAGGAGAATCCCTACCTCAGTTCTGTCCAAATGTGCCAGTTACTCAGTCCGAAGGGTAAAGTTAGTAAGTTAGTTCAGTAAATTATTAACTTACTAACATAACAATCTAATAAATCTTGACGTTAAACCATGAAATCGGCTTTAATTTGTACTAGACAGACCAACAAATTGATTTTCTAGAATTCTAGGTAACACCTTGTAAAATAAGCAAATTTGATTTTTAGGCGTAGCGTTCAAATCCCTATCTCTCCGCCATATTTAGAAAGCTCGTTGAGAAATCAACGAGCTTTCGTCGTTTTAGCATTTGGGAAATTACGGGATTTCTATATCCCTAGTCGTGTGCGCCCCCAGCACTCCGCCACATTCCAGTAAAAAGCCTGCTAAGAGATTAGCGGGCTTTTTCGTATTTCAGTGATTTAAAGGGATTAAACTAAATCCCTCCTTGAATGCAAACCCAAACTAGGCGTCCCCGAACTCCGGCATATTCGCCGTGTGACTGCTAGGGAAGAGATTCGAGACTCCCTGCGATTCAGCGATTCATGATCAATATGACTTGCCCACCTACGGCGGTGTTAGAGAGTAGAACTCGCCCATTCAGGTAATTCGCTAGCTCGTAAATAAGTAACATACCAATACCAAAGCCATCTTTGGGTGAAACGTCGTTAACCTTGCCACTATTGAAAGCCTCAATCGTGGCTGGTTCAAAACCATCGCCATCATCACTGATCTTTACAACGTCAACGTTTGGATAAGCCATAAATACAACTTCGATTTCAGAATGACTGTAACGACTCGCGTTCGAGAGAATGTTGAGTAACAATACTTTAAGTACCCTCTTGTCGGTAAATACAAGTTGCTGTGTGTTCACACGTTTGATTTGTCGCTCACATCCCTGAGCCTCTAACGCAAGATCTAAAATAGCTTGAAAACTGATGAACTCTCGTTGTAAAGGGACTTCTTTGTTCAAGATTTTAAGTAGATGTAAGCTCGATTCACACAGAGTATTTAGGCTGTTTACCTGAGCCCCTAAACGATTCACCAAGAAGGTATTGTCCACACCTCCCTCTTCCATCATGTCGCTCGTAAGCTGAATAGCAGAAAGTGGAGTTCGTATATCATGAGGCAGAGCGGCAAAGATCATTTTTTGCCTTGTCATCAACGAGTCGATAGCTTGTGCCATCTGATGTTGATTATTGATAAGTGTTTTGATCGCCTCCGGACCAACGACATCGGTTCTTGCCTTAAAATCACCTTTGGCATAACGACTCGATAGATACTGGAGAGACTGAATGCCATTCGTCCACGTTCTCAGTGAAACAACCAGTACCAGTAAAGTGCATAGAATCTGAATTAAGTCTTCAGCCAACTCAACCCACATCAGCTTTTTGATGATGGGATCATTCTGATAAGCGGTACTATTAAAGGTCGCTCGAATATGGCGATCTTGATATTTTCTCGTCAGCGAGTATTCATCTTCATCTACGCGTTGTAGCTCACCAGTCGCGACATCACATTGAAACAACCAAATCGCATCTTTCTGTTCTTCCAAGGGAGGGCGAGACTCAAAACCATTCAGAACCAACTCCACACGATGAAAGTTAAACGCCTCTTCTAATGCATTTTTGTAATCTTGAATAAACAGTTTAGATAGACTGGCACTGATTGCATACCCCAACAGCAGTGATGCAAAGATTTGTAGGATAAAAGTTTTCATCTTACAACAACCGGATAGTTCAAATAGAAACCTTTCGTGCGGCGGTTTTTAACCAAGTCTATATCAGGAAGAAACGACGCTAGCTTTTTGCGGATAGAAGAAATTCGCATGTAGACCGAACGATCTTCACAGTGATAAGAAAAGCCATGAATTTGTTCAAATAATTCATGTACTGGAATCGCTCGGCTCTCTTTAGACAGAATTTCTAACAGCTCAAACTCTGAGGGCGTTAAAGGAATCTTTACCTGCTCGTAGAGCAAACATGTCGCCTTTCTTTCAAGTATAAAAGGACGTTCATCGATACTTGGCACCTCGTGAGAATAGTGCCTCGCTAGTGTGATTTGTCTTTTGATTCGCTCTCGCAAAGCATTAGTGCGTATGGGTTTGGTAATGTAATCATTCGCCCCTAGTGCTAAAGCATTGGTTTCTGTGATTTCATTGTCATTGGCAGTCATCATAATCACTGGGTAGTGATGCCCCTGCTCTCTCAACGACTTGAGTACGCAAAGCCCCGACGTATGAGGGAGTTGAATATCGAGTAACACTAACTCAGGATTTAATTCCACAATGTGTTCTACGGCATTCTCACCAGACGTAAGGCAACTGACCTCATAGCCCTCTACAGTAGAAAGAAAGTAACACAGCATGTCTCTCAACTGCTGATCATCTTCTACGATAATGACGTTTGGCATGGAATGGTTCTCCAAATTTATCGTTCGGTTAAAACTCAAAAGTCATGACTTAAAGTATATATACCTACGTGACTTCAAGATGAGGATTCAGAGTATTGGCTTGGATACTTTGTTGCCGATTCTTGATTTAGGCTCACTAAACCTTTGAACCACTGCCGCGTCTACAAACCAAGTCATTCTCGCTGAACCTAGCATCTCAAGGTGGCTTGGGTATAAGCCATATTTGTTACTTGTATTGACTAACAGCAGTTGCCGCGCAGTGTATAGAGGTGAGGTTTCACTTTCTTTAAGCGAATGTAAGCACACGACGAAAAAGCGCTCGATATTGAGAGAAGATACTGAATTAACAGAAAAATTAATTTGAGAGTTTTAAAGAAACTTGGCATTCCTTTGCCAAGTAACCAACAGAAGAGTAAAAACTAGATGTGTTGTTTCGCGATGTTGATCGCTGCTTCTAGATCTGGAATGGTTGTTAGTTCAGGAACGCGTTGTACGAATAATATTTTATTGTCTTTATCCGTGACTACAATGCTTCGGGTTAGCAAACCTAGCTCTTTAATTTGAGAGCCCGTTTTTAAACCAAACTCATGCTCAGCCGCGTCTGAAAGGTAAGTAGCATTCTTAAGAGAATGGGCTTTGATAAAGCGTTGCTGAGCAAAAGGCGTATCTGCACTCACTGCATAAAACTCAATACCCTGAAGCTCACTTTGGTGCGCAGAGATGTATTTTGACAACTCTATTGCTTGTTGAACGCAAACTGGTGTATCGACAGAAGCAAGCACGCTATAAATCTTAACTTTGTCAGATTTAGCACTGGTATCGTATGAATTCAGCTCTGACGTCAGTAAAGTAGCGGAAGGCATATATTGCCCAACTTTTACTGACTCACCAATCAGGTTGAATGTGTTCTCTTTCTCAAGTGTGACAATCTCGCCTGCCCCCAACTTTGCGTGGTCAGTGCTTGTCATAAATTGAGCCAACGCGGAACCAGAAGCTAAAGCGGTAAGTAATAATGTAGCCAATTTCATCCTAGTACCCCAAAGCCTTCATCACTGCGTCGTAGTTTGGTTCCTCAGTGATTTCTTTAACCAACTCGCTATAAAGTACGACTCCCGACTCATCAATGACGACAACCGCACGAGATGCCAAGCCTTTAAGGGCACCTTCGCTAATGTTCACGCCGTAACTCTGAGTGAACGAAGGGGAGCGGAAGAAAGAAGCAGTTTGCGCAATATCGATGCCTTCTGCACCACAAAAACGCCCTGTTGCAAAAGGTAAATCCGCTGAGATGTTAAGAATCTCAATTTCCTTTTTCGCTAACTTCTGGTTAAAAGTACGAACACTAGTCGCACATACTGGTGTATCAATACTCGGGAAAATATTGAGTACAACTTTTTTACCGCTTAAGCTTTCTAACGGAAAATCGTTAAGTTCTGCTGAGCATAAAGTAAAGCTAGGCGCTTTCTGACCGACTTGCGGGAAAGAGCCTGTGATACAAACTGGATTTCCTTGAAAAGTTACCGACATGATTTCCTCTTTACGTATTTAATAATTTTAATTATGTGAGCGATATTTTTATCGCGGAGAAATAATACTCTCGTTCAAAACAAATCAAACTAAGCAAATGTAAGTGATAGACTAACTATTAGATTGAATCTGTGGGTTTAGGGCACGCCCCTTTAATTCCAACTTGGTTAATAGAACACCAATGAGCAATGGAATTAACATGAATAAAGAATGGTCCGATATTACTTTACCGGTCATATGAGCGTTAATAGAAAGGGCTACTAAAGGAAATATTAGAAAACACAGTGAAGCGATGAAAGGAGAAGATACTTTACCTAGTTTAAAGTAAGCCACAATACCACCGACACTTGCAAACACGCCAAGGTAGCCAACAGCCAACATAGATTGGGTAGAAAACACCAAGGTATTTGGCTTTTCAAACAGGAATGAGCTGATTAAAAGCAGCAGCGCAGCAATAAAACTTGGTGTGGCGTTGTAGGTAATGACTTGGATATCAGCACAATACTTTTGCACCACCACATACATCACTGCATGAATCAGTACCGCAGTGATCAGCGCAACGGAACCAAGAATGATTGTCTCTCCTCCGATAGCAAGTTCATTCGACAAAATCACACACAAACTCACAACTGCTGCAAATACACCAAATATCTGATGCGCTGCTAAGCGAAGCCCAAGAAATATCATTGATGTCATCATGACCGCAATAGGCATGTTGGCAAAGATAATAGAAGCTAATCCAGAGGAGATAAACATCTCGCCCGCAATCATTAAGGTAAATGGGATAGCAAAATAAAAAATAGAGACCACAATAACCCAGTGTTCTTTACCTCTTGGAAATAACAATGGTTGGTTTAATAGTCTTGCCAAGAAAATTAGAATGGGGCAAGCAATAAGAAAGCGCATTCCCGTCGCAAATAAAGGAGGAATCGTCGATACGGCTACTTCCATAGCAAACCAGGTCGTACCCCAAATTATGCAAACCGAAAAAAACAATAATATTGTTAATTTGTTTTTGAACATCTTGAAACTCGTTATATAAACTTGAAAAGAAATTTTCGTCACTAAATATCGCCGCCTATCTAGGAGAACTTCGGTAACGTTTATCAGAACTGTCAGGTTTGAGGAGCACATTAGCGTCCACGTTGGCTTCCAGGTTCCGAATGAGGGTCACCATAGTGATAACATTTTTAACATTCAATCCGGGGTGTGTAAGTGCGGGTAAGGAATTGTCAACCTCAATACTCAACAAGACTAATAATACGCATCTACTTTTGAGGTCACATTTCCCCCAATAAACGGGCTTTTCTCGTAGCAAAACATTGGCATTAGAAAGAGTAAGCTTGGTATAACAAACAAAACGACAATAAATCATGGAAGAAAGACACAATGCCGATTCAATTTCATCAGCTTACTGCAAAGGAAAACACTTCTACTCTCTCTATCGACGATTGGCAGATTGACGCCGGACAATCTTGGGGAATTTTTAGCTCTGAAGGCGATATTGGCTCAATGCTTGGCGACCTACTGTGCGGAGAAATCAAGCCAGAAACAGGCGAATTGAAGCTCGAAGGTTACCATATCGCACAGGTATCTCTTTCTGAACAGCAAAGGTTGTTGGAGTTAGAGATCGAAAAAGACGATACAGACTTTCTTGATCGTATTGACCAAGGTAGTTCAGTTTATCGATTGATTTTTGAGATCAGCCAAGATGACAACTTAACTCGAGCACTCATTGAAGACCTCGACCTATCTCATTTAACTGAAAGCGGATTTCGAGTGCTTTCAACGGGTGAAACACGACGCGTAATGCTTGCTAGAGCGCTTGCAGCAAAGCCTGACTTGGTGTTGTTAGATAACCCATTCACTGGTTTAGACGTCGTGCACCGTGCTTCACTAGCGGCTTATCTTCAAACATTGTCTCAATCAGTACAAATGCTGATTACCTTCTCCCGTGAATCTGACATGCCTGACTGGATAGAACGCATTGCGCTGTTCAACGGAGGCAAACTTGACAGCACCATGGACAAACAAAGTTGGGATCTGCACCCTATCATCGCGCAAATAAAATCCCAGTCCGAGAAGCAAAGCGAAGAGATGATGACGTTGATTCGCCAACACCAGCATTCAACGCACTTCGATAACCCAATCTTCGAGCTAAAAAACGGTAAGGTGGAATACACCGAAAAGACCATTTTTACTGATTTAAACTGGCGTATAGATAAAGGTCAGCATTGGCAAGTAAAGGGACCAAATGGCTGCGGTAAAAGCACGTTGTTAGGGCTGATATTTGGCGACCATCCGCAATGCTATAGCAACGATATCCATATCTTTGGTAAGAAGCGTGGCACCGGAGAAACTATTTGGGAAATCAAACAACACATTGGCATGGTTTCTTCGGCGTTACATCTTCAGTACCGAGTCAACTGCAGTGCCTTGGAGGTGATTCTGTCCGGCTTCTATGACTCAATAGGTCTTTATTCACAACCAAGTAAAAAAGAAATCAGCATAGCCAAAGAATGGCTAACGATTCTCCACATGACGCAGTATGAGAAAACGTCGTTTAAACAATTGGAATACGGACAACAACGCTTACTTTTGATTGCTAGGGCGATTGTAAAACAGCCTACCCTGCTGATTTTGGACGAACCCTACCAAGGTCTGGACTACTTAGGACGAGTGCTAGTAAAGAACACCTTAGAGCTGATCGCCAAAGAGCACCTAAGCCAGCTTCTCTACGTTTCCCATTATCAAGAAGATGGCTTAGACAGCATTCAGAATTATCTCGAGTTTAAGTTTGATCAAAGGGCTCAATGTTACAAAGGGCACATCGAATAAGACGCCTACTTCGCATTGCTGACCACTTCTGCGTAAGGGAGTGGTTTGGCATACAAGTACCCTTGATGAAGGGTTACGCCCAGCGATCTTAAGTGGGCAGCTTGTTCCTCTGTTTCTACCCCTTCAGCAATAAGATCTACGTTCAGATCACCCGCAAGCCTTACGATAGCGTTGAGCACTGTCGAGTTCACGCTATCGATGCCAATAGTATCAATAAAACACTTATCTATTTTTAAATAGTCTACCTTCATATGCTGAAGGACTGCTAAGGCTGTCTGACCAGTACCAAAATCATCTATCAGGACTGGTATACCATGCACTCGCAGCGCAGCAATGTGTTTTCTCGCACTGTCATCAATCAACTGCCTTTCAGTGATTTCTATACTCAATTCGACATTGTTTGTTTTGAGCTTGCGATGAATATTCTCGATCTTTCTTATTACCTGAGAACCAACGAGGTATCCAGGAGGCACATTCACTCCCAAATGAATTGGCGTTTCAAACTTAACTTTAGAGAAATCGTTCGACACTTTTTCGAGAACGTAATCGGTCAGCGATTCGACTAACCCATTGCTTTCTGCCGCAGGAATGAACTCATCGGGTGATATAAAGCCTCTTAATTTGTGAGGCCAACGAATCAACGCTTCATAACCAAATGCATGCCCTGTTGTCGCGTCATATTGTGGTTGGTAATAAAGCAAAAGATCTTGGCGTTTTAATGCCTTTCTTAGTTCGGAAACCAGACTACGTTGTGGGTCAACAAAACGATGAATAACGACAATGAGTAAGTAGAACACCAACAAAATAGGTACCGCAGAGATTGCGTAGGAAAGCAGTTTTTGATCGACATAGATATCACTCGCCTCTATCAGTGCGTCGTAATTAAACTCGTTTGAATGGGCTAATGACACCGCATTCTGTCCGTGCTTTGAAGCGTTTTTAGGTGCCGACGCTCCGCCAACAAACATCGCAGACCGCTTAAGACGTACATCGTTACGATAACCAACAGTGACGCCAAAATAATCGCGATCAACGACAGTAATCGCTTTATATTCCGGACGCTTTTCACTTTTGGTGATCAGAAAAAGAACCTGTTCTTGGTAACCTTTAAGATGACCGAAAGACAATTGCCCGTTGCTATAAATATGCGTGTAATCGGTCAAAGGTCGAGACATCGCACCTTGTTTTGACGAGCATACTATTTGATCCCCCTTCACAATGAGCATTTCATCAATGTCACGTTCGAACATCAGGTTCTGTTGCAGGGCTTCACAACGCTCAGGGTTAATCAGTGCCGTCCTATTTTCGGTCTTGATCTGAGAGAGGATCTCGTCCGCCACTTGGACATTTTTATCCAATATATGATCGAGGTTTCTCTGAATGCTTTGGTTTGCTAAATAAAACACCTCCGCAACAATCAATGGCAGCGGGAGCATGTAGATAACGGCTTTTTTCAAAAGCTCTTTATTTATCATCAAAAAGATGCCTTTTTTCAATCAGAATTAGTAATATCAAACGATTACTCTTAATTTATCAGCAAGTTAGAAACAACGTTTCATTCACCCCACTGAAAGCACTTCCACTGATTGAGTATGGTTAACAAGACTCAAAGTGGCAAATATAACAATAACTTATTGATATGTGGCTCATTTGCGAGACAGAGGTTATCAGGTTTCTTTACTCAGGTACGATGCGTGAAGAGGAATTCACATAAAATTTGCGTTTGGTTGGTCACTCAAAATCTGGTTGGCTTTCACTATCTCTAAAGAACAGTAACCATCAAACGAGGGCTGCCAATTTACCTCTAAAATATTAATATGCCATTTTCTCACCGTATGAGAATATCCACTTCTAATTATTTTCCTTTTCTCAGCAACTAAGAATTATAGTTGTTGCATACTCATTATCACGTTACAACACACTCATGACGACAAACAAAGCCAACGCTAACCAAGTCAACGAAAAGGCGCTGCAATTGCTAATGCAAGTCGCAGTTAGTCCATTCCCAGTCTCTGCGAAAACACTCAGTGAACAACTGAATGTGCCTTTAAGCAGTCTTTATAGACACTTAAAGCTCCTCAAAGAGTGGAACTTGATAGAGGAAAGCGTGCACGACAAAACATTTGTGGTTGGTCCTGCCGCCTTGCTGTTAATGCACAGCTATGAGACCGCTCAACACGGTTTGGACATGGTAGAAACTATCCTTGCTCGTTTGGTTCAGCAAACCGGCGAAATGGCAGCTTATATGGTGCCATCTGGTTATCGTGCGCTTTGTGTCAGACAAAAAGAGAGTATGCAGGCGCTTCGATGCAGCTACGTCCAGGGTCAAAGTCAACCATTGCTTCGTGGCGCCTCATCTAAGGTGATGCTGGCTTTCATGCCTCAAAGTCGTTGTGAAAAGATCTTACGCCACTTTGGTCAAGATCATCGTCTCAACGAGTGGGAACAGGAACTCAGCGCCATTCGTAAGAACGGATACGCTGTCAGTACATCAGAAATCGATCCTGGTGTATCTGGCATCAGTGCACCAGTCATGAAAGGAAGTAAATTGATTGGCGCCGTCTCGGTCATGGCTCCGGCTCACCGAGTCGAAAAGGATAAGCAGCGTATCATTTTGCATGTGTTGCAGGCAGCGAGGGCGTTGCCGCCAGAAAGGTAATTCATCATGTTGAGCTTTTTCAAACGTTACAAATTTCATCGAGCTGACAAGCCAATTCATCACTACCCTTTTTCATTTATGACGGTATGTGAGCATTTAGCCCCGATGAGCCGCGGAACGTTTGAATTAGCTGATCAAAGCTTAGAAAATGCCAGCGATTGGCTATATCAGCAACATGATCAAGGCTCAGCAGCCAACCTTGGGCACTTTTCCCATCATCAAATCGAGACTGGTGATTTTCAAGAAGCACTGAGCTTATCTCTTTCTCGTCATTCCGTTCCCGTTGTGTTGTCCAATTGCACAGAAGCAGTGCTATCTATGCTGCCCGTTGTCGTTTGTGATGATGACGAAGTGGGCATTATTCACATTGGTCATAAAATGAATTTAAATCCAACACTTGAGCCTCGTGTTGGGTCTGCGTTCCATTTTGCGTTATCCCGTTACCAAAACGTGCGATTGTTCTTTGCAGGCTCTAGTGAGCAAGATACCAAACAAGAAGTATGGGAATACGCAGAAGACCAAGGCTGTGACTGGGTAACCGACCGAGAGTTCTGCTTTCGTCACCGCAACCATCTAAAACAACAAATGGGTAACTACTTAGATCACTGCAATCAAGTGATTGTCTCGATTGATTTGGCATCACTACTGACCAAAAACAGCCTTGATGGAACACCAGCTCTCGATATTCAAATGGTGTTACGCACCATTCGTTTGTGCTTGGTATCTGGCAAAGTAAAAGCCATTCAGTTAGTCGGCGATCGAGATAGACTTGTATACTCAAAACAAACCAAAGCGATCCTTGAAGAGCTGTACCAAATGGCACCTTTAATTGATCACGCAGCCTAATATCTTTGCCTACTGAAGCTGAGAGCCAATGACCATTCGTTGGCTCTGCTGCACTTCGTACAAAAATCACCCTTTCTTATTATTTTTTAACAATTTATTACGTCAAAAGTGCGACACAGTTCAGCTCCACATCTTGAACTAAGATCACATTCAAGTTTTAATACTCATCATATGAACTTGGAACAACATACGAAATAAAAAATAACCACAGTTCAATAAGTAAGCGTTAAACAAAAAATAATACAAGTCGCTGAATCATTCTCTGTGAGTCCATTGCTCACTCTCGCTTGGTGCCATTAAGTTCCACTAAATCTAGGACACTTGATGATGCACTTTATTAGCATTTTAAGTACAGCATTACTCTTACCCGCGATGGCTGAGGCAAAAGTTTATGATCTTGCCGATATTCCAACGTTGAACGAAATTTGTGCGGGTGATGGATTCACAGTGCAAGGAAACCTCTACACCTGCTCTAGTTCCATTAGCATCCCTGAAGGTGCTCACATCACCAACTCAAATCCTACCCCTCAAACTGCAACGATCGTTGCTCACGGCAATGTTGAGCTCAAAGGGAAAAACAATATTGGCTCTGAAGCAACGCCCATTAATATCAAGACCGAAGGTGGGGACTTTGAGATCATCGTCGAAAACACCGGAGAACCAAGCAAGATAGTCGGTAATTTAACCTCGCATGGTCTGCTTTCTATCAAAGACACGATTGTTTTTGGTCATGTCAAAAGTGCAGGTGGCAGTATTTTAATCAAAGGACGATCCAACTTTGTGTTTGGCGACATTCATGCTCTTCGAAAAGTAGAACTTGAACAAACTCAGGTAGATGGTGACGTCTATGCCGATTCTTCGAGCTCGAACATGTTAGACACATCTCTATTGGCGAAAGACAGCGTGGTCAATGGCAACCTGAAGAGTGTCGGCAATATCAAGCTAGTTCAAGCAAAAGTCTGCGGAGATTTAAACTCAGAAGGTCAACACATCTTTTCAGAAGGCGGTCGGAGCCAAATTGTTGGCAATACGAGTGCATTTGCAACAGTCGACTTTAAGAATATCGATATCTTTGGTACCAACAACCTAACCAATAGCGTTAAAGGTAACAAAGTCACCATCGATGCCATAAGTAACGTTTACGCGCCTAAATTAGCTATAAACTCATTTCAAAAAGCCACGCTGCAAGATACCTCAATATGTGGCTTTGTTTACTCTGCAGTTGCGATTGATACGGTTCCTGCAAACTACTGCGGCTTTGACGATGCAGATTGTACATACAGCAACCAAGTATCAAAGTTGTGTCCGATACCAGAAGAGATACCAATCTGCGATATTACACCACCAACTGATGACGATTATGACCTTATCGTCTCACCGACAGATGATATGGCATTAATGTGCGGTGACGATTTACCGGTTTTTACCGTAAAAACAACAAACAAAGGGGAAGCTGCGAGTGCAAAAGTTGTCGCTGCGTTATCTGATCCAAAATTGTTTTCGCTGCAAATGGTCGAAGGCAAAACCGAAGTTGACGAAAACACCTTTATTTCAAACGATGAAGGAACACTGATCATTAAGGTCATCCCGAAAGACATAGACTCAATCGCACTGGATGCAAGCTATAGCCTAACCTTCTCTCTGCTCGACGACACTAACAAAACTCAAGACGTAAAGTTCATGTTTACGCCTTTCATGTTTGAAGCTTACTCGGTCATGTCTGGGGAGTCTCTGGATGATATCAAAGTCATTGCGGGTAAGGAGAAAGATGTACACATGAGATTGCTCGCGTGTACCTCTGGAGATCAACCCGTTATCGCTTCCAATTACAATGGGTCACCCACAGTTAATCCAACAATTACACAACCTAAAAGTGGCAAGTTCGGTGATTTTAAGCTTTTAAACGACTTTAAGAATGGTGAGTCAGAAGAGTCGAAGTTGAAAACCTATGAATCAGGGCAATTTAGAGTCGAATTATCGGATAGTTTTCAATGCGCTGATTATAAAGACTGTCCAAGTAGTGGCTCAGTCCCAGTCACAGGGCATTTCAACGTTAGTTCTCGCCCTTGGACTTTGGCTATCTGTGACGGCTCCACCCCACTTGCCTCAGGCACATCAGAAAGTGGAGAGGGTTTCATCGCGGCGGGAGACTACTTTTCTCTTTCAGTAAAACCCATCGTTTGGCAAAACAAGGCGCTGCATACGGATGAAGTAAATACCTCGAATTACTGTAACGCCAGAGTAACGAGTAACTTTATGATGGAGGATGCTCCTGCGGCCAGCATCGTCCTTACCAGTTCACAACAAACACCAAAGGCAACTGCCGAGCAGACTCATACCTTACTGCGCAGTTCAAATACCCTAAAACTGAGCCATACCGAGAATGAAAACTCACGCTATTACTTCTCTCAGCTAGTTTGGGACGAAGTCGGCAGCTTAAAAATTAAAGCGCAGCTCGATACTACCTATCTGGGAATGACAGTGAACACAGGCTACCGAAATATCGGTCGCTTCTATGCCAAATACTTCGAGGCAAAAGATGCAGAATGGCAATACCCTGAGAAGCAAGACTTCATCTATATGAACCAGCCATTTGAGCAAGTTACCTATGATGTTGTGGCCCTTAACGCCAAGGAGAAAAACATCGAAAACTACGTGCATTTTAATCCCGCTTTGCGCGAGAGTTTTTACCTTGGGGAACTCAGTGACTATGCGAACCGATTTATTCCACCAGCAGCAAACAGCGCGATATGGAACCTAGAGGCAGGAGCAAGCGTTGGAACTTTCACTATTGTTAAACCAGCAAACCATGCGACTTGCGAGAACAGTCCTTGCTGGAAGAAAGATGAAACCGATGGACGCTATCCAGACGGACCATTCAACAAAGTAAAAGACAATACAACAACCAAGACAAAAATAGGTTTGGCTTTCATCAAGCCAGTCGACGAAATTCACTTCATTGACGGCACTCATATTCTGAAAGAGCAGCCAGATATTCGCTTTGGTAGACTCAACTTTAAAGATGTCGGGGGCAACCAAGGCATGACCATAAAAGTCCCACTGGATGTCGAAGTTTGGCACAACGGACGCTTTGTTACCCACTTTGACGACAGCGCGACCACGGCAAATGGACAGCATCATTCACGCACGCCAATTTGGTCCAACTCTGCTCCTGACAACACTAAGTTATCTGGTGAAGGCACCATGCTGGCTGGCAGAACCTACGATATCGTAGCCAGCCAAGTCGATTCCGCACGAGAGCAAGTTCGATTCCACTTAGACTTAAGCGACAAGGGAAACAACTTACCTTGGCTTAAATACAATTGGGATAAGAAGAGCAAAGCCGAAGACAACCCACCCACTGTGGTCACCTTCGGGATTCATAGAGGGAATGACCGCATTATCTACCGCGGAGAACCGAACTTCATTGGTATGAATTAAACCGTTTGTATTTCCCCAGATCACCGAGGTGATGGTTAGGTATCGTAAGTATAAACACAAACAAAAAACGCCCCTCGTCATGAGGGGCGTTTTTTATATTCTGAAGTTAGTTAGAAGAGCGACGTGCTTTCAAACGTTTTACCATTGCTAGGCGACGTTCAGCTGAACCTTGGTCTGTTGCCGATTGGTTCGGGTTGTTACGACGACCTTGGCGGTTCTTGAAAGCTGGTTTTGAGTTTAGCTTCTCAATGTACGTTTCACGTTGTTTTGGTTCGTAACCTGCAAGTTCGATACGGCGAATACGCTGTTGAATAAGGTTTTCAACCTGTACTACCGTTAGCTCTTCTTCGCGGTTAACAAACGAAACGGCGTGACCTTGCTTACCAGCACGACCTGTACGACCGATGCGATGAACGTAATCTTCCGCTAGGAATGGCATATCGTAGTTCACAACGTGTGGTAGATCTTCAATATCCAAACCACGCGCTGCAACATCCGTTGCGACCATTACGCGAGCTTTGCCCGTTTTGAATTCTTCTAGCGCACGACGACGAGCACTTTGCGCACGGTCACCATGACAAACAACCGCTTTAATGCCATCAAGCTTAAGCTCTTTTACTACATCGTTCGCTGTTTCTTTGTAGTTCACGAACACCAATACTTGCTTCCAGTTTTTACGACCAATTAACTCAGAAAGCAGTTCTGTTTTACGTTCTTGATCCACTGGGTAAAGGACGTGCGCAACCGTCTGTGCAGTCGTGTTCGCACGCTCTACTTCGATACGTTTTGGCTTGCGCAGAATGTCTCTCGCCAATAGGTTTAGCTGACTAGACGTCGTTGCTGAGAACATCATGATTTGTGGGTCAGTATCCACATCCAGCATGATCTTACGTACCGCATGGATAAAGCCCATGTCCAAGATACGGTCTGCCTCATCAAACACAAGAAACTCGATGTTCGCTACTGACACATTACCTTGTTCGATGTGCTCTTCAAGACGACCTGGCGTCGCCACCAAAATGTCGACACCGCGCTCTAGTGCAGAAATTTGAGAAGACATCTTGCGACCACCAAAGATCGCAGCAACCGATAGCTCAGTATACTTAGTGTACGCTTTGATGTTATCTGCGATTTGCTCTGCTAGCTCGCGAGTTGGAGCCATGATAAGCGCACGTGCCGTTTTACGAGATGCACTACGACCAGATTCCAACAACTGTTGAATCATAGGTAGCGAGAACGCAGCCGTTTTGCCCGTACCCGTCTGTGCAGTGGCAAAAATATCATGACCTTTACGAGCCATTGGAATCGCCTTCTGTTGAATTGGCGTTAACTTCTCATAACCGCATTCTGCCAGTGCTTTTACCACTTCTGGCGCAAAACCTTGAGATGAAAATGACATTGAGCGTATTCCTTAAACAAATCACTAAATAGCTTTAAAAATTTTAGCGGTGCACTATACCCGAATTCGAGTGATTTATCTCACTTTTCTCATGCGTTCACGTAAAAACTCATGGAATCACGCGAGTTTCGATTCGGTACTCTTTATTTTAGGTTCATCGCGGATAAGCGGGAACTGAAAACAAAAACGGTAGTAAGTGATAGAGTTTTATCGCCAAACAAAACCTACACAAACTACCGTTTTCATGTCGAATCATACTTTCCTATCTTCATTCTGGG